>NZ_JBHUOV010000001.1:0-520168 GCF_042686125.1 Lacinutrix iliipiscaria
AACACTGAAGATAAAATTACAATCTATGTGTTTGATATGAATAACAAGCTCGTTCACCAAACTGAATTCGGTGCTGAAGATAAATACAACTTCGGTCAAGACTTAGAAGGTGGTGTATACATTGTTAAAGTCGTTCAAGGGAAAGACATGAAACATGTTAGACTTGTGAAATACTAATAAGTAATTATAAACCTTTTAAAAGAAAAACCCTTCAGGAAACTGAAGGGTTTTTTTATGGGTTTAGTTTACATTATATAGCTTAAAATTAAAAAAGCCTCACATTTCTGTGAAGCTTTATTTAGTAGCGGGAACTGGACTCGAACCAGTGACCTTCGGGTTATGAGCCCGACGAGCTACCTACTGCTCTATCCCGCGATTTAATTTCCAAATAATTTTCTTAGCTTTTAACTCTCGGTTCATAATGCCGACTCAATCATTTAGGACTGCAAATATACAACGCTTTTTATATATTACAAGGATTATATTATAAAATTATTGCTCAATATTTTCAGATTGAAAACCAATAAGTTGTAAATTTTGAAATTCAGCTGTAATTTGGATGGGATGACAACAAATCTCACAATCTTCAATATAAGACTGTTTTGAGATGCTATTATCAAGCAACATAGAAATATTTTGCCAACAATAAGGACATTGAAAAAAGTGTTCTTTCATAGCATAAAAAAAGGCAAAATAATAAAATTTTGCCTTTGGAAGTTGAATAGCTATTAATCAATCTTCTTCTGCAGCTACCGAAGTCGCTGTATTAAACTCTAAATTCATTTTAATATCTTCTGGACTTCTATCAATAACACTTACAACATCTTGGTTTAGGTTATTACCACTTACCATTATTGTATTTAATTCTGACAGATAATTTAATTCATATGGTATATCACCAGTTAATGCGTTACTTGATAATACCAACTCTTTAAGATTTTTTAGTATTCCTAACTCTGAAGGAATATGACCTTCTAGATTATTATCCATTAACATTAGCTTTTCTAATTGTGCTAAATTAGAAATTTGATTTGGGATTTCTCCAGATAAAAAGTTACTACCAAGTACCAACTCCTTTAAATTTGTTAAATCACCAATAGATGCTGGAATCTCTCCAGTAAAAGAATTACTAAATAACTCTAAAACTTCTAAATTAACTAATTGACCTATCTCATTTGGGATATGACCTTCAAATCCATTCATAAATAATTGAACCGTATTTAATTCTTTCAAATTGAAAAAAGTTAAAGGCAAATTCCCTTTAAGCTTATTAAAACCTAAGTTTATTTTTTGAAGGTGTATTAAATTTCCTATTTCTTGAGGTAAATTCCCTTGAAGATTATTCATGTGTAGATTTAACTCTACAACTTTATTGTCTTTAACAGTTACACCATACCAAGATTCAACAGGAGTAATTAAATTCCATGTTGTATTCCATTGTTCACCTTGTGTAGAATCATAAAGCGCTAATAGGGCTTCTTTTTCTGCTTGAGAAACAGTTGCGCTAACTATATTACTTATAAAAAAACAAAGAAATGTAAGTTTTAAATATTTCATAATTGAATCGATTTGGGATTAATTCATTACGAAACTAAGAGATATCTAGACAATAAACAAATTTATTCGATGAAATGCATGGCTACAAAAATATGGAATGAAATTTAAAATGCCGTATTTAACAATTCTCCACTTAATTGTAAAACTAATAATTCGGAAAGTTTTGCTTCATATTTGGCTTGATTTCTACTCAATTCAGCATTCAAAAGATTGAGTTGAGCTTGCCTAAATTCTATAGAATTTACTTGTCCTATCTTAAACTGTTCTTGCGAGCGGTCAAAATTGTTTTTAGCTGTTTTAATATTATCTTCCTGAATATGATATATAGTAAGTTTATTTTGATAATCATCCCAAGCATTATTGAAATCTCGCTCTATAGATAAAAGAATTTGCTCTTTTTGAAGTTGCTGATTTTCTAAGTTTATTTGTGCGTTTTTCACACGTGTTAAGGTGCTTCCTCCATCAAAAATATTCCAGCTTAAATTAAGCCCTGCAGACAAACCTGTATTGGTAGAAATGGCAACAAAAGATGCTGCATTATTATTATTTTTATTCCATCCGTAAGTTCCTGTTAAGCCTAAAGTTGGCAAATATGCAGACTTTCCAGACTTGACGTCTAACTGACTAATTTGAATAGATTTATCAACCTGTAATAAAGCTACATTTCTAGATTTAGCATTCTGTAATAATTCTTCTTTATTTAAATTCAAAAGGAAATTTAACTCGGTTTTGACGTTAAAATCTTCGGTTAAGGTCGTTCCCATAACCAAATTCAAATCTCTTTTAGTATTCTTTAATTGCTGCTTAGAAGTCATTAAATTAATACTATCATTATTAATATCGACTTCAGCATTTAATACTGCAAGTTTTGTGTTTTGCCCATATTCAAATTGATATTCCGAGCGTAACAAACGGTCTTTAGAAATGGACAAGGTTTGCTCAAAAGTTGCTACATTTTCAGATAACTGAGCCACATTATAATACACGGAAAATAATTGTATAATTGTATTCTCTATGGTCTCACGTGCTTGTAATTCTGACAATTGGTATTCCTCTTTCAAACGCTTATAATTATAGCGTCTACCTAAACCATCAAACAAAGTATAATTTAAACTTAATGATGCATTATAGCGTGAGCTTTCTGCGCCATTTAAATTGGTTACACGACCATCAGAGAACTCAGATTCATTATTATCTAAATTATATGTCGTTCCTGCATTTCCTGTTAATGTAGGCAAATAACCAGAGTTATAAATACTCGTATTATTTTCTGAAACTTCAAGGTTTTTGTTAGCGATTTTAATGCCATAGTTATTATCTAGAGTCTGTTTTACAGCATCATCTGGAGACAATAATTGTTGCGAATACCCATGGTTTAACCCAATAAAAAAGCAAAATAACAGTGTTATTCTAATGTTCATTTTCTTCATTTTGTTCTTTAATAGCGCGTTCAACTTCTTCTTTAGTTACATTCTCTCCAGTATATAACCATTTAGCATTTTTCTTAATATTATTACTAAAAGATAAAAATAATGGTAACACTAAAAGTGTTAAAATAGTAGCGTAAGCAATTCCAAAAGAAATAGAAATTGCCATAGGTTTTAAAAATTGAGCTTGTCTACTTTTTTCTAATAATAAAGGTGCTAAACCTGCAACTGTAGTTAAAGAAGTTAAAAATATAGCTCTAAAACGAGATTTTCCAGCTTCAAGGAGTGCTTCATCAAACTTTAAGCCCTCCCTTAAATTAGAGTTAAATTTACCTATAAGTACTAGTCCATCATTGACCATAATACCAATTAAGGCAATAATCCCTAAAAGGGATAAAATATTTACTGAAAACCCAAAGAGCCAGTGTCCCCAAGCTACTGCGGTAAGACTAAAAGGGACAAGTAATATTAGTAAGATAGGCTGGCTATAGCTTCTAAACGTAAAAGCTATAACAATGTAAATGAGTAATAAAATAGGTATTCCCGCTTTCGCTAACGAACTCATTAATTTATCTTTTTCTCTGTTTTGTCCTTCAAAGGATGCTGAAATGGTTGGGTATTTTGATTTTAGTTCCACCATCGTCACATTTTTTATATCAGCTATAATATCTGTGGTGCTTGTACTTGGATCTTTTAAATCTGCAGAGACTTGAATTTCACGTTGTCCTTCTAAATGATTTATAGCCACATCACCTCTTTCAATAGTATATGTTGCTATATCTTTTAGTGTTACACGTTCACCTGTTGGTGTCACAATACGCATCTCATCTAAATCATTAATAGACGCTCTATTGCTTCTGTCATAACGTACCCAAACTCGAATTTCATCTTGTCCGCGTTGAAATCGTTGTGCTTGAGCTCCAAAAAAGCCCGAACGCACTTGACTCATAACTGTGCTTAAATCTAGTCCTAGCAAGTAAGCACTTTCTTTAAGTTCTAAACGAATTTCTTTTATACCAGCGGGATCATTGTCTTCAACATCTTTTAATAGAGGATTAGATTCTAAAACTTGTTTTAATTCTATTTTAGCCGCTTTTAATTCGTCTATATTATTCCCTAAAAGAGATACTGAAACTGGACTTCCTCCAAAGTTTCCTCCAGAACCAAAAATTAAACGCTCCGTTCCAATAACTGGACCAACCAATTCTCTTAATCTGTTGGCGACTAAAGATGATTTAATTTCATCTGGTCGCTCTTCTCCGGGAAGCATATTTATTTGTAGGCTAGCGCTAGAACTACTATTTAGAGTTAAAATCGTATTTTCAAATAATTCTTTACCTGTGCCTTTAAGGTATTGATCTGTAAACTCTTTATTAACAATAAATGATTTTTTTTCTATCATAGAAATAATAGAATCAGTCACTTTTTCATTTGTTCCATTAGGCATATTAAGCTCAATTGACACACGATCACTAGCAATAGATGGAAACATGGTCACTCCTATTATACCTCCACCTATAGCGCCAAAGGTTAAGATTAATAAACCTACAAAAATACCTAGAGCAAGTAACTTAAAGTTTAGCACAAAAGTAATTGTTGGAGAATAGATCTTATCTCTCAAGAAATTCATAAAGTTATCTCCAGCTTTATTAATGACTCTCATTTTAGAGAAGAATTGTTTTATTTTTGAAGGGTTCTCCTCTTCTTTTTGCTGTCTTAATGCTTTAGAATGAGCTAAATGTGCTGGAAGTATAATAAGTGCTTCAACTAGTGAAACAACTAAAGTAAGTATCACAATGACTGAAACTTCACCAAAAAACTCTCCAATTCTACTGTCAAGAAACAGGAAAAGTGAAAAAGCTAAAAGCGTCGTAATAATCGCAGAAACTACTGGTGGAATAACTTCCATTGTACCATCTATAGCAGCCTCAATTGGTGTTTTTCCCTTTTCGTAATGTTGATAAATATTTTCGGCAATTACAATACCATCATCTACCAAAATACCAATAACTATAATCATTCCGAAGAGTGACAGCACATTAATAGTAACATCAAATTGTCCTGCGAAAATGAACATTCCTAAAAACGAAATAGGCAATCCAAAAGCCACCCAAAAGGCTAAACGTGTATTTAGGAATATAGACAAGAAGATTAATACCAAAATCATTCCTATAATGGCATTCTCTGTTAATAGTTCTGTACGTTGATTTAACGTTTTAGATAAATCACGCACAACATCTAAGCGCACATTATTATGGGTTTGATTATACGTTTCAATATATTCTTTTACCTTGTCTGCTGAAGTAATTAAATCTTCGGTATTCGTACTCGTTACAGTTATATTAACAGCTAATTGTTCGTTAAAATAAGTCGCATTAGGTGTTTCAGAAAATCGATCGCGAATAATGGCAACATCTTTTAATCTTACCGTTTTTCCATCGTTAGAAGCTCTTACTATAATATTAGATAGTTCATCTCCGTAATACGAACGGTTGTTGGCTCTAATAAGATATTCTTCTGCAACGGTTTTTATGGTGCCTCCTGTAACTAGAATATTTGAGTTGCTAACCGCTTGTGCTACTTCATTAAAAGTTAAATTGTAGGCTAATAAATTAGCTTCATTTACAGCAATTTCAATTTCTTCTTCTGGATAGCCAGTAACTTCAATTTGAGAAATGCCATCAATCCGTCTTAAATCGTTTTCTACATCTCTGCCAATTTGTTTTAATGTTGATAACGGAATGTTTTCTCCACTTAAAGCAAATGAAATGGTCTGTCTAACTTCTTCATTTTTAGCAACAATTAAAGGCTCCATACCTGTTGGGAAAGAAGGTACACGATCTACGGCATTTTTAACTTCAAGTAACATGAAGTCAATATTTTCGCCCTTTTCTATCTCAACAGTAATAACACCACTATTCTCTCTAGACACAGAAGTAACGCGATCAATTCCTCTTAATCCTTTGAGGTTGTCTTCAATTTGAAGTACAATACCTTCTTCAATTTCTTGAGGTGATGCTCCTGGATAGGTAATACTTACATTTATTATTTTAGAATCTACTAATGGAAAGAAAGAAGATTTTAATGATTTTACACCTATAATACCAAAAGCAAAAAAAGCTAAAATAAAGACATTTACTGCGACATGATACTTAATAAAATATGCGATAAGCTTTCTCATGTTTATTACTCGTTTTTAGTATTGCTTTTATCTTCAAAAGGTTTAACTAACATGCCTGCGTAAGCACCTGGAACCGATTTTTTAAGAATAATCGTTCCGTTAGGCACATTTTTCAAAACCACTTTCGTATCAGAAAAATAAACGGGTTTTACATCTATAACATCTAATAAACTATCTCTAACCACAAATATTTGTTGGCTTTCTAATAATAGGTTTCTATCAATTTCAATTGCATCATTTTCTTCTTTTGCATTTAAGTTAGCCTCTAAGTACATGCCTTCTTTTAAGTTTTCATGTTTGACTTCAATATAGGCCGTAATGGTTTGTGTTGTAGCATCAATACTTCCATTTACACGGGACACTTTACCTTGATAGGTTTCGGTTTTATCTAAATTATTTAGTAATACGTCCTCGCCTACTTTAAGTAAATTAGCATAGGTTTTACTTATTGCCACTTCCATTTCATAAACAGAAGGATCTATAAACTCTCCTAATTTTTGTCCGCTTCTAATTAAAGAGCCTTCAGTAACTAAAGCTTCTGTTAAGATTCCTGAAAAAGGCGCAGCTATAGTATATTTAGCTAAGCGTTGCTCTAAATTTTTTACACTATAATAATTTGAGACAATGCTTCTTCCTGTAATGAAATAATTCTCCTTTTCTGAAGTCATTTCAGGTAACTTTGGTGTGGTTTTGTTTAGATCAAAACTATTGAGATAATTTTGCCATTTGTTAAAAACATCGGGGAAATCTAACCGTAAATCTGGCATTATGGCTGCAATTGAATTATAAAGATTACTTTTTGCAGACTGTACATTTGCATAATATTCTGAAGCATCTATTCTAATTATAGCTTGTCCTGAACTATAGGTTTGTCCTGGTTTAAATAATGTTCTACCAGATCTGAATACACCTTGTACTTCAGCATAAAGCTCTACACGACGTTTAGCTTCAAGACTTCCATTAGCAGCAATAACTATTGGTATTTTGGTGTTTTTTACTGTATCTGTAAAAACGGTTTTTATAACTTTAGCCAAAACAGGTTTTGGTTTATTTTTATCTGCAATAAGTTTTTTGGCATATAAAAAAGTCGCTATTATTAGCAAAATGCCAATAATTGAAAGTATTATTTTTCGCATTGGAGTAGTTTTGATATAAGACTACAAAATTAGGCTTTAGTTTAGCCCACGAACGTTAAAAAAAACTTAAAAAAATTAACTGTAATCTTCGAGCTTTAAAGTAATATCTTCCCACTCTTGCATAAGTTGAGAAAGCTTGTCTTTCTTTGCTTGATAAGTATCAAAAAAATGGGGCTGTGAAGCTACTTCGTCATAATTAACAGCTAACTCAACATCGATCTCTTTGATTTCTTTTTCTAACTGATTGATTTTAGATTCAGTATTACTCAATCGATTATTTAAAGACTTTATCTTTTTTTGCTCCTCGTAAGATTGTGTTTTCTTCTCTTTTGGAGTCGATTTAATGACTGTACGTTTTTCTACTTCTCGTAAGTTTTCTACATTACGTTGCTCTAAGTAATAGTCTATATCACCTAAATATTGCTTAACCTTTTCATCTTTAAACTCATAGATTGTCGCTGTTAAACCTTGAAGAAAATCCCTATCGTGAGAGACTAAAATTAGTGTACCTTCAAAACGCATTAAAGCATCTTTTAATACTTTTTTCGATTTAATATCTAGATGGTTAGTAGGCTCATCCATGATGAGAACATTAAACGGTTGAAGCATTAGTTTTGCTAAAGCTAAACGATTTCGTTCGCCTCCAGAAAGCACTCTTACAAATTTTTCTACTTCATCTCCACGAAACAAAAATGACCCTAAAATATCTCTAACTTTACTTCTATTGGTTTCATTTGCAGCATCAATCATGGTATCTAAAACGGTTTTACTTCCATCTAAATACTCGGCTTGATTTTGTGCGAAATACCCAATTTGAACATTATGACCCAACTTTAAATGTCCATCGTGTTTAATATCGCCAACCAAAATTTTAGCAAGTGTCGATTTTCCTTGTCCATTTTGACCAACAAATGCGGTTTTTGCGTCACGCTCAATCATTAAACTAACATTAGACAGCACTTGATTTTCATCATAATTTTTTGATATATTTTCTGCTTCAATGACAACTTTTCCTGGTGTAACCGACACTGGAAAATTAAGTGTCATCACACTATTGTCATCTTCATCAACTTCAATACGATCAATCTTATCAAGTTTTTTAATTAGCGATTGCGCCATCGTTGCCTTACTGGCTTTTGCACGAAATTTTTCGATAAGTCTTTCGGTTTGCTCGATTTGCTTTTGCTGATTTTTTTGAGACGCCAATTGCTGACCTCTTATTTCTTCTCTTAAAACTAAATATTTAGAATACGGTTTTGGGTAGTCATAGATTCTACCTAAAGAAATTTCAATAGTTCTATTCGTAACATTATCTAAAAACATTTTATCATGCGATACAATTACGACAGCACCTACATAATTGTTCAAAAAGCTTTCTAGCCAAATAATAGATTCTATATCTAAATGATTGGTAGGCTCATCTAAAAGTAACAAATCATTATTCTGTAGCAATAGTTTTGCTAGCTCTATACGCATTCGCCATCCTCCAGAAAAGGTGTCTGTAAGTTTATCAAAATCTTCACGTTTAAATCCTAAGCCTTGTAATATTTTCTCTGTATCGCCTTGGTAGTTATAACCTCCAATAATTTCGTATTGATGTTGCAAATCATTTACATCTACCATGAGTTGATGATATGCATCACTTTCGTAATCTTCACGCTCTGCTAGCTGATTATTAATATGTTCTAACTGAGCTTCAACCGCTTTAATCTCTGTAAATGCTTCATAAGATTCTTCAAGTACAGTTCTTCCAAACGTAAAATCAATATCTTGTTTTAAAAACCCAATTTTTAAATCTTTATCTGAAGCAATCTGTCCAGAATCCTGCTCTAATTCTTTAGATAATATTTTGAGCATCGTCGATTTCCCTGCTCCATTTTTACCAATTAATCCAACACGATCGCCTTGATTTAATTTAAAGGTAATTTCTTCAAACAAATATTCGCCTTGAAAAGCTATAGATAAATTGTGAATATTAATCATAGATTGGTAACTTTTGTTACTTAGTTTTAATAATTAAGTCCTAATTTTGTGATATCAATTAGTTTGCAAAAGTACATTAAATTATATGTTTAAAAAAGGCTCAAAATTATATAGTATTCTAACAGGTTCTTGCCCTAAATGCCATCAAGAGTCTATGTATAGTAATAAAAACCCTTATCATCTTTCCGAAGTTTTACATATTAACGAGCACTGTTCACACTGTAAAACCAAATACAGAATAGAACCTTCTTTCTTTTATGGTGCGATGTACGTGAGTTATGCCGTTGGAATTGCATTTGCTGTCGCAGCTTTTGTGATTAGTTATTTTGTTTTTAATGCTTCTGTACATTATGTCTTCATTTCAATTATTGGCACATTAATTATTTTTGCGCCAATAATTATGCGACTATCAAGAAATATTTGGATTAATCTGTTTATGCACTTTGATAAAAATTTGGTTAATAAATAAGTTTTTGGGCGTTTACTACTGCGTAGTACCGCGCTTTTCGTTTAAATCTTTTTATGCCTAATCTTTACCAAAATATTATAAATAGAGTTCAAGCATAAAAAGGATAACACTACAATCGCTAACGCGAAGCCTTACGAAACCGACTAATATCTACCTCTTCGTCTAGAGCCAAACCATGTTCTATAAAACGGTATAATTGTTTTGCGACATAAGGAGCAATCATAACACCACGAGTTCCTAAACCGTTTAAGACATGTATATTAAAATGTACACTATGGCTTCCAACTAACGGTCTTCTATCAATAACTGTTGGTCGTATTCCAGCAACATGATTAACGACTTTAAAATCACACTTTAAAAAGGTTTTAAGCTTGTTTAAGAGTTCTTCTTTAGCCTGAGATGTAATGGCGTTGCTTTTATCTTTCCAGTCGTAAGTTGCGCCTACACGATATAAATCATGACCTAAAGGAATTAAAAACACACTCGACTTTAAAATAAAATTCATTTTTAAATCAGGTGCATGAATGGTTAATAGTTCGCCTTTAGCTTCATTGAGTGGCAAATCTTTAAAAAAAACATTTTTTTTAAGTCCGAACCCTTCTGCAAAAACAATATGATTTGCTGTTATGTTTTTATACTGCAATTGAGTTTCAGATTTTAACAAATTATATTCAAAGGCTTCTTCGATTAAGGCCTTTGTTTCCTTTAGCTGATTTTTATAGGCTGATATTAATGTTGCTGTATCAATTCTTCCTGTATGAAGAACCTTTCCAAAACCAAAAGAAGCTTCAATAAAAGTGTTATTATTTTTTATAATACTGGGAGAAAGATGCTTTGAAAGCGTAGGATGATCTGAAGCTATTAACCAATTATTTTGTTCTTCAATAGACGTAAAACGTCTTAATACAGGGATTTTATAATCTAATTTTACTTGTAAATCACGTTCTAAAGCCTGATACATTGGTAATGCTAACTGCAGTTGCTCGTCGCTCTTCCAAACTGAAGTAAAACGTTTTAAAACCACAGGATTATACAAACCACCTGCTACGATAGATGATTGTTGAGATTGGTCATCAAAAACCATAAACGTTTTATGATGAGCTTTTAACTGTTCACAAAAATGAATTCCTGCTAAGCCACAGCCAACAATAATATAATCGACGTTCATAACTGCGAAGATAAAATAAATGGAAATAAAAAACGCTCACTAAAAGTGAGCGTTTTTAAATATTTTAAAAATAGTCTTAGTAAGACCACATATCTAATTCAAAGTTTCTAATTTTCTCTTTGATTCTATCCGATTCTAGGAGTTGCATTAAAGCGTTATCGTTAACGTACTCGTCGACTCTTCTATCGCCATAAACATTTTCTTCTTTATATACATAACCGTTAAAACGTCTTGCGTTTAAGATATGATCAAATGAAAATGGCATTGCACTGTTTTTGTTATTAAATGCTTTTGCTTCATGTAAAATATCTCTTACATCTGGAAAAAACACCCAATATAAAGGGTTTGGTTCTTTATTAGCTTCGTCATCGCTATCAATAAAGTTAACATCTGGTGCTGCAGGAGCAATACCAAGTAATCTATATTTTAACTCACCTTGACGTTTATCAAAATACCATAAACCTTTAATTAAATAAGCACTTACATCATAAGAGGCAATTTCTCTAGTTGTAATATATTCAGCATCAACAAATCCATCAGCATTTAATTGGTCATACCCAATATCTAAAGTATCTACTTTTCTAGTAATATCATCTAAATCTTTAAGACTACGTTTAGCAGTAAAATAAGAATCGTCATAAACGTTTTCTACTGCACCTGTTTTTATAGCTTTCGTTAAGACATCATATAAAGAACGTCTATTACTTCCTATATTATTAGTATCTACTGGATAATATAACGGAAAGTTCACACGCTCATCTAAAACCACTTTTTCCCAAGTCATTTTAGAGTACATAATATCTCTATCATCAACGTAACCATATTCTAAAGGTTTATCGTTGTCGATTGCTTTTTGAGCTTCAGTTCTAACACCTATTTCCTGAGGGCTTTTCGCATTCAAGATATTGGCTTGTGAAAACCCTGAAGTTGTTAAAACAACACTTAAAATGGTTAATAAAAAAGATTTATAATTCATCTTACACTTATTTAGGTTAATAATACTATAAAGTTGGTTTAGTTAGATAACTCTATAATAATTGGTGAGGCTGGCTTAATTCTTGGTCCAGAACTTTTAGATTTGATATCAAAAATTTGAACATCAGAACCACGCTTTGCTTTACGTAAAGCTGATTTTGCTTGAGAATTAAGTCTATTACCTGAACATGTTACACTTGGTGCACCAGGCACTTTAAATTTAAATGATGTTACCGTTAATGGTAAATCAAAATCAAAGTCTTCTAAAACAGCTTCTACTCTACCAATTTCAACATTGTTTCTTGGTAAACTAAATTGACCTGTTTTACCAGCCATTTGACCTGAAGGTTTAGGAATATCTTTAATTCTAAATGTCTTTTTATCTGATGCAGGTGAACCATCATCTAATTTAGCAGTTACATTAATAGTCACTTCTTTTCCTGTTGTTGGTACCATGATATATTTTCCTTGGCCTGATCCTTTTTTCAATCCAACAGCACTTGCTGTTACTTTATTATCAGGAACACCTGCGAAAGAAATCGTCATTGGGTTAGCAACACCACGATAAACAACATTCATTTTATCTGCAGAAATAGTTGCAGAATTTGGTCTTGGTACAACCACATAGTTTCCTACAATTGGAATCTCAAGAGGCTTACCATCTTCTAAGAATGTAAAGGTACCTTCAATTTGTTGTTCACCAACATTTCCAACATTGAAATCTAATTTGGCAGCTCCTAAAGAGTCAATAGCTTCAGTTAAATCAATTTCTTGTCCTTGAACAGTTAATTTAGTTGGCGTCACATTAGCGTATTTACCTAACACTACTTTTCCTTGGAATTTTTCACCAGCAAAGAATGCTGATTTATCAGCTAAAACTATAGCTTGGTACTTTTTAAGTGATACAGCTTCAGTTAAAGTATTTCCTAAAAATAAGTTGAACATATTTGCTTCGGTCACCTTAACATCATTCTGCATAGCAGTTAACTTGGTATACGATGCGATTGCTGGGAAGCCTTGGAAATGGTAATCTAACCAAGATTTTTTTGTTCCTTCATTGTTAGTAATTTCAGAAGTATCAAAAAGAGTATCAAAATTTTCGGTTGCTTTTTTATACTTTACATCAGTACCTAAAATATCTTTGATATCTTTTTTGTATTTAGCAATTGCTGCCATTACAGCGTCACCATCTTTAGTTAAGCGGTCACCTGTAAACCATTTTTCATCTAGGATGTCTGTTTTATCCATAGCTTCAAATGGTAATTTTCCTGTTTCTGGATCAATAGTATATTGACCTCCTTTTAATAAATCAACTTTTAGAGTTTCAATATATTTATAAAATTGGTCTGAAACGATACTTACTTGTTTAGCTTTTTGAGCTGGTAAAGCAAATTCCTCTGGTTTTTCTTCACCTTTTTGTTCTAAATCTGCTAATAATGCACCATTTCTTTCTGTAGTTGCTACATTAGAATTAGCGAATTTAGCTTCCATCAGTCCAAATGCTGATAACACTTCTTTTGACATATTCATAGCCATCATCGCGATGAATACTAAATACATCAAGTTAATCATTTTCTGCCTTGCAGATGCTTTTCCTCCTGCCATGTCTAATTAGTTTTAGGTTTAATTAATAAATATTAGATCTATGCCTAATTAGTTTTTGTTCATTGCAGATAACATTCCACCATATACTCCATTTAGAGATGATAAGTTAGATGCTAAAGATTGCATTTGTTCTTTTAGCTTAGTTGCGTTTTCAACAGCTTCTTCATTAATAGTAGCTTGTCTGTTAGCACTTTCCATTTGTACTTTATAAAGGCTGTTTAATGATTCCATTTGAGCAGCAGCTAAAGATAATTCTTCACTATACTTCTTTTGAGCTTGAATAGAATCTACTGTAGGAGAGATTCCTTTAGCAGCACCTTCAAAGTTTTTAATGCTAGCACCTAGACTTTGCATTAATTCACCATCAATCTTAGCTTCTTTTAATAAGTTATCTAATTTTTTAGAAAGTAAACCTTCTGCATCTTTAGGCTCTTCTTTCTTCTTTTTGTTAGTAGATGCACCTCCAGCTAATTCTGGATATACTAAAGACCAATCGATATCTCCAGCTTGCTTTTCAAAAGCTGAATATGTAAATACAAGCGCTTCTACAATCATACCAATAGTTAAAATTTCTGATCCATAAGGCCAGTGTTGTATTTTGAAAAGAGCTCCTACAATTACAATTGCTGCTCCTAATCCGTAGATCATATTAGTTACTGTGATTTTACCTTTCTGTGCCATAATTTTAGTTTTAGTTTTTAGTAAGTATAATACTTAAGTTGATTAATATATTTGTTTTGTTTGATTTTAATTATTTGCGTTTGCAGTTACATCTGTTCCCATATAATCTTGAACAGTTCTAAATCCAATATAACTTCTAGCTGAATCTGCGTATTCATAATCTCTAGAACTCACTTGTAAATAGTAAGCAACATCTTTCCATGAACCACCTCTAACAACTTTACGTTGGTTATTGACATCATTAACACTTGGATTAATTGTTGAAACATATTCATAAGAAGAAGGATCATAAGATGCCATTACCCATTCTGAAACATTTCCAGCCATATTATATAAGTTATAATCGTTTGGCTCATAAGACTTTGCTTCAACCGTATATAGTGCTTGATCGGCTGCGTAATCTCCTCTTAAAGGTTTAAAGTTAGCCATAAAACATCCTCTATCATTTTTAGGATAAGGTCCTCCCCAAGGGAAAGTTGCTCCTTGTAAACCACCTCTTGCTGCATATTCCCATTCCGCTTCTGATGGCAATCTATATTCATTTACAAAATGCTTTTTCTTTTCTTTTCTATAAGCATTGTGATATAAAGTTCTCCACTCACAAAAAGCTTTTGCTTGTTTCCAAGACACACCTACTACAGGATATTCTCCATAAGCATCGTGCCAGAAATAATCATTATGCATCGGCTCATTATATGAATAAGCAAAATCTCTAATCCATGCTGTTGTATCTGGATAAATTTCTACAGATTCTGTAATAATGAATTCTGATCTCTTTTTACCTTTATTTGATGCTTTAGCTGCTTTTTCAATATCCATATAAGAAAATTGAAACTTGAACTTAGATACATCCCAAGTACGTTGCCCATTATAAGACTCCTCTATCGGTAAATACATAGTATCCATAACCTCAACATAGTATTCGTCTGGATAATCATTAGTATCAAATAATAATTCAACATCATGGTTTAACTTTCTACCTTCGTAACCCGTTTCACCCATTCCACTGTAATTATCATACATGTATTGTTCGTAAGCATTCATATTCTCAGGATCTGCATCTTTAAATGCATAATCACCAATACCTCCATCACCTGGAGTTGCTCCAACCTCATCTGCTAATATTGCAAGCTTAGTTCTTATGGTTGAATCTCTGACCCACTCCACAAATTGGCGATACTCGCTATTAGTAATTTCTGTTGCATCCATATAAAACGATCTTACTGTAACCGTTTTAGTTGGTGCATCTTGAATACCAGCTAAATCATCATCTGACTTACCCATAATAAATGCGCCACCAGGTATTAATTCCATACCATAAGGCTTCTCTGGGTGCCACTTTTTTCCTTTAACACCAACGAGTTGACCTCTGTCACCAGATCCACAACTTGCTAGGAATGTTAAAACTACCGTTAATAATAAAAACTTCTTCATATTTATAGAAAACTCGAGGTTAATTACTTTATGCTCAAAATTTAAGAGCGTAAACATATTTATATATTTATTAAAAAACAACTTTTTTAGTAAAAAAATTTACATTTCGTCGTAAAAATAAAACATTTTACCGATGAAAAAAGCATGTATTTTAACGTATTTTACTACACACTATTCTTCTGAAACGCTTTATACCAGCGCTCTGGCACTATATTGTTACAGGCGTCGATATAATCTTGATGCATGCAAGGTAATAACGTATGTCTTTTTAATTTATTATTTACTTCGGTTAAAAAAGGTATTTCTATCCACCATCTTCCTGTTTTTTTACTCTTATAGAAGACTAATTCTTGATCCTCTACTAAGGTAATAAACTTTTGGTAGTTCTCATCATTTTTAAAGTCATCATCTTTAACTCGATAATTAACCCCTTCTATAAAATACCAAATCATTTGAGAGATTAACATTGAAGAAATTTCATCATCCTTAGAGGGTTTGTATTCCCATATACCTATTGAGCTTACTTTATTGCTTATTCCTGCATATCTTGAAATGGCACAAATCTCTTTTCCGTCTAAACCATTCGGAGATACCTTTTGATTTAAACTTACTTCAGATGATTTGACAGCGCCTAAATCTATACTAACAATATTTGCATCTCGCATCACTGGCTCTACTATTTCAATCTTATTTGAAACTTCTCCTAATCGATACGCTTCAAAGTAAAGCTTTTCCATAAGGTCAATTTCTTCTTGAGAATTAAAATAAGTTTGATATCCAATTGTAGCATAGTTAAACAAATTATAAGGTTGATCTAAAATAATCTTACCTATAAAACTTGTATTCTTAATTGGTTTTGCTGAATCACCTAAATCAAATTTAGAATCAACATTAACAATATTTACCATAGGAGTTAAATTATCATAAGCGCGATAATTTGCATAGGTTAAATCTTGGCTTCCACCTATAATAATAGGAATGATTCCTTTTTGGATTAAAATTGAAATTGTTGTTTTTAAAGCAAAGTATGTGTCCTCAACTGTTTCTCCTGCATTAATATCTCCTAAATCGGCAATGGTTGTAGTCCAACTTCCAGGAAACAATTGATAGAATGATTTTCTTATTTCATTTAAATTGAAATCTTCTCCTATGTAATTGACATCATTTCTATTTTCAATAACGCCTAGAATAGCAAGATGAATACCTTCCATATCAGGAATACCATTTTGCTGAGAATGTATCTTCAATCTTCTTCCCAACGCTTGTTGTGGTAATAACTCGTTATGTGCTAAAACTACATCTGAAACGGGAGAGAGAAAATTAAAATTCATTTGTTATTTCTTTTTTGTAGTTGCTTTTTTCTTGGTCGCTTTCTTTTTTGGTGCATTCTTTTCGATAATGCCTTGCACTTCTTCTAAAGTAAAATTCGAGACATCTACGGTTTTAGGCAATTCTATTTTAGTTTTACCTTTAATTATATTATGTCTTCCCCATCGTGCTTTTTCTACTCGAATCCCTTCTGCTTCCCAATGGTGCACTAATTTATCTTTTTCTTTTTGAATTTTGTCTTCAATTAGTGTTATGATATCGTTATCACTTAAATTGTCCCAATCGTATTTTTTGTTAACATTAATAAACATGTTATTCCATTTAATAAATGGTCCAAAACGCCCTTTTCCTTTTTGTACTGGTAAATCCTGATACATATATATAGGTGCATCTGCTTTTTGTTTTTCTTTTATTAAAACGATGGCATCATCCAACTCAACACTTAGAGGATCCACCCCTTTTGGTAAAGACACGTAAGTCTTTCCGAATTTTACATAAGGGCCAAAACGCCCATTATTAACTTGTACTTCTTCACCTTCATAAACGCCTAAATCTTTTGGAAGCTGAAACAAATCCATTGCTTCTTCAAAAGTAATCGTATTGAGTTGCTGATCTGGAGATAAGCTTGCAAAGCTTGGTTTTTCTTCATCATCTACAGTACCTATTTGCACCATTGGTCCAAATTTCCCCAAACGCACACTCACTTGTTTTCCTGTTTTTGGATCTTTACCTAGAATACGTTCTCCTGATTCTCTATCAGCATTTTCTTGAACATCTTCTACTTTAGGATGAAAGGTTTTATAAAAAGACTTCATCATTTTTTTCCAATCCTTCTTACCTTCAGCAATATCATCAAATTGATTTTCTACTTTAGCCGTAAAATTATAGTCAAGAATACTTTCAAAATGATTGACTAAAAAGTCAGTAACAATCATACCAATATCTGTTGGCACTAACTTTCCTTTATCTGAGCCTACTTTTTCTGAAAGCACAATATCTTTTAAGTTTCCATCTTTCAAGGTTAGTTGTGTATAGTCTCGCTCTACACCATCAACAGTCCCTTTTTCTACGTAGTTTCTATTTTGTATGGTAGAAATAGTTGGTGCATAAGTAGATGGTCTTCCAATACCTAATTCTTCTAATTTTTTCACCAATGATGCTTCTGTATATCTTGCAGGAGGTCTTGTGTAACGTTCTGTTGCTGTTATATAATTATTTAAAAGTGTCTCGTTTACTTTCATTGCAGGCAACATGCCATCTTGCTCTACTTCTTCATCATCTGTTCCTTCTAAATATACTTTTAAAAATCCATCAAATTTAATCACCTCTCCATTAGCCGTAAAGATTTCATCATGGGTTGAAGACTCTATCCTTACATTGGTACGCTCTAATTGTGCTTCGCTCATTTGCGATGCTATTGCACGTTTCCAGATTAAATCGTATAATCGTGCTTGATCTCTATCTATATCTACAGAATGAGTTGCAAAATCTGTTGGTCGAATAGCTTCGTGTGCTTCTTGTGCGCCTTTAGATTTTCCTTTATAGTTTCTAGGTTTGCAGTATTTTTCTCCAAAGGCACTTTCTATTTCAGCTTTTGCGCCATTTCTAGCTTCATCAGATAGATTCACACTATCTGTTCTCATATAGGTTATTAAACCTGCTTCATAAAGACGCTGTGCCATATTCATGGTTTTTCCAACCGAAAAATATAACTTTCTAGAAGCTTCTTGCTGTAATGTTGATGTTGTAAATGGCGCTGCAGGTGATTTTTTTGCAGGTTTTTTTTGTAAATCTGAAACTTTAAAATTAGCTGAAGCATTAAGCTCTAAAAAGTCGTATGCTTCTTTTTTAGTTGAAAAATTCTTTGGAAGTTTCGCCTTAAACGATTGCCCTTCTTCATTAGAAAATTCAGCATCTATTCTGTAAGACGCTTCAGGTTTAAATTCTAAAATGTCGCGTTCCTTTTCTACTATTAATCGTACAGAAACCGATTGTACACGACCAGCAGATAAACCGCCTTTTACTTTTCGCCATAAAACAGGCGACAATTCATAACCAACAATACGGTCTAACACACGACGTGCTTGTTGCGCATCCACTAGGTGATAGTCAATACTTCTAGGGTTTTCAATAGCTTTTTGAATTGCTGCTTTGGTAATTTCATGAAAAACAATTCGTTTTGTTTTGTCTTTATCCAGCTTTAATGTTTCTGCTAAATGCCATGCAATAGCTTCTCCTTCTCGATCCTCATCACTTGCTAGCCATATCATTTCTGCTTTCTTCGCTAAATCTTTCAGCTTTTTTACAACTGCTTTTTTATCTTTAGATACTTCGTATTTAGGATTAAAATCACCTTCAACATCAACACCTAATTCCTTAGATGGTAAATCTGCAATATGCCCAAAACTGGACTCTACTTTAAAATCTTTTCCTAGAAATTTTTCTATAGTTTTTGCTTTTGCTGGTGACTCAACGATTACTAAATTCTTAGCCATATTTCTTTTTTTTCGAAGTGCAAAGGTATAGGAAAAAAAATTTACGTTCCTAATTTATTCTTTTTTGAAACGCATTTTATTAATAAAATAAAATAAAAAAAGCTTGATTTCTCAAGCTTTAATAGGTCATAAATATTACCATTACAGGTTTTCAATTTGTTTTAGCTCGTCGTCTTTATCAAATCCTACAGACTCCTTATATATATAATAAACTGGAATGTATGCAAATGATGCAGTTACAAATACACCTACAAAACACATTATCATGCCAACAATTTGAGCTAAAAAGCTAGCAATAATAATTAAGCCAAATGTGATTAACCATTTTTTATTTCCTAAAGCAAAACCAGATTTAATAATATCTGAAACTGATTGCTCAGGATTAAAGGCAAAAATAAGATTCATTAAAGTTACAGGAACCATGACATAAAAAACTGGAATGACACACAACAAGGCGGCCAGCAATGTAATACCAAAAGTGGCAAGAGACAACTTAACTAACTTGCTCAAATATGGCCTTTTTAAATAATAAAAATAATCTTCAGAACCAGCTTCATCAAGGTCTTTCATTTTACAAATCCTATAAAACCCTGCACGCATTCCTAATCCAATAACCATAGCAACTACTGAAAAAACAAGCGCAAATAAAACAAATGGTATCGTCAAAAGTGGGCTTGGATCATTTCCTGCTTCAAACATAGAAGGATCAATCAAACCAGCAGCAATTAATGGCAAATACATAATAATATAAAACGGAATCATTAAGACCATAGTAAGTAATAGAATCACAAGTCCTTGCACCCAAACTTTTTTAAATAGCTCAATGCTTTTGTTAAAAATATCGCCAAAATCTAAGTCTTTAGCATTTTGTACTCTTCTTTCAAATTCTTGAAGTTTCATAATATATAGAATTGGTTAGCATCTCAAATATAAGCTTTTCATAAAGAACTTTAATAAAATTTACATACTGTCACTTTGTCATATTACACAAAATAATCGTATCTTTGCATGCTTATTGACAGAGAATTGTTTCAATATAATTATGGAAAAGATAATAGACGAAAATAAACAAGGCGAAAGCTTAATTATAGAATCCAAAAAAGAAAACACGCGCAAACTTTTTATAGAAAGTTATGGCTGTGCAATGAATTTTAGTGATAGTGAAATTGTGGCTTCTATTTTATCTAACGAAGGATTTAATACGACTCAAAAACTTGAAGATGCCGATTTAGTTTTAGTCAACACCTGCTCTATTCGCGATAAAGCAGAGCAAACCGTTAGAAAGCGTTTAGAGAAATATAATGCGGTAAAAAAAAACAATCCCAAAATGAAAGTTGGTGTTTTGGGTTGTATGGCCGAACGTTTAAAAAGTAAGTTTCTAGATGAAGAGAAAATTG
The DNA here is from genome assembly GCF_042686125.1 of Lacinutrix iliipiscaria. Classification (NCBI taxonomy): domain Bacteria; kingdom Pseudomonadati; phylum Bacteroidota; class Flavobacteriia; order Flavobacteriales; family Flavobacteriaceae; genus Lacinutrix; species Lacinutrix iliipiscaria. The sequence goes on from NZ_JBHUOV010000001.1 coordinate 20,838, forward strand.
TAGATCTTGTTGTTGGACCAGATGCTTATAAAGATTTACCAAACCTTATTGCTGAAGTTGAAGATGGTAGAGATGCAATTAATGTTATATTATCTAAGGAAGAAACTTATGGCGATATTTCTCCTGTTCGTTTAAACAGCAATGGTGTTACTGCTTTTGTCTCTATTACTAGAGGCTGCGATAATATGTGTACATTCTGTGTGGTTCCATTTACAAGAGGACGAGAACGTAGTCGTGATCCGCAAAGTATTATTGAAGAGGTTAACGACCTATGGCAAAAAGGTTATAAAGAAATTACTTTGTTGGGACAGAATGTAGATAGCTATTTATGGTATGGAGGAGGCTTAAAAAAAGATTTTACAAAAGCCACAGAAATGCAAAAAGCCACAGCAGTAAATTTTGCTAAGCTTTTAGAATTATGCGCACAAGCTCAACCAAAAATGCGTATTCGCTTTTCAACGTCTAATCCTCAAGATATGACTTTAGACGTCGTTGAAACTATGGCCAAATACGAAAACATTTGTAATTATATACACTTGCCTGTTCAAAGCGGAAGCAATCGCATATTAAAAGAAATGAATCGCCAGCATACTCGTGAAGAGTACATGGAATTGATTGACAACATTAAACGCATTCTTCCTGAATGTACCATATCACAAGACATGATTACTGGATTTCCAACCGAAACGGAAGCCGATCATCAAGATACTTTAAGTTTGATGCGATACGTAAAATATGCTTTTGGATATATGTTTGCTTACTCGGAAAGACCAGGCACTATGGCTGAACGCAAAATGGAAGACGACATTCCTTTAGCGGTTAAAAAAAGACGCTTACAAGAAGTCATCGATTTACAATTAGAGCATAGTTTCGAAAAAACACAATCCTTTATTGGTCAAACTGTAGAAGTATTAATCGAAAAAGAAGCTCGAAAAGGTGACCAAGATTGGTCAGGACGAAATAGCCAAAATCTACTTACTGTATTTCCTAAAGCACATTATAAAGTAGGCGATTTTGTAAATGTAAAAATTACAAGAGCTACTAAAACCACCTTAATTGGTGAGCCTGTAGGGTATTCAAAAAATAATTAACTTAGTAAGGCAATAATCAAAAACTTAAAATCATGAAAAAAGTTCTTTTATTACTTCTGTTTCCTTTTTTTATATTGTCTTGTACAAATGACTCCTCTATTACTAATGAACATGAGGATATCGAAAATGAAGACATTGATGATGATGACATTGATGATGATGATATGTTAACTTTAAGGCACATTACTAGTGTTCAGAGTTTTTCGCATCTCGATTACACCAGACAAACAAAAAAATGGTATAGAGCTTCTGGGCAACCAGCTTTATTTGAACGTTTTCTTGATAACTCATCAACTGATGTTTATAATACAGATAAGTTATTCTACAACTCAAACGGTACTTTAGATAGTACATATTCCCCTGGTCTTGAATATTTATATTCTAAATACGAATATGAAGATAATAGAATAAACATCATAAATTACGATTCAGGGTCTGGTATAGGAGTAAGTTCATATTACGTAGAGTATAACGCAAATACAATAACCGTAAGAGCAGGCAATATCACTTCCGGAAGTTTAATAACATATACTTTTTCCGATGAAAATTATGACTTATTAATACGTGAAGAAAGACTTAACAGCCCACTTACTAATATTTATCCTCACTTAATTATTGAGTACGAATACGATTCAAATTCGAACCGCACATCTAAAATCTATAAATTACTTAATCATACTAGTTTAGAACACTATGTTTATTATACAGAGACATTCACTTATGACGATAAACTTAATCCATATAAAAATATAAGTACAACTGACCCAGTAATACTTCATAATTTTATTGGTATGACTTCAGAAATTCAATTTGATGATAAAATTTCGCCAAACAATATAATATCGTCGACATTAACTAATTCAGGAGGCTCAAATATAAGTACTTACGAATATGAATATAACGAATTAAATTACCCAACTTCTTTAATAAAAACAGAGGTAAGGTATAATAATGATGGGGAAGAAGAAATGACTATAACAACAACAGAAACATTCACTTATTTTTAATGGAATCAGTTCAAGCGACAAAACAACGTTTTGGAATTATTGGTAACGATGCCACACTAAATCGTGCTATTGAAAAAGCCATTCAAGTGGCTCCAACAGATATTTCGGTTTTAGTGACTGGAGAATCTGGTGTTGGTAAAGAGAGTATTCCAAAAATTATACATTCACTTTCACATAGAAAACACGGCAAATATATTGCTGTTAACTGTGGCGCCATTCCAGAAGGCACCATCGATAGTGAACTTTTTGGTCATGAAAAAGGCGCATTTACTGGAGCAACGCAAACACGCTCTGGCTATTTCGAAGTTGCAGATGGTGGCACCATTTTTTTAGATGAAGTTGGCGAACTTCCTTTAACCACACAAGTACGTTTATTACGTGTTTTAGAAAATGGCGAATTTATTAAAGTAGGCTCAAGTAAAGTACAAAAAACTAACGTTCGTATTGTAGCTGCTACAAACGTGAACATGTTTGAAGCCATAAAAAAAGAAAAATTTCGTGAAGATTTATACTACAGATTAAGTACTATAGATATTCATTTGCCAGCACTTCGCGAACGTAAAGATGATATTCATTTACTGTTTCGAAAATTTGCAAGCGACTTTGCGCTTAAATATAAAATGCCAACAGTTAAGTTAACCGATGATGCAGTAGATTTACTCTTAAAATTCAGATGGTCTGGTAATATTAGACAGTTACGTAATGTTGCCGAACAAGTTTCGGTATTAGAACAAAATCGTACGATAAACGCTTCAGTACTTCAAAACTATTTACCAAGCGGAAGCACTAATTTACCTGCCATTATTAATACAGCTAAAGCCGAAAGTGATTTTAGCAATGAACGTGAAATCTTATACAAGGTGTTATTCGACATGAAAAGCGATTTAAACGACCTTAAAAAACTCACAATGGAGCTCATGAAAAATGGCAATGCTTCAGAAGTTCAAAAAGACAATGAAGGCTTAATTCAAAAAATTTATGGCAATGAAGAAGATGCAAATTACGAAGAGACTAAAGACGATATAGAAGTCCTCTCTATTTCTGAACGTTCAAACGCTTCTGAAGCTATTGCAGATAATTCAGATAAGTACCATTTTGCAGAAGAAATTGAAGAAGAAGAGACTTTATCTTTACACGATAAAGAATTAGAACTTATTAAAAAATCGTTAGAACGTCACCAAGGCAAACGTAAACTAGCAGCCGCAGAACTTGGCATTAGCGAACGAACTTTATACCGAAAAATAAAACAATTCGATTTATAGCATATATTTTCTTACCTTTAGAAAGCTATTAATCTTTGTTTTATGAAAAATTTACTTTCTCTTTTTGCAGGTGCGTTCATCATTTTTGCTTGTAGCAGTGATGACAATACAAATGTTCAACCCACAGAAAATCCTAGTTTAAAAGTGGTAACGTCTGTTACTATTACCGAAGATATTAACAACCTGTTAGGTGTCAATGATCTTTTAACTTATAACATTTCAGTTAAAAATATTGGCAATGTTGCGCTTTCAGGAATCAATATAAACACGAACCTTTCCGATTTGTTAGGCACTTCGTTATCCTTAAGTTCTGGACCAAACTTTATGAGTTCTGATTCTGGAAGTGCTGAAGGTGATTTACAAGTTGATGAAACCGCTTCCTATTCTGCAACATATATTATTACTCAAAGCGAGGTTGATGCTAGAGGTCTATTTTTCAGCGCAACAGCTAACGGCATTAGTCCTGAAGGTGAAAACGTAAGTGACCTTAGTGATGATGGCGACGATACTGACGGCAATACTTCAAACGACCCAACAGAAACCATTATTGAATTTGATCCTTTAATTATTTCTGAATTTCACATGGTGAACAATGAAGATGTTCCTCAATTAAAATTTTACTTTGATACAGAAGGCCAATTATACAAGATTTATCAATTTGACTATAGGATTACTCCTAATGAAGTTCGACTTTATAATCTTGAATTTGACTCAGAACAAAAATTAACAAACATTACTAAAACAACTAGTGACGATATCATTATAGAATCCATCGATATAACTTACGACTCAGAAAATAGAGTTACACGTATTGGAGATAAGGATTTTGAATTTGTAGAAGATGATACTAGTTATTATTTTCTAACTGAATCTTTTTCAGAAGACACATATATTCTTGGTGATTATGAATACGTAGAAGGGTATTTCGAACAATATATGGTTTCTCCTTCTAATACAATTAACACAAAATGTTACCGATTTTATGGATCAGAATACAATACAGTTACAGACGAATTAGATGAATATAGCTATTGTAGTGACTTCATAAGTAACGATTATATTAGTAACATAAACAATGAATGCACAGACGCAGATTGTGCTACTTTTTCACATGACTCAAATATAAATTCTTTATATTCAAATTCGACGAATTTAATTGAAGTTTATGGTTTTTTAAGAGATCTTTTAGGCGGAGTAAGTAATTACGATCCGTTTTTCATTCTGTTTTCTCAAAATAATCTAACACTGATAGATTTTTCAGATCCTAGTAGTATTGTTTATGAATATGAGTTTAATGACAACAACTTACCTGTGTCTTCTACTCTACAATGGCTGGATGAATTAGGACCTGGAGCGATAAACCCAAATAGTTACTACTACTACCAAGGTGATGAAATTCCAGAATAAATATTATTTTTGAAAACTTTAAGACATTCTTCTATTTAATCTCATAAATTTGAACTTATTTTAGTGATTTAATAGAATGTCTCTTTATGAAAGCCGTAGAAATTTTTAGATTAAAAAAATCGTTCAGTCCTAACAGCTCTGAAAAACTAAGACAAGAAGCCGAAGATTTTATTAACGACAAACACTACCAAGGCTACAGACTTATAAGCACATCGTTTACTATTGAAGGCGCTCAAGTTTTTGCGTTTATAACCATGAAAAGACCAAACACATATTAATGAAATATTTTAATTACATCCTGCTTTTAGTCATCTCTACAACATTTTTTACTTGTGGTCCTTACTCTTTTACAGGTGCAGAAACTGGAGACGCTAAAACGTTTCAAGTGAATTATTTTCAAAATAACGCAATACTTATCGAGCCTGGTTTAGATCGAGATTTTACCTTAGCTTTACAAGACTTAATCACGAATCAAACTAATTTAAGTCTAGTGAATTCTAATGGCGATTTGGTTTATGAAGGCGAAATTACAGAATACAGAATATCGCCAACCACAGCAACAGCAAATAATACTGCAGCACAAAACCGTTTAACTATTCGTGTGAATGTGCGCTTTTACAATAAGAAAAAAGAGGAAGACGATTTTGAGCAAAGCTTTAGTTTTTATTACGACTATGCTGGAAGTCAACAATTAGTCGGCTCGCAAAAAGACACTGCTATTGCAGAAATTTTTGAACGTCTTACTCAGGATATTTTTAATGCTTCATTAGCAAAGTGGTAGGAGCACTCATAAAGCGATAACTTTTACCCTTAAAATTAAAAACAAAGAATTAAATTTGGCTTAGCCAATGAATACAACAGATTTTACATACTTGCTTCAGCATCCTCAAGAAGTTACAGCATCACAAACCGAAGCTTTAAAATCGGTTATTGACAGCTTTCCGTATTGCCAATCTGCTCGAGCTATTTATTTAAAAGGCTTAAAAAACAAAGAAAGTTTCAATTATAACCAAGCTCTAAAAACAACAGCTAGTTATACTACAGATCGCAGTATTTTATTCGATTATATTACATCTCAAGAATTTCTACAAAATGAAATCTCTCATCACATCAAACAAAACAACGAACACTTAAAAAATATTGATATTGATGTAGAAGACATTTCTATTCATAAAAGTGTAACCATTGATGATGCATTAAAACAACAAATAAAAGACACGACAGGTGTTTTAGACCCTGAATTATTCCAGCCAAAAGTCGAACGTTCTAAAATTGCAAATTTCAATTTAGACACCTCGCAAACCATAGAAGAATCAAAAGAAAGTAACCAAGACCAAACACTTACTCCTAATGAAATTTTAAATCTTGGTAAACCCCTTCAATTCGATTTAAACGAAAGACATTCATTCAACGAATGGCTAAATTTAACACGCTTCTCTCCTATTAATCGCGAAACAGAGAAAGATCAAAAAAACACTGAAAAACCAAAATCAAAGCGCGATAAAAAGTTTGAACTTATTGATAAATTCATCACAAAAAACCCTAAACTCAAACCTAGCAAATCCGCAAGCCCCAACACAAATATTGCTGAAGCGCAAATGATACAGCCAGAAGCACTCATGACAGAAACACTGGCACGAATTTATCTGGAACAAAAAAACTACAAAAAAGCCATACAATCTTATAAAATATTAAGTTTGAAATATCCAGAAAAAAGTGGTTTCTTTGCAGACCAAATTAAAGCAGTAAAACAATTACAAGAACAAAACAATAAAGAATAATGAGTACGTTTACTATATTTTTAGCATTAATCGTAGTTGTAGCATTCTTACTAATCGTAGTAATTATGGTACAAAACCCTAAAGGAGGCGGATTATCATCATCGTTCGGTGGTGGAGGTACACAACAATTAGGTGGTGTTCAAAAAACAACCGACTTTTTAGATAAAAGTACATGGACCCTTGCAACTATTATGGTTGTCTTAATTTTAGTGTCTAACGTCACTATTAATAGAGGAACTGGAACTGTAGATTCTAAAGCATTAGATACTGAGGCTATTACTCAACCTGTAATTCCAACAGCTCCTGCTCAAACAGACAACACTACAGCTACAGATTCTGTAGGTAAATAATCTGTAATAAATACAATTTTAAATGCCAGCCTTCGAGTTGGCATTTTTTGTTTTTGGGCGCTACCAAGCTACAAACCTGTTTATAGCTTGGTCGTGCTTTCACTAGTCGCTTCCAAACAAAATAGTTTGGCGAGCTCCAAAAAAAGCTCAATCACTAACGCAAACTGAAAGTTTGTCAGTCAAAATGTATTGGCACATTTTTAGCTTAATGCTTTAGCATTAAAACAATTCTAATTATTAATTAAAACACATACAATGAGTAAAATAAACATTAAACCGCTTGCAGATCGTGTTCTAGTAGAACCGCTTCCAGCGGAAACACAAACCGCTTCGGGATTATTCATTCCAGATTCAGCTCAAGAAAAACAACACAAAGGCACTATTATGGCAGTTGGTAATGGTAAAAAAGACGAACCACTTACTGTAAAAGTAGGAGACACAGTGCTTTATGGTAAATATTCTGGAAATGAAATAAAATTAGATGGTAAAGATTATCTCATGATGCGAGAGGAAGATATTATGGCAATCATTTAGACTGTCATTCCGCACTCGATGCGGAATCTAAAAAAACAGATAATTAATTTCAATTAATAAGATTTCCGCTTTCGCGGGAACAATAAAATTAAAATTTCAAAAATGGCAAAAGATATAAAATTTGATATAGAAGCACGTGACGGTTTAAAGCGTGGTGTTGATGCATTAGCAGATGCAGTAAAAGTTACTTTAGGACCTAAAGGACGTAATGTAATTATAAGTAGAAGTTTTGGCGCTCCTCAAGTCACTAAAGATGGAGTCACTGTTGCAAAAGAAGTAGAATTAGAAGATGCCCTAGAAAATATGGGCGCGCAAATGGTAAAAGAAGTTGCTAGTAAAACCAACGATTTAGCTGGTGATGGTACAACTACTGCAACCGTTTTAGCTCAAGCTATTGTAAAAGAAGGCCTAAAAAATGTCGCAGCTGGTGCAAATCCTATGGATTTAAAACGTGGTATTGATAAGGCGGTTTCAGCGATTGTTGAAGACCTTGAAAAACAAGCTAAAAAAGTAGGTAACTCTTCAGATAAAATTAAGCAAGTCGCTTCAATTTCTGCGAATAACGACGATGTTATAGGAGATTTAATCGCTAATGCTTTTGGAAAAGTAGGTAAAGAAGGTGTAATTACTGTAGAAGAAGCTAAAGGTACAGACACCTATGTGGATGTTGTAGAAGGCATGCAGTTTGATAGAGGCTACCTTTCGCCTTACTTTGTAACAGATAGTGAGAAAATGATTGTCGATTTAGAGAATCCTTATATCTTATTGTTTGATAAAAAAGTATCAACAATGAAAGATTTACTACCAGTTTTAGAACCAGTAGCACAATCTGGAAAACCTTTATTAATTGTTGCTGAAGATGTAGATGGTGAAGCCTTAGCGACTTTAGTAGTAAACAAGTTACGTGGTTCTTTAAAAATAGCTGCTGTAAAAGCGCCAGGTTTTGGAGACAGACGTAAAGCAATGCTTGAGGATATTGCAATTTTAACTGGAGGAACAGTCGTATCTGAAGAGCGTGGATTTACCTTAGAAAATACCACTTTAGATATGCTTGGTACTGCTGAACGTATTACCATTGACAAAGACAATACAACTGTTGTAAATGGTTCTGGCGACAAAAACATGATAAAAAATCGTGTCAACCAAATCAAATCTCAGATAGAAACCACAACAAGTGATTATGATAAAGAAAAGCTTCAAGAACGTTTAGCAAAATTAGCTGGAGGTGTTGCCGTACTTTATGTTGGTGCTGCTAGCGAAGTTGAAATGAAAGAAAAGAAAGATCGTGTTGATGATGCCTTACATGCTACTCGTGCAGCTGTAGAAGAAGGTATCGTTGCTGGTGGTGGAGTTGCTTTAGTTCGTGCTAAAAAAGTGCTTGAAAAAATTACAACAGAAAACCTAGATGAAGTTACTGGTATTCAAATTGTAGCTCGTGCTATTGAAGCACCTTTACGTACGATTGTAGAAAATGCAGGTGGAGAAGGCAGTGTAGTTGTTGCTAAAGTTAAAGAAGGTAAAAAAGATTTTGGTTATGATGCAAAAACTGAATCTTATGTTGACATGCTTAAAGCTGGTATTATCGATCCTAAAAAAGTAACACGTATTGCTTTAGAAAATGCTGCTTCAGTTGCAGGTATGATTCTAACAACGGAGTGTGCTTTAATTGATATTAAAGAAGATGCTCCTGCTGGTGGTATGCCTCCAGGAATGGGTGGCGGTATGCCAGGAATGATGTAAACATAACAATTTCAAGAATAAAGTAAAGCCTTTGATTTCTATCAAAGGCTTTCTTATACTTATTCACTTTAAACGATAAAACCACCTTTTTTAAGGGTGGTTTTTGTTTTTCATAATTGGGGTTTATACTTGATAAACCAAACACAAACTACTTCTTCTTAGTAGAAGCCTGTGGAGTCTTTTTTACCGCTTGTTTTGGTAAAACCGACTTACTTTTCGACTTTGTTTGTCCCATAATATATATAATTTAAGACTGATATAAATGTATGTATTATTACGATCCGTGATATTTTTATTGGCAAAAATTTAACTAAAAAAAGTAATAAAAAATTCTGATTTTTATTTTATAACTTTAGACAAATCCTCCTGATATGAAAAAAATAAATTGGCAGTACACCTTTGGCGAGATCTTAATCGTAATTATTGGTATCACTATTGCATTTAGCATGAATAAATGTGCACAAGATACTAAAGACCAACAGCAAAAAAACCAATATCTCACCAATATTAAAAATGATGTCACTTCAGACAAGCTACAACTGGTAAAAAACAATGAAGAAATTAATGAAAAGTTAAACCTAACTAGTGAAATTATTCCTTTACTTGCAACAGATAGTCCTGAGAAAATGCAAATCATTGGGAAAATTTTTAAAGTTGCTAATGTTACTAACTTCACACCAAACAACATCACATATCAAACACTTATTAATTCTGGTGATTTAAAACTTATTGATGATTTTGAGCTTAAAAAAGCCATCGAATTACATTATGCTAATTATGATATCATGTTTAAAGATTATGAACGTCAAGAAACCATACATAAAGAGTATTTAGGCCCTTATTTTATTAATAATGCCGATTATGATGCCATGAGAAAAGGACAATTTGCCTTTAGTAATGAAAAGCTTTTAAAAAACATTATGCAGAGTATGAATGGCTCGTTTATGTTTAAACAAAGAGCAACCGAGAAGGCAATTAAAAGTTGCGATAGTTTACTCCGTGTTTTAGAAAAGTTTTAATTAAACCAAACGGCATAACGCTGGCGTCGTAATTCTAAAGCTAAGGCTTCTTCCTTCTTAAGTGCTTCTGCTCTTGTGGCTATTGGGCCAATATGATTGTATAAGCTTGGTCGAAGATATAGTCCGTACTTCTCAACAATTTTTGATGACAACTTATAACCTTTTTTATTTCTATATCCAGTTTTATGTTGCTCAAATCGTTCTTTAGGTGTTTTACTAGTCATACCAACATACAAACATTGTAATACACCATTAAATTGCGGATTGGCATTTCTAAACTTTGCATTTTCAGTGTAAACGCGTTTAGACAACTCTATAACATAAATACGATATTCCGTTTTTGCCATAATTTAGAGGATATTATCTTTTTGGGTAACGCTCTACATCTTTATACTGCCAAATAAGATTCACAATTTGCCATTTACCATCTAATCGGATTAAATGCAAATACTCTACCCAATTATCAGAAACCAATTTCACATTAGCAATGCGATCATAAATATCTAGTATTTCAATCTGATTATTTGGCTTGAATGGAAATTTAGTATTGGCTTTATTCCACGACTCAGCAAAGCGCATCATATCTTCTCTAGTCGTGGCATTGGCATATTCTGCTTTTAAATTTCTATCATAGCCAATAGTCACTTTATTTAAGCTATCATTCATGACTTCATTCATTAATTCTGGTATCATTTTCTGAAGCGCCACTAAATAACCAAGTGATTTTTTTCTAATGTCTAATGAATCTTGTTGAGAAGCCACTTCTGCCATAACGATAGCAGCATTAGAATAAATATTCCGCCTGTTGATTTCTTTTCCTTCAACATCAAATTGATTAAGTCCTATTTGATTTCCAATACTATCATACACTTTCTCTCCATAGGCAAATCCCCATTGATTCATAACTAAATCATCCTTTTCATCATGATAACTGTATTTAACGTGATTTAAATGTGCATCGTAAGTATCTTGATAGGATGCGACTCCTACCGAATTTGCTTTAGGTTTAAAATTAGCATCCAAGTTATAATGTCCTTTAGGCACATCATTTTTATCAAGTAATATTCCTGTTGTACCAAATTCAAAATAAGGCGAAACATTAACAGCTTCTCCTGCTAAATTAAATCGCTCTTCCACAATAAATTCCTGATGCTTTTTCCAGCGATATTCAGAAACTTTCCATGAAGACTCCATCCGTTTATTTTCAATATCATAAAACACGAGTTGGTACTTAAATCCATCTTTATCATAAGAAAACACTTCTTTATAAACCTCACGATCGTTGGTGATTCTTTTATTATTTATATCATAAAAAACTCTAATCTCATCCCTATCAGAATATGAAATTGACATTCTATAAACACCAATAGAAGCTAAAGGGTGTCGTCTTTCTGTGTGATAATGGTTGTTGATTATTTGCACAAGCCTACCTGACGAATCATATGTAAACACATAATGCGACGTTGATGATGCCTCCGATTTATCTATTGGATGCGTGCCAACAAGCTGAATATATGGCGACACATGGTTATAGCGTAAATGCCTGAAATACTTTTCATCACTATTGTTTTGAGCACAGATAGTACTTGTCGCAATAAAAATAAATACGAGTTTTAATAGTTTCATAATATGTTTTTTGATTGATAAAAAAAGTCCAGATATCATCTATCTGGACTTTAAAATTTACTCTTTATGATCGTCTATCACTTCTTCATCTCGATACTTACAACAAGGATGCACAGTTGCATAAGCTTCGTCTGTTGCTTTTAGCTCTTTAGTGTCATGACCTACTGCTGTAATTCCTTTATGAATTTCATTTAAATTAGTCTTTTCCTCATTATAAATGAGTTGTAACTCATGGGTTTCGATACTCCAAATTGCAGATTTTACACCTTTAATTTTAAAGCATGCTTTTTCTATACGGTTTTTACACATACCACAAACACCATCAACTTCAATGGTTGCCTTTGCATTTTTGTTTTGCGAAAATGATGTAATACCAACAAATAATAAAACGATTAATGCGATTATTTTTTTCATATTGAATTGTTTTTTTCCACTAACGTAGACATTTTTAATTAAACTATTTATTTTATTTTAAATCGTAATCCAGCATAATAATTAGAACCAAATATTGGACCATATACAAATGTAGTATCAAAATTTGAACCAAAAGGATCATCAGCACCTAAAATAGGGTTATCTTGCCTTACATTTGTTACATTTTCACCACCTAAATATACTTCAAATTTTGAAGAAAATACTTTAGTGACTTGTAAATTTAAAGTGCTAACTGTAGGTGAATATTCAGAAAGCTGGTATTGAACAGGATTAGTTTCTGTTGATGAAAAACGCTGTTTTCCTAACCAATTATAAGTTGCATCAAACTTCCATAGTCCTGTTTTACCTTCTTTTACAGGTGTCTCATAAGATGCATTTGCAAAAAACCTGTTTTTAGGTACTAAAGGTTTCTCTAATTTCTCTGATGCGTATTGCGTTTGAACATCATAATATTTGTAAGCCAAACGTAAATCAAAGTGATTAAATACATTGTAATTGACTTCAGCTTGAAAACTATTTGCATAACTATCACCTTCTAAGTTATAAAAACTTACTTCTTGCGGATTCTCATAATCGACAACGATTTGATTTTGGAAATCGGTTCTATAAAAGTCTAGAGTAACATCTGCTTTTCTTCCAAAAAGGTTAAATCCTTGTAAAAAAGACACACCATAATTCCATGCAATCTCTGGATCTAATCCATACACTTCTCCTCCATCATCTAAAACATTTATGATTCTAGATGTAGAAAACATACTTTGATTTTCAGCAAAAATATTTGCGCTACGTTTTCCTCTACCAAAAGAGGCTCTAAAAGCTGATTTTTCCCAAGGTGAATAACGCAAATGTAGACGTGGCGTTAAAAATGTACCTAATAAATTATGAGTATCAATCCGTAATCCTGCAGTTAAGTTAAAGTCTTCTAAATTGTCAAAATTATATTCAAAAAAAGCACCTAACGAGGTCTCTGTACGCTCGTAATCTGTACTAGTAACTAATTCATCATAATGGTCATACGTATAACTTAAGCCTGTTTTAAATTTACTTCGTGAGTCACCAATAATAGAATTATACATGGCATTAGCATAAATACTGTTCTGCTCAATATTGTATTGGTTTAACCCAAAGTAAGAGTCTTGTTTATGATGACTAAAAGCTGTTTGTACACCAACACTCTGCCAAGGAATTTCTGGATTCACATAACCTAATTTTGCAGAAACCTCATAACGACGAGTATCTATTTCACTTCCCCAAGCATTTGTAGTTCCTTTATCTTTTTCTGGATCGAAATCAACTTGACCAGTTTGCTTTTCATCATTTAAAAATTTAAAATTTAAAAAGCTTACAAAACCCTTTTCGGGATTTGTGTACTGCCAGCGATTCATAATATTAATTTGATTATATATTGGCATATCCATAAAGCCATCATCATTAACGTCATGTTTTTCATTATGAGTGTTTCCGTGTAAATACAAACCTGTACTCCATCTATCACTTACTTTGGTATTAAGGTGAGTATTTAATTCAAACCGCTGACTACTTGCACCATAAAGATTTACAAATAATTTATCGTCAGTTGTTGGCTTTACAAGCTCTGCATTGATTTGTCCAGCAATGCTTTCAAAACCATTTACAACACTTCCTGCACCTTTAGTGATTTGTATGCTCTCTACCCAAGTTCCTGGAATAAAACTCAACCCAAAGGCTTGTGAAGCACCTCGAATAGACGGAATGTTTTCTGTTGCGATTAAGATATAAGGACTTGTTAAGCCTAGCATTTTAATTTGCCGTGTTCCTGTTACCGCATCAGCAAAATTGACATCAATTGAAGGGTTTGTTTCAAAACTTTCAGACAGATTACAACAGGCTGCTTTAAGTAATTCGTCACTACTCACTGTAAAAGTATTAGTGGCTTTTAAATACGATTTAGCTGTTGCTTGCTTTCTTGCTGTTACTGTAACTTCATTTAAATCGCTTCTAGCTTCTAAAACGTGATGAATTACTTTAGGCTCAGAGACAGTTAATGTATCTGTTTTATAGCCAACATAACTAATTACCAACTTCTTATATGTTGTATTATATGGAATTGTAAAATTCCCATCAATATCTGAGGTGGTTCCTACAGATGTGTTTAGCCAATATACATTGGCTCCAAACAAAGGAACTTGCTTGCTTTCTTCATTCGTTTCCATAACCATTCCTTTGAGTTCATCTTGTGAAAAAGTTGCAATTGGAAACAGAAGTAATATATATAATATATGTTTCATTTTAATTATAGATTTTTAATAGCATAAGGATTGACATTATAATCATAATGCTATTTTCAATAAACGTCGCTTTAGTCATTGGTAGCTTTAGTGCTGTTCCAAGACAAGCGCATTGAATTGTTTTTTTATCAAGCAAACTTTTAGTGACTCCTACAGTTGTAATTCCTAAAATGATTAGCGTCAGTATTAAAGCAAATGGAATTTGAATTCGCATTAAAAATACGATTCCAAGAGCTAGTTCAATAAAAGGATAAACGCTGCCATACACAGGAATTAGTTTAGCTAAAGGATCATACATTTTAAAAGTTTCAGAAAAACCTTTAACATCTAAAAACTTAAAAAAACTAAAAACCACATAAAAAAGACCCATAAAATCTAGCATGAAATCTGCTGAATCCCAAGGGTTAAGATTAAGTAGTATAGAAGCTCCTAGTATAAATGTAAAGATTAAAAACAGTGGAAAAAGTTGCTGTATAGTCGTTTTATGTTCTTCAATAGCAGAAATGTTTTTAAAAACATTAGCCTGCTTTTTTTCTGAAATAGAATATTTTTCAGAAAGTGCATTTTGTAAAGTATTTATTGAAATGTCATCTGACATCTTAATAGTAACTTCTTGAAGTTCTAAATTTACTGAAGCCTTTATAACTCCTTGTATCGCATTCAATTGCTCTTCAACTGATGCTTTACAACCATTACAGGTCATTCCTGTAACTGTATATGTCTGTTGCATGATTTTTGTATTTGATTTATTAACTATTTATTATTTCCGCAAACATGGTTTTAAAACAAGTTTAGGCGAAAACGTATTAAAATATTAATATATCAAATCAAGAAAGTATCATTAAGTAGTTGTATATCTACAACAAGGTTTGGTGGAGAATAATCTTTATGAGGAATGATTTGCTCTGGCAAACCTTCAAAAAGATTAGTATAGGAGTAAACAAATGATGTTAAAAAAAGTTGCTGTTCAAATTCTAAATCGTCAAAAGTTTTAATTGCTAAATCTTTCTGACCTTGAACAAAATCTATTTGATCTTTACAACAATTCTTTTTTGTGATTGCTGCTTGTTCTATTTCAAATGCTTCCATAGCACATTTTTCTACTTCAGTAAAAATAGAAACATCAACTAAAACATCACCACAAAAATGCTTTTCTATCGTTAGAGATACTGTTGAGAACAGCACTAAAAAGGCTAATGTTACAGCAAAACTTTTATGTAAAACTAGTTTTATCACAAAACAAAATTACAAAAAAGAAAATTGAAAGACCTATTTTTATCATTTGATTAACAAATCATTCATGTTGCTTATAATAAAAAAACGCAGGAATTAAGAGCAATAAAATAAGTGGTTGGATTAAAAATCGTCTGATATTAAAAAACAAGTAATAGTCTTCTTGCTTTGGATTAATTACAAAGTATAAAAACAAAAGCAAAAGAATAATTAAAGCTATGGTATAAATTAAGACTGAGAATTTAATAACGCCTCGATCCTTAAATAATACCCACAACACACCCAGCGATATTACAGAATTAATAACATATCGCAATACAGTAAACATGGTTAATTTAAACGTTTCACGCCTTGGTGAATCTAAATATAAATAGTCGTTACGGAAAAATTCTAAAAAAGGATCATAGAAAAGTTGATCTTCAAACACACGAATAAGAATCAGCAAAACACCTAAAACGGTAAGCAAACCTATTTTTGTTAGTTTATGCATGCTTAGTATTTATTTTAGAAAAACGATTCACCCACACTACCCAAAGTAAGCATACCATTCCATAAATTATTGCTGGAAAAATCACAGTATGTAATATATCTTTTCGCCAAGGATAGTGATATAAGCCTATTGAAAGAATAACTATTCGAACTAAATTAACTGAATAAATTAAGACACTTCCTGCAAGAATATAAATGGCTGTAGTTTTAAATTTTCCAGCAAAAGCAATAATAAAAGATACAAATAAAATAATGATACTCACAGAGTTACAACCTTCTACAACTCGTGCCACATACTTCTCGTTAATAATTAGTTTTAAAGATGCTTCATCAGGATGTGGTATAATTTGCACACGATAGTCTAAAGCTTCTAACATCGCTTTGCTTTGCTTTGCTACCAAATTAGTCATATACTCAGGATAAAACCTAGCTCCAGTAGAATATTGCAAAAGCAGTTTATATGAAAACGTCAAGATGGTATAAACCAATAAAAAGGTTAAAATAAACTTTACTACTGATTTATATTTTAAAAAAAGTTGTTTCAAAATTTATAGTGTTTCGCCCAGTTAAATTTATGTAAAAAGGTCTTAATATTACACCTTTTTAAATACTTTTACCAAAAGTTTTAAACAATGCAATTGGAACAATTAAAACCCAAAATTGAAAATATAATTAGCCAATCTGAATCTTCAATTGATGAAAGATTACGCGCTATTTGCGAGCTGCTTGAAAAAGAAATAACTTACTATAATTGGGTTGGTTTTTATTTTAAAAATGGTGATAAAAACGAACTAAAATTAGGGCCTTATGTTGGTGAGCCTACAGACCATATCATTATTCCTTTTGGGAAAGGCATTTGCGGACAAGTTGCTATAAGCAATCAAAATTTTGTAGTTCCTGATGTATCTGCTCAGGACAACTATATTGCCTGTAGCATTACTGTTAAAGCTGAAATAGTCATTCCTATTTTTGTGAATGGTGAAAACATTGGTCAGATCGATATTGATTCTAATACACCAAATCCGTTTAATGAAGAAGACGAACGTTTTTTAGAATTTGTTTGCGAAAAAGTCGCAAAGCTAATCGCTTAATATTTATTTTTTAGAAAGTCTACATTCCAGTTCTAATCGCTTCAACTGGATCTAATCTTGAAGCTGAAAGCGCAGGAATAACGCCAGAAACTAAACCAATAATTGTGGATAAAATAAATCCTAAAACCATATTTCCAAAAGATAAAACAAACTCAAAACTATCTGTAAGTTGAGTCATTAATAGTGAAATTAACCAGACCAAAACTAAACCAACTAAACCACCAATAACCGCTAAAACGACAGCTTCAAATAAAAACTGAAACATAATAAATCGGTTTTTTGCACCTAATGATTTTTGAATTCCTATTAAATTAGTACGTTCTTTTACACTCACAAACATAATATTTGCGATCCCAAATCCGCCAACTAAAAGCGAAAACCCACTAATAATCCAACCCATAATATTGAGTTGCCCAGTGATATTATCAATTAAATCGGTGAACCCTTGCAGTTCATTAACAAAAAAGTTATTAATCTCATCTGCTTTTAAGCCTCTAAAATTTCGCAATCCTTGCGTGACAACAGCATTAAATTCGGATAAATCCACACCAGATTTTGGTTTTACAACAATAGCAGGAAAAACCATTTTATTATTATCGCCTAATAACCTTCTCACAAAATTAACAGGCAAGAGCGCTGCTGTATCTTTTGAGCCTCCAAACAGGCCAGAGCCTTCTTTTTCAAGCACACCAATAACTGTAAATTTTCTTCCATAGAGCCTAACAATTTTTCCAATAGGATCAAATTGTCCAAATAAACTTTTCGCAATTTCATCACCTAAAACAACAACTGGCGAACCTGAATTAGATTCCGATGCATTAAAAAAGCGCCCTTCTGCTATTTGTAAACTTTCTATATCGTAATAACCACTTGTTACAGCTCCAATTTCTACATTTTCAACAGTATTTCCATCGTATTTTATAGTTTCCTGTTTCACATTTAACGTATATGAAGCCGCTTCTACATCAGGAATTCTATCTTCTATAAATTGAAATTCTTCGTAGGTAACATCAGGAAACTGTTGGCGTTTCCATTGTGGAATATCTGAAGGCCCAAAAGAAAATCGCATAATATAAAGCGTACTATTATCTAAAGAACTAATACTCCCTTTAATATCCTTTTTAAGAGAATCGACTGCAGCAAGCACTGCAATAATTGAAAAAATCCCAATAGTTACGCCTAGCAAAGACAGAAATGTTCTTAACTTATTGTTTTTTAACGCATTAATTGCAAAAGAAAAACTCTCTTTAAAGAGACGTAAATACATTAACATATACAGCTGGTTTATGCTTTTTTAAAGCGTTATAAAGGTAAGACGTTTTTAAGAAACATTCGTTACAGAAAAGTTAAAACAAAATTTAAAAATCAGTTGTTAATAACTCTCCTGTATAGTTGAAAAATCTAACTCCTTTTCATTTATAAAAAACACATTATATGATTACTTTTGTTGCTAAACAACATAACACAAATGAGCAACGAAAAAACGATCAAATCTGCATTAATTTCAGTATTTAATAAAGCTGGTTTAGAACCTATTGTAAAACAATTAAATCATCTTGGTGTGACTTTATATTCTACTGGTGGCACACAAAAATTCATCAACGATTTAGGTATAGAAGTTATTCCAGTTGAAGACGTTACGTCTTATCCATCTATTCTTGGTGGACGTGTAAAAACTTTACATCCAAAAGTTTTTGGTGGTATTCTAAACCGACAAGACCATTCTGGAGATGTTGCCGAATTAGCTGAGTTTGAAATCCCTCAAATAGACTGTGTTATAGTCGATTTATATCCTTTTGAAAAAACGGTAAGTTCTGGCGCAAATGAGCAAGATATTATCGAAAAGATTGATATTGGCGGCATCTCACTTATTCGTGCTGCTGCTAAAAATTTTGCTGATGTGATTTGTGTTTCATCTGTTGATGATTACGCTGAGTTCCTAGAATTAATTACCCATAAAAATGGCAGCTTATCAGTTTCAGACAGAAAACATTTTGCTGCAAAAGCATTTAATGTGTCTTCGCATTATGATACTGCAATCTTTAACTATTTTAACAAAAACCATGACATCGCTGCATTAAAAATAAGCGAAACACAGGGTCAAGTTTTACGTTATGGTGAAAACCCACATCAAAAAGGTTTTTTCTTTGGAGATTTTGATGCTATGTTCACCAAACTTCATGGTAAAGCTTTAAGTTACAACAACCTCTTAGATGTTGATGCTGCTGTTAATTTAATGCTAGAATTTAAAAATGACGCGCCAACTTTCGCCATTTTAAAACACAATAATGCATGTGGTTTAGCACAACGAGACACCCTTCATCAAGCTTATATTGATGCCCTTGCAGGAGATCCTGTTTCAGCCTTTGGTGGTATTTTAATTAGTAATGCGCAAATTGATAAAGACACTGCTGAAGAAATTCATCAGTTGTTCTGTGAAGTAGTAATTGCGCCTTCTTTTTCAGAAGACGCCTTAACTATTCTAAAAGGAAAGAAAAATCGAATTCTTTTAATCTTAAATGATGTAGAGCTGCCACAAACCACAGTGAGAACATGTTTAAATGGTGCATTAGTTCAAGAACGTGACAATAAAACTGATTCCGTTTCAGATTTAACTGATGCGACAAACAATAAACCATCGCAAAGCGAGTTAGATGATTTAATCTTTGCTTCTAAAATATGTAAGCATACCAAATCTAACACCATTGTTTTGGCTAAAAATAAACAATTATGTGCTAGTGGAACTGGGCAAACTAGTCGTGTAGACGCTTTAAACCAAGCCATTCATAAAGCACAATCATTTCATTTCGATTTAAAAGGTGCAGTCATGGCAAGTGATGCCTTTTTCCCATTTCCTGATTGTGTAGAAATTGCTAAAAATGCTGGAATTACTGCAGTAATACAACCAGGAGGCTCTATTAAAGATCAATTAAGCATTGATTATTGTAATGAAAATGAAGTTGCTATGGTATTTACTGGAACACGTCATTTTAAGCATTAAATTTATTACATTTACAAGATTTGAATTATAACCCAATAAATTACTAATAACCTATGGGATTTTTTGATTTCCTAACCGAAGAGATTGCAATTGATTTAGGAACTGCAAACACATTGATTATTCATAACGACAAAGTTGTTGTTGATAGCCCATCTATAGTGGCTCGAGACCGAATGTCTGGAAAAATCATTGCAGTTGGTAAAGAAGCAAGTATGATGCAAGGGAAAACGCATGAAAACATTAAAACAATTAGACCTCTTAAAGATGGTGTTATTGCCGATTTTGATGCGAGTGAACAAATGATAAGTATGTTTATTAAAAACATACCTGCTTTAAAAAAGAAACTCTTTACTCCTGCTCTACGCATGGTTATATGCATTCCATCAGGAATTACTGAAGTTGAAATGCGAGCAGTAAAAGAAAGTGCAGAACGAGTTAATGGTAAAGAGGTGTATTTAATTCATGAACCTATGGCTGCCGCGATTGGAATTGGCGTTGATATTATGCAACCAAAAGGGAATATGATTGTTGATATAGGAGGTGGTACTACAGAAATTGCAGTCATC
The DNA here is from genome assembly GCF_042686125.1 of Lacinutrix iliipiscaria. Classification (NCBI taxonomy): domain Bacteria; kingdom Pseudomonadati; phylum Bacteroidota; class Flavobacteriia; order Flavobacteriales; family Flavobacteriaceae; genus Lacinutrix; species Lacinutrix iliipiscaria. Next base: position 41,737 of record NZ_JBHUOV010000001.1, read on the forward strand.
GCTCTTGGTGGAATTGTATGTGATAAGTCTGTGAAAATTGCAGGTGATGTCTTTACCAACGATATTATTTATTACATGAGAACGCAACACAATTTATATGTTGGTGAGCGAACTGCCGAAAAAATTAAAATTCAAATTGGTGCTGCTACTGAAGATTTAGATCTTCCGCCAGAAGATATGAGTGTTCAAGGACGTGACTTACTTACAGGTAAACCCAAACAAGTCCAAATATCTTATCGTGAAATTGCAAAAGCGCTCGACAAGTCTATTTTACGTATCGAAGATGCAGTTATGGAAACCTTATCTCAAACACCGCCTGAATTAGCAGCAGATATATATAACACAGGAATCTATTTAGCAGGTGGAGGCTCTATGCTTCGTGGATTGGATAAACGCTTATCTCAAAAAACAGATTTACCAGTTTATATTGCTGAAGACCCTTTACGTGCTGTTGTTAGAGGTACAGGGATTACTCTTAAAAACCTTCCAAAATATAAAAGCGTATTGATTAAATAAGCGTTGAAACATGCAGCAAATTATTAACTTTATACTACGTAACAAATCGTTTTTGTTATACTTGTTGCTATTTTCTTTTTCAGTTTTATTTACCATTCAAAACCATTCATATCACAAAAGCAAGTTTGTTAATTCTGCTAACTTTTTATCTGGAGGTATTTATAATTCCGTGAATAATGTGAGCCAATACTTCGACTTAAAAACGCACAATTTACTTTTACAAGAAGAAAACAACAGACTTAAATCTATTCTATTTAATACTAATAAAAATACAGATTCAACTTATACTGATAGTCTTAACTATTCTTCTAATTATAAACTTTCTCCTGCTTTAGTCATAAGAAATAATTATACATTTAGCAATAACATACTCCTTATAAACAAAGGAAAACGCGATAGTATTCAACAAGATTTTGGCGTTATAACTTCAAAAGGCATTCTTGGTATCATTGATCATACTAGTCATAAATACGCTACAGTTTTATCTATTTTAAATACCAAAAGCCAAATTAGTGCTCAACTCAAAAAGACAAGTCATTTTGGTACATTAAATTGGAATGGTAATTCATCAGAATTTGTGCAACTCATAGATATTCCATCTAAAGCGCGATTAATAAAAGGAGACACAATTGTGACTTCCGGACGCTCTGCTATTTTTCCTAAGGGCATTCCAATTGGTACTATTGAAAACTATAAATTAGATGCCGCCGAAGATTTCTACGAAATAAATGTGGCTTTATTTAATGACATGACCAACATAGAGCATGTATATATAATACATAACCTAGATCGTCAAGAAATTAACAACCTTATAAATCCATCTGATGAATAGTGTTATTTCTAGAAACGCATTGCGATTTATAATATTAGTGCTTCTACAAATATTAGTATTATCCTATGTCAACTTTTTAGGGTACATCAACCCATTACTTTATATTCTTTTTATCATTTTATTTCCAGTAAAGAATAATCGAGTAGCATTTCTATTATTAAGTTTTTTATTAGGAATTACTATTGATATGTTTTTAGACTCTGGAGGCATGCATGCCGCAGCTTGTGTAACCATTGCATTTATTAGGCCAGCCGTTTTAAAATTTTGCTTTGGTGCAGTTTATGAACACCAAACTATAAAGTTTAATCAAGTAGAATTTGGCTCAAAACTAACCTACATAACCATTCTTACAGTTATTCACCACCTCATATTATTTCTTTTTGAAGTTTTTAACTTTTCTAAAATAATTTTAGTGCTTCAAAAGACGTTATTCTCAAGTATATTTACTATTATACTATGTGTATTAGTCACCATTATATTCAGTAGAAAAACTAAATGAGACAACTATTACTTTTTATTTCGATTATTTTTGTAGGTCTTCTTTTTATTGCAAGATTGTTTTATTTACAAGTGTATCAAGACCATACTGATAATTTATATGAAGATAATGCTATTCGTAAAGTATATGATTATCCCAAACGTGGTTTTGTTTATGATAGAAACGGAAATCTTTTAGTATCCAACCAACCTTCTTATGATGTCATGGTTATTCCTAGAGAAGTCAAACCATTAGACACCTTAGAGTTTTGCTCACTTCTAAAAATTGATAAAGAACAGTTTATAAAAACGTTTCAAAAGGCATATAGGTATTCTCCTAGATTACCTTATGTTTTCTTACCTCAACTATCTAAAGAAGACTATGCCGTTTTACAAGAAAAAATGCGAAAGTTTGAAGGCTTTTACATCCAAAAGCGTTCTTTACGACATTATGAAACCTCTATTGGAGCGAATGTTCTTGGTGATATTGGTGAAGTCAATCAAAGAATAATGAATAAAAATCCCTATTACAAAATGGGAGATTTAATTGGTATGCAAGGTATTGAAGCGTCTTACGAAGAAATTCTAAGAGGTGTTAAAGGCATTAAATTTATTCAAAAAGATCGGTTTAACCGAAATATTGGACCCTACAAAAATGGTAAATTTGACACCTTACCAGAATCTGGAAAAGATATTAAAATAACTATTGATGCCACTTTACAAGCCTATGGTGAAATTTTAATGCAAAACAAGCGTGGTGGAATTATTGCTATAGAACCTAGTACAGGTGAAATTTTATCAATGGTTGCTGCTCCAACATATAATCCTAATCTTTTAGTTGGACGAGACAGATCAAAGAACTTCACTAAACTTTATAACGATTCTATCGCAAAACCTTTATTTAATCGTAGCCTACAAGGTGTCTACGAACCAGGTTCTCCTTTTAAATTAATGAATGCGCTAGTGGCTTTACAAGAAGGTGTTATTTCAACAGACGAAAAAATAACGTGTTATGCTGGCTATAAATATGGCAACCGATTTATGAAATGTCATTGTAGGGTTGGAACTAGAAACGATATGGTTCATGGCATTCAAGAATCTTGTAATGCCTACTTTGCAACTGTGTATAGACGGATTTTAGATAAACCTGAAAATGCATCAGTTGGTATAGATAACTGGAGCAAACACGTTAAGAGCTTTGGCTTAGGGAATTTCTTAAACAACGACTTATATGTAGGTCAGAAAGGGAGAATTCCTGATAGAGATTATTACAAAGGTATTTATCCTAAAACCTTTTATTCAACTTATACAATATCTAATGCTATTGGTCAAGGTGAAGTTGCAACAACTCCTATTCAGTTAGCAAATATGATTTCTGCAATTGCTAACAGAGGTTACTATTTTACGCCACATATAATCAAAGAAATTAAAGACGAAAAGGTGCCCAATAACTTTACCACTCCAAAATATACAACCATAGAAAAGCAACATTTTGAACCTGTTATTGAAGGTATGCTAAATGTATATAAATACGGAACTGCAAGTCATTTACAGATTCCTGATATAGAGATTTGTGGTAAAACTGGTACAGTTGAAAATTTTGTAAAAATCGACAGTGTAAAAACACAACTCACAGACCATTCCATTTTTGTAGCATTTGCACCAAAAAACAATCCTAAAATTGCCATTGCTGTTTTTGTAGAAAATGGATATTGGGGCGGACGCTTTGCTGGACGAATTGCTAGCTTAATGATTGAAAAATATATTAAAGGATATATTACCAGAAAAGACATGGAAAACTGGCTACTTACCCATAGTCTTGAAAATGAATATGCAAAACCTTATTCTGGAGAACCATTTAATATTAATGCAAAAACCACCTTACAGGTTATTCCTCCTGAAGAATCTAACATCCTAAAAAAAGAAATCGCAAAACTAGAATAATTATAAATGCTTAGACAAACAGATCGATATTTTAAATTTGATTGGGTAACTATAATTCTCTTTTTATTGTTAGTTACATTTGGGTGGCTTAACATTGTATCGGCTTCTCACACTGGAGAAACTATTAGTTATTTTGATTTATCTCAGCCTTACGGAAAACAGTTACTCTTTATTGCCTTAACCTTATTACTCATTGTCTTTATCTTATCTATTGACGCAAAGTTTTACGAAAGGTTTTCCAGTATTATATATATCGTATCCATGCTGTCATTAATTGGCTTATTTCTCTTTGGAAAAAATGTAAATGGAGCAACTTCATGGTATGGTATTGGAGGCATGACTATTCAACCCAGTGAATTTGCTAAAGCAGCTACTGCATTAGCTGTGGCAAAATATTTAAGCGATTTAAACACAGACATAAAAAAACTTAAAGATCAAATTAGAGTCTTTATTATTATTTTTATTCCTGCCTTTTTAATTTTATTACAAAACGATGCTGGAAGCACCATTGTTTATGCAGCTTTCTTTTTTGTTTTATATCGAGAAGGACTACCTAAAATATATTTAATACTTGGATTAATTCTTGTGTTAATTTCTGTTTGTGCATTAAAATTCGGACCGATTATTACTTCTGCATTAACTTTTATTGCTATAGTAATCAACTATATTTTAAAGAAAAAGAAACCAATAATTCTCAAACCAATAATCACTGCTTTAGTTTGTATAATAGTTGCTTTTGGTGTAAAATTCTTCTATCAAAATGTGCTTCAACCTCATCAACAAGATCGTATTAGTTTATGGTTAAGATTAGAAAAGGATCCTGAAAAAATAGCTCAGATGCGTCGTGATATTTTATATAACCTTTATGAATCAGAAAAGGCCATTAGCTCTGGCGGTTTTTTAGGTAAAGGATTTTTAGAAGGCACCAGAACTACTGGTAAATTTGTACCAGAGCAACACACCGATTATATTTTTAGTACTGTAGGTGAAGAATGGGGCTTTTTAGGAAGTATTTTTGTGGTTATCGTTTTTGTGCTTTTACTCATTCGCATCCTACGATTAGCTGAATTACAAAAGTCACAATTTAGTCGTGTGTATGGTTATTCTGTTGCTTCAATTTTATTTATTCACTTTATGATAAACATTGGGATGGTTATGGGCTTAATACCTACAGTTGGTATACCTCTACCCTTTTTTAGTTATGGTGGATCAGGACTGTGGGGCTTTACCATTTTACTTTTCATTTTCATTAAACTTGATTCTAACCGAATTAACGAATGGTAAATATCTAACTATCAGCAATCTAAAATATTGTAGATTATAGGATATTATCTACCTTTCATCTAAAACACAAAGTAATTAACTCTTAAAATTAAAAGCTATTTAATATCTTTTACCTTTAAAAGTATTCTTTCTATTTAGAATATTTAATTAACTAAAAAACTTAAACGATGAAAAAATTATTAGCAGAATTTATTGGTACTTTCTGGTTAGTCCTTGGTGGATGTGGTAGCGCAGTTCTTGCTGCTGGAATACCAGAATTAGGTATTGGCTTTGCAGGTGTTGCTCTAGCCTTTGGTTTAACTGTTTTAACTGGAGCATATGCTTTAGGTCATATTTCTGGAGGCCACTTCAATCCTGCGGTCTCTATTGGACTTGTTGTAGGTGGACGCTTTAATGCAAAAGAATTGCCTGGGTATATTATTTCTCAAGTTCTAGGTGGTATTGCTGGCGCTGGAGTTTTATACTTAATAGCAAGTGGTCAAGACGGCTTTAGTTTAGCTGGCGGATTTGCATCTAATGGTTATGGAGAGCATTCGCCAATGGGTTATAATATGACTGCTGCTTTGGTTACAGAAATTGTAATGACATTTATGTTTTTAATTGTTATCCTTGGAGCTACTCATAAAAATGCTTCTCCTGGTTTTGGTGGTTTAGCCATTGGTTTAGCTTTAACATTAATTCATTTAATAAGTATTCCAGTTACCAATACATCTGTTAATCCTGCTCGAAGTACGAGCCAGGCTGTATTTGCTGGTGGATGGGCTATAGATCAACTTTGGTTATTTTGGGTAGCTCCAATAGTTGGTGCAATTCTAGCTGGAATTGTTTATAAATTTATGGCTCCAAATAAAGATTAATTTTAAATTTTTATCATAAAAAAAGCGCATTTAAAATGCGCTTTTTTTATTTTAATTAACCTTAGATTTATTCCTTTTTTAAATCTAGCTTTTCTGCAAAATAATCGCAGAAATCTTTCATTGTCGCTGTCATCTTTTCATCTTGAGTTGCTCTATTAAATGTATTTGACATGGCCACTAGGGTTTGATGAAAAAATATTTTCATTTCATCTACAGGCATGTCTTTTGTCCATAAATCAATACGCAACATTTCTTGAGCTTTACTATCCCAAACAGAGAGCATCATTGCTTTTGCATCTTCTTTAGAAATCCCTCCATCTTCAGCAGACCAGGTCAGTTTTTCTGGAACTCTATTTTCATCTAATTCAACATTAAGCTCTATTTTTGATGTAATTTTAGTCATTATAAATGGGTTTAAATTTTGATTCGTTAAATATATTTTCCGCATTAGTAGTTAACATCTCCTTTAAACTCGCATCGTTATTTTTCATATAGGCTCTTACGATTTGCCAGCCAATATACTGACCTATTCGCCCAGGTGATTCCTGATCAATTTCTTCTAAATAGAATTTTGAAAAAGGTGCTGGATTTATAAACCTATTTGGGAGCTTTGAATCTGTACTAAACAACAGTTCCTTCTCGACAAGATAACTCCAAATCTGAGCTTCATTTGCTATAGACCAATCTATTTGATCTTGGGTATAACCTATTTTCGCGGCATCAGTTTTAAAAGGAATCATCACATCTTTAAAATACAATTGTTTTCCAAAGAAAATCATTTCATCTAATAAGGTCTTATTTTGTTTAGGAAAAATATAACCTTTAGCATATTCAGAAGCCATATCAACTACAATTTGTTGACTTGTAAAATTAGCTCTTAAATATTTTTGAATACCATCATAAAAATAGTGATCGCTACCCAAGTAAGTATCGATAGATATTAATGTAATTGTGTCTGTTACAATAATTTTGTTTCGATAATCTACAAACGAAGTTGCGGCAACTAAACGCGGTGTTTTAAACTCAGGAAAATAATATTTTAAATGCTGAAATAAACTTTCAACTTCGCCTTCAACAACATTAAGATTTGGATAAGCAAGCTCTACTTCTTTATTTAATTCTAACTGTAAAGTATCTTTCATTTTTTCTATCCAAAAAGCATCCTCATACTTTTTTGAAAACATAAAGGGAAAAGCAGCTTTTAACTTAGGGAGTTCTGTTGGTTTAGCATGAGCAAATGCTAAATCAAATCGCTCAATAGCTACAGACATTTCTATCTCAGAAATTTCTTTTTCAATTTGAGATTCGCGCTTACATGATACACATAAAATAGCAATGAAAAGGAATAAAATAATATTCTTCATAAACTTATTTTTATTAATTGAGCTATTGGTTTATTTTTGTTTGACAAAGGTAATATACTTTGCCATAAAATCTTTAAAAATGCAAACAGAAAAAGTTATTGATCATATTGTAAATTGGTTAAAAGATTATGCCTCTAACGCTAATATTAAAGGATTTGTTATAGGTATTTCTGGCGGAATAGATTCTGCTGTTACTTCAACATTATGTGCAAAAACAGGCTTAGAGCTTCTATGTTTAGAAATGCCAATTCATCAAGCCGAATCTCAGGTAAGTAGAGCTGTAAGCCATATTCATTGGCTTCAAAATAACTTTGACACAGTAAGCTCCACTCAAGTTCATCTTACCAAAGTCTTTGATAGTTTGGTTGACGCACTTCCAAAGGTCGATAATGAAGAAGATCGTTTTATGTCTTTAGCAAATACAAGAGCGCGTTTACGCATGACAACTTTATACTATTTTGCAGCTTTAAATGGTTATTTAGTGGCTGGGACTGGAAATAAGGTTGAAGATTTTGGTGTTGGATTTTACACCAAATATGGTGATGGAGGCGTAGATTTAAGTCCGATTGCTGATTTATTAAAATCTGAAGTTTATGAAATCGCCAAATATTTAGGTGTCAATCAAGAAATCATTGACGCTGCACCTACAGATGGGCTTTGGGGAGATGATAGAACAGACGAAGATCAAATTGGTGCATCATATCCAGAGCTTGAATGGGCTATGCAAATGCAAGAAGAAGGTAAAACAAATGATGACTTTTCTGGACGAGAACTCGAGGTATTTAAAATCTATACACGCTTCAATTCGTCAAACAAGCATAAAATGATTCCAATTCCTATTTGCGAGATTCCAACGCGTTTAAAATAAATTATTTCTATTATTAACGATAATTCACTATATTTACTAATTGACTAATAGCGCAATAATTATTGTTTGCCTCAGCAATTATAACAATTTTTAAAAAGTAAAGTTATGATTAAACTGCTGGTAGTAGATCATCATCCTATAATTAGGAAAGGTCTAGAGCTACTTTTTATTACGTCGCCTAATGTTCAAATTGTTGGAACTTTAGATCATGGTGAGGCTATTTTCGATTTTCTTAGAAAAAATACTGTTGATATTATTATTTGCGAAATTGATTTGCCAAAACTAAATGGTATTACTGCGTTAAGAAGGCTCAATAAAGAATTTCCACAAATTAAAGTTATTATGTTTAGTGCTCAACCTGAAGAGGTTTATGCCATTAATACAATTAAAGCAGGAGCTTCAGGATATTTATGCAAAACTGCAAATATTGTGACACTAAAAGAAGCCATTTTAAAAGTACATAGTGGTGGTGTATATTTAAGTAATGATTTAGCTCAACGTTTAGCTTTAGGTAAACGTGTAACTAGAGGTGGTTCATTTTATAAAAAACTATCAACTAGAGAAATTGAAGTTTTAAAACTTATTTCTTTGGGCAGAAAGAATAAAGAGATTGCTAAAGAGTTAGATATTAACGAAAAAACTGTGAGTACTTATAAAGCGCGATTAATGAAAAAATTAAATGTAAACAATATTGTTGATTTAATTAATAGAGCTAAACTTCTTGAACTATAATACGCGGTTAAGCTTTCTTGACAACAACATCTTTAAACTGGAATAGTCCTTTACTTCTTCTAAAACATTTTTATTGACATCAGACTTGTTTTCAAGAGTTTCTTGTTTAAATTCTGAAACCTTTTGCTCAATTAAAAAACAGCGTAAACTTAAAATAGTTTCACTAACCAGTTGAGAAATTGATTGGCTTTTATCTTTTGGGAAAATATTTTTACTATGCCAATTAGACAAACTATGGCGCTCGTCTTCCATTAAAATAGTTGTAATTTCATTGGCCATTTCTGGCTCAACAGTATTAACAAATTGCTCAACAGCAAAATCTGGGTTTTGATTCAAGGTATCAATTATAGTATAATACAAATTTTTAAAGTGCGAATCTGTGAACTCCATTTCATCCTCTTGTAAGTCTAAATACACTTTTTCAAAAACTTTAGCCTGATGTTTAACTGGCTCTAGTATGAGTTCATTTTTATCATTTTCCTTTAAAATCAAATCTTCAAAATCTTCAGTTTTATTGCCATATAATAGAAGAATTTCAATAATTTTTCGCTCTAATTCATACTGTACATCTACTTTTTTAACAGGTTGCTGATGTTTGATGACTTGAAAGGCTTTCTGTTCTTGCTTATACGATTGATTTGATGACTGATTCTCCTTTTTATCGATTTGAGCCAAAGTACTAAACAATACAGCCTCACTAATATCCATGATTTTAGAACACTCCTGAATGTATATTTCCTTTTTAATACGATCAGGTATTTTAGCAATACTGTTTACAATATCTCTAATGGTTTCAGCCTTCTTAATAGGATCATTTTTAGAATCCTCAAATAATACTGAAGCCTTAAACTGAATAAAATCTTGTGCATGAGTTTCCAGATATAAACTAAGTTCTTCTAAGGTATTTTGCTTTGCAAAACTATCTGGATCTTCACCTTCAGGAAACGAACACACCTTCACATTCATGCCTTGTTCTAAGATTAAATCAATACCTCGAAGAGACGCTCGTAAACCAGCAGCATCACCATCAAACAATACAGTAATGTTTTTTGTAAGCCTATTAATCAATCTGATTTGTTCTGGTGTTAAAGCAGTTCCTGACGAAGACACCACATTATGAATACCTGTTTGGTGAAACTGAATGACATCAGTATAACCTTCAACTAAATAACAATTATCTTCTTTAGCTATACTTTTCTTAGCTTGATAAATTCCATAAAGCACTTTACTCTTATGGTAAATATCACTTTCTGGTGAATTTAGATATTTGGCTGCTTTTTTATCGTTAATTAAAATCCGACCTCCAAATCCTAATACACGTCCACTCATACTTTGTATTGGAAACATGACACGACCTTTAAATCGATCAAAACGTTTTTCTCCTTTTACAATGGTGAGTCCTGTTTTTTCTAAATATTCTAATTTATAGGCTTGCTTTAAAGCTTCGTCTGTAAAGGCTTGCCACTCATCAAGGGAGTAGCCTAAACCAAACTTCTTTATCGTTTCATCTGTAAAACCACGTTCTTTAAAATAACTTAAACCAATGGACTTTCCTTGATCTGTTTTCAACATGGTATTTTGAAAATAGGTGTTTGCAAATTCACTCACTAAATAAAGACTTTCGCGCTCATTAGCTTGTTCTTTTTGCTCGTTGGTTTGTAAGGTTTCTTCTATTTCAATATTGTACTTTTTAGCTAAATACTTTATGGCTTCTGGATAGGTAAAATGCTCGTGTTCCATTAAAAAAGCAACTACATTTCCGCCTTTACCACTTGAAAAATCTTTCCATATTTGCTTTACTGGCGAGACCATAAAACTTGGTGTACGCTCGTCACTAAAAGGACTCAGCCCTTTAAAATTACTTCCTGATTTTTTAAGATGCACAAAATCACCAATAACTTCCTCTAATCGGGAAGTTTCAAAAACTTGGTCTATGGTGGATTTTGATATCAAGAATTATAAATTTTAAGCTTAAAGATAAGCGAATTACAAATGTAAGCTAATCTTATGGTTTTTTAAATCGTAATTGTTTAACTTTATTAGAAATAATAACATTCTTATGTATTAATTCAATGTCAACTAAATAATGAAAACTACAATTAAAATCTTAATCTTCTTTTTAATCGCATATTCTAATATAAATGCTCAAGAAGTAGATATAAGAAATGAAAAAATTAGCATCAATGGTATTGAGGTATTTGATTGTAAAATTGATGTCGCGAAAGGTTGGTTGAGTATTTATGACTCGAAAACCAAAGAAGAATTAATCTATATTGAAGAATCAACTAATGGTACTGATGAAATTTATGATGATGATTACATTATTTATAAATTCTTAAAACAAGATGTTAGTGTTGAAATGTTGGGTTACTCTTTCTGGGTCGATTACATCAAATTCTTATTAAAAAATAAAGTTATAGATGAAAAAGGAATTCTAAACGATTCTGAAATTGAACTTTTCAAAACAATATATCACGAACGTATTACTGAAAAACAAAAAATGACTGAGGCTTCTAATGACCAGCAGCTTCAAACTGAATTTAATGTGATGTCTAATATTAAATTAGAGAAATGCAAGAAGTATAAAGATAAAAAGAAATTTAAACGTTTAAAAAACAACATCTATGAAGATTTAAGCGATTCAGAAAAAAACAGATATAGAATGACTATTTCGTACGAATTAGAATCAAACGAAAACAATGTATATCCTCTTGAAGATTTGCTTAACAAATACTATTTGTATGTTTCAGACTTTTTGGAATCTGAAAACGATTCAAAATCAAACACGTTTAAACTAGAACTTGGAGGTGAGCTTAAAGATTTAAAAGAAGCTCAGGCTATCATCGGAAAAAAAGTTTTCAATCGTGAATACCTAGATGAAAATGGACAAGTTAGAGTCCAATTAATAATTGAATGAGATAATTTATTACAACACTATTCAAATACAAAAACAATAAAAAGCACCAATAAATGGTGCTTTTTATTAAATAACTAATTCTAAAAAATTAACACTAGTCTAAATCAAATCTCAAGCCTAAAGAAATATTGTTTTGATCTATAGTTTGGTCTTTAAATAGTGGTGACAAATCATACTTAGCATACAAAGCAATATTACCAAAAGACACATAACTACTAAGTCCATATACAAAAGGGGTTGTATTTAAGTCCCTTTCTTTATCCTTTTCTCTATCGCCATCTAACTTATATTTTACTTTATGCATTGATGCTATATTAACACCTGCATAACCACCAATACCAATTTTAAACTGATTAAATGTTGAGTATCTAAAATAAGTGTCGCGGACAATTTTTTTAGATGGTCCAAATTCAAAATGAATTGGCACTACTAAATTAGTGGTTCTAAACTTCGATTTTTTCAAATCTAAAGGACTCTCTTCAAGAGACACCTCACCATCTGTTTCGGTAAGAATTTGATTGTCTTTTATATTTAGTTTATTCCATTGCACAGAAACACCATATTTTACACGAACAGCATTAGTATTCTTAAGTAAACGCGTTTTCCATGCCCAACCTAGTTCAACAAATCCTGATCCTCCAATTTTATATGGTGAATCGCTTAAAGATTGACCTTCAATAATAGCGTTGTTAAATCCTATTGCGAAAACTAAATCGCTAGACGTACGCCGATCATATATTTTTGGTATAGACTTATTTTCTGGGCCAATGTAAATTCCACCTTTATCAAATTCATAAGAGTCTTCCCCTTTTCCAATTTGAATTTTAAAACCGTCTAAATTAGCACCAACCTCAGATGTCACCTCTTCATTTCGCTCTAATAATGCAATCTTATTATCGATAATAGCAATACGATTTTCAATATTTAAAGCACGCTTTTTGGCTTCCGCTTGCTTTAACGTTTCAGCTTCTTCGTTCGTGATGTCTCCATTATCAAGCCTAGCATTTATATCCTCAACAGCTTCTTTTAAAAACTCTTTTTCTTCTGTTTTAACACGTTCTTTTGTCGCTTCTAAGGCTTCAATCTTTAAACTATTTGGGTTGTCTTGCGCTGAGACAAATTGTGTTGCGCACACTAAAATAATACCGATGACGTATTTTGCTAATGTTCTCATTTTTGTTCGTTTTTTAATTGATGAATTTTTGTTAATTATTTCTATTGGCAACTGCTGTTTTTGCAGTCTTAAAATTTTTCTCAATCACTTTAAATAATTGACCTCTTAATGAAGGTGGCATTTCAGTTTCTACATCTTCAAGTAAAGCATTGGCATCTATAGAAATACTATTTAAAGTCCCATTATTTAGTTGAATGTCTTTTTTTGCAGCATTTAACAAGGCCTCTATTTTTAAATCTGATGTTTCTGAAGCAGCGATAAGTGTGTCCTTATTTTCTGAAGGGTTTATTACAGGTGTAACCGTTGCAACATCTTCTCCTTTAAAATTGATGGATGCTTTTGTTTCTGCTGGTATTTTCTCGGTGTTTTTGGTTACAGCAACCTTTTGAGTAAGATCTTGTTTTACAATATGATTTTTTGTTCTAGTTGTATTAGAAGCAGGCTTATTAAACTTAAGATCTACAGAAATTTCTTCTGGGTTTTCTTCAACAACTTTAGGTGTTTCTTCAAGTGATAAAGAAGGTTTTGCTCGATTATTTAGCGTATCGCTTTCAGATTCCACTAGTATTGGAGTCCCATAATCATTCGTTTTATTTAAGCTTACAAACTGTTGAAAAACAAATAAAAGTCCGATAATACATGCGGCAATTCCAAACCACCAGAACTTATTTTTCTGACGTTTTTTAGCTTCAACGTTTAATTTCTGTTCTAAGTTTTGCCAAGCATTTGCAGATGGCTGAAGTGAACGCTGTTCTAGTTTTTCTTTTATGTTTTCTTCAAATTTAATTGGTGCCATAACCTGCTTTGTTTAAGTCTTTAATTTTTTGCTGAAGTACTCTTCGCGCTTTAAATAATTGTGATTTAGAAGTGCTTTCTGAAATATCTAAAATCTTAGCTATTTCTTGGTGCTTATAGCCTTCAATGGCATACATGATAAAAACTATTTTATAGCCTTCAGGTAAATCATCGATGAGTTGTTGAATCTCGGCAACTTCAATATTGGTTTGAATATTATTAGAGTGGTTCACCTCATCTTCTATATCATCTGAAGAAAATTCAATTTGTTTTTTCTGTCTTAAAAATGAAATAGATTCTCTAACCATGATACGCCTAATCCATCCTTCAAAACTGCCTTCGTTTTTAAAACTGCCTAAATTTTGAAACACCTTAAAAAAACCGTTCAGCATGGCTTCTTCTGCAAACTGTGTATCTTTAATATAGTAACGACAAACACTCAACATTTTTGGCGCATGCAACTGAAATAATACGTGTTGTGCTTCACGATTATTCTTTATTGCTTTTTTTATAAGCAATGATTCATTTTTATACAGTTGAATGACTTTCAAAAATCAGTAAGTTTTGCTTTCTATTTATATAGACGCAATAATTGTACAAATAGTTGCCTGAGGATTATTTTTTTCTTTCAATAACATAATTCACCATTAATTCTAGTGAGTTTTTATATTGAGATTCTGGATAGTCTTTTAGAATATTTAGTGCTTCATCTTGAAATTCTTTCATTTTAGAAACTGCATATTCTAATCCGCCTCTATCTTTAACAAAGGTGATGACTTCTTTTACACGTTTTTGATTTTTGTTATGATTTTTTATAGAATTGATTAACCACTTCTTTTCTTTTGGTGTAACATGATTTAAAACATGGATTAAAGGCAGAGTCATTTTTTGCTCTTTGATATCAATTCCTGTAGGTTTTCCTATTTTTTCCTGACCATAATCAAACAAATCATCTTTAATTTGAAAGGCCATTCCAATTAATTCACCAAACCTACGCATGGTTTCTACATCTGAAGATTCAGGTTTTACAGAAGCTGCGCCTAGGCTACAGCAAGCCGCAATTAAAGTGGCTGTTTTTTGACGTATAATTTCGTAATAGACGTCTTCGGTAATGTCTAGTTTTCTTGCCTTTTCAATTTGAAGTAGCTCACCTTCACTCATTTCTCGAACTGCGATAGAAATAATTTTAAGCAGATCAAAATCGTTATTATCTATAGAAAGTAATAAGCCTTTAGAAAGCAGATAGTCTCCAACAAGAACAGCAATTTTATTTTTCCAAAGGGCATTTATAGAAAAGAATCCTCGACGTCGATTACTTTCATCAACCACATCATCATGGACTAATGTTGCTGTATGAATGAGTTCAATAACGGAAGCGCCACGATAAGTGCGTTCGCTAGTCTCACCATTAGACACCATTTTAGCGACAAGAAACACAAACATTGGTCGCATTTGCTTGCCTTTTCTATTAACAATATAATGTGTAATTCTATTTAAAAGAGCCACTTTAGAAGACATAGACAATTGAAACTTTTGTTCAAAAAGTTCCATTTCAAAATCAATGGGCTGTTTTATTTGTTCTACAATTTTCAAATAAGATAAGCTAAAAATAGAGCAACAAAACTACTAAAAATGGGTGTGAAACACTATTATTATTTTGTCTGTCTATGATTTATTTCTATATAACGATTTATCTACACATTTAGACATTGCGCTTGTATTCATATCGAGACCAACAAATGAAACCACCTTATCTATAACCTCTGAAGTCTGATTAAGTACATCTTTATAATTTATATAAATAATTTCAACTCCTGGCTCTTTGTTTTTCCAAAGTTCTACCTTTTCTAAATGCTTATTATAGGCTTCATATAATTTAACTGGTAAGACATCAGGGTTTTTACCAATCATTTTTTGTTGCGATTTAATAACTTCAGTTAAATCTCTTGTCATAAAAATGACTTTATACCTATACTTTGGATCTAAGAATTTTAGTAAAGGAGCAACGACTTTAACAGATTTATTTTGAGCTTGTTCAAGCCAAGAATTGTCTTTATGAATAGCCATAACTGGATCAAACTCGTAATATCCTTTTGGATTAGATTCGTCTGGTTTTCTATTATCATCTGTTAATACTTCTACACCTCCTTTATGAAGCATTTGCATCATTACAGAAGTCCCAGAACGAGGCAAGCCAGAAACTATCACAATTTGATCTTTTCTGTGCTTATATTCTGCTTTATCAACAAATTCGTTAGTACCAATAAGCTTTTCTTCAATATTCTCTATCGCCTTTTCAGCTCGTTTGTGTTCCACTGGTTTTAACTTAGAAGCAGTTTCATAAGCTATTTTAGCATTTTCTAAATCACCTAATTTCTCAAGAGCTTCTCCTAATACATAATGCGCTTCTGGATAATATTTCACCAATTCAATAGCAGTTAAAGCGTGTTCTGCAGCTTCTTCATATTCGTTTAAACGCATTAAGACTGCAGCCATAGCTTGGTGGAATTTAGCACGATCTATTTCAAACTCTAGTGCTTTTTCAAAAGACGCTTTAGCCTCTTTAAATTGATCTAATTGCACATGAATTTTACCTATTTGATACCAAACCTCAGCATTTGGCTTCCTGTTTTTAGCAATTTGAAGCAATTTTAAAGCTTTATGAACTTGACCTTTACTCACTAAAATTTTTGCTTCAGCGAAATAAGTGTTGATTTCAAATTTTTTATCTAAAGTCCTTAGTTGATATAAATACTTTTCAGCGTTTTCAAACTGACTTTGGTTTAATGCTATAGTCAGTAAATCCATATAATAAGGAATAATATCTATCACAGAATCACCAACTTTAAAGCCTTGTTTCGTTAAACTTTCAGCATTTTTACCTTCAAAATCACTTTCTTGATATTTAGGATAAACGTCATGTATTAATTCTAATAAGATTTCTTTAGAGCTCTCAAAATCCTTTTTACCTAAAAACACTCTTGCCAAATTATGTTTTAAATCACATTTAGTTTTTAAAATAGCGATTTCTATTTTCTCATCTGGTTTTTGAATATAACCTAATTCTACTAACTGTTGTAAGGTTTCTTCATCATCTAAGGCATTAGGTTCATCTACATTTTCTAGTTGCCCAAAATCGCCTTCAACAGTTTCCCAACTTTCAATATAGCGAGGTTGGTTTGATTTTTTAAAAATATCAAGAGCCACTTTCCCATCCATATCCTCACCAATAGGTAAGTTAAACATATGCAATAGCGTTGGTGCAATATCTATTAAACTCAATCCAAACACTTTTTCGTTTTGTTTTATATTAGGTCCAGCAGCAACAAAAATTCCAAATTGGCGATGTTCTAAAGCTGGAGCCGCAGGATATTTAGGCATTTTTAAAATACGTTTATAACCAGACTCAAAACCATGATCAGACATCACTATAATTGTAGTATCATCATCAACCAACTGCATCGTACGCTCTAACATCATGTCCTGAATTTTATATGCACTAATCACAGCATCTTTATAAATATCAAATAAATGTTGTGGAACTGCATTTAATTTTGGTGGATGAAATTTCATAAAAGCATGGCAAAAATGATCTATTAAATCATAATAAACAGCCATAAAATCCCATTCGGTAGTTCGCAGTAAGTTAGTTGCTGCAGCATGTACTGAAGTATTCTCTGCTAATATTCTTGCAAAAGAAGAAAGCCCTCTATCATTGTCTTGGTCTATTTCTGAAGCTTTGGGAATACAAGGCAGAATATGCGCTTCGGTTACTTCATAAGGAAACATTCTTAAATCACTTAAGCCTTTTGAAAGTGATTTTGGATGTATTGTCCCTTCTAATAAAGGACTCTTTTTTTTAGGGTCTGCGCTTACCTTTTGAAATTTATCTGAAACGACAACTCCGTTTATAGGTTCGGCTGGATAGCTTGGCCACCAACCAACTAAATTGCTTTTAAATCCTTTATGATGTAGAATATTCCAAACGGCTTTAACTTTTCTAGAATTTGCAGTTACTGGGCGAATTCCATTCTTGTTTGGCATAAGCTCTATAAACCCTAACACACCATGTTTATCTGGAGTTTTTCCCGTAGCTACAGAAGACCAAAGCATAGGTGAATAAGGAGGATTCATAGTACTCATATTACCATAAACCCCCTTACTAATTAACTTTTTGAGTGCAGGCATTTCTCCTTTAGCAATTAAAGGCCAAATTGTTTTCCAATCAGCGGCATCCCAACCAATTAATAGTACTTTATTTTTTTTCATTAGTATTCTTCTCTTCCTTGCTTTTGTTCTTAACTTCTCGCCAAGCCCTTAAACCAATATCGCCATAAGCCAATAATCCTAATGATCCTTCAACAGTAACTACATAAGGTTGCTTTTCGTTAAGTTCTTTATTATCATGAGCCATTTTAATTGATTTATTTGTTTTATTAAATTATAATTAATAAATTGATATGTTTTTACATATGAAATGGAGGATTGTAAAACAACAAAACTTATGAATTAAAACCTAATTGATTATGAAAAAAACTACTTTAAAACCTACAAATAATTTAACAAAAAGGTTAGCTAAATATAGTGCGCTTACTGTCGCTATTGCAGGAATTGCAGATGCTAATGGGCAAATTATACACACTGATGTCGATCCCGATTTCGTGGG
Organism: Lacinutrix iliipiscaria; assembly: GCF_042686125.1. Classification (NCBI taxonomy): domain Bacteria; kingdom Pseudomonadati; phylum Bacteroidota; class Flavobacteriia; order Flavobacteriales; family Flavobacteriaceae; genus Lacinutrix; species Lacinutrix iliipiscaria. The sequence goes on from NZ_JBHUOV010000001.1 coordinate 60,163, forward strand.
CACCTTACAAAGCACTTTTGATGTTGATTTTGATTCAAATGCTGTGAATGACGCGACCATTCTTCAAACTAATTTTTATGCTCCTGGCTACAGTTACATAGAACTTATGAGAGCTGAAGCTCCTGTAGGCAATGGTATTGTTGCCAATGTTGTTGGTGCTTATACTTATGGTGTAAACGTTCCTTTTGGCACTCCAATTGGTTCTACAGCTGCTGTGGCATCTTTTGGTGATATGTGTCAAGCTTCAGGATATACTAATAGTGGATTTTGCGGAACAACAGAAGATTCTTACGTTGGCGTAGCTTTTGACATCTCTGGAAACACACATTATGGTTGGATTAGATTAGCTCCAGGATCTAGTAGTGAAAACTTTACTATTGTGGATTTTGCTTATGAATCTACTCCAGGCGCTCCTATAAATGCTGGACAATCATTAAGTGTAGAAGATTTTGAACAAGCACATAATTATGTTATTAGTTTTGATGATAAACAAGTGACGATATCTAGTATTGTAGATGAAGCTAATTATAGAATTATTTCACTTAGTGGTCAGGTTGTTATAAATGGAAATACAACTTCAGAAACTCAGGTTATTGATTTAAGTCATCTTTCATCTGGTATTTATATTGTAGAAATTAGCGATGGAAATGAGCAAAGAATTCAACGCAAGAAGATTGCTATTCAATAATAGTTTATCTTTTATATGATTTAAAAAAAGAGTTGCTTAAAGCAACTCTTTTTTTTATGTTTTATTGGCTAATTGACCACAAGCTGCATCAATATCTTTGCCTCTAGATCGCCTTACTGTTACTGTAATATTGTTACGCTCGAGCATAGAAACATACAGGTCTATAGCTTCGTTGTCTGCTTGTTGAAACTCTCCATCGTCAATGGGGTTGTATTCAATAAGATTGACTTTACTAGGCGCAAATTTACAGAACTGAATAAGTGCATCTACATCTTGTTTGGTATCATTTATACCTTGCCAAACCACATACTCATAAGTAATTCTATTCTTGGTTTTTTTATACCAATATTCTAGAGCTTCTCTTAAATCTGCTAAAGGGAATGTTGCATTAAATGGCATAATAGATGTACGAACTGAATCTCTAGCCGAATGCAAAGACACGGCTAATTTAAATTTGACTTCATCATCAGCCATTTTCTTTATCATCTTTGGGACACCAGAGGTAGAAACTACTATTCGTTTAGACGACATGCCTAAACCTTCTGGAGACGTAATTTTATCGATAGCTTTTAATACATTTTTATAATTCATGAGTGGTTCTCCCATGCCCATAAACACAATATTACTTAACGGTCTGTTGTGATAAAGTTTACTCTCTTTGTCTATGGCAACAACTTGGTCATAGATCTCGTCTGGATTTAAGTTGCGCATACGCTTTAATCGCGCTGTAGCACAAAATCTACAATCTAAGCTACATCCTACTTGGCTAGAGACACATGCTGTGGTTCTTGTTTTAGTTGGAATTAAAACCGATTCAACAATCAAACCATCGTGTAAGCGCACAGCATTTTTTATAGTGCCATCGCTACTCTTTTGCATCGTATCGACATGAATGTGATTAATAACAAAGTGGTCTTGAAGCTTTTGCCTTGTGTCTTTTGAAATATTAGTCATATCTTCAAAAGTATGAGCTGATTTGCTCCATAGCCACTCATAAACTTGATTGCCTCGAAATGCTTTATCGCCTTCTTTGACAAAGAAATCTCTTAGTTGTTCTTTGGTTAATGCACGTATGTCTTTTTTATCTGCCATATAGTAGTACAAAAATAATGAATAGAAGTACGAATTACGATTATTAATTAATGAATTATGAAATGAAAGCGAATATGCATTAGGGATTGAGGCATTTGTTGAAGCTCTTTTTTGCTTGTCAGAAAAAGCGACTGCCGAAAGCCCGACATTTTGTTTACAAAATGAAATGCCATAAAAAAAGCCTCTAACACTTAGACATACTTCGTGACTAGAGGCTTAATATAGGTAGTAAAAACTATATGATTAACATGGCATCGCCATAACTATAGAATTTGTAATTTTCTTTAATTGCCTCTTCATAAGCTTTTTTAATAAAATCATGTCCTGCAAATGCTGAAGCCATCATTAACAAGGTTGATTTTGGTGTGTGAAAATTAGTAATCATGCAGTTAGCGATACTAAAATCGTAAGGTGGGAAAATGAATTTGTTTGTCCAACCATCAAACTCATTTAAGGTACCACTAGAAGACACTGAGCTTTCTATGGCTCGCATTGCAGTAGTCCCTACAGCACAAATACGTTTTCTGTTTTTAATCGCTTTATTAATTCGATCTGCTGTAGCTGTGCTAATAGTTACTTCTTCACTATCCATTTTATGTTTTGATAAATCTTCAACTTCAACTGGATTAAAAGTTCCTAAGCCTACATGCAATGTTACTTCTGCAAAATCGATACCTTTAATTTCTAAGCGTTTTAAAAGGTGTCTAGAAAAGTGTAATCCTGCAGTTGGTGCAGCGACTGCTCCTTCTTTTTTAGCAAAAATAGTTTGATAACGTTCTTCATCTTCTGGAGTGACGTCACGCTTAATATATTTTGGTAATGGTGTTTCACCAAGTTCGGTTAGTTTTCGTCTAAATTCTTGGTAAGAGCCATCATAAAGGAAACGTAAAGTTCTTCCTCTAGACGTGGTATTATCGATAACCTCAGCGACAAGCATTTCATCGTCACCAAAGTATAACTTATTTCCTATTCTTATTTTTCTAGCAGGATCGACAAGCACATCCCAAAGACGTTGTTCTTCGTTTAGTTCTCTTAATAAAAACACTTCAATTCTTGCTCCTGTTTTTTCTTTATTTCCATAAAGACGAGCAGGAAATACTTTTGTGTTATTAAGGATCATGACATCATCTTCTTCGAAGTAGTCTATAAGATCTTTAAATTGTTTGTGTTCTATGGTTTGCTTTTCTCTGTTTAAAACCATTAATCGAGATTCGTCTCTATTCTCTGCAGGAAACTCTGCTAGTAACTCTTCTGGGAGTTCAAATTGGAAGTGAGACAACTTCATTTTATAATTTTGCATCTATCTGTTTAAAATTTGTAAAACGGTTTACAAGATTGCAAATATACAATCTCAAAGTAGGCGTTGTCAAGTATTTAAAGGATTTTATTTGGAAATCTTAAAACCGATGTGTTTTAGGTCGTCCCAAAAACTTGGATAAGATTTTGAAACTACTGAAGCCTCCTCAATAACGATAGGTGTTTTCAAAGCCAAAGGCGCAAATGCCATGGCCATTCTATGGTCTTGATATGTTGCGATATTTATATTTGCATTTATTTTGTTTGTGGCTTCTAATTGCAAGGAATCTTCTGTAATTTGAATATGTCCGCCTAGTTTTTCAATTTCATTTTTTAAGGCCATTAATCTATCGGTCTCTTTTATTTTAAGTGTATGCAGTCCTGAAAGTTGACAAGCTAAGCCCAAACCTAAGCACGTTACAGCAATTGTTTGAGCAATATCTGGCGAATTATTTAAGTCTAATTTAATATAAGACGATGCTGGTGCTTCTTTTTTAAGAGTGATAGTATTATTCTTGAAAGTGGTTTGAACTCCAAACGCTTTATAAATATCTGCTAAGACCGAATCGCCTTGTAAAGAACGAGCCTTGTATGCTGTTAATCTAATTTCTGTGTCGATATCACTTAAAGCGACAATACTATAGTAATAAGATGCTGAAGACCAATCAGACTCTACTGTTAGGGTTTTAGTGTTTAGGGCTTGATTATTAGGCTTTATAGTGATTCTATTTTTATGGAAAGTAGACTTTATTCCTATTTCGTCTAATAAACTCAAAGTCATTTTTATGTAAGGCATTGAAGTGATTTCACCTTCTAAAGTCAGTTCTAAACCATTTTCAAGTTTTGATGCGATAAGCAATAATGCAGAGATGTATTGACTACTTACATGTGCTTTTAGTGTAACTTTATTTTTTGTAAGCGCTTTACCTTTAATTTTTAATGGTGGAAAACCATCATTTTCTAGATAAGTGATTTTTGCTCCGAGTTGAATTAGCGCATTAACTAATATTTGTATTGGCCGCTCATGCATTCTTGAAGAACCGCAAAGCGTAACTGATCGTCCTTCTTGTATAGAAAAATAAGCGGTTAAAAAACGCATCGCTGTACCAGCGTGATGAACATCAATGGTGTCTGATTTTGAACCTAATGCTTTAATCATGACCTTAGAATCATCAGAATTAGAAGCATTTTTAATTTCAATTTCCGGGTACAGTGCTTGTAATAATAACAATCTATTAGATTCACTCTTAGAGCCTGTAATTTGAATTACAGGTTTTTGGTTTTTAACTTTTGATAGATGAAGTTTGATATTCATATTTATTATAAGTGATGAGGCATAAAAACGACGAAGTGACTAAGCCGTTATTTTAACTTTTCATTATTATGATGACGCTCATGGTCACGATTCGTTTTAATCTCCAATTTTTTATTAAAAGCCTCTTGCAAATCTATTCCTGTTTGATTGGCAAGACATAATACAACAAACATGACATCTGCCAATTCTTCGCCTAAATCTTTACTTTTATCGCTTTCTTTTTCACTTTGCTCGCCATAACGTCTAGCAATAATACGTGCGACTTCACCGACTTCTTCTGTGAGTTGGGCCATGTTTGTTAGCTCATTAAAATAACGAACACCATGATTTTTTATCCAATTATCAACTTCCAGCTGGGCATTTTTAATATTCATGATTTTTAGTTTTTACAATAAACAAAGTTATTAAAATAATAAAGCATGGGATAGCAATATATTTAAGTTCGCTTAAAATAACGCGTATTCCCCATTCTGAAAAAAATTCTTGAATCCCTAAAGGAGACACTTTTATTAGTCGCCAAGGAAAGAAATACCTTGAGTTTTCAAAAGGAATAAAAAATCCAACGCCTTTTCCTCCAGTAGTCATAGCGTCTAAAAACCCATGAGAAAGTGTTGATAAAAATAGGATTGTAAAGTAAATTCCTTTTCTGTTTTTTCCGAAAATGAAAGCTAAAATAACACTCCACAACATTGCAAAAAGTATAGAATGTGTAAATCCTCGATGGCCTAAAGGATGCAAATAATCTATCCCAAAACTAAATGTTATAACATCTAAATCAGGAAGTACTGCAGAACTTATAGCCAAAAAAATCAGCCATTTATTTGACGTCCTGTCGCCTATTTTTGAAATGGTATATGCGACTAAGCCATGACCAAAAATAGATGCCATTTAGGATTTGGTTAGAATGATTTTTTCAGTTCCTTTAGAGATGATTTGGCTATAGAATTGTTTTATGAATTTATAATTGTTTGTTGGCACCAATGCATTAACAATTTCTTTGCTACACGATATTTGTAAGGTGTTCCCTATTACTTTTGTATTAAAAACGAATTTTGCGTTTCCATTTGGAGTTTTCATATTTATATTATCCACATTAGTTTTTATGGTATAGCCTTCTGGGATATTTATAGAAATATAAAATTGATCTTTTCTTGAATACCCAAAATCAATAGGATATAAACGCTCTTCTAATTTAAATGGATTCTCTTCAGTTTTAAATAACAAAAGTGGTTCGATGTAAATATCATCACCAATAATTTCAGCAGCATCTTCTAAAATAAAATTAAAAGACTCCAGTATATTACCTTCAACCTTCTCGATATTTTCTATAGTGTAGTCTGATATTTCAATATCATAAAAGTAATCTTCACGACTTGCTATAAAATCACTTTCGTTATTATTTTTATAATCTTCTCTAAACTCTAAAGCATAATGATTACTATATCTGGATTTCATGCTCCCAGACAATGTTCCATCTACATCAATACTTGCTTTTAATTGATGTTGGCCAATGGCTTGTTTTGGCTTATTAATAGAAATTAACTTATATGTATTTGTATTATTATTGATATAAACCCCTTGCCAATTATAATTTTTTGTAGGCATTAAATTAATATCGCTAAACTCATCTGTTGCATCAAGGAAAAACTTTTCATTATTAATAACTGCGTAAGCGACTACATAATTAAGTCGGTCTACTGTTGGAAAAAATGGCACACCATTGTCTTTTGTACTCATGACGACAGGATGAGCATCAATGCCTGCATAACGCAGCATTGCGACTAATGTTAAGTTGATATCACCAGCATTTCCTAAGTGCTCATCAAGAGCTTTTTTCATTCCTTTTTGGAAATACTTTCCATCATTTCCATTCCATTTTATTTCACTTTTAACATGATTAAATATGATTTGAAGTTTCTTTAATGGGTCTGCTTCTGTTCCTATAATTTCGTCAACAAAATCATCAACATATTTTGATTTATCAAGTTCTTTTTCATAATCATCAGAATTCCCTATAGTTGAAGCGACATCTTCCCATGTTTTAGCAAAGCTAGGATTATATTGTCCCGTAAAATTTGTCGCCACTAATTCTAACATTACTCCTGCTCTATAGTTCTTAATATTTCCTGCATATTTTTCTTCTAATAGAGCTGGTATATCATTAAGTTTATAGCTATCAATATAGACATCCATACCTAATCTATGATCGACTTTTGAAGTTCTAATAGGACTGAAGGAAAGAAATCCTTTAGGTGTTTTCTTAAATTCAAGCACTCTAGGCGTTCTAATTTCAACATCTAATTTATTAATTGGAATATCATATTGAAATACTAGTTCATCAATATTAGAATAAAATGGAGACGTCAATAAATATTTAAATTCAATTACAGAGCCTTCTTTTACATTAGGCATAGTAAACTTTATCTGATTGATATTATAGCTAAATTCATTTTCAAATATTCGATCTTTATCTAATTTACTTTCTTGTATAGCGCCATTCTCTAAATTATAAGTTATCCCTTTTATCTTGTATATTTTTTCTTTAGAGTTTCTAGTTTTAAAAAGATTTATTTCTTGAGTAGCATAATCAAACCCCTTTTGGTTATAGATTTTGATGCGCATATATATTTCTGTATTCACTAACACTTGGCCTTCGTGTGAAAAAAAGGTTTTTTGGCTTTTATAAAGGACTGCTGCATTAGCAGAAGTGTCTTTATCATATACGGTTTCTAACAATTCATCTTTTGAAACTTCTCCAAATTCGTACTCTTGAGCAAAAGTGAAGGAAGATATGCTTATTAGAGAAATAATTAATAGCTTCTTAAACATAGGTTTACATGGTTTTATTTAGAATTATTTTTGATTTATCTGCTTTAACTATTTGTTTTAAAAAGTCTCTATATTTTGAATAATCCTCTTTCGAATAATCGCCTTTATTTACCATTAAGCTCCTATGATAAATTATTTTTTGAGATTCGACTACATAGGATGCATTATACTCTCCATAATCACTTTTTATTGTTATATCTTCTGGTATAAAATCTATTTCAAAGCCATTTGGAATAGTTATATTTAAGTCATCTATATCTTGAAACCCTCTTTTAATAACAAAAGGGAGTTTTCTATTTGTATAGCGAGCAGGGACATCTTGGTTCGCATTAAAGACATTTACTCTAAAAATCAATTTGTCTGAAATACTTTTACCATAATTATTAACCTTAACTTTTAAGTTTTCGGTAAAAATCACTTCATCTTTATTGTTGTTAAAATCGTATGCTTCTATATCAAGAAAATTAATCTTATCCCAGAAATTTTTATAGTGCAGGTTAATGTTTTTATCAGAAAATTCTGCGATATAAAACCTATTGTCATACCTAATTCCTTCGGTTTCAATTTTTACATTAGAAGTAAAACCTCCTTGTTCATCTATAATGACATCTGCATTAATTTTTTGAAGATTGGTTTGATTGCTATAATTTGAGGTTTTTACAATTTTACTATCGCCTTCTTTAACTAAAAGAACTTTTCTATTATCTGTAAAATCGCCAATAAACCCAAAAGGATGTGATTGACTCGTACAATCTACCCATAATAAATCATCGTTATTTTCTATAGCTAATATTATATGATTGCCTTGAGCAAGCGAGAAAAAATTGTCATCAAAATCTATAATGTCTTTGCCTGCTTCAACTACGGAATAATAGGCAGGAACATTAGCTATTCTCATTAAAGCTAATGTGTAATTAGTTAAGCCTTTACAATCACCATATTTAACATTATCTACTTCTATGGCCTCTATTGGTTGTACACCACCTATACCAACTTGTACGCTTATATACCTTGTGTTTTCTTGCACATAGTTATAAACCAATCGTGCTCTTTCTATTGGGTCTTCAATTCCTTCTACTAAATCTATAATCTCTTGCTCAGTTTTTAAAGAAACTTGATCTCTTCCTTTTAAAAGCTTATGGATCATCCAATCACCAAACTCTACCCAATTAGTTGCCTGACCATCAACACCGTAAAAATGAAAATCATTCACAGTTACAGATAATCGCGGAAATATTTTTTCAAAAATCGGACTATAACTTTCTCTAGAAACTGCTTTAAAATTATTCAATTGATAATGATATGAAGATTCTGTGTTATTTGATTCTACGGTAAATCCTGTAAAATTTGATTCGTTTTTGTTGACACCTAAACCTGCTTCATCTTTAAGTGTATAAGTCGATTTTTCAACACTTACAAAATAACCTTCAATAGGAATCCAACTTGGTATTCCTGCAGTATTTTCTGTATCTAATGTGAATGAAAAATCAACTGTATAAGGATAACTTGTTGGTGTATATGGCATATACAAAACTCTTGAATCTGAATAAAGTGTTCCTCCATCAACAGCACTATGATCTATAAAATCCTTCTTTTTAATTTTTTTTATTTGATTTCCGTTTGCATCATACACTAAGGCTTCCAGCTGTTTAATCTTATTATATTTATCATAGCCAACAATAGCGTTTACATAATAATTTCCTTTTTCATTTAGCACAGTCACCACACGATGCTGTGATACTATCATTTTATTTTTAGATTCAATATTTACATCTGTTTCACAAAGCCTTATGACTGCATTAGCCTTTTCTAAAAACTCTGCATCAATTGTAGTATAATTTGTTATTTTATCTTGTGAAAAACTAAGAAACGAAAAAAGCGTTAGAATAACGCTTAATAAAAACCTGATATTCATCCATTTGTGTATATGTATAAATGTAGAAAAATATACTGAAAGTCTAAAGTTTTTCTATAAAATTATTCTTTATTTTTTGTGTCTATAATTATAGTTACAGGACCATCATTTAGAAGTTCTACTTTCATATCTGCACCAAACTGTCCTGTTTGAATAGGTTTACCTAAGTCATTTTCTAATTGCTTAATAAAAGTTTCATATAAAGGAATTGCCACTTCTGGCTTGGCTGCTTTTATATAACTTGGCCTATTCCCTTTTTTGGTGTTTGCATGTAACGTAAACTGACTTACAAGTATGATATCACCTTTAATATCAGAAAGGGATTTGTTCATCACATCATTCTCATCAGCAAAAATTCGAAGGTTCACTATTTTATTACTTAGCCAATTAATATCTTCTTGGGCATCTTCATTTACTATACCTAAAAGGACTAAAACGCCTTGTTGTATTGAAGCCACTTGTTCACCTTCAATAGTAACACTTGCATGAGTCACTCTTTGTATTACAGCTTTCATGTCTTAATTATAATTATCGGTTCTGTATTGTTCGTCTTCGCCTTCTAAAATACTGAGATAACTTTTATAACGTGAATAAGCTATTTCATCTTTATCTAAGGCTTCTTTAATTGCGCATTTAGGCTCTTCAACATGCAAACAATTATTGAATTTACAATCTTGTTTGAGTTCGAAAAATTCTGGAAAATAATCACTTACCTCTTCTTTATCCATATCTACAATTCCGAAACCTTTAATTCCTGGCGTATCAATAATTTTCGCACCAAAACTCAAGTCGAACATTTCAGCAAAGGTGGTTGTATGTTGTCCTTGCATGTGCTGAGCTGAAATGGCTTTGGTTTTTAAATCTAAATTAGGTTCAATAGCATTAACTAACGTTGATTTTCCAACACCTGAGTGACCAGCAAACATACTCACTTTATCATGCATCATGGCTTTAACTTTATCGACATTCTTTCCTGTTGCTGCCGAAATACCAATACACTCATAACCGATTTTTCGATACACATGAGCTAGATATTTTACTTCATCAAGCGCCTTTTCGTCATAAGTATCTATTTTATTGAAAAGCAAAATTGTTTTTATAGAATAGGCTTCGGCTGTTACTAAAAAACGATCAATAAAACTGGTAAATGTAGGAGGGTTATCGATAGTGATTAATAAAAATACCTGATCAATATTTGAAGCAATAACGTGTGTTTGCTTTGATAGATTCACCGATTTTCTAACAATATAATTAGATCTGTCATGAATACTATCAATAACACCAGTTATCGAATCATTATCTGTTTCTAGTTCAAAATCTACAACATCACCAACTGCAATAGGATTGGTGCTTTTAATACCTTGCAAGCGAAATTTACCTTTTATTCTGCATTGATAAGTAGCACCTAAATCTGTTTTCACAGTGTACCAACTTCCAGTAGATTTATATACAAGTCCAGTCATTAATACAAAGATGGTAAATTTCTAATTAGCATTTATAATCTTCTCTTGATGATTTATAGATTCTTGATGTATCGCCTTAAATACTCGTAATATAAATTCTTCGCTTAACTGTTTTTCTTCACCTTGTAAAATCATTTTACCTAAGATTTCATTCCAACGTTTAGATTGTAATACCGCGACATTGTAATCTTTTTTAAGCGTTCCTATATCATCAGCAACACTCATACGCTTTCCTAGCATTTCTATAAGCTGATGGTCTATCACATCAATTTTAGTACGTAAGGTGTTTATTTTGTTTTTAAATTCTGCTGCTTCTCCAACCTCTTTTCTAATTTTTAAATTTTCGGTGTATTGAATCAAAGTTTTTGGTGTAATCTGTTGAGCAGCATCGCTCCAAGCTTTATCTGGTGTGTGATGTGTTTCCACCATTAAGCCATCATAATTTAAATCGAGTGCTGTTTGACATAAATCGAAAATAATATCGCGTCGACCAGCAATATGTGAAGGATCTAAAATTAGCGGTAAATCTGGAAAACGATTTTGTAAATCTACAGCAATTTGCCATTCAGGATTATTTCTATAACGTGTTTTTTCATAAGTAGAAAACCCTCTATGAATCACGCCTAAATTCTTAACATCTGAAGCATAAAAACGTTCTACAGCACCTAACCACAAAGCTAAATCGGGGTTCACAGGATTTTTAATCAAAACTGTTTTATCTGTACCTTTTAAAGCTTCTGCAATTTCTTGAACGATAAACGGACTCACTGTTGTTCTGGCTCCAATCCATAATATATCGACGTCATGTTGCAAGGCTAAATCTACGTGATTAGCATTAGCCACTTCAGTTGTAATCAACATTCCTGTTTCTTCTTTAGCTTTCTGCAGCCATTTTAGTCCTAGTGCACCAACACCTTCAAAATTACCAGGACGTGTTCTAGGTTTCCAAATACCAGCTCTTAAAACTGTCGCATCGCTATCTTTTAATTGGTGTGCTATAGTTAGCACTTGTTCTTCTGTTTCAGCACTACATGGTCCAGCAATAACAAGTGGATGATCTAATCCAAATTTATCTAACCAGCCTCTTAATTCTTTTTTATTCTCCATAGTCTATTTTTTTATGCAATTCCGTTTAGTATGTCTTTAATATGATTCGTCGCTTTCATTTCATTAAAAATGCTTTCAAAATCATCTTGTTTCATCAGTGCTTTAAACTGTTCTAAATTGTTGATATATTCTTCTAATGTTTCAATGACATTTTCTTTATTATGTTTAAAAATTGGCGTCCACATTTCTGGTGAACTTTTCGCCAATCGTACAGTTGATGCAAATCCACTTCCAGCCATATCAAAAATATCGCGTTCATTTTTTTCCTTTTCAATAACTGTCTTTCCTAACATAAATGAACTTATATGAGACAAATGAGACACATAGGCAATGTGTTTATCATGAGCTTCTGGATTCATATAACGAATGCGCATGCCCATAATTTGAAAAATAGTTAATGCTTTTTCTTGAAGTTTAAAAGCTGTTTTTTCGATTTCACAAATGATATTCGTTTTATGTCGAAATAAGTTTTCAACAGCTGCTTTTGGACCTGAAAATTCTGTTCCAGCGATGGGATGCGTTGCTAAAAAATTTCTGCGCTTTGGGTGATTTGCAACAGCTTTACAAATGTTGGTTTTTGTTGAACCTACGTCCATGACTAAAGCATCATCATGAACTGTATCTAATATTTTTGGTAACAAATGTAATGCAGCATCAACAGGAACAGAAAGAATTACAAAATCGGCTTGTACAAGATCCTCTAATGTTGCTTTTTCATCAATAATTTGTAGCGCTTTCGCTTCATCTAAATGAGAGGCGTTAGAGTCTATACCAACGATATTTAAATTTGAATTTAGTCGTTTAATGTCTTTAGCGATACTTCCGCCTATAAGCCCTACTCCAACGATATATATATTTCTTACACTCATAATTATAGTCTTGCTAAAGCTTCTTCTAAATCTTCTGTTGATGCACATAAAGAAAATCGAACATAGCCTTCACCTTGACTTCCAAAAATAGTTCCTGGAGCAATAAATATGTTATTTTCTTTTAATAAAAGATCTATAAATTCTTCCGATTTAAAATGTGGTGGTAATTTTGCCCAAACAAATAAACCTGAAGCTGTTTTATCGTAAGTACAATTTAAAGCATCAGCTAATTTCCAAACCAATTCTCGTCGTTGTTCATACACACTATTCAAACTCATATACCACATATTTGAACAATTTAAAGCTTCAATGGCGCCTTTTTGAATACCATAAAACATCCCAGAATCCATATTACTTTTTACTTTTAAAATCGCTTCAATATGCTTAGCAGATCCCAAAACCATACCAACTCGCCAACCAGACATGTTAAAGGTTTTGCTTAAAGAGTTTAATTCTATACACACATCTTTAGCTTTTCTCACACTTAAAATGCTCTTTGGTTCTGAGTTTAAAATAAAGCTATACGGATTATCATTTACGATTAAAATGTTATTCGCTTTTGCTAAATCGACCAAGTCTTCAAACAACTGCTCAGTAGCTTGTGCGCCAGTTGGCATGTGAGGATAGTTAATCCACATAATTTTTACTTGACTTAAATCAGTTTGTCTTAATTGTTTTAAATCTGGAAGCCAACCCTTACTGTCTTCAAGATCATAAAACACAGGTTTTGCACCAATCAGCTTCGCCACTGAAGCATAGGTTGGATAGCCAGGGTTTGGAATAAGCACCTCATCGCCTTCATTTAAAAAAGCCATAGAAATATGCATGATTCCTTCTTTGCTTCCCATAAGCGGCAGTACTTCTGTCATTGGACTAATATGCACCAAAAATTGGTCTCTGTAAAATGCAGCAATGGCTTCGCGTAACTCTGGCAAACCTTGATAACTTTGATATTTATGCGCATTCGCATCATTTAAACTACTTCCTATCGCATCAATAACTCTTTGAGGTGGTTGTAAATCAGGACTCCCAATACCTAAATTAATAATGGGCTTTCCATTCGCTTTAAGCAGATTTACCTCTCTTAGTTTTCGCGAAAAATAATATTCTTCAACAGTATGTAATCGTTTTGCTACATCCATTAGTGTTTGGTGTTTTTATATTCGCCTAAAACTTTAAAGTCTTGAGCCATAATTTTTAATATTGCCTTTGCCTTTTTATAATTCTTTAAGTCCTCAAAAGTCACATCAACAAAAAAAGCATACTTCCAAGGGGTTTCAATTTTTGGCAACGATTGTATTTTAGTTAAATTTAGCTTACAGTCACTCATGACGTTAAGCATCGCTGCCAAACTACCACGTTTGTGTTCTAATTCAAATTTAAGTGATGCCTTATTAATATCAGCTTCAGGGATTTCGTGATTTTCGCGCTTCACAATAACGAAACGGGTTTCGTTATGTTTAATCGTTTGAATGCTTTTGGCTAAAATATGAAGTTGAAATAGTTCAGCAGCTAAAGTACTTGCTATGGCACCTACATTTTTAAGCCCTTTTGATTGAATTCGTTGAGCAACAGAAGCTGTATCTTTATCCTCTATAAGCTTGATATGAGGTTGGGTTTTAAAAAACGCTTTACACTGAAGCAATGCCATAGGATGTGAATACACTTCAGTAATATCATCAATACTTTGATTTGGCAACGCCATAAGATGATGCTGAATATCTAAGTACTCTTCTCCAACAATACATAAATTATGGCTATCTATTAATGCATAGTTAGGAATGATTGATCCTGCAATAGAGTTTTCAATAGCCATAATTACAGCATCTGTTTCTTTATTTAATAGGCATTGTACTGCTTTATCAAATGACAAACATTCATGTATTGCGACTTGGTCTCCAAAATAATGTTTAGAAACAATATGATGAAAAGACCCTTTAATACCTTGAATTGCTACAGATTTTATCATAAAAAAAAGCCTCGATATATCGAGACTTGTTGTTTAATTTATAGTTTTAAATTTCACATATACCATCTCGTTTCTTCATTTAAAAAAGAAATAAAACCAATTGTAATATGTAAAATTTGTACTCGTATTCATATATTGAATAGCTAAAGTAATTAATAATATGAAAAAACAAAATTGTTGAAATAGTTTTTTAATATCTACGTTTAAGTTTTAAAGATTTAATAGTAATCATTCCTTTAAATTATATAATTACTATTTTTGAACAAATAATATATTCATGTCTATAGAAGTCACAAACATTTCAAAAGTATATGGCACTCAAAAAGCTTTAAACCAAGTCTCTTTTAAAGTGAACAAATCAGAAATTGTTGGTTTTTTAGGTCCAAATGGCGCAGGAAAATCCACCATGATGAAGATTTTAACGACTTACTTAGATGCTAGTGATGGTAAGGCTAAAGTTAATGGACATGATACAAAAGCGAATACCAAACAAGTACAACAAAGTGTTGGTTACTTACCAGAACACAATCCGCTTTACTTAGAGCAATACGTTAGAGAATATTTGAGTTTTAATGCACAAGTATATGGTGTTGCTAAAAGCCGAATTAATGAGGTTATTGAATTGACTGGTTTGACTTCTGAAGCACATAAAAAAATAAGCCAGCTCTCTAAAGGTTATAGACAACGTGTTGGATTAGCTAATGCGCTTTTACATAATCCTGAGGTTTTAATTTTAGACGAACCAACGACTGGATTAGATCCTAATCAATTAGTTGATATTAGAAACTTGATAAAAAACATCGGCAAAGAAAAAACGGTTTTCCTATCAACACACATTATGCAAGAAGTTGAAGCCATGTGCGATCGTGTAATTATTATCAACAAAGGTGAAATCGTCGCTAACACCACTTTAAAGGCCTTACAAACTGAAAAAGAACAAGTCGTTGTTGTTGAATTTGATTATCGTGTTGAAGATGCTTTTTTACTAAAGCTTCCAAAAGTAAAAGCTGTAGAAAACACGCATGATTTTGTTTACGAAATTACCTTTGCAACAGCTGATGATATGCGTTCTCATGTTTTTGATTTTGCTCATGATAATCAACTAAAAATTCTTCAGCTTAACCAAAAGAATGCAAGTTTAGAAACTTTATTTAGAGAATTGACGAGTTAATGATACTACCGAAAGATAAGTCTTCCTGTATATAATTCTTCAACCTCAACAGTTGGAGGTACGTTTAATGAAATCAGATTACCTGTGCCTCGAAGTTCACCAGTCAGTGACAACTGCGGATGAACAACCATATCATTACTTGCTCTATGGTATATATCGACATTTTGAGCTATTAAGTTTTCCCCTTGAAAACGTCCTGTTCCTGAATAAAACCCAACAAATAAATCTTCCGTTTCTCCAGAGATGTAATACGATGAAATATTGTTACTTGTTATTCTTAGGTTTTGCGTATTAACTACTAACTTAAAATCGCCTACAGTAAAAGTTCCTGAGGCGCTGAAGTCTTCAGACAACAATCTTAAACTATCATAGTTTAATACGCCATCACTAGAAATGTCAAATTGAGTCGAGCTTCTTATGTGTGTGATGTTTGGCGCAGTAACATAAACCTTAGTGCTTGCATAATCGCGTACATAATTACAGATGTTGTTATCTGTAAGCTGTAATTCATTATTGACAACTTTAACGTCTATATCATTTAAAAGATTCTCGCCAGTTTCAATAATAACTTGAATATCTGGACCTTCTTTAAGGATTAATTCGACATTTCGATTCACCAAGATTTTTTCAAAATCTGACACTATAAACTCTTCTTGAATGCTATTTCCTGACTCTTGAAAACAATCGTTAGCGCTTTCGCTATCACAAGAAAGAATGCATAAGGCTAAAATTAAGTATATATAATGTTTCATTTTTTTATAATCTAATTCCAACTCCAAGTTCGACAGCTTCAGCTTTAGCAGCATGAGATTTTAAGGTTAATGCCGCAAACCATTTTTCTCCAAAATAACGTTTTAACCCAACTCTAATATAAGTTCTACCTTCAAAATCGTAAGGATAATACACGTAGTATCCTATTTGAGTCACTAACGACATTTTATTAATAAACAACTCATGACCTGCAAATACTCCAACACGCTTATAATCTGCTGTACCATCTTCGCCTTCTTCAGGAAAAGCCACATGTCTGTATTTTATATATTCCTTTAAAAAATTAGAAAAGAACACATCTGTTCCTAATTGAACAGCACTTTTATGTCCTAAGCGTTTGTCTGCATAAGCCGAAATAATATAAAATGGATATTGCCCACTTCCAACCACATCACTTTCATTTATACCACTTCTAAAAACCAAATTATATTTTATAGGTTGAGTGAATTTTTCTTTAGTTATGGTTTTAATATACTCTTGGGCTTCTTCATCTAAATCATAAGTGACACCAACATTAAACGCAATCGTATTTACACTTGTATTTGGCGCTTTAACGTTCGCATTTGAATAGTGTATTAATGAAAACCCAGCTTGCAGACCAAACCGATCTATGATGCGCTCTTTTTTATAATTAAGCATCATATACGTACTGCTTAAAATATGAGAACCAAAAGCCACGTTTTTATGATTATCAACTTTATCATAAGGATTTGAATTATAAGCTAAACCTTGACCAATACGAAACATTAAATTTCGTTTTAAAAAGTAAAAATTATAGTGCGCATATAAAGAAATGTTATTTCCTAAGACCTCATTTTTTAAATCTTGATAGATTAAAGACACTCCATAATCTGGATAATTATAGCGCTGTTGCCAAGGATTTTCACCAAAAGTTTTCTTATTCCAACTTAAAATAGTGCCTTCAGGATGACCTTTAATAAGATGCAAAATATCATCATTATGCAAAGCGATGTTTCCTGTAAAATAATTGACATCAAAAGATGAGGAGGTTGGTTTTTTTTCTTCTTGTGAAAAAGTGACACAAAAAATAAAAAAGAATAAGCAGGCAGTTAAGTGTTTCATTATAAATCTTATGAAGCAAATGTATATAAAATCTTAAAACTTATTCATTTAATTTTTCAAGCGCAGTTTCAAGCAGTTCAAAAATAGTAGCAATATCATCTTTTTTTGCAGTACCAACCGAAAGCCTAAACCAATTCGAACCTGTAGATGTCCCAAAAGCATAAAATGGCACAATTGCTAATTTAGCTTCATTAATCAAATAGCTTGTCACTTCTTGAATGCTATTTAGCACTTCACCTGATGCAGTTCTTTTACCTATTAAATCAAATTGAACCGTTAAATACAAAGCAGCTTCAGGCTCAATAGCTTGAACTGAAAAGCCTTTTTCTTTCAAAGTATTAAATCCTTTATAGAACTCAATTAACCTATAATTTAGCTCTTCTTTTATATGCTGTAAATAGTTTAAAACCGAAGACGTTTGTTGCAAATAAGAAGCTGTTGCGATTTGCTCTGCTTTTGGTGCCCAAGCACCTATATGACTTAGCATTGCTTTCATTTTGTTAATCACATGTACTGGACCAAAAGCCCAGCCTACACGAACACCTGTTGCTGCAAATGCCTTAGAAATACCATCAATAAAAATGGTGTAATCTCGCATTTCTGGAACTAGTTCTACTGGATTATAATGTACAGTTTCACCATACGTTAATTGCCAATAAATTTGATCATATAACACATACAATGGTTTCAAATTATGCGATTTTCTGCGTTTGTTCTCATCTACTATAAGCTGAGATATTTCTAATAACACTTCCTTTTTAAACGTGGTTCCTGTTGGATTAAGCGGCGAGCATAGCGCAATTAAATTCACGTGTTGTAAATGCGGCTTAATATCAAGAGCTGTAGGCATGAATTTATTTTCAGGTTTAGTCTCAATAATAACCGCTTTATTTCTTGACAGATAAGTATAAGCATCATTATTCCATGAAGGCACAGGATACAACACAGTATCATCAAGATCAAGAATGGTTTGGTATGTGGCATAAATTAATGGTCGTGCACCACCTGAGATTAAAATTTCATCTGATGCATAATCAAGCCCAAGATTTGCTGAAAGGTAACTCGAAACCGTTTCTCTTAAGACTTGCATACCATTAGCTTGCGGATAATTGGTTTGATTATCATGGTAAGCCGAAACTATTTCTTGTTTTAATTCTTGTGGAATAGGAAATATACTAGAATCAAAATCGCCAATAGTTTGATTGTAAATCACTTCACCTTGTGCTTTCAAAGCATTAACTTCTCCAGCAATTTTAATGATTTCTGACCCTTTTAAACCTTCGGCTAATTTTGATGTTTTCATACCTTAACAATAACGTTTTCGTTTTTGTAAAAGTAAGCTATATTGAGTGATTTCTAAATAACTCCAACTTCTTTTTTAAAACAATTCTGAAGCAATCGCTTTTATGTTATCACTTTTCCCCATAGAATAATAGTGTAACACTGGAATTCCAGATTTCTGAAGTGCTTTAGACTGTTGGATGCACCATTCTATACCAACAGCTCTCACCTGACTATTGTCTTTACATTTCACAATTTCAAGGATAAGATCTTCAGGCAAATCAACATTAAAACGTTGTGGAATTATATTCAATTGTTTTCGTGTTGCAATGGGTTTTAGTCCAGGAATTATAGGAACCTTAATACCTTCATTTCTACATTTTTTTACAAAATCGAAATACTTTTGGTTATCAAAAAACATTTGTGTGACAATATATTCTGCTCCACTTTTTATCTTCTTTTTTAAGAAATGAATATCGCTTTCAAGGCTCGGAGCTTCTAAATGTTTTTCGGGATAAGCAGCAACACCACAACAAAAATTCGTAGCTGATGAATTTTGCAAAGCATCATCTAAATAGTTGCCTTTATTAAGTTCCATAATCTGAGAAACCAACTCACTGGCATAGCTATGACCTTCTTTTTCTGGTTTAAAATACGTTTCACTTTTTACAGCATCACCACGTAAAGCCATCACATTATCAATCCCTAAAAAATCCAAATCAATTAAGAAGTTTTCAGTATCTTCCTTAGTAAAGCCTCCACATAAAATATGAGGAATCGCATCTACTTGATATTTATTTTGAATTGCAGCACAAATGCCAACCGTTCCTGGTCGCTTTTTTACTACTTGTTTTTTAAGCAATCCATGACCTAAATCCTTATATGTATATTCCTCTCGATGATAAGTCACATCAATAAAAGGTGGTTTAAACTCCATCAAAGGATCAATATTATCAAAAACAGATTGAATGTGTTGCCCTTTTAAAGGTGGTAATATCTCGAATGAAAACTGTGTGTTTCCGTTGGCGTTTTTTATGTGGTCAGTTACTTTCATGTTTATGTTCCCCAATCATGGGAATTATTTTTTTTATAATTATTTTTTGGGCGTTACCTAAAGGTCGTGCTTTCCGCTATATCTTTTTTGCTTAAAGGTTTCGCATCTCGACTTCGCTCGAGATGACAGCTCAACCAGACAAAAAAGGATGTCGCTTCAATCACTAACGCGCTAATCAACCAAATTAGGATTCAACCATTTTCTGGCTTCTTCTTGTGATATATTTCGTCGTTTTGCATAATCTTTTAATTGATCTTCAGTAATTTTTCCTAAGCCAAAATACTTTGCTTCTGGATGGCCAAAATAATAGCCACTTACACTAGCTGCTGGCCACATGGCCAAACTATCGGTTAATTGTACACCTATGTTGTCTTCAACATTTAACAACTTCCAAATGGTGATTTTTTCTAAATGATCTGGACATGCTGGATAACCAGGTGCTGGACGAATCCCTTGGTAACTTTCTTTAATTAAATCGGCATTAGATAAATTTTCATTTTGATTATAACACCAATACTTAGTTCGGATTTCTTTATGCAGATATTCTGCAAAAGCTTCTGCTAAACGGTCAGCTAAAGCTTTAACCATGATAGCATTATAATCGTCGTGATGCGCTTCAAATTGCTCAGCCAATTCTTGTGTGCCAAATCCAGTAGACACACAAAAAGCACCAATATAATCTTGAATTTTCGAGTCTTTTGGTGCAATAAAATCAGATAACGCTAAGTTTGGTTTTCCCTCTGCTTTTTTAGACTGTTGACGCAGGGTTAAAAAGTTTAATTTGCTAGGCTTTACATCGACCTCAATATCATCGTTGTTTATTGTATTTGCTGGAAACAATCCGAAAACTGCTTTTGCTTTCAATAACTTTTCATCAAAAATACGTTTTAGCAATTCTTGAGCATCAGAAAACAGTTCGGTAGCTTGCTTTCCAACGACATCATCATTCAAAATTTCTGGATATTTACCATGTAAGTCCCAACTTCTAAAAAAAGGTGACCAATCAATATACGCTTCAAGTTGTGTGATATTAAAATCTTCAATTACTTGAATTCCTAGTTGTTTTGGCTTTATAATTTTTGAGGCTTTCCAGTCGATTTTGAATTTATTCTTTCTCGCCGCTTCAATAGAAACATATGTCTTATGTGTTCCTCGATCTAAAAACCGAGCTCTAAAGTTATCATACTCTGCTCTAATTTGATCTTTATACACCTGACTATCGTTTTGCAATAAATTTCCAACGACAGTCACTGCTCTAGAGGCATCATTTATATGCACTACAGTATTGCTATAATTTGGAGCAATTTTAACTGAAGTGTGTGCTCTTGACGTTGTTGCTCCTCCAATGATTAATGGAATATTTACATTTTGCTTTTCTAGTTCTTTAGACACATAAACCATTTCATCTAATGAAGGTGTGATTAGTCCACTTAAACCAATAATGTCGACATTTTCTTTTATCGCCATTTCAATTATTCGTTCTGGAGGAACCATAACTCCTAAATCGATAATTTCATAATTATTACAACCCAAAACCACACTCACAATATTCTTACCAATATCATGTACATCACCTTTTACGGTTGCCATTAAAATTTTACCTGCAAATTCTACTTTACCATCTTTTTCTGCTTCAATAAAAGGCTGAAGATAAGCCACTGCTTTTTTCATTACACGAGCAGATTTTACCACTTGCGGTAAAAACATTTTTCCACTGCCAAATAAATCACCAACCACATTCATACCATTCATTAAATGTCCTTCAATGACTTCAATAGGTTGTTTTGAGGCTAAACGAGCTTCTTCAACATCTTCAATAATGAACGTATCAATACCTTTTACCAAAGCATGTGTGATTCTATCCTGTAAAGACTCATTTCTCCATTCTTGAACTGTTACATTTTGTGCTTTCTTTTGACTTTTAACCGATTCGGCAAAATCTAATAATCGTTCTGTAGCATCTGCCCTTTTATCAAACAAAACATCTTCTACACGTGCTAATAAATCTTTATCGATTTCATCATAAACCTCGAGCATCGCTGGATTAACAATTCCCATGTTCATTCCATGTTTAATCGCATGATATAAAAACGAAGAATGCATCGCTTCACGAACTGTATCATTTCCTCGAAAAGAAAACGACACATTACTTACACCTCCAGAAACATTGGCATAAGGTAAGTTTTCCCGAATCCATTTGGTGGCATTAAAAAAGTCAAGGGCATTTTTTCTATGCTCATCCATACCAGTCGCAACTGGAAAAATATTGGGATCGAAAATGATATCCTGAGCCTTAAATTTGACTCGATTAACTAATATATCATAAGATCTTTTACAAATTTCAATACGTCTTTGGTAAGTATCTGCCTGACCTGTTTCATCAAAAGCCATAACGATAACTGCAGCGCCATAACGTTTTACCAATTGAGCCTGACGAATAAATTCGGCTTCACCTTCTTTTAAACTAATAGAATTTACTACACATTTACCTTGAGCGACTTGCAAACCAGCTTCTATAATGTCCCATTTAGAGCTATCAATCATTAATGGAATACGTGCTATATCAGGTTCTGAAGCAATAAGATTTAAGAACGTAGTCATAGCATAAACACCATCAAGCATGCCTTCATCCATATTAACATCTAAAATCTGTGCTCCACCTTCAACTTGATGTCTTGCCACTTCCAAGGCTTCGTTATAGTTTCCCTCTTTAATTAATCTTAAAAATTTTCTTGAACCAGTAACATTAGTCCGTTCACCAACATTTATAAAATTGCTTTCTGGAGTTACGACTAAAGGTTCTAGACCAGATAAGGTTAAATATTTTGTACTTCTATTACTCATAAGACTTCTTCTTTTATTGATCTTGGGCTATACTTCTGAGTGACTTCAGCTATGGCCTTTATATGATCTGGATTTGTACCACAGCAGCCTCCTATAATATTAATAAGTCCATCTTGTAAATACGATTCTATTAACGCCTGCATTTGTTTTGGTGTTTGATCATACTCACCAAAAGCATTTGGCAAACCAGCATTTGGATGTGCTGAGGTATAAAATTCTGTTTCATTAGATAATCGCTGTAAATATGGTTTAAGCTGTTCTGCGCCTAAAGCACAATTAAATCCAATACTTAATAAGGGAATGTGCGAAACAGAAGTTAAAAAAGCCTCAACGGTTTGTCCAGACAGAGTACGTCCAGAAGCATCAGTAATGGTTCCAGACACCATAATTGGAATATCTATTTTTCTTTCTTCCTTAACTTCTTCAATAGCAAATAAAGCTGCCTTTGCATTTAATGTGTCAAAAATTGTTTCAACTAATAAGATGTCAACTCCTCCATCAATTAAAGCTTCTACTTGCTGTTTATAAGCTCGACGTAATTCATTAAAAGTAATCGCTCGATATTCTGGTTTATTGACATCTGGCGATAAGCTTGCTGTTCTGTTTGTTGGCCCGATACTTCCTGCTACAAATCGTGGTTTATTAGGATTAAGCTTAGTAAACTTATTAGCAACGCGTTTAGCAATCTTAGCCGATTCATAATTTAGTTCGTAAACCAAATCTTCCATTTGGTAATCTGCCATCGCAATTGTAGTTCCAGAAAAGGTATTCGTTTCAACAATATCTGCTCCAGCTTCAAAATATTTTTCATGAACTTCAGCTATGGCTTCGGGTTGTGTAAGCGATAATAAATCGTTATTACCTTTTAAAGGAGTTGGATAGTCTTTAAAACGTTTACCACGAAAATCGGCTTCGGAAAAATTATAACGTTGCAACATGGTTCCCATGGCACCATCAAGAACAAGTATGTTTTTTTGAATAGCTTGATAAATATTTGACATCTTGATTGTATTATATCAAAATGCCATCAGGAAAGTAAAAAGGAAATTACTTTAGGTTATCTGCCAAATTAAATAAATAATCTGTAGAATGTAGCACCTTCTTTATAAATAAAGGGTTGCTAAGGCTTCACAGGGTCTAATCCCTCTACCTTTCATGATAACATTTCAATAAATGATTGAACTTAATTGACAACAATATTGCAACAGAAAAACTTAATATCCAAATTTCAAGCCTATTATTTTGAAAAAACTATAAAATGGCTTTTAAAAAAAGAAACCCATAATTTTTTAGGGTATAAAAATAAATATTCGTAAAAATCAAACCATGCACCCTATTTTTTTTAGGGTATAAACATTTTTGAGTAAATTTACATTGTATTTATATATAAACGATGAAAAAAATTGAAGCTATTATTCGCAAATCTAAATTTTCAGATGTAAAAGATGCTCTACATGATGTAGGCGTTAATTTCTTTTCGTATTGGGATGTTACAGGTTTAGGCAATGAAAAAGAAGGACATGTATACAGAGGTGTTTCATATAGCACAAGTGATATTCAACGAAGGTATTTATCAATAATAGTAAATGATGATTTTGAAGAGGTCACTATAAAAGCCATTTTAAAATCTGCTGCCACTGGCAAAGTTGGAGATGGAAAAATTATTGTATCTAACGTCGAAGAAGTTTATAGAATTCGAACTGGTGAAAATGGTGGAGAAACTTTAAATTAAAAAAACAATGGAAATCTTAACCTCAAATAATATTTGGATGATGGTGTGCACTGCACTTGTTTTTTTAATGCATCTTGGATTTGCATTCTTAGAAATAGGACTAACTAGGCAGAAAAATACGCTGAACATTTTATTTAAAAATATTTTTATAATCACTATTGGACTTTTATTATACTGTTTAATTGGTTTTAACTTAATGTATCCTGGTTTTGAAGAGGGCTCTTTCGGCATCATAGGGTTTTCTGGCTTTGGACTAGACGCACCTTTAAATAGTGAAGGTGTAATTGATTTAACTTATAATTCAGGATACACGTATTGGACTGAATTCTTATTTCAAGGTATGTTTGCAGCTACTGCAGCAACTATCGTTTCTGGTGCAGTTGCAGAACGCATGAAAATAAGCGCATTTATGATTTTCACCTTAGTTTATATTGGACTTATTTATCCTATTGCTGGGTCATGGAAATGGGGAGGAGGCTTTTTACACATGAGAGATGTTCCTTTTTATGATTTTGCGGGTTCAACTTTAGTGCATTCAGTCGGAGGCTGGGCCGCTTTAGTTACAGTTTGCTTACTTGGTGCTCGTATTGGAAAATACAAAGACGGCAAACCTCAAGCCATTCCAGGTCATAATATTCCATTAGCAACAGCTGGTGTGTTAATACTTTGGTTTGGTTGGTTTGGATTTAATGGAGGTTCTGTTTTATCTGCTGAACCTGGAGCAACATCTTTAGTATTAGTAACAACATCATTAGCAGCCTCAGCTGGAGGTATTGTATGTGTTTTGTTTTCTACATTAAAATATAAAAATTTTGATTTAACCATGTTTCTAAATGGCATCCTTGGTGGACTTGTAGCTATTACTGCAGGCGCAGATCAAATGAGTCCTTTAGACGCTATTTATATTGGAGGTATTGGAGGAATAATAATTGTATTTGCTGTATCATTTATTGATAAATTAAAACTTGACGATCCTGTTGGAGCTATTGCTGTTCATTTAATTTGTGGTATTTGGGGCACATTAGCTGTGGGACTTTTTGGAAACCTTGCTAGTTTATCTCAATTTATTAGTCAATTAATAGGCATATTAGCATATGCCGCCTTATGTATTATATCTTCATTTATAATTATTTATAGTCTAAAAAAGACTATAGGTATTCGTGTCACAAAAAAAGAAGAACTTGAAGGTTTAGACGCTCACGAACATGGCATGGTTGCTTACCCTGATTTTAGACTAAACGAGCACTAGTTTAACTTTTATAAACCGATTACAATAAATAGAACTAATTCTTTTCTATTTAGTTGTTTTCGTTTTTCAGAAACTATTGCTTTTTTTATCTACACAGATTTTCGTCATCACTATTTTATAGTAATAATATTATATGTACTTTTGAATCTGAAAAAATAAAGAGGAAAGATTTGACTGATTGCAACCTCACAAAAAAATGCTAAAGGACAGTTGTAAACTTCCTTCGACGCTTTCGTCAAATCACAATAACAATATTATAACATATACCTATGGCGTATTTATTTACTTCTGAAAGCGTATCAGAAGGACATCCAGATAAAGTAGCAGATCAAATTAGTGATGCTTTAATTGATCATTTCTTAGCTTTTGATAAAGACTCTAAAGTAGCTTGCGAAACTTTAGTAACTACAGGTCAAGTCGTTCTTGCTGGTGAAGTAAAATCTAACACGTATTTAGATGTTCAAAAAATAGCACGTGATACTATAAATAAAATTGGCTATACCAAAAGCGATTATATGTTTGATGGTAATTCTTGTGGTGTATTCTCTGCTATTCATGAGCAATCCGAAGATATTAATCGTGGTGTTGATCGCGAAAGCAAAGAACAACAAGGTGCTGGCGACCAAGGTATGATGTTTGGTTATGCGACTCGCGAAACTGAAAATTATATGCCTTTAGCTTTAGATTTAGCACACCGTATTTTAATTGAGCTTGCTGAATTAAGAAGAGAAAATAAAGAGATTACGTATTTACGACCAGACTCTAAAAGTCAGGTAACAATTGAATATAGTGATGATAATATCCCACAACGCATTGATGCTATTGTGGTCTCTACACAACATGACGATTTTGATAAAGATGACGCCATGTTAGCAAAAATTAGAAAAGATATTGTTGATATTTTAATTCCAAGAGTGGTCGCAAAACTACCAGAAAACATCCAAAATTTGTTTACTGATGATATTACTTATCATATTAACCCTACTGGAAAATTTGTTATTGGTGGACCTCATGGCGACACTGGACTTACAGGACGAAAAATTATAGTGGACACCTATGGTGGAAAAGGCGCGCATGGTGGAGGTGCTTTTAGCGGAAAAGACCCTAGTAAAGTGGATAGAAGTGCTGCTTACGCAACGCGTCATATTGCAAAAAACTTAGTCGCTGCTGGTGTTTGTGATGAAGTTTTAGTACAAGTTAGTTATGCTATTGGAGTAGTTGAACCTATGGGAATTTTTGTAGATACTTATGGCACCTGCCCTTTTAATATGACTGACGGAGAAATTGCACAAAAAGTATCAGACATTTTTGATATGCGACCAGCTTCTATTGAAGAACGTTTAAAAT
Source organism: Lacinutrix iliipiscaria (assembly GCF_042686125.1). Lineage (NCBI taxonomy): Bacteria > Pseudomonadati > Bacteroidota > Flavobacteriia > Flavobacteriales > Flavobacteriaceae > Lacinutrix > Lacinutrix iliipiscaria. Next base: position 87,238 of record NZ_JBHUOV010000001.1, read on the forward strand.
TACGCAATCCAATGTATAGTGAAACTGCTGCTTATGGTCACATGGGAAGACCAAGTGAAACAGTTAGTAAAACGTTTTCGCAACCTAATGGTGACGATTTAACTGTTGATGTGGAGTTATTTACTTGGGAAAAATTAGATTATGTTGACAAAGTTAAAGCCGCTTTTGGTCTTTAATATATTTGCTGCATAATATCATTAGACAGTTCTGTTGCAATAATATGATTGGTGATAATTTCATCAATTATGAATTGTGTTTTATCTGGAAAATCTAATTCTATTTTTTGAGTTTTGTGCATCCAATTCTCTACAAATTGAAGGTGCTTACGATTAAACTCTGGAAGCACATCAACGCCAATGCCTTTAAGCGAAGCGGCATTGTATAGCTGTTCATACTGTCCTTTCATAGGAATAACCAGTAGTTTTTTTCTAAGATATAAAGCCTCTGCTGGTGTTTCAAATCCTGCACCACAAATAACACCTTTACAATAAGCCAATCTTTTTTCAAATTGAGCTTCACCCACAGGTTTTATTTTAATATGATTAACCTTATAACTTTTCTTAGAATGTTTAGAAAAAACATACCATTTAGCATTTGTTTTTAATTTGGAAAGCACCTCAATAATATTTTTATCACTATAGGCTGGCAAGTAAATAACATAATAGTTTTTTTCTTTTACTTGTTGCATTCTTATATCTTTCCTTATTATTGGAAGATTAATATTCTTATCATATCGCTTAAAATGAAAACCATAATTGACGATGGTTGGCGCATAATTTCTTAAAATAAACTCACCTATACGATTTCTCTTTTCAGGCTTAGGTGATTGTTTAGACAGCAGCGCACTTTGGTGACTTAAAGCCACGCAATTTATATCTTGATTCAAATAACTTGCCCAAGCTGTAATAGGTTCAAAATCATTGATAATAAGATCATATGCTTTCACATTACAAGCTCTTATTTCTTTAATGATTCTAAAAAGATTATTCGCTCTTAAACTTTTCCAATAATCTATACCTCCATTTTTTCCAAAAACAAAACTAATTCCTGATAATTTATACTTTATTGGATATGGTAAATCAATATCACTTTGAGTACCACTAACTAGTATATCTACTTGAGCACGACTTAATAAAGCCGGAATGACTTCTTTAGCTCTACTTAAATGCCCATTGCCTGTTCCTTGTATCGCATATAATATTTTCATTGACTTTTCATGAGGTTAAATTCGGCCAAAAGCGCATTAAAAATTTCTTTATTTGACTTATCCGTTTCATCTATTTCCTTTTCATCTTTCATCTTGGCATCCTTATAATGAGCATCATTAAAGGTGTAAATAGACCATTTAGATTGATGATACTCCAGTGCAGTTAAGTTTTCAATCCAATCGCCAGAATTTAGATATAATGTTTGTCCAGAATTATTAGTATAGGTTTTAATAGTTGGCTGATGAATATGTCCGCAAACCACATAATCGAATTCATTCTCAATGGCGATATCGGCTGCTATTTGTTCAAAATTATTAATATACTTCACAGCGCCCTTAACACTATTTTTTATCTTTTTTGAAAGTGATATTCTTCCTTTTCCAAAAAATTGACTTACTGCATTTACCACTTGATTTAATCTAATAAGTACATCATAACCAACAGCACCTAATTTAGTTAGCCACTTTGAATGCTGCATCGTGACATCAAAGACATCTCCATGAAAAAACCATGCTTTTTTGCCGTCAAGATTAAGCACAACCTTGTTGACGATATGAAATGAATTGATATTAAACCCAACAAATTTTCTAAGCATTTCATCATGATTTCCAGTAATGTAGTAAACAGGAACTCCGTTAGTTATCCACGAAATAATATGCTTTATTATCTTCATGTGTGCTTTTGGCCAATACCGTTTTTTAAACTGCCATATATCAATAATATCGCCATTTAAAATAACTTTTTTAGGCTGAATGCTTTTTAAATATTTCAGTAATTCCTCTGCATGACAGCCATGTACTCCAAGGTGAACATCTGAAATAACTACTAATTCTACTTCGCGATGATTAGATTTGTTTTTGGGCATAACTTGAATTGAAAAAATTATAATGCAAGCTGCCTTATGTATTTAATTTAAAGGTTATTAAAGAGTTACGATTATATTATTATCACTTTTTTTAGATTAAGATAATGTAAACAAAAGCCTTCACCATTGTGAAGGCTTTTGTTTTTAGGATAATTTATAATATGACGCAACCTTTTTAACATTTCTGCATCTACTATAAAACAACTAACCCTCCAACACATGAAACATTTAAGAATTGCCTCACTTCTTTTAGTATTTATCCTTGCTCTAGGATGCAACAAAGATGATGACTCATCTCATACACCTACTGGTCAAGATCCAAATACATTTGTAGAAAACTTCGGCAATGAAATTACTAGAAACTTTCTAGGAACCGTAGTTGACAAGAATAGAAATCCAATAGAAAATGTAATTATTACTATTGGGAACTTAACCGCTCAAACAGATAGTAATGGTATTTTTATTATTCAAAACGCTCCAGTTTATGAACGCTTTGGATATGTGAAAGCCGAAAAAGCAGGTTACATATCTGGCTCTCGTGCTGTCGTACCTTCTTCTGGAACAAACAAAGTAACCATTATGTTATTAGATGCCACTGTGGTTGGCACCACCAATTCTGGGACTGCAGAAACCATTGCATTGACTAATGGTGCTTCTCTAGCATTAGGAGGTGATTATATTACCGAAGATGGCTTTGACTATTCTGGACCTGTGAATGTAATGATGCATCATTTAGACCCAACAGATGAAGACATGGCAGACCAAATGCCTGGTATGCTTTATGCCGCCAATGCTAATAATGAAGAACAAATGCTAATTACCTATGGCATGCTAGCTGTAGAATTAAGAGGAAGCGCAGGTGAATACTTAAATCTTGCGGAAGGCACAACGGCTGAAATTACCATGCCACTAGATGAGACTTTATTAGCAGATGCACCAAGCAGCATACCTCTTTGGTACTTTGATGAAACACATGGTTATTGGGTAGAAGAAGGCGAAGCCACTTTAGTTGGTAATGCCTATGCAGGCACGGTGTCTCATTTCTCGTTTTGGAACTGTGATATACCTACTGATGCTGTGAATTTATGTTTAACAGTAACTAATGATGAAGGAAATCCTTTAGCGAATTTATGGGTTGAAATTTCTAGTCCAATTTATGGTACACGAGGAAATTATACTAATGAAAATGGTGAAGTTTGCGGTTTAATCCCTGCCAATGAAATCTTATACGTTTCGATTTATAGTTGGCATCATTGTGAAACACTTATTATAAGCGAAAGTGCCATTGGTCCGTTTACATCAGACGCTTCTAATACTATTGTTTTGAATAGTAATACTCAAAACTTATCAGGGAATTTTATTAATTGCGATGGAAACCCTGTAGATAATGGTGTTTTAAGAATAATTATTGGCGATCAAATATATTTTGAATCTATTAATGATGGGTATTTTAATATTTCATTTGACTTGTGCGACAATGTTGATTTTTATACCATAGAAGCTATTGACCTTTATAATTCTCAAAGTTCTGGATTAATTACATATTATTACGAAACTGCCTCAACAAATATTGGTACCATTAGGGCTTGCGAGGATGTAGTTGAATATATTGAATATATAGTTGACGATATATTTACACAAACGTTTAATTCTCCAATGTATGTTGAATTTAAAGAGGATTTTTTAGCAGATGGTTCTTTTTTTCTAATTCAGTCTCAAACAGATAGTTGTTTTTTTATGGAGGGAATATTACCTCCACACCCTCCATTTGTAGGGTCCTATGACTCCGATTCACTACCCTTTAATTTTTATGTTAGCGAATGTTTTGACATCTCTGATACTAACAATAATATAAATTATAATTTAGTTAATTTAGGAGAAGTTGGTGATTATGTAGACATCAACTTTAGTGGTGATTATGAAGATAATGCAGGTAATCCACACACTATTTCTGGGGTTATTCATGTCCTTAGAGACTATTAAATTATGACAACTAAAAAGCCTTCACCATTGTGAAGGCTTTTGTTTGCGTTAAGGATTGAGCGATTTGTTTGAGCTCTTTTTATTCTAGATTCCGCATCGTTGTGCGGAATGACAAAAATAAAAAAGCGAGTCGTGAAAGCCTGACCAAGACCTAAGCTATCTTAGGTCTTGGTAACGCCCAAATGCTATAAATTATACTTCACACTCAACACCAAATAACGTGGTTGAATAAAGTACTCTCTGTTACTTACTGAGACGCTTCCTGTGTTACTCTGACTTAAACTTTCGGTATCTAATAAATTGGTCGCACCTAGTTTGTATTCCCATTTGCTATCAGTTTTTTGATAGATTAAAGAGGCATCCCAAAAACTATACGCGTTTAATGAGTCGTCTTGGTCTCTAAAGTCGTAATAGCTGTATTCTGTAAAGAATCTGAAGTCTTTTAAAATGACTGCATCTAAGTTTATAAATGGTCTGTGTGTGTAAAACTTTGTGGTTCTATTACCTTGGTCATTATCGTTTATCGTTAAGTCATAACCCATTTCTACGTTTGGTGCTTCTTTAAAAAAGGTGCTAATTCGTGTGCCATAAGTTTGAGTAAAACTTGTGTTTTCACTCACATTTCCGCCAATAAATTGATTGAATACAGACCAGCTCCAAGACCCTGAAAGATTCGCTTTTATTTTTCCGAAGCGACGCTCAAAACGCCCACGTGCTGAAAAAGATTCGTTAGCAAAATTTGAGTTGAAAGGTGATGATGTTGTAATAACACTATTGAAATTAGTTATATTTTGAATGGCATCTACACTTTTACTATAATTTAAAAAGGCAAATACATTCGTATAATTAAACATATTGAAACTAAAGTAAGATAAATTTAAATTATGTGATAATGAGTTTTCCAGCTCTCTGTTTCCAGAAAAAAGTGAGTTGTAATTATTCATCACTAAACCTTCGGCTAACTTACTTACGTCTGTAAAATTGGTTTGCATAGAATAACGCAAGTTTAAACTCTCGCTCTTTTTTATCTGAAATCTAATATTTGCATCTGGCAAGACTCTAAAAAAGCTGTTACTGTTGCTCGTTCCAAACTGCTCATCTTTTGTATTATAGGCATGTGCTGAAAATCCAGGAGTGATGGTAAATTTTCCAGCTTTTAAGTTATAATGCAATCCGAAATACGCGTCTGTAAATCTGTAAGACACATCATTTGTATTCGTGCCTTCTACAGGTGTTGGAAGAAACTCTGAATCGTCATCTAGTATTTGAAAGATTTGCGAATCGAATTGTTGGCTACTCGATACTAATCCTAGAGTATAGTTTAAATTACTTTTTTGATTTAATACATTCCAATAGTTTAAACGTGCATCAAATTTATTAGATTTTACACGCTTGTCTTGTGCAGCATCATAAGCCGATTGTGAATCATCAAACCCTAAGTTATCTGCAGTACTTTCGTAGGTTGCTTTTTGTTCGATAAATGCATTATAAAACGGATCTTCATCTTGAAGTAAGTGTTGCACTTCGAATGAAAAGATATTACTATCGTTCAGCGTGTAGTAATAATTCAGGTTTTGATTTATACTATATGGTGTTTGATCTTCAATTTGGTTAACTTGCCCTAAAACTGTTGAATTAAAAAAACGATTTTGAGTTTGTTTAGACAGTCTTCCGAAGATATCATAATCTAATTGATTGTTAGCGTTAGGCTTGTAAACAGTACTCAATTTTAATAACGCCAAATCTGATTTCTGTTCCGTGAAACTTGTTGTCGATTCATCAGGAATATTTAATTCATCATTAGTATAGGTTATATCGTTCGTTTCACGAATATCGGTTTCATTGCCTGAATAAATACCGAAACCACTAATCGTTAAAGCTTTATTTGGCGAGTAACTAAAATTAGCTGCTCCAAATTTGATGTCAATATTTTCTGCTCTATTATTCGTTGTATTCAAAAAATTTAAGCTGTTATCGCCTAAACTAATATTTGTTCCGCTACTTTGATTAAAGTTTCTAAAGCCTCCTGTAAAGTTAAAATAATCACGACGTGTAAAAGCGACTTCACCAGTGTTATTCATATCACCAATAAAATTAATGCTGGTTGTTGGACTATAATAAAACAATTTAGGCTGTACCTTATAGAGGCCTTCATCTGGTGCTACACCAGCGCCAACAGTAACATCTCCAAACCAAAATTTGTTCTTCCCTTCTTTAAGTTTCAGGTTAATGGCTACATTATCTTGATTGTTTGTGACACTACTTAATTGTCCGACTTCGCTAAAATTTTTGAGGACTTGTACTTTATCGACAGCATCAGAAGGAATATTTTTTGAGGCGAGTTTGGTATCTCCATCAAAGAAGTCTTTACCTTCCACCATGATTTTAGATACTTTTTTACCTTCAACTTCAATTTCGCCATCATCGTTAATTTCTACACCAGGAAGTTTTTTTAAGACATCTTCTAGTTTTTTCTCTGTTCCTGTTTTAAACGAATCTGCATTGTAAATTAAGGTATCGCCTTTAACGGTTACAGGCATTTCATAGATTAACTCAACCTCATCTAAAGTATTATCATCTAACAAATTATAATTTCTAGTTAAGTCTTCTTCTTTGGTATCAATATAATCTTCAGCAGTGACCATACCAATGTAACTGACTTGAATTTTATAACTTGTATTTTTCTCTAAAGCTAATTTGTAGCGTCCAGCATCGTTAGTTATTCCGTAAGAATCAAGTGCAAGGGTAGCTTGGTTTATGGCAACAACATTGGCAAGTTCTAAAGGATTACCAATACTATCTTTTACGACACCTTCTACTCTAACTTGAGCAAAGGTCGTGCTTACTACTATGAAGAATAGTAGGGTTAATAGGTTTTTCATTTGTTTAGATTGATTTTGTTTTTTTTAAATCGTTAGTTACATGAAGATTAACGTCCGCGTCCTCCGCGTCCTCCGCCTCTTCCTCCACGTCCACCATACATTTCACGCATTTCTTCCATTTTCTTTTTCACAGTTTCTGAATATTCTTCTCTAGTAACTTCTTTTCCTTTAGATGGCACTTTTATGTCTTCTTTTTCAGCAGGATTAAGAACAATTTTTGAACATAAAATTGTTGTTCTGTCTGCATTAATTTCTAGTATCAAACCAGGAAGTCCCCAATATTCACCTGGACCTTGGTTAACAGGAATTTGCATCGTGTACCAAGCTGTAACTTCAATTTCTTTTGGCACTTCAATTTCATCTAGCAAATTTGTACTTGCTGTTTGCGTTGTATCTGTTTTTTTCTCTGCTTGGTCTTTATTATCATCCTCTTTTTTATCGTCATCAGAACCACGTCTTCTCATACTTCTCCAATCATTTTGGTCTACAGGTTTCATTGCGGTGGCCTTCATACATGTGTATTGTCCGATTTGTTTGGTTTCTCCTGTTAATTTCCATGCTAGTTTAGGTAATGAATCTTTAATTAAGAATTGCTTTCCAAAAAACTCTTGCTCCTGTAACATTTGGTTGCTTTTTACATTCTTATATTGTTCTCCAGCAGTAAAACTTGACATCATTCCTCCAAACCCACGACCTTGTCCCGGAGCTTCTAACTGCTCTTCCTCTTTATAGGTTGACTCAGTTTTATTGAAGGTAAGAGTATAGCTTTTTTCAAGAAAACTTTTCATTCTGTCCATAATCATCTTCTTTCTTTCTGGGCTCATTTCACGTCCTCCAAAATTGTCCATATCCATGGTTGTTTTAGACTCGTAATAAGCAACTCCTTGAAAGTCTTGTTGCGCATATGTAAAAGCAGTTGTAAAAAGGGCTATACAGATTACAAATAATGTTTTAGATGGTTTCATGTTTTTAGTCTTAATTATTTTGATATTCAAAAATACAGTTATTAACTACTGTAAGACATAAAAAAAATCAAAACGTTTAAGGTTAAAACGTTAAAGTATTCTTAAAACATTACCCTCCAATTGTAATAAATACTTTATCTCCATCTTTTTTTCTAGACTCTAGGCGCTCCATCATTTCATCAGTTTTTTTATCCATAATCTCATCAAACTTTTTTTGCGAAACCACCTTTCCTTTATTTGGCGCTTTAATTTCTACAGGTTCTTTTGGATTCATTATAATTTTAGAACAAATTAAAGTTAAGTTTCCATCATTAATTTCTAGTATGAGACCTGGCAAACCATAATAATCTCCAGGACCATTATTTACTGGTATTTGAGGTGTGTACCAAGCCGTAGTAATGCGTTCTTCTTTAACGGTTTCAAGATTATTATCCACCATTTTTCGAGTTTCAACCTCTTCAGAAAATGTTGCTTTATAGCACGTGTATGCTCCAATGTTTTTAGTTTCATTGACTAATTTCCAAGCCCTATTAACTAAGCTATCTTTTATTAAAAATTGCTTTCCAAAAATTTCAGCTTCGTTAACGTATCTATTTTCTTTTACATTTTTATACATAATGTCTGAGCTGGATTCAAGTGTAATTTTAAATCCACCTGATGATGGTGCAGGAGCCGCTAACTTTTCATTTTCCCTATAAATAGATTCGTTTTTAGTAAAGGTTAAGGTATATTCTCTTTGCATCTGTTTTTGAATCTGCTCTTGAATTTGTTTTTGCATTTCAGCACTTTGATTGTCATCCATTTTTAATTCCACTTTTCGATATGATTTATATGTTGCAACGCCTTGAAAATCTTGAGCAAAAATGGATATTGAAAAAAGTAAAATAAAAAGGGATAAACTTTTCTGAATGGTCTTCATATTTAAAATTTTATGGATTATTACTCCGCAAAGATTAAAATTTACATCCTTTATTTAAGTTATCTAGTGTTAACGTGTGTTAAGCGATTGGTATATTACTGATGTAACGAGTACTTTTGACCTATGAATGAAAAAAAATATAATATTATTCTATATTTTATTACCATAATAATGCTACTAACAATAGTAGTACAATGCTATTGGAATTATAAAAACTACCTACAAAACAAACAACATTTTATCAATCAGGTTCAAATTAGTTTAGACAATGCATTAGAGGCGTATTATGCTAATCTTGCTGAAGCTAACCATATGACCTTTATTGATATTCCTTCAGACACACTTCATTTTGATAACAAGCTTAAGCTCTTAAATACAGACTCGCTTATTTTAACACTTCAAAATGATTACAAATCTGAGTTTGAGGACGATTTAAAAATTAAAGGCATTACTCAACTAATCGATTCTACAGGATACACCTATTCTAGCACTTCAGATAAGCTAACACAAATTAAAGTCATAAAAGGAAAAAAGGCTTCAGACAGTATTAAGCTATTAAAAGGAATTACTTCCATTTTCATTTCTATTCAAGATGATTCTTTAAATTTCTCTAAATTAAATCCACTCTTAAGCAACGAATTAAAACGGAAAAAATTTGACATTCCTTACGCCTTAAAACACTATAGAAATGATAGTTTAATAAATTCCTATAACCCACAAATTATTCAACCAGATTTTTTAAACACAACGTCTAAAACCAAATTTTTAAAGCAGAATGAGTCTTTAAGCCTCACTTATCCTAATGCCACTAAACTAATTTTAAGACAAGGTTTATCTGGCATTTTATTGTCTTTGCTTTTTACCTTTGCTATTATTTCTTGTCTGTTTTATTTATTAAAAACCATCAAACATCAAAAACAGTTAGCAGAGGTTAAAAATGATTTAATAAGCAACATAACACACGAGTTTAAAACACCTATTTCTACAATTGGTATTGCTCTTGAAAGCATTAAAGACTTTAAAGTTATTAATGACAAAGAAAAAACGAAGGACTACATAAACATGTCTACCAGCCAGCTTAACAAGCTTAATATCATGGTTGAAAAACTTCTAGAAACAGCCACTTTAGATAATAATGGACTAAAATTAGTAAAAGAGGATATTAATATTATAAGCCTCCTAAATACTATTATTGAAAAACATACAGCAACCCTTCATAACAAAACCATTAATTTTAAAACAGATTTAAAAAACTTAATGGCAAAAGTCGATGGCTTTCATTTTGAAAATGCCATTAATAATATTTTAGACAATGCTATAAAATATGGAGGTGATCTCATTACAATAAACCTCACTCAAAACAAGCATGCTTTTACGATATTAATTTCAGATAACGGAAATTCGCTCAATTCATCACATAAAGACAAAATATTTGAAAAATTTTATCGTGTTCCTAAAGGCAATATTCATGATATAAAAGGCTTTGGAATTGGATTATATTATACTAAGAAAATTATAGAAAAACACGACGGAACGATTCAATTAGAATTAAACCATAACCTTACAACATTTAAACTAAGTCTTCCTCATGAATAAGCCTATAACCATACTTTTAGCCGAAGACGAACCTGCTTTAGGTCAGATTATAAAGGAAAGTTTAGAAACGCGAAATTTTAAAGTGTTGCTTTGTAATAATGGCGAAATAGCTTACGAAAGCTATAAAAATGAAAACCCTGAGCTTTTAGTGCTTGATGTCATGATGCCTAAAAAAGATGGATTCACATTAGCCAAAGAAATCAGACGTGAAAACGACACGATACCAATTATATTTTTAACCGCTAAATCGCAAACACAAGATGTTGTTGAAGGCTTTACTATTGGTGGTAATGACTATTTAAAAAAGCCTTTTAGCATGGAAGAGCTTATTGTAAGAATTCACAATTTAATTCATCGTACGCATGTTCAAAAAACATCTAAAGTATTTCATTTAGGGCATTATAATTTTAATTTCCCAAAACAGACGCTTCAATTCAAAACAGAAAATCCTATACAGTTGACCCATCGTGAGGCGCATTTATTATTTCATTTAATAACCAATAAAAATGAAGTTTTAGATCGTTCTTTAATCCTTAAAAAACTTTGGGGAAATGACGATTTCTTTAATGCCAGAAGTATGGATGTATTTATTAGTAAACTTCGTAAAAAACTAAAGCAAGACACTTCGATACAAATTATAAATGTTCGTGGTTTTGGTTATAAATTAATTTGCTAAAAGTGGTTTGATTTTTGTACTTTTCAAACTACAATGAAAAACTACCTGTATTTATTTTTATTCCTATCGTCTAGCGTATTCTGTCAACATACGTTTGAAGTTGTTTTAATAGAACAAACGAATCCTAAAATTCAATCTATTGTAGATATTGATGATTTTGGGATATACTACTTTATTCAAGATCATGTTTTTTATAAAAAAGACGCTAGCAAAACCACTAATTACAGTAATGTGCAATTAGGTGAAATGACTTCTGCCAATGCTTTTAACCCTTTAAAGATTAATGTTTTTTATAAAGATTTTAATACCGCAATTATTTTAGATAACCGATTAGCTGAAATATTTAAAATAGACTTTAACACTGTCAAACCATACAAAAGTGTCTCACACATCTCAACTGGAAATGATAATGCAATATGGATTTTTAATCAAGATACAAGACAGTTAGAATTATATGATTATAAGTCAAATAAAACAAGAGCAACAACGCTTCCTGCGCAAACCAACATACTCGATTTAAAAAGTAACTTTAATTTTTGTTGGCTCCTTACAGAAAGCTATCTATACAAATACAATTACTTTGGAAGTTTAACACTTAAAATCAAAAACGAAGGTTTTACAGCAATAGAAGAAGACAATGGTAATCTCATTCTAAAAAAAGAAAACGAACTGTTTTATTTAAAAAAAGGAGAAGACTCAATTGCAAAAATCACAACACCAGAATTGTTAATAAATCAGTTTTTACTAACCAACGAAACCTTGTATATTTACAGCAATGAAACCCTTTCTAAATTCCAATTAAAAATCAAATAACTTATGCACGTTGCCATAGCAGGAAATATTGGTGCTGGTAAAACTACCTTAACAAAATTACTCGCCAAACATTATAAATGGGAAGCACAACTTGAAGATGTCGTTGACAATCCGTATTTAGACGATTTTTACAATCAAATGGAACGTTGGAGTTTTAATTTACAAGTCTATTTCTTAAATAGCAGATTCCGTCAAGTCGCTCAAATAAGAGAAAGCGGAAAAGATATTATTCAAGACCGAACCATATACGAAGATGCACATATCTTCGCGCCCAACTTGCATGCAATGGGTTTAATGACTAATCGTGATTTTGAAAACTATAAATCACTGTTTGACCTTATGGAATCATTTGTTCAAGGTCCAGATTTACTCATTTATTTAAGGAGCTCTATTTCTAACTTGGTCTCTCAAATTCACAAACGAGGACGAGATTACGAAAACTCGATTAGTATCGATTATTTAAGCCGATTAAACGAACGCTACGAAGCTTGGATCTCTGGTTACGATAAAGGGAAATTACTTATTATCGATGTCGAACCCTTAGATTTTGTGGCTAATCCTGAAGATTTAGGAAATATTATTAATAAAATTGACGCGCAAATAAACGGTTTATTTTAATTTAATTTGGGCGTTTTTACTTCCAGTAAAACGCGCTTTCAGCAGTCGCTCTTTTCAAGGAGCTTCAACAAAGCTTCAATCGCTAACGCAAATAAAAAAACCACGCTAAAAGCGTGGTTTTTTTATTAAGAAATATCTAATTTTAGTTATTCAATAACCTCTTTTACTTTAACAATAACACCATCTCCTAAATCGTCAACTTTCTTTTTAACTTCTTCAAAAGAACCTTTAAAAATTTCAGATTTAGTATCTTCAATTCCGTCAGTAATTGTTACTGTTTTCACTGTTGCTTTAGCAGAACCATCAACATATTTTTCAATAGCAGCTTTAGTAATCACTTGGTTATGCTCATCAGTGATTATTTTTTCAACACTAATCTCATTAGTCATAGCCATACCATCTTCAGTATGTCCACCTAAGATAGGCGCAATAACCAATCCAATTAAACAGGTTAATTTAATTAAGATATTCATTGAAGGTCCAGACGTATCTTTAAACGGATCTCCAACAGTATCTCCAGTTACAGCAGCTTTATGAGCATCAGAACCTTTATACGTCATTTCACCATTAATCTCAACACCAGCTTCAAATGATTTTTTAGCATTATCCCATGCACCACCAGCATTATTTTGGAAGATCGCCCAAAGCACACCAGAAACAGTAACACCAGCCATATAACCTCCAAGCATTTCTGCAATAGCCATATGATTCATTCCAAATAACATAGGACCAAAAGCAATAACTAAAGGAAAACCTATAGTTAATAAACCTGGTAACATCATTTCTTTTAAAGAAGCTTTAGTCGAAATAGCGACACATTTATCGTATTCAGGCTTTCCAGTACCTTCCATAATCCCTGGAATATCTCTAAACTGACGACGCACTTCTTCTACCATCTCCATAGCAGCTTTACCAACCGCGTTCATTGCTAATGCAGAGAATACTACTGGCACCATACCACCAACAAATAACATAGCAAGTACTGGCGCTTTAAAAATATTAATTCCATCAATTCCTGTAAACGTTACATAGGCTGCAAATAAAGCTAACGACGTTAATGCTGCAGAAGCAATAGCAAATCCTTTTCCAGTTGCAGCAGTTGTATTTCCAACAGAATCTAATATATCTGTGCGTTCTCTTACGATAGGCTCTTGTTCACTCATTTCAGCAATACCACCAGCATTATCAGAGATTGGTCCAAAAGCATCAATAGCTAACTGCATTGCAGTAGTAGCCATCATTGCAGAAGCCGCTAAAGCCACACCATAAAATCCAGCAAATGCATAAGATGCCCAAATGGCTCCAGCAAATAATAACACTGAAGGGAACGTAGAAATCATACCAGTTGCTAAACCTGCGATAATGTTTGTTCCAGCTCCTGTAGAAGATTGTTGTACAATATTTAATATTGGCTTTTTACCTAAACCAGTATAGTATTCAGTAACAGAAGAAATAACTGCTCCTACGAATAAACCAACCAAGGTCGCATAAAACACTCTCATTGAAGAGATTTCAACTAAACCTTCGCCAAAGAAATTCATTTTCATAGTTTCAGGAAGCATGTATATACACAATCCAAAACAAGACGCAGCAACTAGCGCAATTGATGTCCAGTTACCAATGTTTAAAGCGCCCATTACTTGAGCTTCTTTAGCGTCGTTATTTTTTATTTTCACTAACATGGTACCAATTACAGAAATAATAATTCCTGCACCTGCAATTGCCATTGGTAATAAGATTGGGCCTATACCGCCAAAAGCATCAGAGATTGCGCCTCCCATATCTTTAATCACATAGTTTCCTAATACCATTGCAGCAAGTACTGTTGCAACATAAGATCCAAATAAATCCGCTCCCATTCCAGCAACATCTCCAACATTATCCCCAACGTTATCTGCAATAGTTGCAGGATTACGAGGGTCATCTTCAGGAATACCAGCTTCAACTTTACCAACTAAATCGGCTCCAACATCTGCAGCTTTAGTATAAATACCACCACCAACACGAGCAAATAATGCAATAGATTCAGCACCTAAAGAGAACCCAGCAAGTGTTTCAAGCACTATCGTCATATCCATAGTGTTGGTCCATGTCCCTTCCATAAATACATGAAAGAAAATAATAAAGAATGCTGTTAGCCCTAATACTGCTAAACCAGCAACACCTAGTCCCATTACAGTTCCACCACCAAAAGATATTTTTAAAGCATTTGGCAAACTTGTTCGCGCAGCTTGAGTTGTTCTTACATTTGTTTTGGTTGCAATTTTCATCCCGATGTTTCCAGCAAATGCTGAAAAAACAGCACCAAAAATAAAGGCAACTACAATTAACCAATGCGTTGTTGGCACAACAAAAGACACTATAGCTAGTAATACACTTACTATGATAACAAACACTGCTAACAATCTGTATTCAGCATTTAAGAACGCTAAAGCACCTTCATAAATGTGATCTGAAATTTCTTTCATTTTACCATCTCCAGCATCTTGTTTCATTACCCAAGATTTCTTTACAAGCATGTAAATTAATCCTAAAAGTGCCAAAGCGATTGGCATATAAATCATCATTGATTCCATATTATAATATTTGATTAGTTTTTAACGAAGGCAAAAGTAACAAAATCCTCTAGAATAGAAAAGCTCTTGCAGAGGTATCTACGAGAGCTATGACTATTCATGAGTTAAAACTAGAATTTATATGGTAAAATGGCCAGCTTTTTTATGCTCGCTAGTTTGGTAACGCTCAACACATTTATTTAAAATATCGTAAGCTTCTTCTGCATTTCCCCAACCGCCTACATCTACTTTCTTTTTCTCTAAATCTTTATAGACTTGAAAGAAGTGAGTGATTTCCTTTATCCTATGTGGATTTAAATCTTGTATATCATTATAACTGTTCCAAATTGGATCTGTAACTGGTACACAAATTAATTTTTCGTCAGGTCCTTTTTCATCTGCCATATGAAAAACACCAATAGGCTTCACTTCCATAACACACATTGGAAAAGTAGGCTCTGTTCCCATTACTAAGACATCTAAAGGGTCGCCATCTAACGCTAAAGTTTCTGGAATAAAACCATAATCTCCTGGATACATCATTGAAGAAAATAACATGCGATCGAATCGAATTTTGTTTAGTTCAAAATCGTATTCGTATTTGTTTCTACTCCCTTTTGGGATCTCTATTAAAACATCAAAAGTTAACTTTCCTTTTGGACTCATATCTTCCTATTTTTTGGGTGGCAAAAGTACTGAATCATTTATGTTTTGACAACAAAAACACTTTTGATTTTAAAATAAAAGCATTAACTTGTTATTTCCTAACTATTAAATACCATAATAATACCATGTTTAACTTATATCGAGTTATTATACTAAGTGCGCTCCTTTTTCCCTTAAATCTCCTAGCACAAGACAAAGACTGCTGTTCTTCAGAAAAGGAATTAGAATCTGTACTTTCAGGATATTGGAAAATTAAAGATGATGATTCTAAAAGTTTATACCATTATTGGTTTAAAAACAATCGTGGTAATGTTGAAACGGTCCAGACTACTGGGACTGTAGGCCAATTTATTCCAGTTGAAAATTCACATTCTTATACTTATATAAAAAAGGTAAATGATTCGTTTGTTTTAGAATACATTTATAGGTATGGAAACTGGACGTCAGTTATAAAACAAATTGATGAAAACAATTTAGTTTTAGAAACAAATGGGGAAATCACCAAATATTATAAGATAAAGTATTAGAAATTAAACCCAAAACTTCCCGTAATACCAAATTTTCGAGCATCTGGATTTTCGAGGTAATTCCCTCTAAAGTTAAAATCTATTCGAAACACTTTAAAAATATTACCAATACCAAAACTGTACTCGTAATACATCTTATCGTTTGGAGCATTTAATGGGATATTATAAGGATTCGTTGTTGTATTTAAAGCTCTATTCTCTTCAGAGAGTTCTCCCCAAGCCGTTCTAAAACCAATAATTTCACGCCAATTTAATTTACGTAAAAGTGGGATTCTCGAAAACAACCTTCCGTTAAAGTTATGCTCTAAATGTAATGAAGCATAGGTATCTGTAACAAATTCGTAATAATTTAGCTGTGAAAAATTGTTAAATACTGAAAAATACGATTGATTTCCAGGGACAACACTTAAAAGTGACAATGGTACTTCTCCAAAGGTTTTACCAATTTCAATTGATGAATATAAACGTCCGAAACCTCCTAATTGCCATGGTTGAAAATAAGAGCCTTGCAATCGTGTGTAATCAAAATCACTATCAAATACTCCTTTATCAGCTCGAGTAAACTGCGCAAATATTCTAGCAAAGTCATCATTAGCTTCGCGACGTTCTACACCAAACCCTGTCATTTTTCGTTTTGGAAAATAAGAAATCGATAAGGCACTTTCAAATTGCTTTATTTCAGAGGCTATACCATTAGGAGTATTATAGTCTAAGCTAAATTTTGATGATGCAGATTCTAAAGTCCTATAATTTCCACTCACTCGGAACACCACATTTCTTACAGGTTCTAGCTCAATAGCTAAGCTACTTAAATTTATAGAGGTTAACTTATCGTTAGGCGCTGTATTAAATAAAGATGTTGTTGCTAAAGAACGTCCTAATATATCTGTAGAAGCCGTTAAACTTGCACCAATTTGCTCAACATCTCGCCTATTACCTACAGAAATAATAAGTCGATTTTTTTTATCGAGCAACCATTTTCCTGAAACACCGTATTTTACTTTATCATCTTTAAAACCATACGCCAAATAGCCTTCAATACGCCATAAATCATTTTGCCCAAAATAGGTTCGTCCTCCAGTTCTCAAACGGACTCCTTCTACATCATTAAACCCAAAAGACTTAAAAATAGGACCATAGTCTAAATTTAAACTCGGAAACTCAATATAACCTGAGGCTAAAATACTTCCAATGTTATAAAGTCGTTTAAACTTTTTAACCGTTTTTAAAGTATCTAGCATTTTATAAACGCCTTTTTCGTCTTTACTTAAAGCTTCCATTCGGTTATTTTCCCAAAAGTCATCTTCGCGGTTATAAATATCTTTATCATAATTATAAACCTCTTGTCCATAAAACTTTTCGTCTTTGGGAATGTCAAATTCATAATTATCATATAATGTTGTACGCTTTCCGTAAACACCACGTGATTTCTCCTTTTTATTAAAGGCAAAATCAGACATAAAGTAGTCGCGTTTCATTAAGAATAACGAGTCATTTAAGACCTCAAATTCTTGTTCTATATAAATTTCTTTAACCCAATTTATATTCGCGCTTTTAGATGCCTGCATGTTAATTTCTTTGATTGCATACGTTGTATCTGCAACCCAAAAATCACCTTTAAAGGTCAATTCATTTTTTCTTCTTGGATAATAAATAATATTATAACACCATTTATTGTCAATATATGTACTATCTGATAATACATAATTGTAAGTATTAATTCCTGTTCTAGAAATAGGACTTACAAAGCTTTTATCAAAAAATTTCAGATAATTATCATAGATATCAAACTCAGAGTATAGGTCATTTATAAAATCGATAATGACTTGATTATCGCTAAAACCTGAGTTTTTATTTCCTTTTAAATCCTCTTTTTCTTTATTCAGAATATTGTCGCCATAGACTTTAGTAACAGCTTCATTTATAAAAATAGGTAAATATGTTTTTCCTGTAACGCTAGACGTATCGACTTCATTGAAGACAAACTCCATCCCTCTAAATAATTTACTTTTAATGAGTGAGCTGTCTATAGTATTTAAATCAAACTCTACCTTTTCATATTTATCAAACTGATATTGCTTAAATTGCCTTAAACCATTCTTTCGTTTATGTTCCCAAACTTTTTTAAGAATAGCTATAGCAGGGTTTTCTGATTCTTTTTTAGATTGCTTACCTGTAACGATAACTACTTCATCAAGTGAGCCAGTCTCTTCTTTTAAAACAAACTCCAGATCGTAATTTACTCGTTTTTCAAGAGGAATATCTATAGTTGCATAACCTATAAAGGAAACTAAAACAGCTTCCCAAGTAGTGTCGGACTCTAGGTAAAATCTTCCGTTTTCATCAGTTATTGTACCTTCAGAAGAATTTTTAAATACCACATTAGCAAAGGCAATGGGTTCATCATATTCATCTAAAACATGACCACTAACTTTTGTTTGCGCTGTAACGGAAAGTAATCCGAAAAAAAACAGTATTAGACTTAGTTTATATTGCATAATAAGAAAACTTCATCAACAATGTTGCCAATGAAGTTTATATAACGAAAATAAAATTTATTTATTTGTACATCACTTTCTTAACAGCTTTAATAACATCCTCGCTATTAGGCAGCCATTCAGCTAGTAAAACTGGTGAATAAGGTGCAGGAGTATCTGCTGTATTTATTTTTACAATTGGTGCATCTAAATAATCAAATGCTTGTGCTTGTACTTGATAAGTAATTTCTGTAGCTACATTTCCAAAAGGCCACGCTTCTTCTAAAATAACTAATCGATTTGTTTTTTTAACAGAATTTAAAATCGTGTCATGATCCATAGGTCTTACTGTACGCAAATCTATGATTTCACAAGATATACCTTCTTTCTCTAATTCATCGGCAGCTTTATAAGCTTCTTTTATAATTTTTCCAAAAGACACAATAGTAACATCTGATCCTTCACGTTTTACATCTGCAACACCAATAGGAACAACATATTCGCCTTCTGGTACTTCCCCTTTATCGCCATACATTTGTTCACTTTCCATAAAAATTACAGGATCATCATCACGAATAGCTGCTTTTAATAATCCTTTAGCATCATAAGGGTTTGATGGTACAATAACTTTTAAACCTGGTGTATTGGCATACCAACTCTCAAAAGCTTGTGAATGCGTTGCACCTAACTGCCCAGCAGACGCTGTTGGCCCACGAAAAACAATAGGACATTTAAACTGTCCGCCAGACATTTGTCTGATTTTTGCAGCATTATTAATAATTTGATCAATTCCAACTAGAGAGAAATTAAAGGTCATAAACTCAACAATTGGTCTATTTCCGGTCATGGTAGAACCTACTGCAATACCAGCAAACCCAAGCTCTGCAATTGGTGTGTCTATAACGCGTTTTGCACCAAATTCATCTAACATTCCTTTACTTGCTTTGTAAGCACCATTATATTCAGCAACTTCTTCTCCCATTAAATATATGGATTCATCTCTGCGCATTTCTTCGCTCATGGCCTCACAAACGGCTTCTCTAAATTGAATTGTTTTCATTTTACTTTATTTATCAAGTGAACAAAAATAGCAATAAAAGAAAAATAATCTCTATAAGATTAGTTTAAAATTTACTATGCATGCATAGTAAAGATTCAAAATAAAATAATTATCTTCGTAACCTCAAAAAAATATACTCATAAAACATAAAATAAATATGAAAATCTTAGTGTGTATTAGTCATGTACCAGACACTACTTCAAAAATTAATTTTGCAGAAGGAGATACCAAGTTTGACACCAATGGTGTACAATTCGTAATTAACCCAAATGATGAGTTTGGTTTAACACGTGCCATGTGGTTTAAAGAAAAACAAGGCGCAAGTGTAACTGTTGTAAATGTTGGCGGTCCAGAAACTGAACCTACATTACGTAAGGCATTAGCAATTGGTGCAGATACTGCAATTCGTGTAAATACTGAAGCTACTGATGGTTTTGCAGTTGCAAATCAATTAGCAAAAGTTGTTCAAGATGGTGGTTACGATTTAGTTATAGCTGGTCGTGAGTCTATTGACTATAATGGTGGAATGGTTCCAGGCATGATGGCTGGACTAACAAATGCAAATTTTGTAAATAATTGTATAAGTCTAGAAATTGAGGGCTCTAACGCTACTGCTATTAGAGAAATTGATGGAGGAAAAGAAACTGTATCTACAACTTTACCTTTAGTTATTGGAGGCCAAAAAGGACTGGTTGAAGAAAGCGACTTACGTATTCCGAATATGAGAGGAATAATGATGGCGCGTCAAAAACCTTTACAAGTACTTAACCCTGTAGCTTCAGAAGCTGAAACTACTTCAGTGAAGTTTGAAAAACCAGCGCCTAAAGGTGCTGTAACTTTAGTCGCTCCAGATAATTTAGATGAATTGGTAAACTTACTTCATAACGAAGCTAAAGTGATTTAATCAACTTTTAAAAGAAAAAACATGTCAGTTTTAGTATATACAGAATCAGAACAAGGAAAATTTAAAAAAGTAGCTTTTGAAGTTGCTTCTTATGCAAAAGCTGTTGCTGACCAATTAGGCACAACAGTAACTGCAATCACTATTAATGCTAATGATACTTCAGAGTTAGGAAACTATGGTGTAGATAAAGTGCTTAAGGTGTCTAACACTCAATTAGATCAGTTTAATGCAAATGCTTATGCCGCAGTTATTAAACAAGCAGCGGAAAAGGAAAATGCCAAAGTTGTAATTGTAAGTTCTAGTGCAGACAGCAAATACTTAGCACCTTTATTGGCTGTTGGTTTAAACGCTGGCTTTGCCTCTAATGTTGTTGAAGTTCCAAGTAACACTGCGCCTTTCACAGTAAAACGTACAGCATTTACAAACAAAGCATTTAACATCACAACAATTAATACTGAGGTTAAGTTAGTCGCAGTTTCTAATAACTCTTTCGGACTAGTAGAAAACTCAGGTAGTGCTTCTTCAGAAGATTTCGCTCCTAGCATTCCAGACTTTGGAGTCCATGTACAGGCTATTGATAAAGCTAGTGATAAAGTGAGTATCGCTGATGCAGAAATCGTTGTTTCTGCTGGTCGAGGATTAAAAGGGCCTGAAAATTGGGGAATGGTAGAAGAGCTAGCCGAAGTATTAGGCGCTGCAACTGCATGCTCTAAACCTGTTAGTGATTTAGGATGGAGACCACATAGCGAACACGTTGGACAAACGGGTAAGCCAGTCGCTTCAAACTTATATATTGCCATTGGTATTTCTGGAGCTATTCAACATTTAGCAGGAATTAATGCCAGTAAAGTAAAAGTGGTTATCAATACAGATCCTGAAGCACCTTTCTTTAAAGCTGCAGATTATGGTGTAGTTGGTGACGCTTTTGAGGTGGTACCAAGCTTAATCGAAAAATTAAAGGCTTTTAAAGCACAGCAATAAATTATTTTTTATAAATTGTATTTATAAAAGGACTGTTTAAATTTTGTTATGTCCTAATTTAAACAGTCTTTTGTGTTTTAAATTATGAGTCTAGTTAAATTAAATATAAAAGGCATTTCTTACAGCCAAACCCAAAATGGCGCTTATGCTTTAATTTTGAATGAAGTCGATGGCGACAGAAAACTTCCTATAGTTATTGGTGCTTTTGAAGCTCAGTCAATTGCTATCGCCTTAGAAAAAGAAATTCGTCCGCCAAGACCCTTAACTCACGACTTATTTAAAAACTTTGCAGATCGATTTGATATTGTCGTCAAACAAGTTATTATTCATAAATTAGTTGATGGTGTTTTTTATTCGAGTTTAATTTGTGAACGTGATAAAATTGAAGAAATTATTGATGCTAGGACTAGCGACGCTATCGCTTTAGCACTTCGTTTTCAATCACCAATTTTTACATATAAAAATATTCTGGACAAAGCTGGAATTTATCTCAAAGTTAACCCTGAAAAAAAGGGCGAAAATACTGAAGAAAACATCTTACTAGATGATTTGGTTGCTGAAGAAATAGAAACCGTTACTCCAAATGAAAACTATAAAAATAAAACACTCGAAGATTTACACAATATGCTTGATGAAGCCGTTGCTAATGAGAATTATGAAAAAGCTGCACATATTCGAGATGAAATTTCAAAACGATAATTAAACAACATCACATGAAAAATGTTCTTCTAGCTATTACAGCTATTTTTTTTGTTTTTACATCAAACTCATTCGCTCAAGATTTAAACAAAACCTGGCAATTTGAAGCTATTCAAAATAACGCTGGGGAACAACTCTTTTCAATTGATAAAAACGCTGATATTTTAGAACTTAAAGCTGGTGAATTTTCATACGCCTTAGCATCAAAAAACAACTTAAATGCTTCAGGAGATTATATACATCAAAATAACCTATTGGTTTTTTATTACAATCAGCCTAAAGACACCATAAGACGATACAAAATCAAAGAACATACAGATTCTACTTTAGTGTTTTCTGAAAATGGAATTGACTACCGTTTTATAGCTTCTAAACATAATGAGGCTTTATTAACAAATACTACAACAGATACAAATGACACCATCGTACCTAGTCAAGGGTTTTCTATGCAAAGTTTATGGCGAGGTATTTTAGGAATGATTACACTTTTAGTTTTAGCCTTTTTATTCAGCAGTAATAAAAAAGCTATAAACTGGAAAACTGTTGGGTTAGGCTTAGCCTTTCAACTTATTATCGCTGTTGGTGTTTTAAGGGTTCCTTTTGTTCAAAAAATATTTGAATGGGTAGGAGGTTTATTTGTGAGTGTTTTAGATTTTACAAGAGCTGGAAGTAAATTTCTTTTTGAAGGACTAGTCGTAGATATGGATACCTTTGGTTTTATTTTTGCTTTTCAAGTTTTACCAACCATTATATTCTTTTCTGCATTAACATCGCTTTTATTCTATTTAGGAATCATTCAAAAAGTAGTTAAAGCTTTTGGCATGTTACTTACAAAAGTATTGAGGATTTCTGGTGCAGAAAGTTTAAGTGTTGCTGGAAATATTTTTCTAGGACAAACCGAAGCGCCTTTGTTAATCAAGGCCTATTTAGAAAAAATGAATCGCTCTGAAATGCTTCTGGTTATGATTGGTGGCATGGCCACTGTTGCTGGTGCTGTACTGGCAGCATATATTGGATTTCTAGGTGGCGACGATCCTGTTTTAAGATTGCAATTTGCTAAGCATTTATTAGCAGCTTCTGTTATGGCTGCACCTGGAGCTATTGTGGTTTCTAAAATATTATATCCTCAAACTGAAGAAATTAATACTGATGTTCATGTGTCTTCTGAAAAAATAGGTTCTAATATTTTAGATGCTATTGCTAATGGTACTACCGAAGGCTTAAAATTGGCTGTGAATGTTGGCGCAATGCTTTTAGTCTTTGTGGCTTTTATCGCCATGCTAAATGGTATTTTAGGTTGGGTTGGAGATGTTACCACCATCAATTCTTGGATCGCCTCTAATACAGCATATCAAAGCTTATCCTTAGAACTTATTCTTGGCTATCTATTCGCTCCTTTAATGTGGCTTATTGGTGTCGCTACTGAAGACATGGCGCTGATGGGACAACTCTTAGGAATCAAATTAGCAGCTAGCGAGTTTGTTGGCTACATTCAATTAGCCGATTTAAAAAATGTCGCTAGCGCTACACATCTCACCTATAATAAATCTATTATAATGGCCACTTACATGTTATGTGGTTTTGCAAATTTTGCATCTATAGGCATACAAATTGGAGGTATTGGATCATTAGCTCCTGGACAACGTAAGACCTTATCAGAATTTGGAATGAAAGCTTTAATTGGTGGGACAATAGCGTCGCTTATGTCTGCAACAATAGCAGGAATGATTATAGGTTAATAAGAGCTTACTTTGCTTGAATCTTATTGCACATTCGTTAATAACTTTATAATATATATTAAAGTATCAAGCTTAAAAACTTGATGCTTTTTTTTATTTTAGCCTTTAGTATTATGCTGAATTTATTTCAGCATCTTTTGTATAATTTAAAGAGATTTCCGCTTTAGCGGAAAATAAACATGAAACAATATTTAGACCTTGTTAAACACGTTTTAGAAAACGGAAACGAAAAAGGAGATCGCACAGGAACTGGAACGAAAAGTGTTTTTGGACACCAAATGCGTTTTGACTTAAGCGAAGGTTTTCCAATGGTAACGACAAAAAAACTACACTTAAAATCTATAGTACACGAATTGCTCTGGTTTTTAAAAGGTGATACTAATATAAATTACTTAACCGAAAACGGCGTTCGTATTTGGAATGATTGGGCAGATGAAAATGGCGACTTAGGTCCTGTTTATGGTCATCAATGGCGCAACTGGAATAATGACGAAATCGATCAAATTAAAGACGTTATTCACGCATTAAAAAACAATCCTAACAGTAGAAGAATGTTAGTCTCTGCTTGGAATCCTTCAGTATTACCAGATACATCTAAATCGTTCAGCGATAATGTAGCCAATGGTAAAGCAGCACTTCCTCCTTGTCATGCGTTTTTTCAGTTTTATGTAGCCGATGGAAAATTATCTTGTCAACTTTATCAACGTAGTGCCGACATCTTTTTAGGCGTGCCTTTTAATATTGCTTCTTATGCTTTATTTACTATGATGATGGCTCAAGTTTGTGGTTATCAAGCCGGAGAATTTATTCACACTTTTGGTGATGCACACATTTATAGTAATCATTTTGAACAGTTAGAATTGCAACTCTCTAGAGAAACTCGCAAGCTTCCTAAAATGATTCTTAATCCAGAGGTTAAAGATATTTTCGATTTTAAATTTGAAGATTTTACTTTAGTGGACTACAACCCGCATCCACACATTAAAGGCGTTGTAGCCGTTTAATTTATACTTATGAAAAAACAACTCCTTCTTTGTGTTCTTTTTATCAGTTTTACTGTTTATGCTCAGGATGAGAACATCAAACCGATTAAAACAGATTCTATTGAACACATAGAAAAGGTTCCTATTTACAAAGGTTGCAATGAAAATTTAAGCAATTTGGAATTAAAGGTTTGTATGGGTGAAGCCATGTCTAAATTTGTTTCTAAAAATTTTAATGTAAACATCGCAAATACACTGAACTTACCTGCTGGAGAAGTAAGAATATTGGTGCAATTTAAAATTGACACTATAGGTAACGTCATTGGGATAAGAGCAAAAGCACCACATCCTAAACTTGAAGAAGAAACTATTAGAGTCTTAAAATTACTTCCAAAATTAAAACCAGGTATGCAAGATGGAAAAGCAGTTACAGTACCTTATGGGTTCCCAATAAAATTTGTTATTGAAAACAAGAAATCAAAAATGCAAGTTAGTAACACTATTAAAATTGACAAATACCCAGTTTACAGAGGCTGCAATGAAGAGTTAGACTTTCTAGGTTTAAAAACATGCACCACTGATAAGATTAAGGATTTTATTAAATTGAGTTTTGATTTAGAACTCGCTGACAGATTATTTCCTTTAGAAAAATCCACACAATTTCTAGTCGAATTTGTTATTGATAAAAATGGAAAAGTAAAAGACATAAACGCCAAAGCGCATAAAAGAGAAATTGCAGCAGAAGCGATTAAAGTGGTAAAGCGCCTTCCAAAATTCAAAAAACCAGGCTACTCAAATGGTAAACCTACGGATGTACCTTATAGTATTTTAATGACTATTTATTTTTAATACATTTCCTTCCTTTTATTTAAACCACAAAAGAATTATATTTATATATATTAGAAAATTATATGTTCGGGAAAAAGAAAAACAAACCACAAATAGATGCAGTCCAATTAGAGCTGATTCAAAATGCGCAACGTCGTATTCGTCAAAAAAAGCGTTTCTATTCGCATGTCATTGTGTTTTTTATTTTTTCTGTTCTACTCTATACTTTTAATGTCGGTCTAGGTTTTTATGACGAGTTTACATTTATCACCTTGCCTTGGTCTGTAATCATTATTATCATTTGGTGTGTGCTATTATTTTGGCATTTTTTAAACGTGTATCTATTTCAAGCCTTTATGGGAAAGGAATGGGAACAACAACAGTTAAACAAATTGGTAGCGAAACAACAAGTACGTATTGAAAAAATAAAAGCCAACTTAAAAAAAGAAGCTCCTCACATTGCTGAAAGTGAAGTTTATAATGAAACTTTAAATACTGAAAAACAAATAGTAACGATTATTGTTGCTGCAGGAGAAAATGATGCTATAGGAAAAGACAATCAATTGATTTGGCATTTACGAGATGATCTCAAGCGCTTTAAAGCGCTCACTTCTGGTCATCATATAATTATGGGAAGAAAAACATTTGAGAGTTTTCCGAAACCCCTTCCAAATAGAACACATGTTGTAATTTCAAGACAAGAAAACTACCAAGTTCCAGATGGTGTAATTCTTGTAAATTCTTTAGAAAAAGCTATTCTAGTTGCTAAAAACGACACCCAACCTTTCATCATTGGAGGTGGCGAAATCTATAAACAAGCCATGCATTTGGCAAATAAAATAGAGTTGACTCGAGTACACGAAAGTTTTGAAGCTGATACTTATTTTCCAAAAATTGATACATCAATCTGGAAGGAAACCAGCAACACTTTTCATAAAAAAGATGAAAATCATAATTATGAATTTTCGTTTTTGACATATCTAAGAAAATGATCAAAGACCTTCAGCTTCGTATTAGCTTAAAAGAAGAAGAAATTCCAAATATTCTTTTAAAAAAAGCTGCAAGTTGGTTAAGTATTCCTGTTGATGATATTTCTGGAATCAAAGTCCTTAGAAAATCCATTGATGCCAGAAAACCAAAAATCATCTTTAATTATAAAATTGCAGTTTATATTAAAGAACCTCTCCCAAAAACTTCAGAATATCAATTCGACTACAAAGAGGTTTCAAATGCAAAACCTATTCATATCATTGGTTTTGGACCAGCAGGAATGTATGCGGCTTTGCGCTGTATTGAATTAGGCTTTAAACCCATCGTTTTAGAACGTGGCAAGAATGTTCAAGACAGGCGTCGGGATTTAAAAGCGATTAATCAAGACCATTTTGTAAACGAAGATTCTAATTATTGTTTTGGTGAAGGTGGCGCAGGAACTTATTCTGACGGAAAATTATACACACGTAGTTTAAAACGTGGTGATGTTAGACGTATTTTTGAAAACTTAGTATTTCATGGTGCAACCGATCAAATTCTGGTCGATGCGCATCCACATATTGGAACCAACAAGTTACCCAAAGTGGTCCAGAATATAAGAGAAACTATCTTGAGTTTTGGTGGTGAAATTCATTTTGAATCTCGCGTCACAGATTTTATCATAAAAAACAATTCTATTCAAGCCATCCAATTACAAAGCGGAAAAGAACTAACGGCAAATCGTGTTATTTTAGCTACTGGTCATTCTGCTCGAGATATATATTATTTACTTCATAAAAAAGAAATTACTCTAAAGGCCAAGTCATTTGCTATGGGAGTTCGTGTTGAGCATCCACAACATATTATAGATACTATACAATATCATTGCCAAGGTCAACGTGATGCATTACTTCCTGCTGCAGCTTATAGTTTAGTGCAACAAGTTAACAATCGAGGTGTTTATTCTTTTTGTATGTGTCCTGGCGGATTTATTGTTCCAGCAGCAACAGCAAATGGTGAAGTCGTTGTAAATGGTATGTCACCTTCTAAACGAAATAATGAATTTGCAAACTCAGGCATTGTTGTAGAAATTAATAGTGACGAGGATTTGTACAAATACGAACATTTTGGCGTGTTAAAAGGTTTAGAATATCAAAAGGATTTTGAACGTTTAGCCTTTACTTCTGGAGGACGAAGTCAAACTGCTCCAGCCCAAAGATTAACCGATTTTGTAGAAGGTCATTTATCTGCCGATTTAAATCCGACCTCCTATCAACCTGGCTTAAAAAGTGCGCCATTACATTCTTTATTTCCAAAAGCTATTGGCGGACGGTTACGTCAAGGTTTTAAAGCTTTTGGTGAGAAAATGAAAGGATATTATACTGCAGAAGCCAATATAATAGGCGTAGAATCAAGAACGTCTTCTCCTGTTAATATTCCAAGAAATGACAACTTAGAGCATCCAGAAATTAAAGGTTTTTTTCCATGCGGAGAAGGAGGAGGTTATGCAGGAGGTATCATTTCTGCGGCTATGGATGGCGAACGATGTGCAGAAGCAGCAACAAAAGGCTTATAAGTTTAATAATATTGTTATTTTTGCAACTTAAATATAAATAAATGAACGCATACATATTTCCAGGTCAAGGTGCTCAATTTTCAGGAATGGGTTTAGACTTATACGAAAATTCACCTGAAGCACAATTATTATTTGAAGATGCTAATGAGATATTAGGATTTAATATCACAGACATTATGTTTGAAGGCTCTGCTGAAGACCTTAAAGAAACTAAAGTCACTCAGCCTGCCATTTTTTTACATTCAGTGATTTTAGCAAAAACACTTGGTGATCGTTTTAAACCAGATATGGTTGCTGGACATTCTCTAGGTGAGTTTTCTGCATTAGTTGCCAATGGTGCATTGACTTTTGAAGATGGATTGCGTTTAGTATCACAACGTGCTTTAGCTATGCAAAAAGCATGCGAAATTCAGCCAAGTACAATGGCTGCTGTTCTTGGTTTAGAGGACGCTATTGTTGAAACTATTTGTGAAAAAACTGAAGGTGTTGTTGTTGCTGCAAATTATAATTGCCCAGGACAACTAGTGATTTCTGGAGAAATTAATGCTATTAATCGTGCATGTGAAGCTTTAAAAGAAGCTGGTGCACGTCGTGCTTTAGTTTTACCTGTTGGTGGTGCGTTTCACTCACCAATGATGGAGCCTGCAAGAGAAGAATTAGCCGCAGCAATTGAGAACACAGTTTTTAACACACCTAATTCTCCTATTTATCAAAATGTAACTGCTTGTGCCATACTTAATGAATCAGAAATCAAGAAAAACTTAATTTCTCAATTAACAGCTCCTGTTAGATGGACACAATCTGTACAACAAATGATTGCAGACGGAGCTACTTTATTTACTGAAGTTGGTCCAGGGAATGTGCTTCAAGGCTTAGTTAAAAAAATTAATAGGGAAGCACAAACAGCTTCAGCATCATTAGAAACTAAGGCTTAATGAAACGTTCTCTATTTATTGGGTTTCTAATCATCTTAAATATAGTTTTGGATCAAGTTTCTAAAGTTTGGGTTAGAGCTTCAGTTGCTCCTGGGACTAAAACTGAAATTATTGGCGATTATTTCACCTTACATAATGTTGAGAATTCTGGTGCTTTTTTAGGTATGGGAAGTGATTTAGACCCTA
Organism: Lacinutrix iliipiscaria; assembly: GCF_042686125.1. Taxonomy (NCBI): domain Bacteria; kingdom Pseudomonadati; phylum Bacteroidota; class Flavobacteriia; order Flavobacteriales; family Flavobacteriaceae; genus Lacinutrix; species Lacinutrix iliipiscaria. The sequence goes on from NZ_JBHUOV010000001.1 coordinate 116,848, forward strand.
CACTTCGCCTTATCTTTTTATTGATAATACCAACTGGAGTAATGGCTTATGTCCTATTTTATATCTTCAAAAACAAAGAATTAGATAAGCTTTCATTAATTGGATTTTGCTGTATTTTAGGTGGAGGAATGGCAAATATTTATGATCGCTTCATGTATGGTGAAGTGACTGATTTTTTTCATATTGATTTTGGAGGTGTATTTAAAACTGGCATTTTTAACGTTGCAGACATGTCTGTAATGCTAGGCTTAGGCTTATTAATTATTAGTAATTTTAAAAAGAAAGAAATCGCTTAATCTTCCTTTCTAATATTTTGTTCCCATTGCCAAGCAGAACGCATAGCATCATCTAAAGTAAGCTGCGCTTTCCAACCTAAATCTGTGTTAGCCTTTTTTGTATCAGCATAAGCAGAAGTAATATCTCCTGCCCTTCTATCAGTTATTTTGTAATTCAGTTTCTTCCCTGAAACACGCTCAAAAGATTGAATAACTTCAAGTACAGAACTCCCTGTTCCTGTGCCTAAATTAAAAGTCTCATAATTAGCTTTATTCTTATTACTCAATAATCTTTGCAAGGCAACAACATGAGCTTTAGCCAAATCAACAACATGTATATAATCTCTTATACAAGTTCCGTCTGGAGTTGGATAATCATCACCAAAAACAGATAATTGTTCACGAATACCAATAGCTGTTTGAGTAATAAAAGGCACTAAATTTTGAGGTACACCAAGAGGTAATTCTCCTATTTTAGAACTTTCATGAGAACCAACTGGATTAAAATAACGCAGTGCTATGGCATTAAAATTTTTGTTAACATGGCAAACATCTTGAATTATTTCTTCACCTATTTGCTTCGTGTTTCCATAAGGAGATTCGGCCATTTTCACAGGTGCATTTTCAGTAATTGGCATTACATCAGCTTGGCCATAAACCGTACAAGAAGAACTAAAAATAAAATTAGAGTGCTTTAATTTTTGTAACTCTTGCATTACATAAACAAGCGTATTTATATTGTTTTCATAATACATAAGTGGCTTCTCCACACTTTCTCCAACCGCTTTACTCGCTGCAAAATGAATAACACCTTTAATATCTTGGTGGCGTTTAAAAAAGTCTTGAACTTTGGACTTGTCTTTTAAATCCAACTGTTCAAAAATTGGAGTTTTACCAGTAATAGAAATAATCCTATCTAAATTGTCTATAGATGAATTAGATAAATTATCAATAATCACTACCTCATAATTTTCTCTCTGAAGTTCAACAACAGTATGTGAACCAATAAATCCTAATCCACCAGTTACTAATATCTTATCCATTAATAAACGCTATAACTTTAGATGTAATATATGTAATTTGCTCATCGTCTAACTCAGTATGCATCGGTAGTGAAATTACTTCTTTTACAAGTTGATTGGTCACAGTAAAATCGGCTTCGTTATATCTTGAATCCTGATAGGCTTTTTGATTATGCAACGGAATAGGATAATAAACACCACAAGGAATGTCATTAGCTTGCAAAAAAGATACTAATCCATCTCTATCTACATTTTTAAGTTTTAATGTATACTGATGAAAAACATGATTATCATCACTCCCTTGACGAAAAGGCGTTGCTATTTGCTTAATATTTTTAAAGGCCTCATCATATTTATTTGCAGCCGCTCTTCTACGTTTATTATAAGTATCTAAATAAGGCAACTTTGCGTCTAAGACAGCTGCCTGAATAGAGTCTAATCTAGAGTTCACACCAACAACATCATGATGATAGCGCTCATACATTCCGTGATTCACAATACCTCTTATTATATGAGCAAGTTCATCGTCGTTGGTAAAAATAGCACCTCCATCGCCATAACAACCTAAGTTTTTTGATGGGAAAAATGATGTGGAAGACACATGTCCTATGGTTCCCGCTTTTGCTTTATCTCCATTAGAAAACGTATAGTTTGCGCCAATACCTTGTGCATTATCTTCAATTACATACAAATCGTTTTCATTAGCTATTTTCATAATAGCCTCCATATTAGCACATTGCCCAAATAAGTGTACAGGAACAATAGCCTTTGTCTTAGGTGTAATTGCTTTTTTTATAGCATCAATATCTATATTAAAGGTATCTGGATCTACATCTACTAAAACTGGAGTTAATTGCAATAACGCAATCACCTCAACAGTTGCAGCAAAAGTAAAGTCTGCTGTAATAACCTCATCACCTGGCTTTAAACCTAATCCCATCATTGCAATTTGCAATGCATCTGTACCATTCGCACAAGGAATAACATGCTTAACGCCTAAATACTCTTCAAGGTTGTTTTGAAATTCATGGACTTTTGGTCCATTTATAAATGATGCATTATCAATAATGTTTTGAATAGCAGGATTTACAACCTCTTTTATACCGTTATACTGACCTTTAAGGTCAACCATTTGAATTTTTTTCATACACTACGAAATTACAAAAATCATTCTCGTTTACCAATGAAACATTTATGAATAATTTATTAAATGATAGCCATGTATTTAATTTAAAAGAAATGTATTTTAGCAACAAAGAAATGATATTGCGTTTTATTTATAACATCATTATTAACATAACCCCTTTTATATTAAAAGGTGTCGCTTATTTTAACCCAAAAGTTAAAAAAGGAGTGTTAGGTCGCTCACAAACTTTTAAAACACTAAAGACCAACATCTCTAAAACTGACCAAACCATTTGGTTTCATTGTGCATCATTAGGCGAATATGAACAAGGACTTCCTGTTTTTAAAGAAATCAGAAAATTATATACAAATCATAAAATAGTGTTGAGTTTTTTTTCTCCTTCTGGTTATGAGATACGCAAACACTCGAAAATCGCTGATGTTATAATTTATTTACCACTTGATACGAATAAGAATGCCATAAAATTCCTTGACCTTGTGAATCCAGAACTTAGCGTTTTTGTAAAATATGATATTTGGCCAAACTTTTTAAATGAATTAAAACACAGAAATAAAAAAGCAATTCTAATTTCAGCCCTTTTTAGATCAAGTCAGCCTTTTTTTAAAAGTTACGGAAAGCATTTACGAGAAGCATTGTTCACTTTTGAACATATATTTGTTCAAAATGAAACTTCAAAAAATCTATTAAATAAAATAAATTATACCAAAGTTACAATATCTGGCGATACACGATTTGATCGTGTTTACAGCCAATTAGAGATCAATAACACATTAGAATTTATTGAAACTTTTAAACAAGACAGCCTTTGCATTGTTGCAGGTAGCACTTGGCCTGAAGATGAAAACATATTGATAGACTATATAAATAAATATGCTTCAGATGATTTAAAGTTTATTATTGCACCTCATAACATTAATGTCTCACAAATAGGAAAGTTTAAAAAACAGCTTAAAGTAAATTCTATACTATTTTCAGAAAAGGAGCATAAAAATCTAGCAGAATACAAGGTGTTTATTATTGACACTATAGGCTTACTATCAAAAATATACAACTATGCAAATATTGCCTACGTTGGAGGAGCTATGGGTCATACAGGTTTGCACAATACATTAGAACCTGCAGTCTTTGGGATTCCAATAATTATTGGTCAAAATTTTAAAAACTTCCCTGAAGCTAGTGAAATGATGAAAAACCAAGGTTTATTTTCAATACGTAATAAAAAAGAAATAGAATCTATTCTAAATCGCTTAATCTCAAATACTGAAGAAAGATATGCTGCTGGCCTGTCTAATTTTGAATATATTAAAAAAAATAAAGGTTCAGTCATCCAAATCATGGACTTTCTTCGTATTTAGACTAAATAATTTACGCAGTTAATAATAATGTTAAAATTCTTAACAAAACTATAGTATATTTTAACTAGAAGTTATTACTTTCGTATTATTGATAATTAACACTAAAACTATTACTAATGAAAAAATTATTATTTAGCGCTGCTTTATTATTAGCATTAAGCGTTTCATTTACTTCATGTAGAGAAGTAAAAGAAAAAACTGACACTGCTGGTGACGCAGTAGAAAATGCTGTTGAAGCTACTGGTGAGGCTGTAGAAAATGCTGCTGATGCTGCTGGTGAAGCTGTTGATGACGCTGTTGACGCTGCAGGAGATGCTGCTGATGCTGCTGGTGAAGCAGTAGATGGTGCAGTAAACGCTGCTGGTGAGGCTGTAGAAAATGCAACTGATGCTGCTGGCGAAGCAGTAGATGGTGCTGTAGATGCTGCTGGAAATGCAGTTGACAAAGCTGCAGATGCAGTAAAAGATAAAGTAAAAGAAGTAAAAGACGAACACTAATTTTTCGCCTTTCTTTTATCTGAAATTAAAAACCCTTCAATTAAATTGAAGGGTTTTTTCATTTTTATTGCAATCGAAACAATTATTAATATTATAAATTTGATAGTTTTTAGACTCAAAAAATAGAAGATTAAATACTTTTAGCTCAAAAATTTGCTACATTAACAATATTTCTTATATTTGGTTTACCAATCTGGTTAACCAATTTAACAAAATGAAATTTATATAACTATCACAAAAAAGCCTTTTCTAAATAAAAGGCTTTTTTTATAATTTTAAAATACCTTAAGAAATTAATGTTTCACATGAAAAAAATATCATCAATAATATTCCTGCTATTCGCACTAACTGGTTGTACTAATACTAAAATCACCAATCAAATTAAAGTTTCTAATGCAGAAGAGCTAAATTCAGCAATAAACAAATGTAAACCTGGTGAACAAATTATTATAGCTAACGGAACATATAAAGATGTTGAAATTAAATTTATCGGAGAAGGTACTGAAGACAAACCAATTACCTTAAAAGCAGAAACTGCTGGAAAAGTATTCATTGAAGGAGAATCAAGCTTAGAAATTAGTGGAAATTACTTAGAAGTTAATGGTTTGTTTTTTAGAAACGGACATTCGCCAAAAGCTAACGTCATTGCATTTAGAACCAGTGAAAAAGACGTCGCTAACCATTCTAAAGTGACCAATTGTGTGATTTTAGATTTTAATAATTTAGAACGCGACCAAGATAATCTTTGGGTACAACTTTACGGAAAACATAACGAATTAAGTAACTGTTACATTGCTGGTAAAACGAATGGCGGACCAACAGTTAGAGTTGATTTAAAAGGAAATCAAAGCATTAGAAACTACCATAAAATTATTAATAATCACTTTGGCCCTAGACCTCGAAAAGGTGGAGCTAGAGGCGAAACCATTCAGTTAGGAAGTAGCTTTACATCTATGAGTCCGAGTAACACATTAATTGCAAATAATTTATTTGAAGAGTGTAACGGCGAAGTTGAAATCATTTCGAGTAAAACCAATTTCAATATCATTAAAAATAATGTGTTTTATAAAAGTGAAGGTTCAGTAGTTACAAGACATGGAAACTATGTCGCAGTAGATGGCAACTATTTTATCGGAGATGGTGAAAACGATCAATATGGTGGAATCAGAATTATCAATACTGGTCACTGGGTAACTAATAATCTGTTTTATAAAATTAAAGGTAAGAATTTTAGAAGTCCGATTGCGATTATGAATGGGATTCCAAAATCGCCTTTAAACAGATACAATCAAGTGACTGATGTTGTTGTGGCTTACAATACCTTTGTAGATTCCGATTCGCCATGGCAATTTGGTGTTGGTACAAATATCTCCCAAGCCGATGTATTACCAGAGTCAGAAATTCGCTCAGCAAGAGCTTTAAGAACTGAAGTCGTCAATAACGTGATTTATAATTCTGAAGGTGATGCAAACCCAATAATAGAGCATGATAAGGCTGATGGTGTTACCTTTGCTAGTAATATTATTGATAACAATGGCGTAGAAGTTAAAAACAGTCATGGTTTAATTTCTAAAAAATTAACATTAACAGATATTGGTACAGGGCTTTCTGTTCCAACTTCTGGTTTTGATGATGTTGAAGCGTATAATGGTTTTGACTTTGAAACGATTACTGAAGATCTATTAGGAAACTCAAGAAGTAAATCCAATCAAATTGGTGCGATTTTAAATGTAGACAACATCAACTTAGAGCTCTTAGATAAATCAAAATATGGTGCAGATTGGTATTCTAATGAAGTTGAAGCTAAAGAGCCTAAAACACATACTGTTTCAAATGCTTCAGAATTAATTGCCAAACTTAAGGAAGCCGAAAGTGGTGATATTATTGCTTTAAATGATGGTGTTTTTAAAATTTCAGAATCCTTAGTAATTGACAAAACGATCACTGTTGAATCTAAAGAAAATTCAGAAATTATATATGAAGGCGCAGCAAACACACCAGCGTTTTCATTACAACCTTATGGGAAATTAACAGTTAAAAACATCAAACTAAAAGGAAACAATTCTAATTATGCCTTTGCGAGTTTAAAAGCAAACATGTCTAATCATTTTGGCTTGGAAGTTATAGATGCTGACATTAGTAATTTTAATTATGCTTTAAGGGTTTATAAACAAGCCTTTTCTGAAGAGATTACATTCAAAAACACCTCTATTTCCGACTGTGAAAATGGGATTGAATTATCTGAAGAAACCAACGACAGAGGCGATTATAACACCGAATATCTAACCATAGATAATTGTAATTTCAATAACGTCAAACAAAATGTCATCGATTATTATCGAGGTGGTTATGATGAGTCTACCATTGGAGGAAATCTTTTAATCACTAACAGCACCTTTACTAATTGTGGTGAAAAAGAAAAAAACAAGAGACTGCTAAACCACAACGGAATTGTAAATGTGAACATTAATAACAACACGTTTAAAAACAATAAGGTGCAATTTGTCTCTATTCTTTGGGGCGCAAAAAACAATGTAGAATCAAACAATACAGTCATTAATTCAGGAGAAATAAAGACAGAAGAAAACTTAGTAATGACATTAATGTACTAATTATTCTTGCGTAGCAATGAATCCTTTAAAGTGTAATAAAAAGCTTAAAATGAAAAAATCAATCTTTATACTCGTTACAATTCTAACAATAGTTGCATGTAAAAATGAGGCTAAAGTCAATTCAGATTCGACTTCGGTTTCTACTTCAGATTCTATTAAAAAATACCCAAGTGACGTCATTCCGTTTATGGACAAATGGAAAATTCTTTTGGGTGATGGGACTTATGTAGACAGCTTAGTCAACTATCAAAAAGATGATTTCTTTTATGTTGAAAACGATGGTCAAACCGATTGGGTTGTCTATAAAACACCAAACTCTGGAGTCACTTCTAGAACCTCTAGCAACACAAGAACAGAGCTTGGTCAAAAAGCCCATTGGATACCTGAAGTTGGCGGAAAACTAACTGGAACATTAAAAGTACAGCATGTCTCTACATCTGGCGATGCAAGAGTTGCGGCTTCATACTCTGTTGTGGTTGGGCAAATTCATAGTGATGAAGGCCATGAAAACGAGCCCATCAAAATCTTTTATAAAAAATTCCCAAATCATACAAAAGGATCTGTTTTTTGGAATTATGAAATCAACACAAAAGGCGATAATTCTAAAAGATGGGACTATTCAACTGCTGTTTGGGGTTACGACATGTCAGTTGTTGGTTCTAGTACAACAACATTTCCTGAAGAACCAAAAGACGGTATTGCTTTAGGTGAAGAATTTAGCTATGAGATAAACGTCTATAAAGGTATAATGTATCTTACTTTTATAAGTGAAGGTCACGAAACTAGAACATTTACTAAAAGCTTATTGAAATCAGATTTTTCAAGAAAAGAAGATATTCCTGAACAAATATGGACACTGTATGCTGCTATTGGACGTGATGGTATTGAACGTGAAAATGCATATGCTGGCGAAATAAATTATTTCAAACAAGGCGCTTATAATCAAACCAACGGCAAAGATCCTAAAGACAATATTGTTTGGAGTACTGGATCTGAAACCTATGGAGGAGACATCGTTAAACAATATGCAAATGGTTGTTATGCTGAAGTTTGGTTTAAAGAAGCGACTGTTGGTGCATCTACAGATCCCAATCAATAAAACAAGGAACATTGAATAAAGTCATATTAATAATGGGTGTTTCGGGTTGTGGCAAAAGTACCATCGGAGCATTACTTGCTAAAGAATTAAACATTCCTTTTTTTGATGGTGACGACTTTCACTCAAAAAGTAATATTCAAAAAATGTCTAACGGACAAGCTTTAAATGATGATGATAGACAAGCTTGGTTAGAAACTTTAAATGATTTGGCTAAAAGGGAACTCGCAAAAAATAGTTGTATCATTGTTTGTTCTGCGTTAAAGCAAAAGTATCGAGAGACCTTAAGTATAGGTATTAATCAAGAAATAAAATGGGTGTATTTATCAGGCTCTTTTAATCAGATTTACAATAGAGTAAATAAGAGACCAGATCACTTTATGCCATCAGATTTATTGCAATCTCAATTTGATGCTTTAGAAGAACCTAAAGATGCATTAAAGATTGACATTAACTTATCACCAGAAGAAATTATAAAAAAGATAAAAACAGATTTATGAATACTTCGGAATTTGGATTATTTGGTTTAGGCGTTATGGGAAAGAGCCTATGCCGAAACTTAGCTAATAATGGTTTTAAAATCGCTATGTTTAACAGACATGTCGATGGGATTGAAGTTGATGTTGCTAAAAACTTTAAAGCAGAGCATCCCGAATTATCTGAAGCTGATGCTTTTGATGATATTTCGGCTTTTGTAAATGCCTTAGAAACCCCGAGAAAAATCATGCTCATGGTGAATGCAGGTAAAACAATCGATTATGTCATTGAAGATTTACTGCCTCATTTATCAGAAAATGACATACTAATTGATGGTGGAAACTCAAACTATAAAAAAACTAAAGAACGCTACGAGTATTTAAAATCTAAAGGCATTCATTTTATAGGAACAGGTGTTTCTGGTGGCGAAGAAGGCGCTTTAAAAGGACCATCGATAATGCCAAGTGGAGATTTGGAAGCTTATAATAATGTGAAGCCTTTTTTGGAAAAAATTTCAGCAAAAGACCAAAATAACTTACCATGTTGCACCTATGTTGGGCCTGAAGGTAGTGGTCATTTTATAAAAATGGTACACAATGGTGTCGAGTATGTTGAAATGCAATTACTAGCTGAAGTTATCACTATTTTGGAAGCTTCGGGTCATGACTTAGATGAGATTGCTAACATTTTAGAATCTTGGAAAAATACGGCTAATAGCTATTTATTAGAAATAACTATAGATATTTTAAGAAAAAAGGAAAGCAGCGATTGGCTTGTAAATAAGATATTGGACAAAGCAGGTAATAAAGGCACAGGAAATTGGACTACCATTGCTTCAGCAGAACTTGGCGTGCCGAGTACCTTGATTGCCTCTGCCCTATTTTCACGCTATATTTCGTTTTATAAAGAGGAACGCATTCAGCTAAATGAGAAGTTAAAAAAAGAAAATATTTCCAAATTAAACCTATCAACAAATGATGTTTTAGAAGCTTATCAGTTTGCAAGAATTATAAATCACTACCAAGGGTTTAAACTCATTGCTGAAGCTTCGAATAAATTTTTATGGCATCTAAATTTAAGTGAAATTGCTAGAATCTGGACGAATGGTTGCATCATAAGATCAACACTAATGGAAGAATTGGTTGAGGTCTTTAAAATAACGACTAATATTTTAACCAATCAAAAATTAATAAATATCGTTAACCAATATAAGCTTTCAGCAAAAAAAGTGGTTTCAGAATGTGTTCTTAATGATATTACTGCGCCTTGTTTAGGAGAGTCTATTCAATTTTTAAATGGAATTACAACAGCAAATTCTTCAGCAAATATCATTCAAGCGCAACGTGATTATTTTGGAGCGCATACATATCAAAGAAATGATGATGATGGCGTGAAAAGTCATCATACCATTTGGAATAAAACAAACTAATATTATGGATTCAACAACACCAAAGAAATCTTTACTCAAAAAAATTATTGCCATCATATTAGGGTTTGGCCCAGGTATTTTCGCCATTGGTTACACTATTGGAACAGGTAGTGTAACATCTATGATTGTAGCAGGAAGCAAGTTCAACATGCAATTGCTTTGGGTACTTTTATTAAGTTGCATCTTCTCAGGCGTACTCATGTTTGCTTATGGAAACTACGGATTAATAACTGGCGAAACAGCACTCTACGGATTTAAAAAACATTTAAAATTTGGTAAAGCTTTAGCCATATTAATTATAATAGGCATAACCTTTGGACAGTGGAATTCCTTAATGGGAATTCTAGGTATTTCCTCAAATATTATTTTTGAAATACTGGCTGTGAATTTTGATGGATTAAGCACTTTCAAATATGAAGCAGTTCTAATAATAGCCATTATTATAATAATTACATTTTACTTATTAATGTTGGTTGGGAAATACACATTTTTTGAAAAAATACTGGTCATATTTGTGACTTTAATGGGATTCTCATTTATACTTTCATTATGTTTTGTTCAACCACTTCCTATGGATGTTGTAAAAGGATTAATACCAACGATTCCTGATGTTCCTGGTGGTAAAATGTTAGTCGCTGCTTTTGTTGGAACGACGATGGCTTCAGCAACATTTTTATCAAGACCATTATTTGTAAAAGGAAAAGGCTGGACGATTAAAAACTTAGATCAACAAAAAAAGGATTCTATTACAGCTGCAATTTTAATATTTATTATCAGTGGAGTAATTATGGCTGTGGCTGCAGGAGCTTTATATTATGAAGGAAAAGAAGTAACACATGTATTGGATATGGCAAATACCTTAGAACCAGTGGCAGGTAAATGGGCGGTTACTATTTTCTTTTTTGGTGCCTTAAGTGCAGGTTTATCATCTATTTTTCCGTGTTTGTTAATTGCACCTTTATTAATTGCAGATTATCAATCTGGAGAGTTGGATACAAACTCAAAACAATTCAGAATTATAACGTTTATCGCTTGTTTAGTGGCTTTAATTGGACCAGCTTTTGGCGCCAACCCCATTGAAGTTCAAATTCTTTCTCAAGTATTTAATGTATTTGTGTTACCAGCTGTCGTATTAGGGATTATTTTAATGGTAAATAGTAAAAAAATAATGAAAAACTATAAGACCAGTGTAGGAGTGAATATCGGACTTTTTGCAGCACTGTTCTTTTCATTAGTGATTTCATATAATGGGATAGTTGCGTTAACAGAATATTTCTAAAAAAAATAAAACATAAAATTAAATAATACCACCATGAATAAAAAAACAACCACAATTGCACTTTGTATTTTATGTGCCATTTTTACACTGAATAGCTGTAAGAACACAGCTAAAAAAGTAGAGGAAACAACTGAAGAAAAAGAGACTGAAAAAACAGTATATGCCAGTGATGTCATTCCGTTTTTTGATCATTGGAAATTAATCTTAGGTGATGGATCAAATGTTGGAATCGCCAATAATTTTGAAAACAAAGATTACTTTTATACAACTAACGATGGTAAAAATGATTGGGTGGTTTTTAAAACGCCTAATGGAGGCAATACACATGGCACCTCTAATAATACGAGAACCGAATTAGCACAAACCAAAAAATGGTACCCTAAAACAGCTGATGATAAATTAACCGCAACACTTAAGGTTATGAATGTATCTGCTACAGGAGATGCAAGAGTAGCTGCTTCACATGCTGTTGTTGTAGGACAAATTCATAGTGCAGATAAACATGAAAATGAACCTTTAAAAATATTCTACAAAAAATTTCCAGGTCATAGTAAAGGTTCTGTGTTTTGGCATTATGAAATTAACACAGCAGGTGATGATAATTCTGGACGCTGGGATTATTCTTCAGCGGTTTGGGGACATGATTTTTCTGTAGTTGGTGACACTGAAAACACCTATCCTGAAGAACCAGAGGATGGGATTACTTTAGATGAAGAATTTAGCTATGAAGTAGTCGTTAAGGATGGTATTATGACATTGAAGTTTACAAGTGAAGGGCATGAAACCAAAACCTTTACAAAAAACTTAATTGAATCAGAATACACAACAAAAGCAGATATCCCTGAGCAAACCCAAAAACTATTTGTTCCTATTGGTCAAGATGGTGTAGAACGAAAAGAGGCATACTCAGGTGAAGGTTGCTTTTTTAAACTTGGTGCTTATAACCAAACAAATGGAAAATCACCAGAAGTGAATAGAAACTGGTGTTCTGGTGCTGAAACACATGGTGGTGATGTTCAAAAACAATATGCCGACGGAAATTATGCTGAAGTTTGGTTTAAAACAGGAAGTATTTCTGTAAGTGACAATGCCGTGTCTAACGAAGGGTATTTCAGCAAAAATGATAAAGTAAAATAAGTTATAAAACGATGATAGAAAATAAATTAACAGGTAAAAACATACTGATTACAGCTGGTGCTCAAGGTATTGGTGAAGCCATTACAAAGCATTTTATAGATAGTGGCGCCAATGTAGCCATTCACTATTTCTCTAGTGCAGACACAGCAAATGCTTTGGTAGGTGATGCAACTAATAAAGGACAAAAAGCAGTAGCCATTAGTGGCGATTTAACAAAAGAATCTGATGCTAATGCTTTAGTTGAAAAAACAGTAGAAACATTAGGAAGCTTAGACATACTTATTAATAATGCAGGTTCATTGGTTGCTCGCAAATTGCTCAATGAGTTGGAAGCTGAATTCTGGCATAAAGTCATGGATATAAACATGACATCAATGCAATTTGTAACGCGAGCTGCAACTCCTTATTTAGCAAAAAACGATAACAGTAGCATTGTTAATTTGGCATCACTTGCAGGACGGAAAGGTGGTCATCCTGGTTCATTGGCATATGCTACGAGCAAAGGAGCTATCCTAACTTATACACGTGCGCTTTCAACAGAACTTGGTCCAAAAGGTGTTCGCGTTAATGCGGTAGCACCTGGTTTAATTTTAGGCACATCATTCCATAATACACATACCACGAAAGAATCTGCAGCTAAAACAATTGAAGGAATACCAATTAATCGTGCAGGAAATGCTGACGATGTAGCAAGAGCTGTTCTATATCTTGCATCTGAATATGATGGTTTTATAACAGGAGCAACACTAGACATAAATGGTGGTGTTTATAATATGTAAATGTGCTGTCATTGATTATTATGTAGCATTTTTTAATGAAATATTTACACGCTGTAGTTAAATTAACACAGAAATGAGTTAAATTTCTATACATTATTTGGTAAATGCCAAAAATCTTGTATATTGGTAAACCAATCTGGTAAACCAATTTTAATATGAAAAATGTATCATCTTATATACTTATTTTAGTGGCTGTTCTAGCTACTACATTTTCATGTAAAGATCAGGTTACCTCTAAGTCAGCTAATGAAAATACGACAATTTCTGATGCTCATCCAAAACTAATTTTAACTGCTCAAGGCGTCAAAGACATAAGAGCACAATTAGGTACGATTCCAATTTTTGACAATACCTTAGCCAAGGTAAAAGAAGAAATAGATGCTGAAATTGAAGCAGGTATTGAAGTGCCAATTCCAAAAGATTATTCTGGAGGATACACGCATGTACAACACAAACGTAATTGGGTCGTATTGCAAAAAGCAGGTGTATTGTACCAAATTTTGGGTGACGAAAAATATGCCAAATATGTCAAAGACATGTTAATGGAATATGAAGCTTTGTACAAGACATTACCGCTTCATCCAAAAACAAGATCCTATGCTAGAGGCAAATTATTCTGGCAATGTTTAAACGATTCAAATTGGTTAGTGTATGTAAGTCAGGCGTACGATTGTATTTACAATTATTTATCTGAAGAAGAGCGCAGCAAACTAGAAACAAATCTCTTTAGACCTTTCGCAGATCATATTTCAATAGATAGTCCACAGTTTTACCAAAGAGTTCACAATCATAGTACTTGGGGCAATGCCGCAGTGGGTATGATTGGTTTGGTGATGAACGACCAGGAATTAATTGATCGTGCTTTATACGGCATTAAAGATTTAAAACTTGATGCTACTAAAAAAGATGATGATGGCGGATTTTTAAACAAAGACGGAAAAGCAGGTTTTTTAGCAAATATAGAAGAACCGTTTTCACCAGATGGCTATTATAACGAAGGACCATATTACCAACGCTACGCCATGTATCCATTTCTGATTTTTGCCGAAGGGTTACATAACGTAAAACCCGAATTAAAAATATTTGAATATAAAGATGGCGTTTTACTCAAATCAATAAATGCCTTATTGAACTTATCAGATGCTGATGGCGATTTTTTTCCACTTAATGATGGCCAAAAAGGCATGTCATATTACAACAGTGCTTTAGTAACTGCTGTAGATATTTCATATCATTATGGAGATCAAGATCCTGGTTTATTGAGTATCGCAAAAGAGCAAAACCAAGTATTGTTAGACGATTCTGGGTTAGCAGTTGCTCTGGGTATTAAAAACGGAAAAGAAGAACCTTTCAATAAAAAGTCGATTAATCTTTCTGATGGGCCAAACGGAACTCAAGGAGGCGTCGCTATTTTGAGGAATCAAGATATTGAGCTCGTATTTAAGTATGCAGCGCAAGGCTCAAGTCATGGTCATTACGATAAGTTATCGTATTCTTTATATGAAAAAGGCGAAGAAATTCTTCAAGATTATGGTTTAGCTCGTTTTGTAAATATTGAGCAGAAAGGTGGTGGGAATTATCTAAAAGAAAACAAAACTTGGGCAAAACAAACTATCGCGCATAACACTTTAATACAAAATGAGACCTCTCATTTCAATGCTAATTATGACATAGGAAGTCAGCATCATTCGGTACTACATTATTTTTCTTCAGAAAATGAAAATGTGAAAGTAGCAAGTGCAAAAGAATCTAATGCTTATCCTGGTACAGAAATGCTTCGTACAATGGCTATCATTAAAGATGAAGATTTTGAAAAGCCATACCTACTAGATATTATGAAGGTGACTTCAGCTTCAACTCAGCAATATGACTTTCCTTTTTACTATTTCGGACAAGTATTGCAAACTAATTTTGAATATAAAACAAAAGAAACTTTAAAAGCTTTAGGGAGTAAAAATGGATATCAACATTTATATCTAGAAGCTACTGCAAAAGCAAATAGTGATAATTCTAAATTCTCATGGTTTAGCAATAATAAATTTTACACGTT
The DNA here is from genome assembly GCF_042686125.1 of Lacinutrix iliipiscaria. Taxonomy (NCBI): domain Bacteria; kingdom Pseudomonadati; phylum Bacteroidota; class Flavobacteriia; order Flavobacteriales; family Flavobacteriaceae; genus Lacinutrix; species Lacinutrix iliipiscaria. The sequence continues at coordinate 132,003 of NZ_JBHUOV010000001.1, forward strand.
AACAACAGTAACTAATCATAAAGATGAATTGTTATTCACAAGAATTGGTGCTAACGATCCAGAATTTAACTTAAGACGAGATCCGGCTTTAATATTAAGAACCAGAAACTCTAAAAACAAAACATTTGTTTCAGTAATAGAGAGTCATGGAAGTTATAGTCCAGTTACAGAATCCGCAGTAAACTCAAAAAGTAATATCAAAGAATTAAAAGTTGTTTTAGATACTGAAGCATATACGGCTGTACAACTAACCAATATTAAGGGTAATACAAAACTATTTATAACAGCAAATACCAATGCTTCAAAAGAGGCAAAACATAACATAACAATCAACGATAAGAATTATGAGTGGTCTGGTTCTTATTATTTCAATTAAAATAAAACAGATAAAAAATGAAACGATTTAGTGAAAAGTACATTATTACAAAAAACATGGAATGGGAAGAACTGGGAGGCGGGGTCTCAAGAAAGTTTTTAGGATACGATAACCAAATCATGATGGTAAGAGTAAAATTTGAAAAAGGTGCATTAGGATCACCACACCAACATTTTCATACACAAGCAACGTTTTGTGTGTCTGGTAAATTTGAATTTGAAATTGATGGTGTAAAGCAAATTGTAGAAGCAGGAGATGGTGTATATATTGAACCTAATTTGTTACACAGCGCTGTTTGCTTGGAGGAAGGTGAGTTAATTGACACATTTAGTCCTGTAAGAGAAGATTTCTTAAGTGGTGGTGAGGTATCTTATTTTGGAGATAAATAGTCATTATAAAAATTATAATAATCCAATTTATAAAGGTTTATGCAATAGTAAAATTCTCACAAATAAGAAAATCTTTGCTATTTTAACTCAATTCTTTTCTTTTTTAACATATTAATTTTACTAAAACGTTGGATTTAACAAAATTTTATATATATTTGGTCAACCAATCTGGTGAACCAATTTTTTATACCTACAAAAAAAGGACAGGTGCACGCCTATCCTTTAAAATTTACTTCTTTGGAGGGAAGTAATAACGTACATATTACTTGTTGCAACACGTACAATACAAAAGTACAAAAAAACAATTTAACTATTGTCGTGCAGTTACAAGTGATTTTTTAAAAATAACTAATTAAAAATTAAACAATTAATTATGAATTTAAAAACTAAGTCTGCATTAATGATTATGCTTCTATTTAGCATAATAACTTTTGCTCAAGAAGGTATCCTTATTAAAGGGAACGTAACAGATGAAAACTCAATACCTATTCTTGGTGCTAATGTGTTAGTTCTTGACACAACAAATGGAACATCCACTGATTTTGATGGGAATTATGAAATTCAAGTGAATAATGGTGATGTTCTTCAATTCTCGTATGTTGGTTATACAACACAAACCGTTACTGTTAACAATCAAGAAACAATTAATATTAACCTAGCTGTAGATTCAAACAACTTAGATGAAGTTGTAATTGTAGGTTATGGTCAGCGAAAAAAATCACACTCTACTGGAGCAATTGCTAAAGTTAAAGGATCTGATGTCGCTGGTATTCAAGCGACTCGTGTAGATGAAGCTCTAACGGGAAAGCTCTCAGGGGTATTAATTCAAAATCAAGATGGTGCACCAGGTGCTGATCCTAAAATTCAAATTAGAGCTGCTTCTTCTATTAATGGTAATTCAAGTCCATTAATCGTTGTAGATGGCTATCCAATTTCAGGAAGTTTAGCAACGGTTAACCCAAACGATATTGAAAGCTTAGAAGTATTAAAGGATGCGGCTTCAGCTGCTATTTATGGTTCAAGAGGAGCTAATGGTGTAATTTTAGTAACTACCAAAAAAGGAAAGTTAGGCAAGCCTAGTTTTAGCTACAATGTCTACACGAGTACATCAAGTAGATATAAAAGAGATAATATAAATCCAACAGCTTCAGAATGGGCTAATACTATAGAAACAAATGTAGCGAATGGAAATTGGGACATCTCTGAAGTAGATCCAGATTTATATAATTATAGATTAAATGCGTTTAAAAACTCCCCTGATGTTGTTGCTGCAGAAGATTGGCTTTTCAGAAATGGTAGTACTACTAGTCATGACTTTAGCATGAATGGAGGAACAGAAAATGTAAAATACTTTGCTTCTATTGGATATCAAGATACAGAAGGTATTGTAATTACTCAAGAGTATGAAAGACTTAACGCACGTTTGAATGTCGATACTGAATTAGGAGATCGATTTAAGACTGGAATAAGTTTCAATGGATTTAAATCTGAAAGAGATATCGTAGGACATGATATGAGAGATCTATTAAGAGCTTATAACATTCACCCTATTTACCATACCGAAGCTTCAATAGCATTTGTTCAACAATTAGATCAACAAGCTCAAGCTTTAGGCTATGACTCATTTGACTCTGGCTTTAGAGGAGGTGACGACGCACCTTGGAATAGTAGTATTTACACATTACAACCAGGTGATACTGCTCAAGATTGGCATTATGGAAGAAGTGGTAATGGTATTGGTGGTTCTGGTGATGCAGGTCCAGCAACAAAGCTTGATAACACAGACCAATGGCAAAAAACGTATTTTGCTAATGTAAGTTCTTATTTACAGTTTGGAATTATAGATGGATTAAATATAAAAACTGTTCTTGGTGGAGACCTTAGAGACACAGAAGACTATTTTTATAGAGGACTAGAGTTTGACTCAAGAGCACGTAGTACACAAACTGCACTAGATCGAACAAATGTAAAAAGGTCTTCAGTATTAAGTGAAACTACTTTGAACTATGCAAAAGTATTTGGAAGACACGATGTTGCTGCAGTATTAGGATATGAAATACAAAACCTATATGCTAAAGGAACTTCACTAAATGGTACTAATGTTCCGTTTGGAGAAATTATAAACTTCAGTCTGCTAAACCCAGAAGACATTACTACAACAGAAAGAGACGAAACTATAAGTAGAAGAAGTGTTTTTGGAAGAATTAACTATGCTTTCGATGACCGTTATTTATTTTCAGTATCTGTAAGAAGAGATGGTGATTCTCGTTTCGGAGCTAATAAAAGGTTTGCTACTTTTCCAGCGCTTTCTATAGGATGGAATGTACATAACGAATCATTTTTTAAATTTGATCTTGTAAGTTTATTAAAACTAAGGTTTAGTACAGGGTCTTTAGGTACAACTTCAGACTTAGGGGCTTATAATTCATTAAGTCTTTTAAATTCTCAACCTACGATATATGGAAATGGTTATATAATTCCTGAAGATGTAGCTAATGCAGATTTAACTTGGCAAACAAACACAGAAACTAACTACGGAATTGATTTAGGTGTGCTAAGAAATAGAATTACTTTAGGTGTAGATTACTATACCTCAGATATTGAAGACATGTTAATTAATCAGAGTGTATCAGAAGTTCTTGGTACAACTTCCATTAGACTTAATACTGGAGATGTAAGAAGCTCAGGAGTAGAATTCGAATTTTCTGCTGGAGTTTTACAAAAGAAAGATTTTTCTTGGGATATAAGTGCTAATTTATCAACTGTTAAAACAGAAATTACAGATTTAGGTGGTCTAGACGAATTACCTCGAGTAATTTATGGCCAATCTGGTAGAGGACCTGTTTATAGAAATTATGTCGGTGGAGAAATTGGTGAAATGTGGGGAATAGAAACCACTGGACAAGTTGAAGGTGTTTACACTGCAGATCCAACACGAAATATTGGCATTAATAGTTCTGCATACTATGTTGTTGACCAACAATCTCCTGGAGAAGAAGGTTATGGTGAAATTGACAAGACTAAAACAGTTGCTGAAGGTGGTGATTTAGTGAAAATAGGACAAAATACACCAGATTTTTATTGGGGATTCAATAGCTCAATGAAGTACAAAGATTTTGATATGTCTCTCCAATTCCAAGGCGCTGAAGGAGGAGAGGTTTGGAATGTTGACCCAATATACTATAATTCAGAATTTGGTGGTAGACTAAGAAGTAGTTTTGATGCCAATGAAGACGGTATTGCCGATCATAATGGTCAACATTATTTAGACTCTAATAATCAATTAGACGCACAGATACAAGACGCGTCATACATAGCACTTAGAAACCTTACTATAGGTTATACCTTAAACCCTAAATGGACTAGTAAAGTTGGTATAAGTTCTACAAGGTTATATGTTGCTGCCACTAATTTATTGTATTTATGGTCTGATGATTACACCTCTTTCAATCCAGAGGGTATTGAGACTACAAATAGTGGTTATTTAGGAGCAACAACAAATGGTACACAAGTAGGTGCCAGCCCAATTGCTAGAAGTTTTACAATAGGTTTAAATGTTAATTTTTAAATAAAGAAAAAATGAAAAAAGTATATATTTTATTATTAAGTTCATTGTTGTTAACAACAGCATGTGATAATGATTTAGATCAAGCCCCACCAAATATTGCTAGTTCAGATTCTTTGGAAGATTTTGATGGCATTTTGAATGCAGCATATTACTATCAACTTGGGTCTGTAACACCAATGGCAGTAATGGGAGATTTTAGAGCAGATAATGCTCTAATGATTGAAGAGCCATATCCATCATTCGATAGATTCACTAGTGAATTACCAATCATGGAGGATCAATTCTTTAGACCTTTCTACTCTGCTCTATACAAGTCCATATTAAGCGCAAATAATGTTATTGATAACTCATCAGATGCTACTCACGTAGGTGAAGCTAAATTTCTAAGAGCCTTGTCTTACTTTAAATTAGTAAGAGTATTTGGAGATGTTCCTGTGAATTTATCTCCAGCTCCAAGCACAACTGATACATCTATTTTAGAAAGACAACCGGCTGACGATGTTTATAATAACGTGATCATTCCTGATTTAACAGATGCAATAGCAGCTTTAGATACAGAAATCGTAGACGGAAGAGCATCTAAATATGCAGCTCAAGGGTTGTTGGGTAAAGTATATGTTCAAAGAGGTAATTTTGCAAGTGCAGAACCACATCTAGCTGCTGTTGTAAACGGAGCTTCCGCTGCTGGTATTGAACTAGTAACTTCTGGATTTGCTGATATTTTTGGCGTAGAAAATGATTTAAATTCTGAAATCTTATTTGCTACTCAAGTTTCAAGTTCTATTGAAGATGAATATGGTTTTACAGAATTTTGGTCATGGTCTGCAGGACTTGACACTAAATCTTTAGATCCTTTAGACACAGACCTAATTGCTGCATTTGATGCAAGTCCTGGAGATTTAAGAAGAGCAGTAACAATAAATGAAGCAGATTTAATGTCACCTAAATTCCCTCAAACTGGTGGCCCTGATCACGACTGGATTGAACTGAGATTAGCAGACGTTATATTATTGTATGCAGAAACATTAAATGAAAATGGTTCTTCAGAAGAAGATGTTCTTGATGTTTTAGACCCAATACGTACAAGAGCTGGCTTAGCTCCTCTAGATCATACTGTTCTTAACACTCAGGCTTTGGTTAGACAAGCCATTCAAGATGAAAGAAGATTAGAGTTAGCCTTTGAAGGGCAAAGATGGTTTGACCTAGTTAGAACTGGTTCAGTTGATGCCGAAATGGGAGAAACGGTTAATAGTAATTATCATTTATTTCCAATTCCTATTTCTGAAATACTTGCAACTGGAGGAGTGATTACACAAAACCCAGGATACTAATTTTTAAACATTAATAAATAAATTTAAGATTATAGTTTTTAAGTATAAATAATATTTGATTAATAGTTTTTTTAAATATTACACTTTAGTCTTTTAGTATAAAAAGATGATTATTTTCTAAATCAAAGAAGAATGAGCTTATCTGAAAAAGATAGATTCAACGATTTAGAAGTACAGCATTAATTTTATTTGATTGGTCTAAATTAATTAATGTAACCTGTTGAGTTTTACTGGTGCCGCAGCCAGTAAAATTCATCAGAAAAGGTTTTGGTTTTTCTTTGGTTATCCCTTTTAAATTTCTAAATTTAACAAGTGTCTAATCAATTTTAGAATACAAATAAAAATATGAAGTTAGAAATACTTACTGTAAATGAGAATCAAAGTATTCAAAATTCAATTATTTCTAAGATTCGAGATTTAATCAATTATAAAAATCTTGAACCTGGAGATAAGCTTCCCTCTGAACGAGTACTTTCAGATAAATTTGAAGTTTCTAGAGGGAATTTACGTGAAGCCATTCAAAAATTAGAGTTTTACGGATTATTAAAGTCAATACCTCAAAGCGGGACTTTTGTTGCAAATATAGGAGTTATTGCTATGAACGGCATGATTGAGGACATTTTAAGATTAGATGATCCAGACTTTAAGTCATTAGTTGAAACAAGAATATTATTAGAATTAAAAACAGCAAGGTTAGCAGCAATCCGAAGAACAGATAAAGATTTAGAACAAATGAAGAATGCTTTAGAGGCTTATGCTAATAAAGTAAATAATGGTCAAGATGCTGTTCAAGAAGATTTACTGTTTCATTTAGCTATAGCAAAAGCTAGCAGGAATAGCACCATGAATACGTTCATGCTAATTATTACACCAGGAATAATTACAAATTTTGAAAAGTATCATGTATGTGATAAAAACCTAGCTCAATCAGGTATAAAAGAACATCAAGCTATTTTTGAGGCTATTAAAAATCAAGATCCTCAACTAGCAAAACAAAAAATGAAAGAACATTTCAAGATATTATATCAATACTGCTATAATACTTGATATTTAAATCTGTTAGAAAATTAATTGCACGTTAAATTTTCTAATGTAGAATACATTAAGGAGGGAAGTAATTTTATTCTTAGAAAATGCATCCGCATTTTGCTACTAAAATTTAATTACTTTTTATAAAAATTTAAATAACCATAAATTGGTTTAGAATATTATACTATGAAAGTAAGAGGTTTAAGATGGTGGATTATTGGATTGATTTTTATTGCAACTGTAATAAATTATATAGATAGAACTGCATTTGCTTTACTTTGGCCTCAAATGGGAGAAGACCTAGGCATGGATAATTCAGATTATGCCTTAATGCTTAATATTTTTATGATTACTTATGCTGCCAGTAAGTTTTTATCTGGAAGATTATACGATAAAATTGGAACAAGAATTGGGTTTGTTTTATCAATTGTGGTTTGGTCTGCTGCTGCTGCCCTTCACGCAATAGCAAGAGGTGTGGTTTCACTATCAATAGTTCGTGGGTTACTTGGACTAGGAGAAGCAGGGTTATGGCCTGGTGCTGTAAAAAGTAATGGCGAATGGTTTCCTGTAAAACAAAGAGCACTCGCACAAGGTATTTTTAATTCAGGAGCCTCTATTGGTAATGTGGTAGCTCCCGTAATTATAGTCTTTCTTTATGCTCAATTTGGATGGAAGTCTACATATTTAATATTAGGTGCCTTAGGTTTGCTATGGGTAATTCCATGGTTTGCTCTAAACAAGTCTAAACCAGAAAGTCATCCTTGGATTACTGAAGACGAAAGAAACTTAATACTTAATGATCGAATAGAAAATAATGACGTTGCTGTTGAAGGCGCTAAAAGTTTAAGCGTATTAAAAATACTTAGTTACAAACAACCTTGGGGCGTTTTACTATGCAGATTTTTTATAGAACCTATTTGGTGGTTCTTTGCAGGTTGGATGCCAATTTATTTAAATTCTAAGTTTGGTCTAAGCATAGAAGAAATAGGAAAAACTATGTGGATTTCTTATCTCATGGCTGCAGCAGGTGGAATTTTAGGAGGCTTATTTACTGAAGAAATAATAAAACGTACTTCTGTTGATATTGGTAGGAAAGCAAGTATTGTTTTAGGAAGCCTTCTAATTATAATTGGATTTGTTTCTATCATAATATTTGTAAATGACTCTAATTACATGACTTTCATTTATTTAGCAGGATTAGCGCTTTTTGGATTCCAATTTGCTATAGGTAATATTCAAACCTTATCTAGTGACTTATTTAAAGGACCTTCTGTAGGAACATTAGCTGGATTAGCTGGAACGATAGCTGCTTTCTCCCCTATTATAATGAACTGGTTTATTGGAAGCATTACCAAAGGAGGATCATATACACCTGCTTTTATAGCTATAACATTATCTGTGGTGCTAGCAGTACTAGCTATTTTCTTTTTAATTAGAAAAGTTAAGCTTGTAGAAAATTAAAGAAATATTATAACATAATAAAATTCAATATTAAACGATGAATAAATCAAATGAAAAAGTTGCTATTGTAACAGGAGCAACTGGAGGAATCGGATTCGAAGTTGCAAAAAGATTAGGTAAAGATGGATATACAGTAATTTTAAACGGTATAGAAGACGAAGTAGGAGCCGAAAGAGTTAAACAACTTACTAATGAAGGAATAACTGCCGAATATTACGGTTTTGATGTTACTAGTGACGAAGCTGTTACTTCTAATATCACAAAAATTGGTGAAAAATATGGTAAAATAGATGTTCTTGTAAATAATGCAGGTGGATTAGGTGGACGATCTAGGTTTGAAGACATGACAACTGAATTTTACAGATTTGTAATGGCACTTAACTTAGATTCAGTATTTTTTGCTTCAAGAGCTGCAATACCGTTTCTTAAAAAAGGAGAACACCCTTCTATAATTAACTATACTTCTAATGCAGGATGGACCGCTGGTGGTCCTGGAGCTGGAGTTTACGGCACATCAAAAGCTGGTGTTCATGCCATTACTCGTGCATTAGCAAAAGATTTAGCTGAATATGGAATTAGAGTAAATGCCGTTTCTCCTGGTACTATTGATACACCGTTCCACGCCCAAATTAAATCAACTAAACCTGAAGTTTTTGCCTCTTGGGCAAATAATATCATGCTTGGAAGATTAGGACAACCTGAAGATGTTGCTGGTGTGATTTCCTTTTTAGCTAGTAAAGATGCATCTTTTATAACAGCAGAAACTATTCAAATTGGTGGTGGACAAGCACTAGGAATTTAATATTAAAATTTTATTAATATAAAATGAGTAGATTAAAAGGAAAGGTAGCTGTAGTAACTGGAGGTTCTAGAGACATAGGAAGAGCAATATCGATTAAACTTGCTAAAGATGGAGCAAAGGTAGTTGTAAATTATAACAGCTCTGAAGCTGGAGCCAACAAAACTGTAGAAGATATAAAATCTATTGGAGGCCAAGCTATTGCTATTAAAGCTGATGTATCAAAACAAGATGACATTAACAATTTAAAAGCAAAAACTATTGAAGCATTTGGAAACACAGTCGATATTTTAGTAAATAATGCAGGTGGTCTTTTTGCTCGCAAAACATTACAGGAATTAGATGAGTCATTTTATAACTTAGTTATGAATGTTAATTTTAAATCTACTGTTTTTGTAACACAAGCTTTCGAACCTTTAATGACTAAAGGAGGATCAATTATCAACCTTTCTTCTCAAGCTGCTAGAGATGGCGGTGGCGGTGGATCATCTTTATATGCATCTTCTAAAGGAGCTGTAACTACATTCTCAAGGGCAATGGCAAAAGAGTTAGGCCCTAAAGGAATTAGAGTAAATGCAATCTGCCCTGGTTTAATTGGAACAAAATTCCATGACGATTTTACGAAAGATGAAATCAGAAATAAGGTTGCAGGAGCGACTCCATTAAGAAGAGAAGGTCAAGCTGAAGAAGTTGCAGGTTTGGTAACATATTTAGCATCAAATGAAGCTTCTTTTATAACAGGAAACAATATAGATATTAATGGAGGCTTAGCCTTTAGTTAAAATATAAAAAATAATAATGAGTAAAGTAGTCACTTTTGGAGAAATTATGCTCCGTTTAGCACCACAAGGATTTTTAAGATTTTCACAAGCCAATAGCTTTGATGTCGTTTATGGAGGCGGCGAATCAAATGTCGCTGTTTCTTTAGCTAACTACGGTGTTTCTGTAGATTTTGTAACGCGTTTGCCTGATAATGATATTGGACAATGCGCTATGATGGAAATGCGCAAAAGAGGCGTTGGTGTAGATAAAATTGTTTGGGGTGGAGATCGTCTAGGAATATACTTTTTAGAAACTGGTGCAGTAAGTCGAGGTAGTAAAGTTGTTTATGATAGAGCACATTCTGCTATCGCAGAAATTAAATCAGGAATGATTGATTGGGATGCTGTGTTTAATGGTGTAGAATGGTTTCATTGGACAGGTATTACGCCTGCTATTTCGCAGGGTGCAGCTGATGTTTGTTTAGAAGCAGTAAAAGCAGCTAGTGAAAAAGGAATTACCATTTCTACAGATCTAAATTATAGAGCTAAATTATGGAAATATGGTGGCGATCGTGAAGCTATTATGACCGAACTCACCTCCTACTGTGATATCATTTTAGGCAACGAAGAAGATGCCGAAAAACATTTTGGCATCCATCCTGAAGGATTAGATGTTCACAAGCATGGCCATGATGTAAAAGCAGAGGCATTTCTATCTGTTTGTAAACAAATGATGGAAAAATTTCCTAAAGCTAAAAAAGTAATAACAACACTTCGTGGATCAATTTCAGCATCTCATAACACATGGGCTGGAGTTCTTTATGATGGTGAAAAAATGTATGAAACTCGTCAGTATCAAATCACAGATATCGTCGATCGTGTTGGCGGTGGAGATTCGTTTATGGGTGGATTAATATATGGGTTATTAAAATATCCTGAAGATGACCAAAATGCATTAGACTTTGCAGTTGCTGCATCATGTTTAAAACACACTATAAAAGGAGATGCTAATCTGGTAACTGTTTCTGAAGTAGAAAAATTAATGGGAGGTGATGCTTCTGGACGAGTAGCACGTTAAACAAAAAAATATGGCACAATTTTCAAGAATAGAAGTTGCGAATACGATGAAACTAACGGGACTTGTCCCTTTGTTTTACAATAACAACTTAGAAATCAGCAAGAAAGTATTAAAGGCTTGTTACAATGGAGGAGCTCGACTTTTAGAATTTACAGCAAGAGGTGATTTTGCTCATGAAGTTTTTGGTGAATTAGTTAAGTATGCAACTTCAGAATTACCAGGAATGATTTTAGGAGTAGGATCAGTTACTGATGCAGCTTCAGCATCAAGATTTATGTCTTTAGGCGCTAATTTTATTGTAACTCCAGTTTTAAGAGAAGATATTGCACTTGTATGTAACAGACGTAAGGTTTTATGGTCTCCTGGTTGTGGATCGCTAACTGAAATTGCTAGAGCTGAAGAATTAGGCTGTGAAATAGTAAAACTTTTCCCTGGAGGAATCTATGGCCCAGATTTCATAAAAGCAATTAAAGGCCCTCAGCCTTGGACTAGTATTATGCCAACTGGAGGTGTATCGCCAACAAAAGAAAATTTAGAAAGTTGGTTTAATGCAGGAACAATTTGTGTAGGAATGGGTTCTAAACTGATTAACAAAAATTCAGATGGACACTACGATTTAGAAAAAATTGAAACGCTTACAAGAAAAGCTATAGATATTATTAAAGGACTTAAAAATTAATGTATTGGAAACTTCTATTACTTTAAAACAATTGTCGCACCTATCTGGGTTTTCTGTTTCAACAGTATCTAAAGCTTTAAACAATAAATTTGATATTAGCTTAAAAACCAGGCAATTAATTAAATCTATTGCAAATGAAAACAATTACATCCCTAACAATCATGCTGTAGCTTTAAGGAAAAAGAAAACAAATACTGTTGCTGTAATTTTACCACAAATTAATGATGAATTTTATAGCTGTTTTTTACATAATATTGAAAAAGTAGCTTTTAGTTTTGGTTATAGAATTATTCTTTTTCAATCTTTTGAAGATCATGAAAAACTTGAAGAATGTATCTTAAAAATAAATGACGGAACCGTTGATGGGATTATTTTATTAACCGAATCAAAAACAAATCACACATATAATTATTCGAAGACTAGTAATCTGCCTCTAGAACATATCTTAGTCTCAAAAAACAAAACACAAAAACAATTAAAGTTAGAATGTATAAATAACTTTACAAAACTTATAGAATCAATTCTTTAGTAAAAAGCTCATTTTAATATATGCTAAAAAAAGCTATTCATTTTATGATATTGAGTGCTTTTGCTTTTGCACTGTTAAATGCTTTTGTTAAAAGTTTGAATCATTTTAGTGCCTATCAAATTGTGTTCTTTAGATCTATTGGCTCATTAGCTTTTACTGTACCTTTCCTTATTCGAAACAATATTTCAATGTACGGAAATAAAAAAAAACTGCTAATCATTAGAGGATTAGTAGGTGTTACTTCAATGACATTGTTTTTTTATTCTTTAAAATATTTAAATATGGGGACTGCAGCAACAGTTCGGTATATCTCACCTATTTTTGCGGCTATTTTTGCATTGATTTTTTTAAAAGAAAGAATAAAACCCTTACAATGGCTATTTTTGTTAATTGCTTTTTCTGGGGTTTTAATTTTAAAAGGTTTCGATTCTCAAATAAATACTATAGGTTTAATCTATGCTATAGCCTCAGCCATTTTTAGTGGTTTAGTGTATGTAACAATTAGAATGATTGGTAAAGGAGACCATCCTGTAGTTATTGTCAATTATTTTATGATTATTGCAGCTATAGTTGGAGGCGTGTTAGCTATCCCAAATTGGATTACACCAGTAGGTTATGAATGGGGCTTACTTTTAAGCTTAGGTGTTTTTGGATATTTTGGACAATTCTATATGACTAAGGCATTTCAAAATATTGAAACAAATCAGGCTGCTCCTTTAAAATATATTGAAGTCATATTTACGCTACTTATTGGTGTAATTTGGTTTAATGAAATCTATACTCTTTGGAGTGTTCTAGGAATTCTCCTAATTGTGTCTGGATTAATCTTAAATGTTAAAACCATTAGAAAATAGGCAAACATTGTTTAAAAACTACGTTATAGCAGAGAGCTCTGTTATTGTTAATTATAAATCATAAAAAAAGCCTTTATCTTTCGATAAAGGCTTTAGTACTGAAGACGGGACTTGAACCCGTACGTCCTAATGGACATTGGATTTTAAGTCCAACGTGTCTACCAATTCCACCACTTCAGCATTGGTATATTTTAAGAAAGTTTCAGAGCGAAAGACGGGATTTGAACCCGCGACCCCCACCTTGGCAAGGTGATGCTCTACCCCTGAGCTACTTTCGCAGTTTTTAATGAACGCACAATATCACTATTGCGGATGCAAATTTAAAATATTTCTAGGAATTCCAAAGCCTTTTTAAAGAAATAATCCATTTATTTTTAAGCACGCTTTTTCTTCATAAGCATACGTTTAATTTCATTAAGTTTCATTAGTGCTTCTACAGGTGTAAGTACGTCAATATCAATGTGTAATATCTCATCTTTAATCTCTTCAAGTAAAGGGTCATCTAAGTTAAAGAAGCTTAGTTGCATTTCATCTTTTAACGATTTCACTTTATCTGTAAGCTCTTCACTTGAATGCGATTTTTCTAATTTCTTTAAAATCTTGTTGGCACGATGTAAAACCTGCTGTGGCATTCCAGCCATTTTAGCCACATGAATTCCAAAACTATGCTCACTTCCTCCAGAAACTAGTTTACGCAAAAACAAAACATTATCTTTTAACTCTTTTACAGACACATTATAGTTCTTAATTCGGCTAAACGTTTCTGTCATTTCATTTAACTCATGATAGTGTGTTGCAAAAAGTGTTTTCGGCTTTGCTGGATGCTCATGCAAATATTCACTAATAGCCCAAGCTATGGATATGCCATCATAAGTACTGGTACCACGACCAATTTCATCAAGCAACACCAAACTTCTATCTGAGATATTATTCAAGATAGATGCGGTCTCATTCATTTCAACCATAAAAGTAGATTCTCCCATGGAGATATTATCACTCGCTCCTACTCTTGTGAAAATTTTATCGACCAATCCTATTCTTGCAGATTTCGCAGGCACAAAACTTCCCATTTGGGCTAATAATACAATTAATGCGGTTTGACGTAAAATTGCTGACTTTCCTGACATATTTGGCCCAGTAATCATAATGATTTGCTGCGTTTCTCTATCTAAAAACACATCATTTGCGATATAGGCTTCACCAATAGGCAACTGTTTTTCAATGACAGGATGACGACCATTCTTTATTTCTAAATCGAATGAATCATCTATTATTGGATATACATATTTATTGTCTTTGGCTAGCTGAGCAAATCCACATAAGCAATCTAACTGTCCAATGAGATGAGCATTTTGCTGTACTGGTTTTATATAGTGATTCATCCAAGTCACCAATTCTGAAAATAGTTGTTGTTCGATTCCTAAAATACGTTCTTCAGCACCTAAAATTTTAGCTTCATACTCTTTAAGCTCTTCAGTAATATAACGTTCTGCATTGACTAAGGTTTGTTTTCTTATCCATTCCTCAGGCACTTTGTCTTTATGTGTATTACGCACTTCAATATAATACCCAAAAACATTATTAGATGCTATTTTAAGTGATGTAATTCCTGTGCGATCACTTTCGCGTTTCAGCATTTGATCTAAATATGCTTTACCTGAAGTTGACAAGCCACGAAGCTCGTCTAATTCTTCAGAAAACCCTTCAGCAATAGTGTTTCCTTTTAAAACATTCACTGGAGCATCTTCATTAAGTATGGCTTTAATCTTCTCTCGAAGCCCATCACAATCTTGTAACTTATCTCCAATTATTTTAAGTGATTCATTATCGCAATGATACGATAATGCTTTAATTGGCGATATGGCTTCTAATGAATTTTTTAACTGAATAACTTCTCTTGGATTCACTTTTGAAGTCGCTACCTTAGAAATTAAGCGTTCAATATCACCAATATGTTTAATGTGATTCTGAATTTTCTGAAGGATTGTTTTGTCTTTAGTCAAAAAATCAACGACTTCATGACGCTGCTTTATTTTATCTACATTCTTTAAGGGTAATGCCAACCAACGCTTTAATAAACGCCCTCCCATTGGAGAAGTGGTTTTGTCAATTACATGAAGTAATGTAACCGCATTATTGTTGTTTGAATGGTAAAGTTCTAAGTTTCTAATCGTAAATTTATCCATCCAGACATACGCATCTTCTGCAATTCTGGAAATAGATGTAATATGCTCTAATTTATTATGCTGTGTTTCGCCAAGATAGTGTAAGATTGATCCTGAAGCGATAATGCCTTCATATAAATCTTCAATACCAAATCCTTTTAATGTTTTGGTGTTAAAATGTTTGACTAAGGTTTCATTCGCATAGTCTATTTGATACACCCAATCTTCAAGGTAAAAAGTGTGGAAATCGTCGCCAAAAGTTTCATTGAACAACGAACGCTTTTGTTTGGATACTAACACTTCACTTGGATTGAAATTTTGAAGGAGCTTATCAATATACTCAGCATTACCTTGAGAGGTTAAAAACTCACCTGTAGACACATCTAAAAACGAAATGCCTATTTTATTTTTTTCAAAATAAACCGAGCATAAAAAGTTATTCGATTTAGACACTAAAACTTCATCATTCAAAGCTACCCCAGGTGTTACTAGTTCTGTAACGCCACGTTTCACTATAGTTTTTGTTTGCTTAGGATCTTCTAATTGATCACAAATAGCAACCCGTTCTCCTGCTTTAACTAATTTTGGCAAATAGGTGTTTAACGAATGGTGTGGAAAACCTGCTAACTCTGTTTCGCTTTCACTTCCTGCACCTCGTTTAGTTAATATAATACCTAGAATTCCCGCAGCTTTTACAGCGTCTTCTCCAAAGGTTTCATAAAAATCGCCTACACGAAATAACAACAATGCATCTGGATACTTTACCTTAATGGCATTGTATTGTTTCATTAAAGGCGTGACTTTTTTTGCTTTTTTTGCCAATGGATAAGTGATTTTTATATGTTATTTTTGTCCTGAATGCAAGATTGCTAATGTAATTAATATTTGATTTTTACTGAAATCATCTCTACATAAGTTATCTACAATTATTCACATCCTATGCGCAAATTAAAAAACAGTGAATTAGACCGATTAAGTGTCGATGAATTTAAACAAACTAAAAAAACACCACTCATTATTGTGCTTGATAATATTAGGAGCTTGAACAATATAGGCTCTGTGTTTAGAACGAGTGATGCTTTTTTAATTGAAAAGATTTACCTCTGTGGTATAACAGCCAAACCACCTCATAAAGACATTCATAAAACTGCACTTGGGAGTACTGATTCTGTTGCCTGGGAATATGTAGAAAACACTATGACTGTTATTGATAAATTACAACAAGATAAGGTTCAAATATGCGCAATTGAACAGGCTGAAAACGCTACGATGTTAAATAAATTCTCACCAAAACAAAATACAACTTATGCTTTAGTTTTTGGCAACGAAGTCAAAGGGGTTTCTCAAGATGTGGTAAGCGCAAGTGATTTTGTTCTTGAAATTCCTCAGTTTGGAACCAAACATTCTTTAAACATTTCTGTGAGTTGTGGTGTTGTGGTTTGGGATGTTTATAGTAAACTAATCTTAAATCAAAAATAGGTGGCCAAAAAACCGAAGCAACCTTGGCCAACCAAAGCTGTTATGCAACAGATTTATGAAATGAACCTTTGGGGAGGAACATCCACTGATTTTTATTCTGGCACAGGTTCGCATGAACCAAAAATTGTAAATCCATATCTTAAGGCCTTAATTACCTTTTTTGAATCTCATAATACGCCTTTAGTTGTTTGCGATTTAGGTTGTGGTGATTTTAATATTGGTAAATCTCTTTCAAAATATACCCAGAAATATATTGCTATTGATATTGTAGAAAAACTTATTAATAGGAATAAAAGTTTATTTAAAGAAAGTAACTTAGAGTTTTATTGTTTGGACATTTCGAACGACGAGCTCCCTTCAGGCGATTGTATTATATTACGACAAGTATTACAGCATATATCAAATACCGAAATCCAAAAAATAATTAAGAAAATAGCCGTTTATAAATACATTATATTAACTGAACACCTCCCTTCTGAAGACTATATTCCTAATAAAGACATTATTTCTGGCCAAGGTATTAGGCTAAAACAAAACAGTGGTGTTAATCTACTAGAAGCACCTTTTAATTTAAATATTAGAGAGGAAAAAACTCTTGACACGTATATACTAGAGAACAACAAAGGTTGTATTGTTACCACATTATACACTCTTTTTTAAAAGCTTAGATGTTTAATCACAAATCTGGTCTAAAATCCAAAGGTAATCGGCTCTATTCTTTACAAAATCTCTATTGGAAATATCGATAATCTTGACATTTAATTCAGGTTGGTTTTTTAAAAACTCTAAATACCCAGAATTAATTTTATCTAAATAATCGTCTTCAATATCTTTTTCGTAGTTACGTCCTCGTTTTTTTATATTCTCTTGAAGTCGCTCTGTATTCTGATATAAATACACATACAAATCTGGTTTCGCAATATCTTTATAAACTTGATAAAAAAGCTTTCTATATAATTTAAATTCATCTTCAGGTAAAGTGATTTTAGAAAAGATAAGCGATTTAAATACATCGTAATCACTAACAATAAAATCCTTAAACAAGTCTAATTGCGATAAATCGTCACTAATTTGCTGATAACGATCTGCCAAAAAAGACATTTCTAAAGTGAACGCATAACGTTTTGGTTCTTTATAAAATTTAGGCAAGAACGGATTATCTGCAAAACGCTCTAAAATTAATTTCGCATTAAAATCATGTGCCATTTTATTTGACAAGCTCGTTTTTCCTGCACCAATATTTCCTTCAATGGCAATAAAATTATACTTTGAAAAGTCATATTGCTTACTTGGATTTTTCAACCAAATATTAATAGGTGTCAATACACTTTGATCTGTACACTCTTCTAATAAAACACTAACTTCTTTCTCAAATAATGGATGTTTTAATTGTGCTGCAATATTATTTAGAGGCTGCAAAACAAATCTGCGTTTATGCATTTCTGGATGTGGAATGGTTAAGGTTTTAGATTCTAAAACGTCTTCTTCAAAAAAGATAATATCTAAATCTATAATCCGAGCTTGATATCCTTCAGAAGCACTTCTTACACGTCCTAATTGCTTTTCAATACCTAGCAGGTTTTTTAGGAGTTTAGCAGGTTTTAATTCAGTTTCTAAAATCAAACAAGTGTTCAAAAAATCATCGCTTTCAAAACCAAAAGCAGGTGATTTGTAGACTTTAGAAATTAATTTTATATGACCAATCTGCTGATGAATAGCGTCTATGGCATTTTGCAAATTTTTAAATTTGTCGCCTTTATTACTTCCTAAAGATATGTAGACTTTTTTTGGTTGGTTCATAACAGGTGGCAAAATAACTAAAAGAAAAATTATTAAGTTATATTTACAAGAGCTATTTATTCACAATTTATAATGACCACAAAAGACAAACTTGCTGCACAACGTATTTATCTGTTTTTAGGTGCTTTGTTTATCACTTCTTTAGTAGTTTCAAATTTAATATTTCAGAAATTTTTTTACTGGTATCCTTTTAATATTGAAGTTTATGGCACAAAACTTTTTGAAATTTCAGTTGGTATTTTACCCTATCCTATTACCTTTTTAATTACTGACTTAATTAGTGAGATTTATGGTAAAAAGCGCGCCAATCAAATTGTAATTGCTGGCATTTTTGCTTCGTTTTTTTCAATGCTAATTGTATATACTGCCAATGCTGTACCTGCTACAGATTGGTCTCCCGTAAATGACACCTTGTTTTCAACAGTATTTGGAAGTACTGCAATCGCTGTATTTGCGAGCATGATGGCTTATCTTTTAGCCCAATTTATAGACATTCAAATTTATCACTTTTGGAAACGCCTTACCAAAGGGAAACATTTATGGTTACGCAATAATTTTTCAACCTTCTTATCACAATTCGTAGATACATTTACCATATTGGTTTTATTATGCTCTTTTGATATTATTGCTTGGGACAAATTCGCTGGATTGTTAGTCGCTGGATTCGTTTTTAAAGTTCTAATTGCTGCTTTAGACACACCATTACTTTACTTAGGTGTGTATCTTTTTAGAAAACGTTTTGACCTAAAAGTTAACGAAGAAATCGATTTTTAATAATGCTAAAGTTTTACTAAAATTTAATTTTAGAGCATCCAACTATAAATTTAATACGTAAATACTTACATAAACACAATGTGCTAATGAAGAAAGCTTTAAAAATTACAGGTATTACTTTACTTATTATTGTGGCAATTCTTATTGCCATTCCTTTTATGTTTCAATCTCAAATTAAGGAGATGGTCAAACAATTTATAAATGAAAATCTAAATGCCAAAGTAGAGTTTAGTGATGTTAACCTAAGTTTTTTAAGCAGCTTTCCGCAAGCACATGTTAGTGTTGATGATTTGGTGATTACTAATTTCGAACCTTTTAAAGACGAAACTTTTGCTACAGCTAAATCCATTTCGTTTGATATGTCTATAAAAGAATTATTTAAAACAGCAGATGAAGCACCTATAATCGTTAACGCTATTAAACTTGATGAAGCACTACTGACGCTAAAGACGAATACATTTGGTGATGTGAATTATGACATCGTTAAGAAAAAAGAAAACCAAAAGGCATCTAATGACACTGGAAAAGGCTTCAGTTTTGATGTTGAAGATTACGCTATAAACAATAGCGCTTTTACTTATTTAGATGAAAAATCAAATACTACTATATATATTACTGAGTTAAACCATTCTGGAAAAGGCACTTTTTCTGGAGAGGTTTCAGAATTAGACACAAATACAGAGGCTAGAATAAGCCTAAGTATAGATAGTACGAAATATTTAAATAACAATAACATAAAACTAGACGCTTTATTAGATCTTGATTTAGAAAATAACACGTACACTTTTAAAGAAAATAAAGCTTTAATAAATCAGTTAGCCATAGAATTTCAAGGGGATGTGAAAATGCTAGAAAACGGACAAGAAATTGATGTTTCTTTCGAAAATTCTGGTTCGACGTTTAAAGACTTTCTTGCAGTCATTCCAGAAACTTATTCAAAAAATTTAGACCAAGTACATACAACAGGAGACTTTAGAGTTAAAGGGTTAATAAAAGGAATAAACTCTGAAACAACCATTCCTCATTTAGATATTAATGTCGCTTCAAATAACGCTTCTTTTAAGTATCCCGATTTACCAAAACGTGTTGAAAATATTTCCATAAATGCATCGTTAAAAAACGATGATGGCAATATTGATAATACCTATGTAAATATTGAAAATTTAAACTTTAAAATAGATGAAGACGCTTTTAAATCTTCAGCAACGTTAAAAAACATCACCAAAAACATGCTAGTGAATGCTAATATAGACGGTGTTTTAAATTTAGCAAACATCAGTAAAGCCTATCCTATTTCTTTAGAAAAAGAACTGAGTGGTATTTTAAAAGGAAAATTAAACACGTCCTTTGACATGAATGCCTTAGAAACTAATGCCTATCAACGCATTAAAAACAATGGAAATGTAAGTGTAAGTGATTTTATATTTTCTTCGGAAGATATTGTAAATCCAATCCATATCAGTAAGGCAGACATGACCTTTAACCCTGGAACCGTAGCTTTAAACAATTTTGAAGCAAGAACTGGTAATAGCGACTTAAATGCAACTGGAACCATTAAAAATTTACTCGGTTTTTTATTAAGTGACAGTAAATTACAAGGAAACTTCAAAGTTAATTCTAATACTTTTGCCGTGAGTGATTTTATGGTAGCTGATGATGACGTCGCTTCAGAAAACAAAAAGACAAGCGAAGACGAATCACTTAAAATACCAGCCTTTTTAGATTGTGTTATTCAAGCTGATGCAAAAACAGTATTATACGATAATTTAACCTTAAAGAATGTAAAAGGAAAGCTTAGTATAAAAAACGAACAAGCTGTTTTAGAAAATATGACTTCAGATATTTTTGATGGTGAATTGGCTATTTCTGGATTAGTCGATACTAAAAATAAAACACCACTTTTTGACATGAACCTTGGCGCTAAAGACTTTGATATTTCGCAATCCTTTAAAGATTTAGAACTATTACAAAGTTTAGCACCTATTGCTAAAGCCTTAAAAGGAAAGCTTAACACGACTATACAATTATCTGGTGTTTTAGACCAAAACTTTTCTCCTGAATTGAGTTCTGTTACAGGAAACGCAATAGCAGAATTATTGACTACGAAAATTGAACCCAAAAACACAGCGCTCCTAGAACAATTAAGTGGCGCAGTTAATTTTATTGATTTTGAAAAATTAGATCTTAAAGATTTAAAAACAAAGTTAGATTTTAATGATGGACAAGTACTTGTGAAACCCTTCAATTTAAAATATGAAGACATCAACATTACTGTAGATGGTTCTCATGGTTTTGATAAGACAATGAATTATAATGCGGTCTTTGATGTGCCTGCCAAATACTTAGGAAGTGAAGTCAATCGCTTAATCGGACAAATAAATGATCCTGAAGTTAATAAAATCACCATTCCTGTTATAGCAACTATTGGTGGAAGTTTTACGAAGCCAACGGTTTCAACCGATTTAACAAGTGGTATTACAAAACTCACAAAACAACTTATAGACATTCAAAAACAAAAATTATTAAACCAAGGTACAGAACAACTTAGCGATGTTATTGGTGGTATTTTAGGTGGAAATAATAACGAAGAAAACAACCCTCAAAGCTCAGATACTACTCAAACACAAAGTCCATCAACAACCCCAAATTCAAACATTGAAGAAGGTGTAAAAGATCTTTTAGGCGGATTACTTGGAGGAAAAAATAAGGACAAAACAAAAAAGGATACTGTTAATTAAAAAAAACTTGATAAATCATAATAATTAAACTACTTTTGCATCCACAAATAAATTATCATTTATGTTAAGAATAGAAATTAAAGAGGGTGAAAATATAGAACGTGCATTAAAACGTTACAAGCGTAAACACAGAAATGTGAAAGTAATGCAAAACTTAAGAGAAAATCAATTTTTCACTAAGCCTTCTGTAAAACGCAGACGCCAGATTCAAAAAGCAAGTTATATTCAAGGATTAAGAGACGCTGAAGACATTTAGTCGTTACTCCCTTTTATAAATATATACAAAAACACGCTTCTAAATGAAGCGTGTTTTTTTTGTGTCTTAATCTACACCTATTTCTACTACCAACCCTTCATTTGCTCTCACATTAAAAACAGTTTGGTCATCAAAAATGAGGTATTGCCCTTTAATTCCTACTAATTTTCCAGAATAGCTTCCCTCTTTTTTAATATTTAAACTTTTAGGGTTTTTTGGATATTGATTTACTGGAAACTCTAAATGTGTTTCTGCATTATTTTCAATAAAATAATCTTGAGCTTCCTCAGGAATATACGCTTTCAAACGCTCACGCCAAACGACCAAGTCTTCATCAACAATATCATTCTTTAGCATGGTTCTCCAATTTGTTTTATCAGCAACGTGATCTTTTAAAGCAACTTCTGTAATGCCTGCTAAATACCTGTTTGGCACTTCAACAATTTCAATAGCTTCATGAGCGCCTTGATCTATCCAACGTGTAGGTACTTGACTTTTTCTTGTCACGCCCACCTTCACATTACTAGAGTTGGCTAAATACACAATGTGTGGTTGTAGTTGCACTTTCTTTTCGTAAGTTAAATCCCGATCTTCTTTATCTAAATGTGCAGTACTTAATTCTGGACGCATAATCCAATCTGCAGCTTGAGGAATATCAAAAAAACAGCTTTTACAAAACCCTTGACGATAAATTTCTTTATTCAAACCGCAGTGTAAGCATTGGTATTTCACAAACTTTAAATGCAGTGTTTTATTTAGTAACTGGTTCATATTTAGGAAATCAGTCTCAAACACCAAATAATATTGAATTGGTTGGGCTAACTCGGTTTCCATTTTTGTTAAAACACCTTGGTAGAACATAAAAAAAAGTCTTATTTTTAAGCTTTATAAAGATACTATAAATATGGCAATTCCAATAGTCAATTCTATTGCTTCCTGGTTTTTAAAAAAACGATTTCATCAAATTGAATTGTTTTTAAAATATCCTAACGAAGTGCAAAATGAATTGCTATTACTTCTTATAGATACAGCAAAAGACACTGAAGTAGGAAAGACTTACGACTTTGCTTCTATAAAAAATTATTCCCAATTTGCCGAACGTGTTCCTGTTTCTACTTATGAGGATTTACAGAAAAGTATTGAACGTTCTCGTAAAGGCGAAAACAATATTTTTTGGCCAACACCTATTAAATGGTTTGCCAAATCTAGTGGTACAACAAGCGCTAAAAGTAAATTTATTCCTGTGAGTCAAGACTCCTTAGAAGATTGTCATTATGCCGCAAGTAAAGATTTATTATGTATGTATTTAAATAATAATGAAGACTCACAATTATTTACAGGGAAAGGGTTACGCTTAGGAGGTAGTAAAGAGTTATACAAAGAAAATGGAACTGTTTTTGGTGATTTGAGTGCTATACTAATAGACAACATGCCTTTTTGGGCAGAGTTTAGTAGTACTCCTAGTAATAAAGTATCACTGATGAGTGACTGGGAGCATAAAATGCAAGCTATTGCTGATGAAACTATAAATGAAAATGTAACTAGTCTTGCTGGCGTACCGTCTTGGATGCTTGTACTTCTAAACAATGTATTAGAGCGTACAGGAAAAAATAATGTATTTGACGTTTGGCCAAATTTAGAAGTGTATTTTCATGGAGGTGTAAGTTTTACTCCTTATCAAGATCAATATGAAGCGATTCTGCCTAAAAACAATTTTAAATATTATGAAATTTATAATGCTTCTGAAGGTTTTTTTGCCATTCAAGATAAAAACAATTCTAATGAATTATTATTGATGCTAGATTATGGCATTTTTTATGAATTTATTACGATGGAAACTTATGGCACTCCTCAAGAAAAAATAATCCCCTTAGCAGAGGTAGAAATTGGAAAAAATTATGCTGTGATAATTACTACTAATGCTGGCTTATGGCGTTATAAAATTGGTGACACTGTAAGGTTTACCTCTATAAATCCTTATAGGATTAAAATCTCAGGAAGAACTAAACACCATATAAATGCATTTGGCGAAGAACTGATTATTGAAAATGCTGAAGACGCACTAAAAAAAGTATGTAAAAAGACAAAAGCTGAAATTGTTGATTTTACGGGAGCTCCAATATTTATGAAAGGTAAAGAGAAGGGAGCTCATGAATGGCTTATTGAATTTAAGAAACCGCCTAACGACATTCATCTATTCAATGAATTATTTGATAACGCCTTAAAATCGTTAAACTCAGACTATGAAGCGAAACGGTATAACAACATGACACTTAACAAGCCAACTATACATATTGCCAGAGAGCAATTATTTTATGATTGGTTAAAACAACATGATAAACTGGGAGGACAACATAAAGTACCTAGGCTATCTAATTCAAGACAATATATTGATGAGCTACTTAAATTAAATGAATAACTGTCATTCAACGAAGAAAAACGCCCTCTTTTTTCTTACAACGAGTATTATTTATAGTTGGTCTAAAACCGCTAAACATTCTTAATATTAAATATATATTTACATTGCTATTAATCGAATACTACATAATGTTTTAGTATTAATTATCATATCCATGATAAAGAAAGAAGCCCAAGCTCAAAGCTTGGGTTATTTTTTTTAGAATAGAATCAACTAAAAAGTTTAAGTTTTTTAACAAAATCATTAGGATGTGACAGAAAAATGATTCGCTCTTTATTTATAATTTCACCTATACTCTCAGGATTACCAGAAACTAATAATGGAGTTGTACTCTGCTCTAATATTTCATCAACACGTTGTTCAAATGACACTTGACTTGGGGTTACAAACATTGACAACAAGGCTGTGGGTTGTGTAGTATCAATAACTTCTTTGATGTTTTCAATAGGAACATTCTGACCTAAATAATAGACTCTCCAACCCAACTCTCTAGCTATATAATACGCTAACAACAATCCTATCTCATGGTATTCCTCCTCAGGAAGGAACATTACAATAGATGGGGAATCCTCTTTGGGAGCTGGCAACATATCAATAGCGACAAAAATTCTTTTTTTAATAAGGTTAGAAATGAAATGTTCTTGAGCTGGCATAACTTTATTTAATCCCCAAAGCACGCCGACTTGATGTAAAAAAGGGTAAATCAAATCAATAGTAGTCGATAACAAGCCTTTTTTTAATACTTGAGATTTAATAATCTCATCAAATTTTTCTTCATTCAATTCAAGCGTACTTAAAACAAGAGTGCTTATTTCATCTTCAATATTTGTTCCAATAATTTGCTTGGTAATTATATCATATATTTCACCCTCAGATAAATTATCTATCTTCGAAATACGATATCCATTTCGATTTAGAATACTAATATTTAATAATTTCTTTAATTGTTCTCCCGAATAATATCTAATATTAGTATCAGTCCTATGAGGTTCTAAAAAACTATATCTAGATTCCCATTTTCTCAAAGTATGTGCTTTAATACCTGTTAAAGTCACAATTTGAGCCATTGTATATTTACTCATGTCTAATTTTTATTGAACGAAGTTAAACAAAAAAAGGATAAAAGAATAGAAAAATATTATTTCTTGTCTAAGTTTTTTATATTTTTCTTTGACATTAAATAATATTAATGTAGTTTTGTCTAAGTTTAACAATAAATATATTAGACAATATGAAAACGAAATTCTTTTTTACCGTATTATTTAGTTTAACATTACTAGTTACATCGTGTAGTAATGATGACGACAATTCAATCTCAACGCCAACCCCTAACATTGTAGAAATTGCTCAAGCTACACCTGATTTAAGTTTATTAGTAGATGCCTTAATCCAAGCAGATGCTGGATTAGTAGATCTTTTACAAACTGATGGTCCTTTCACTGTTTTTGCTCCAACAAATCAAGCTTTTGCTGATTTATTAGATGCCTTAGGACCTGATTATACCAGTTTAGCTGATTTTAATACTGCCGATGAAAAAGCACTACTAGCTAACATTTTAACTTATCATGTTGTTTCTGGCACTGCTGCTTATTCTACAGACTTAAGTAATGGTCAAATGATAAATACAGCTCAAGGAGAAACCATAACAATAAACTTATCTGGCGGTGTATTTATTTCAGATGCTTCTGATACTGATGCTGAAGTAGCAATAGCCGATGTTGCTGCAAGTAATGGTGTGGTTCACGTTATTGACAAAATATTATTACCTGAAGATGTAGCAAATAGCTTAAGACCAAACATTGTTGAATTAGCAATGGCTACTGCTGACTTAAGTCTTCTTGTTGATGCGCTTGTGCAAGCTGATGCTGGATTGGTAGATCTACTACAAACTGATGGACCATTCACTGTATTTGCACCTACAAATCAAGCTTTTGCTGATTTATTAGATGCCTTAGGCCCTGATTACACAAGTTTAGCTGATTTTGATACAGCAGACGAAAAAACATTACTAGCAAATATATTGTCCTATCATGTCATTACATCTCAAGCCTTATCTACTGATCTATCTAACGGACAGATGATTAACACAGCATTAATGGGTGAGTCTATTACGATTAACTTAACTGGAGGTGTTTTCATTGAAGATTCTACAATGACTGACGCTGAAGTTATTGCTGCTGATGTCTTAGCAAGCAATGGTGTGGTTCACATTATAGACAAAGTATTACTTCCTAATTAAACTATTCAATCCATCCACTAATGGTTGAATACACAAACCGACAACCACTAAAGTTGTCGGTTTACTTTTTTTAAAACTTCTAATTTATGTCAAAACAAAAAATTATAATTATTGGCTCCGGTTTTTCTTCACTATCTGCATCATGCTATTTAGCAAAGAAAGGATATGATGTGACAATTTTAGAAAAAAATAAAACCGTTGGAGGCAGAGCGAGACAGTTAAAAAAAGACGGGTTCGTTTTTGATACTGGCCCAACTTTTTATTGGATGCCTGATGTTTTTGAACGTTTCTTTAATGATTTCAACACCTCAACAAACGATTATTACAAACTCAATAAACTGAATCCTGCTTATGAAATCTATTTTGGGAAAAATGATTCCATTAAAATCTCTGATAATTTTGAAGACATTAAAAACACATTTGAATCTATTGAAAAAGGGAGTGGAAATAAACTTCAAAAATTTATCAATAAAGCACATGTCAACTATGAAATAGCTATTAAAGATTTAGTTTATAAACCTGGTGTAAATGTATTCGAAATCATAAATAAAAAAACATTTTTAAAGCTTTATGAGTTTATTTTAACTATCAAACAACAAGTCTCTGGTTATGTCCAAGACAAGAAACTTCAAAAAATACTAGAATTTCCTGTACTCTTTTTAGGAGCTAAACCTAGTAACACACCTTCTTTTTATAATTTTATGAATTATGCCGATTTTAAATTAGGCACTTGGCATCCAGAAGGCGGCATGTATGAAGTTGTAAAAGCTATGACTACACTTGCAAAAAGCTTAGGCGTCACAATTATAACAGAAAGTGCTGTTGAAAAAATTGATACAGTACATAAAAAAGTCACTCGAGTTTTAGCTAATAACCAATGGTATTCATGTGACATTTTATTAAGTGGTGCCGATTACCATCATACGGAAACTTTGCTTCAAAAAGATTTAAGACAATATTCAAATCAATATTGGGATAAAAAAATATTTGCGCCTTCAGCATTACTATTTTATGTAGGTTTCAATAAAAAAATTGAAAATGTTTCACATCATACGCTATTCTTTGATACTGATTTTGATACGCATGCAAAGACCATTTATGATACGAAGGAATGGGCAGAAAAACCTTTGTTTTACGGAAGTTTTCCAAGCATAACTGATGCTTCATCTGCGCCTAACGGAAAAGAAGCTGCTATTTTCTTAATCCCTATTGCTCCTGATATTGAGGACACTCCTGAAATAAGACAAAAATATTTCGATCAACTAATTAATCGTGTAGAATCAATAACTGGAGAATCGCTTAAAAACAGCGTCCTATTCCAGGAGTCTTATTGTGTGAAAGATTTCAAAAACGATTATAATTCTTATAAAGGAAATGCTTACGGACTAGCAAACACACTCATGCAAACTCATGTGTTAAGACCTAAACTGAAAAGCAAAAAAGTTGACAATTTATATTTCTGTGGACAGTTAACAGTACCTGGTCCTGGTGTACCTCCATCTTTAATTTCTGGTAAAATTGTTAGCGATTTAATTTTAAAGCATCATAAAAAATGAAAGCACTATTTGATCAATCAAGTTTAAAATGTAGCAAGGTCGTAACAAACGCTTATAGCACTTCCTTTTCTCTAGGCATCAAATTATTTGCGCCTTCCATTCGACCTGCTATCTATGCCATATATGGCTTCGTTAGGTATGCCGATGAGATTGTAGATTCTTTTGAAGATTACCCTCAAAGCGAATTATTTCATGATTTTGTAGACGAATACAACAAAGCACTCAAACGAAGAATAAGTTTAAATCCTATTATTAATTCGTTTCAAGAAGTTGTTCATAATTATGAATTATATGAATATGCGTTAGATTTCTTAAAACGCATGGAAGCCGATTTACATGTAAAAGATTATACGACAACTGAAGATTATGAAAATTACATTTATGGTTCTGCTGATGTTGTAGGACTCATGTGTCTTCGGGTTTTTGTCAACAATGATAATATTCAATTTAACGCATTAAAAAATTCGGCTAAACATTTAGGCTCAGCGTTTCAAAAAGTGAACTTCCTCAGAGACATTAAAGATGACATTGAAAATTTAGGGCGTTCATATTTCCCTAATTTATCAAACAATACATTAAATAACTCTTCTAAAGCCGATATAATTGAAGATATTGAAAATGACTTTCATGATGCCTATAAAGGAATTATTAAATTACCATTAGAAAGTAGATTAGGCGTTTACATAGCCTATAGATATTATTTAAAATTACTTAATAAACTGAAATATGCCGATTCAGACAAAATATTAAAAGGTAGAATTCGAATATCAAATACTTTAAAGGTATACATACTCACCAAATCGTATCTACGATATAAGTTTAATATAATTTAAAATCATGAATTTTCTGTTTTTCATTCTTACAACAATAGGTACTTTTTTACTCATGGAAATTGTGACTTGGTTGACCCATAAATATGTCATGCATGGGTTTTTATGGTATTTACACAAAGACCATCATCAGCCAAAATACCAACATACTTTTGAGAAAAACGATGCGTTCTTCGTTATATTTGCGATTCCAAGCATCTGTTTATTTTATTTTGGTCTTTTACCAAGTTTAAACTTTATGTTTTTTATAGGGTTAGGAATTTTTTTCTATGGAATAACTTATTTTTTAATACATGATGTTCTTATTCATCAGCGATTTAAATGGTTTAAAAACACCAAAAACAAATACCTTTTAGGATTGAGAAAAGCACACAAAATGCATCACAAACATTTAGACAAACCAGATGGTGAATGTTTTGGAATGTTGTTAGTGCCGAAAAAGTATCATAAACAGTATAAATAAAACCCATGCAATCTTACACTTATCTTTTAATTGATTTATTATGTATTGCTATTCCATTTATATCTAGTTTTTATCCAAAGCACGCTTTTTACAAAGAGTGGAGCCCTTTTTTTAAAGCAAATATAATTATTGCAATACTATTTCTGACTTGGGATTATTTCTTTACAGAATCAGGTATTTGGGGCTTTAATTCTGATTATCTTTTAGGCATATATTTCGGAAATTTGCCTCTAGAAGAAATCTTGTTTTTTATTTGTATTCCTTATGCTTGTGTATTTACTTATTTCGCTTTAACATACCTTATAAAGAACAACCCATTAGATAAAATTCAAAAACAAATCACCTTCATATTGATATTTGGATTACTCGCTTTGGCTATTGTAAATTCTGATAAGCTTTATACAGCAATCACTTTTTTAAGTACAAGTTTGTTTCTAGTTTATTTGGCTTATAAAAAGCAAAACTTAGCCTTTCACTACTTAAGTTACTTTACAATTCTACCCTTTTTCTTTATGAGCAACGGAATACTTACTGGAAGTGTTCTTGCTGAAGCAATAGTTTGGTATAATAATACTGAAAATTTAGGCTTACGCATTGGAACGATACCAATTGAAGACTCTGTTTATGGGTTGTTACTTGTTTTTATGAACATTGAATTGTATCGCTATTTCAAAACCCGTTCACTATAAAATATAAAAAAACCATCTGTAAACGTATTCACAAATGGTTATATAAAAATGAAATGAAATACAATTAAGAGACTGCTTTCAATTTCTTGATCGTTGTTTTAGTTAGTTTTTCTTCTGCGTAAGCTTTAGTTACATTTAGTTTTTTCTCTTTACTTCCTGGTAATTCAAACATGGCATCAGTTAGAATTTCTTCACAAAGTGAACGTAAACCACGTGCACCCAATTTATACTCTATAGCTTTACCAACTATAAAATCTAACGCACCATCTGTAATACTAAATTCAATCTCATCCATTAAAAACAACTTTTTGTATTGTTTAACAATGGCATTTTTAGGCTCTGTTAAAATAGCTCTTAGAGTATTAGCATCTAAAGGATCCATATAAGTTAGCACAGGAAGTCGTCCAATAATTTCTGGAATTAATCCAAAGTCTTTTAAATCTTTTGGAATAATATATTGTAATAAATGATTTTGGTCGACCACCTCATCACTCATAGAAGCGCTATAACCAACCGCTTGCATGTTTAATCGTTTAGAGATGACACGTTCAATACCATCGAAGGCACCACCTGCAATAAATAAAATATTTTCAGTATTGACCTCAATAAATTTTTGATCAGGATGTTTGCGTCCTCCTTTTGGTGGTACATTTACAACAGTTCCTTCTAATAATTTAAGTAACGCTTGTTGCACACCTTCACCAGAAACATCACGTGTTATCGAAGGATTATCACTCTTACGTGCAATTTTATCAATTTCATCAATAAAAACGATCCCCTTTTCTGCCTTTTCAAGATTGTAATCTGCCGCTTGTAGCAAACGTGTCAAAATACTTTCAACATCTTCACCAACATATCCAGCTTCTGTAAGTACAGTCGCATCAACAATGGCTAAAGGCACATTAAGCATTCTGGCTACCGTTTTTGCCATTAACGTTTTTCCTGTTCCTGTTTGACCAACCATAATAATGTTTGACTTTTGAATTTCAATATCATCATCAGTAGGTGGTTGTAATAATCTTTTATAATGATTATATACCGCAACAGACATTACTTTTTTAGTTGCTTCTTGGCCAATAATATATTCGTCTAAAAACCCTTTGATTTTCTGTGGTTTACGAAGCACTAACTCTGCAGACAAATCATTATTATCGCTTTGTTTAGATTCTTCTACTACAATACCATGTGCTTGCTCGATACAACGATCACAAATGTGAGCGTCTAATCCTGCTATTAATAAATTAGTTTCAGGTTTTTTACGACCACAAAACGAACATTCTAAATCTTCTTTTGCCATTAGTTCTTAAGTTTGAAATGCGATTTAGTTTCTCACTAAAATCTCATCAATCATTCCGTATTCTTTCGCCTTATCAGCTTTCATCCAGTAATCACGATCACTATCTGTATATACTTTGTCGTAATCTTGTCCTGAATGCTTACTTATAATTTTATAAAGTTCTTCTTTTAAAATTAAGATCTCACGCGCTGTAATTTCAATATCACTAGCTTGTCCTTGAGCACCACCTAACGGCTGATGAATCATCACGCGAGAATGGGTTAAACCACTTCGCTTTCCTTTTTGTCCAGCACATAGTAAAACCGCTCCCATTGATGCTGCCATTCCTGTACAAATAGTAGCAACATCTGGCTTTATAAATTGCATCGTATCATAAATTCCAAGTCCTGCATATACACTTCCTCCTGGAGAGTTAATATATATTTGAATGTCTTTAGAAGAATCTGTACTTTCTAAAAACAGTAGTTGAGCTTGTATAATATTAGCTACTTGGTCGTTAATTCCAGTACCTAAAAAGATAATTCTATCCATCATTAAACGCGAAAACACATCAAATATAGCGATATTCATTTGGCGTTCTTCAATAATGTTTGGTGTCAAGCTTGTTGGATACATACTGCTAATTATCTTGTTATAGTATGTACTGCTTATACCTTGATCTTTTATTGCAAATTTTTCAAATTCTTTTCCGTAATCCATAGGTTAATTTAAATTTTAAATAAATAAAAAGGCGTTGAATGTTAATTTCAACGCCTAAATATAGGGATTTATTCTTTATAAGATGTTAACTTATTTATCTCCATAAACTTCTTTTACAAAGTTTTCGTAAGTCACTTCTTTAGTTTTAATGTTTGCTTTTTCTTTATAAAGTGCTAACAATTTCTGACTAACTAATTGTTCTGATATACGACGTGCTTCATCTTGATTAGACAATACACGAGCAGAAATATCTTCTAATTCTTTATCTGATGGGTTCATTTGACCAAATTGAGCCATTTGCATTCTTATCATATTCTTAGCATGATCTTTAATATCTTCAAGAGTGACTTGAATATTATTTTCTGTGATGAGCTTGCCTTCAATTAATTGGTAACGTAAGCTTTTTTCCGATTTTTCGTATTCTTCTTTAGCTTGTGCTTCATCTAATTGTTGTTCTCCTGCAGTCTGCATCCACTTCTGTAAAAATTCTGCAGGCAAATCAAACTTGGTGTTTTCTACTAAATATTCAGTAATATCATTTAACAATTTCTGGTCACCTTGTTGCACAAATTGCTTTTCTGCATCTTCTTTAATCTTTTCTTTTAGTTCGGTTACCGATTTTACGCCATCTTTACCAAATAGTTTATCGAACAACTCTTGATCTAAATCAGCTAACTCTCTTTGGTTGATTTCAGTAACTGTAAAAGTCACTTCTATATCTAAACCATGCGCATCATCATGTTGAATTTTCAAAGCATGCATTAATTCATGATCATCGCTATAAAGCCCTTTGGTTTTAAGTGTAATAACATCTCCTATTTTAGCACCAATGAATTTTTTAGCATTTGCAGCACCTTTAAATTTATCTAAAGTTAAAGTCACTGTATTGTCTATCTCTTTATCTTCATTTTTGAAAGTCCCAGTAACTTCACTGTCTTTTTCAATAACGGTTTGAGAGATTAATTTACCATATTGTTTTTGAATATTTTCAATCTGGTCATTAATCATTTTATCACCAGCAACAATATTATAATGTGTGATTGCTTTTTTACTTTTTAAGTTCACTTCAAATTCTGGAGCTAAACCTAATTCAAACTCAAAAGAAAAATCACCTGCATCCCAATCAATTTCATCTTGTGTTTTTGGTAAAGGCTGTCCTAAAACGTCTAATTTCTCTTCGGTTAAATATTTATTTAAAGCATCTTGTAAAAGTTTATTCACTTCATCTACTAAAACTGCTTTTCCATATTGCTTTTTAACCATTCCCATTGGCACATGACCTTTTCTAAATCCTGGAATGTTAGCGGTTTTACGGTAATCTGATAAGATTTTTTCGATTTTATCACTATAATCTTCTTTAGCGATATCTACTTTTACTACCGCATTTAATGCATCAATGTTCTCTCTTGTAATATTCATTATAAATGATATAAAGCCCTTAATTGGACGTTTAACATTAGTTTCTTTTACCTAAAAAAGGAGTGCAAAAATACTACTTTTTTACACTCCAGCAAAGTTTTTAACGTATTGTAAACGAGACTCGTTCTTATAAAAAAAATTATGCTTAAATAATTACATCTAAGAGTCTTAGTTAGATGACTTTTTATCAGCCTTTAAAAAGGAATGTAATAACGACTGTAAGACACATAAAAGGACACTAAATAACATTGCAGTCCAAAAGCTACTTACTGCAAAACCATCAATAAATTTATCTGCTAAAAGAATAATGCAGGCATTAATAACAAACATAAATAAACCAAGAGTTATGATGGTTATTGGCAATGTCAAGATGACCAAAATAGGTTTAACAATGAGATTTAGAATAGACAGCACTATAGCGACTATAACTGCGGTAGTATAGCCATCTACGGTTACTCCATTTAAAATATTAGCTAATGCAAATACAGCAATAGCGTTTAGTAAAAGTCTTATTATTAAATTCATGGTATTAAGTTTATTTAATTAGTAAGTAACTTTTGAAAATCGTTACAGCCTAATTTACGAAATCTAAAACAGCTTGATAGAAAGCTTTAGGGTTTTCTGCATGCAACCAATGACCAGCATTTGCAATTGTTTCTATTTTGGCTTCAGGAAAATGTCTCTTAATTATAGCTTCGTCATGTATAGCAATGTATTCACTTTTATCGCCACGAAGAAACAAGGTTGCCTCACTAAATTTTGCATGAATTGGCAAAGCTTCGCCAACTTCGCTTACGTTCTCTTTTAATACTTCAAGATTGATGCGAAGCGCTAGTTTTCCTTTTTCAATCCAATATAAATTTTTGAGTAAAAATTGGCGTGTTCCAAAATCGGAAACATATTGAGATAATACGTTATCGGCTTCACCTCTACTTTTTAATTGTTCAAAATCAAGAGCACTTAATCCTTCCAAAATAGCATCATGATGAATAGGATAAAATCGTGGCGAAATATCGGCAACAATTAATTTAGACACTAGTTCAGGATATGTAGTTGCAAACAACATGGCAGTTTTTCCGCCCATTGAATGTCCTAATAATATAATATCATCTAATTTATGTGCGTCGCAGTATGCTTTTAAGTCTTCAACTAAAACCTCATAATTAAATAAATCATCATGAAAACTTCGTCCATGATTACGTTGATCTACTAAATGCACTTCAAAATTATTTTCAGCAAACTGATTGCCTAATGTTTTCCAGTTATCGCTCATCCCTAAAAAGCCATGAAGTATGATAAACGGTTTACCTTGTCCGATGATATTAGAGTATAATTGCATTACTTGAGTTTATGTAAATACATTTGGATTACATTTTCTACACCTAGATACAAGCTTTCCGAAATAAGAGCGTGACCAATAGAAACTTCTAATAAGCCTGGAATATGATCTTTAAAAAATTTAATATTATCTAAAGACAAATCATGTCCTGCGTTAACCCCTAAATTTAAACGATTAGCTAATTCTGCACACGCTGTATAAGGCTCAATAGCACTTTCATTTCCTAAACCATATTGATGTGCAAAGGCTTCTGTATATAATTCAATACGATCGGTTCCAGTAACTTTAGCACCTTCAATTTGTTCTAGTACAGGATCGACAAAAATAGATGTTCTTATACCATTTTGTTTAAACTCTTTAATCACTTCAACTAAAAAGTCTTTATGTTTAATCGTGTCCCAACCTGCATTACTGGTTATTGCATCAATACTATCTGGAACCAATGTAACCTGTGTAGGTTTTATCTCTAAAACCATATCAATAAACTTAGGTATTGGATTACCTTCTATATTATATTCTGTATAAACTTCAGGTTTTAAATCGTAAGCATCTTGATAACGTATATGTCTTTCGTCTGGCCTAGGATGCACTGTAACACCTTCTGCTCCAAAACGCTGAACATCTTTTGCAAACGCAACCACGTTAGGCAAATCTCCACCTCTTGAGTTTCTTAAAGTTGCAATCTTATTAATATTTACACTTAATTTTGTCATTCTTGAAGTTTTAAAGCACAAAAATACAAAGTAGAACACGCTTATTGTACTATTTTTTTGATTAATTTGCAGAAGAAAAACAGTGTGAAATGAATCTTCCTGATTATATTATAAACGACATAAAACCACTAGCTATTTCCGATAGTATTCGCGATTTACAACATTTATTTAATCAATTGACCTATTCACATATTCCAATTAAAAATGAAGAAGGCGTTTATTTAGGTTGTATTTCTGAAACTGATGCTCATTGTTTTGATAGTACAAAACCTTTAAAAGAATATGTTTACTCAACAGAAGGTTTTTTTGTCCGAAAAGACACTAATTGGCTAGATGTTCTTGAAGCCTTTGCGCAGAATGGCACCAACATTATGCCTGTTTTAAGTCACTCAAACAATTATTTAGGCTATTATGAGCTAAATGATATTATTAGTCTCTTTAATGAAACTCCATTCTTCTCTGAAGCTGGAGCAATTTTAATAATTGAGAAAAACCTAAACGATTACTCCTTTAGTGAAGTCAGTCAAATTGTAGAGTCAAATGACGGGAAAATTTTAGGTGCTTTTATATCAAAAATTGAAAATGATGTTGCAGAAATAACCCTTAAAATAGGCAACACAGGATTAAACGACATCATGCAAACGTTTAGGCGTTATAGTTACAATGTAGTTTCTGGGCATGAAGAAGATAGTTATCTTGAGAATTTAAAAGAACGCTCAGATTACTTAAACAAATATCTTAACATGTAAGCATGAAAGTAGCCATTTATAGTCAGTTTCAAAAAAACAAACCTCTAAAATCTCTTGAGGTCTTACTTGATGTACTCCACAAAAAACATATTGATACATTTATTGAAGCTTCTTACTTCAAGAAAACAAAGAATAAAATAAAAAAGGACATAAAGACAAACACGTTTACCGAACTAGACAATACTTACGATTTACTTATTAGTATTGGTGGCGATGGAACCATTTTACGTGCTATTACTTATGTTAAAGATTTAAACATTCCTATTGTAGGTATAAATACTGGAAGATTAGGATTTTTAGCCACTATTCAAACAGATGATATCGAAGCTGCTTTTAATGATATATTAAATAAAAATTATAAAATATCAGAACGAAGTTTATTATCTCTAGAAACACAACCAGAAAACAACTCTATTAAAGATTTAAACTTTGCACTTAATGAGATTGCAGTAAGCAGAAAAAATACAACATCAATGATTACGGTTGAAACCAAGCTAAACGAGGAGTATTTAACCTCTTACTGGAGTGATGGTTTGATTCTTTCAACTCCTACAGGATCTACTGGCTACTCTTTAAGCTGTGGAGGTCCAGTAATAACTCCTGATGCCAAAAGCCTTGTATTAACTCCTATTGCTCCTCATAACTTAAGCGCAAGACCTTTAGTTATACCAGATTCAACTGAAATCGAACTTAAAGTTAGCGGACGTGAGGACCACTTCTTAGTTTCGCTAGATTCCAGAATTGCAACTTTACATAATTCAGCTGTAATTAAAATTAAAAAAGCAGCTTTCACTATAAAAATGATAGAATTACAAGAAGAAAGCTTTTTAGATACGCTTCGAAAAAAACTACTTTGGGGCGAAGACAAGCGCAATTAAACAATAATTTAAAGGAAAAACTGTTTTAAGCACATACAATTTGGCTCAAATTGTTATAGGCTAATCTTATTTATTATATTTGCAAACTTTTGGTTATATATGAGGTATTTATTAATAATTTTTATAAGTGTGTTAACATTACAGCTAACTCAAGCGCAAACCTATGAAATAGGTCTATTTGCTGGTGGAAGTAATTTTATAGGTGATGTTGGCTCTACTAAATACATCAATCCTAAACAACCTGTTTTTGGTGGTATTTTTAAATGGAATCGAAGTTCAAGACACTCATTTAGATTCACACTTCTTTATTCAGAATTAGTTGGAGACGATTTAAAATCAGATGATCCTAGAAGAAAAGAAAGAGGCTATAAATTTAACAGCCATATCATTGAAGCTTCATTAGGCTTAGAGTTTACGTTCTTCGATTTTAACTTACATAGTAGAAAAACCAACTCTACACCTTATTTATATACTGGAATAACTGTTGCTAAACATGATAACTTTCATTTTAGCCCTTCAGGAAATTTTATAAACGATAATACTTACAGCTTTGCTTACGGTATTCCTATGGTCTTAGGCTATAAAACCCAATTAAGTGAAAGTCTTATTATAGCAGCAGAAATTGGTGCTAGATATACTTTTTCTGATGAAATAGATGGTAGTATCCCAGACGCAGAAGGCTCTATTGAAAACGCCTCTTTTGGAAATATAAATAATAATGATTGGTATGTTTTTACTGGTCTTACACTAACCTATACTTTTGGAGAAACTCCATGTTATTGTGCATTTTAAATGAGTCTGAAGGAAAACATAAATACAAACCATTTACCAAAACATCTTGCAGTTATTATGGATGGCAATGGTAGATGGGCTAAGCAGAAAGGTATGATTCGTGCTTTTGGTCATGAAAATGGAACAAGAGCTGTTAGAGATATTGTTGAAGGAGCTGCAGAACTAGGGATTGAAAACTTAACTCTTTATGCTTTTTCTACTGAAAACTGGAAAAGGCCAAAATTGGAAGTACAAACTTTAATGAAGCTCTTGGTAAGTTCATTAAAAAAAGAGATCAAAACACTTCAAGATAACAATATCAAATTGTTTGCTATTGGAAATTTATCGGCACTACCTAAAAAAGCTCATCAAGAACTTTTAGAGGTCATTGACAACACAAAAAAGAATAACAGAATGACTCTAACTTTAGCTTTAAGCTATGGTTCGAGAGAAGAAATATTAAATACAGTTAAAAAAATAGCTGTTAAAGTTAAAAATAATATAATTTCGCCAGAAAATATTGATGAATCAGTTATAAATGAGCATCTTTACACGCGAAATTTACCAGATGTAGATTTACTGATTAGAACAAGTGGAGAACAACGTATTAGTAACTTCCTGCTTTGGCAAATAGCCTATGCAGAATTGTATTTTACAGAAACGTTATGGCCAGATTTTAAAAAGGAAAACCTATACGAGGCGATTATAGAATATCAAAAAAGAGAACGACGATTTGGGAAAACAAGTGAACAACTTAGCTAAATTAATGCCACCATTAAAAATAACCGCTAAACAATTTTTAGCCCTATTAATAACACTATTTAGTTTAAGTACTTTTGCACAAGAAAATACATTTACTAAAGGCAACAAATATACTATTGGAGATATTTCAGTAAATGGAAACACTTCGTTTAGTGAACAAACTATTATTACTTACTCTGGTTTAAGAAAAGGAAGTGAGATACAAATCCCAGGAGAAGATATTAGTAGTGCAATAAAAAAATTATGGAATTCTAACCTTTTTAATGATATTGATATTTACCTCAATAAAGTTGAAGGAAATGTAGCCTATCTTGAAATTAGATTATCTGATTTACCAGAACTTAATGAATTAAAAATTAATGGTGTAAAAAGAAAATCTAAAAGAGAGACTATTATTAAAGAAAATAAACTTGAAAAAGGAGTTAAAGTTACCGAAAACTTAATAACGACAACCAAGAATTACTTACAGAACAAATATAAAAAAGAAGGATTTTTGAACACAAAAGTTTCTATAAACACCATAGAAATTAAAGATTCTTTAAATAAACCTAAAGTCAATATGGTCTTATATATTGATAAAGGAAAAAAAGTTAAAGTCAAAGACATCGTCTTTTCTGGAAACAATGTGTTAACCGATGGTAAGTTAAAAAGAGCCATGAAAAACACAAAAAAAAGAAACTTAGTTAGAGTTTACAAACGTTCTAAATATATAGAAGAAGATTACAAAACCGACTTAGTTAGCCTAATCGACAAGTATAAAGAGAATGGTTATAGAGATGCTCGCATATTGTCTGATAGCTTAATCGTAAACGATGACAAAACGGTCTCCTTAAACATAAACCTTGAAGAAGGTGAACAATATACCTTTGGAGATATTACTTTTATAGGAAATACTGTTTACTCTGATGCTGTATTAAAAAGAAAACTTCGTATTAGTAAAGGCGAAACTTATAATGGGGTCTTATTACAAGAACGTATTGCAGACGATTCATCTCCAGATGCAGACGACATTACCAACCTTTACCAAAATAACGGTTATTTATTCTCTAGAATTAATCCTGTTGAAGTGAATGCTGAAGGCAATGTTATTGATATGGAAATAAGAATCTCTGAAGGTAAACCAACTTACTTTAACAATGTTACCGTAACAGGTAATGATGTTACTAATGATAAAGTTATTTACAGAGAATTACGTACACGTCCTGGACAGTTATACAGTAAAGCAAATGTAATTCGTACCATTAGAGAGTTGAGCCAACTTGGTTTCTTTGATGCGGAGCAAATTAGCACCAATTTCCCTAACCCAAACCCTAATGAAGGAACCATAGATTTAGAGTATGGTGTGGTTGAAACTGGATCTAGCCAAATTGAACTGCAAGGTGGTTATGGTGGTGGTGGCTTTATTGGTACGCTGGGTTTATCATTTAATAACTTCTCAATAAAAAACATCCTAAACAGAAAAGCTTATACACCTGTACCTAGAGGTGATGGTCAAAAATTATCTCTGCGTTTACAGGCAAGTCGTTTCTTTCAAACTTATAGTTTCTCATTTACAGAACCTTGGCTTGGTGGTAAAAAACCTGTACAGTTTTCAACATCTGTATCACATTCCAAACAATTTTTATATGATTCTCAAACTGGAAATGCAGACAAAAGTAAACGTTTCAATATTACGGGACTCTCTGTTGGTTTAGCAAAACGTTTATCTGCACCAGATGATTATTTCACCCTCTCACAAGCAATAAGTTTTCAGCATTATGATTTAAAAAACTATAATACAGGCTTATTTACTTTTGGAGATGGTAACTCTAACAACCTAGCCTACACTATTGGTTTAAGTAGAAATAACACATATAATGATCCTGTATTCCCTACTGGAGGATCTAACTTTACAATGAGTGCTAAATTATCTCTTCCATATTCATTATTTAATAATGTAGATTATGCTGCATTACAAGAAGAAAGAGAAGAACAATTAGAAATAATAAATGATAGTAATAATAATGCAGTCGTAATCAATGAAGCTTCAGCCAGAGTGGGTGAAATTGATCAAGAGCGTTTTAGATGGTTAGAGTTTTATAAAATTAAATTTAAAGCAGATTGGTATTCTCGCTTAATTGGTAAACTTATTCTAAAACCTAGCTTAGAATTTGGTTTCTTAGGCGCATACAATAACGATAGAGGTGTAATCCCTTTTGAACGCTTCTTCCTTGGTGGTGATGGTTTAGGTAGCTATAGTTTAGATGGAAGAGAGGCTATTGCTCTGCGTGGTTATCCTAACCAATCTTTACAACCAGTAAATGAAAACAATCAAGTGTCTAATGATGGAGGAACGATTTATAATAAATTCTCTTTAGAGTTACGTTACCCTATAACTTTAAAACAATCGGCTAAAATATATGTCCTTGGATTTCTTGAAGGCGGAGTCTCTTACAATGATTTTCAAGACTATAACCCTTTTAATTTAAAAAGATCTGCTGGTTTAGGTTTACGTATATTTATGCCTGCATTTGGACTTTTAGGAATAGATTTCGGACACGGATTTGATCCTATTCCTGGTCAAGGAACTCAAAAAAGTGGTTGGGAAACACACTTTATAATTGGACAACAATTTTAGTTTGGCACGATATTTTCTATTAACAATTTGATTATTTATTGCAAGAATTAAAATTTTTAAAATTAAAATTCGTTAATTTTGGAGAGTTTAATTCAAAAAGCGACAGAATTTACAAATAATCAATCTGTCTCCTTTAGAATTTATAAGCCATAAATTATAAAATATGAAACAGATGAAAATAAAAGTTCTTTTTTTACTGGCAGTTGTATTTATGCTAAGCTTTTCTAGTCATGCACAACGTGGCGTGAGAATTGGTTATATTGATACTGAATACATTTTAGAAAATGTCCCTGAATATCAAGAAGCTTCTACTCAACTAGAAAGCAAAGTTCAAAAATGGAAAACTGAAATTGATGGACGTTTAGGTGAAATTGAACAAAAACGTAAAGATTTAAGTAATGAAAAAGCGCTTTTAACTAATGAACTTATTAAAGAGCGTGAAGAAGATATCACTTTTGAAGAGTTAGAAATCCTAGATTACCAACAAAAACGCTTTGGTCCAAATGGTGATTTAATGATTCAAAAAAGACAGCTTATTCAACCAATACAAGATCAAATTTTTGCCGCAGTACAAGATATTGCTTCAACAAAAAAATTCGATTTTATATTTGATAAATCTGCAGATGTCGTCATGCTTTACTCAGCAGACCGTTTTGATTTAAGCGAACAAGTGATAAGAGCCATTAAACGCTCTTCAAAACGCGAACAAGCTAGTTCAAGAAAAGACAGAAAAAATGCTGAAGAAGAAGATGTTGTTCCAGAAATACACGAAGGCTTAGACGAAAGAAAAAAAGCTTTAGAAGAAAAAAAAGCGGCTCGCGCTGCTGAAGCGGCTCAACGAAGACAAGAAATTCTTGAAGCTCGTGAGGCCAAAAAAGCAGCAGCACAGAAAAGAAGAGATAGTATTATTGAAGCACGTAAAAATGCAAAAGAAAATAAACTAAACGAAAGAGAGAATACTGAAGAAACCGAAGAAAGCACAGAGGCTAGCGAAGATGATGCTAACAAGGTCATGAGTGATGAAGCTTCTAAAACTGAAGAAAAGGTTGCTGAAGAGGTCGAAGAAGATGAAGAAGAAGGTGATGGCGCACAAAAACCATTAACTGACAGAGAAAGACGTAAACAAGAACTTGAAGAACGTAAACAAAGAATATTAGAAGAGCGTAGAAAAGCAAAAGAAGAACGCGAAAATAATGAAGCCAACGATGAAGATGGCGACGAAAATTAACAATTATAACACATATTAACACTTTTAAAATG
Source organism: Lacinutrix iliipiscaria (assembly GCF_042686125.1). Lineage (NCBI taxonomy): Bacteria > Pseudomonadati > Bacteroidota > Flavobacteriia > Flavobacteriales > Flavobacteriaceae > Lacinutrix > Lacinutrix iliipiscaria. The sequence goes on from NZ_JBHUOV010000001.1 coordinate 174,769, forward strand.
AAACACATTAAAACCCTATTATTAGCAGTAGCTTTATTTATTGGAGGAACTAGCTTTATGCAAGCACAAAGCAAAATTGCCCATATTAATACTCAAGAGCTTATTGCTGCAATGCCAGATATGGCCGTAGCGCAATCTGAAATGGATAAACTTGGTAAAACTTACGAGGCTGACATTAAAGCTATGGTGACTGAATACCAAAACAAAATGAAATTATACGAAGCTGAAGCTGCGACTAAAACTGACGAGGAAAATCAAAAACGTTTCGCTGAAGTACAAACAATGCAACAGAATATCCAACAATTTCAAGGTGAAGCACAACAACAAATGCAAAAGAAAGAAATTGACTTGCTAAAGCCTATTACTGAAAAAGCTAAAGCGGCTATTTTAAAAGTTGCTCGTGCTCAAGGATTCCAATACGTTATGGACTCTACTCAAGGTGGTGGCGTAATCATGGCAGATGGTAAAGACTTACTTGCTGATGTTAAAAAAGAATTAGGTTTCTAATAAACATTTCAAATAAACTATTATAAAGCTGTCTTTTACAAGGCAGCTTTTTTATTTTTGTAGTATGGAGCAAACTATTGGTATTTTTGATTCTGGTGTTGGAGGGACTTCCATTTGGAAAGAACTCAACACATTATTACCTCATGAACATACTATTTATTTAGCAGATAGCAAGTATGCGCCTTATGGCTCAAAATCTAAAGACGAGATTATTGCGCTTTCTAAAAAAAACACCGAGTTTCTACTAAGTAAAGGATGTAAAATAATTGTTGTGGCTTGTAATACTGCAACCACCAATGCTATTCATTATTTACGAGAACATTACAATGTGCCTTTTATTGGTATTGAACCTGCGATTAAACCTGCAGCTTTAAATACAAAAACTAAAGCTGTTGGCATTTTAGCCACTAAAGGAACGTTATCAAGTGAACTATTTCATAAGACTACAGATTTGTTTGCTAATGGCATTAAAGTCGTTGAGCAAATTGGAGAAGGTATTGTGCCCTTAATTGAAAGCGGAAAAATAGCTTCTGATGAAATGAAAGCCCTTTTAAAAATGTATATGAAACCTATGCTAGATGCTAATATAGATTACTTAGTCTTAGGATGTACACATTATCCTTATTTAGTACCTCAACTATTAGAATTAATTCCTAGCCATATAAAAATTATAGATTCTGGTGAAGCAGTAGCAAAACAAACTGAAGCTGTATTAAGGCAACATGAATGTTTAAACCATACCACCAACACACCAACGCTTCAATTTTATTCTAATGGTAACCCTAAAGTCATGTCTCAACTTTTAGGGGATTCTTATACTGTTGAATATCTCGACTTTTAGTTTGCGTTAGTGATTGCAATGGCATCCTTTTTATGCTGAGTTTAAACGCTTAATAAGATGCTAAAAGCATTTAGCATAAAAAGATATAATGGAAAGCACGACCAAGACTTTCTGTCTTGGTAACGCCCAAAACAAGCTAAGCTTTAAACCAACTTGAATACTCAATATAGTTTTCGGCAATGCGATTAATCTCGCCAGAAATAAGTTCCTGACTAATAGCCTTTACCTTTTTTGCTGGCACTCCTGCATAAATACTGCCTGCCTCTACTCTAGTGTTTTTTGTAACTACTGCGCCTGCCGCAATTATACTATTACTTTCTATAACACAATCGTCCATAACAATACTTCCCATGCCTATTAAAACATTGTCGTGAATCGTGCAACCATGTACAATGGCGTTATGACCAATAGACACGTTATTTCCTATTGTTGTTGGTGATTTTTGATAAGTGGCATGAACGACAGCGCCATCTTGAATATTGACATTGTTCCCTATTTTAATAAAGTGAACATCGCCTCTAACCACAGCATTAAACCAAATACTACATTGGTTTCCCATGGTGACTTCGCCAACAATCGTGGCATTTTCTGCGATATAACAATCGTCTGGTATGACTGGTGATTTTCCGTTTACTGGCTTTATGATTGGCATAAATTTTTATTTAAAGTACGATAATAATTCTGATTTTTTTGAGGCCGAAACCATGATTTCTTTACCACTATTTAAAATAACATATCCTCCTTTTCCTTTAACATACTTTATCACATGATTCACGTTAATTAAATAACTTTTATGCACTCTTGCAAAATTGTGATTTAATAACGCATCTTCAAAGTACTTTAAAGTTTTACTTACGAGTTTCTTTTTATTGGTGTTTAAATAGATTTCGGTGTAATTATCATCGGCTTTACAATACAAGATATTATCGGTTTCGATAACTTCAAAACCATCTTGTTGAGGAATAGTGATTTTGCCATTGACACTATTGGTTTTTGGCACAAGCACTTCGTCTTGTAAAGCATCTTCTTTGGTTTTAATTTCTACGACATAATCTACAGCTTTAATGAGTTCATCAATAGAAATCGGTTTCATTAAATAATAACTTGCGTGTGCATTTAAAGCATCTATCGCATAATGATTATACGCGGTTACGAAAACGGTTTCAAAAGTGCGATCGCCAACTTTATCTAATAAATCAAAGGCATTACCATAAGGCATTTCTACATCTAAAAAAACAAGATCTAAGTTATTGTTTCTAATAAGGACTAGCGCTTCATCAACATTAGCTGCTTCGCCCAGAATATGAACATTCGGACAGTATTTTTGGAGATAATTTGTTAAAATATCTCGGCTAGTTTTTTCGTCTTCTACGATGATGGCGTTTAGTTTCATTTAATCTTTTTTAAGTGTTACAACGACTTTAGTTCCTGTGTCGTCTTCATCTTGATAATCGTCAATATACACATCGACTTTATCTTTATACATTTCATTTAAAATGTCAACACGCTTTTTAATGTTGTTCATGCCTTTAGAATTCTGTTTCTTTTGATTTTCGGTTTTTAAGGCTTTAGACTTTTTGCGTCCTATTCCATCATCTACAATTGAAATGGTAATTTCATCATTACTTTTGGTTGCTATATTTATATTCAAGTGACCTTTATCTTCTTTATATCTTAATCCATGCCAAACAGCATTTTCAATATAAGGCTGCAATAACATAGGCGGAATTTGAAAATCGTTAATCTTCACATCATCATCGACAGTAATCTGGTACTCGAACTTATCTTTAAATCTGAAATGCTCAAGTTGGGTATATAATTCTAAGAGTTCAATTTCTTTTTCTAGAGGAATAAAATCCTCTTCGCTATTCTCTAAAACCGAACGCATGAGTTGCGAAAAATCTGAAAGATATTTGTTGGCTGTACGCTCATCATGAGAGGCTATAAAACTATTTACAGAATTTAACGCATTAAAAATAAAATGTGGATTCATCTGACTTCGTAGCGATTTAAGAGCTAACAAATTATTAGCTAACTTTTGTTGTTTGATGTATTTATACATCAAATAAGCTGTAACGAGTAACAGTAATAAACCTCCAAACAAAGAATAGATGACAAGTTTTTGGCGTTTACTTTGCTCTACAGTAAGTTGATAATTACTTTGAGTTAATGCACGATCGCTTTCTAAGCTGGTTATTCTATTTTGCTTTTCTGATATGCTCTTACTAAAACGACTTGCTTGGGTGATTTCCTGTTCCATTTTGGCATATAGCGCATCTACCGTTTCTTGGTAAGATTTATAGGTTTCTAGTGCTTTGTCGTAATTTCCAGCGTCACGATGCGTTTCAGAGAGTTTTCTTATGGCGTCTTTTTTAACGACTAAATCTTCATTGTTTTCGGCCTCTTCTATACTTTTTTCTAAATAAGGAATTGCGTTCGTATAATCTTTTTGCAAGTAATAAGCATTTCCTATTTTATAGTTTTGTTTTTGAGGTGTAATGGCACTTTCATTTTCTACAATTGAGTCTGTGTCTTTTTCATAATCTTCAATAAACTCAAGAGCTTCTTTACGTAATTGTATTTCAGTTCCATAAGCTTGGTTATCATTTTGAAAATCGGCCACTTTAACTTTTTCTTCAATAGCTCTTTTTTTATTCTCTTGGGAAGCTAGGTTTAATGAGTTTTCAAAATAACTATTCGCTTCTTTAAGCTTACCTGTTTCGTTATAGGCTTGACCAATTTTAGAGTTTAAATCTGTAACCTTAGGTTTGATTAAGTGTTTTACAGCAAGGTCTAATCCTTTTTTATAGGATTGTATTGCAGAATTATAAGTCTTCGTTTTCATATAAACATCTCCAATACCTTCATGGTATATAATCTTCTGATATTTTGAAAGGCTATTGTATGTTATTTCATTAAACGTTTTTAAGCTTTCATCATATGCCTTATTTTTAAAGTAGGCATTGGCTAATTTAAGTTCTACTTCATTCAAGGTGTTATTTTGAAGACTTATTCTATAATTAGAAATAGCAAGATCATATTGTTTCCATTTCATGTAAATATCTGCTAGCACTTCATAAGCTTCACTATTTTGTTTTACTGAGTAACTTTGAGATAAAGCTTCTGTAATAAACTGAATACTTTTTTCGGCATCGGTTTTTAAATAAGCTTCTGCAGAATCTATTAAATTATTAAACTGTTTTGTATTAAGCCTTCGTTTTGTACTTGCACGAGATCCTACTTCTGGATGCACCTCTACCTCTATTCTTTCAGCATTTTTTATCGTATGATATACGGTTCCAAAGTCTTTATGTCTAATTATTAACTCATCGCCAACTTTAACTAAAATTCGGAAATCTCCTGCACTATTGGTCCTTGTGTATTCTCCTCCATTAACTGAAATACTAACATCAGCTATAGGGTTATAGGTATCGACCTCAACCACAGAACCTCTAACTGTAAATTCGGTATTATTCTGCTCTGTTTCATTATTTTGAGAATACAAATAATGTGTTTGACTTAAAAGCGCAAAAAATAATATGTATTTAATAAAAACATTCATTCGCCTAATTCTAAGGTATAAACTTACACACTTTAATTTACACTTTAAAATGATACCTTTTAAGGTTTGACCTTTTTTATCACTAAAAAGTGTACTTCACTCATACAGAAACAAACTTTACTCATTGGTCTAGGTTATTCACTCATTCTGTGTTTTTTGTTTCAAACTTATATGATAGGTTTATGTAAAATTTAAAAAAGAAAAATATGAAATCGACATTAAAAATAAACTTGTTATTACTGGGTTTTCTTTGTCTAACGGCTTGTCAAGCTAAAACTAAAAATCAAGACACCGCATTAGCTATTCATAATCCAAAAACTGAGAAGCCAAGTCAACAATTTATTAAAGTGGCCTTATTACTTGACACAAGTAATAGTATGGATGGTTTAATTGACCAGGCTAAAGCTCAACTTTGGGAAATTGTTAACGAACTGTCTTATGCAAAATGTGACGACGCTAAACCCAACCTTCAAATTGCTTTATATGAATATGGCAACGATAATCTTAATGGAGATGAAGGCTATATACGTCAGGTAATAGGTTTTAGTCAGGATTTAGACGAAATCTCAAAAGAGTTATTTTCTTTAACTACTCAAGGCGGAAATGAATTTTGTGGTCATGTTATTAAGACTTCATTAAATCAACTTAAATGGGACAATAATCCAGATGACTTAAAACTTATTTTTATTGCTGGTAATGAACCTTTTACACAAGGACATGTAAGTTATAAAGACGCTAGTCAATTAGCACACACTAAAGATGTAACTGTGAATACTATTTTTTGTGGCGATTATAACCAAGGTATTTCTTCGTACTGGAAGGATGGTGCTGATTTAACACATGGTAATTATATGGCCATTAATCATAATTACGAAACGGTTCATGTTGCGTCTCCTTACGATGACACTATTTTAGAGCTAAACAATAAGCTAAACAGCACCTATGTTGCATATGGAAGTTCTGGTCGACAAAAAATGGCATTACAATCAGAACAAGATAAAAATGCTAAGACCTATAGTGAAGCTAATGCAGTAAGTCGTGCAGTAAGTAAAAGTTCTCATCTATATAAAAACAAATCTTGGGATTTGATAGATGCTACTGAAGATGAATCTTTTGAATACAAATCATTAAAAGAAATCGATTTACCTAAGGAGCTAAAAGGTAAATCTGAATCGGAAATTAAATTATACTTATCTAAAAAAAGAGAAGAAAGAGAACAGATTCAAACACAAATTCAGGATTTAAATTTAAAACGTAAACAATATGTTTTGAAACAACAGAAACACGATAAAAACAATCTTGAAAACGCCATGCTAAATGCGATTAAAACACAAGCGAAAAAGAAGAATTATAAATGGGACTAACGTCCAACAAAAAAGCCTTGACAATGTCAAGGCTTTTTTATTTACTTTTATATTATTGATTAATTGCAGGGCAATTACAATGGTACTTCTCTTTTCTACAATTAAAGTTATAACCTAATGTTATTTGATGAAAGCCAGAGTTGTTAAACACAACAGAATTCGCTTGATAAGCATAAGTATATGCAAACATAAAGTCTTTATAGTTAACCCCTAAAATAGGTGAAATGTATTGTAGTTTTTGAGTATTAACACTAGAGCCATCTAAATATTCAGCACCATCTAAACTACGTCTGTAAGATAATCCTCCCCAAATTTTCCCAAAGTCCATTTCCTTATAGGCCTTAAGGTTGATGTCAAATGAAGACTCTTTAGTTCCATCCTTATGTTGAAACATAATTGAAGGTTCATAAGACCATTCGCTACCAAACTTTCCGAAAACTGAACCTACAGAAATTAAATAACGTCTTAAATTACTTGTAACTTCTATATCGTTATTAATTCCTTTATTATCTAATATATTCTTTACCGTTGCATGAGCATAAAAATTATACAAATGGTAAGAAAAACCAAAATCTATATTAAAATTCGTAGAACTTTGCTCAATTCCAGCAATAATTGGGTCAAACCCTTCAGCTAAAAAAGCTGTTTCATCAAGCTTATATTGAATAACTCCAACACTTAAACCAAATGATAACATATTTAAATCTATTTCGTTTCTAGAAAACATTAAATGATGAGCATAAGTCACATAAGCTCCATTTTGAGAATGAAAACCATTCTTGTCTGAATATACGATAGCTCCTATAGCAGATTGTGTTTCACCAATTCTACTATTCACACTCAACGTTGCTAATTGTGGAGCATCTTCTTGTCCAAACCATTGTTGCCTTCCTGTTACTCTAATCTTTGCACAAGTAGCAACACCAGCCATAGATGGGTGAATTAAATAGTAATTATCCGTTAAGTAATCAGTATAAATAGGAAGTCCTTCTTGAGCATTAGCAAACTGGGCAAAAAACGCCACAAATGCTAATATGTATAACCTTTTTAAATTCATAGTTCTAATATTCAAGGTAGATGGGTTTAAATAAAATTGTTTCTCCTTGTTTTATAACTTCATTTTCTCAAATAAATTATAAATGCTCCAAATATATAAAATTTAGATTTCATTGATAGTGACTTAAAAGTTAAACCTTTTTAGGCTCAATCAATTTACCAAGAAAACCCAAATATATAGATTACTGTTGTTATCTTTTAGTATTTTTGCAAAAAAATTGATTGATTATGTCTACATATAAAGTTTCAATTCAAGAAACAAACAACCCTAGTATCTTAAAATTTGAATTAAACCAATTCATTACTAAGCATCAAAGCTTTGAATTTAACAATATAGACGAGGCTAAATCCTCACCTTTGGCTCAGCAATTATTTTACTTACCATTTGTAAAAAAAGTATATATTTCTTCTAATTTTATTGCTATTGAGCGCTATAATATTGTAGAGTGGAGTGATGTACAAGATGATGTTTTAGAACAAATACAAAATTACTTAAATAATGATGGTGTTGTTATAAAAGACAGTACTGCTGCTAAAAAAACACCTGTAACTGTTTATGCTGAAAGTACACCAAACCCTTCGGTAATGAAATTTGTAGCCAATAAAAAATTAGTTGCTGCAACCTTTGAATTTACTTCAATAGATGAAGCAAAAGTCTCTCCACTTGCAACAGAATTATTTCACTTTCCATTTGTAAAAAGTGTGTTTTTAGATGAAAATTTTGTGTCTATTACAAAATATGAAGTTGCTGAATGGAATGATATTACGATGGAACTTCGTGAATTTATTAGATCATTTATAGAAAATGGAAAAGATATTGTTATTGCTAATGCGCCTGAAGTCACTAAAAAAAGCCCTGAAGCCTTAGACAAAACATTTGAAACCCTAGACGACACTTCTAAGGAAATTATAAATATTCTAGAAGAATATGTAAAACCAGCTGTTGCAAGTGATGGTGGGAATATTCAATTTGAATCCTATGACGTAACTACTAAAAAAGTTAAAGTAATTTTACAAGGCGCATGTAGTGGATGCCCTTCATCTACATTTACTTTAAAAAATGGAATTGAAAATATGCTTAAAGAAATGCTTAAAGATAAAGTTGATTCTGTTGAAGCTATAAATGGTTAAACTACCATTTTAACTCCTAAAATTGTAGTTTATCTAATTTACAAACCATTCCAATTATTTGAATGAATTTTGGGCTATTATTTGTAAATTTAGTATTCAATAATTTTTTAACATAAAAAACACATATTATGGCAGTAATGAAAGTAATAGAAGTCATGTCAAATTCTGACAAAAGCTGGGAAGATGCTACTAAAAAAGCAGTAAAACATGCTTCTAAAAGTGTAAAAGGTATTAAATCTGTTTTTGTACAATCGCAAAGCGCTGTTGTTAAAGATAATGATATCACAGAATTTAGAGTCAATTTAAAACTGACTTTTGAAGTCAACTAAATCTTTAATGATTAAACAGAAAAAGCGTTCAAGAATGAGCGCTTTTTTTGTGCCTAAAATTCGCTAACTTTGGTTATGCACAACCTTTTACCATTTTTGCTTCTTTTTGTAATAAATTGTAGTAGCCAAAATCCGAAACCAGTGACACATCCATATACAAACAACCTCATAAACGAAACGAGTCCTTACCTTTTACAACACGCTCATAATCCTGTAAATTGGTATGCATGGAATGATGAAGCTTTAACTAAGGCTAAGACACAAAACAAACTTATTTTATTAAGTGTTGGCTATGCTGCGTGCCATTGGTGTCACGTGATGGAGCATGAAAGCTTTGAAGACGTAAAAGTCGCTCAAATCATGAATAATCATTACATCAATATAAAAGTAGATCGAGAAGAACGTCCTGACATCGATCAAGTGTATATGAATGCTGTACAGCTAATGACTGGACGTGGTGGTTGGCCTATGAATGTTATTGCATTACCTGACGGAAGACCTGTTTGGGGAGGTACCTATTTTCAGAAAGAACAATGGATGAGTGCTTTAGAACAAATTTCTGAACTCTATATTAAAAACCCTGAAAAGCTTATTGAATATGCTGATAAATTAGAAATTGGCATTAAGTCAATGGATTTGGTTCGTCTTAATACTGAAGAGGCCGTTTTTAGTAACGAATTAATAACTAAAGCTATTGATAAATGGACTTCTCATTTTGATTATCGTGAAGGCGGCATGAAACGTTCGCCTAAATTTATGATGCCAAACAATTATCATTTTTTACTAAGATATGCTTATCAAACTAAGGATGAAAAACTCCAGCAATTTGTTAATCACACTTTAACACAAATGGCTTATGGAGGTGTTTTTGATCAGTTAGAAGGTGGATTTTCGCGCTATTCTGTTGATGTTAAATGGCATGTTCCACATTTTGAAAAAATGCTCTATGATAATGGTCAGCTCGTGAGTTTATATGCCGATGCTTACCTCATTACTAAAAACGAATTATATAAAACCACGATTACTGAAACACTTGAGTTCATTAAAAACAACCTCACCAATAAAGAAGGTGCATTTTATTCTTCGTTAGATGCTGATAGTAAAAATGCTTTAGGTGAATTGGAAGAAGGTGCGTTTTATGTTTGGCAAAAAAAACAATTAAAAGCGTTATTAAAAGAGGACTACGACCTTTTTTCAGATTACTACAATATTAATGTTTATGGATTTTGGGAACATGACCATTATGTTTTAATTCGTCGTGATGATGATGCTTCAATGATGAAGAAGCATGGTCTTACAAAAAACGAATTACTTCAAAAGAAGAACAGTTGGAAATCATTATTATTAACTGAACGTAATAAAAGAGATAAACCAAGACTAGATGATAAATCACTAACCTCATGGAATGCTTTAATGTTAAAAGGCTATGTGGACGCTTATCGTGTGCTTCATAATCCTGAATATTTAGCTGTAGCTGAAAAAAATGCACGCTTCATCATAAATAAACAGTTACGCGAAGATGGTGGTTTAAACCATAATTATAAAAATAAAAAAATCACAATAAATGGCTACCTCGAAGATTACGCAACAACTATTGAAGCTTTTATAGCGTTATATGAAGTGACTTTAAATGAAGTTTGGTTAAATACTGCAAGAGACTTAACGAATTATAGTTTTGATCACTTTTTCGACGACCAAAGTAAACTGTTTTATTTTACTTCAAACTTAGATGCTTCACTGGTGTCAAGAAATATAGAATATCGTGACAATGTTATTCCTGCAAGTAATTCTATAATGGCTAAAAATCTGTTTAAATTATCGCATTACTTTCATAATTCACATTATTACAAAACAGCGACAATAATGCTTAATAATGTAAAACCTGAAATTGTAGATTATGGCTCTGGCTTTTCAAATTGGTTAGATTTAATGATGAATTACACCTATTCATACTATGAAGTGGCAATCTCTGGAAAGGATGTTAAGCAAAAGCTAAAAGAGTTACATCAAACCTATTTACCAAACATACTCATTACTGGAAGTGATAAAGAAAGTAATCAACCCTTATTACAAAACAGATATGTAGAAGATAAAACGTTAATTTATGTGTGTGTGAATAACACTTGCAAACTTCCCGTTTCAAAAACCGAAGACGCAATCCAACTTTTAAAAGAATAAATTTATGAATACTATACTTATAATATTAGTCGCTTTTGTAGCATTAGAACACTTTTACTTTTTAATATTAGAAATGTTTTTATGGACCACGCCTAAAGGCATTAAGACTTTCGGGTTAGAAAATGCTGAATTTGCAGAAAAAACTAAAGTATTAGCTGCCAATCAAGGATTATATAATGGTTTTTTAGCTGCTGGATTAATTTTTGGATTGTTGAGTGAAGCAACCTGTTTTATTGCATTCTTTTTGATATGCATTGTCATTGCTGGAATTTATGGCGCATACTCAACTAAAAAAGCTAAACTATTTTATGTGCAATCTATACCTGCAATTATAACATTATTAGTAATTTTGTTGAATTAATTTAAAACAAATTTCAAACACTATGGAATTACAAGAATGGATAGATAAAGCATTTGAACTTTTAATTGATTTTGGGCCAAAAGTAATAGGAGCAATAGCCATATGGATTATTGGTTCTTGGGTGATTAAAGCCGTACTTAAAAGCCTAAGAAAAGTTTTAAATAAAAAAGATTACGATCCTAGTTTACAAAAATTCCTACTCAACTTATTAAGTTGGACTTTAAAAATAGTACTTATTGTTGTTGTTCTTGGTACTGTTGGTGTAGAAACCACTTCGTTTGCTGCTATATTAGCTGCTGCTGGTTTAGCAGTTGGAATGGCTTTACAAGGTTCTCTTGGTAATTTTGCAGGTGGTGTTTTACTGATGATATTTAAACCCATTAAAGTTGGAGATTTAATAGAAGCGCAAGGTGAATTAGGTGTTGTAAAAGAAATTGAAATCTTCACAACAAAATTAACAGGACTTTCAAATCGCGAAATTATTATACCAAATGGCGCATTATCTAATGGCAATATTATTAACTATACTACAGAAGGGACTCGTCGTGTTGACCTTACTTTTGGCGTAGGCTATGACTCAGATATAAAACAAACTAAAGATGTTTTAATGAAAGTGTTAACATCAAACCCTAAAGTATTACAAGATCCAGCGCCTACAGTAAATGTTTCTGAACTTGCTGACAGTTCAATTAATTTTGCTGTGAGACCTTGGTGTAATGCTGAAGACTATTGGGATGTTTACTTTGGAACAACAGAAGCTGTTAAAGAAGCGCTTGATGCAGCTGGAATCGAAATTCCTTATCCTCATCAAGTAGAAATACAAAAAAAGGAAGCTTAGTCTTTTTTAGCTTTTAAGGCTATAAAATCTTTTAAGTAAAAAGGTTCAAAATAAGCGACATCTTCGGTGTCGTTTTTTTTGTGCTTTTCATAAGCAATTGCAGACATTTCATTAGCAGATGGGAGCTTATCTTCTATAAAAATAGCATTTTCATGTGTGATCAGTGTTTTTGTTTTTTCTACACCATTTCCAATAAAATAGACTTTACCTAGTTTTAAATAATTAGCGAAAGAATGTGCTTCTAAAATTTGAGCTTCTATAGGTCTAATGACTTTATATTCTGCATCAAAAATAGCAGAATAGACTTCCATGCGTCTTGCATCAAGCATAGGCACAATAAACCCTTCTTTAATTTTTACTTGGTGTGCTAAAGCTTCAAGTGTAGAGACCGAAATTAATGGCTTGTTTAGAGCGAAGCATAAACCTTTTGCTGCAGATACGCCAATACGCAATCCTGTATAAGAACCAGGACCTTTACTGACAGCAATGGCGTCTAATTGTGATGGTTTGATGTGATGTTTTTCAAGAAGTGCACTAATATAAACATGCAAGCGTTCTGCATGTGAATAATTTTTATCATAATCTTCTTGTAAAGCAAAAGTCTCTCCTTGTTTAGAAAGAGAGACTGAGCAATTTGTTGTAGCTGTTTCTATGTTTAAAATTAGTGCCAAAATAATTTACGAAGCGTCTTCAGATTTATCATTAGCACCTTCTTTTTCAGACTTTAATTGAACATCGTCATTGTTTTTCAACGACTTTGTTACTGTATTATATGGTCCAGTAATTATCTCTTCACCTTCATTTAATCCTTCAAGAATTTCAATATTAGAATTATCTTGAACACCAGTTTTTACGACACGTAATTTAGCTTTTGTACCTTCTTTAATAAAAACACATTCAAACTTTTCTTCACTTTCACTAGCCACTGCATCTTTAGTTTTTATTTTTCTTGTAGAAGAAGTGTCTGTTTTGATAACGATAGAGCTAATTGGCACACCAATGACTTTTTCACGCTTATTCGTAATGATATCTACTGTTGCCGTCATACCTGGCCTAAAAGGCGAATAGTTTTCATCTCTTCCTTCTAATAAATCTTTATAAGATTCTTCAAGAATTCTAACTTTAACTTTAAAATTAGTTACCTGATCTGCTGTTAATACGCCATCCGCAGAGTTTGCAATTTCGGTCACTAATCCTTTAAACTGCTTTTTTAAATAGGCATCAACCTCAACAATAGTAGAATCGCCAATATTCACTTTAACAATATCATTTTCATTCACATCAACTTCAACTTCCATATTCGTTAAATTAGCCACACGCATAATTTCTGTTCCTGCCATTTGCTGAGTTCCAACGACACGTTCACCTAATTCAATGCTAAGTTTAGAAATTGTACCACTCATTGGTGCATAAATATTTGTTCTATTGAGGTTGTCTCTAGCTTCATTAACTGTTGCCGCAGAACTTTGTACACTATAATAAGCTGATTGTTTATTGGCTTGAGCAATTTCATAAGAAGAAACCACTTTATCCCAATCTGCTTTAGAAATAATTCCCTTATCAAATAACTGTTGATTTCTATCGTAATTTGCTTTAGCTTCTTTAAGCGAAGCTTCAGCTTGATTTAATCCTGATTTTACATTTTGTAATGAGGCTTGAGAACGATTTAAACTAGATTCATAAATATCTGGATTAACGCGAACTAATAAATCTCCTTTTTCAACTTGTTGTCCTTCAACGATAGGAAGCTCTATAACTTCTCCAGAAACTTCACTCGATAATTTAACTTCAATCTCAGGTTGGATTTTTCCAGTAGCAGAAACAGTTTCAACAATATCGATTTTAGCAATTTTCATAGCTTCAATCTCTTTAAAATTGCCTTGTTTCCCAAACCAACCTGCCTTCTTTCCTCCTATTAAAAAGACAAGCAATACAATTACCGCAACAACAATAATGGTTAGTGTTTTTTTACTCATTTTGGTTAATTTATTTTAGTAATTGGAATTCCAAAATAGAATTCTAATACTTTTAGTTTAAATATATGATCGTATTTGGTTCTTACCACTTCACTTTGCGCTGCCTCTAATCGGTTTTTAGATTGGCTAAAATCAAAGGCATTTAACATGCCTACATCATAACGCTCTTTAGAGTAATTAAAAGCTTCTTCTCGTGCCGCAAGTGTTTCTTGTGCAGCTTCATAAGCTTTAAGAGTACCTTTAGCATCATTATACGCTTGATATACATTAGTTTCAAGATCAAGACTTGCTTGCTCTAATTGAAATTTTGTGCGTTCTACATTAATTTTGCTACGTTTAATATTGTTTTTTACAGAAAACCCATTAAATATAGGAATGCTTAAATTTAGTGAAAAACTATGACTTTTATTATCTGAAACTTGGTCTTCAAAAACTGGTGTATCAAATAGTTGCGAATTAAAATAGTTGGTTCCAAAACTATAAGAACCTCTTAAGGAAGGCTGTATAGCGCCTTTGGCTATCTTTAAATTATACTCCGCTATTTCGCTATTATTTTGTGCAATTTTCATATCATAGCGTGTCTCTTTAGCTTTAGCAATTATTGCTTCTGGCGACTCATTTAATACACTTGATGGTGGGACTTGATATTCTGTATCGATAATATCAAAATTTTCATAATCTTCAATTAAGAGTAATTGTGCTAGACTTATTTTAGATAATAAAATTGCATTTTCAGCATTTACCACTTGCTGCTCTTGTGAAGCAATTGTCGCACGAACTTCTAACAAATCACCTCTTGGGATAGATCCAGCATCAACTAAATCTTTGGTACGTTGTAATTCTTCAAGCGTGATTTCTTGTTGTGCATTAAGGACTTTTAATTGCTCTTTATTAAACAGGATTTGAAGAAAAGCATTAGCGACACTTAAAGAAATATTATCTTTCATATTGTCTAGCTGATATTGACTTGCCAATATTTCTAGGTTAGAACGACGTAATTGATTTAAGTTTCTTAGACCAGTATATATATCAACGCTTGAGCTCAATCCTCCACTAAGATTTCTTGTCGTAGAGTTGACAGCATCAAAAGTAACAGGATCTTGGTTTAGTCCAATATTCCATGAATGTGTAGCGCTTGCGTTAAGTGATGGCATAAAGTTTCCAAAAGCATCTTTTTTATTGAGCTCAGAGTTTTGCAAATCTAATTCATTTTGCTTGATCGTAATATTGTTATCCAAAGCATAATTCACACATTCTTCAAGCGTCCAAAGCTTATCTTGCCCATGAGAGGCTATACTTGTAAATATAAATAATAAGACTACTATTTTTTTCATTTGATTGTATTTATTCTTTTTTATGGACAAAAGTAATAATCCTTTAAACATCTATATAAAATTAGAATTGAGTATTAATGTTTAATTTATAGTACTATTATATGTCTTTGTAAATGTTAAAGTGTTACATTAAAATTAATTATTTTGAGCATATTTAGGAACACCTTGAATTTGATTCCATACTTTTATTTTGTCATCTTTAGTCACGCCACTTTTAATCTCAACAAAGATTCCATCACTAATACCAAGTTCTAAGTCTTTACGCTCAAATTTTTGATCACTCGTTTCAATTTCAACAAAAGGGTCTTTGGTTTCAGAATCATATTGAACTAAGGCTTCTTTTATAGCTAAAACTTTTTCCGCTTTATCTAAAATAATAGAAGCATTAGCACTTAAACCTGCTCTAATAAATGTTGAATCTATTTTTTGTAATGTCCCTTTGATTTCAAATTGAATAGCACCATTTTCGGCAACACCTTTAGGAGCTATATAGTCTAAAATTGCATCAAATTTTTTGTTTTCAATAGCACCAACTGTGATTTCAAGAGGTAATCCTTCTTTTATTTTACCGACTTCACTTTCATCGACTTTACCTTCAAAAATCATTTTCTTAACATCAGCTAAAGAAGCAATTGAAGTCCCTTCATTAAAGTTATTGGCTTCTATAACTTGATTTCCTTCTTTTACTGGAACATCTAAAACCATTCCCGAAACTGTTGCTCTAACTTGAGTTTGCGCGATATTGCCTAAACCACTTGTCGTTCCTGTTTTAATTATATCATAATTTTGTCTCGCAGAAGTTACATTAATTTTTGCCTGTTCAACACTTTGTTTTGCTTGTAAGTACGTGTTTTTAACCGCTTCAAAGTCATTAGCAGAAATCACTCCCTTATCAAATAGAGCTAATTGACGATCATAACTCGCTTGCTGTGTTTGCAAATTGATTTGTGCCGTTTGTAATGCTGTATTGTTAGAATTGATATTGGCCTTTGCATTTGTTAATGAAGATACATTAGGTATAACTCTAATTTTAGCAATTAAATCTCCTGCATTTACGTATTCTCCAGCTTCAATAAAAATTTCTTCAACCACTCCAGAAATGTTTGATTTAATTAAAACCTCATCTTTAGGCACAATACTTCCTGTAGCAACTGTTTTAACAGTTATGGTTTGTTCACTAGCAACATCTGTTGTGTATGTTACTGGGTCTTCTTGATTTTTTTGCCATAAATAGTATAGTGCTGCTCCAAATACAACAACTATAAGTGTTAATACGATTATGGTTTTTGTTCTTTTCATTTTTTAAAAAATTGATTGATTGTTATTTTTTATTCTATTCTTAAAGCGTCAACAGGTTTCATTTTAGTTGCGCTATTTGCGGGAATTAATCCTGCTAATAAACCAGAAATTACTAATATTAATAATGCCACTAGAATGACTGTCATACTTACACTTGGGTTTGCAAAATTCTCTACAGGGCCATTCATATCTAAAATATAATTAAGAACCCATATTACCCCAGCTGCAAATGAAATACCCACCATACCAGAAATAATTGTTAGCAGTAAACTTTCTTGCAACACCTGAGATTTGATAGTCCATGGTGAAGCTCCTAAAGCTCGTCTCACTCCTATTTCTTTAGTACGCTCTTTAACTACTATGAGCATAATATTACTTATTCCAATTATTCCAGACATTAAAACTAGTGCGCCAACGAAATAACCAACGAAAGATAGTATTGTGAACAATCCGTTGACACGATTAAACGCTTCAGATAAATCAAAATTACCTATAGCTCGTTCGTCTTCAGGATGTACTTTATGGCTTGCTCTCATTAGCTCTAAAATTTTTGGTTTTAGCGATGTAACCGACACATCATCATTAGACGTGATTGCCATCCAACCAACACGATCTCCTCTATTAAAGGCTTGGCCAAAAGTGGTGAAAGGCATAAAAATAGTATTTGCATCTTCTTCTTGATCGCCACTATTAGCCGCTTTGAACGTTCCGACAACTAAAAAATTAACCCCATTAACTTTTATATAAGTCCCTAAAGCATCTTCACCTTTATCATATAGAGCTTTGACTACATCTACGCCAAGAACACAAACCTTTCGTTTACTATTAATATCAGAATAACTAATAAAACGCCCTTGAATAATATCCATTGGTTGTTGTTTAATAAACTCTGGATAGTCGCCATAAATTGAGAAAGCACCTGATTTTGTACCTCTAATAACATTATTCCCACCATTAAATCCTCCTAATTGATTTCTTGGAGACACATATTTTAATTGAGGTAATTCGCGTTTTAAAGTTTCAACATCCTCTAATTTAAAGTTAAAGCGTCTTCCTTTAGGCAGGCCTTTGTATGCTTTTGTTGTTCCTTGTGTCCACATAAACATAGAGTTAGTGGCGAAATTTCCAAAATCAGCAGTAACCCCGTTTTTTAATCCATTAGTCAAAGCCAATAGCAAGACTAAAATGGTGATACCCCAAAACACACCAAAAGCAGTCAAAAAAGTTCTAAACTTATTTGCTGTAAGCGCTTGTAATATTTCGTCCCAACGATCTCTATTAAACATATTATTCGTCTCTTAATGCTACAATAGGTTTTATTTTTGCTGCTCTATATGCTGGAAAAAATCCTGCTAAAGCTCCTGCAAAAACGAGTATAAAAACAGTGGCTAACGCTGTATTGAAATCTACTTGGGGATATTTAATAAAATCGCTTTCAATTAAAGGACCGACCAATTCTAATAATGCTAGTCCAAGAATAAGTCCGAATAACCCTGCAAACATTGTTACAAATACAGACTCTTGAAGAATCATACCAATAATAGACCACGGTTGTGCTCCTAAAGCTTTTCTTATTCCTATTTCTTTGGTGCGTTCTTTTACAATAATAAGCATGATGTTCCCTACACCAACTACACCTGCAATAATAGTTCCAATACCAACAAACCAAAATACAGCAGCAATGGTATCAATTAATGAAAATATTTTTTTTGCTTCTTCTAAAGTGTTATAAACTCGCACTGCATTAGTGTCATCTGGTGCAACGGTTTGTCTTTGTTTAATTTCACTTTCTATAGCTGATGAAATGACTTTAGATTCTTCAACAGCTTGTTCAAAATTATCTGACATTTTTAAAGTAAACATCATATTTCTAATTCGATCTGCACCATTAAAGGCCAATTGAGCTGTTGTTAGTGGCAAAAACACTTTACTTTCATCGCGCTCTCCACCTGGATCATAAAACACACCCACAACTTTAAAGCTAATACCATAAAGTGAAATGTTTTTATTTAATGGATCTTCACCTTTAAACAAATCCTGACTGACTTTATTACCAATTACTGCTACTTTTTTAGATTCATCTACATCAGTAACACTAATGAATCGTCCTTGACTAACATCTGCATTTTCTATAAATTGATTTCCTGGTAAAATGCCTTGTATTCTATAATTTCCTGATTCATTTTTATAATTTACTAATCCGCCCCAAATGGTATAGAAAGCAGACTCATGTTCAATGTTTTCAGCATATTTATTTGATATTGCTGTATAATCATCATTTTTTAACTGTACATATCGACCCGGATTTAGGCCTTTATATTCTTTGGTGGTAACCCCTGTCCATACACTAACCAAATTGGTTGCATCTTTTTGGAACTCCGATTTCACACCATTTTGTATTCCAGTGCTAAAACCTAGAAGTATAACCAATATAAATATTCCAGAAGCTACAGAGAGTCCTGTTAAAAAAGTACGAAGCTTGTTCTTACTTAAAGTTTCAAATATTTCTTGCCAACGTTCTAAATCAAACATGTGCTGATGCTCTAACTTGTTCTACTGTACTATCATCAATAATCAAACCATCTTTAAGGTTTACGATGCGTTTTGTCATTTGTGCAATATCATGTTCGTGCGTGACAACAAGAATTGTTTTTCCTTCATCATTAATCCCTTGAATGAGTTCCATTACTTCATAAGACGTTTTTGTATCTAACGCTCCTGTTGGTTCATCTGCTAAAAGCACTTTAGGATCACTAGCAAGTGCTCTAGCAATAGCCACACGTTGTTTTTGACCTCCAGATAATTCACTAGGCAAATGGTGAGACCATTCGGCTAAACCTACTTTTTCTAAATAATGCATCGCTTTATCTGCACGTTCTTTTCGTTTAACGCCTTGATAATATAGAGGCATAGATACATTATCTAAAGCCGATTTATAATTGATTAAATTAAAAGACTGAAAGATGAACCCTAGGAATTTATTTCTATAATTAGCTGCAATCCTCTCATTAAGGTTTTTAATTTTTACATTATCTAGTGTATATGAACCTTCATCAGCTTCGTCTAACATTCCTAAAATATTAAGTAAAGTAGATTTGCCAGAGCCTGAAGAGCCCATAATAGATACCAGCTCTCCTTCGTTTACATCAAAATTAATGCCCTTTAAAACGTGAAGCGAATTGCTTCCCATGTGATAAGATTTATGTAAATCTTTGATTTGTATCATGATTTGATTGATTAGCTTATGCAATATTACATAAACCACTATATGATTTATACTAATAAAGTGTTAAGATATCGTTTAATACCTATAGCAGTAAGACTAGTGAAACTTAAAATTGTTACAAAAAGTATATACTATTTAACTTTATTTTTGGAGAATTTTCTATAAATAAAGTAACCAATTCCGCCAACTAATAGATATGGAATTGCCATTAAGTAAATTATACCGTTGTTTACCCCTTCTGCTGTAGATTGCCCTTCTTCACTTTCTAAAACGGCACGACACATAGCGCATTGTGCTTCGGCAGGAATTGAAACTATGAAGATTAACACAAGAAGAAGAATTGTTTTTTTCATCTTAAATTATACGTAATAAGGCGAAATCATAAGATATACAATAACTCCAGAAACTGCAACATATAACCATAATGGGAAAGTAATTTTGGCTATTTTTTTATGACGTTCAAAATTTTTAGTAATAGCCCTTACATAAGTAATAAGAACAAATGGGATGATGATTATTGACAATAAAATATGAGTTAGCAATATAAAATAATAGATGTATTTTATTGTGCCTTCACCGCCAAATTTAGTTGAATCGCTTGTCATATGATAGGCTACATACATAGCTAAAAACGCAACAGATAATGTAATAGCAAACTTCATTAAGCCTTCATGCAGTTTTATTTTTTTGTTTTTTATGGCCCAAAAAGCGACTATTAAAACTAAAGCAGTCACTCCATTAATTGTGGCATAAATTGGAGGCAAAAAACTTAACGGTTCAACGTTTGGTATTTTAACTCCAAATAAAATAGCAACCACCACAGGAATGGCAATTGACAGAATAACAATCCATTTGTTATATTTTTTTTCTTCTGCAGTTTGTTGATTACTCATTTAGTAGTTTTTTGATATCTTCTTTAAGCATGGTGATTTGTTGTTCCTGACCTTCATCATCAACTTGTTCTTCTTCAGAAATCATCCCATTGTAATAAATTATTGGATTTCCATTAATGATTCTAGAACGAATAAACCCTTTTTTATCTATTAATGCAAAGTTACCTGAATGTTCAAAGCCACCTTCTGCTTCAGAGTCTGCAGCTGTATATAAATTAAAGCCTTCGTTTGCTAATTTATAGATTACAGCTTCATCACCTGTCATTAAATGCCAATTCGGATTGGTGATTTTATATTTTTCAGCATAGGTTTTTAAAACTTCAGTTGTATCAAACTCTGGGTTAATTGTAAAAGATGCAACGCCAAAGTTTTCATTATCAGGAAATTCATTTTGAATCTGGACTAAATTCCTATTCATTCTAGGGCAAATGGTTGGACAAGTCGTAAAGAAAAATTCTACAACATATACTTTACCTAAATAATCTTGATTAGTTATTAGTCTTCCATTTTGATTAACAAAACTAAAATCTGGCACTTTTTTAGGCTCTCCATTAATTTCTAAAAAAGCTAAATCTGAGGTTTTACCAATGTCGTTATTAGAAACTGACACACTTCTACTTTCTTCTCTAGAAATATCTTTGTTGGTTGCACGATCTACAATCTTTGGGATAAAAATAATCCCAAACACTAGTATTGTTAACGCTATACCAACGTACGAATAATTAGTTTTCTTATTCATGGTTTTGTTTTAAGTCGCTAGCACGTCTTGTTGTACTATCAAAATTTCCTTTACGTTTTTGCCTGTATTCTGTAAAGACAATTCGTAAATCTTCACTCATTTTATTTTTTATCTCGGCAACTTCAATACAATCATAAGATTTCAACTGGTAAACAGGTGTGTTTTTTTGTTTTTCATTATCTGTTCTATCATCTAATCGACCTCTTAAATGGAGTTCTTTGTCAATAATGACCACTTTATTTGAACCTAGATGAGCATCTAAATTAGTTATTAAATTTAGGCTACTGTATAATTGATTGATTTGATTATCACTTCCATAAACATAATGCCAATATTTTAAAGGTTCGTATTTACTTAATTCATTTTTTAGTTGTAAAACGTCTTGCTTAGCGCTGTCTGGGACAACCATTACAATTTGAAATTTTTTAAATCCTTTAAATTTATCGTACATCAATTCTTTTAAATTTGACATCGCAATAAGTTTATCTATAGGTTGATGTCCCAGAAAACCTAATATGGTAATATGGTCTTTAAGCTGAATTGTTTCTTCATCACCTGAAGTAAAAGAAGTCACATCTAAAACCTGTTCTTCTATAATATCTAATGTAATATAGTTGTGTTTTGCAGGATACATAAACAATAGAAATGTTACAGGAAGGAAGAATAAAATTCCTAGGACAACATTTCGTTTTATTTGCTTTTTGTTCATAGTACAAAAATAAAAAAAGGTGGTTTAATAACCACCTTTTATCTATAATTTAACGTCAACTGTTATGTTAAAAATCACGTTTAACAAAACCAGAAGAATATACTGTTTCAATATAACCACCTTCTTGTAAAAGAATGAATATAAGGTAGAGAATTAAAAATATAGCAGTCCAAACGACCATACGTCTTAAGGCTTTAGTTTCATCGCGCATATGCATAAAATCCCAAGTAATATAATAGGCTTTTACGATAGTTAAGATAATGAAAATCCAATTCAACATTTTCATTCCTAAAAATTTAGCCATTAAAGCTTCAGGTTTAATAATACCTAATACGACTTCTATAATAGTTACAAATGTTAAGAAAACTAGGACGCCCCATATTTTCTGTGTATTAGACTTAAATTTTAAAAGTCCTCTAAATATTTCTAATTTATGTTCGTGTGCCATTTTTAAATATATAATCTAAATTAAACAAGGTAAAAGAATGTAAATACAAATACCCAAACTAAGTCTACAAAGTGCCAATATAGTCCAACTTTTTCAACCATTTCGTAGCTTTTACGTCTTTCGTAAGTTCCTAATATTACATTAAAGAAAATAATGATATTAATAACTACACCTGAGAATACGTGAAATCCGTGAAATCCTGTAATAAAGAAAAAGAAGTCTGCAAATAATGGTGATCCATATTCATTAACATGAAGGTTTGCACCTTGCACAAAAAGTCTTCCGTTTTCTTTTATTTGTCTTAGAGATTCGGCTCTAGATAAAACTGTTTTCTCGCCATGTTCATTAATAATTTGAGTTCTTACTAACACATTAGGATTGGCTTCAAGTCCAGCTGTTACTTCTTCCATAGAATATGCAGGTAATGCGCTTTCTGATGCAAACCACAATCCGTTTTTTCTAACGTGTTGAGTTCTTTCTCCTTCATGAGTAACGGCAAAATCTGCCACAGCAACACGCTTAAACTTCTGCGTTCCATCAACGTCAACATATTCGCCAAACTGAAGAATATTACCTCCTCTGGTTTGTACTGCGCCATATTCACCTTTAATAAATGTATTCCATTCCCAAGCTTGAGAACCAACAAATATTAAACCTCCAATAACTGTTAAAAACATGTAAATGGTTACTTTGGCTTTATTCATATGATGTCCAGCATCAACAGCAAGTACCATTGTAACAGATGACATAATAAGGATAAATGTCATGAATGCCACATAATACATTGGTGCATCTACACCATGTAAGAAAGGAAAGTGAGTAAACACTTCATCTGCAATTGGCCACGAATCAATAAATTTAAATCTTGAAAATCCGTATGCTGCTAAAAATCCTGAAAACGTTAAGGCATCAGACACGATGAAAAACCACATCATCATTTTACCATAACTTGCTTTAAGAGGTTGGTTGCCTCCTCCCCAAGTTTTGCCTTCTGTACCAGTAGCTACTGTAGTGTTCATATAATTGGTTTAGTTTTTAAAAGTTGAACAAAAATAATCAATTTATTTTTCTAACGAAACATACTACCCTAAAATTTAAAGACTCTAAATAAGCTTTAACCTAGTAGTCTATACTATCTCTATATAATATTGTAAATTATCTCACAAAATATAAAAACAAAAAGAGATACAACCATAGAATATCTATAAAGTGCCAAAAGGTAGCTGCAAGCTCAAAACCCAGCATATTTGTTGCGCTGTACTTCTTTTTAAAGTGCTTATAAATTACAACAAGTAAGCATATTAATCCAACAACAACGTGTAAGATATGCACCATAGCAATTAAATAAATATAAGACATGGTTACATTACTTGTTGGTCCAGTAAAATTATAACCTAAGTCTATTATCTGTTGAAAACCTTGAAATTGATTAAATATAAAAGTAAGACCTAAGACTAAAGTGACTAGTAGCCATACAGAAGTCATTTCTCTATTATTATTTTTTAAAGCACGTTTTGCTAAAATAAAAGTGAAACTACTCACCAAAATTACTACTGTACTTATTAAAAATGCGTTTGGTAATTGAAAGTCTTTTAGCCAATCTGGTCTAGAACTACTCACTACAAAGGCACTAGTCCAACCAGCAAAAGACATAATTAATGAAATAATACCAAACCAGAGCATCATTTTTTTTGCTCTACTATTTTTCTCTTGAATGGTGCCTTGGGTTAAATCCATGATTATCGTATAAATTTATCGAGTACATAAACAATTTGAAGCAAGGTAATGTACGACACACTTGCTAGCATTAATTTTTTTGCTGCTTCTGTAGTCATTTTTTTAAACAACTGTATTGCAAAATACAACATCCCTAAACCTAATAATCCGACTACAATTGCAGACATAGGTGTTAGAAATAGCTTACCTGTAATTCCAAATGCTGGAACTAATGACGCTAAAAGGGTCCAAATAGTATACACAATGGTTTGTACAGCAGTCCCTTTATCCTGTTTCCTTGTAGGTAGCATAAAGAATCCTCCTTTTTTATAGTCTTCAAATAAAAACCAACCAATAGCCCAAAAATGAGGAAATTGCCAAAAGAATTGAATAGCAAATAATGTTCCTGGCTCAATACCAAAATCATTAGTTGCTGCAACCCAACCTAACATAAATGGGATAGCTCCAGGGATTGCACCCACAAAAACCGCTAATGGTGTTTTGGTTTTTAAAGGCGTATAAACACAAGTATATAAGAAAATAGAAATCGCACCAAACATGGCTGTTTGCGGATTAATAATATATAAAATGACAATCCCTAAAATGGTAAAAATAGACGCTATGACAAAAGCTGTATTTACAGACATTCGCCCTGCTGCAACAGGTCTGTTTTTGGTACGATCCATTAAAGCATCTAGGTCTTTTTCTATAATTTGATTGAAAGCATTAGAAGCACCAACCATAAAATAACCTCCAAAAGCTAATAGAGTAAGTGTGGTATAATTTACTGTTTCTACACCTAATAAATATCCAGCAAGTGATGAAAACACAACACTTAATGCTAAACGCATTTTGGTGATTTCTTTAAAATCTGAAATTAAAGAAGGTTTGACAGAAGATGTAGCTAATTGGCTCAATGCGTATTGTTTTACGCGTGCAAAGATACTTTATAAAACGGTATTTAAAAAGAAAAAACGACACGCTTTTCTTATATAATAAAGGTCTTAGTTTTGTAGCATTTAAAACTATTACAAATCAAAATACCAATTAAACAAATCGGTTCTAACACCAATATTAAACCATACTGTATTATTTTTAAAGGCCGTTTCTGTTTCAGCTTCAGGATTATAATTCCTTAGACTAACGTCTGCAAATATTTTAAGGTTAGTTGCTGGATTAATTAAGTATCCTGCTTGTAAATTTGTGAAAAAGGTAGTGGTTTTATTTCCTTGCCCTACAGTAATCCCTGTATCACTTGGTCTTTCATCATAGTCTCTATAAATATCACCTCCATAACTAAAAGCATCAGTTGCGCTATTAAAGTCTAAACCTCGTGAACCTACTACGACTTTAGCATTTCCAAACCATCTTTTATAATGATAACGACCAATAAGTACAAACTCACTAAAATTTGCTCCCCAAAGATGCGCCATAGATTGGTTATTATGACCATAATTAATTTGAGGAGTTCTATGTGAATACGTATAAGGTCTTACACGATTATATTCTGCTTGAAGCAAAAGGTTTTTTAACTTAAAGGCATTGTAATATTTAAACCCTAGCTGATAACCAAATTTATTCTTCCAACTTTTATCTCCGCCTGTAATATCTTCAGTAGAAAACTCATCTAATATGAATTGGCTATAAATATTTACATTATCGTTAACTTTATATTTTGCTGATAATCCCATAATTGCATTTCCAGCATCTTGACCTGTTTCGAACTCTATCGCACGATAAAAAATAATTGGGTTTAAGTAATTCACATCAAAATCTCTATTGTCTGATTTTGACCAAATTACAGATTCAAAAAATCCTATATTTAATCGTTTTGTTGCATTCCAACTTAAAAAATGGGTCGCCATGTATTTACTTAAATATGCTCCATTTTCATCAACTGCATCTGGACGAACATCTTTTAACCACATCCATGTATTGGTATACTTTATTTTCCAGAACTTAGTATTAATTTTAAAGAATGGTGAAGGACTAGCCACGTCACTTATAAAGAGTGATCGATAACCATCTCCTATAAAATTCTTTCCATGACCAAATTGTACATTTAAAAAATCTGCAGGTGAATAGGATAAATAAGCTTCAGCTACAGGGTAATCATAAGAATCTTTTTTAAAACGTTTAGCAATACCTCGCCCAGGAATAATTCCTGCTCCATCTACAGCACGTATAGATTCGGCATACTGATTGTAATATTGTGCAAAGCGTCCTTGACTTTCAAAAACTGAAGCATAAAAGCTAAATTTCTTTCCAAGACCTCCTTGTATGTAAATTCCTCTGGTATTATTATAAGTGGAGCTAAAATCTGCATCTGTATCTTTACCCACTTCAAAATCAAAAATTGGATCAATAGTAAACCAATATTTTTCCGTTTGATAACGCACTAAATGTTCATTCCATAGCTTTCTTGATAGCAATGTTTCTTTTCCCTTTTTTAAGGCCTCTTTTTCGGCTTGGAAATCATAATATTTAGAGACATCTTCATAAATAAAAGGCTTAGAAGCAGTATGACTATTTGTTCCAACCAAATTAATATTCCTATCAAACTTCGCATAAAAACTGTGTGTAAATGGAATATTTAATTGACTCGTGAACTCCTTATTAATATATGGCACAAGACTTTGATTTACGCTGTCGTACTCTTTTTTTACCTCTTCTTCTATCTGGTTTTCTTTCTCAGCTTTTTCCTCATCTTTTGAAAGGCTTTTTGTAGAAACTGTTTGATTTACTAATGGGATTTGAATAGAAATGGAATATTGCTTATAGGTTGGCTTACTATTATAAGTTCCAGGTTTAATTTTTGGAAATTCTTCAAAAACACGTTTAGCTTCAGTTTTAAGTTCTTCATAAATAGCATCAACATAAATAACTCGGAAATCTCCTTCTTTATCAACTTCAAAAAGTACAACAACTTCTCCATTATAATTTTTTTCAGTAACACTTTCTGGTACTTTAAACGTATTATAAATATGTGTGTAGATATTAGTATCAAAACATGCTTGAAGCTCGTCAACACTTACAGACTCACAATTAGAGAACATAGGAGGTCTTTCATATGTAGATTGATTTTGAGAGCATACAATATATTGAGTAAAAAGAAGAAGTAAGACTGTGAATTTCTTCATAGTAGTTATGCGGTTTTATTTTGAGTTGAAAGATACTATTTTTTTAATAATGCTTAGATAAAAAAAAGCCGTTAACAATTACTTATTAACGACTTATTATCTCAAATTATTTGTTCTTTTTTAATTTTGAACATTAAATCGGATTGGTATTCCGTAAATAACAGACACATTTTTATCTTTTTGTTTTCCAGGTGTCATTTTGGGCAACTTACTAATAACATCAATTGCTTCCTTCTCTAATGCTTTAAATGGCGATCTAGCTTTGATATCAATCACATTTCCATTTTGGTCAATTTTAAACATGACATTAATTTTTTGCACACCATCTAAGCCTAAGCCTTGAGCAACATCTGTATCAAATTTTTTTCTAATGTGTTTAGAAATTTTTTCAGACATACAGGCTTTGCGTTCATCATTTGTACTTGCTTTTTCACAGCCTGGGAATATTGGAGCTATTTCAACTCTATTAAAATGAACATCATCAATTTCCTCTGGTTCATCAATTAAATTATCAAAATTAGGCTCGTTTTGAGTGATACTTGTTGTTTCTGGCTCTGTGATTATATCTGGTGTTTCATCAATTGGCTCATCATTTTTATGCACTTCAGGCTCAGAAAAAAAAGTTGGCTTTTTTCTTTGCTTTTCAACTTTTTCTATGGGTTCCTCATATATTTTAAAGTTGTCTTGCACATAGTCTAATGGTTCATTTATAACATGGGCAACCTCTGGAACAAAAGTTTGGCTTTTAAACTCCATTTCTAAAAGTCCGTAGCTAAACAATAAGCATACAATTAATCCCACTTGAAAGTAAAGCGTTGAGTTTTTTTGTAAATTCGCTTCATGTTTTTGCGATGTTTTCGTGTTGACCTCATTTTGGCGAATGAGGTCGCGAGAATTCTTTTGATTTTTCATAATATATAGTGATTAAATGTTAATATTATGATAAAATCGCAATAAGCATACCAAAAAAGAAATCCCGTTACATTATTTGTAACGGGATTTTAATTTATAGATAAAGACTTATTGTTTTAGTCTTGCACTTGTAATGAGATAGGGAAACCATAAGGCACAGTTACAGGTTTACCTCTTTGCATTCCTGGCTTCATTTTAGGTAATTGGCTTACTACTCTTACAGCTTCTTTTTCTAATCTAGGATGAGGAGCTCTTGCAGCAACACCAACAACATTCCCGCTTTTATCTACTTTAAACTGAATGCTTATTCTGTGCTTTCCAGATCTTAACCCTAAGTCTTGTGCTAATTCTGAATTAAACTTTTTGTTTACAAACTTGCTGATTTTCTCAGACATGCATTTTTTTCTTTCGTTGTTGTTTTTCTTGCTTTCACATCCAGGAAAAACTGGTACATTTTCAATTATAGCAAAAGGCACCTCTATATCTTCTTCAACCTCTTCAATTTCTTCAACCTCTTCAACCTCTACAATTTCTTCTTCCTGACTTGTTTCTGTTGATTCTATAACCGTTTCTTCAACCTCTTCTTCATCTTCTACAACTTCAATAACTTCTGGCGCAGCAGGAGGTGGTGGAGGTGGTGGAGGTGTTTGAATTTGCTCAGTAATTGGCACTTCTTCATCTAACTCTTCATCAAGATTTAACTGACCAATATCTATTGCAGATTTATCATAGGTTTTATAGTTAATAGCATAGTTTGTTAAAAATAGCATTAATACTAAACCAACTAAAAAGTAGAGAGTACTGTTTCTACCAACATTTGCTTTTGGATTTTTCTTAAGTTCCATAATTTTTATTTTTACCTGTTGCTAAAATAACCATTTATTTGGCAAAAAAGCAAGCGATTATTATTTTTTAACTTCTGCTTTCTTAAACAGAAATAGAATTGCTATTGTTAGACAAACACCTAAAGTGTTTGCTAAAATATCATTGTTTTCAGCAACTCTAGTACTGGTAAGCGTGCCTTGTAATACCTCAATAATTATACCAAATATAATAGATATTATTGCTGCAATTAATAATGATGCATTAAAAGTCTTATTAAACTTATAGTATAATGCTTTAAACCAAAACCAAGCTAAAGCACTATAGGCTATGAAATGAAATATTTTATCGGTGTTTGAATAATTTATTTCTTTTAATCCTGAAATATGTATAAGACTTAATACCGCAAGAATTGTGGAATAAATTATGGTAATAATTAACGCGTGTTTTTTAAGCACCAATTAGATTTTTATAATCTTCTGAAGACATAAGGCTTTCAGTCTGAGCCAGATCAGAACATTTTATTTTAATCATCCATCCTTCACCATAAGGATCTGTATTTACTTTTTCAGGTTCATCTTCTAAAGCTTCATTAAACTCAATGATTTCTCCAGAAAGTGGTAAAAACAAATCAGAAACTGTTTTTACAGCTTCAACTGTTCCAAATATTTCTTCAGCATCAAGTGTTTCATCAACAGTTTCAACTTCAACATAAACAATGTCTCCTAATTCTGATTGAGCAAAATCTGTAATACCAATCGTTGCGATATCGCCTTCTAATTTAACCCACTCGTGGTCTTTAGTATATTTTAATTCTGATGGAATGTTCATTTTAATTTTTTAATAGTTGTTAATCACAAATGTATTTAATAGTCTTTTAATTTTCACTTTTTAATTTCCAAAATTATACCTTAAAGTCAAACCAGATCTTATAGTAGTTTGTGGAAATGCTGTAGATATTGCATATTCAGAGAATGTATAATCAAAGTAAAAAATTCCTGTTAGATTTTTACTAAACGCATAGTCTGCAGTAAACTTACCACTCCAAAGTGTTTGTCCTGATGTAATTTGATTGTTTTCTAAATCTAAATATCTGATAATGGTTTTATTCTCTCTCAATGCTAAATCTGCTTTAAGATTTAAATCACTTACAATCGTTTTTCTAGGACCAGCTAACTTAGATTTTATTCTTACATCTTTAATTCTGTAACCTAAGCCAATTTTATACTCTTGACCTTTAATTTCTGTAACTAAATTATTATCAAAACTTAACGAAAGCATTCTGTCTTTTTTTAGTTCTGCTAAAATCTTAATAGAACTATTTGTTTCAAAGTCTAGACGAAATAGAGGACTAAACATTTCTGTTAAGTTAATATTACTATATAAGGTTTCGTTTTTAAAGTTTCCATTTTGATCTAAATCATCTGGATTATTAGTATCGTAATCTAAGTTTGTTCTAAACTGATTGATTGTATAATTTGAACGATAACCATGAGAAATAGAAAAACGCTTAAATTTCTTTTTAAACCAATCAAACTTCATAAGTCCAGTGTATTTAATATCCCAATTAGGAATTGGCACATTTCTAAAAGCTGTTAATTTCACTTTTCCTGCATCTTGTCCAGTATAAGCTGATAAGAATGCTGGTAACAATACGGCTTGACTTGTTTTTCCGTAACCTATAGGATACCCTTCTGCATCTATATTCGCTGGGTTTGACAGGTCTATTCCTCTTTCTTGAGCTAAACGATTCGCAATAGTCAATCTATTGTTTTCAAAATCACTAAATGCTTGAGATTCGTTTTCATCACTTTTACTAAATGCGGTTTTTATTAGCAAACTAGATATCGTAAAATTCCCAAAAGTATTAGGAGTTAATGATTCATATTCTAATTCGCCTGCAACATCATTTATACGATAGTTTTCTGAGAAGTTTTCTGAAATGATTCTATTACCTATAAAATCAATTTTAAAATCATTAAATGGTTCTACGTTTACAGAATAATCTAATTGTTTTGCGTGAGTTTCTGTGTATTGCTGATTAAATTCTGGGAATACTGTAAGCCATCCGTTACGTGCCGCTAAGCTTCTTATATCACTTTGACTACCAAAAGTATATCCAATGGTAGGTTTAAGTGTACCTATAAACCCTGGTGATTGTAGATAGCCTGGAAGATACGTTCCGTTATTTTCATTATAATTAACTTGAATTCGTTTAACCATAGTTAATAAACCTAAGCCAAAGTTACCAAGTTTACTTGGCTTTTTTGTTTCGGGCGTTTTAGCTTTGTCGTCTGCTCCAGGTGGTGTTCCTTTTTTAGCTGTTTGTCGACCTCTAGACCTTTTTGGTGCTATACCAATATAATTATACAGCCTATTCATGTCTAAAGATGTATTTATATTATGCACATTGGCGTTAGATATAGAATTTCCTAAATCATATACCTGACCATTAAGTTCTAGGTTCCCAAATAAATCTGATCCTTTTTGCCACTGAAACTCTCCACTGTAGGTATAAGTTGCATTAATGAAACTAAAGGTTGGAATTTTATTAATTGGTATTTCATAATTAACTCCTAATTTTTGGTATTGTCGGTTAGGATCTCCAAAATCGAAGAAGCCATCCCAAACATCTAAATCAGGGTCTTGCCTTCCGTTTAATTCATCATTAATAAAATAGTTTCTAACAATATTATTATTTGAAGCTGTAAAATCTAGGCTAAGTGATTTCGTTAAATTGTAATTTATTGTGTACTGAAAATCAAAAGTATAGTTTCTTCTAAATAATTCTTCTAGTCCAATATTAGCTCCACCTAAATCAATTTCTCTAAATTTTTGTTTATTAAATTGTCTGTTAAAATTAGTGTTTACTGCAAAACTTGTTGGTAAAGGGTTAACATTAAAATCTTTTAAAAGTTTCCAATATTTACCAGTAAATAAAGAATCATTCTTTTTAAATGGTTCTATAGTTAAAGGGTTAAAGTTAAAAGCATAATTAACTCCTGCAGCGACTTGTTTGTCAACTGAGCTTTCGATTTCAAAATCACGATGATCGACTTTGTTATACGAATAGTTTAATGTTAAGTTTTCTACATCATAAAAACGCGGCGTTTTTTCTGTTGTTCTTTCTTTTCTAACACCAATAAAATTGATACTTTTTCTTTTGGTGAAATTTTCTGATTGTTCTTTTATTTTTTTACGCTCTGCACTATTTTCTGCAGCATCTAACCTCGTTTCTAATTCTATATCTTTATATAATTGATCATACTTAGGTGTAATCGTTTCTTCAGCTATACCATAGTTAAATGGAATTTGAAGTCCCCATTTTTCAGGTAATAACTGGCCTACATTTATATTAGTTACAACATCATATTGTAAAACATCTTCTCTACTACGTTCCTGAGGTCCTTGCTCAATTCCGCCAAAACCAGAAGTACTTTTACGACCTGTTGCGCTAATGTTCGCAAAGTCTGCAAAGTTAGAATCAAGACTTACTACAGCTGCCCAACCTCCTTCATTATCCATTTCTGCAAGACGAAGTTCATTAAACCATACTTCACCACATCTATTTCCTGAAGTTGCATTTTTAACACCAACCATTAAAGTTCTAATATCACCAAAATTAGGGTTACCAAATATTCCTATTCTTTGCTCGATGGCATCGTAACCGTCATACTCTCCACCAGTTGGGACAGGTGTTAACTCGCTTCCTACAACATCATAAAAACTTGGGTTAAGTCCATCAAAACCATTTGCTATTGCTAATGATTTTATTTCTTGTAATAGTTTTAGTTCTATATTAATCTGATTTTCTTCAGGCCATAATGCAGATCTTGAAGTTCCTGTTGATAGTTTTAATGGTACTTCAATTTGATAGTAGTTTTGTGTGAGGTCATTTCCCATCCTAATAAATCCTACCAACTCATCATCGCCTAGACCTGTTATCTCTCCTTCTTCTGCGTGCATAAACATTTGTAAACGTTTATACTGTCTCATGTCAACATTAATATTTTTATAGACTGCTCTAGAATCATGAGATTCTAAATCACAAACATTAACCACTAATGATTGCTCATTTTGTCTTATAACAGTATTATTATTATATAATTCTTCTGGATCAACACCTGGAGGTGATTGGTAATCACCATCGTTTTCTAGAGTACTAATTACTCCGATAGTAAATTCTGTATTAGGGTCTAAAGCAGGATCTCCTAAATCTTCATCTAATGTTTGAGAGTATCTTCTCCATTCGCTACGCACTAAGTCTAATGTTCCAAACCTAAATATTGTAGGTTCAGTAAAGTCTTTTAGATACATACGAGCAAAACGTATAGAACGTAAATCTGCAATCCCTCCAACATTATTTGTAAAGTCTGCAACAGGAATTCTAAATTGATACCAAACAGGAACAATAGTTCCTCCGTTAGGAAGTAGTCTAGCTTCACTATCTTTTACATCAACAATATAAGGGTTGTTAATATTTAAATCTGTTGGTGTAATATCTAGTTCATATTCAAAATAACTATCAATGGTATTCATTGTGTTATCTCTATTAATATCTTCAACATCTGGTTGGGTTGTACTCCCTCTATTAGTGTCACTAAAGGTGTCTGGTGAATTCCCTTGCGTTCCATTATAACGTTTATAGCGTTCAAAAAGATCTCCATCAGTATTTAAAAAATAACTATAGTTGTCATTTGCTGGATCTGGCAAACTACTATAAGCAGGATCAAGGCCTTGTTCTTCAAAATCATCATAACCATCATAACCAACATCTTGATTATCTCTCTCGCCTCCAGTGGTGTCAAACGCATAAATTAGAGATTGGTTTTGAGGCACTACAGATCCCCAAGCTGTTGGTGTTAAAGCACTAACATCTCCATCTTGTGGCAATCCATTTTCATATACTTTACGACCATCTTTAATAACATCTTCAGAGATATTACCAAGGTTAAACACTAATTTTCCTCCAGGATTTGTTACATTTTCTTGAAAAGGATCTTGCAACCAGAATTCAATATATTCAACATTTGCTTGTTCAAAATCAGTAGAAGTTAATTGTCTTGTAATACCAGCCCAAGAGTTTTGTGGTTGTGTTAATGTATTTGTTGGGATATCAACTTGAGTATTTTGAAAGTTATAAGGCCCTCTTTCGTTAGGGTAATATGAAAGGTCTAAAGTATTTAATACAGTCGTTTGTCCTTGTGCAATATCTTGCTGAGGAAATAGTTCATTAATAAACACACGAGAGGTATATAATCCAGACATGTCATCATCACTTATATCACCTGGACGTTGGCTACTATAGAATATTGGGTCAATATGATACCAGTTTAGCATGGCTCTACCATAACCATTTTGAATCCCTTGTGCGTTGTCTCCAAGGATATTTACTGGCAATTCATCTGGGCGACTTGACATATACCACGATTGCGCCGATTTTAAGTCGATAGCACTTTGTGAGCCTTCAAAATCATCTATATATGATGTTGAAACACCTTGAAAATCTGTACCTTTAGGAGAACCTGGTCGTAAGGCAGCTATTTCACCTCTAACAGATAAATTTGACGGAACATCTGTATCTATATTAGGCAACTTATTTACAAGTCGAGTAAAGAAAGGCACCTCTGTAGAATAGTTCACATTTAATCCGAATATTTTATTATTTATAGGCTCGCTATTATAATTTGCTTTTTGAGTGATTGGTCTTTCTTTTAAACTTATATAGGTACCACCAATAACAAAGTTTTCATTAAACTTATGTTCTACATTGACACCAAAAAACCGTTTAGATTGTTGTCCAAAGATGGAATTATTTTCTGTAGAAACTTCTATTGGAGTGTTTGAAGCTTTTAAAGCTTCATCTAAAATTTGAACGCGACCAAGTTGATAATTTACTGTATAATCGATACCTTCAACTAAAACTCTTCCTCCAGCAGTTACTCTAACAGACCCTCTTGGTACATTAAACGCGCCAATTGGGATACCATCACTTCCTTCAGATTTATACCTTCCTTTAAGTTGAAATTTGTTCTTCTCTACTTCTTCTAAAGCAGCTGTTTTAGTTTCTTTATATAAAACATCATATACGTACTTGGCTTGATTGTCGTTAAACGATGTTGTATTTTCATAATCTTCTCCACCTAAAGCTAATACATCGAAAAGGTATTCACCAAAAGGTTCAACCTTAGTAAACACAATTTTTCCATTTAAAGGAATTACGGTTATTCCAGGAACAAAATCAAAGAAACCATCACCACCTACTTGTCCATCATTATTAAAATTTAATTTATCTAAATGGAATAGTCGAATTAAAGGAGTTTCAACAATTTCTGTATCATCTGCAGTCGTTGTGGTATTCCCATCAAATATAGGGAATGCTGTTCCCTCAACTGGTGTTATATAATTTATAGGTGAGCCTTCATTGTAAAAAATATTTAATTTAAAATCTTCATTACTTAACTGATAAGCTCCAGTATTATATATGTTTTTCATCATTAAATCCCAAATTGGCTCAGAAGTTGTAGTTATTGGGCTTTTTAATAATTTTAATACAAGATTGTTATTGGTAACACCAATGACATCTCCCATAGCATCAGTTTCAACACCAGTCGCATCTACACCATCATTTGCAAATTCTCCTACTTGGTATACTTCTCCAGCAACTGTAAATTGAAAAGCAACAGCTAAAATTTCGTCATTATTTAGGCGTTGACTTAATGAGATATATCCTAATTGTGGATGTAGTGTATATTCTTGTCCTTCAGTTAATTTTCTAGCATTTTCAAGTTTTCCGTAGTCTTTACCTTCTGTAACAAAAGTTTGAGTGATCCCAAAACCAGACTGAACAGTGGCCACATCTCTAATTAATTCTGTTAGTACAGACGTTGTACCAATAGCCTCAGGATCAAAATCATTATTACTATTATCTGGATAAGCTCCAGGGCCAACATTAAAAAAAGTAGCGGGAAGTCCAGGTTGCGGATTTCCCATGTCATCAAAAGCAATTCCAGTTTGTTCAGGTGTACCTTCACCCAAATCCTGTAAACCAACTATATTTCTTACGTTTTCTGTTCTATTACTTCTATTAGTTACCCAAACTTCAATTCTACTAATTTGCACTTGACTATTTATAAATGGGTAATTTTTCAAGGCCTCGTCATAAGTATCTCTAAAATATTGAGCTAAAAAGAAGTGTCTATTTTCATCATAATCACGTGCGAAAAATTCAAATTCTTGAACCGTTCCACCACCTTCAGCGACAACTGTTTTAGAATCAGATTTTTGCTCAGAGAAGACTGCTGTAATCGTTGTTTTACCAAATTGTAATTGTGTTTTTACACCAAACAAACTTTGAGCTCCAGTAATTAAAGAGCTATTAAGTGGCATATTGACGTTACCAACTTCTATTTTTTGAATGATATCATCTTCGGTTGGTGTATATTCTAATTTGACTAAGTTTTGAAAATCAAAAGTAGATTCTGTATCATAATTCGCAGTAACTTGTAATCGAGTACCTACTTTTCCTAATAAACTTAAGCTAATTCGCTGATCAAAATCAAACGTGAAATTGCTTCTATTTCTAGGAGAAAATGCAGGATTATCTTGTTTAGAAAACAAGATTCCCAAATCCATTTCAACTGAACCTTGAGGGACGACTTCAATGGTATTGCCACCAAAAATCGTTTCAAAAAGTCCGGAGTTTACATAAAATTCTGGAAGAAGGTTCTTTTGCTCTTCTTGGCTTCCCTCTTTTTTCCCATCAAAAGCATCTATTTTTTCTTTATAGTAGCTTCTAACATTTTCTTTAGCCACTAATTGTTGATATTCCTGAGGCGTTAAGATGACAGGATAATTAATGTTAAATTCGCCCACCGATTCAGTATAAATATACCTATCGGTTATTGGGTCATAAGTATATTGTGAAACAATGCTATTAGGATTAGGCATTTGCATATTACCAAGGCTATAGCCTGTACTTGTTGAATCTTGAGGTGTTTCTACCTGAGCCGAAGCAATAAAAGACAACAAAATAGCAACTATTGAAAAGAGCTGCTTCTTAATACGATTAGAGGATTTATAGTTAGTTGTATTCAAATCTTATTATAAATTTTTTAAAGCTTGTTTAATAATTACTTCCACGTTTGCTTCAGGATTTGTCAACATAATTTTATCAACAACACGTTCGGCTTGTTTTTTATTAAACCCTAAAACTTCTAAAGCAGATAACGCTTCATCTTTGCTGGTATTGTTTAACGAAACAGAAACTTCATCAATATCATAAATCTTTAAAACTTTATCTTTTAAATCTAGAATGACACGCTGAGCTGTTTTTGCTCCAATGCCTTTAATAGATTGAATTAAAGCAACATCATTAGTAGCAATACCTTCTCTCACCTGTTTTGGTGTTAATGAGGAAAGCATGGTTCGCGCTATGCTTGCGCCAATACCATTTACAGAAATTAACAATTTAAACATTTCTCTTTCTGCTAATGATGAAAAACCAAATAATGTATGCGAATCTTCTTTAACTTGAAGATGCGTATACAATTTGAGGTTTTCTTTGTCAGGAATTTGAGAAAATGTATGTAAGGAAATGTTTAATAAATAACCAACACCATTGCAATCAATAACAACATCTGTTGGGTTTTTTTCAACCAATTTTCCTTGAATGTGTGTAATCATGTATTAACCCTCATTAAACTCCCAAATGTAATAAAATTATTGTGCATATCCATTAGGATATGTTAAATCGTACAGAATAGTATATTTTATAGTTAAAGAGCTTCGCTTTTTTATGCTTTATTTTTCTCTTTTGCTTTTTGTTGTGCATCGATTACAGCAATCGCAGTCATATTTACAATTTCGTCAACACTTGCGTCTAATTGTATAATATGCACAGGTTTTCTCATACCCATCATTATAGGTCCAATAGAATCAGCCTTATTAAGTTCCTTCAATAATTTATAAGTAATGTTAGCAGATTCTAAATTAGGAAAAATTAGTGTGTTCACTTTTTTTCCAGCAAGTTTAGAAAACGGAAAGATATCCTGAAGCATCTCACTATTTAAAGCAAAATCTGTTTGTAACTCGCCATCAACAATTAAATCAGGATGCCTTTTGTGTAAGTAGGCAACAGCTTCTCTAACTTTTGTTGCTGTTTGATTTTTAGATGACCCAAAATTTGAATATGAAGTCATAGCCATAACGGGTTTCATTCCAAACATTTTAACCACACCAGCTGTCATTTGAGTAATTTTAATTAAATCTTCTGCTGAAGGGTTAATATTTATTGAAGTGTCGCTTAAAAACATTGGCCCACGCTTTGTCATCATAACATTGGTTGTTGCTATTCTAGTAGATCCAGGCGCTAAGCCAATAAGTTCTAACATAGGTGTTACTACCGAAGGATAACTGCGAGAATATCCAGAAATTAAAGCATCTGCATCACCTTCATTAACCATCATAGCGGCATAATAATTACGTTCACGCATTAATTTTTGGGCAGAAAAATAAGTAACACCACGTCTGTTTCGTTGTTCCCAATACACTTTCGCGTATTTGTTTTTTTGCTCAAGCTGCTCATCTGATTTAGGGTCTATTATCAGAACATCAGCATCAAATTCGATTTCTTCTTTAAGGCGTTCAATTTCGTCATGTCTTCCTAATAAAATTGGAATGGCAATCCCTTCTTCATATACAATCTGTGCCGCTTTTAAAACATCCAAATGATCGGCTTCAGCAAATACGACGCGTTTAGGGTTTATTTTTGCTCTATTAAGAAGTAATCTAACTATTTTATTATCATTCCCTAAACGCTCTAACAATTGGTCTTCATATTTTTGCCAATCTTCAATAGGTTCTTTCGCCACTCCACTCTCCATTGCTGCTTTAGCAACAGCTGGTGGCACAGTAGTAATTAATCGTGGATCGAATGGTTTAGGGATAATATACTCTTTACTAAAAGTTAGCCTAGTCTCATCATAAGCAATGTTAACTTGCTCAGGAACAGGTTCTTTTGCTAATTTTGCTAATGCTTTTACAGCAGCCATTTTCATTGCTTCATTAATAGCAGTCGCTCTAACATCTAATGCACCTCTAAAAATAAATGGAAAACCAAGAACATTATTTACTTGATTAGGATGATCGCTTCTACCAGTAGCCATTATAATATCGTCTCTTGTATCGATTGCCAATTGATATTTTATTTCAGGATCTGGATTTGCCATTGCAAAGACGATTGGATTTTTAGCCATTGCTTTCAGCATTTTTGGGCTCACAATATCTGAAGTTGACAATCCGATAAAGACATCTGCATCTTTCATAGCGTCACCAAGAGTATCTATTTTTCTATGTGTCGCAAATTCTTTTTTCTCTAGAGATAGGTTTTCTCTGTCTTTTCTGATCACACCTTTACTGTCTAACATGACAATATTTTCTTGTTTTGCTCCAAAAGCTTGATACAAACGTGTGCAAGAAATCGCAGCTGCTCCAGCGCCACTCACCACAATTTTTACATCTTCAATCTTTTTTTCTGAAAGCTCTAATGCATTTAATAAGGCTGCTGCAGAAATAATTGCTGTTCCGTG
This sequence comes from Lacinutrix iliipiscaria, assembly GCF_042686125.1. Taxonomy (NCBI): domain Bacteria; kingdom Pseudomonadati; phylum Bacteroidota; class Flavobacteriia; order Flavobacteriales; family Flavobacteriaceae; genus Lacinutrix; species Lacinutrix iliipiscaria. Next base: position 214,739 of record NZ_JBHUOV010000001.1, read on the forward strand.
TTGATCGTCATGCATCACAGGAATGTCTAACTCTTCCTTTAAACGTTTTTCAATTTCAAAGGCTTCAGGCGCTTTGATGTCTTCTAAATTTATACCTCCAAAAGTTGGTGCTATATGTTTAACGGTTTGAATAAACTCTTCAACATTTTCTGTACCTACTTCTATATCAAAAACATCAATTCCTGCGAAAATTTTAAAGAGAAGTCCTTTACCTTCCATTACAGGCTTTGACGCTTCAGGGCCAATATTACCGAGACCTAAAACAGCTGTTCCATTAGAAATTACTGCAACAAGATTTCCTTTAGCAGTATATTTATATACGTTATTTTTATCTTTTTCTATTTCTAAACAAGGCTCTGCAACACCTGGAGAATACGCCAAAGACAAATCTCTTTGACTAGTATATTTTTTAGTTGGAACAACTTCAATCTTTCCTGGTGTTGGCTTAGCGTGGTATATTAAAGCTTCACGTTTTTTACTTTGTTTACTCATTTTGCTATTCATTAATTGAACAGACAAATGTAACAATACTCTACCTTAAAGCCTAAGCTTTTAGCAAATTGATAGTCTTCTTAATTTGAATATTTATTTAATCATATTCATTTATACCATAAAGGACTTGTTTCATTTTGCTCCCATTTATTTCAACAGGTTTATAAGCTGTGTTAAAGGATTCGATACTTGTTTTTATATTGGCTTTTAGTTTTGAATATTCTGGTGGAATTTTTGTTGCGCATTGGTTTTCGTTCTCATAACTATTAAGCATGATTCCAAACTTTTCATAGAACTTTGCACCTTGATCAATGTGCATATTATATTGTGTAATAAATTGTAACAATCGGTCTATTGGAAACTCAAGATTAATTTGCATTTTATGTGCTTTATAACGTTGAGAGTCATCTTCAATTATTGTGTTAAGTTCTTTTAAAAAATTATTTAATTTTTCTCGTACAGCATCCCAATCATCAGCATTTCTACATTCTTTTAGTGGTGTTTTATATTTTATTGGCTTTGTAAAATCGACAAAAAGTTGTTCTAATTCTATGATAATATTATCATTGCTTTTTTGTAAAAAAGCGGTTTCAAAATAGATTGTATTTAAATCGTTATGCATTCTTAAAGTAAAATCAAGAATACATTCTACTTCTTGAAGGCTTTCTTCTTTTTCAGCTTTACTAGAATTCGTGTTCGTGAAAAGAGAAACTAAAGAATGTACAACAGAGGTATAAATATTATCTCCTAAAATATGAGACAATGTAAATCCAACTTTTTTGTCTTGTTTGTTTTTAATTACATCTTTCATTTTAGCAAACTCTGGATAATGGTTTGGATTACTAAGGTTATTAATTTCATTAAAGGTGGCTACAGATGCAAAATGATGATCTAAACTCAAGGTTTTCTCATACAATATCTTAATGATTTGCAAGCCTTTTAAATATCTTATTTTACTAATATCTGAAACCTCTGACAGTTTATTTTGAGATAGTTCTTCTTGGAGGCGATTTTTTTTAATGAGTGCTTTTATTTGCTCCTTCGCTTTTAAAGACTTTTTTAGTGCTTTAGAGACGTCATATAATTCGTCATACAAGTGTTTATTTAAATTTAAATAATACAATTGTACATTTTGAATTTCAGCTTTTAATTCTATTATAACGTGTTCGATTTCTTGATCTGAATTTATATTAGAAAAACAAACACTAGATATAGCAAATAGCATTATTACGGTTATTTGTTTTGTGAATTGTACCATGGCTATTCTATTTTTAAAGTTATGGTAAAGGTGTCTTTTGAAATGAGTAAACTATAATTGCCTTTAGCAACTTTAGTTATTTGATGAGGGGTTTTTAATTCTGATTTTATGAGTGCTTCTAGTATAAAATCATCTTCAAGTACAAACAGACCTTCTTTGATTTTTGTGTTTACTTCTAAATCCTGCCCAACAATTTTAAGCTCTTCTTCTTTAGTGATTCTAGTTCGGTCTATTACAAGTGTTATTCGATTATCTTCATGATACTTAATTTGTGTATTATGTTTGGTGGTGTTTGACGTTGTGTTAAAACTACAGATTCCTCTGCCCTTACAGTCATGGCCTAATCGTCCGAAGGTTATTTCGGCACTTATTAGCTTCTGATTTACTTCAACCTGTTTTTGAGAAAAGACAATAGAAGTCATGCATAGCACTGCTATGTATATGATGTTCTTCATGGTTTTTTGATTTTATGTATTGAAAGATTGTTTTAATTCTTTCTCATCAATAGATTCTGAGATGTAATATTTTCTAGAAAGAGCAAGAGAAACTATTACCAAATAAAATGATTAATCATCTTATTAGCTTCTACTCAACTTAAAAAAACCTAAAATATCTTGAAAAAGATAATAAGCTAAAGCTTTAACTTACTTTAGATCTTTTTTTAAAATAAAAAAAGGCTACTGAAAAAACCAAAATATAAAACAGCCAGTATTTGATATCTGTAAAATCCATTCCTGCTCTATTACCATTTACCCAAAACATCCCATTATCAAATTTTAAAGAAAAATCATTGGTAGTATCGATTTTTAAATAATCAATAATAAAGCTAATTAAATTGACAACTACTATAACAAGCAGTGTTATACCTATTGACTTCATAACGAACAATTTGGTTTCATTTTTATTCATGTTTTTCAGTTTTAAAACCCAAGGCTTAATAGTTTAATATTAAGCTTTGGGTGGATTAATAAATTTATTTTAGCAAGAGGATTCCAACATCTTTAACTAAAGGTTGAACCGCCTTTTTTGAATTATAAATAGGAACAAAGACAATCTCGTCAATGTTATACTTTTGTCCTTTTACTATAACTGGTATGCCAGTGTTTGAATTTCTTAAATCTATACTTAAACAATCACAGTCAAAACCAACGGTTACTGTATGACCACCATCTTCTGATGAATCATAAGAATATTCTACTTCTAAGCAGCATAAAGCAATTACTGCTAAAATTGGCCAAATTTCAGCTTTGTCCATAAGCTCTGTTCTTACTATTTCGTCTTTAATTTCAAACAAAATATTTGCCTGATCTGATGGTCCACGATTTGTAAATTCAGAATCTACGTATGATGAAACTACTTTTCCGTTATTCTTTAAATCAACTCTCATTGTTGAGTAATCTCTATTTTTAAATTTAGGAGAAATAGAAAATTCTGATTTTGATCTTTGAACATCAAAGTCTATTATCGTTGATTTTTTATTTTTAACAGCTATCACTGCATCTTCCTTAGCTGTACTATTTTCTCCTAAGGTACTTAAATCTATAATTTTTGAGAATGCAGTTTTATGCTGCGCAGTCGCATTAAAAGAAATCAACAGTATTAATGCAAAAGTGATTCCTGTAATAAGCTGTGTTAAATTTTTGGTTATCGTTTTCATTTTAATTGTATTTAAATAAGATGGCCTACTCTATTCGCTTTTCGGTTGACGCGGCTTTTTTAAAGTGTGAAAGCATACACTCTTAAAACAAACTTGTGATCATCTTATTAAAAGTATGAGATTCTTTATTTTACTTAGAATAACATTTTTTTTGTATCTTTAGATTTAGATAAACACTGTTTATTTCGGTTTTAGCGAACCACGAGAGCCTTTACCTTGTAGAGGCTTTCTCTTTTTTAATTATTAACTATCTGTTTCTTAGTACCTTTTTTAAGTTATGAATAACTAAATATAGAAAATATTCTATATTTATGCAACTATTTTTTTATAAATTTCTTAGGCGCTTATTTAAAATAGGCCCTTTAAGATTTTAAAAATTTGATATTACGAGTTAAACCAGCATATTTTGTACGCTTCACTGCGGATTTCTGAAATACTTTTTTGAACGTGTCTTCGGTAATTTCATCCCAATCTTTTTTGGTCATTTCAAGCAATTCGGGATGCGGATTAAAGAGGGGTTCATTATGTGGCTTTGAGAATTTATTCCAAGGACAAACATCCTGGCACACGTCGCAACCAAACATCCAATCATCAAATTGACCTTTCATACTATTAGGCAATTGGTCTTTTAGTTCGATGGTAAAATAGGAAATGCACTTGCTACCATCTACTACATAAGGCTCTATAATGGCTTGGGTTGGACATGCATCTATACAGGCTGTACAGGTGCCACAATGATCGGTTGTTTTATGATCAAATTCTAAGTCTAAGTCAACGATTAATTCGGCAATAAAATAAAAAGAGCCAACTTGTTGAGTTAATAAATTACTGTGTTTTCCAATCCAGCCTAGGCCCGATTTTGCTGCCCAAGCTTTATCTAAAACTGGAGCAGAATCTACAAAAGCTCTTCCATGAACATCACCTATTTCATTTTTTATGAAATGTAATAATTGTTTGAGTTTATCTTTAATTACGAAGTGGTAGTCGGTTCCGTAAGCATATTTAGACAGTTTTGGAGCTGTTTTATCTTTTTGTATTTCTGAAGGATAATAATTTAACAATAGTGAAATCACACTTTTAGAATCTGCAACGAGTTTGGTAGGATCTAAGCGTTTATCGAAGTGGTTCTCCATGTATTGCATTTCGCCATGTCTGTTCTGATTTAACCACTGTTCTAATCGAGGTGCTTCTTCTTCTAGAAACTCGGCTTTACTGATACCACAAGACAAAAAACCGAGACGTTTGGCTTCGGTTTTAATCTGTTGTGTATGTTGAAGCTTTGAATTCATTTTGCATTAACGATTGAGCTATTGTTGGAGCTCTTTTTTGGTTTCCTGCCTTAGCAGGACTACTAAAAAAGCGACTAGCGAAAGCGTGACCTGAAAGGGAATGCCCTAAAACAAACCACCTTGAGTAGGTCCTTTAATTTTTCCTAGATGCTTATATGCTAATTCTGTAACTTCTCGTCCGCGAGGTGTACGCATAATAAAGCCTTGTTGAATTAAAAAAGGCTCGTAAACCTCTTCAACGGTTTCTGAGCTTTCGCTTACAGCTGTAGCAATGGTCGTGATGCCAACAGGACCACCTTTAAATTTATCGATAATTGTGGACAGGATTTTGTTATCCATTTCATCTAAACCGTGCGCATCTACATTAAGAGCTTCGAGGGCAAATTTAGCGATTTTAATATCGATTTGACCATTTCCTTTTATTTGGGCAAAATCACGTACACGACGTAGCAACGCATTAGCAATTCTAGGAGTACCACGACTACGACCAGCGATTTCAACAGCAGCTTCCATAGAAATAGGAACATCTAATATTGAAGCACTACGTTGAACGATGGTCGTAAGTAAATCGGTTTTATAATATTGTAATCGGCTTTGAATACCAAAACGCGCACGCATTGGTGCGGTTAATAATCCTGAGCGTGTGGTTGCGCCAATAAGGGTAAAAGGGTTTAAATTGATTTGAACCGTTCTTGCATTAGGTCCTGTTTCAATCATGATATCGATTTTGTAGTCTTCCATAGCAGAGTACAAGTACTCTTCAACTATTGGGCTTAAGCGATGGATTTCATCAATAAATAAAACATCGCGTTCTTCAAGGTTAGTGAGCAATCCTGCTAAATCGCCAGGTTTATCGAGAACTGGTCCAGAGGTGACTTTAATACCCACTTCTAATTCGTTAGCCAGAATATGTGCTAAGGTCGTTTTACCTAATCCAGGAGGACCATGAAACAAAGTATGATCTAAAGCTTCTTCACGACCATTTGCTGCTTGGACAAAAACCTGTAGGTTTTCCAAGACTTGATCTTGACCAGTAAAATCGTTAAAAGATAGTGGCCTAAGTTTTTTTTCGACGTCTAATTCTTCAGGTGAAAAACTTTCGCTTGTTGGATCTAGGTTTTCGTTCATATTTCAAATATAATGAAAAAGCCTTTCTAAAAATAGAAAGGCTTTTCAATATTATTTAAAACACATGATTAGTGTTGTAATTCTTCTTCGCCTTCTTTTAGAGGCACATTTTGAGGTACGAAATCGTCCTCATGTCCTGGTTTAGAGTAGTCATAAGACCATCTGTGTACGTGAGGTATTTCACCTTCCCAGTTTCCATGAATATGTTTAATTGGAGCTGTCCATTCTAAAGTTGTAGATCTCCAAGGGTTTTGTACAGTACGTTTACCATAGAACATACTTCTAAAGAAATTGAATAAGTATATAAGTTGAACTGCACCACCAATTAACGCAAAAATGGTAATAATTACATTAGCATTTGCTGTGTCATCAAATAGTGGGAAGTTTGAGTTGGTATAGTAACGTCTTGGTAATCCTGCCATTCCAATAAAGTGCATTGGGAAGAATACACCATAAGCACAAACTGCAGTTACCCAAAAATGAATGTATCCTAGATTTTTATTTAGCATACGTCCGAACATTTTAGGATACCAATGATATATTCCTGCAAACATACCGTAAAGTGCAGATATTCCCATTACTAAGTGGAAGTGAGCAACTACAAAATACGTGTCATGTACGTTAATATCTAAAGCACTATCACCTAATATAATTCCTGTTAAACCTCCTGTAATGAAAGTAGAAACAAAAGCGATAGAAAATAACATGGCTGGGTTTAACTGCAAGTTTCCTTTCCATAATGTTGTAATCCAGTTGAATGCTTTTACAGCAGATGGAATTGCAATTAACAATGTTGTAAATGTAAATACTGACCCAAGGAAAGGATTCATACCAGAAATAAACATATGGTGTCCCCAAACAATAGTTGATAGAAATGCAATCGCTAAAATTGAAGCAATCATTGCACGATAACCAAAAATTGGTTTACGAGAACTTGTAGCCATAATTTCAGATACTAATCCCATTGCTGGTAGTATTACAATATATACCTCAGGATGCCCAAGGAACCAAAATAGGTGTTCAAATAATACAGGCGAACCACCTTGGTAATGTAAAACTTCACCTTGAATAAAGATATCAGATAAGAAGAACGATGTTCCGAAACTTCTATCCATTATAAGTAATAAAGCAGCAGATAACAATACTGGAAATGAAATTACACCAATAACAGCTGTGATAAAAAATGTCCAAATTGTTAAAGGTAGTCTAGTCATAGACATTCCTTTTGTACGCAAGTTGATTACAGTAACAATATAGTTTAATGAACCTAATAAAGATGAGGCAATAAATATAGCCATAGATACAAGCCATAAAGTCATTCCCATACCTGAACCACCTTGTGCCATAGGTAATGCACTTAAAGGAGGATAAATGGTCCAACCTGCAGCAGCTGGTCCAGCTTCTACAAATAAAGAGATAACCATAATAACACTAGATAGAAAGAATAACCAGTAAGATACCATGTTTAAGAAACCAGATGCCATATCACGAGCACCGATTTGTAATGGAATTAATAAGTTACTGAAGGTACCACTTAATCCTGCTGTTAATACAAAGAATACCATAATGGTACCATGTATTGTTACTAATGCTAAATAGATATCTGCATCCATAACACCATCTGGTGCAAAACTCCCAAGTAATGCTTCAAAAATTACATTAGGCTCTTCTGGCCATGCAATTTGCATACGAAACATAAGTGACATGATTACACCTATAACACCCATTATAGTACCTGTAATTAAGTACTGCTTTGCAATCATTTTATGATCTTGACTAAATATATATTTAGTGACAAAGGTTTCTTTATGGTGATGCTCTTCGTGTTCTTCGTGATCGTGTGTATCTGCGTGTGCTGACATAATTTAATATTCTTTTGTCTTATTAAATTTAGTTAATTAGTGAGTTTTTGAAAGATTTTTGTTCTTTCATCCAAGCGTCATATTCTTCTTGAGTTTCAACAATGATTTTCATTTGCATATTGTAATGTGATTTTCCACAAATCTTATTACAAAGTAATAAATAATCAAATTCATAACGTTCTAGAGCTTCTTCTCCTTTTGCTATTAACTTTTCGCTTTTTCCTGCTCTAATTTTATTAATGTTTGCTACTTTATCAATCATATCTGGATTCTGGCGCATATCGGCTGTAGTAACAGTTGGTGTAAAACCAAATTGAGTAATCATACCTGGAACACAGTTCATTTGTGCTCTAAAGTGAGGCATATATGCTGAATGTAATACATCTTGAGATCGCATTTTAAATAATACAGGACGTCCAACAGGCAAATGTAATTCTGTAGTGATAACATCATCTTGTGCATTAGGGTCAGATTCGTCAACCCCTAAAATATTGGCACGATTGATATCAATTAAACGAACATTAGCTTTACCCAATGTATTATCTGCTCCTCCATATCTAGCTTTCCAGTTAAACTGTTGAGCATAAAGTTCAACGATTAAAGGATCGTCATCTTCATTTACATTCATAATTGCAGACCAAGTAAACAAACCATAGATAATTAAACCTGCTAATACAATAACTGGTATGATTGTCCAGATAAACTCTAGCGTGTTATTATCGGCAAAGAATAGGGCTTGCTTACCCTTTTCGCCTTTATATTTATAAGCGAAATAGTGCAATAAAAATTGAGTAATGGTTTGTACTATAAAAATAAGTACCATTGAGATAATCATTAAATTATCTACTTGAGGACCATGAGCTGATGCAGAATTAGACATTAATGGTAAATCTCCTAACTCAACCATACTCCAAATAGTAATGATATAAATGAACGCTAAAAAGCCCATCATTAAGTAACCATTTAAGGTATTGTCTTTATCTGTTGCAACTTGGCTATTTGAGTTACCAGCTTGTGCTAAATCAAATATCTTAACCATTTGCCAAATGGCAATTGCTATAAATACTAAAACTAAAATTGTTAATAAAGCAGTCATTGTTGTCTTTCGTCTTTATTTATATTTTATTAATAATGGAAATTTTCACTTTCTTTCACAAAAGGATTACGTTTTGCAAGTAACGGAGCTTTTGTTAAAGCTGTAAATACTACAAATATGAATAGTCCTGCGAACAATAATATGGAGCTGATTTCAGGAATTCCAATAAACCATCGATCTCCTACAGTTGCTGGCATAATCATGTTGAATACATCTACGTAATGTCCTACTAAAATTACAATACCAGCCATAACTACAAACCAAGGAATACGTTTATAATCACTATTCATTAATATTAAGAATGGGAATACTAGATTAAGTACTATCATTCCAAAGAATGGTAATTTGTAATCATTAATTCGTGTTACAAAATAAGTTACTTCTTCAGGAATATCTGCATACCAGATTAACATGAATTGAGAGAACCATAAATAAGCCCAGAAAATACTAAATCCAAACATGAATTTAGCTAAATCGTGTAAATGGCTATCGTTAACTAATTCTAAATATCCTCTTGATTTTAAGTATAATGAGATGAATGCAATTACAGTAATTCCACATACTGCCATTCCTGCGAAAACATACCACCCAAATAATGTTGAAAACCAGTGTGGATCAACACTCATAATCCAATCCCAAGACATCATAGATTCTGTATAAATAAAGAATACTAGAAATGCTGCAGAGATTCTGAAGGTCTTTTTAAAATTTCTATTGTCATCTGCATTATCTTGTGCTATTGAGAACTTACGAGCAAATTGCCTGTATAAAACCCAACCACCAATATAAATTAATCCTCTAATTATAAATCCCCAAACATTTAACCATCCAGATTTTCCTTGAATTAATTTATCATGAGCGACTACTTCTGGATCCATCCAAACAAAAATATTATTATGTCCTAAGAAATGAGAAGCAGCAGCTATACCAAGTACAATTAAAGCGCCTGGAAGCAAATATGCTGTAATTCCTTCCATGACTCTAAATAATACAGGAGACCATCCAGATTGAGAAGCCCATTGAATGGCATAGAATGCTAAAGCACCTAAAGCAATCATCATAAAGAAAAATGCTGCTACATATAAAGCGGCCCAAGGTCTATTAGCGATTTGGTGTTGTACATGTTCTACATGTTTTGTGTGTTCATCTGCATGAGCACCTGTATCAGTTGCATGAGTATCATTAGCATGAGCGTCTTCAGAGGCATGTGTATCATGAGCTGTATCTGCTACGTGTGCAGTATCTTCGCCGTGACCTCCTCCATGATGTGCTTCTTCAGCTAACATTGTTTCAACGTCTTCAAAAGATTTATGAGAATTCATAAAACTATAACCAACACCTAATAACCCAAGGATTATAAGAGCGATAGAAAATGTCTTTAATTTATTTGAGAATGTGTACATATCTATATATAAACTTTATCTAATCTTATTTTTCTAAATCAGCTTTCAACTCTAATACGTAAGCCACAACTTGCCAACGTTCTTCTTCATTTAATTGGTTTGCATAAGAACCCATTGCATTCTTACCGTAATAAATAGTATGATAAATACTACCTGCGGTGATTGCTCTTCCTACATCATCATAACTTGGGATACCAAGTATTTTTTCTCTTTTCACTAAGTTTCCTTGTCCATCACCTTTATTACCATGGCAAATACCGCAATAAATATCGTATAATTCTTTTCCTCTAATGAAATCTACTTGGGTAGAATCTAATGGGTTCATTAAACTTGCTTTAGCTAGTTCAAAACCTTCAGTAGTATTAGCAATATCAAAAGGTGTATATCCTCTAGCGATTGTACCTTCAGCAGGCAATTGCGCTTCCATTCCGTTTTTAAAAGCCTTAGAGTCTTGATAGGTTTCATAACCAACAGGTTCATACATATTAGGCATGAATTGATAGTTAGGTCTAGAATCTTTCTTGCAAGATACCATTGAACTTACAATAAGGACTAATACAAATATTTTTATTAAGCGCTTCATATTAATGTTCATCTTCTTTATCAATAATATTAACTTCTACTGCACCCGTTTCGTTTAACAAGTTGGTTAGTTCTTTTTCATTTCCATGGACAGCTATCTCCATTAAAAAGTGATCATCTGTTGTTCTAGGATCAGGATTTTCAGCATTTTTAAAAGGCCACATTCTACTACGTAAATAAAACGTAATTACCATTAAATGTGCTGCAAAGAATACCGTTAGCTCGAACATGATAGGCACAAATGCTGGCATGTTTTCGATATAACTAAAACTAGGTTTACCACCTATATTTTGTGGCCAATCTTCAATCATGATAAAATTCATCATGATAATAGCTACTGTTAATCCAACACATCCATACATAAATGATGTAATTGCAATTCTAGTTGGCGCTAATCCCATAGCCTTGTCTAGTCCGTGAACTGGAAAAGGGGTGTATATTTCTTCAATGTGATGTTTTTCTGCTTTTACTGTTTTAACAGCGTTCATTAATACATCATCATCTGTGTAAATAGCGTGAATTACTTTTGAAGTTTCCATATGCTACTTTTAGTTTATTAATTTTTTAGCCTGTCCCGCCCAGTCATCACGTTCTGCTCTTCCTGGGAATGATTCTGTAATAGAATCTAACAAGTCATATTCTCTTTTAGTCATCTTACTTACTTGAAGGAATGAATAAATACCAATGCTATTTAAAACCTCCTCCATTTTAGGTCCAACGCCACTTATCTTTTTAAGATCATCAGGTGTTTGTGTGTTAGGATCGAAAGCTCCAATAGTGCCTAATAAGTTACTTACTCTTTCTGAATTATCAACAGAAGGTGTTTCAGCTTTATTCGGTTTTGGTAGAGTTGTAACATTTCCAGATGTTCTAGAATCTGCTCCAGTACCAACTAAACTATCTCCTCTTTCTCTAATTTTCTTATAGCGTTCGCCTGAAGATTTTAAAATTGTTTTCACTTCAGCTTGTGCAATAACTGGGAATGTTCTTGAGTACAATAAGAAGAGTACAAAAAAGAATCCTATAGTACCAATAAAAATACCTATGTCTACAAATGTTGGTGAGAACATTGTCCATGAAGATGGTAAATAATCTCTGTGTAAAGACGTTACAATAATTACAAAACGTTCAAACCACATTCCTATATTTACAACTATAGAAATAATGAATGAGAACATTATGCTTGTTCTTAATTTCTTGAACCACATAAATTGTGGAGAGAATACATTACAGGTCATCATGGCCCAATAAGCCCACCAATAAGGTCCAGTTGCCCTATTTAAGAAAGCATACTGTTCATATTCTACACCAGAATACCAAGCGATAAATAGCTCAGTAATATAAGCCACACCAACAATAGAACCTGTAATCATAATTACAATGTTCATTAATTCAATATGTTGTACAGTAATATAATCTTCTAGATTACACACTTTTCTCATAATAATAAGAAGTGTATTTACCATAGCGAATCCAGAGAAAACAGCTCCAGCAACAAAGTAAGGTGGAAAAATTGTAGTATGCCAACCTGGAATAACAGATGTTGCGAAATCAAATGATACTATGGTATGTACAGAAAGTACTAAAGGTGTTGCTAAACCAGCAAGTACTAAAGATACTTCTTCAAAACGTTGCCAATCTTTAGCTCTACCAGACCACCCAAAACTTAATAATGAATATATTTTCTTTTGGAAAGGTTTTACAGCACGATCTCTAATCATAGCGAAATCTGGTAATAATCCCGTCCACCAGAAAACTAATGACACAGAAAGGTATGTTGAGATTGCAAATACATCCCAAAGTAGTGGTGAGTTAAAGTTAACCCATAAAGATCCAAATTGATTTGGGATAGGTAGTACCCAATACCCTAACCAAGGCCTTCCCATGTGAATGATTGGAAATAAACCTGCTTGTACTACTGAGAAGATTGTCATAGCTTCAGCAGAACGGTTAATTGCCATTCTCCATTTTTGACGGAATAATAAAAGTACTGCAGAAATTAATGTTCCTGCGTGACCAATACCAACCCACCAAACGAAGTTAGTAATATCCCAAGCCCAACCAACAGTTTTATTCAAACCCCAAGTTCCAATTCCTGTAGAAATAGTGTAAATAATACATCCTATTCCCCAAAGAAAAGCGGCTAGAGCGATAGAAAAAACTATCCACCAAGATTTATTTGCTTTACCTTCAATAGGTCTTGCCACATCAACTGTAACATCGTGATATGATTTTTCGCCTGTAACTAAAGGTCTTCTAATAGGTGCTTCGTAATGAGACGCCATAATCCTTTTTATAATTATTTCTTATTAATCTATTTATGCTTCGGTTGTATTTCTCACTTTAGTTTGATACTGCACATTAGGCTTAGTACCTACACTTTCTAATAAGTGATACATACGATTATCTTTTAAAAGTTTTGCAACTTTAGAATCTTTATCATTGATATCTCCAAATGTCATTGCACCACTGCTACATGCAGAAGAACAAGCTGTTTGGAATTCACCATCTTTAATTTCACGTCCGTCACGTTTAGCATCTAAAATTGTTTTTTGTGTTTTTTGAATACACATAGAACATTTTTCCATTACACCACGAGAACGCACGACAACATCTGGGTTTAATACCATACGACCTAAATCGTCATTCATATGATAATCAAACTCATCGTTTCCGTTATATAAGAACCAGTTAAAACGACGTACTTTATACGGACAGTTATTTGCACAATAACGTGTTCCTACGCAACGGTTATAAGCCATATGATTTTGACCTTGACGACCATGAGATGTTGCTGCCACAGGACAAACAGTTTCACAAGGTGCGTGGTTACAATGCTGACACATTACTGGTTGAAAAGCCACTTGAGGATTCTCTGAGGCACTTTCCATTTCTCCAAACTCACTTAACGAACTGCTTAATCCAGAAATATTATCTTTCTTTTCGTTATCTCCAGCAAATGATTCTTCAGAAGAATAGTATCTATCTATACGCAACCAGTGCATATCGCGACTACGTCTAATTTCTTCTTTACCAACAACTGGCACATTATTTTCAGCATGACATGCAATCACACATGCACCACATCCAGTACAGGCATTTAAGTCTATAGACAAATTAAAATGATGTCCAATAGAACGATCAAACTCATCCCAAAGATCTGCATTTTTAGATGTTACCGGAATTTCTTCATGGTTATAAGATACTACAGGAACAGCATTCCAATGTTTTTTATCTTTAGTATTAAATATTTCAAGAGTTGTTTCTTTGATAATATCGCCACGACCCATTAATGTATTGTGTAGTTGTACACAAGCAAACTCGTGTTCACCTGAAACCGATTTTATCGATACATTATTTTGAACTGGATCAAAGTTTTTATAAAAAGGGTAAGCATTGTAGCCTGTCTGCATTTCTTCTTTCAGTCCGTTTTTACGACCAAAACCAAATGACAGACCTAAAGTCCCAACTGCTTGACCTGGTTGAATAATAACAGGAAGTGTTACAGCAACACCATTAACAGTAAGCTCGACTAGACTTGAGTTTAAACCACCTGTTGCCTCATGCCAATTCGTAACGCCATACTTTTTAGCATCTTTAGCAGACATAGTTAAATAGTTGTCCCAAGTTGTTCTTGTAATAGGATCTGGAAACTCTTGTAACCAAGGATTGTTGGCCTGCTGACCATCTCCCATTCCAACTTTAGTATATAATGTTAACTCTAATTCAGATGGTTGTACTGAAGCGGCAAGTGTTCTTGCTGCATTGCCAGAAGGCATTTCAGAGACTTCTTCTGTTTCTGAAACTTCAGAAGCAACTTCTTCTATCGCAGAAGCAGTACTAACAAATACACCATCATGTAAAGCTTGATTGAATGAGCTTCCGTTTAAGATATTAGAATTCCAAGTGTCTTTAATATAATCTGAAAAAGACATATCGTTTCCTGTCCACTTCAATAAAGCTTCTTGAAATTGTTTAGTATCAAATAAAGGACGAATCGTTGGTTGCATTAATGCAAATTGTCCTTTTTTCATTTCCACATCTCCCCAAGATTCTAAGTAATGAGGTGCTGCAGCAATATAAGTTGAAGCTGATGCTGTTTCGTCTACTTTCATTGAGAAGCACACCGAAACTAAATCAGCATTGTTTAATCCTTCAGCAAAATCTGAAGCATTTGGTAAAGTATATAATGGATTAACACCACTCATAATTAAAGCACCAACTTTACCTGCTTTCATATCAGCAACTAAAGTGTTTACAGCTTTATTATTTCCTTGTCTTGTTTTTATTGGCGAAGTTGTATCAAAAGCTTTAGAACCTATAGCTTCATTGATTTCAAAGACAACGGTTTGAGCGTTTACATCTTGAAGCCCTGTAACCACGACACCATTACTTCCTGCCTTTTTAAGTTGTGAAGCAGCTTGTCGCACTGCTTGATCGATACTTTCTGGCAAATCTCCAGATACCGAGCCTCCAACAACATAAGAATATAGTTTTGCTAAAGCTGTTTTTTGCTGACTTGGTGTTAAAGATACACGCTTATCTGCATTAGCTCCAGTCAAAGACATATTAGACTCAAACTGAATGTGACGTGACATTTTACCATGATCTGGAACTCTATTTTTAGCATATCCAGAATCAAATCCGCCACCTTGCCAATCTCCTAAGAAGTCAGCACCTACAGAAACTATAGTCATGGCTTTAGAAAAATCATAATTAGCTAATGCACGCTCTCCGTATTTGGCTTGATATGCATCTAAAGCTGCAGATTCAGAAACAGCATCGTAAACAACATGACGTACATTACCATACTTTTCTTTAAACTCTGAAATTAACTTAGAAGTTGAAGGACTAGCAAAAGTTTGTGTTAATAAAACAATATCTTTATTAGAATCCTTAACAGCATTTAACTTCTGCATCATTGTATTGTCAAGTTCAGACCATGATATAGGATTATTGCCTTTCATTGGTCCTTGAACTCTTAAACTATCGTATAGTCCTAAAACCGAAGCATTAACTCTAGCATTAGCTCCTCCATTTGAAGTGGCCATGTTATTGTTCTCGATTTTAATAGGACGACCTTCGCGAGTTTTAACTAAAACACTTGCAAAATCAAAACCATTTGCAATTGTAGTTGCATAGTAGTTTGCTACGCCTGGAATAATTTCTTCTGGCTGAACAACATAAGGAATTGATTTAATAACTGGTCCTTCACAGGCAGCAAGTGATGCTGCAGCTGTACTAAAACCAACATATTTTAAGAAATCACGACGTGTTGTCGAAGACGACTCTAAAGTCGTTTTATCTCCTAAAAACTCATCAGTAGGAATTTCTTCAACAAATTCGTTTTGTTTTAGCGTCTCAACAATAGAGCTATTCTCGTTTAGCTCCTCAACACTTTTCCAGTATTTCTTGTTTGATGACATATTATATAATTGAATTACTTCTTATTAATTTATTAGTAATGACATTTACCACATTCTAATCCACCCATTTGTGCAGCCGTTAATTCTTCTACACCATATTTTTTAGATAATTCTTCGTGAATTTTAGTATAGTATGCGTTGTCTTTTACTTTAACGTTTGTTTCTCTGTGACAGTTTATACACCATCCCATTGTTAAAGGTGCATGCTGATACATGATTTCCATTTCTTCAACAGGACCATGACAAGTCTGACATTCTATACCTGCAACTGTGACGTGTTGAGAGTGATTAAAATACGCAAAATCTGGTAAGTTGTGTATTCTTACCCATTTAACGGGTTGTGTTTCACCAGTATATTTTTGATCAGCATCGCTCCAACCTGCGGCTGTATATAATTTTTGAATTTCGCCATCATAAAACTCTTTAGTATGCTCTGAAGTTGTTTCTCCATTATACTCATAAATAGATTTATGACAATTCATACATACATTAAGTGAAGGAATCCCTGAAGTCTTACTGACTCTAGCAGATGAGTGACAATATTTACAATCAATATTATTATCTCCAGCGTGAATTTTATGTGAAAAATGAATTGGTTGTACTGGCTGATATCCTTGATCAACACCTATTTGAGATAAGTAACCAAACACATAGTAAGCACTTGCTAGCAAAAAGAATATTGCAGTGACCAATACTAAAAATTGATTTTTAGCAAAAGCTTTCCATAAAGGAATACTTTTATCTTCTGTAGCAATATCAACGCCTTTAGCTTCTGCAAATCGACGTAGTGTTTTATTAACTAAAATTAATGCAAAAGCTAACAATGCAAATAGCACTGCTAATGCTCCTAGTATTAATTTATTTGAAACACCATCGCCACTACCTGATGCTGGAGTTTGTCCAACTTGATCAACGGTTCCAACTGGTGCTGCTGGTGGTTCTTCAGCAGTATAGGCTAAAATATCGCTTATGTCTTGGTCTGAAAATCCTGGATAAGCCGTCATTGGAGTACCTCCATACTCATCACTAATTTTCTTTGCATAAGCATCTCCAGTTGCTTTAACGCCATCACTATTACGAATCCATGCAGCTATCCATGCACGATCAAGACCTTCATCATCAGCTAGTCGTTGTTCTACATTACGCAACGCTGGACCAGTCATTTTCTTGTCTAACTTATGACAAGAAGCACAATTGGTATTAAATAAAGACTTTCCATTTACTGGATCACCTTCTTGAGCAGAAAGTGAGGTAGAAAACGCTAATAAAAAAATCAAGCTTAAACGAAGAATAGTATTGCTTAATTTACGGTGAATCACCTGTTTCATATTATTGGTTGAGTTAACTTCTAAACTTTGGTATGGTTTTTTCATTTACTAAAAGAAAAAATACAGTTATAAAATCTCGAACAAAAGTAATATTAAAAGTCGATTTTAGAAATGTTACAGAAGTGTTAATTGCTAATTTAGAGAAATTCTAAATAATAAATCGTGTAACAATTCAGTTTATAACATTTACATTTGCATTAAATATTGTTTAAAATGAAACTTATAAAAATAAAAGTAGCAAGTATTATAGTAATGATTTTATCAGTGTTTACAAGTATTTGCTATGCGCAACAAGGTGAAATTACAGTTAATCAAGATCAAAAAATTACGGAATTATTAAAGTTAAAAAAAGAGATTAACTCGAATGAAGATTCTAGTGATCGATATAAAATACAAATTTATTCTGGTCGTCGTATAAGCGCCGAAAAGTCTAAATCAGATTTTGATAGTTCTTATCGTGAATGGTCAAGTAAAATGGTTTATGAAACACCAAATTACAAAGTTTGGGTTGGTAGTTTTAGGTCTCGTTTAGAGGCAGATAGAGCGCTTTTAAAAATAAAAAAGACATTCCCAAACGCGTTTATTTTTAAACCTAAAAAGGAAAAAGAAAATTAACTTTTAAAGTTTGTTCAAAAAAAAAAAGCAACCTTGTAGGTTGCTTTTTTTTGTAAATATATAAAACTATTTAAGTTTCTTTTTGACTTCAACTTCTTGGAACGCTTCAATAACATCACCTTCTTTAATGTCGTTATAGTTTTTAATTTGCATTCCACAATCATACCCTTTAGAGACTTCTTTTGCATCATCTTTAAAACGTTTTAAAGAAGCTAATTCACCAGTGTATATTACAACACCATCACGAATTAAGCGTACGCCAGAATTTCTGAATATTTTTCCATTAGTTACCATACATCCTGCAATACTTCCTATTTTAGAAACTTTAAAGATTTCTCTAATTTCTGCAGTACCTGTAATTTCTTCTTTAAGCTCTGGAGACAACATACCTTCCATAGCATCTTTAAGGTCATTAATTGCATCATAGATAATAGAATACATTCTGATATCAATTTCTTCTTTATCTGCAATTTGACGTGCATTACCCATAGGGCGCACATTAAATCCGATAATAATGGCATCAGATGCTGAAGCTAATAGCACATCACTTTCAGTAATTGGACCAACTCCTTTATGTATTATATTGACTTGTATTTCTTCCGTAGATAATTTTTGGAAAGAATCTGTTAAGGCTTCAACTGAACCATCAACATCTCCTTTTAATATGATATTTAATTCTTGGAAATCACCAAGCGCAATACGACGTCCAATTTCATCTAATGTAATATGACGTTGAGTACGCACAGATTGTTCACGCTGTAACTGAGTACGTTTTGTGGCTATTTGCTTAGCTTCACGTTCATCTTCAAAGACATTAAACTTATCGCCAGCTTGCGGTGCACCATCTAATCCTAAAACAGATACTGGGGTTGATGGCCCAGCTTCTATGATTTCTTTACCACGTTCATCGTGCATGGCTTTTACTTTACCACTATTCTTTCCTGCTAAGATATAGTCGCCAACACGCAATGTTCCGGCTTGTACTAATATCGTAGACACATACCCACGACCTTTGTCTAAGAATGCTTCAACGACAGTACCTTGAGCCGCTTTATTTGGGTTAGCTTTTAACTCTAAAAGTTCTGCTTCAAGCAATACTTTTTCAAGTAATTCTTTAACACCTGTTCCCATTTTAGCTGAAATATCATGAGATTGAATTTTTCCTCCCCAATCTTCAACTAATAAATTCATTTGAGCTAGGCCTTCTTTAATCTTTTCAGGATTAGCATCAGGCTTATCAATTTTATTTATAGCGAAAACAATAGGAACTCCTGCTGCTTGTGCATGAGATATAGCTTCTTTTGTTTGAGGCATAATATCATCATCTGCAGCTGCAACAATAATTGCTATATCTGTGACTTGAGCTCCACGAGCACGCATGGCTGTAAAGGCCTCGTGACCTGGTGTATCAAGGAACGCTATTTTTTGTCCGCTCTCAAGTGTAACACCATAGGCACCAATATGCTGTGTAATTCCACCTGACTCTCCAGCAATGACATTTTCTTTACGAATGTAATCTAAAAGCGATGTTTTACCATGATCGACATGCCCCATTACTGTTACAATAGGTGCGCGTTCTTTAAGATCTTCTGGTTTATCCTCAACTTCTTCAAATGATTCTTCAATATCTGCAGTTATGAACTCTACATTATATCCAAATTCTTCAGCAACAATAGAAAGAGTTTCGGCATCTAAACGTTGGTTCATTGTAACCATCATACCAAGAGACATACATGCTGAGATTATTTCTGTTACACCTACTTCCATCATAGTTGCAACTTCACTAGCCGTTACAAATTCTGTTACTTTTAGAATTTTACTTTCTGCGGCTTCAATTTGCTGATCAATTTCAGTTTGTTCTCTATGCTGATCTCTTTTTTCTCTTCTATATTTAGCGCCTTTTCCTTTATTAGATTTTCCTTGAAGTTTTTCTAAGGTTTCGCGAACTTGTTTTTTAACATCCTCTTCGCTAGGCTCTTCTTTTACGATGTTACGTCTTCCTTGCCCAGGTTTCTTTCCTTTAAATCTGTCGTTTCCACCTCTATTTCCACCACCTGGTTTATTATCGCCTGGTTTAGAAATTCGACGACGTTTACGTTTATTATCCGCAGACTTATCGTCTTTTTTAGTGTCTTCTTTTTTCTTTTTAGGTTTATTAAACTGACTTAAATCAATTTTATCTCCTGAAATTTTTGGTCCAGAAAGCTTTTGATATTTAGTCGTTACTTTTTCATCTTTAATTGGCTCTTCTACCTCAGGTTTTTTGTCTTCTTTTTTAGGCTTTTCAGGTTTTTCAGCTTTAACTTTTTTATCCGTTTTTTGTTCTGGAGCAGCATCTTCTTTAACCGGTTTTTCTTGCTTAACTTTTTCGGTTTTAGGTTTTGCTTCGGCTTCTGCTTTTTTAGTTTTTGGCTTTAGTTCAATTTTACCAACTTGTTTTGGCCCAGTTAAAGTCGATTTGGCTTTAACAATTTCTTCTTGCTTAGCCTCCTCCTTCTTAGCTTCAATTTTTTGCTTTTCCTCTAGCTCTTTTTCACGTTGAATTCTTAGCGCTTCTTTTTCTTTAAGCTTTGCTTCACTAACTTCTTGAGATGCCATCTTTTTTGTAGCATCTGTTTGAAATTCATCGGAAAGCACTTGGTAAACTTCTTCTGAAATTTTTGTAGTAGGACGCTTCTCTATTTCAATGCCTT
Source organism: Lacinutrix iliipiscaria (assembly GCF_042686125.1). Classification (NCBI taxonomy): domain Bacteria; kingdom Pseudomonadati; phylum Bacteroidota; class Flavobacteriia; order Flavobacteriales; family Flavobacteriaceae; genus Lacinutrix; species Lacinutrix iliipiscaria. The sequence goes on from NZ_JBHUOV010000001.1 coordinate 235,568, forward strand.
TAGATTCTAAAAAATCTACTGCACGATCTATAGAGATGTTAAGCTCACGTAATACTTTATTTAATCTTGTTTCAGCCATAAATTGCTTGTAATATAACCTAAAAATATATTAGTCTTCAAATTCTGCTTTAAGAATTCTTAGAACTTCGTTAATTGTTTCTTCTTCTAAATCTGTTCTTTTCACTAGATCTACTAAATCTTGTTCTAAAACACTTTTTGCTGTATCTAAACCAGCTTTGCTAAATTCATCAATAATCCATCCATCTATTTCATCAGAGAATTCTCTTAATTCAACATCTTCTTCAGCTCCTTCTCTAAACACATCTATTTCATAACCTGTTAATTGCCCAGCCAAGCGAATATTATGTCCTCCTCGCCCTATGGCTTTACTTACCTCTTCTGGTTTTAAGATGGCTTCAGCTCTTTTATTCTCTTCATCAATTTTAATAGATGTTACACGAGCAGGACTTAATGCTCTAGTAATATACAATTGTAAATTATTTGTATAGTTAATTACATCAATATTTTCATTTCCTAATTCACGAACAATACCATGAATACGAGATCCTTTCATTCCAACACAGGCACCTACAGGATCTATTCTGTCGTCATAAGAATCTACAGCTACTTTTGCTTTTTCACCTGGAATTCTTACCACATTTTTTATCGTAATTAAACCATCAAAAACTTCAGGAATTTCTTGTTCAAACAGTTTTTCTAAAAATGCTGGAGCAGTTCTAGACATTAAAATTGCTGGTTTATTTCCTTTAAGTTCTACACTTTCAATAATCCCTTTAACATTATCTCCCTTTCTGAAAAAATCAGAAGGGATTTGTTTGTCTTTTGGCAAAATAATTTCGTTACCTTCATCATCAAGTAATATTACAGCTCTATGACGAATATGATGTACTTCAGCAGTATATATTTCGCCTACTAAATCTTTAAATTGCTTATAAATGTTTGTATTGTCATGCTCATGAATTTTAGAAATTAAATTTTGGCGTAACGCTAAAATAGAACGACGACCTAAATCTATTAACTTCACTTCTTCAGACACATCTTCACCAACTTCAAAATCTGGTTCAATTTTTCGTGCTTCGCTTAGCGAAATTTCTTGATTTGGTTCTTCTACTTCACCATCGGCAACAACAATTCTGTTTCTCCAAATTTCTAAATCTCCTTTATCTGGATTTATAATGATATCAAAATTATCATCATCTCCAAACTTTTTTTTCAATGCATTTCTAAAAACGTCTTCTAAAATTGCCATTAACGTTACACGATCTATTAATTTATCATCTTTAAATTCTGAAAATGAATCAATTAACGCAAGATTTTCCATAACTCTTTAAATTAAAATTTAATCATAACTTTTGCTTCTACAATATTCTCATAGGCTATTTCTGCCTGTTTTTGAACCGTTACCTTTCCTTTTCCTACAGGTTTTGGTTCTCTACTTTTCCACTGTAAAGTAATCTCATTTTCAGAAGCTTGAATAAGCGTGCCTTCAATATGATCACTTTTGGTTTTCACCTCTAATGTTCTTCCTATATTTTTAGCATATTGCCTTTTATGAATCAAAGGTGAGGTTGCTCCTGCAGAGGCAACTTCAAGCGAAAAATCTTGTTCTTCTCTATCTAAGTTATGCTCTACAGCTCTACTAATAAATATGCAGTCTTCAACAGTAACACCTTGATCTCCATCAATAATAATTTTTATTGTATTATCTGGAGTCATTGAAAAATCTACAAGAAATAAGTTTTTACGCTCTTCCAGACCCTTTTCCAATAAATCTTTTACTGTGTTCTTAAACATTTTTTGGTATAAAAAGAGGGGACTTTTCGTCCCCTCATTTATTCTTTTTTCTTACAACGCTGCAAATATACAACTTTTAAATTGATTTACAATACTGTGAAAATGTCATTTTATTTTCTTAAATTTAATGAGCAATTCCTCTAAACATAAATTCTTTAAATAAAATGAAAAAAATACTCGTACCAACAGACTTTTCTAAACAAGCTGAATACGCTTTAGAAATAGCAGCTCAACTCGCAAAAATCCACAATGGTGAAATTTACTTATTACATATGCTTGAATTACCATTGAATCAAATTCAAGAAGTTGGAGGAGGTCCTGGAGGCGCAGAACTCCCAGAAGCTATGGCTTTTATGCAAATCGCACACAACAAATTTGAAGACTTATTAAAAGCTTATTATTTAAAGGATATTACTGTTCATGAAACTGTGAGTTTTCATCAAACTTTTGAAGGTATAAAAGACACTTGTAAAGAACATGATATCGACCTTATTGTAATGGGTTCACATGGTGCTAGTGGCTTTAAAGAGATGTTTATTGGCTCTAATACAGAAAAAGTAGTGCGGACTTCAGACATTCCTGTTCTTGTAATAAAAAATAAACACTCAAATTTTAAAGTTAATGACTTTGTGTTTGCATCAGACTTTAAGAATGACAACAAAGAAACTTATAGACAAGCTTTAGATTTAGCGAAAATTTTCAACTCAAAAATTCATTTACTTTTTGTAAACACGGCTAGTAATTTTACGACAACAGCAAAAGCTAATGAAAGAATTTTAGCGTTTATTAAAGGGTTTGATTACAGTAATTACAACATTAATATTTTTAATGACGAGTCTGTAGAAAAAGGCATTTTAAACTTTTCGCATAGCATTGATGCCGATTTAATTGGCATAAGCACACATGGCAGACAAGGCATATCACATTTTTTTAATGGAAGCATTAGTGAAGATTTAGTAAATCATGCTAAAAGACCTGTTATTACATTCAAAATTTAAAACTAAATTCAATAAATAAAAAAAGTCTTCCTTTTAGGAAGACTTTTTTGTTGGCCCACTAGGGCTCGAACCTAGACTCTTTGGTACCAAAAACCAACGTGTTGCCAGTTACACCATGGGCCATTATCTCAAAATGAGAGTGCAAATTTAACACAAAGTTTTATTTGCACAAACATTTTTAGAAGAAAATAATTTTTAAAACTTAACGTTTCCTTAAAAACCCTAATGGTTTCATATTTATTATTAAATTCGCCGTGTTTATTAAGATAAATTTACATGATACATTTCAATTTTAAAAAGTGGAATACTATTTTAGGATGGTTTTCTTTTTTAATCGCTCTAATAACATATAGCCTAACTGTAGAACCAACAGTTAGTTTCTGGGATGCTGGCGAATATATATTAACAGCTTCTAAACTCCAAGTTGGTCATCCTCCTGGAGCTCCTTTGTTTCAAATGATGGGTGCATTCTTCTCAATTTTTACTTTTGGAAACAACGAACTCATTGGTTGGATGATGAATATGATGAGTGCTGTATCTAGTGCTTTTACTATATTGTTTATGTTCTGGACCATCACACTTCTCCTAAGAAAAATAATCGTTTTTACTAATCCTAGGAATGAAGAAAATAGTACAAGCTCTTCTTTAGAAAACACTTCACTAACAAAACAACAATATATGGCTATATTGGGATCTGCATTAGTGGGTAGTTTAGCTTTTACTTTCACTGATTCTTTTTGGTTTAATGCAGTTGAAACTGAAGTATATGCCATGGCTACTCTAATTATGTCAATCTTATTTTGGCTTGCTTTACGTTGGGAACAGGAAATGGATAAACCACGAGGAAACCGTTGGCTCATTCTTATTGCATTTGTTATTGGCTTGTCTTTTGGAGTACACTTTATGGGCTTATTAACTATTCCTGCCATTGGTTTAATTTACTATTTTAAAAACTACAAAGACATTACCTTAAAGAGCTTTATTATCGCAAATGTTACAACTGTTGCTATACTACTATTTATCTTTAAATTACTTGCTCCAAATATTTTAAGATTCTTTAGTGTCCTAGAAATTTTCTTTGTCAATTCAATAGGACTTCCTTTTAATTCAGGCTCTATTATTGCAGCTTTACTTTTAATTGCTCTAGTTTATTTTGGTTTACAATACACACGAAAAAAACAATACAAACATTTAAACACAGCTATTTTATGCTTAACTTTTATTGTTGTTGGGTTCTCTTCTTGGACCATGCTCCCTATTCGTGCTAATGCTAATGTGGTTATTAACGAAAATAATCCATCTAGCGCAAGAGAGTTATTAGCCTACTACAATTTAGAACAATACCCTGAAACACATTTGTTTTATGGCCCACAGTTTACAGATCAATATTCTGGCTTAGATGAAATTGAGCCTTATGTAGATGATAAACCTAAATACGAAAAAGACTATGCTAAAGGGAAATATGTTATTGTTAATGACTACAAAAAAGCAAAACAAAATTATAACAATAAACATGCTTCAATATTACCAAGAATGTGGAGCCCTGAAAATGCTGAAAACTATTTAATGTTTACTGGCATATTAGATTTTAAACTTAAACCAGAGTATCAACTAGAAAACGAATTACGAAGTGCTATTTTTTCATTTAAAAATGATGTCTCTCAGGGTTTAATCGATTATGAAGACTATCACAATTTCTTAAAACAGTTTGGACAATACTTAGACATTGAAAAGCCTTCATTTATTGACAACGTCATTTACATGTTTGAATACCAATTAGGCTACATGTATTGGCGATATTTTATGTGGAATTTTGTTGGACGACAAGACGACACTCAAGGTGAATACGACAATCATGGAAATTGGATAAGTGGCATTAATTTTATTGATGCTATACATTTAGACCAATCTCAAGATAATTTACCAAGTGATGTTAAAAACAATAAAGCAAGAAACACTTATTACTTTTTACCTTTACTTTTAGGTTTAATTGGACTGTTCTTTTTATTTAATAAAGACAAAAAATTATTTTGGACCATGTTAGTATTTTTCTTGTTTACTGGACTAGCTATACAAGTATATACTAACGTCAGACCTTTTGAACCTCGTGAAAGAGACTACTCTGTTGTTGGCTCTTTTTATGTGTTTGCCATCTGGATTGGATTTGGTGTTTATGCGATATTTGATAATCTAAGACAAAAGATAACTTCAAAACTTCTTGCGCCTGGAATAACACTAATTTGTTTAATTTTAGTCCCAGCAATTTTAGCTGCAAACAATTGGGATGACCATGATAGATCTGGTAAATATTCTGCTAGAGCCATGGCTAAAATGTATTTAGATTCTTGCGATGAAAATGGTATTTTATTTTCTATTGGAGATAATGATACATTTGCCCTTTGGTATGCTCAAGAAATTGAAGGCTACAGAACAGATGTTCGTGTAGTTAACACGAGTCTTTTTCAAACCGATTGGTATATTGATCAAATGAAACGAAAAGCCTATGACAGTGATCCAATACCATCTCAACTTACTCATGATCAATACAAACATGGTACTAGAGATTATATTATGAAGCGCACTTATTTTGTGAACGAAAAAGGTCAAGCTGTAAAACTATTAAAATCGGATACTTTAGATATTAAAGATTTCTTAGAATTTGTTGGAAGTGAGAATCCTAAAACCAAATTTAAATTTATTCTACAACAACAAGGCGAAAACCCAAATGATTATCCATCACAATTAACAAACTCGAACTATTTCCCTGTTGAGCATGTGAGAATTCCTGTAAATAAAGAAAATGCATTAAAAAGTGGTATTGTAAAAGAAAAAGACGCTGATAAAATCGAAGACTTTATCGATATAAAAATCACAGAAAGCGCGCTTTATAAAAATCGTCTCCTCATGTTAGACATCGTAGCCAATAATGACTGGAAACGCCCAATATATTTCACAGGAGGTAGTTTTGGTGACGATGACTATATTTGGATGAAAGATTATTTACAATTAGATGGCCTGTGCTATAAATTAACACCTATAAAAACACCTGTAGATAGAGCAAATCCTTTTGATATGGGACGTGTAGATAGTGAAAAAATGTATGATATTGTTACAAAATGGGATTGGGGAAATAGTAATAGTCCTGATGTATATTATGATACTGAAACTAGAACCAACTCGATAACTTACAGAGGAAATCTTGCGCGTTTAATAGAGCAATTTATCAACGAAGATCAACCTGAAAAAGCCGAAGAAATAGCCGATTTGGCTATGGATAAACTCCCTGTAGAATATTATGGCTATTACACGTTATTAGAACCCTACATTAGTGCTTATTATGAAGTTGGCGCTAAAGAAAAAGCGCGAAAATTATTTAAAGATGTTAGTATTAAATATCAAGAAAATTTAACCTATTATAGTAGTCTTGAACAAAGCAAACAACGCCAACTAGGTGAGCTTATTATTACTGATATTGAACGCTATAAAGCACTTGTTGATGTGGTTATGGATTATGATGAAGAATTAGCAAAAACTGAAACAAAAACCTTTACAAACTTCTTGCAATTGTTTGATCACTTTAATGCTGGGATTCAAGAGGAAGATTCAAGAAATCAACCCGAAGACATAGACCTTAAACAACAAGACACTATAATCGCTCCAGAATAAATACTGGAAAACATGAACTTAACTCCAGTAAAAACTCCTTTAGTTATCAAGAAGCTATTTCCAAATTTCATTTGGGAAATGCCCTCAGATACTAAGGAAATTTATTTGACTTTTGATGATGGTCCAACACCAGAAATTACGAACTGGACTTTAGATGTTTTAAAACTATACAATGCTAAAGCTACTTTTTTTTGTATCGGAAATAATGTAGAAAAACGTCCTGATATTTTTCAAAATATAATCAATGAAGGACATGCTATTGGCAACCACACATATAATCATGTGAAAGGCTGGAAAACCTCTGTTGAAGATTATTTAGAAGACATCAAAAAGGCTGAAAAATTTATTAACTCTAAACTTTTTAGACCTCCTTATGGGCAAATCACACCCAAACAAGGCTCATCATTAATTGATTTAGGTTACAAGGTCGTGATGTGGAATGTATTATCTATAGATTGGGACGTATTTGTATCTAGAAAAATATGCTTGAATAATGTAATTTCAAAAGCGACATCAGGAAGTATTATTGTTTTTCACGATAGTGTAAAAGCTTCAAAAAACATGCAATATGCTTTACCAAAAGTACTTGAGCACTTTAGTGAAAAAGGTTTTGTTTTTAAAGCAATAGAAAGTTAAACGTATTCTTGAATTAACCCAATAAGTGTATTGGCATCTTGCTCTCCACTTTGACGCCATTTCATTTCGCCATTTTTATAGATAATTAATGTTGGCAGACCTTTGACACGCAAAGCTTCAGCAAGTTCTTTATTTTTATCTACATCAATTTTAATGACTTTAGCTTTATCGCCAAGTGCAGCAGCTACATCTCTTAAAACAGGATGCATAGCTGTAGATTGTTCATTCCATTCTGTAAAAAAATCTAACAAAACAGGAATCTCTACATCGATAAGTTCACCAAATTTTGACATACATTAAAGTTTTAGGTCAAACATCGTATTACAAACCTACGTATTTTTTTTATATTATACTTTAAATCAATCATTCTAGTAGGTTCACTATGACTTGTTTATAAAAATACGCATTTTCATAGTAAATATAACATTTCCACATAATTATATACTATTTAGGCGCGTTTTAGTTCTATAACTGTTATTTCTGGCCAAATCCCAACACGACCTGGAAATGCTAAAAAGCCAAATCCTCTATTAATATAGAGATATTGCTCGGCTTCTTTATACAATCCTGCCCATTTAGGATAACGGTATTTTACTGGACTCCATTTAAAATTTAAAAAAGGAATTTCAATGCCAAATTGCATACCATGTGTATGACCAGACAAGGTTAATTGTATTTTCTTTTCGAAATCTTTAATATTTGGCTCATCGACTACAGTATTTAAATTGTATTTATCGCCATTTCTTCCAACTTCTACGGCTTTAAAATCAAAGTGTGAAGGATCATGAGACATTAAAATATTAAATGCGTTATCATCAATATTCTTTGTTGCTTCTTTTAAGCTTCCGCGTTTTGGAAAATGTCTTGAAGCTCCCCAATTTTCAACACCTAAAATATTTATTTTCTGACCATTTTTTTCAATCGTTCTGCTTTCATTCAGTAATAAATCAAAGCCTATTTGCTTATGTATGTCTTCTAACTTTCTGTGATTTTCTTGTATCTCTTCATTGGTATCATAAGCATAATAGCCATAATCATGATTCCCTAATACAGAATACAAACCATCTTCAGCTTCAAGCTTTTTAAAAGAATCGACCCAAGGATGCATTTCTTCTGCCACTACATTTACAAGGTCTCCAGTAAACAAAATAGCATTGCTTTGTTGCTGATTAATTAAATCTACAGCATATTCAATTTTGTCTTTATTATCAAAACTTCCTGAGTGAATATCGCTTATTTGAGTAATGGTATAACCATCAAAAGCTTCAGGTAAATCATCAAATACAATTTGCTGTTTAATAACTTTAAAATTATACTTTCCTTTAATCACACCATAAACAAAACCAGCAAAGGGAATAGCAGCTATACCTAGTGCAATTTGACTAATAAATTTACGTCGTGAAGGAATGGCTTCCTTTAACGTTGTGTCTTGTTTGAAGTAATTAAAAAGGGTTTCAAAAACTCTAAAAATATCCTCAAGAAACAAAATAGCAAAGACCACTAATTTAGGTGTCACAAAAGTTAAAAACAATGCAACAGCATAGCCTGTGTTTAAACTAAATCGACTTCCTTTTTGAACCAGACTCATTTGGTAAAAAAACACCATACATACCACCACAAACAAGACCCAAAAACCAATCAGAATAAATTTATTTCTGGTAATCGTTCGTAATGAAAAGAAAGTGTAAAGCTCTAGTATAAAAACTAGAATAAAAGGAATAATAAATCTACTCATTGTTGTCTTAATTCTTACAAATATACTTCTAAAATCGAAGAAATTTCTTAACGCGTTGTTAATAAACTATTAAGCGTTTTTAATTGTAAATTATTTAATGATTTACTTTTGGTGTTAAACTGAATGGTTTTTGTTTTATTTGGCAATAAGTCGAAGTAATTGTCGGAAAAGTGTCCTTTTTCATTACAAAATAAAAAAACATTTTTTTGAAGAGTTTCACTTGAGAGTTCTATTTGAAAACCTGATTCTATTTGAGTTACTTTTTTTTGAATTTCGGCTTGTTTCAATTGTAAATCTTTAGGTTTCACCAAATAAAAATGAGATTCTGAATCCCCAAATTTTAAAACTATTACAACTTCGTTTTTATTAAACTGAAGTGTGTTTAGATTCAATTCATATTGAACACGACTAGAATTAGAATCTACTTGAATAGATTCTGAGATATTCAAAATTTCTTTTCCATTAAAATCTATAATTTGAAGTTGTAATGTATCTGAATACGGTTTCAAATCATCATTAACAACAAAAACCTTCATTATATCATTCTCAACTTCTGATGAAATCAACACGTCTTCAAAACTGTGTTTTGCTTGATAATGTAAGGCTTTCCAATTCCCAAAAAAATCAATACTACTCCAAGAAACTGATGGCCAGCAATCATTTAATTGCCAATATAAAGTTCCCATGTTATATGGTTTTTTACGTCGTTGTGCTTCAATTCCTTTTGAAATCCCATAAGCTTGTAACAGCTGACTCACATAGACATAATCTTCAGCATTATTTGGCACAGGAAAATCACGCGCCATGTACGTTTGAATCAACTGAAATCCTCTAGCATGCTTTTGATGTGATTGAAATCCTTCAGAAGTAATATCAATTGAATCATTCTGATTAATATACTTTATGACCTCATAACTCGGCAACGATTGAAATCCGAACTCACTCATAAATCGAGGCACATTGTTTTCTAAATGTTCGAAAGGATAGGCATCATGCCAAATCCACCAATCGTGTGCATCACCTTCAAACTTATATTTTGGATTCCCACGACCATATTTGGGTGAAGATTGCCAGTAATCAATATCTGTAAATTGGTGAACAGTATTTGGTAAGATAGAATCAAAAACCTTTAAATAATTCTTCCAAATCTCTTCTTTTTCAGCTTCACTCCTATTCGCTTGCCAACCCCAACGATGCCAACCTTCAGAATTTTCGTTATTACCACACCACAATGCTATTGACGCGTGATTTCTCAAGCGTTTAACATTGTCTACAGCTTCCTGTTTTACATTTTTCAGAAAAGCATCATCACCAGGATACATGGCACATGCAAACATAAAATCTTGCCAAATTAAAATGCCTTTTTCATCGCATAAATCATAAAAAATATCATTTTCATAAATCCCTCCTCCCCAAACTCGAAGCATGTTCATATTAGCAGCAACCACATCGTCTAACAGGGTTTTATAATGTGCATTTGTGACTTGATTTTGCAGACTATTTTGTGGAATATAATTTGCGCCTTTAGCATAAACAGGAACACCATTTACCTTAAAATAAAAGGATTCACCAAGACTGTCTTTTTCTGCAACTAAGTTGATGGTTCGCAATCCTTTTTTTACTGAAATACTATCTAAAATGTTCTCAGCATCACTTACGACGATTTTTATATCATACAAATAAGGATCTCCTAAATTATGTGGCCACCAACGCTTAGGATTTTTGATTTGAAAAGCGATTGCTGAGTTATCATTTATAGGATTAAACTCCTTACTTTGAGCAAGGCTATCATTAATATATACTGAATAAACTAGCTCCTGATTTAATGCTGACATAGAATTAATTTCAGCTATTAAATCTGCTACAGAATCCGTTAATTTTACTTGCTTTAAATAAATATCTTCTATCTTAAAATCATTCCAAGCCTTTAATTTTATAGGTCTCCAAATGCCACTTGTGTTGAGTTTCGGTCCCCAATCCCAGCCATATTGAAACTGTGCTTTTCTGGTAAAGATTCGGTTGCCTTCTGGAAGTGAGTAGTTTAATTTTGATTTTTCATTGCTCTCATATTTTTCAGTATTTTCAAAAACGATTCGCAATTCATTTTCGGATTTTAACTGCGATGTTACATCAACTAAAAAATTTCGAAATGCATTATTAGATTTTAGTATTAAGTGATCGTTTAAAAATACAGAAGCATAAGTATCTAGACCTTCAAAATTGAGTTCTAAATGTTTCATTTTTAACAATCGATCATCAACTTTAAAATTGGTTTTATATTCCCAATCCATTTCAGAAAACTCTTGAATTGTGGTTTCATTATCCTTGATAAAAGGGTCGTCAATAATCCCATTTTTTAATAAATCTGAATACACATTTCCTGGAACCTCAGCGTGCATCCATGATTCAGATTTCACATTTTTAAATTGCCAATCATCATTTAGAGTGATTATTTCGGGAACATCATGTTTAGGTTGACATGCAACACAAAAACTCAAAAAAACAAGCAGGAAACTACATCTCATCATTTATACTTTTTATAATGGATTTGATGGATTCAAAGTCAGAGACGGTTTGTTGTATTTCGCCAAAATAAGAACTCTTATTTTTATCTTGAATCACTTTTGATGCAGAGGCATGAATTTCGATAAAACCAGCTGCTTTAAACAGTTTAGCATTATCTAAATGTATTCCACTCCCAGGAAGTATGATGATTCTTTTATTGGCTTTCTCATTTAATGTCTTCAACAATTTCATGCCTTTTTCTGCTGAAACTTCCTGCCCAGAAGTTAAAATACGATTTACACCTAAAGCTATTAACTGCTCTAGAGTTTCGATAGGATTTGGGATACAATCAAAAGCACGATGGAAGGTAAAAGTTAAGGGTTTTGCTATTTCTATAAGTATTTGTGTGCGCTCTATATCTAATGATTGGTCTTCATTTAAAACTCCTGAAACAATTCCAGAACATCCTAAATCTTTACACACTTGAATATCGCGTTTCATGATTTCAAATTCAGCATCAGAATAGGTGAAATTTCCAGATCGCGGACGAGTGAGTACATATGTTTCTATTGATAAATCTTCTGTTACTTGCTTGATTAACCCATAACTTGGCGTCACACCTCCAACACATAATTCGCTACACAACTCTATACGTTGTGCTCCTGCATCTTGTGCGTTTTTTGCCGATTGAAATGAGTTTGCGCAGATTTCTAGAATCATATTAATTCACAATTATCTCGTCAATAAATGTCCATGCCTTGTTTCCAGCGCCTTGTAATCCATCTGGAATGGTTCCGTAGTTTGGAATTCTTATTTTGATAAATCTAACTTGAGTTGATTTTTCAAATATAACATCAACCAATAAATCTTTCGATTTAGAAATTAATACCGTTTCAGGCTCATTATCATCAAATACAATTTCAAGCTTTTCAGGAGCAAAAATCCATTGACCTTTACCATTATAAAATCGTGTTTCTACAGAATTGATCTCTGATTCTTCACCTAAATCTATAACAATCTCAATATCTTCTCCCCAAAAGCCAAGCCATTCTTTATCACCAAAACGTGTATTACTCCCTGAAATTCCATTAATTAAACCTCTTGCTCCACTTCCAGAATAAGCGCGATGTGGTTCTTTACTTATCGTAATGTTTTGACCAACAGCTTTATGAAGATTTATCGTTTCAGAAAAAGTCTTTCCTAGTTTTTCTTTAGTATTAAAGACTGCTGCCTTTATGGTTGTTGATGTCGGAATAGGAATACTTTCATTATAGATTTCAGAATCCAATTCAGGTTCTGAGCCATCTAAGGTATAGTGAATCACTTTATCTTTAGTAAGTGTTTGAAGTTTATAATGAATTGATTTGTTATTAGAAATGAGTTCACCTTCTACTTCATATAGGTGATTTGCATAGTTAATATTGAGCGAATCTAAACGCTTATGAAACCATTCTAATCTGGATACGAAATCTTCATAGTTTTTATTTTCTTGTTTAGACCAAACCACTTCACTCATTGCGATTACACGCGGAAACGCCATGTACTCTGCAATTTCAGAGGTTTTAATATATTCTGTCCATAAATTACCTTGTGCGCCAAGAACAAATTTTTGTTCGTCTTTGTTGAGTTCTTTAGGTATAACATTAAAATTATACACTTTATCTAATGGCAAAAAGCCTCCGATTGCAAGTGGTTCATCGGCATTAGTAGATTGATAATAATTAAAATAACTATGCGATGTTGGTGTAATAATAACATTATGTTTTTGTTTAGCCGCTTCGACTGCACCTTTAGTCCCTCGCCAGGACATTACAGTAGCGTTTGGAGCTAAACCACCTTCTAATATTTCGTCCCAGCCAATAATTTGTCGACCTTTGCTATTTAAGTAGTTTTCAATCCTTGAAATAAAATAACTCTGTAATTCATGTTCATCTTTTAAACCTTCAGATTTAATTCTTTTTTGACAAGCCTCACAAGCCTTCCAGTGGGTTTTTGGCGCTTCATCACCTCCAATATGAATATAAGTGCTTGGAAATAAGGCAATAACTTCATCTAAAACATCTTCAAGAAATTTAAACGTTTCTTCTTTTGGGCAATATACCTCCTCAAAAACGCCCCAAAGTGTTGCTACCTCAACTTTTTCTCCAGTACAACCCAATTCTGGATAAGCAGCGATAGCTGCTTGAGAATGTCCAGGTAATTCAATTTCTGGAATAATCGTAACAAAACGGTCTTGAGCATAGGCAACAATCTCTTTTATGTCTTCTTGCGTATAATAACCTCCATATTTTTTGCCATCAAACTGATGTGGCTGATCGCTATAATGTCCGATTAATGTTTCATTTCTAAAGGCCGCAATGTCTTGCAATTTTGGGTATTTTTTTATCTCGATACGCCATCCTTGGTCTTCGGTTAAATGCCAATGAAACGTATTAATTTTCAACATCGCTAAAGCATCAATATATTTTTTAATAAAATCTACAGAAAACATATGCCTGCCAACATCTAGATGCATACCTCTATAGTTAAATTGAGGTTCATCTTCAATCGATAAACCTTTAATAGCAACTTGATTTTCTTGAAATGTTCCGTTTTCAAATGATGCTGGAAATAATTGTCTTAAACTTTGAACAGCATAAAATGCGCCTTGGTCTGTAGATGCTGAAATGATAATTTCATTTTCAGATATATTCAACTTATAGGCTTCGCTATTTAATATTTTTTCATCTTTTTCAAAAGAGATTGTATTGAACCCTGAATGGTCTTTCAGTCGAATTGCACTTCCATTTGACACATAAGCTTTTAAAAAATCTGACGATACTTTAAAATCATCTGAAGCTTTAATTTCGGTATTATCATTTAAAACAAAATCGCTTGCAACCACTTCAATTACAGTAGGTTCTGGTATAATTTGAGGTAAAATGGATGGCTTTGGTTTTTCTGTACAACTAAATAAAAAGCTTAAAAGTGAAACGATTAGTAAATTCTTGGTTCTCATTTTAGTATATTAGAAGCTCTAAATTTAGTAATCTATTTTTAATGAAGCTTCAACAAACTTTTGTTTTTATTGTATTTCTTTTACTATGCGCTTGTAAGAATGAAAAACCAATTCAATCAACACAAAAGGACAAAGTGCTTATTTCATATGTTAACCCATTTATTGGCACTGGAGGTCATGGGCATACTTATCCAGGAGCTACAATGCCGTTTGGGATGATGCAACTCTCTCCAGACACTCGGTTAGATGGCTGGGATGGATGTTCTGGTTATCATTATAGCGACAAATATATCTATGGATTTTCTCACACTCACTTAAGTGGCACAGGTGTATCTGACTATGGCGATATACTTTTAATGCCCACAAATGAAATAAACTATAACAATGGTGCGAATGGCAAAAAAGGGTATAGAGCGCATTTTTCACACGATAATGAAATTGCAGAACCTGGCTTTTATAAAGTGCATCTAGATTCAACAAATATTGATGTAGAATTAACAGTATCTAAACGCAGTGGTATGCATAAATACCAATTCCCTTCTGCAGAAAATCAAGTTGTAATATTAGATTTAGAACATCGTGATGAATTACTTTCTGCTTCTTTCGAAAAAATATCTGACACTGAAATTATTGGTCATCGTTTTTCTAAAGCTTGGGCTACTAATCAAAAATTATATTTTTATATACAATTTTCTCAACCTATTGACAGTGACCAAGATATAGCAGCTCCCAAAAATAGAGATGTCTTTGGCTTTAAATTTAATAATCCGAAAAACAATCCTGTTTATGTTAAAATAGGAATTTCTGCTGTCGATCAAGCAGGAGCTCGAAAAAACCTAGAAAATGAAATAGGCGATAAAACTTTTGAGCAAATAAAAACTGAGGCACAAAATGTTTGGGAACAACAGCTTGAAAAAATAATCGTTGAAAGCCAAGATGACGATTATAAAACTAATTTTTATACTGCACTATATCATACCATGATTGCCCCAAACTTATATCATGATGCCGATGGACGCTATCGTGGTATGGATTTAAAAGTACATCACACTAAAGCATTTGAATATTATACTGTATTTTCTCTTTGGGATACATATAGAGCAGCTCATCCTTTATACACAATTATCGAGCAAGAAAGAACAAACGATTTTATAAATACTTTTTTGGCAAAATATGATGAAGGTGGAATTATGCCTATTTGGGATTTAAGCGCTAATTATACTGGCTGTATGATTGGTTATCATGCTGTTCCTGTTATTGCTGATGCTTACCTTAAAGGCATTCAAAATTACGATTCCGAAAAAGCTTTAAAAGCTATGATGCATTCGGCAACTAGAAATAAGCTTGGATTAAAAAGCTATAAAGAATTTGGTTTTATTCCTGTAGAAGAAGAAAGCGAATCGGTTTCTAAAACTCTAGAATATGCCTACGATGATTGGACCATAGCGCAAATGGCTAAAGCTTTAGGAAAAACTAATGAATATAAAACATTCACAGAAAGAGCGCAGTATTACAAAAATGTATTTGACCCTGAAACGCAGTTTATGCGAGGCCGTTTTAGAAACACTTGGTTTTCTCCTTTTGACCCTTATGAAGTGAATTTTAATTACACTGAAGCCAATGCTTGGCAGTATAGCTTTTATGTTCCTCAAGACATTTCTGGATTTATAAAACTACTTGGTGGGAAAGATAAACTTGAGGCACATTTAGACAAACTCTTTTCTGCTAAAGCGGAAACTTCTGGTCGTAATCAGGCTGATATCACTGGTCTTATTGGTCAGTATGCTCATGGCAACGAGCCTAGTCATCACATGGCTTATCTGTATAACTTTGTAAATAAACCACATAAAACTCAAGAAAAGGTTTATCAGATACTAACAGAACTCTACAAAAACGCACCTGATGGTATTTCTGGAAATGAAGACTGTGGGCAAATGAGTGCTTGGTATGTTTTTTCATCTTTAGGATTTTATCCTGTAACCCCTGGAAGCAATCAGTACATTATTGGAGCGCCCTTATTTAATAAAGCAACAATTAATTTAGAAAACCAAAAACAATTCAATATTGTAACTTATAATTTAAGCGCGACTAATAAATATATTGAGTATGTCTATCTAAATGGAAAAAAACTAAACCAAACTTTTATTACTCATCAAGATATTATTAATGGTGGTGTGTTAGAGTTTCACATGACAGATAATCCAGCGGTTTGGGGAAGTCGTGACGGTCAAGAACCTATAACGGTTATAGAAGATTTTCAAATTGTTCCTGTGCCTTTTATTGCTAAAGGCGATGTTGCATTTAAAGGTGAAACCGAAATTGCTCTAGAAACTGCCGATCCTGAAGCTTCGATTTATTATCAGTTAAATGATGATACTTATAAATTATACGATCAACCCTTCATTATTTCTGAAGCTGCAAAATTAGAAACCTATTCAGAAAAAAATAATGCTAAAAGTGCAGTAATATCTACACAGTTTTATAAAATAGACCCAAATATTTCAATACAACTTGAAACAGAGTATGCCAATCAATATAATGGTGGTGGAAACAATGCGTTAATTGACGGCATTTATGGCACACAAGATTTTAGAACTGGAACATGGCAAGGCTATTATGATAAAGATTTAATTGCCCTTGTAAATTTAGGAAGTCAAAAATCTATAGAAAAGATAAATGTGAATTTTTTACAAGATCAACGTTCATGGATATTTTATCCTACTGAAGTTGAATGCCTAGTTTCTAATGACGGAATAGATTTTAAGCTTATTTCTAAAACTAAAATTGATGCAACAGTGCCTTCTGAAGGTTCAGAATTAAAAACAATACGTTTTTCAGGTGATGGAAAACCTTATCGATATATAAAAATTATTGCAAAAAAGTTGGGCATACTTCCCAAATGGCATTTGGGTTATGAGCATGATGGACGAAGTTGGCTTTTTGTAGATGAAATTTCGATTAAATAAATCACTTAAATTATACCAAAGAACAAATCAACCAACTCATGACAAATCAAAACAACAAATCAGCATTAACGACTTTAGTTACTGTTTTCTTTTTTTGGGGATTTATTGCAGCATCAAATGGTGTCTTTATTCCTTTTTGTAAAACCTATTTTAATATAGATCAATTTCAATCACAATTAGTCGATTTTGCATTTTATGGTGCTTACTATATTGGTGCATTATTATTATTTATAATGTCAAGTGCCATAAAAAAAGATATTTTAAATAATTGGGGTTACAAATCTGGAATCGTTTATGGCCTTTTAATGTCTGCTATTGGTGCTATAGTCATGTGTATAGTGGTTAATGGTTCAGAACAAGGACAAACACAAGTCTTCTATTTAGTATTATTGGCCTTATTTATAGTTGGTCTAGGTTTTTCTTTACAACAAACAGCAGCTAACCCTTTTGCCATTGCTTTAGGAGATCCTAAAACTGGATCACATCGCTTAAATTTAGCAGGAGGAATAAACTCATTTGGAACAACGATAGGTCCAGTCGTTGTCAGCTTTATTATTTTTGGATCCGCAAGTTGGACCACAGATGTATTGGCTGAAAAAATCACCAGCAATGAAATTACTTTAATGACTGTTCAAAGTCTTTATATTGGTGTAGGTGCTTTATTTTTAATTGCTGCTGCACTATTCCATTTTTCAAAAAAATTACCTGCTCTTAAATCTGATACCGCTTTTGAACCTGCTAATAAAGCTAGGAATATTCTAATCCTGCTCACCTTAGTTATCGTCGTCTGTTTTTCAATGATATTTATGACATATACTGGCGATGCAATTACCACAGAGGCTGTTGAAAACAAACGTATGGTTTTACTATTAATCGCTTTGTTTGCTGTTATTGCTTGCGTTTGGTTTGCTAATTCTAGTGCTTCAAAAAAAGCCGAAGGTTGGGGCGCTATGAAATATCCTCAACTTGTTTTAGGAATGCTTGCAATTTTCATGTATGTTGGTGTTGAAGTCACTGTTGGCAGTAATTTAGGAGAGTTATTAAAGCAAACCGTTAATAGGTCAAATTTTAACACCTTAGGCCTTCCAGTTTTAAATGATGCACAACTAGCTCCATTTATATCATTGTATTGGGGCGGATTAATGATAGGCCGTTGGGTTGGTGCAATTACTGTTTTTAATCCAAGTAAAGGCCTAAAAAAATGGTTGCTAATTATAGTTCCTTATATTGCCTTTGGAGTTATTTTACTCGTGAATTTTGGCAAATACTCCACCAATGAAATTCTTTTATTTTGTGTGTGTATTGCTATACAAATTGCTGGTTTTTTCTTAGCAAAAGACAAACCTGTAGCCACTTTAAAAATATTTAGTGCTTTAGGAATTTTGGCTATGCTAATTGGCACATTTGCTTCAGGGCAGCTCGCATTATTTGCTTTGCTCTCTGGAGGTTTGTTCTGTTCTATTATGTGGCCTTGTATTTTTGCATTAAGCATTGCTGGTTTAGGAAAGTATACGTCACAAGGTTCTGCATTTTTAATCATGATGATTTTAGGCGGCGCTATTATTCCTCCTGTTCAAGGTAAACTAGCAGATATTTTCAACATTCAATCCTCCTACTTAGTCGCTGTGATTTGTTTTGCATATCTTTTATTCTATGCTTATAAAACTAAAACTGTTTTAGATAAACAAGGGGTTACTTATAATTAAAAAAATGAAACGTAGAAACTTTATAAAAAAAGCATCATTATCTGGAGTAGGTTTGGCTATTGGAAGCACGCTAATTGGGTGTGAAAATAAGCCTTCCGAAGATAAAAAACATGTAAGTTCTTCAGAACAGATAAAACTTCCTTTAGTTATTGCTACTTGGCATGTTATTGATTCTACAGCAAAAGCTATGGAAATTCTACAAGCTGGAGGTTCTGCTTTAGATGCTGTAGAACAAGGCTGCAGGGTTGAAGAAGCTAATGAAAAAGGGCAATCTGTTGGCAAAGGCGGTTTGCCTGATCGAGATGGCAACGTGACGCTTGATGCTTGTATTATGGACAAACATGGTAACTGTGGCTCTGTTGTTTATCTTCAAAATATAACTCATGCTGTATCTGTAGCAAGAAAAGTAATGGAAGACACGCCTCATGTTATGCTTGCAGGCGAAGGCGCTAAACAGTTTGCAATTTCAAAAGGATTTCAGCCAGAAGATTTACTCACTGAAGCCTCAAAAAAAGCTTGGGAGAAATGGAAAGTAGAAGCCAAGTATAAACCTATCATTAATATAGAAAATCACGATACCATTGGCATGCTCGCCATCGATAAAAATGGCGATATTTCTGGAGCCTGTACCACAAGTGGATTGGCTTATAAAATGGGAGGACGTGTTGGGGATTCGCCTATTATAGGTTCAGGTCTTTTTGTTGATAATGAAATTGGTGGATGTGTTGCTACAGGACTTGGCGAAGAAGTGGTAAAAACGGTTGGAAGTTTTTTAGTTGTTGAATTAATGCGACAAGGAAAATCGCCTCAAGAAGCCTGTGAGGAAGCGATAGGTAGAATTGTAAACAAACCAAACAGTGATTACAAAAATTTTCAAGTGGGTTATATCGCCGTAAATAAAAAGGGAGAGACAGGCTCTTATTCGATTCATCAATGGTTTAGTATGACCAAATTTCAAGACGGAGTGAATGAACAGATTCAGTCTGACTATTTTATTAAGACGTAATAAAAACCCTTGAATGCACTCATTCACTTAAAAAAACATGCTGTTCACTAAAAAAACGAAAGTTTTGAACGGTTATGGCATAACTTTAATTCATTAACTTAGTCCTGTAATGCTATAAAAAAATCTTTTTTTGAGAATTCTATTGATATTATTGTGTTTGCCTGGTTTCGTTTTTGCTCAAGACGTTACCAAAAGTGATATTGATAGTTTGGTTTATACATATCAAGATAATAATGAAGATAAATTTGAAAAGCAATTTTTAAGACTGAGTTCAAAATTTGAAAAGCAAGACAATACGCTTCAGTTATATCAGTATCTTGATTCTATATCTAAAGACAAAGCAAAAATCAAACTATCTTTTTATAATAAATATGCTAGCTACCTTTACAGAGTAGATAAAAAAGAGGAAGGCTTAAGAGTTAATAGTATTGGCTTGAATTTAGCTAAAAAATATGGATACAAACGTATTCAATTTGAATATACTCAATTAAAATCTTACGGATTTACCTCAAAGTCTTCCCTAGACTCAGCACTTTTCTATGCCAATAAAGCTGAAAAAATGGCACTTCATAATAAAGAGAAGCTAGGTCATAAGTTAAATACCGCTTACATACGTAAAGCTGATATTGAAGGACTTCTTGGTAACTTTAAGGCGCGTGATTCGTTTTATGAAAAAGCAGTTAAAAGTCTTGAAGCCTATCCTGAAGACAGACAAAACGCTTACGTGCTTTCTGCTGTAGTACATCATTATAAGTTCCAAAAAAACTATGCAAAGCATGCTTACTATTCTCAGAAACTTAAAGCTTATTATTTAAATCGAGATGGTTTTAGCACGCCTGAAAAACACATATCTATTTCTAGTTTTTTAGAATTTGAAGATACCGAAGAGCAAGTTCGAGAGCTTAAAAAGGTTGTTAATATTTCCAAAGATTCTGCGTTAACTACCAATCAGCAATATTATGTTAATACACTTGCTGAAGGCCTTATCAAAATTGGCAAACATGATGAAGCTGTTTTTTATCTCAAAAAATATTTAAGTTCTGAAAGAAACATTGAACCCTTATTTAAGTTAAGAAGCTATTCATTGCTAGAAAACTCCTATCTTTTTAAAGACGATTGTGATAACGCTCTTGATATTGTTCAGAAAAAAGCAATACTTATTGATTCGTTAAGAACGCAACAAATGATAACTAAAATTGCAGATTCAAAAGTAAAATATGAAACCGAGAAAAAAGAGGCACAATTAAAAATCTTAAAGCTTGAAAAAGAAAAAGAAAAACAACAAAAGAATCTATTTATAATTATTGCAATCTTAGGCATATTCCTTATTGGCATAACTACATATTTCCTATATAAGAACAGATTAAAAAACAAAAAGCTAAATAGTCAAAATTCTATTTTAGAACGTACTCTTGATGAAAAGAATGTCTTATTAAAAGAAGTACATCATCGTGTAAAAAACAGTTTCCAAATCGTATCTAGTTTATTGTATTTACAGTCCGAAAATGTAACCGATGAAAAAGCTAAAATCGCTATAAAAGAAGCCGAAAATCGTGTGCGTTCAATGGTACTAGTACATCAAAAATTATACAATAAAGATGAGTTAGTTGGCATTAACTCAAAAGAATATATTAGTGATTTAGTTAAGGACATCTTTGAAAGTCATAACACTCAAAAAGAAACTATTGCATATCAACTCAATATAGAATCTCATGTTCTAGATATAGAAACCATAACACCTTTAGGTTTGATTTTAAATGAATTAATTATTAATACAATGAAGCACGCTTTTGAAGACTTTGAAAAAGATAATACTATACGTATTGATTTTTCTAAAGTAGAAGAAGAATTAGTACTAAAAGTAGCAGACAATGGTAAAGGTTTTGAAGGTGAAATCAAACAGTCTTCATTTGGCATAACTTTAATGAAAGCACTTTCAAAACAGCTCAAAGGGACTTTAAACTATAACTCTAAACTGAAAGAAGGTACACAAGCTATTTTGAGCATTTCAAAATTTAATATCCTATCATAAATAAAGCCTTTGAAAGCACAAACTATTTATATTGTAGAAGATGAACCCTTAATTGTTTCAACCATTGAAACAGCCTTAAGAAAACAAGGTTACAATGTGGTTGGTGATGCAGATAGTGTTGTTATTGCTCTAAAAGAAATTAATACATTGAGCCCTGATTTGATTCTTATAGATATTCAATTAGAAGGTTTAAAAGATGGTATCGATTTGGCTCAAGAATTAGATAAACAAAAATTACCTTATTTATTTTTAACCTCCCAAACAGATCCTGAAACCATTAATCGCGTAAAACAAATCAACCCTTTAGGTTACATTATAAAACCTTTTACAGAACATAGTTTAAGGAGTAATATAGAATTAGCTTGGCATAATTATAAATCGCTAAACGAACAATTCATTACCCTAAAATCTGAGGGTCGTACTTATAAAATTAATCAAGATTCTATTTTATATCTAAAGGCCTTCGACAATTATTGCTATGTATATACCACTACAAAATCCCACCTGGTACCACATACACTCAAGCACATGTCTGAACAGCTTGATAAAAATGCATTTATACAAACCCACCGTTCCTATTGGGTTAACCTTAATCATGTAGAAGCTGTAGAGAACAATAAACTCTTTCTTAAAACAGAGCCCATTCCTATTAGTGCCTCTCAAAAAAGCTTAGTTATGAGCAAGCTAAAACACTCCTAATTCAGTCGATCTGGATTCACTAAAAAAACGGAGGCATTCACTAAATAAAAAATTCTAAAATACTAATTATCAATACCTTCATAAGGCTATTAACCCTATGATTTTTTGTGAAAAGTAATAATGCCATAAATAGTCCCTAAAAATTATTTATAGCATTTTCATCAAAGATCATCTCAAAAACATAGATTATGAAACCACTCAAACTCATACTTATTGCTATATGTTTATTTAGCATTCAACTAAATTTTGCACAAGTTGGTATTGGTAATACAGATCCTAAATCAACTTTAGACATTTCTGCAAGTAATACAACTTCACCTGCAGACACAGATGGCATTTTAATTCCACGTATGAGTAACTTCCCTTCTACTCCAAGTATCGATCAAGATGGAATGCTTATTTTTTATACTGGAACTGCCATGTCTGGCAAAGGCTTTTATTATTGGGATGATACTACAACAAATTGGGTGTTTCTTACTTCTGGTGGAAAAAACACTCTAGACCAAGCCTACGACCAAGGTGGTGCAGGTATTGGTAAAAATATAACAGCAGATAACGGAGCAGTTCGTATTAATGGAACGGATGGTTTCTTGGTAACTGGAACATCTGGTTCTGGAAATATAATTGATACAGAAATTACAGGTTCTGGTACGCGAATGTTTTTTAGCCCAATAAAAGGGGCGTTTAGAGCTGGTCAAATTGACAACAATGAATGGGATGACTCCAATATAGGAGTAAATTCTTTTGCTGCAGGAAACAGTACAACGGCTTCAGGTGATTACTCTACTTCATTAGGTTTTTACTCTCAAGCTACAGCAATTTATTCCACAGCAATAGGCTTTAGTGCGAATGCCATAGGTTCAAATTCAACTGCAATTGGAACAGGTATTGAAGCATCAGGTGATTATTCTTTTGCAACAGGATATTTTACAGATGCTACAGGTACATATTCAACAGCATTAGGATATGAAACTTTAGCTTCAGGGAATAGGGCTACAGCGATGGGATATCAGACAATTGCATCTGGACATAGTTCAACCGCCATTGGAAATAACACAAATGCTACATCCTCATCCTCAATAGCTATTGGTGAAAGTACAACAGCTTCGGGTTCAAATTCTCTTGCTTTAGGCTATCTAACTACTGCTTCAAATTCATTCTCAACAGCGATGGGAAGAGCCAGTCTTGCTTCTGGATATGCTTCCACAGCTATGGGTTATGGAACCGATGCTACTGGTCAATATTCTACTTCTATGGGAGAATACACAATTGCCTCGGGCAATCATTCAACTGCAATGGGAAGAGCCACAGAAGCTTCAGGTTCCTTTTCAACTTCAATGGGAGAATCTACAGTTGCTTCCGGTAATAATTCAATGGCAATAGGAGAATCTACAGTTGCTTCCGGTAATAATTCAATGGCAATAGGAGAATCTACAGTATCACCATCATATGCTGAAACCAGTATTGGATACTATAATATTTCGTATACTCCGAATAGTAACAGCTCAGCGAATAGTTCCGATCGAGTATTTAGTATTGGAAATGGAAATAATTTATCAAGAAGCAACGCCCTAACCATATACAAAAGTGGCTTAATGAATATCAATGATGAATATGATATGCCTTTAACTGATGGTACAGCCAATCAGATTATGACTACAGATGGTACTGGGCACGTTAGTTTTGTTGATGCCACAAGTTTATTTCAATCTGAATGGTCAGATACTGGATCTAGCATTCATCCTTCAGATGGTATAGCCAAAGAAGTAACAATTGGCACCTTAACAGCTGGAACTGGAAAATTGACTATTAATGCCAACGACATGGATACTGGATTAGATATTGATAAATCTGGGAACTTTTCTAATCCAAATTATGCTATAGATAATTATATAAACAACGAAGATGATGGAGATAGCTATGGAATTAAAAATGTTCTAGAAGGATCATTAGGAGGGAATAACAGATTCGGTGTTTATAATGAAATAAATGGTGTCTCTTCATCACCAACGATTCTATCTCATTATGGTGTTAAAAATCTCATTTCATCTTCTGGATCAGGACATAGATATGGCACCTTTAACGAAATTACTTCTGCTGGTTCTGGAAGTCGTAAAGGCACAGAAAATGTCCTTTCTGGTTTAGGTAACGGTTGGCAATATGGTGTATCAAATACGCTCGCCGGATCTAGTGGCGGACATCAATTTGGCGTTTTTAACGAATTTACAAATTTTGGAAACGGTCAGAAAACAGGAGTTTACAATGATATGACTTTTAATGCACTTGGCATTCGATATGGTGTGCGGAGTGATATTAACGGTACAGGAAATAGTGACCATTATGGTATTTATAATGATCTAAGCGGAAGTGGAACTGGTGATAAATATGGATCATATAATGTCATTGACGTTTCAGCTGGAGGAACACATTATGGTGTTTACAGTAATGCTCAAAACTCTAATGGATATGCCGCATATTTTATAGGTAATACGTCATTAGGAGCCTCAACTACAAATCGCTATGTTATGCCTGAAACAGATGGTACAGCAAATCAAGTAATGACTACCAATGGAGCCGGTATTGTTACATTTAATACATTGAATGAAGAAAGTAGCACTGCGAGTAATGGTTTAACAGCAAATACAAATGACATCCAATTAGGCGGCACATTAACTCAAAACACGAACATAGACTATGGGAATTTTGACACACGTTTTAACTTAAATGGAAGTGGTGATTTTATCATTCAAGATACTGGATCTGGTGTTTTTACAGTTAACGATGCTGGAAATTCAATTGTTGGGCGCAATATGACTTGGAGGGAAAACAGTATCGTAGGTACCATTATAGGTCAAATGCTTACAGATGGAACTGATGATGGTCGATTTACAGTGCGAGAAAATGGTAATATTTCTGTTGATTTAAGAGCGAATACAGCGTTCATCTTTAATGAACAAGGTCTAGATCGTGATTTTAGAGTGGAATCAGATAACCAACAAAATATGCTTTTAGTTGATGCCGCAAATGACCTTGTAGGTATTGGAGGCCTCCCAAATGCTAATCTTCATGTTTTTCATGGCAGTAATGCTGGTGGTGATGGTTTTAAAATTGAAAACACTGGAGCTAATAACCGTGACTGGAGAATGTATGTGTATAACGGCTCAGGTGATCTTGGCCTTTTTAATGCACTTAACGGCAATACAGTTGTTGGAAATTTTAATGATGCAAGCGGTGTGTATTCTGCAACTTCAGACAGACGTTTAAAAAGAGACTTTAAACCATTGCCTTTTTCATGGGAAAACTTTATGAAATTAGAAACCTTAAGTTACCTCTATAAAAGACAGAAAGATGATAAACGTAACCTAGGATTAATCGCTCAAGATGTTGAATTGATCTATCCTGAATTAGTAACCCATAATAAGGAAGGTGACGTCTATCATATGAATTATTCTGGGTTTGGCGTAGTAGCCATAAAAGCGGTTCAGGAACTTAAAGACGAAGTTGATGTGCTTAAAGAAGAAAACAAAAAACTGAAAGCACAACTTTCAAAATATGAAGCTTTAGAAGCGCGATTAAACGCCTTGGAAAGTAAAAACACAGAACCACAACTAGACAACTAAAAACAAATCATTATGAAACGTATCGCACTATTAATCTTTAGTTTTTTTCTAACGATAACAATTACTGCACAGCAAAGCATTAACTACAAAGCGCTTGTTAAAGACAATTTGGGTAATGTGCTCGCCAACCAAAACATAACAGTTCAGTTTTCTATTTTAGAAGATGCTACTATTGTTTATACTGAAACACATACACCAACAACCAATGCCAATGGCCTTATTATTCTAAACATTGGAGAAGGCACTACACCTGATGATTTTTCTGAAATACATTGGGACAGCGATGCTCATTTTTTAAATGTACAAATGGATACAGGCGCTGGATTAGTAGATTTAGGAACCACGCAATTCATGACTGTGCCTTACGCGCTTTCTGCAGGTAATGTTTCTGGTCTAGAAGCCATAGATGAAGGTAATGGTGTTGGATGGCGTATAAAAGGAAAAGACCCAGATCATTATGGTAATATTGGAGAAAATGCTACAGACTTGAGTCATTCTAATGTAAATTCAACAACTCATGGTGCAACTGGTGAATATACAACTGCAATAGGATTTAAAACCACCGCTTTGGGTAATCGCTCAACAGCAATGGGTTATGAAACTATTGCTTCTGGTATTTACTCTACAGCTATGGGAAGAGAAACTACTGCTTCTGGGTCTCATTCCACAACTATCGGATACAATACAACAGCTTCAGATTATTATTCTACAGCTATGGGAATTAATACAGAAGCTTCAGGATATGCTTCAACATCTATCGGAGACGAAACAACTGCTTCTGGATACGCTTCTACTGCTTTAGGAGATGAAACAACTGCTTCTGGAGGTCGCTCTACTGCTCTAGGATACCTTACAACAGCTTCTGGAAGTTATTCCGTAGCTACTGGTTATGAAACAAAAGCGGAATCCCGCAATAATACGACTTTAGGGCGCTACAATATTGGAGGAGGCAACCTTTCAACCTGGATCGAGACCGATCCATTATTTGAAATTGGAAATGGTGCAAATGATGCAAATCGCTCCAACGCCTTAACTGTTTTAAAAAACGGTAAAGTAGGCATTGGTAATCATCAACCTAATGGATATTTAGAGATTAAAGCTAATAACAACACTAATGAACCTACACTAAAACTGGTACACGAAGGTACTACTGGAGCGCGAATTAATTTCACCAACACTACTGTTACAAATGGAAATCGTTGGACACTATATGGTGAGCCGAATGATGTAGATGCCAACAGTACCTTTAATATTTATCATCCTAATACAGGAAATATAATACGAGTTAGAGGTGATGGAAATGTTGGTATTGGTACAGTCCCTTCTTATAGGTTAGATGTCAGACAAGAGAACACAGGAGGTTATGTGGCACAAGTCTACAACACAAGTACTAACCAAAATGCTGATGGTCTTAAAATACGATTGGGGACTACAAATGCGCCAACATCTGGAAATAATTTTATTGCCTTTTTTGATGGTAATGCAGGTAATGGTATAGTAAGAGGTCTTATTCAAGGTAATGGATCTGGTGTGACTTATAATACTACTTCCGATAGACGTCTAAAAACGAATATCAAAGACATCAATAATGCCTTAGTACTTATTAATAAAATACAACCAAGAACCTACGAGTTTAAATCTAATCTTGGCATCAATGAATATGGTTTTATAGCACAAGAACTACAGCCCTTATATGCACAAGCCGTTACAGGAACTCCAGATTCTGATGTAGAAAAAGAACCTATGATGGTAGATTACGGAAGGCTTACACCACTATTAACTGCAGGAATTAAAGAATTAAACGATAAATTAACCTCCCAAGAAAAAAATATTAAACTTTTAAATGAAGAAAACAAAAACCTTAAGGCACAACTCTCTAAATATGAATCTCTTGAAGCACGACTGACTGCTTTAGAAAACAAAGCAGAAACATCTCATGTAAATAAAATTAATCATTAATTGTTTGAGTGAACAATTATATTTTTGAGAAGAAAGTCACTTTAGGGAGTGGCTTTCTTATTTTATATTTTAAAACCATTTAATAGTTAAATCTATAAGCTTCTGTTTAAAATTATTATATGGCGGAAATAATAAATTAAGTGGCCCAACACTGTGTCTTTTTAAAACTGCACGTTGATTAGAGAAATCTTGAAATCCGAAAAAACCATGTGTTTTACCTATTCCACTATTGTTTGACCCTCCAAAAGGCAAATAATGATTAGAAACCTGTAAAGCATTTGTGTTTATACATGTTCCTCCTGCTCTAGTATTATTAAGAATATAATTTATAGTCCTCTTATTTTTACTATAAATATACAGTGCTAAAGGCTTTTCTTTTGTATTAATATAATTAATAACCTCGTCAATATTTTTATACGTTTTAATAGGAAGTATTGGACCAAATATTTCTTCTTGCATTAATAATGTATCCTCCTTTAAATTCGAAATAACTGTAGGTTCAATAAAGTTATCTTCACTATTATAATGACCTCCAAATTCTATTGTTGCACCTGTTTCTTTAGCGTTTTCAATATAACTTACTAGCCTGTTAAAATGTTTATTATTGACAACTCTACAATATGAATCTGAGGATGAAACCTCTGAAGAATAATAAACTTCTAATTTATTTTTATAAGCTTCAATAAATGAATCTTTTATAGATTCATGAATCCATACATAGTCAGGAGCAATACACGTTTGACCATTATTAATATGTTTTCCCCAAACTAAATTTTGAATCGTACTATCAATATTTGCAGTTTCATCGATTATAGTTGGCGATTTTCCACCTAATTCTAATGTCACAGATGTAAGGTGTTTAGATGCGGCTTCCATCACTATTTTACCAACGGCTGGTGAGCCTGTAAAAAAGATATGATTAAAAGGCAATTTCAAAAGTTCTTGAGCCTCATCAACTGCACCTTCAATTAAAACAACTTCATCCTCATTAAAAATGTCTTTAATAAGGTCTGCCATAACTTTAGACGAGTTTGGCGTTAATTCTGAAGGTTTAATAAAAACCGTATTACCAGCAGCTATTGCTGAAACCAATGGACTAAAGGTTAAATTCATTGGGTAATTCCAAGGCGAAAGAATTAAACACACGCCTTTAGGCTCGTAATGTATCCATGATGTCGTTCCAAAAAGAGTTAATGGCGTTTCTACTTTTACTTTAGAAGTCCAACTTTTTAGGTTAGAAATAGCGACTTTAATTTCTTTAATTACGAGATAAAGTTCTGTTAAATCGGTTTCTACAAAAGGCTTCTTAAAATCTTTGTATAAAGCTTCTTTTAAAGATTGTCTATAAGTATGTTCTAAAGCGAATTTTAAACGTTTTAATTTTTTTATTCGCTCCTTATATGTTGAGTTTCCTACATGAAACTGGTTTACTTTTTGCTTATTAAATAACTCTGAAAACCTATTGTCAGAAAATTCCATATACTAATCTGCATAATTTAATTCACCTCTGGCTTCTTGTTCTTTAAACTTCTGAACTAACGCTAAAGCATCTGGAATCACATCACTACATAAAATAATTAAAGAGCCTTTTACCGCATTTTTAACTGCAAATTTAATCGCTTCTTTTTCTGAAGGAATAATGGTTGTTTTCTTATTGGGATCTTTCATTTTAATCCCATCATTCAACATTTTAATAAGTTCCTCTTCCGTTTTTCCGCGTAAGCGTTTATCCTGACGAATAATAATTTCATCAAACATTTCGGCAGCAATACTACCCATTTCATTATTATCTTCAATACGTCTATCACCAATACCTGCAATAATACCCACTTTTACAGTTGCGTCTAGCTCATCTGTAAACTTCTGAAGTGCACGCATTCCTGCTGGATTATGAGCATAATCTAAGAGGATCGTGAAGTCATTAAATTTGAATAAATTTAAGCGTCCAGGAGTTTGAGATGCTGAAGGAATAAAAGTTTCTAATGCCGCTTTCATATCTTCAATACTAATGCCTTGCACATGAGCAGCAAGTACAGCGCCTAGCACATTTTGAATCATAAACTTTGCTTTCCCACCATAAGTAAGTGGAATATGTTCTGCACGCATTAGTCTCATTTTCCATTCCCCTCTACATATAGTCACATAACCATTTTCATACACCGCAGTAATACCATTAAGGCGTTGTAACGCTTTTATACGCGGATTGTTTTCATCCATCGAAAATAAGGCGACATTACAATTTACATTACGTCGCATATCATAAACTAAATCATCATCAGCATTTAAAATCGCATATCCATCTGGTAGAACCGTTTCAGGAATTACTGCTTTTACTTTTGCTAATTGCTCAATGGTATGAATTCCTTTTAATCCTAGATGATCTGCTGCTACATTTGTCACAACAGCTACATCGCATTTTTTGAACCCTAATCCAGCACGTAATAACCCTCCTCTTGCACATTCTAAAACAGCAAAGTTCACTGTTGGGTCTTTCAGCACAAATTCTGCACTTGCAGGACCAGTACAATCCCCAGTCATAAGCAATCTATTTTGAATATACACACCATCACTTGTGGTGTAACCAACACGATAACCTTTCATTTTTGCAATATGTGCAATTAAACGAGTCGTGGTGGTTTTACCATTGGTTCCAGAAGTTGCAATAATAGGAATACGTCCAGTATCACCTTTTATCGGGAATAATTTATCAATTACTGGTGCGGCTACATTACGAGGCAATCCAGTTGTTGGTGCTAAGTGCATTCTAAATCCTGGTCCAGCATTTACTTCAAGAACAGCACCTCCTGTTTCGGATAAAGGTTTAGAAATATCTGTGGTCATAATATCGATACCACAAATATCTAAATCAATAATTTTAGAAATACGCTCAGCCATACTCACATTTGCAGGATGAATAATATCTGTAATATCTTCGGCTGTTCCACCTGTACTTAAATTAGCCGTATCTTTTAATACCAATCTTTCTCCATCAGGAATAACAGAATCTAAAGTATAGCCTGCATCTTTAATTATGGTTTGAGTTAACTCATTGGTTGTTATTTTCGTTAGCACATTTTCATGGCCATAACCTCGACGAGGATCACTATTTACTTTATCAATAAGTTCTTGAATGGTAGATTTCCCATCGCCTATAACATGTGCTGGAGTTCGTATGGCTCCTGCTACTAATTTATTATTAATGACTAATAACCTATAATCTTCACCAGTAATAAATTTTTCTACAATTATAGCACCACTACGTGAACTTTCCTTAGCATGATGGAAAGCCGCTAGTGCATCTTCATAATTTTGAATATCTACAGTTATACCTCTGCCATGATTCCCGTCGATAGGTTTAATAACCAATGGAAAACCCACATAGCGACAAGCTTCTTCTAAGCTGCGTTCTCTACGAATAATATCACCTCGAGGGACTTCAACTTCAGCTTGCTCTAATAAGTATTTTGTGTCTTCTTTATCGCAGGCCAACTCTACTCCTATACTACTAGTTTCACTTGTAACCGTTGCCTGAATACGCTTTTGATTGGCACCATAACCCAATTGACATAACGAGTATTTATTTAAACGGATCCATGGGATGCCTCTAGATTCTGCTTCTTCCACAATTGAGCCCGTACTTGGTCCTAATCGATCCGCTTCACGTAGCTCTCTCATTTCCTGAATGTCGTCTGATAAATCATAGGCTTCACCAGCAATTAAAGCTTCGCAAATACGAACTGCTGCTTTTGCAGCAAAACGCCCAACAGATTCCTCCATATAAGAAAACACTACATTATAAACTCCTTCTTCACCATACCCTCGTGTTCTTCCAAAACCTGTGTCCATTCCAGCAAGTGTCTGAATTTCTAAGGCAATATGCTCAATAATGTGTCCCATCCATGTGCCTTCATCTACACGCATAAAAAAACCACCTTCACAACCTTCTGAACAACGATGTGAGTACATGCTTGGAAACATAGCTTTTAAACGTTCTGAGAACCCTTCAATTTTATTAGATGGTAACTCTTCCATTTCTTCAAGATCAAGTACCATTACTATTAATTTATGTCGTCTTATAGACCAATAATTTGGTCCTCTCATGGCGTTTATTTCGCGTATCTTCATATTGATTAGTTTTTTAAAAATATTTGTGAAAGATTATAAATATATGCATTTTTCTATTAAATATTTAGTTTATTTTTGCCCTACACAAAAAAGAAAGTACAATTTTTATGCAGTTAGTAAAAGGCACATTAATTCCTATTGGTGGAAATGAAGATAAAGGTATAGAGGAAAATGAGCAATATAGTTTAGAGTTTATTGACGAAGGCATTCTATATCACGTTGTTAAAGAAGCTGGAGGTGTTCATGCTAAAATTGTTGTCGTTCCAACGGCCTCTAGTATTCCTGATGAAGTTAGTGAAAATTACAAAGAAGCTTTCTCTACTTTAGGCTGTACTAATGTGCATGTTCTAGATATTAGAAGCAAAGAAGATTCAGAAAAACAGGACTCTATAGATTTAGTTAAATCTGCAAATTGTTTGATGTTTTCTGGTGGAGATCAATCTAAAATCACCAACAAAATTGGTGGCACTACAATTCATAAAATCTTGTTAGATCGTTATAAAAACGAAGCCGGTTTTGTGATTGCTGGTACTAGCGCAGGCGCAATGGCAATGACCAACGAAATGATTGCTGGCGGAAGCCCTACCGAAGCTTTTATTAAAGGCGCTGTTAAAATGTATCATGGGTTAAGCCTCATTCCTGGGTTAATTATAGACACACATTTTATTAAACGTGGTCGCTTTGGACGACAGAGTGAAGCTGTAGCTAAACACCCAAATTTAATAGGGTTTGGTCTTGCTGAAGACACTGGAATGATCATTAAAAACGGCAACGATTGTACGGTTATTGGTTCTGGAATGGTCATCGTTTTTGATGGTAGCAACCTTACACATAATAACGAAAAACTTTTAGAAAAAGGCACGCCTATGACAATGGCAAACCTTACTGTGCATGTCCTTTCTAATGGCGATCAATACAATATTAAAACCAGAAACGTTACTGTTTTACCTATTGAAGCGCCTTTTATATAAATACTTTGGGCGTTCCCTAAAGGTCGCGCTTTCCGTTATATCTTTTTATACTGAGCTTGCTTCAGTATAAAAAGGATGCCACTGCAATCGCTAACGCAATTTATTTATAAATAGAAACCTCCTCGTTCCCATTTGAAGATTTACTTGCACGATACATGCCTTCTGTATTAAATGGCATGGCAATATTGCCTTTGGTGTCCACTGCAATTAATCCACCATCACCTTTTATGTCTAAAATACGCTTGTTAATCACTTCGTTTGAAGCCTCATTTACAGAAAGCCCTTTATGCTCCATTAAGCAAGCCACATCATAAGCCACAACACCACGAATAAAAAACTCGCCACTTCCTGTACAACTTATCGCACAGGTTTTATTGTTAGCATAATTTCCAGCACCAATCATCGGACTATCACCTACACGTCCCCATTTTTTATTGGTCATGCCACCAGTAGATGTTGCTGCAGCAACATGTCCATTTTTATCGCAAGCAACTGCACCTACAGTTCCAAACTTAGAATCTTTTTTTGTAGAATGATCCAATTGAAAACTATCGGTGTCTTTTATCTCTAACCACTGATTATGTCTTAGTTCATCGTAAAAATACGATGGATCTTCCAGTCGGTAATTTAACTCTTTTGCAAATTGCATAGCGCCTTCTCCTGCCAAAAACACATGCTCACTTTTGTCCATGACATCGCGTGCTAGAGATATTGGATTTTTTATTCCAGTAATTAAACTCACAGCGCCTGCGTTTAATGTGTTTCCATCCATAATAGACGCATCCATTTCATGAGACTCTGTTGCAGTAAACACACTTCCTTTTCCTGCATTAAACAAAGGAGAATCTTCTAAAACAACAACAGCACGCTCGACAGCTTCAATGGCTGTGCCGCTATTTTCAAGTATGTTATACCCTGCATCTAAAGCTAATTGTAAAGCCGATTTATATTTAGCTTCCAATTCTGGCGTCATCATACCTTTTACCAAAGTCCCAGCGCCTCCATGTATGGCAATTGAAAATGTATTCATCTGTAAAATTTTAAGTTCCGAAAATTACAAATTGCAATTCAAATACCTTCTATTAAAGCCTAACTTTTTGTAGCTTTGATGTTCTCACAAATTTATTCCAATGTCTGAACAAAAACGCCTTTTTCTAGTTGATG
Source organism: Lacinutrix iliipiscaria (assembly GCF_042686125.1). NCBI lineage: Bacteria > Pseudomonadati > Bacteroidota > Flavobacteriia > Flavobacteriales > Flavobacteriaceae > Lacinutrix > Lacinutrix iliipiscaria. The sequence continues at coordinate 270,169 of NZ_JBHUOV010000001.1, forward strand.
CTTACGCCTTAATATTTCGTGGTTATTATGCCTTTATTAAAAACCCAAGAATCAATTCTAAAGGTGAAGACACCTCAGCCATTATGGGCTTTATGAATTCGCTTTTAGATGTGATTAAACGCGAACGACCAGATCATTTGGCTGTTTGCTTTGATAAAGGTGGAAGCACAGATCGTGTTGAAATGTTTGAAGCTTATAAAGCCAATCGAGACGAAACACCAGAAGGGATAAAAACAGCTATTCCATATATTTACGAAATCCTTAAAGCCATGCATATTCCAATCATGGTCAAAGAAGGTTATGAAGCAGATGATGTGATTGGCACCTTAGCCAAAAAAGCCGAAAAAGAAGGTTACCAAACGTTTATGGTGACTCCAGATAAAGATTTTGCGCAACTCGTTTCTGAAAACATTTTTATGTATAAACCTGTTTTTGGTGGTGGCTATGAGACTTGGGGTATTCCTGAAGTACAAAAGAAATTTGAAGTCACAGATCCTTTACAAGTGATTGACTTTTTAGGTATGATGGGAGACTCTAGTGATAATATTCCTGGGCTTCCTGGCGTTGGTGAAAAAACTGCAAAAAAGTTTTTAGCCGCTTATGGCAGCATGGAAAATTTGTTAGCTAATACGCATGAACTTAAGGGGAAAATGAAAGAGAAGGTTGAAGCCAATGGTGAACTTGGTTTATTGTCTAAAAAATTAGCGACCATTATGCTCGATGTTCCAGTAGAGTTTGATGAAAAAGATTTTGAAATGTCTGAGCCAGATATTCCAAAGGTGACAGAGATTTTTCAAGACTTAGAATTTAGACGATTAACCGATAACTTCTTAAAAACATTTTCAGCTGAAACTGAAGTTATTCCTAAAGAAAGTGCTTCAGAAAAAACGAAAACAAAAGAAACACCAAAACAAGTTAAATCTGCTGGTTCAGGCCAATTCAGCTTATTTGGAGCAGAAGACCATTCCGCGGAAGCGAAAACAGAAAACACCTACACTAGAAAAACAGCCGAAACCAATTCTCATTTTTACCAAAGTGTCACGCCTGGAATGGCAACAAAATTATTGGTCAAAAACCTCATGAATCAAACGTCTGTGTGTTTTGATACTGAAACCACTGGATTAAACCCTATTACTGCAGAGTTAGTAGGCATAGCTTTTTCGTGGGAAGTGGGAAAAGGTTTTTATCTGCCATTTCCTGAGGATAAAAATGAAGCGCAAGCACTTATTGATCAGCTTAGACCTTTTTTTGAAAGCGAATCTATTCAGAAAATTGGTCAGAATTTAAAATATGATATTAAGGTTCTAGCAAAGTATAATGTTGATGTAAATGGAAAGCTTTTTGACACGATGTTAGCGCATTATTTGATTAATCCAGACATGCGCCACAATATGGATGTGCTGGCCGAAACCTATTTGAATTACACACCTATTTCTATTGAAACACTTATAGGAAAAAAGGGAAAGAATCAGCGCTCAATGCGTGATGTTCCTATTGAACAACAAACCGAATATGCTGTTGAAGATGCTGATATTACATTACAACTAAAAGAACATTTTCAAAATGAATTAGGCGAAGCCAACACTCAAAAATTATTTGATGAAATTGAAGTGCCATTGCTTCGTGTGTTAGCTGCTATGGAATTAGAAGGCATTAATCTAGACAAAGCCTTTTTAAATTCTTTATCAGAACAACTTCATTCAGATATTGCCAATCTTGAAAAAAAGATTTACGATGCTGCAGGCGAAGAATTTAATATCGCATCGCCAAAACAATTAGGAATCATTCTTTTTGAAAAAATGAAGCTTGTAGACAAGCCTAAGAAAACCAAAACAGGGCAATATGCAACTTCGGAAGACATATTATCTTATCTGGCTAAAGAACATGAGATTATTCGAAATATTTTAGAGTATCGTGGATTGGCTAAATTGAAAAGTACGTATGTGGATGCTTTACCACTTCAGGTAGAAGAAACAACAGGACGTGTACATACCGATTATATGCAAACCGTTGCAGCGACAGGACGCTTGAGTAGTAACAACCCGAATTTACAGAACATTCCTATTCGTACCGAACGAGGAAGACAAGTTCGAAAAGCGTTTATTCCAAGAAATGAAGACTACACCTTACTTGCCGCAGATTATTCGCAAATAGAGTTACGCATTATTGCGGCTTTAAGCAAAGAAGAAACCATGATAGAAGCCTTTAAAAATGGTGAAGACATTCATGCCTCAACCGCTTCTAAAGTCTTTAATGTGCCTATAGATGAAGTGACTCGTGAACAACGTAGTAATGCAAAAACGGTGAATTTCGGAATCATTTATGGTGTGTCTGCTTTCGGATTAAGTAATCAAACCGATTTGTCACGAAGTGAATCTAAAGAATTAATTGACACCTATTATGCCAACTATCCTAAACTGCGTGCTTACATGAGTGAGCAAGTTGATTTTGCGCGAGATCATGGGTATGTGCAAACCGTTTTAGGGCGACGTCGTTATTTAAAAGACATCAATTCGCGTAATGCTGTGGTTCGTGGTGCTGCCGAACGTAATGCAGTGAATGCACCAATACAGGGCAGTGCGGCAGATATTATTAAAATTGCGATGATTAAGATTTACGACAAATTGCAAGCAGGCAATTACAAATCGAAAATGCTTTTACAAGTGCATGATGAATTGGTGTTTGATGTGTATAAACCCGAACTAGAAACCATTAAAACACTAGTAAAAACCGAAATGGAAAACGCTTACACCCTAGAAGTGCCACTTGATGTGGATTTAGATGTTGGTGAAAATTGGTTGGAGGCTCATTAATATTATTAACATGAAAAAAATTGAAGTTGTAGCTGCAATAATAAGTTTTGAGAATAAAACATTCTGTGTTCAAAGACCAGAAAACAAACTTAGTTATATCTCTAAAAAATTTGAATTTCCTGGTGGTAAAATAGAGAAGGGAGAATCGAAGGAACAAGCATTAAAAAGAGAGCTTTTAGAAGAATTGAATTTTATTCCAACTAAAATAGATAGTTTATTTTTAACTGTAGTTCATCAATATCCTGACTTTGAATTAACAATGCATAGTTTTAAATGTTATTCCGAAACAAAAGACATTCAATTAAATGAACATATTTCTTCTGAATGGTTATCATTAAAAGACTTAAAAATGCTAGATTGGGCAGAAGCAGATATCCCAATAGTTAATAGATTGATTGAAAATGGACAGAGTATTTAATAAAAAATTTAAAGACAGCCTATTAACTGGATTCATTGATAAATCATTAGATTCTGATACTCTCTATCAACCAGAACTACTTGTAAACAGAAAGATTCCTAGAAAAAAAGTACTATCTACAATTATAAAAGAATTAGAGAACTGTGAAACCTTTTTCATATCTGTTGCTTTTGTAACAACTAGTGGTGTTGCTGCTTTAATAAACACATTTAAAACCCTTGACGAAAAAGGTATAAAAGGAAAAATCCTTGTTTCACAATATTTAAATTTCACACACCCTGAAGCCTTAAAAAGACTTTCTCAATTTAAAAACATTGAATTAAAAATAGTAACTAAGGAAAACTCTCATTCGAAAGGTTACATTTTCAAGCATACAAATTATTATAATGTAATTGTTGGTAGTAGTAATCTAACTTCATCTGCCCTATCAACTAATAAAGAATGGAATATGAAAGTTTCGGCAAGAAACTCAAGTTCTATAGTCCATAAAGTAATTAACGAATTTAATAATGACTTTGAAATAGGAGAAATAGTTAATGAAATTTATATAAAAAAATATGATGAGATTTACAAAAAACAGTTTCTAGTATATAAAAAAAGTGAAGCGGAATTGTCTTCAAAACTCAATTTAGAAATAACACCAAATTCAATGCAAATTGAGGCATTAGAGAACTTAAAAAACTTAAGAAAAGAAAACAATAAAGCTCTAATAATTTCTGCAACAGGAACAGGTAAAACATATTTAGCGGCTTTTGACGCCAAAACTTTTAATCCAAAAAGACTCTTATTTGTTGTACACCGATTAAACATTGCTAAAAAAGCGATGGAGACTTTTAAAACTATTTTTGGAAAGTCTAAAACAATGGGGTTATACTCCGGAAATCAAAGAGAATTAGATAAAGACTTTGTGTTTTCGACTGTTCAAACAATTTCAAAATCAAATCATTTAGAACAATTTGAAAAAGATTTCTTCGACTATATTATTATAGATGAGTCTCATCGTTCAGGAGCAGATTCATATATAAGATTAATAGAATATTTCAACCCGAGTTTCCTTCTTGGTATGACAGCAACACCTGATAGAACGGATGACAAAGACATTTATAGTTTGTTTGACCATAATATAGCTTATGAGATTAGACTAAATAAAGCTATGGAAGAGAATATGCTTATCCCGTTTCATTATTATGGTGTAACAGATTTATCAGTTAATAATGAAATCCTAGAAAACGAATCGGATTTCAGACTTTTGACTGCTGAAGAAAGAGTCAATAAAATTATTACTAAAATTGAGTTTTATGGTTCTGATAATGGAATAACAAGAGGTTTGATTTTTTGTTCTAAAAAAAATGAAGCCAAAGAATTATCCGAGAAATTTAATCAAAGAGGTTACAAAACTGTTGCTCTAACTGGAGATAGTTCTGAAGACGATAGAACAAAAGCCATAGAACTATTAGAAAGTGACAATTTATCAATAAAATTAGATTACATATTTACTGTTGATATTTTTAATGAAGGAATTGATATACCAAAAATCAATCAAGTAATTATGATTCGCCCAACCCAATCAGCAATAATATTCATACAGCAGTTAGGACGAGGATTAAGGAAAACAGACAACAAATATTATTTAACAATCATTGATTTTATTGGTAACTATAAAAACAACTATTTAATACCAATAGCCTTATATGGAGACACTTCTTTCAATAAAGACAAAATAAGAAAGTTAATTTCAGAAGGTAGTAGTATGATTCCAGGAGAATCAACTATCAATTTCGATGAAATTACTAAAGAAAGAATCTATGCTTCAATTGATTCTGCAAAGATGCAAATGTTAACTGATTTAAAATTAGATTACATTAACTTAAAAAGCAGAATTGGACATATTCCAATGATGATGGACTTTGTAAACAATGAAGCAAGAGAACCTTTCTCATTCATTGAATACTCTAAGTCATATTTTAATTTCATTAGTAAAGTTGACAAGACATTTGATAAGTCCTTAGATAAAAATCTATCTGAATTATTAGAACTTTTTTCTAAGGAAATAAACAATGCCAAAAGAATTGAAGAAAGTATAATTTTAAAAGAACTACTTAATAACAACGAACTCAGTATTTCAAAACTAAATAAATTAATATTTGATAAATATCAATATAAGCCAAGTGCTGAAACAATAAAATCTTGTATTTCAAATATCAATTTTAGTTTTATTCGAAAGGAAAAACAAGTTGTTTATCTAGAAAAAAACACTCTTAGGTTTTATGATGAATTTATAAAAACACTTACAAACACTACTTTTAAAGAGTTCTTACTTGATTCTGTGAACTATTCAATTTACACCTTCAATAAAAATTTTAATATAGATTATTACAGAGGTGGACTGCTACTTTTCAATAAGTATAGTCGTAAAGATATTTGTAGATTGTTAAACTGGGAAAATGATATAAGTAGTACAGTTTATGGTTATAGAACAAGAAATGAAATCACTCCTTGTTTTGTAACTTATCATAAATCGGATGATATTGAAGACACTATAAAGTATAATGATTACTTTGTTTCCCCTTCAATATTTGCTTGGGAATCTAGGTCAAATAGAAAGCTCTCTAGTCAAGAAATAAAAAATGTAATCAATTCAAAACGTATATTATTATTCGTAAAAAAAGAAGATGCCGAAGGAACTGATTTCTATTATATGGGAGATGCTTCAATTATAAAAGATTCTATTCAGCAAGCAATAATGCCTGATTCAGGACAACCCGTTGTTCATTTTAAATTTCAATTGGAACAACCTGTAAAAGATGATTTATACAATTACATAACAGCTGTTAGTAGAGAAAAACTACCTCAAAACAATGGTAAACCTGAGAAGAAAATAATTGAAAATGAAGAAAATACATCTCAATTTACTGTTCCGTTATATGATTTTTATGCAGCAGCAGGAAGTTTTAGCGAAATGCAAGACGAAAAAGATTACAGTTTAATACCTGTTCCTGAAAGATTTGCCTCAGATAATTATTTTGCATGTAGAGTAATTGGAGAATCAATGAATAAAACAATTCCAAACAACTCGATTTGTATTTTCAAAAAAAATGTAACAGGTTCTCGCAGTGGTAAAATTTTATTAATAGAAAATACCGATTCTTTCGATCCAGATTTTAATTCAGCCTTTACAGTAAAAACTTATTCAAGTGAAAAAACTATTACAGAAGAAGGTTGGCAACATAATTCAATTGTATTGAAGCCTAATTCTTATGATGATGGTTTTAAGAGTATTATAATTAATGAAGAAAATAGTATTCATATGAGAATAATAGGAGAATTTGTTGAAGTAATAGAAAACTAAAAAATTATAATTCCGGAAATGCTGCTACAAAACCTTTTACGACTACTTTAACAGAGTTGATAAATACTTTTGATAGGTAAATCACAACTTATAGCTTCTAATTAAATTATTATTAGATATTTACTATATTTGGTTTTTAACTAAGCAATCAATTTATAAAACACTAAACCATGTCAAAAGTCATTAAAATAGATATTGAATTAGCCTTATTTGGAAATCAATCGAACACTATTGATGTTACCAAGGAAGTTCAGGATGCTCTTATGGGAGATGATATCACCATTTCAGCCAATAAATTAGGCGTTGCAGATCCTGCTCCAGGTGAGACCAAACACTTTTCTGTAAAAGCTAATATTACTATTGATGATAACCCATCTTATCCTTTCTACTACATTGGAAAAGATTATGAAACATTAGATTTCATTCCATAGTAGATTCATTTTTTTAAATAATATTTAGGTATTGACATGTATATACGATTTACAAGTCTGATACCAAATACAATTTATTTAAGTTTTTAAACTCTTGGTTATCCCACTCTTTTAAAACACTAACATAATAATTGTAAGGCTTGTGTTGAAAGAATTTAGGTTCTTTTTTATACCATTTACCAGTATCGTCTTGCTCATAGGCTTTAAGTTCTTTTTCGCTTAAGCCTTTAACATCAACTTCAACTTTTGGATATTCAAATGCAGGAAGTTCTTTTAATTTGCCTGTAGGATAGTAATTGATATCTGCAACAAACTCTGGCATCACCACTTTTCCAAATTTCAGTCCAATCACTTTATTAATTAAAGAATTGGTGTTCTTAACATGACTTTTTAAGCCGCGTTCAAACAATCGTATAAACGCATCTTGGCCAAGTTTTTTTGCTTTAAATTCTTCTTTTCCAAAAAGCCAGCTTTTAATTTTATCTTTTGTAACTAGTTTTTCTTCTTCATAATTAAACGGTAAATAAGGCACTGGATCTTTAGGATTAATTATGGAATAGCTTGTACCTTCATGACTGAAACGTGAATTATACTCATTGGCAAACTCTTTATTTCCAGACATTGGTTGCGCATAGGCATAGGTTTTATAAGCGTTTTTTTGCGATAATTTATGTGCTGATAAGTTTTCTAAATAGGCTCTAGTCATTGTCGCTAAAGCACCACCTTGACTATGGCCAGTAATTACAATATCATAAATACCTTTTTGATTTAAAGCTTTAATTTGCTCTATTATTTTTTCAGAAAGCAAGACAATGGTTAATCCATAACCTGCATGAACAGAAGCGTCCTTATCTTTTGCAAATTTGTAATCATAAGATTCTTCATTAATGAATATCGTCCCTTCAGCTGGAATCATAGCTGAATAAAAATTTTCTACCCAACTAATGATTTTATCAGTAGAGCCTCGATATGTAATAACACCTACTTCTCCATTTTCATAGACCTCAAACTTATTGTCCATGCTTAAAATTTCTGAGGTATATTTTAGATTAAATTCATTCGGAATGATTTCATTATTAGATCCAAATTGTTTTAAGAAATTAAAACTATTGCACATACTAATGGTGTAAGTGGCTTCATGAGGATTAAATCCTGGTATGATTTGCCCAAATGAAACTATCGAATGTAAGAGGACGATTAAGGCTATAAATACTTTCATACTGTAATAACTAATGGTTAAAAAAAATATTGTCCATTCATTAATTACAAAAATGATTCCAAAATAACTTTTACATCGTTAAGCCTATATTTCTTTTGCTAATTCCTCCTTTATAGCCTCAATAAAATTAGGATTAACTGTTATATCAGTAAAGTTTATATGTTGAAAAGCTTCAGGCACACAATCGTATGAAAACACAATTGGCATTAACCGAATAAGTTCTTCTACAGAACGTTTTACAGCAAGGTCCATTTCGTTTTTACAATGATTTTTGCCGTAATATTCTTCAGAGATTATAGGAATAAAGACTTTTGAATCGACTATTTCCCACATATATTTAGCTGTAAATGGTTCGCCTATACCTATACTTTTTTCATCAAAAAATATTTTTAATTTTTTACCATTAATAGTTGCTGATTCTAAAGGTTCGAGCACATTTTTCTTGACCCATTCACTATTACCATGGGAATAACTAATAAATACATCATTTTTTTCAGAACCCTCAGCAACACCAGTAACTAAAAATTTATAAGCAAAACGCCATGCCAGGACTGCTGCAACAAGAATAGAAATAAGTGTTAATCCTACTGGCAAGACCTTTCCAGTTGCTAATATTCCTAATCCTAATAACATTAAAAGCACACTACTTATTACAAAAGATAATATTGCAATTACCAAAGGCTTGGTCTGTAATGACTTGACATATTTAAATAGTAAAGCAAAAACTAATACTGTAAACAAGCCGAAAAATATAATTAACCCAATAATTACTGGTATACTATCTAAGGGTTGTTTGGCTAATTGGTTATGATTTAATTGGTCAAGTAAAGCCCAAGTAACTAAATGTGTTCCTGTTTGATTAATTGGTACTAATTGGTCTTCCTCTAAACTACCAACAATCAAAATCTGATCGTTCATATTAAGAGGTTTAGAAAAAGTCCCTCCACCTATTTGACCAGGTTCATGCTTAAATGTTATGGTGTGAGCATCTACATTAGATTTTGTTCCAATAGGTAAAATATAATCTCGAGACTCTAATGGTGTTGATTCATCGAGAATGTCTCTAGCAACCTTTACAGTAAGGGCTTCTACAAATTGATAACCACCACTTTCTGTAGGGAATTTTAATTCAGAGGAATAACTTAGTACACCCAACCGTTCTTGAAACTCAGTATGTAAACGAAACCCTTCAAAATAATTCTCATAAAACTGTCGCGCTTGTTTGGCATCATGATTTTCAAAGTATTTTTTTTCATAATCACGCATATCATAAACACCATACACCTTTACACCCTTGGTTTTTAAACGTTTTAAAGCTAGGTCAAGAGGTTCGAGTTCCTCTTTATCATTAGTGAAAAAAATATCTAAAATTACTGCTTTCGGACGTTTATTAGCGTCATATTGGGCACCAATCGTGTCTAATAAATTAATTAATCGTTTTCTATAATTTCCTTTATCAAATGTTTCTGAATCTTCAGCATGATAAGGCAAATCAATTAAACTCATTTTCTCTTTTAAAACAACGCTACTTGTGTCATCCAGATAAAAAGTTTTATAGACATAGTAATCTAATGATTTCCAGAAATTTGTTATAGAAGCTATAAGGATTATCGACACTAAAAAAATAAGCAAATAAACACCTAGACGACTTATAGTCGCCATATTTTTAGGCTTTTTAAGTTTTCCCATAATGAACTATAGTTTTGCTAATATTGAGTCTAAATTGTCAGCTAATGCATACCAATAATTAGGATTTTGATATTGATATTCAATCTCTCCTCCTAAGTTATTTCTCAATTCATATGCGTATCCTAAGCCATTATACATGTCTAGTAAATCCATTCCAAAACCCCAGGCTGTATCGTTATCGCCAAGATCGTAGAAATAATTGAATTCTTGAAGATAATACTGATAACCACTATCAATAATTAACACTGCATTATCCCAATAACTTACTCCAGTATCATAATTCCCAGCCAAATAGTGTGCTTCAGCTAAATTCAGATAATGCTCGGCAATAAGTGGGTCATAAGGGTCAATTTCTATCCATAAATTTAAAGCCTTATTTAAAGGCTCTATGGCACCAGATGGATTACCAGAATCTAAATACAAACCACCAAGAAGTGAATACTCATCTGCCAAATAAAATGGGTCTTCACCATTATAATAACCCTGATCTAATTCACTTTGATATTGATTAATTGCTTCTTGGTAAGTCCCATAATTTGCTGGAGCTTCGTAGGCATCATAATCATAAAACATTTCTGGATCGCCTGCATTAACATAAGTCTTTTTAACGGTGTATAACTCCCTCTCATTTTTCCTCTTAACGGCTGATTCCTGATCAACGGTAACTGGCACTCTTCTCTGAATTTCAACACTTCCTTCAGAAGTAAAAAACTTAACGTCTTTGCCTACAGCTTCAACAGTAAACTCTGTACCTTCAACAGCACCTTGATATTTATTATTGGGTCCACTAGCTTTATAAAAATTGAGCTTATTTGACACATAATGCTTCACTTTCCCAAAAAACGTTTTATGTTTTTCTCCTTTAGGACTAGCCTGAGCCATGTGTTTAGAACCAGGACCTAAGCGCTGCGTATTGTTATTGCTTGTTAAAAAAACCGTGGTATATGCTGGCACTTGAAACATCGTACCAGATGGAAATGAATGACCAACCTGAACCGTTGCATTCTGCGGCTTGCCTTTTGGTAAAGTTACTATAATAGCAACTTGAGGTTCGTCTTTTCCGTTATACTGTAAGTTTGAAATTGTAGATTGTCCTTTTACCGAACTCAGAAAGAATACCGTTAACAAACAAAATAACAAGTAATGTAGAGATTGATTTGAGGGTTGGTTCATTCTCTTAAAATTCATGGTTTTATTTTTAAAATTAAAATAAGATAGCATATAAATATAGGAATATTTTTTCGGCGTTTAAAACATATTTAAACTGACTATAAAAAAATTAATTTTTAATTCTTTTACGTGTGATTTACAATAGATAAAAAATAGCTTTACAGTATTTTGGTAATCAAATATATAATCGTAAATTTGCAAACTCTTTTTGAGAGAAGAATGTTTAATAAATAAAAATAATTAGTGTGGACACATTAAGCTACAAAACGATTTCAGCCAATAAAGCTACTGTAGATAAGCAGTGGGTTTTAGTTGATGCTGAAGGTCAATCTTTGGGTCGTTTAGCTTCTAAAGTTGCAAAACTATTAAGAGGTAAACACAAGCCTAGCTTCACACCACATGTTGATTGTGGCGATAACGTAATTGTTATCAACGCAGAAAAAATCAACTTAACAGGAAAAAAATGGACTGACAAATCTTACATTCGTCATACAGGTTATCCAGGTGGTCAAAGAAGTTTAACTGCTACAGAATTGTTTGGAAAAGATCCAGCAAGATTAGTAGAAAAATCAGTAAAAGGAATGCTTCCTAAAAACAAATTAGGTGCTGAGTTATTCCGTAATCTAAACGTTGTTGTTGGTGCAACTCATAAACATGAGGCGCAAAAACCAAAGACAATTAATTTAAACGAATTCAAATAATGGATGTAATTCACAAAATTGGTCGTAGAAAAACGGCTGTTGCTCGTGTATATCTTGCTAAAGGAAAAGGTAAGATTACAGTTAATAAAAAAGACATGACAGATTACTTTACTACTGCAACTTTACAGTATAAAGTTAATCAACCTTTAGTTATGACTAACAATGATAGCAACTTTGATATTACAGTTAATGTATATGGAGGTGGTATTACAGGACAAGCTGAAGCTATCCGTTTAGCATTATCTCGCGCTATGTGCGAATTAGATGCAGAAAACAGATTAACACTTAAACCTGAAGGTTTATTAACAAGAGATCCAAGAATGGTGGAGCGTAAAAAATTCGGACAGAAGAAAGCGCGTAAGAAATTCCAATTCTCTAAACGTTAATACCAAACTTGCTGAATTAGTTTTCAGCGCAAAACAAAAAATTAAACTAGTTATTGTTGTCCTAGTCTATAAGACAGGATTTAGTTTAGCATCTAAATGGTTATGGCGATTTTAAAAAATGACCACATAATCATTGCTAATTCAACAGAACGTAAACTATTACAAAATGGCAGTAGAAGTAAAAGAATTACTTGAAGCAGGTGTACACTTTGGTCACCTAACACGTAAATGGGATCCTAACATGGCTCCTTACGTATATATGGAGCGCAATGGCATCCATATTATTAACCTTTACAAAACAGCAGCTAAAATTGACGAAGCTGGAGCAGCACTTGCTAAAATTGCAGCATCAGGACGTAAAATTTTATTTGTTGCTACAAAAAAACAAGCAAAAGACATCGTTGCAGAAAAAGCTGGAGGTATTGATATGCCTTACATTACTGAACGTTGGCCTGGAGGAATGTTAACTAACTTTGTTACGATTAGAAAAGCCGTTAAAAAAATGGCTTCTATTGATAGAATGAAGAAAGATGGAACATTCATGACACTTTCTAAAAAAGAACGTTTGCAAGTCGATCGTTTAAGAGCTAAGCTTGAAAAAAACTTAGGATCTATTAGTGATATGACACGCTTACCAGGAGCTTTATTTGTTGTAGACATTAAACGTGAGCATATTGCAATTAAAGAAGCACAAAAATTAAACATTCCAATATTTGCAATGGTAGATACAAATTCTGATCCACGTCAAGTAGATTATGTTATCCCAGCAAATGATGATGCTTCTAAATCAATTGACAAGATTTTAACGCATGTCACTAACGCTGTAGCAGTAGGTTTAGCTGAACGTAAAGCAGAAAAAGAAGCACCAAAGGCTGAAAAGAAAGCAGCACCAGCTAAAAAAGCTGAAAAAGCAGTTGCAGCCGCAACTCAAGAAGAAGAATAAAACAAACAATTACAAAAACAAAACAAGTCGTTTAATTCTTTTTCGCTAAGAAAATTTAATTGAACGACTTTTTTAAATTAAATTAATATGGAAGCTATGGTAAAAATAACAGCAGCAGAAGTAAATAAATTAAGACAAGCTACAGGAGCTGGTATGATGGATTGCAAAAAAGCTTTAGTTGAAGCTGAAGGCGATTTTGATAAAGCAATTGAAGTGTTACGTAAAAAAGGACAAAAAGTAGCAGAAAAAAGAGCAGATCGTGAAAACTCTGAAGGGGCTGCTGTTTCTAAAATAAATGCAGACAACACTGTTGGCGTTGCCATTGTGTTAGGATGTGAAACCGATTTTGTTGGAAAAAATGAAAGCTTTATAGCGCTTGCAAATGAACTTGCAAATAAAGCAATTGAATTCGACAACAAAGAAGACTTTTTAGCTTCAGATTTTGGCGGCATTACTGTTGCTGAAAAATTAGTTGAGCAAACAGGAGTTATTGGTGAAAAATTAGACATTACTGCTTTTGAAAAATTAGAAGCTCCTTATGTAGGTTCTTATGTTCATATCAATAAAATTGCCGCGCTTGTTGGATTATCATCTAAAGTTGATAATGCAGAAGTTTTAGTCAAAGATGTTGCCATGCAAGTGGCTTCAATGGGAGCAACAACTTTATCTTATAAAGATTTTGATGCTGCTTTTATCGCATCAGAAACTGAAGCAAGAATTGCTGTAATTGAAAAGGATAATATTGAACTAGGTCGTTTAGGTAAAACACTTAAAAATGTACCTCAATATATTTCAATGGCACAATTAACACCTGAAGTTATGGCTCAAGCTGAAGAAGCTGCTAAAGCTGAATTAAAAGCTGAAGGTAAACCAGAACAAATTTGGGATCGAATTCTTCCAGGAAAAATGGAACGTTTCATTTCAGATAATACAACATTAGACCAAGAACAATGTTTATTAGACCAAAATTTCATTAAAGATGAAAAAATAAACGTTGCTAAATACGTTGCCTCTTACGGTGATGTTGTAATTACAAATTTCAAACGTGTTTCAGTAGGATAAAAAACCATACTCAAACCAATATATTAAACCACTACTCTTTTAAAAAGACGTAGTGGTTTTTTTATTTGTAAAATTCTACTTTTGTGAATGAGTTTAATCATTATATTTGTTAAACTTTCAAAAGCATATTGAAATGCGCTTAAGAAATTAACCTTTTTAGATTGATTTTGACTTAGTAAATAAAACAATAGACAACCAACTAATGAAATACAAAAGAATTCTCTTAAAATTATCTGGTGAAGCATTAATGGGAAACCGCCAATATGGAATTGATCCAGATCGCTTAGCTGAATACGCAATGGACATTAAAACAATTACTGATAAAGGTGTTGAAGTTGCTATTGTTATTGGTGGTGGAAATATTTTTAGAGGTGTTGCTGGAGCAAGTAAAGGAATGGATCGCGTTCAAGGCGATTATATGGGAATGTTAGCTACAGTAATCAATGGCTTAGCATTACAAGGTGCTCTTGAAGATGCTGAAGTTCCAACACGCTTACAAACAGCAATAAAAATTAATGAAGTCGCCGAACCTTTTATACGTAGAAAGGCGATGAGGCATCTACAAAAAGGACGTGTAGTTATTTTTGGTGGAGGGACTGGTAATCCTTATTTTACAACAGATTCTGCTGCAGTATTAAGAGCTATAGAAATTGAAGCTGATGTCATTTTAAAAGGCACTCGTGTAGACGGTATTTATAATGCAGATCCTGAAAAGGATAGTTCTGCAATAAAGTTTGATCATATTTCTTTCGATGATGTATTACGCAAAGGTCTAAAGGTTATGGATACCACAGCTTTTACTTTAAGTCAAGAAAATAAGCTGCCAATTATTGTTTTTGACATGAATAAAAAAGGAAATTTACTTAAGGTAGTTTCCGGTGAGAATATAGGAACAAAAGTAAACTTGTAACTTTGGCTTAGTTTTTGAAAACCAACAAGTAAATTAAATATTTTAGTAATGAACGAAGACGTACAATTTATAATAGATACCACTAAAGAAGCTATGATAAATGCCTTAAAGCATTTAGAAAAACAATTAATGAACATCAGAGCTGGAAAAGCTAGCCCTGCCATGTTAGGTAGTGTTATGGTTGACTATTACGGCACTCAAACACCTCTAAATCAGGTAGCAAATGTAAATACACCTGATGGAAGAACAATTACTGTTCAACCATGGGAAAAAAGCATGCTACA
Organism: Lacinutrix iliipiscaria; assembly: GCF_042686125.1. Taxonomy (NCBI): domain Bacteria; kingdom Pseudomonadati; phylum Bacteroidota; class Flavobacteriia; order Flavobacteriales; family Flavobacteriaceae; genus Lacinutrix; species Lacinutrix iliipiscaria. The sequence continues at coordinate 285,544 of NZ_JBHUOV010000001.1, forward strand.
AGAAATTGAACGTGGTATTGCTTATGCAAATCTTGGTTTTAACCCTATGAATAATGGCGAGACTATTATTATAAATGTTCCACCTTTAACTGAAGAGCGACGAAGAGATTTGGCTAAACAGGCAAAGGCTGAAGTTGAAGATGCTAAAGTTGGTGTTAGAAATGCACGAAAAGAGGCTAATAATGATCTTAAAAAATTAGATAGTATTTCTGAAGATTTACAAAAAAATGCAGAACAAGATGTGCAAGATTTAACAGATAGTTATACCAAAAAAATTGACGATATTTTTGCGGTAAAAGAAAAAGAAATCATGACCGTTTAAAGTTAAAGCGACGACTATGTCGCTTTTTTTATACCAACTAAATGTTTTTTTCGTTAAAGAGTTATGAGAGAAAAAAGATGTGTTTTCCTGTTTATTTTGATGTTGCAATTTAGCTTAGGTTTTGCACAAAACAACTATCCATTTATTCCTCAAAATCAACACCAGTTAACTGAAAAACAATTAGAAAGCGCGCAAATTAACATCACACCTAATGTGCTTTTATTTACTGAAAACGGAAAGCTACTACCTATGTCTAGCTTATCTTTAATGACTAACCCTGACTATAAACCTATATTTTATGCTGATGCAAACGAAAAAGTAAAATCAGTAGTCTTTCAAAAAAAGAGTCATCACCCAATAATAATTGAACAAAACACAGAAGCTCAATACACCAAAGGTGAGCCTGCTTTAGATTTTTTAGCTACAGATTTAATTGGTAAGAGTTATAAACTATCTCAATTAAAAGGAAAGGTTGTTGTTCTTAATTTTTGGTTCACAAAATGTGGTCCTTGTGTTGCTGAAATGCCTGCTTTAAATGAGTTAGTTGATTTATATAAAGATAAAGACGTCGTTTTTTTAGCCATTACATTCAATAAAAAAGAAATTGTAACTCAATTTTTAAAAAGTCAGTCTTTTAACTATACTATTTTAGCTAATGCCAATGATATTACCAATATGTATGGCGTTCAGATTTATCCTACAAATATTATTATAAACAAAAAAGGGGAAATTGTTCTTAAAGAATTAGGCTATAGAACCAATATAAAAGAGGTCCTTCAGGCCTCAATAAACGAGCTATTATAGTCCTCTAAATGTATAAACCTTGTCTTACTATAATTCTGCTTCTAAGTTTCTTTTTAAGTAAAGCTCAAAACCCAACACCTTCAAAAGACAGTACTAAAACAGTAAATGACTCTATTAAAAAAAGAGCTTTACTTAAACAATTAGGAAACGGTTATTTTCCAACTAAATATATAGACATCGATCTTAGATATTTAGTGAAGTATAATCAATATGAAGGATTTCGAAATGGTATTGGAGGTGTGACAAACAGTAATCTCTCTGAAAAATTCAGATTCAACACCTATGTGGTTTATGGTTTTAGAGATCATAAGTATAAATATAGTTTTGGTGCTGGCGTAAGGCTTTTAAAAAAAACAAACACATGGCTAAACCTTTCTTACACAGATGATTTAAACGAAACTGGAAGTTCTACATTTCTTACAGACAAACGCTTCTTTCAACTTTTTGAACCAAGGCTTTTAAATATTGATTTGTTTCATAAACATAAAACATCTTCGGTTTCTTTAGAACATCAATTAACTCCACAATTAATAAGTGAAACCGAATTTGCAGCAAGTCGTATTAGAACCACTTATGATTATAACTTTGTTGTAAACACCAAACCTTTTAGCGCATTTAAATTAAGTACTGCAAAAATTGCTTTGCAATGGAGCCCTTTTAGTCAGTTTCAAATAAATGAAAATACCATCAAAGAAACCAAAGAAGGCTATCCTAAATTCACTTTACAGTACACAAAAAGTTTTAGTGGTATTCTTAATAGCGATTTCAATTTTTCAAAAGTAGATTTTAGAACCATCTTTAAAAAACAGTATAACAATAAAGCTTTTTCATTGTTAACAATAACTGCTGGATTTGCTAATGGCGAGACGCCTCTTACGCATTTATATCATGCCTACCCAAACAATATAAACAAGGAAACCATTATGCAGAGGTTTTCGGTAGCAGGAATTACCAGTTTTGAAACCATGTATTTTAACGAGTTTTTTTCAGATAGAATTACAACGCTTCAATTTAAACATCACTTAAGTCCTTTTAAAATTACTAAACGCTTCAAACCAGAATTAGTACTTATTTCTAGATATGCTATAGGAAACATGAATCACATTGGAAGGCATCAACAAGTCACTTTTAATACCTTAGAAAAAGGCTATACAGAATCTGGCTTAGAAATTAATAAACTCTTTTTTGGTTTTGGGTTAAGTTTCACTTACAGGTATGGAGCTTACCATTTAGCAAAATTAGAAAATAATATGGCGTTAAAATTTACTTTTAATGTGACTTTATAATAGTTTTAACCTTTCTAATACATAGCTTTTCCATACCTTTAACGCTGATTTTAGATCAGCTATGTTTAAACTGTTTACAAAAAGTTTTTGGGATGTTGTCGCTAGACTAATTCTTCGCAATAAAATTGCCATTATTCTTGGGGTTTTAATTGCTACTGGTCTGTTGGCAACACAATGGAAACACATGCGTTTCACTTATACTGAAGCCAATTTATTACCAGACGACCATCCTATAAATATAGAATACAATGATTTTCTTAATATTTTTGGAGAGGAAGGAAATCTTATCGTTTTAGGTGTAAAAGACTCTACTCTTTTTACAATAGAAAAACTAAATGCATGGAACAAACTTTCGCAAAGCTTAAAAAAAGCGGCTGAAGTAGAAACAGTCGTTTCCATTAAAGATCTTCAAAAACTTATAAAAGATAATAAAAAAGAACAATTTGTACTTGAGCCTTTTATAAAAGATTCGATTACGTCGATGAAGCAAATCGATGTTTTACAAGAAGAGTTGTTCGAAAAATATCCTTTTTATGATAATTTCTTATTTAATAAAGAAACCAAAACTGTTAGAACTGCAATCTATCTGAAAAAGGATATCGTAAACACACCTGTTAGAAAGGACTTTGTGTTTCAAAACCTAATTCCAGAAATAAAAGCTTTTGAAGCGCAAACTCATTTAGATGTTAGAGTCTCTGGAATGCCCTATGTACGTACCTTAAATGCACAAAATATAGTAGATGAAATAGGTAAATTTATTGGTTTAGCATTAGCTGTAACCTCTTTAATTTTCTTTTTCTTTTTTAGATCATTAAGAGCCACATTTATTTCATTAGTTGTAGTTTCTTTTGGTGTGATGTGGACTTTTGGCATCATTGGGTTGCTGAAGTATGAAATCACTGTTTTAACAGCATTAATTCCGCCTTTAATAATAGTTATTGGTATTCCGAATTGTATTTTCCTAATTAATAAATACCAACATGAAGTAAAACTACATGGTAATAAAGTGAAGTCGTTACAACGTGTTATTACCAAAATTGGAAACGCTACATTAATGACTAATGTAACCACAGCTTCAGGATTTGCAACATTTATTCTCACAGAAAGTCAGCTTTTAAAAGAATTTGGTATTGTAGCATCATTAAGTATTCTAGCCATTTTTATACTTTGTTTACTAATTATTCCTATCATTTATACCTTTTTACCCTATCCGAAAGACAGGCATTTAGAACATTTAAATAAACGTTGGATTGGAGGCTTTGTTGATTGGATGGAACGCATGGTGAAGCAAAAGCGAATAGCGATATATATAACTTCAGTTGCACTCCTTATTCTAAGTATTATTGGCATTTTTCAAATTAAAATCTCTGGGAGTTTAATTGAAGATATGTCTAAAAAAGCTGATTTTTTTCAGGATATTAGATTCTTTGAAGAAGAGTTTAATGGTATTATGCCTTTAGAAATATTGGTAGATACTAAGCGAAAAAAAGGTGTTATGAAGTTATCTACCTTAAAACGCATGGAGGAGTTAGAAGAGGTCATTTCAGAAACGCCTTCACTATCTAAACCTATTTCAGTCGTGAGCTTAGTTAAATACTCTAAGCAAGCCTATTATAATGGCAACCCTAAATATTATCAATTACCAACCAGTCAAGAAAAGAACTTTATCATGACTTATGCTAAAAACTCTTCTTCTGAAATTGATTTATTAAAAAACTTCGTCGATAGCACTGGTCAATACGCACGTATCACTACGTTTATGAAAGATATTGGCACAGATAAAATGGAGCGTATTGAAGAAAACCTTCAAAATAAAGTCAACAAAGTATTTCCTAAAGATAAGTTTGACGTCACCATGACTGGAAAAGCACTTGTCTTTCAAAAAGGAACAAAATACTTGGTTAAAAACCTAGCCATTTCATTATCGTTAGCCATCTTATTAATCTCCATATTTATGGCTTATATGTTCAGGTCATTTAGAATGATTGTAATCTCTTTAATTCCTAACCTTTTACCTTTAGTCGTAACAGCAGGATTAATGGGTTATTTAAATGTGCCTATAAAACCATCTACGATTTTAGTCTTTAGCATTGCCTTTGGTATCTCTGTTGACGACACCATTCACTTTTTGGCTAAATACAGACAAGAGTTACAAGCGAATCATTGGAAGATTAAAAAATCAGTATATGCTGCTCTTCGCGAAACAGGTGTAAGTATGTTTTACACCTCTATTGTTTTATTTTTCGGGTTTTTAGTTTTTACTTTTTCTAGTTTTGGTGGTACTGTTGCTTTAGGAGCATTAGTATCTGCAACTTTATTGTTTGCAATGCTTTCTAACTTATTGCTATTACCTTCATTATTGCTATCCTTAGAAAGAAGTATTGCGAACAAACAAGTATTGCGCCAACCAACAATAAATATTATTCCAGAAGAAAATGATGATGACGAAAATCTAGATGATTCTGAAGAATAAATACCACAAACAATTATATTTGCAGTCAAAATAAGTTTTTAAATGAAAATGTATACAGTTTCACAACTATTATCAAAAAATCAATTCGGAGAAGATGTTGAAATAAAAGGCTGGGTTCGCACCTTTCGTGCTAATCGCTTTATCGCCTTAAATGATGGTTCTACAATAAATAACATACAGTGTGTTGTAGATTTTGAGAATACAGATGAGGTAATCTTGAAACGCATTACTACTGGAGCCGCTATACATATAAAAGGAGAATTAATAGAAAGTCAGGGTAAAGGACAAAGTGTTGAAATTGCTGTAGCTCATCTAGACATTCTTGGTGACTCTGATCCAGAAACGTTTCCTATTCAGCCTAAAAAACACTCTTTTGAATTTTTAAGAGAAAATGCGCACTTACGCACAAGAACAAGTACATTTAGTGCTGTTATGCGTTTGCGTTCAACACTATCTTTCGCTATTCATAAGTACTTTAACGACAATGGGTTTTACTATATGCATACGCCAATTATTACAGGAAGTGATGCTGAAGGTGCAGGAGAAATGTTTCGTGTAAGTAGTCTAGACGCTAAAAACCCACCTTTAAATGATGAAGGTAAAGTAGATTATAAACAAGACTTCTTCGGAAAAGAAACAAACTTAACAGTTTCGGGACAATTAGAAGCAGAAACGTATGCCATGTCTTTGGGAAAAGTCTATACTTTCGGACCTACATTTAGGGCAGAAAATTCTAATACCTCACGCCATTTATCTGAATTTTGGATGATTGAACCTGAAGTTGCTTTTATGGATCTGGCTGGAAATATGGATCTCGCTGAAGATTTCATGAAATATGTTTTAAAATATGTCTTAGACCACAATCGTGAAGATTTAGAGTTTCTTGAAAAACGCTTGTTAGACGAAGAGAAAACAAAACCTCAGGCTGAACGTAGTGAAATGAGCTTAATTGAAAAATTAAACTTCGTAATAGATAATAATTTTAAACGCGTAAGCTATACAGAAGCCATAGATATTTTAAGAAACTCAAAGCCAAACAAAAAGAAAAAATTCAACTATATCATTGAAGATTGGGGAGCAGATTTACAAAGCGAACATGAACGCTTTCTCGTTGAAAAACACTTTAAATGCCCAGTAATCTTATTTGATTATCCAGCAAATATTAAAGCATTTTATATGCGATTAAATGAAGATGGTAAAACCGTTCGCGCTATGGATATTCTTTTTCCAGGCATTGGCGAAATGGTTGGAGGCTCGCAACGTGAAGAGCGCTTAGATGTCCTGAAAGAAAAAATGAAAGCACTAGACATTCCTGAAGAAGAATTATGGTGGTACCTCGATTTACGCAAATACGGAACTGCTGTACATTCTGGATTTGGCTTAGGTTTTGAACGTTTAGTCATGTTTGCAACAGGAATGACTAACATTCGTGACGTGATACCTTACCCAAGAACACCTCAAAATGCAGAATTTTAACCGCTAATTCGTCCTTATCTTTTAAAAAAGAAGCAGGCGTTCAAACACTATTGTATTTTAAAAGGAGCCGTTAAGAAATTTTATCATAAAACAATTTAGATACAGCATATTCTAGATTGTTTTCTTTATTTTTATATTAAATCAAAATACAAGAATGCTTAAACAATATTTACAGTTCAAATTATCACAAAAATTGTCTCCTCAGCAAATTCAATTAATGAAATTGATACAGCTGCCTACACAAGCTTTTGAACAACGTTTAAAGCAGGAACTAGAGGAAAACCCAGCTTTAGAAAGTGGAAAAGAAGATGCTCCAAACGATTTAGATGATGATTTTGACAACACTGGTGATGAGTATAATGACAATGAGACTATAGACACAGGAGACATTAACGTAGATGATTATTTAAGTGATGATGAAGTTCCAGACTATAGAACGCAAGTCAATAATTATAGTGCTGATGATGATGAAAAAACAATCCCTTATGCCGCAGGAACATCTTTCACTCAGCATTTAGTAAACCAGTTAAACACCTATCGTTTAAATGATGAAGAACGAGAAATAGCTGAGTTTTTAGTTGGAAGCGTTGATGAAAGCGGTTATATACGTCGCGAGTTAAGCGACATTATGGATGACTTAGCGTTTACACAAAATGTATATACTACCGAAGAACATATTGAAAAAGTTTTAAAAATAGTACACCAATTAGATCCTGCAGGTGTTGGCGCTAGAAACCTTCAAGAATGTTTAAGCATACAGTTACATAGAAAAGAACAACATCCAGATGTTGCGTTAGCCACCAATATTATAGACAAAGCTTTTGAACAATTCACTAAAAAACATTACAAAAAATTATTGCAAAAATTTGATGTTAGTGAAATACAACTTAAAGATGCTATTCATGAGATAGAACGATTAAACCCAAAACCTGGAGGAAGTTATGCTGGAAATAATCGTATAGTAGAGCATGTCGTTCCAGATTTTGCAATTAAAATTGTAGATGGTGAATTAGAACTAACCTTAAACGGCAGGAATGCTCCAGAGCTTCATGTATCTAGAGAATACAATAATATGCTTAAAGGCTATAAAGACTCAAAGGAAAAAAGTAAATCTCAAAAAGATGCAGTCATGTTTATAAAGCAAAAACTAGATGCTGCTAAATGGTTTATTGAAGCGATTAAACAACGTCAACAAACCCTTTTTGTAACCATGAGTTCTATTATGCACTATCAAAAAGAGTATTTTTTAACAGGAGATGAGCGCAAGCTTAAGCCTATGATTTTAAAAGATATTGCAGATGAAATAGAAATGGATGTTTCTACTGTATCTCGTGTAGCAAATAGTAAATATGTTGATACGCCTTATGGCACAAAACTGATTAAAGAATTCTTTTCTGAATCTATGACGAATGATCAAGGAGAAGAAGTTTCTACTCGAGAAATAAAGAAAATTCTAGAAACCGTTATTGAAGAAGAAGACAAGAAAAAGCCATTAACAGACGAGGCTTTAGCTAAAATTTTAAAAGAAAAAGGTTACCCAATTGCAAGACGAACTGTTGCGAAGTATAGAGAACAACTTGATATTTCGGTGGCTAGATTGCGTAAAAAGATATAATGAATCATATCTTAAAAAGCATATCATTTATCTTTCATCCTTTAATCATGCCTATACTTGGTGTGATTTTTTATTTTTCTAAATCACCAAGATTTATTCCTATAGAAATTATTAAAAACAAACTTATATCAATTTCTATACTTACTCTTATTTTACCTATTCTTATCTATTATCTTTTAAAAACCTTAGGTAAAACGAAAAGTATTTATTTAAAAACGACTCAAGAACGTATTTTACCTTTAGGATTAAACTGCATCATAATTTATTTAATCTTAAAACGTGTATTTCCTCCCACAGAAATTTTAGAACTGTACTTCTTTTTTGTTGGAATATTATTATCAACTTTAGCTTGTTTTATTCTTGCCATACTTAAATTTAAAGCGAGTATTCACATGATAGCCATATCAGGAGTTTTAATGTTTTTTATTGCGTTAAGTATTCATTTTAGTATCAACATAAATGGAACATTAGCTTTAATGGTAATTATTATTGGCGCCACTGCAAGCTCAAGATTGCATTTAAATGCACACAATTTTAATGAGTTAATTGTTGGTTTTTGTATAGGTTTTTTCCCTCAGTTAACCCTATTAAATTATTGGCTTGTTTAATTAAAGAAGATAAAGCATCAAACCAATTTTAATTGCATTCATTTGTAATCGCTCATCGTTTATTTTTGCATCACTATTGAATACTGGGTTTAATCCATAGTACAAGTGTAAATTCCATGTATTATAACCTACGCTAATGGTCAATCCATATTGGAATGCATTAAATTCATCAATATTACTATGCTTTATTTTTTGTGGTTCGCCTTTATATTTTGAAGAATTAGCGACTACATAACCAAACTTAATTCCTGTGTAAATTCTCCAAAACTTATATTCTGATGCTGTAGAAGTTCGCCATCTAAATTCTAAAGGTGCTTCAATAACATAGGTTGTGAATTTATTTTTAGAATAAGAAATTTCATTTTCATCTAAAACAGAATAAACAAACTGTCCATCAGCTTTATCTATCAGCATATTTTGATTGAATGAATTAGCTGAGACACCAAGTCCTAAACCAATGGCAACATTCCGCCTTATATTTATTGGCATGTCTTTGATAAACCCCAAATGAAAACCGCTAGAAAAACCGCTTTGCGAGACTCCATTAGGTTTATTTCCCAATAAATTATAAGTAACTCCAATATAAAACTGATCTTCTTTATATAGTGAATCTGATTCTTTAACTACAGTATCTTCTTGAGAAGATGCCAAATGAAAGCTAAATATAAAAACGAATAAAGGCAGGATTTTGTTCATATTTTTATGCATAAAAAAGGCGTCATGATTTCTCAAAACGCCTTTAATATAATTTAAGAGTTAATTATCTTTTAAGTCCATCTAAGGCATCACCTTTTCTGGTTGTATAATTAATTTTTAATGCGTTTACCTTTCGCAATTCTTGTTTGATATCTGTTACTAATCCCATATTTGCATCACTATCTACTTTTAAAGCAGTAGTTAAAAAAGGAATTTCGGCATCTCTTTTAGTAGCGCGTTCTGCAGCTATAAAAGCGGCAATATCACCAACATCAGCAAACTTGTCATTGAGTTGAATTCTAGCTTCATTACCAAATTGTTTTTTATAATTCTGACTTGGTTTTCCAGCATAAATATACATCACCAAATTCTTCTTATCTAATTTTTCAATTTGATCAGCTTGAGGTAATTTATTCTCAATCATTAAGGTGTTTTGTCTCATAACAGTAGCCACCATGAAAAAGAATAACAACATAAATACGATATCTGGTAAAGATGCTGTATTTACTGCTGGTAATTCACCTCCTTTTTTCTTTTTAAATTTAGACATATTTAATTTTTTATCTAATTAGACTTAGGCTCTGCTTCAGAGAATTTCTGTGGCACTAAAAGTTTAATTTGTTCAATTTTCTCTTTTAGTTTTTCTTTAGTCTTAGGTGTTGTTCTAGGATCAGAATACGCTTTATCTGCCTCAACAAAATTAATTCCTAAAGTTGGAAACGCCTTTTTAAACTCTCTGTTTCTTAACTCATTATAAGCTGCAATAATTTCATTTTGTACAGCAATATATGTGTCATACTTAGTCGCTCTGTTATTTTGTAAGGATATAATAGCCTTTTGAAAATTATCAGAGGACTGAGGGTTTCTCTTTCCTTGGCAATTCTGACATGCATCTGCTCCTGTTCCTCCACCATTATCAAGAAATTCTACAGTGAGTTTTCTTAAATCTTTCAATTCAATGATACTCCCTTCATCACCAGCAGCTTTTAAAAATAATTGATTATTTCTATTAACTTCTAGTTGAAAAATATTCTTTTGTTTAATAATAGGCGGTTCTGTTTCTTCTATAGGAGGCAGCTTTCTGTTTAACCCAGAATCTGTCTCGATAGTTGTAGTTACTAAGAAGAAAATGAGGAGTAAAAAGGCAATATCAGCCATAGATCCTGCATTTACTTCTGGTGCTGATCGTTTTGCCATCTTATTTAATCATTTTTTTAATTCCAGTGAACAACATTGTGCCAACTGCTATAATTGCAAGTGCATAAAACATAAATAGTCCTGCGCCTACTAATTTAGAATTTCCTTCTGAAAGTACTTCTCCATCCCTCATTGGTGTTTCAACACCTTTTGCAAAAGCAAAATAGCAGATTAAAAATAGAAGCACAAAAGCTCCTACACCCATTAAAGTGCTTTTTAAAGTTGCTGGATTAGAAAATACATTTTTCAGCGTAAATAACACAACTAAAACAAGTGTAATAGCCAATATAGCATATGCAATATACATGAAGGTATTTACTGTACCACTTGACTCACCAGCTTTAATAGCCTCATCACCAACTCCAATAATTCTAATTAGAAAGAACATAGCAATTATGCCAACTACTCCTGCTATTATGGTTAATATTTTTTGTGAATTCATAATATTAAATAAAAATTAGAATTATTAAATTACTTCTTATATTTTGATAACATATCCATTAAGTTAATAGAAGAGTCTTCCATATCATTAACGATACTATCTATTTTAGCAATAATGTAATTGTAGAATATTTGAAGAATAATGGCTACGATAAGACCAAATACAGTTGTTAAAAGGGCTACTTTAATACCTCCAGCCACAAGTGATGGTTGCATATCTCCAGCAGCTTCAATTTTATCAAATGCTTGAATCATACCAATTACAGTTCCCATGAAACCAAGCATTGGTGCTAATGCAATGAATAAAGATATCCATGAAACATTTTTTTCTAATTGTCCCATTTGCACACCTCCATAAGCTACAACAGCTTTTTCAGCAGCATCTAAGTCTCCATCTGCCCTATCTAAACCTTGGTAAAAGATAGAAGCAACTGGTCCTTTTGTATTTCTACAAACCTCTTTAGCAGCTTCAAGCCCTCCAGATTGTAAAGCGTCTTCTACATCTTGAGTTAACTTTTTAGTATTAGTACTAGATAAGTTTAAAAAGATAATTCTCTCAATAGCAATAGCTAATCCAAGAATTAAACATAATAATACGATTCCCATAAACCCTGGACCACCTTCTATAAATCGTTTTTTAAGTTCTTGGTGAAATCCTTCTGATTCAACTGTTGCTGCATCTGCGGCATCATCTTGAGCTGTAACAACGGTTGTCGCTATTGTATTGGCGTTAGTTGTTGCATTTACTGTTCCGAATGCCATAAAACATACTATGGCTAGAATTGAAAATAATCTTTTCATTTGTTCTTGATCTTAATTTTATTAGTTAAAGTGTTAAAGATAAAAAAAAATTGCAATTAAAAAATAAAAATTACATTGACTTAACATGTGCATGGGCTTTAATTATACCACAATTTTCATGCCTGAATCTTAAAAGCTTTCCAGCTTGAAAATTTCATTTGCAGAGAGGAAGGGATTCGAACCCTCGATACCCTTTTGAGGTATACACACTTTCCAGGCGTGCGCCTTCGACCACTCGGCCACCTCTCTGTAATTTTAATTCTCTAATTACAGTGGCTCAAATAACAAAAAATAAGTTAGACGTTAAAATTTAGAAAGTTAATTTTAGGTCATTTCACCACGTAATGTCGTTTCGAATATGATTTTGAACGTTTTAGCAGAAATATTTTGACCTAATAAATACATGAGTTTACTTATTGCAGCTTCTGTGGTAATATCTTTTCCTGATATTATTCCTATTTTTTTTAAATGTTCGCTCGTTTCATATTGTCCCATTGCTACACTTCCACCTGAACATTGGGTAACATTAACTATATGTATGCCTTTGGTTAAAGCACTTTTAAGCAAATCCAAAAACCAGTCTTCTGTAGTGCAATTACCTGCACCATAAGTTTCTAGAATGACTCCCTTAAGGTTTTTTGTTTCTAATATACTTTGCAAAACAATTTTTGAAATTCCAGGAAAGAGCTTTATTAGTGCAATATTTTCATCAAAATTTTTAAAAGTTTTAAGCTTGCTACCTTTTTTGGGCTTTAATAAATACTCATGGTTAACTTTTAAATGTACGCCAGATTCTGCCAAATCAGGATAATTTAAAGAGGCAAAAGCTTCAAAATGTTCTGCATTTATTTTAGTCGTCCTGTTTGCTCTGTATAATTTGTATTCAAAATACAGCCCTACTTCTTGTATTACAGGCTTGTTATTTTCTTGTAATGATGCTATTTGTATAGAAGTAATTAAATTTTCTTTAGCATCAGTACGTAAATCTCCTATTGGTAATTGAGACCCTGTAAAAATTACTGGCTTCGTTAAATCTTCTAACATAAAACTTAACGCAGAAGCAGTATAGCTCATCGTATCGCTTCCATGTAAAACAACAAAACCATCAAATAAAGTGTAATTTTCTTCAATAATCTCTGCAATTCTGGCCCAATACTTAGGGTTCATATTACTTGAATCTATTGGTTTTTCAAAAGAAATTGCTTCTATTTCACAGTCCAATAAATTAAGTTCTGGAATTCTATCTGATAAATTTTCAAAATCGAAAGCTCTTAAAACACCTGTTTCCGAGTCTTTTATCATTCCAATTGTTCCTCCAGTATATATAAGTAATATGTTAGGTTTATTAATAGACATAGTTATATTCCAAATATTTCTTTTGAATTCAGGGTTGTAATTTCGGCAATTTTTTCTTCTGAAATACTATAGAGTTCACTTAATCTTTCTAACACTTTTAATATATACACACTTTCATTTCGCTTTCCTCGATAAGGTTTTGGCGCTAAGTAAGGTGAATCTGTTTCTAATACGATATGTTTTATATCAATCTGATTAAGAAACTGATCAATCTTTCCGTTTTTAAAAGTAACAACACCTCCTATACCCAATTTCATATTATACGAAATGGCTTGTTTTGCCTGCTCTATAGTACCAGTAAAGCAGTGAAAAATCCCAAAAAGTTTATCGTCTTTCTCTTCATCTAAGACTTTAAAAATTTCATCAAATGCATCACGACAATGAATTACTATTGGTAATTCATACTGTTTTGCTAATTGTATTTGATGTCTGAAAGCTTTTTTCTGAATATCTAAAGTAGAGGTGTCCCAATACAAATCAATTCCTATTTCACCTACAGCAATAAACTTTCGCTTCTCAAGCATCTCTTCTACATGAGCCAACTCCTCTTTATAATTTTCTTTTACATGTGTAGGATGCAAGCCCATCATTAAATGAATGTGTTCTGGGAAATCTGCTTCTAATTGAAGCATAGCTTTAGTATATGTAGAGTCTATTGCAGGAATAAAAAAGCGCTTTACATTAGCATTTATAGCACGTTCTATCATATCATTTCTGTCTTCATCAAAAGCTTCGCTATACAAATGAGTGTGTGTATCTGTAATAATCATGCCACAAAAATAATTGTTTTTATAGATTATATTTGCTTAAACTGAAGAATGTATGAAAAACCTACACGATTTCTTATTAGAAAAAGAATATGTAAAAGTTAAATTACACTTAACTAAAACCAACCATTTTGAAATTATTGCTAAAATAAATGGCATTAAAGGCATTTTTATAGTAGATACTGGAGCTTCAAGCTCATGTGTGGGTTTTGAAGCCAAAGATATTTTTAATCTAAAGGTTAAAGATTCAGGAATTAGAGCTGCTGGAGCTGGAGCTATAGATATGTTAACTCAAGTCTCAAAACTAAACACTTTAAAGATAGGAAAATGGGAACAGAAAAAAACAGCATTAATTTTATTTGATTTAACTCATGTAAATACAGCCCTTATTAATCATAATGCCAAACCTGTGAATGGTATTATTGGAGCTGATATTTTAAAAAAAGGGAAGGCGATTATTGACTATGAAAAGAAATATTTATACCTAAAAAACGCAACTAAAAAGAAATAAATTTCTTACATTTACTTGTAATTTCAAATACATAATTTCTCCCTCTTCATGAACACTTCTATAATCATAGCAGATGATCATCCACTTATGCTTCGTGGTATAAATGATTTTTTAGAATCTAAAGGTTTTAATATTTTAGGAAGTGCTCAAGATGGTCGAGCAGCTTATAATCTTATCGTAAAAGAAAAACCTGATATTGCTATTTTGGATATTAGAATGCCTCACATGACAGGTTTAGAGGTTGCTGAAGAATGCAAAAAAAACAATCTGAATACCAAGATTATTTTAATCACTTTTGATAAAGAAGAAGAACTTTACGATAAAGCTAAAGAGTTAAACATTTATGGCTATATTTTAAAAGAGTTTGCTATTGAAGAAATTGAAACTTGTATTGCTCATGTTGAAATGGATGAGCCTTATTTTAGTGAAGAAATAGCAACTTACCTCAACAAATCTTATACTACAACCAATTCTGGTGCTTTAGATGGACTTACAAAATCTGAGAAAAAAATTGTTCGCCTAATTGCTGAAAATAAAACAAGCCAACAAATAGCAGATGAATTAAACGTGGCTATTAAGACAATTCACAAACACAGAAGTAATATAGTCGCTAAATTAAATTTAGACAATAAACCTACTTCACTTTCTATTTGGGCGAATTTAAACAAAAACAAATTTTAAAAAATACGCACAAGTACGTATTTTTTTTATCATTTAATCATTGTATCTTTACAGTGCTATTAATCAGTTCTGAGGAGAATTGTTAAAGGCTCTAGTTTTTAATTAATCTAGAGCCTTTTATTTTTTAATAATCTATTTTATTTTAAAAAAATACGCACAAGTGCGTATTTTTTTTCTTGTTAATACGACTTATCTTTACCATGCTATTAATTAGTTCTTAGGGAGAATTATTTATAGAAAACTCTATATCTTTTTGATATAGAGTTTTTGCTTTTTGGGGTATTCATCAGTTTAAAAATACGCAGAAGTGTGTATTTTTTTTCTTATCAATGTCTGTTATATTTACAATGCTATTAATCAATTATTATTTAGGGAAATTAAACTCTGCATATTTTAATACGATGCAGAGTTTTTTAAAGAATGGAAAATGGACGATAATTTAAACTCAACAAACAAATTTTTAATCATTGGATTAGTAGTCTTAGTTTTAACTATCATTTTAGTTAATATATACGTTAATTTTTTTAGTTTTTAGTTAAAGTAAAAAAGGCTTGAATTCTAAGAATTCAAGCCTTTTTTTTTATGAAAACATAATACGTTTTACATTTCTAAAGCTTTCTTTATATCATTATCCATTAATAATTCTGCAGGATTTTCTAAAGCTTCTTTTACTGCAACTAAGAAACCAACAGACTCTTTTCCATCAATAATTCTGTGGTCATAAGATAAAGCCACATACATAATTGGTCTTATTTCTACTTTACCATTGATAGCTACTGGACGTTCTACAATATTATGCATACCTAGAATACCGCTTTGAGGAGGGTTAATAATTGGAGTAGATAGCATGCTTCCGAAAACACCTCCATTAGAAATTGTGAATGTTCCTCCTGTCATTTCATCAACAGTTATTTGTCCGTCTCGTGCTCTTATAGCTAAACGTTTTACTTCAGCTTCAACACCTCTAAAAGTTAATTTTTCAGCATTACGAATTACAGGAACCATTAATCCTTTAGGGCCAGAAACTGCAATTGAAATATCTACAAAATCATAGCTCAACATTTCTTTTCCATCAATCATAGAATTGACAGCTGGATACATTTTTAATGCACGAACAACTGCGAGAGAAAAGAAACTCATAAAACCTAAACCAACGCCATGTTTAGCCTTAAAGTCTTCTTTATATTGTTTACGCAATTCGAAAATTGGAGACATGTCAACTTCATTGAAGGTTGTTAACATTGCCGTTGTATTTTTAGCTTCTACTAAACGTTCTGCTACTTTACGACGTAGCATAGACATTTTACTTCTTGAAGTACCACGACCTTCAACATTAACCGCTTTCCCCATTGAAGGTACGCCTTGAATAGCATCTTCTTTAGTAATACGACCATCTTTGCCAGTGCCTTTAATTGAAGTAGCATCCAAGCCTTTCTCTGCTAAAATCTTTTTTGCTGCAGGACTAGCTGTGCCTGTAGCATAAGTTGCCGTTTGAGATGATTCAGATTTAGCAGTCTCTTGTTTTGGTGCTTCAGCTTTTGCTTCTACTTTTGGTGCAGAACCGCCTTCAGGTTTAGTCGCACTAGTATCAATTAAACATACAACTGCACCTACCTCTACTGCATCTCCTTCTTCAGCTTTAAAAGTAATTGTTCCGCTAGCTTCAGCTGGCAATTCTAAAGTAGCTTTATCGCTATCTACTTCTGCAATAGCTTGATCTTTTTCTACATAGTCACCTTCTTCAACTAACCATGTTGCTATTTCTACTTCTGTAATTGATTCACCTGGTGAAGGCACTTTCATTTCTAAAATCATGTTCTATAATTTTATGTTTTGTATTTTTTCGTTTTTTTTTGGCAGATAATCTTCTTTTATCTCACCATTTACTAATATCTTATCAAAATATAATTTTGCGCCAGTAGCAATTTCTAAATCTAAAACATTTTGAAGACTTAAGTGTAAATGCGGTTCGGTTGAATTTCCAGAATTCCCACATTGCCCTAAGACATCTCCTTGTTTTACGATTTGCCCTTCTTGAACGATTATTGATTTTGCTTTAAAATGCGCTAAAACTATAAACTCTTTATTTTTAGTTTCTAAAATGACAGTGTTTCCAGTAACTTGTACAGGATTTTTTCTTCCTGGAAAATTATCGTCAACGCCAGTAATAACCTTGACTACTTTTGCATCACATGGAGCTGTAATTTCCTTTCCAAATGCATAATAGTTTTCGTTTTTATCTCGACTCCCTTCAAAAGTTTTTCCATCTTTAACAATTACAAAATCATAAGCACCACTCTGGTTTTCATAAGCCACGTGATAATTATCTTCTTGTGTTAGTCCTCCCCAAAAAACAAACCATTCCTCGTTAAAAGGCAAACTCATTTTAGTGATATTACGCTCTATTTTCTTTAAATTCTCTGGTTTATGAGGAGAAATAAACAAGCCTCCTATTTCATTCTCTGCATTTAAATATATAAGAATGTCTCTTAGGCCTTTGTCAAATGTAGTTTTATAAATATGAGCAGTTTGTTTAGTTTTAGTAAAAGTCATAGCCTTCATTTCACCTAAGTTTCTATGGATGTCTTCAAAAAACACAACCGTTTTTTCTTGAGGCAAAGCCGCTTTCATATTGGTATCAAACATACTGAAAATAGAATCATATTTCGCAGCATTAAAATACTTCATAAATTTATTTGAAGCTTCTTTATAGACTTCTTCTTCTTGTGAAAAAGATAGTACAGAAAACATCATGATAATTATAAGGAGTATTTTTTTCATTTAGCGCTGATTATTTTTTGTTATATCAAACACGAAATCTATAACTTCTTGATGACGTTTTTTAGATCGCACAGAACTTCCTGCAGCAGGAGCACCATAAGGTCTTCTTGTTGCAGCTCTAAAAGTTTTTGCTTCATCTAAATTCATGAGCATATGACTATAAGCACCCATATTTCTAGGTTCTTCTTGTGCCCAAACAATATCATCTGCGTTTTTATATTTACTTAATATGTTTCTAATATCTTCTATTGGCAATGGAAACAACTGCTCTATTCTTACCAAAGCAATATCGTGTCTTTCGAGTCTTTCTTGCTCTTCTAATAAATCATAATAGAATTTACCTGTAACAAACACTAATGTTTTAACCTTACTAGCATCTGCCTTTTCATCATCTATTAACATTTGAAAGCTTCCATTTGCAAATTCATCGACCGAGGACACAACGCGTGGATGACGTAATAAACTTTTAGGTGTAAAAACAATTAATGGTTTTCTAAAATTAGCCTTCATTTGTTTACGCAACAAATGATACATATTAGCAGGTGTAGAACAATCTGCGACAAACATATTGTCTTTAGCGCATAATTGCAAGTATCTTTCCATTCTAGCAGAAGAGTGTTCTGCGCCTTGTCCTTCATAACCATGCGGCAAAAGCATTACTAAACCATTTTGCAGTTTCCATTTATCTTCTGCTGCAGAAATGTATTGGTCTAACATAATTTGCGCACCATTACTAAAATCGCCAAATTGTGCTTCCCAAATGGTTAATGTTTTAGGACTAGCCATAGCATAACCATAATCAAAACCTACAACACCATATTCAGATAACAAAGAATTATAAATAAAGAATCTACCTTGTGTATCACTTATGTTATTATGCAAAATGATTTCCTCTTCGCTATCTTCTACTTTTACTACAGCGTGACGATGTGAAAACGTACCACGTTCAACATCTTGTCCAGAGATTCTAACGTCATATCCTTCTTCTAATAAGGTTCCATAAGCTAAATGTTCTGCCATTGCCCAATCTAACTTATCGTCATCAAACATAGTTTGTCTAGACTCTATTAGTCGAGATATTTTACGAATGAATTTTTTATCTGCTGGAAGATTAGACAGTACTTTTGTTATTTTTTCGAGTCCTTTTCTTGTATAAGTTGTATCTACAACTTGCATCATTTTATCTTCTTCGGCAGTAGTATAATCTACCCATTCATTACTCATAAATGGAGTGATTTCGGTCTTCTTTATTTTTCTGGAATCTTCTAATTTTTCTTCTAAAGCGTTTTTATAATCCTCTTCTAGTTTTGAAACATAATTTGCATCAATAACACCTTCAGAAATTAATTTTTCAGCATAAATATCTCTTGGATTTCTATGCTTAGCAATAGCTTTATACAATAAAGGCTGAGTAAATTTTGGTTCGTCACCTTCATTATGTCCATATTTTCTATAACCCAACAAGTCAATAAACACATCACGCTTAAACTTCATTCTAAAATGTAATGCAAATAAAACGGCATGTACAACAGCTTCAGCATCATCGGCATTAACATGAAGCACAGGAGATAAAGTGACTTTACCAACATCTGTACAATAGGTACTAGATCGAGCGTCTAAATAATTCGTTGTAAAACCTATTTGATTATTGACTACAATATGAATAGTTCCATTCGTTTTGTATCCATCTAATTGAGCCATTTGCACGACTTCATAAACCAAGCCTTGGCCTGCGATAGCTGCATCTCCATGTACTATAATGGGAAGTACTTGTGATGGATTGTCTGGGTATTTATCATCTTGCTTTGCTCTAGTAATCCCTTCAACCACTGCACCAACAGTTTCTAAATGAGAAGGGTTTGGCGCAATATTTAAGTTTATCTTTTTACCAGCATCTGTCACGCGATCACTTGTCCAACCTAAATGATATTTAACATCACCATCAAAAACTTCTTGCTCATAATCTTTTCCATCAAACTCACTAAATATATCTTTTGCAGATTTCCCAAAAATGTTAGTCAATGTACTTAAACGACCACGATGTGCCATTCCCATAACAAACTCTTTTACATCATACTCAGATGCTTTTTCAATTAGAGCGTCTAAAGCAGGAATTAAAGATTCTCCTCCTTCTAATGAAAAACGTTTTTGTCCAACATATTTTGTATGTAAGAAGCTTTCAAAAGAAACAGCTTCATTTAATTTTTTAAGAATATGTTTTCTCTCGTCTGGAGAAAATTTTGGTTGATTATCGTTTACATTTAGTTTATTTTGAATCCACGCTATTTCTTCTGGCTGACGAATATACATATACTCAACACCAATAGAGTTACAGTAAATCGCTTCTAAATGATTACGAATTTCACGTAGTGTTTGTGCACCTATGCTTAAAATTTCTCCTGCATTAAAAACAGTATCTAAATCACTCTCTGAAAGACCAAAGTTTTCAATTTCTAAAGTTGGCGCATACTTTCGTCTTGCACGAACAGGATTTGTTTGAGTAAACAAATGCCCTCTTGTTCTATAACCATCAATAAGTTTCACCACTTGAAACTCTTTTTGAACCTGTTCTGGAATTTGAGTAGAAACGCCTTCAACAATTTCGCCATTCATTCCATAGTTTTCACTACCAAAATCATAGCCTTGAAAAAAGGCCCTCCAACTTGGCTCAATAGTGTCTGGGTTTTCTAAATATTGTTCGTATAAATCAGCAAAGTATGCTGTATGTGCTGCGTTTAAAAAGGAATATTTATCCATTATTTTTTTTGAAAGAATCTAGCGTCAACAAAATTTCTTCAAAAATACAACTTTTAGTAAAATTAGAAGCGGTTTTATTATATTTATCATACTCAAGTCTAACAATTTATATTATTATGAATTTATCTGGTTTTTTCTTCAAAAGAATTATTGTTTTTTTAATCTTTTCATGTTTTATTATAACTTCTGCAATAGCTCAAGAAAAGAATGAAAAAGTTAAAAGTGAATTCTGGAAACATGTCCGTTTTGGAGGTGGACTAGGTTTAAGTTTTGGAGACGGCTTTTTTAGTGGAAGCATTGCGCCTAGTGGCATATATGAATTCGACAAACAATTTGCTTTAGGCTTAGGACTTAACGCTACTTTTAATAAGCAAAAAAACATCTACAAATCTACGATCTTAGGAGGTAGTATTATTGGTTTATACAATCCTATTCAAGAGATACAATTATCTGGAGAGTTTGAACAACTACATGTCAATAGAAATTTTGATGAAAACTATGTAAGTAATCTTGATTCTAATTATTGGTCTCCTGCACTATTTGTTGGCGCTGGTTATCGAGCTCAAAACATTACTATTGGGATTCGCTATGACTTATTATACAAGAGCAATAAAAGTGTCTATGCCCAAGCATGGATTCCTTTTATTAGGGTTTACTTTTGATTGTGAAAACTACAACTATATATATTTATTTTTAAACCATACTTTTTGCCATTCCCGTTTTAAGATTAAAAACGAAACGTCTTCAGCAAGTTGCTCAATGTCATTTCCATTAAGCTGTTTGACTTGTTGTTCTGGCACATCAATAATGTAAAGGACATTTAAATAGTCGGCAAATTTTTCTTGAATGAGTCTATATATCGTTTGGTGAAGACTATTTTTTAAATGAACTGGCAAGATATCTTCATTAATATCTAAATCAATATTAGCCAATAAGAAATCTTTATTTAATTGATTAATAAGCTTTTTATAGAGTTCTAATCTATTCGCTTCTTGAATTAAATCATTAAATGTGTTAGGCAAATGCATTACACCTTTCTATTCATAAGTTGCTCCCCAAATTGTTTCAAAAGTTGTTGATTGTCTTTTGAAATATTTAAGGTTTCTAAAACTGAAAACGCTTTAGTAGTATAACGTAATATTTCTTGTTTAGTCGCTTCAGCAGATCCGCTAGATAAAAACACGTCTTTTACCGCTTCAATCTTTTCTGTTTGGTCGCTAGGTTGTAAACTAAACAAGTGTTTTAATTGCTGTTGCTCATCTTCAGAAGTCAACATTAAGGCTTTCAAATACAAGAAGGTTTTTTTATTTTCAATAATATCGCCTCCAACTTGTTTTCCAAAACTTTTAGGATCTCCAAAGGCGTCTAAATAATCATCTTGTAGCTGAAAAGCTAAGCCTAAATTTTTACCAAACTCATAAATTCCATTTTGGTCTTCCTCAGAAGCTTTTGCTACAATTGCTCCCATTTTCATGGCTGCACCAACTAAAACCGCAGTTTTATACTCAATCATTTTTAAGTACTCAGGAATGGTGACATCCTCTCGTGTTTCAAAATCGATATCATATTGCTGACCTTCACAAACTTCTAAAGCTGTTTTGCTAAATAACTTAGCAAGAGCTTGAAATGTGTTTGGCTCATAATTTTCGAAAAGCTGATAAGCTAAAATTAGCATGGCATCGCCAGAGAGAATGCCTGTGTTTATATTCCACTTTTCATGAACCGTTTTTTGCCCTCTACGCAATGGCGCATCGTCCATAATATCGTCATGTACTAAAGAAAAATTATGAAACACCTCAATACTTAAAGCAGCATCTAAAGCCTTTTTATAATCACAATTAAATATCTCTGAAGTCATTAAAGTTAATACAGGTCGTAATCTTTTCCCTCCTAATTTTAAAATATAATGAATCGGATTATATAATGTTTCAGGATTTTTATCTGAAATCATTGCATCTAAATGCGCCCTAAATGCGTCTTGATAGAAAAGTATGTTTTGCATGTGACAAAAATAATGTAAATGATAAAACAAAAGCATACTCTTTTCACAAATGTTAAGAAATTATTAAAACTATGGAAACTTTTTAGGTTTTTAAAGTTTCCTGTTGTAGTTTTGCCATCAATTATGAGAGAAAAAATTATACATGTCGCGAGTGACCTATTTATTACTTATGGTTTTAAGAGTGTTACTATGGATGATATTGCTAATAAGATTGGCATATCTAAAAAAACAATTTATCAACATTTTGACAATAAGACCATGTTGGTTGAAGCTGTAACGGTTTCCCTTTTTGAATTCATTTCTGAAGGTATAAATGAAATAGTTAAGCAAGAAAAAAACCCTATTGAAGAAACCTTTGACATCAAACGCTTTATTATGGAGCATTTAAAAGACGAGAAATCTTCGCCACAATATCAGCTTCAAAAATATTACCCTAAAATTTATGAGTCTATTAAAGAAAAACAGTCTTGTGTTATGGAAGAATGTGTTACAGAAAATCTTAATAGAGGCATAAAACTAGGATTATATAGAGACACAATAGATGTAGATTTTACGTCAAGAATTTACTTTAATTCTATGATTGCAATTAAAGACAAGAATCTATTTCCCTTAAAAAAATTCTCTATGAATATGTTAATGGAACACTTTTTAGAATACCATTTACGTGGGATTTGCACAGAAAAAGGGTTTAAAACATTGAATCAATTTATAAATACGACGTCTTAACAGATATTACAAAATGAAAAAACAATTCATCCTTATATTAAGCATCTTTTATACTTTAGTTTCTTTTTCACAAGAAAACAATCAAAGTTTCACTTTACAAGAAGCTATCGATTATGCTTTAGAAAATAATAGAACGGCAAAAAACGCTAATCGAGATATTGATGCCGCAAAACAACAAAAATGGGAAACTACAGCTTCTGGATTGCCTCAAATAAATGCGGCAGTTGATTATCAAAACTGGCTAAAACAGCAAGTATCGTTACTTCCTGGCGAATTAGCTGGTGAAGCTCCAGGTACTTTTGTCGCTATTCCTTTTGGCACCAAACAAAGCATGAGTGCTACTGCTACATTAACTCAAAAATTATTCGACGGTTCTTATTTGGTTGGCTTACAATCTGCTAAAGTGTACTTAGAGATTTCCAAAAACGCGAAAATAAAAACTGACTTAGAGGTTCGTAAAGCAGTTATTAATGCTTACGGAAATGTGTTATTAGCTGAAGAAAGCATCGCTATATTAAACAGAAATATTGCTGTATTAGAAAAAAACCTTGAAGAAATTACTAAGATTTATGAAAATGGCTTGGAAGAGGAAGAAAGTGTAGAGCAATTAAAAATTACACTTTCTGGTGTTAAAAGCCAATTAAACAACACTGAAAGGTTACAAAAATTAGCATACCAAATGTTTAATCTCACTATAGGTTTAGACGTAGAAGCTTCAACCACTCTTAGTGATAATTTAGAAGTTTTAACCATAAAAAATGTATCCTTAGAATTATTAAGTGCAGAAGAAAATGTTGAAAACACTATTGATTATAAAATTGCTGAAAATGATAAAGTGTCTAAAGAACTACTCTTAAAACTCGAAAAGAGTAAATCTTTACCAACTTTAAACACCTTTATTAATGGAGGTTATACTGCAAACAGTGATAAATTCACATTTACTAATAGTGACCAAAAATGGTTTGGTTCTTCCCTATTTGGAGTTAGTCTTAATATTCCCATTTTTAGTTCTGGTATGCGAAGTGCATCTACTCAACGCGCAAGAATTAATTTAGAAAAATCTCTAGATGATTTAACCGAGACTCAACAAAAAATCAAACTTCAAATAGCTTCAGTAAAAAGTGATTATCAATTCGCCATTGAAGATTATGAAAACAAAAAAGAAAATTTAAACCTCGCAGAGCGTATAGAAAAAAAGAATCAAACTAAATTTTTTGAAGGTATTGCTTCAAGTTTCGATTTACGTCAAGCACAAACTCAATTATATTCTGCACAACAAGAATTACTTCAAACGATGTTAGATGTCATTAATACAAAAGCAGAATTAGAGACTGTTTTAAACGAAATATCAAAAAACTAATCAACGAAAAAACACTAAAACAATGAAACATATATATTCACTAGTAATTATTACCCTTCTTCTAACCTCTTGTGGAGGCGAAAAGAAAAAAAACTCTGTAGAAAACGTCCTTGAAAGTAATGATCTTACAACCATAAGAACAAAACGTGCAGAATTAGTTAACGAACAACAAGCATTACAAGACCAAATTAAACTTTTAGATCAAAAGATTTCAGAAGTCGATACTGTTAAGCATATTCCACTAATTACAACGTTAATTGCTAAACATGAAGTTTTTAATCACGTTTTAGAAATACAAGGAAACGTGACTACTAAAAATCTCATCGTTATAACTCCAGAATATAATGGAATTCTCACGCATGTTTACGTTAAAGAAGGACAAAAAGTAAATAAAGGACAAGTTTTAGCGAAAATTGACGATGGTGGTTTAAGTCAACAATTAGCACAATTACAAATACAAGCAGATTTAGCGAAAACCACTTTTGAGCGTCAACAACGTCTTTGGAACCAAAACATAGGTAGTGAAATTCAATATCTACAAGCAAAATCTACTTATGAAGCACAAAACAAAGCGGTAAGTCAGCTACAACAGCAAATTGCTAAAACGACAGTAAGAGCTCCTTTTTCTGGCACTATAGATGATGTTATAACAGAACAAGGAAGTGTTGTTGCAGCAGGTCAATCGCAACTTATGCGTATCATTAATCTAGACAACATGTATATAGAAACAGATGTTCCTGAAAGCTATATAACTGATGTTACCAAGGGTAAAAGTGTACAAGTAGATTTTCCTGTGTTAGGAAAAACCATTGAAACACAAATTAGACAAGCTGGAGACTTTATCAATCCTGCAAACCGAACCTTTAAAGTTGAGGTTACTGTGCCTAATAAAGACAAAACAATCAAGCCTAACCTAACTGCTAGACTAAAAATTAACGATTACACAAATGAAGAAGCTTTATTAATCCCTCAAAGTATTATTTCTGAAAATGCTGAAGGAGAACAATACATTTATGTGGTGAACGATAAGAACACCAATGACGAAGGTGTTGCTACTAAAGTTATTATTAAAACTGGTAAAACTCAAGGTGATGTTATTGAAGTTTTAGAAGGAATTAAAGATGGTGCCGAAATTGTAAAAGAAGGAGCACGAAGCATAAAAGATAAACAAACCGTAAAAGTCATTAACTACTAAGCAAAAACACATGGCTAAAAATAAAAAACAAACCGAAAAGGAATTTGGTTTATCCTCTTGGGCAATTAACAATAAGACCACAATGTATGTGCTTATTCTAGTGATTTTTTATCTAGGTATTTCTGCATTTTTTAGTATGCCAAGAGAAAATTTTCCGGAGGTAAACGAAACCAAGATATATGTAAGCTCTATTTTTCCTGGGAATACAGCTGAAGACATAGAAAAACTAGTAACAGATCCTCTTGAAGACAAATTAAAAACCGTAAGTAATGTGGTTGAAATTACTTCAACATCGCAAGAAGATTACTCTATGCTTGTGGTTGAATTTGATGAAAACATTACAGTAGATCAAGCCAAACAAAAAGTAAAAGACGAGATCGATACTGAAACATCTGGCGAAGATTGGCCAACCTTTAATGGCGCTAAAGTAGAACCAGATGTATTTGCATTAAGTATGTCTGAAGAAATGCCTATTCTTAACATTAATATATCAGGTGATTATCCTGTTGAAAAGTTAAAAGAATATGCCGAAGACCTTCAAGATGAAATTGAAGACCTTCAAGAAATTAAAAAAGCTGACATTCGTGGTGCTCAAGAAAAAGAAGTTGAAGTTGCTGTAGACATATATAAAATGATGGCTGCCGATGTCACCTTTAATGATATTATTGGCGCTATAAATAACGGTAATGCAACCATGTCTGCAGGAAACTTAATTGTAAGCGGACAACGACGTACCATTCGTATTCTAGGTGAAATTGAAAAACCTTCAGAACTCAATAATTTTGTTGTAAAATCTGAAAAAGGACATTCTATTTACTTAAAAGATGTTGCAACCGTTTCATTTAAAGAAGAGGATAAAACAACTTTTGCTCGTGAGTATGGCGAGCCTGTGGTAATGCTTGATGTTAAAAAACGTGCAGGAAAAAACATGGTTGCTGCAGCTGAACAAATTCAAGTGATTGTTAAAAATGCTGTTGAAAATGTTTTTCCACAGGACTTAAAAGTCACTATTGCAAACGACCAATCTTCAGTCACTATTGGACAAGTCGATGATTTGGTAAACAACATCATTTTTGGAGTCATCCTTGTAGTCACAGTATTAATGTTCTTTTTAGGCTTTAAAAATGCCATATTTGTTGGTTTTGCCATTCCTATGTCTATGTTTATGTCTCTTATGATTTTAGAGTTATTAGGACAAAGCTTAAATACCATGGTGCTTTTCGGATTAATTATGGGTCTTGGTATGCTTGTAGATAATGGTATTGTTGTGGTAGAAAATGTCTATCGATTAATGGACGAAGAAGGCATGAGCCGAATTGAAGCCGCTAAAAAAGGTATTGGAGAAATTGCATTTCCAATTATTATTTCTACTGCAACAACGGTTGCTGCTTTTATTCCTTTAGGATTATGGCCAGGTATTATGGGTGAATTTATGATGATTTTACCTATAACCCTTTCTGTAGTATTAGGCTCCTCTTTATTTGTTGCTATCTTTTTCAACTCTGTATTAGTCTCTCAATTCATGAATATTGAAGATAAAAATATGCCACTAAACAAAATCATAAGAACCACAATTATCATGGCTGTTTTAGGCGTTATTGTTCTTATAACTGGTGGAGAATATAGAGCTTTAGGGACATTAATGTTATTTACAGCAATCATGCTTTGGGTGTATCGCTTGTTTTTACGTAAATGGGCAAATAACTTTCAAACCAAAACATTAGTAAAGCTAGAACGTTGGTACGAACGCCAATTACGTTGGGCTTTATCAGGCAAAAAACCTTATTTGATTAGTATTTCTACATTTTTTCTATTAATACTTTCATTTATTGCTTTTGGAATTTCGTTAAGTACACAACGTACAAAAGTTGAATTTTTTCCAGACAACAAACCCAATCAAATTATAGTTTATATAGAGTATCCTGAAGGAACTGCTATTGAAAAAACTAACGCTATTACCAAAGAAATTGAAAAGCGTGTATATAAGGTTATTAATCAAGATCAATATACAGATAATGGCTATAATTTTCTTGTAGAAAGTGCTGTATCACAAGTCGGAGAAGGTGCAGGAAACCCACAAACTGATGGTGGTTCTGCTGCTGAAATGCCTCATAAAGCTAAAATTACTGCTTCAATGCGTGAATACAAATATAGACGAGGCGAAGATAGTGAGTTGTTACGTCAAAAAGTACAAGAAGATTTAACTGGTATTTATCCTGGTGTATTAATTTCTGTTGAGAAAAATGCCGATGGCCCGCCTGCAGGAGCGCCAATTAATATTGAGATTGAAGGCGATGATTATAATGAATTAATTGTTACTGCAGAAAACATGCGTGAATTCATTAATTCCAAAAACATTCCTGGTATTGATGAACTTAAAATTGATGTCAATAAAGACAAGCCTACAATGCGCGTTATTATTGACAGAGAAAAAGCTGGAGAATTAGGTGTTAGTGCTTCACAAGTTGGGCAGCAATTACGTAGCTCTATATTTGGTTCAAAAGCTGGCATATATAAAGAAGATGGCGATGATTATGATATTTATGTCCGCTTTAATGAAGAAAACAGGTATAATACCAGTGCTTTATTTAACCAAAACATCACGTTTAGAGACAATACAGGTCAATTAAAAAGTGTTCCTGTTTCTGCTGTTGCTAAGCATGAAAACAACTCTGGTTTTAGTGCTATTAAACATAAAGACACAAGACGTGTGGTTACTGTTTATTCTGCTTTAGCACCTGGCTATACAGATGCTGGAGCTATTGTAGCTCAAGTTCAAAATGAAATGAAAAGTTACGATAATCTACCAGAAAACATAAAAATAGATTATACAGGACAAATTGAAGAGCAAAATAAACAAATGGCTTTTTTAATGGGCGCTTTTTTCACAGGTCTTGGTTTAATCTTTTTTATCTTAATCTTCCAATTTAATTCTGTCTCTAAACCAACCATTATTATGTTGGCAATTTTCTTAAGCTTTATTGGTGTATTTGGCGGTATTGTAATAACAGGAAGTGCTTTTGTAATTATGATGACAATGGTTGGAATTATCTCTCTCGCAGGAATTGTTGTGAATAATGGTGTGGTACTCTTAGATTATGCACAGCTATTAATAGATAGAAAGAAAAATGACTTAGACTTAGATGACGGCGATTATTTAGAAACCGAAGATTTATTTGAAAGTATTGTCACTGCTGGTAAGGCACGTTTACGACCAGTATTACTTACTGCTATAACAACGATTTTAGGGTTAATTCCTTTAGCTATTGGGTTAAACATCAACTTCTTTACTTTATTTAGTGAATTTAATCCTCATGTTTATATGGGTGGAGACAACGTTGTGTTTTGGGGACCATTAGCTTGGACAGTAATCTACGGATTAATAATAGCTACATTTTTAACATTAATCATTGTACCTATCTTATTTTTCTTATCTATGAAAATAAAAATGTGGTATAGAAATAGAACTACTTCTAATGAAGTTAGTTCGCAAGAAGATTTAAACTTAGAGATAAACAACTAGATTAATAGCAATAAAAAAGCCTCAACATTTTTTAAGTTGGGGCTTTTTTTATTAACGTTTAATAAATTTCTTTATACTCTTTTTTTCATTATCAACCTCTACTTGAATAATCAAGATTGTGCCTTGTTTAAATCGTGTACCATTCAATTCAACAAGAGATAAATTAGGTCTATAATCTATTAATAATCGTCCTAAAATATCATGAACAACTACTGAAGTAATTGGTGAGTTGTTTGATGTTTTTATATAGACAGTGTTATTAGACTCATAAACGATTAAATCATTAATCACTTCTTCTTCATCAATAGTTGATAAACTTTCATCATTAAAAATTAACTCAAATCGATTATTATAAATTCCAGCTTCATTAATATTAAAGCTATAATCAGAAGCTTTTAAATCATGAATACTATTTAATAAATTATCTTTAAGATACACTGAAGTTTCACTATCATTAAAAATCCCTTCCATTTGCGAAATACTAATAGTCATAACAGTTGGTTGGGTGGCTTCTATTCCTAAACGAACAACTTGGTTCACATCAAAAGCTTCACGTGCTTGTATAGAATAAGCCTCATTATCTATTAAAGAATAAAAACTATAATTATTCCCATTTTCTAATAGTTTACCATCATAGAGTTTGTCGTAACCAGCTGTGGTGTGATCAAAAAAGGCTAATAACATTTGTCTAAAAACTTGACCTTCTGTTTCTAAATTAAGCCAAATTCGATTTTTTTCTGAAGACTCTTCAGTTCTATAAAAGTTATCGTTTTCAGAATTAACTCGCATCGAATTGTTAAATACTACATCTATACTTGGATCTGAAACATTAGCAAAAAACCCTTGTCCTGAAGCTATTTTAAAATTTGAAGGTGTTGCTTGACCAGCACCTGAAGCAACCATTCCTGATAAATTATAACTATTATAGTCATCATTTGTAAAATTATATCCATCAACTCCTGGCAGACCATCAACAATAGCAGTTCTATGTGTCCAGAAATATAGTGTCCCTTCTAAAGCAGTTGAATTAGCTTGAATAAATAACTCAGGGTCAATTGCTGAAGGATAAGGATTGCCAAGTAAATTTTGATTTTCAAATGCATCTGTTAAGCTATTATCCTGATCAACATCAACAGTTATAACGCCTGTATTTACAGTTCCCGAAAACACTACTGATTGAGAATAGGTTGGATAAGGAGTGTTTCCTAAAGGTGTGGTAAAAGCGCCTTGTCCCATTGCAATAACACCTTCACCAGGAATTAAATTTCCAGTAGCTTGATACCAATCATCAGCTTCATCGTCATACGAATCTCCATTACCATCGTTAAAATTAGTGGTGTCAAAATAATATATACGACTACTTGGATTGGCTGCAAAAACAGTAGTTATTGCTTGGTTTTGAACAGGAGAAGACCAGTAAGTATAATCATATTCCACATAAACTGGAGTAGATTTTCTAACATTCATTGTCCCAGCGTTTGAGACAGTTCCAGCATCATCTACCATAACTAATGATCCTTCATGAGCTATATCAACAATGGCGTTATTTCCAACAGACAAATCATTTTGAACTCTAACATAATCTCCAGAGCTAATAATTAAATTTCTATTAGGATTAATTGTTAAAGTGCAAGCTTCAAAACTTGGCGAACCAGGTGATGTCGTATAATCTCCATTTAAAATAACATTTCTGTTTATAGCTGGAAGCCCATTACTCCAAGCAGTACCATTCCATGTTGTTGTTGACAAGCAATTATCAACACCACATATTTCCAAAGTCCAATCGACAAGGGTTCCAGTATCTTGAGTTGCTAAATCGAAAACAGCTAATTCCCATACACCAGTTGATATTTCGGTATTAAATGCAGATAAGGCTTCTTCAGGTTGGAACGAACCAGTAAAGGGAGCCGTTCCAGCTATAATATTAGTAGCTGCATCATCATCAAAATACGTGTTGGTATAATTATCGCCATCAGCACCATTTCTCCAAGAAAGATATATAAAAGTTCCTAGCGGACTTGTTAATCGAATAACAAGATCACTATCCCAGGTATGTGTAATGTTTACAGTAACATTTACATCAGTAATTTCAACTGGAGTTGTTACATTTAAATAAGAGCCAACTCCAGAAGATCCATCTGGAATGTTAGCAGGCGCGTGAGTTGACATATAAGATGTACACGCTGTACTTGAGGTTGTGAAATTAAATGCGCTAGACCAACTCCCTATTCCGCAGCTATTGGTTGGTCTTACACGCCAATAATATTGAGTATTAGCAATTGGATTCGTTGCGGTATATGTATTAGCTGCTACAGATTGTGTTTCAATAATATTAGTAAAAGCAGCGTCAGTTGCAATTTCCACATCATATGCTGAAGCATTAGCTTCAACATTCCATTGCAAAACATAAGGAGCTGTAACTCCTATTGCTCCGTTAATTGGACTAGTTAATGTAATAGTATTAAATGTGGAGCTGAAAATATTGGTCGTAATATCTGCATTTCTTACAATGGGTCCAGATGTTCCAGTAATAGTAGTCACATTTGTACCAACCATGGCTGGTGTAATACTATTTATTGTTACCGTAACAATGGTGCCGTTTGTAGTCGCAGAAGTTGGACTAAAACTTACCGTTGTACCTGCTGGGTTTCCAGAAGCTGTAAAATTTGTTGTTCCAGAAAAACCTAGGTATGTATTATAAGTAAACGTATATACTGCATTATTTGGTGCACAAACATCTTGTGTAGTCGCGCCAAAATTCATTGTAAAACTTGATGTTTGAATAGTAATATCTGCAGCATTTACATTATAAAAAATATTTCCAGCGCCTTCAACTATAATTCTTGCTGTTGAAGTCACAACATTAGGAACCGTAATTGTTTGGGAACCATCATTTGGTGTGTTTGCGAGAAGTGTTGTAAATGTAGCCCCAGCATCTGTAGTCATTAAAATATTTACATTTGCTGTATTTACACCATTCGCTGTAGTACCAGCAACATTCCAAGTAATAAGTTCTGACCCTCCAGCATTCCAAGTTACAGGAGTACCTTGTGATGTTACAATAAATGGTCCCGCAGCAGCTGTTGTTGTTGCACGCATACTATCAGAATCTGAACTTGCTCCACCACTAACATTATCTCTAACCGTTAATGAAAAATCCATGGTTCTACTTACCGAAGGAACAACCTCCCAAGTAGAAGCTGTTGAACCTGCTAATACCGTTGCAAAATCTGGCATATATCTATTAGGTGATACTTTCGGCAAGAGTGATCTAAATGCTGGACCACCTGTAGATGTTGAAACTGGTGGCATAGTTGCAGGTGCTGTATCTACTTGCTCCCAACAATAAGTTAAACTTCCTGTACCATTAACATCTGTGGCTGAACCACGAAGTACAAACGGTGTTGAAATAGGGATTATATGATTACTCCCTGCCGTAGCTATAGGAGCTGTGTTTCCTGTTCCAGATTGAGCACCACAAGTACTATTGCCTGCAGAAATATTAGCCCACATTTCTTTAATATTTTCCCCGTGAAAATAATCATCACTATTCCCTTGAACATTTGGTGCACAAATACCTGCATAACCCATAATGGTTGATGCACTTCCAGGTTCTACTGAAACGGCACTTCTATTACACGCATTATTTTGTGTATGATTTCCTCCATATTGGTGTCCCATTTCATGCGCTACATAATCAATATCAAACGTGTCTCCTACAGGAGCGGCTTGCCCTGTAACTCCTCCAGCTTTAATTCCAGTACAAGGTGAGTTTAAGTAAGCAACTCCTCCTCCTCCAGTGCTAAAAACATGGCCAATATCATAATTACCAGTTCCAATATTAGCATCACATGCTGTTTGATTTTCACCTAACATTGCCCCTCCATTATTATTGGTATAAGGATCTGTTCCTGCATTTAAATATATAACATTTGTATTATTTGCTACTATTTCCATAGTAATAGCCACATCACGTTCAAAAACACCATTAACACGAGTCATTGTTGTATTCATAGCTGCTACAACATTAGGAACTGTTCCTCCATGAAATTGTGCATACTCTCCTGTACATGCTAGGGCTAACCTAAAAGTTCTTAAAGTTCCATCGTTGGCATTTCTATACAATTCTAAATCAAAATTGGAAAAATCGGCTGGAATATATTCTGTTTCACAAACAAAGTCTGATCTCGCTTCATCTGAAGATCTAGTGTATAAAATATATGTTGATAAATCTTCAGAATAAGGTTCTATAAAAACTGTTTTCTTAGTAGAGAGAACCATACTACTCAACCCTTTTTCATCAGATATACTAAAACGAATTAAAGCCGTTGGGTCATCAATCCCTTTTCCAGAATATGATCTTGTATTTGGGAATTGGGCCTGTAACTCAGGTGCCATTGTAGAGGCTTCTTCAATTCTATAGGACTCCAATACACCATCTATATTTGGAAATTTAATAACAACATTAGAGTGTCTGGCAGCAAGAGTCCCACGTTTAGGTGATTCTTCTAGCTTTGTTTTTAAACTATTTATATCAACTTGGTAAAAAGCAGCCTGACTTGGATAAGAGTTTTGTAGTGAAGTTCTGTTTAAACTCGAACTCGGTTTTGACACTTTATCCCATAGAGATGTAGTCTTATCCTGAGAAAAAGCAGAATTTTTTATACTAAAAAAAGTAAGCACAAAACAAAGTGCGAGATATTTAAATTTCATAACTAGTTAAAAAAGGGAGTTTCTTACTAACACTAATATGCTAACTTACAACATAATATAAAAAAATATGACTTTTAATCGATGTAGGAGCAATAGATTAGTTAAGCTGCTATTTTGAACTCTTTTTTTGTAAAATAAATGCTAGAATAAAGCAGTTCAAGATTTTAGTTGAAGTTTTTTTATGTTAAATTTGCAGCTTAATTTTCAATAGTATATGTACAGAAGTCATAATTGTGGCGAGTTAAATTCGTCATTCATAAATACAGAAGTTACTCTAGCTGGTTGGGTTCAAAAAACTCGAGATAAAGGATTTATAATTTGGGTAGATTTACGTGATCGCTATGGTATCACACAGTTGGTTTTTGATGAAGAAAGAACATCAAAAACAATGATGGAACAAGCACAAAATTTAGGGCGTGAGTTTGTAATTCAAGTTAAAGGGACTGTTATTGAACGTGCATCCAAAAACCCTAATATCCCAACTGGTGATATTGAAGTTTTAGTCTCTGAATTGACTATTTTAAATGAAGCCATTGTTCCTCCTTTTACTATTGAAGACGAAACAGATGGAGGTGAAGAATTGCGTATGAAATATCGCTACTTAGATATTAGACGTAATCCAGTGAAAAACAGTTTAATTTTTAGACATAAAGTAACTCAAGAGGTTAGAAATTACCTTTCTAATGAGGGCTTTATTGAAGTTGAAACACCTTATTTAATTAAATCAACTCCTGAAGGTGCTCGCGATTTTGTTGTCCCTTCTAGAATGAACGAAGGACAATTTTATGCCTTACCTCAATCACCTCAAACTTTTAAGCAACTGCTTATGGTTGGTGGTATGGATAAATATTTTCAAATTGTAAAATGCTTTAGAGACGAAGATTTACGAGCCGACAGACAACCAGAATTTACACAAATAGATTGTGAAATGGCATTTATTGAGCAAGAAGATATTTTAAATGCTTTTGAAGGTTTAACGCGCCATCTATTGAAAGAGGTGAATGGTATTGAAGTTGATAAATTTCCTAGAATACTTTATGATGATGCTATGCGATTGTACGGAAATGACAAACCAGACATTAGATTTGGAATGCAGTTTGGCGAATTAAACACTGTTGCACAACATAAAGATTTTGGTGTTTTTAATAATGCAGAACTTGTTTTAGGTATTGCTGTTCCAGGGGCAAATTCCTATACAAGAAAAGATATTGACAAATTAATAGATTGGGTTAAGCGTCCACAGATTGGTGCTTTAGGTATGGTATATTGTAGATGCAATGATGATGGCACTTTTAAATCATCTGTAGATAAGTTTTACAATCAAGAGGATCTAGCTAAATGGGCTGAAGTCACAGGAGCAAAAGTTGGAGACTTAATCTGCGTGCTTTCTGGTGATACAAATAAAGTTAGAGCACAATTAAGTGCTTTACGTATGGAATTTGCTGAACGCTTAAACTTACGTAAGCCTAATGAGTTCGCTCCTCTTTGGGTAATGGACTTCCCTCTTTTAGAATGGGACGAAGATACTAAACGCTACCACGCTATGCATCATCCATTCACATCTCCTAAACCTGGACAATTAGAATTACTAAAAACCAATCCAGGAGATGTAAAAGCTAACGCTTACGATTTAGTACTAAACGGAAACGAAATTGGAGGTGGCTCTATAAGAATTCATGATAAAGAAACCCAATCGCTAATGTTTGATTATTTAGGGTTTACACCTGATGAAGCTAGAGCTCAATTTGGATTTCTTATGGACGCCTTTCAATATGGCGCTCCTCCTCATGGTGGATTAGCTTTTGGACTAGATCGATTGGTAGCCATTTTAGGTGGACAAGAAACTATTAGAGATTTTATAGCATTCCCGAAAAATAATTCAGGTAGAGATGTCATGATAGACGCACCTGCTCCAATTGACGATGAACAACTTGCAGAATTGAGTTTAAAACTAAACTTAAAATCTTAAAAATTAAATCCTGCTTCATGCAGGATTTTTTATTAGCTTTAACTTATGCCAAAGCAACCTTTCATTAAACGATTACTTATTATGAGATATAAATATATTTCTCAGAAGAACTTCGTGTTTTTATTAAGTATTCTTATTGGGTTGTTAGCTGGTTTAGTTTCTGTAACCATTAAAAACATTACCTTTTTTATTGAATGGCTTCTCGAAAGAACGGTTGTTTTTTCTGAGAATAGTATTTATTTTATTCTTCCAACTTTAGGTTTATGGCTCGTTTATTTATTTGTGAAACGTGTTTCAAAAAAACCTATTGAACATGCTATACCATCGATTTTATTTTCACTATCTAAAAAAAACGGATTAATTAATAGTAGTAAAATTTACCTGCCTTTAATAACAGCACCTTTAACAGTTGGTTTTGGTGGTTCTGTTGGTTTGTTAGGTCCAGCAATTGCTTCAGCATCTGCTATAAGTTCAAATCTTGGACAATTCTTTCATATTGATAGAAAAACACGAAGTTTATTAATTGGGTGTGCCGCTGCTGGTGCTATAGCTTCAATATTTAAATCACCAATTGCCGCTATCATTTTTGCCATTGAGGTGTTTAGCCTCGATCTCACATTTGCGTCTTTATTGCCATTACTTATTGCTTCTGTGTCTTCAGTACTGACATCATATTTCTTTTTAGGAGACGA
The DNA here is from genome assembly GCF_042686125.1 of Lacinutrix iliipiscaria. Lineage (NCBI taxonomy): Bacteria > Pseudomonadati > Bacteroidota > Flavobacteriia > Flavobacteriales > Flavobacteriaceae > Lacinutrix > Lacinutrix iliipiscaria. The sequence goes on from NZ_JBHUOV010000001.1 coordinate 322,296, forward strand.
AGTCCTTTTCAGTTTTACGATTTCAGATAAATTTACTATCAACGATACATTGTTTTATATTGTTTTGGGCATTGGTACTGGAATAGCATCGATATACTTTTCAAAAATATACTTTGCTATTTATGGGTTTTTTAATCGATTTAAGACTAATGGTCAAAGATTAATTGTAGGAGGATTAGCCATCGGAATTATGTTATATTTTATTCCTCCTTTATATGGTGAAGGCTTTGGATTTATAAATGATTTGTTAAGCGGCAACCATTTACATGCTTTAGGAGACACTCCTTTTGACAACCACCTTGATAATATTTGGGTTGTTATTGCTTTACTTATAGGAATTACCATTTTTAAAGCCGTTGCCATGACCACAACTTTAGCTGCTGGAGGCGCTGGAGGTATTATAATTCCAACTATGGTTATGGGAAGCACTCTTGGAAATGTAGTCGCTAAAATTATTAATAACATTGGATTCAATGTCTCTGAGGCAAATTTTACACTTATTGGAATGGCTGGACTTATTGCAGGTGTATTACACGCACCTTTAACTGCAATTTTTTTAATTGCCGAAATTACTGGTGGTTATGAATTGTTTGTTCCTTTAATGATTACTGTTTCCATGTCATTCATTATCACAAAAAATGCGATAGAACATACCATATATACTAAAGAACTTGCCGAAAAAGGCGCATTATTAACTCATGACAAGGATAAAAGTGTCCTAACCCTTATGAGGTTAGATAGTGTTATTGAAAAAAACTTTGCCACTCTTAAACCTGAAATGACTCTAGGCGACATGCTGCATCATGGCGTTTCTAAATCCAGCAGGAATTTATTCCCTGTAGTTGATGATAATGATCGATTAGTGGGAATCATTTTATTAGACGATATACGTACTGTAATGTTTGACCAGTCTCTTTATGCTTCTACTTCGGTTGAAACATTTATGACCAAACCTCCAGATTATATTCATTTTGAAAATGATTCTATGCAACAAGTAATGAATAAATTTCAAAATTCTGGAGCTTGGAATCTTCCCGTCATAAAAAATGGCAAATATTATGGATTTGTTTCTAAATCAAAATTATTAACTGCTTACAGAAGAGAATTAATTAACTTTACTCCATAATTTAAAACAAAATGAAATACGTTATTTGGATTGTATTTATTGCATCAATAAGTAGTGTCTTAGTAGGTTATTTTCTTGATATAAAATATTCTGAACAATTTATTGGTTCAGGGGTTGTTGGCCTTTTTATTATTGTTTTTCCTTTGTTTATTTATTACAGATGGAAAGACAGAAACTTAAAAGATTACATGCTAACTCAAGAGAATTTAGATAAAATGCGAGACTTTAAAAAGAATGAGAAGTAATTAATTTAAGTTTCGTTTTTCAATAAAAAACCGTTTTAATAATGCTGAAGCTTCTTCTGATAAAACGCCTTCAATAACTTCAGTTTTAGGGTGTAATTTAGTCCCCAAAGCACCACAGCCTCTATGCTCGTCTTTTGCACCATAAACTAATTTAGAAATTTGACTCCAATATAATGCTCCTGCGCACATTTGACATGGTTCTAAGGTAACATAAATGGTACAATCTTGAAGATATTTACCTCCCAAAAAGTTAGCTGCAGCAGTAATAGCTTGCATTTCAGCATGTGCAGTAACATCATTTAAAGTCTCTGTTAAATTATGTGCTCTTGCAATAATTCTATTATCAACAACAATGACTGCACCAACAGGCACTTCTCCTTTGTTAAAAGCTTCTTCAGCCTCCTGAAGCGCTTTTTTCATAAAATAAGTATCGTCAAACATATTAATCATAAGTACAAAAATAAAAAAGGCAACTACATTAATAGTTGCCTTTAATAAAATTTATTGATTGCTATTAATTCTTGATTATTTTATCATTAGTATTTATGCCTTCACCTTTAATATTTAAAATATAAAGTCCTGATTGCAATTGACTAATGTTTAATTGTACCTCATCAACTAAGTTAGCTTTTTGAGAATATACCTTTCTACCATTAATATCTACTAATGTCATAATAACCTCACCAAAATTTCTATTTGTTTTAATGAAAATATTACTATTTGTAGGATTAGGATAAATTGTATAATCATTTTGACTAAACTCATCTACACTTAAGCTAGTACAGTTAGCGAGAGAAGGATCTGTATCTGGAGGAGTTGTAAAATCTTCAACCTGATCAGAGTCTACAAAAAGACCACCTTCAGAAGCTCCTAAACCAAGTCCTCTATTCGCAAAAACTTCCCAAATCATACATTGGTCTTCACCTCCTGTTAATGCATTATCTGCTGCTAAAATGGCATCTCGACCAGTTACAAAACCTGGGTTACAAGGTTGTAATTTTAACCCATCCATAACAACTTGCATTACTTTATTATTTCCACCAGTTCCATAAAAAACATCTTCATCAAAACCGTATTTTTCTATATAAGCCCAAGTTAAATCCCATAACATTGTACTCCAAACGAAACCATTACTATGTTGTTGTCCACCAGTTGTATTGGTATAACTAAACGTATAATTATTAACAGCAAAATCTGTAGTATAAGCTGCTTCTCTAATACCATTACCATTAGTAGGTTGACCAACTGCATAAGTTGCCATACCTCTAGGGTCTTCTGGTAAATCACCCGTTTTCATAGTTATCATTAACGAAAACCAATCAGACCAGCCTTCACCCATTTGTGTTGCAGTGCCTAAACAACTTGTATTTGCAGCACCTCCTGTTAATCTATTAGAAATTCCGTGTGTATATTCATGTGCAACAATTAAATTGTCTAAATCTCCGTCTCTCTGGTAAGGTCCAGCTGAAATTAAAGTCGCACTAATGGTTTCTCCTGCATTAAGTCTGTTAATGATACCTGCTCCATCAAAAGAATTAATCATTATTGATGGAATTGTTACACTTCCACCTACAGCTCCAGGAGCCATAATAATAGGATCACCTCCAACATTATTGACCATAATAACTGCAACAGCACCTGCATTTTCAGCTGCAAGTATTTTAAATCCGAACTCACAATCGCCTCTTCTTATTACTGCTATTTTACCATTTATTTCAGAAGCATTAGTAATTGGGTCACATGCATCATGAATATCTGGAGTTGCATTACTATCATCAACTAAGGCTAAATTAGTTGTTATTGGTGTCGTAGGTAATGGCGTTCCAAAAGAAGCTTCAAAACCTGGATAATCTCCAGCTAAAATACCAGTATTTATTGTTAACGGGTTTCCTGGAGGTCCTACTGGACTCCATAAAAACATGGTCATCCCAGGATTATTCCCATCAGGTGGTGTTCCAAAAAGCGCATTATTTAAACCACTACCATCTTGTCCGTCTGCAAAGACAAAATCACTGCCTGCTCCACCCATACCATAGTTATTTTCTTGAAAATTACCACTAGCTTCATCAAAACCATATTGGTACCATATATCATGCATCATGTTATTGATGTAAAATAAATTTGTTAAAGACGCATCTTGATAACCTATAGGTGGTTGATTTTCATTTAAAGGAAAATCAAAATTTAAGGACGCTCCTCCACTTACAGAATACCCAATATCATCATTACCGTCTATATCTTCCATCACCCAAACATTATTCCCTCTAGTGATATTAAACTCTGCTCCATCAACACCATTGGTATCATGCCAACCAAAAGGAGATGCATTACTATCAGCAGGTTCAGAAACCAAGCTTCTGCCTCCATCGTTTGGCGCACCAACTGGAAGAGCATAAACATTATACTGTGAACCATCGTTAAACATATAAGAATTCGATTTAAATAGGTTTAAGCGCGTGTTTTCTTCCTTATGAGACGAATGATTTGCATGATTACGATCGCCAAAATTACAAGTCAAAATCCAATTTGATTGGTCTATAACTTCTCCTGTTAAAGCATCAACTCTAGCGCTCCACCAATCTTTACCATTAAGGGTATGTATGTTTAAATCCCAAGACAATAAAATATCCCCTTCTCTTGTTTGAGTAAAAACTAAACTTACTGGTATATTGTTTTTAGAAACACCTCCATTGCTAAAGACAAAATCTTTACCATTAGAGCTTAAAAGCTCTAAACCTTCAAGACCACCAAGTTCAAAATGAGATACTGCTCTTGCAATTGCTGTTTCTGGGTTAATACTAGGAGTGGTGGTATTCACTTTATTTTGAATATCACCAATAAAGTTATTTGCATAATAGAAAACGCCTCCACCTTTAATTGCTACACTAGAAATTGCATTGTGAATTTTTATGCCTTGAAATCTCTGGTTAACATAAACATGTGTGATTTCTGTACTTTTAGAAAAGAATTCATTAGTAACATATAAATCTTGAATATCATTATCTAATAAATTATAGTCACTTTTCTTTTGATTTAAATAAGACTGAATCTTTGCTCCATTAGGAGATTCACTTAAAACATTTTGTGCATATCCAATTTGCATTACAAATAGTAATATCATAATTAAATAAGACTTAAGGTAGGGATTCTTCATAGTTACTGTGTTTTTTTTATAAAGTGTCACAAATATATAGATGAAAGTTCAATTAATATAATTTATTTGTACGAATTTTGCTGAAGCACCTTACAAATGGTTCAGATTTTAATAATTTTGCCTCATATTTTAAGTAAATGAAATTCAATCTATTAAATTCAATTGATTCGCCAAACGATTTACGTTTAGTACATACTGAAGACTTAAAAAAGTTAGCTAAAGAACTTCGTGATTATATAATACATGTTGTGGCTACTAAAGAAGGCCATCTTGGAGCTAGTTTAGGTGTAATTGAACTTAGCATCGCATTACATTATGTGTATGATACTCCTAACGATTTATTAATTTGGGATGTTGGTCACCAAGCTTATGCGCATAAGTTGCTAACTGGAAGAAGAGATCAATTTCATACCAACAGACAATTACATGGTCTTTCTGGTTTTCCTAATAGAAATGAGAGTATTTATGATGCGTTTGGAGTTGGACATTCTTCTACTTCAATTTCTGCTGCTTTAGGGATGGCTATTGCATCTAAACTTGAAGGCAATGTTGATAGACAGCATATTGCTGTAATTGGAGACGCCTCTATTGCAAGCGGAATGGCTTTTGAAGGCTTAAATCACGCAGGAGTTACTGACGCTAACCTTTTAGTGATCTTAAATGATAATGCTATTGGAATTGACCCAAGTATTGGTTCTTTAAAACAATATTTAACTCAGGTAAAAAAAGGCACTCAAAAGCAAGATAATATATTTGAAGCTTTAAATTTTAATTATTCTGGACCAATAGATGGTCATAATTTACCTTTATTAATTTCAGAATTAAAACGCCTTAAATCTATTAAAGGACCAAAATTTTTACATGTCATCACCACAAAAGGAAAAGGTTTAAAACAAGCTGAAGAAAACCAAGTTACCTACCATGCACCTGGTAAATTTAATGCTAAAACTGGTGAATTACATCCTAAATCCGCAGTAGAACAAGCGCCTAAATTTCAGGATGTTTTTGGGCATACGATAGTAGAACTAGCTAAAAAAAACAAAAAGATAATTGGTATTACACCAGCTATGCCAACAGGTAGTTCTCTAAAATACATGATGCGTGATATTCCCGAAAGAGCTTTTGATGTTGGCATTGCAGAACAACACGCTGTTACTTTTGCTGCTGGTCTGGCAACACAAGGCTTTATTCCTTTTTGTAATATATATTCAACATTTTTACAGCGTGCTTATGACCAAGTCATTCATGATGTTGCACTTCAAAAGCTAGCCGTTATATTCTGTTTAGATCGCTCTGGATTAGTTGGAGAAGATGGTTCAACACATCATGGTGTTTTTGACATAGCCTATTTAAGATGCATTCCCAACCTTGTTATATTTGCTCCAAGGAATGAAATTGAATTACGAAATATCATGTTTACTGCCCAACTTGGAATAGGCACTCCAATAGCTATTCGTTACCCAAGAGGAAGAGGCACACTTTTAGACTGTAAACAACCCTTTTCTGAAATCCCAATTGGAACCTCGGTTTGTCTAAAAACAGGTACAGATTTAGCAGTATTAAGTATAGGTACAATAGCTAAAAATGTTACTGAAGCTATTAATTTAATTCCCAACAACAAAAATATAGCACATTATGACATGCGTTTTATAAAGCCCTTAGACGAGGGTTTATTACATAAAATATGTAGTTCGTTTTCTAAGATTATTACTGTTGAAGATGGCTGTTCTAATGGTGGATTTGGAAGTGCTGTTTTAGAATTTATATCAAAAAATAATTATTCTAATAACATTCATATTATTGGAGTTCCAGATCAATTTATAAAACATGGAACAATTGAAGAATTACAAAAATCTGTAGGGCTAGATGTTAATGGTCTAGTTAATCAAATACATGAAATAAATTAATCTACAACGTAGTATTGTTCATTCTCTATCTCTGAAGCATTATTAGTAGCGACTTCATTTATTACCAGTAAACAAGCAAATGTCACAAAGAAAATAACAAGTGCTCCAAGCAGGTTCTTTTTCATCTTAGTAGATTTTTTAAATTTATTGCAAACAACAAATTTGATTGTTTAGATGGGTTAATAATTCAAATATAATAAAAATAATCGATAAAAAGCAAAAAATAAAGATAAAATGCTTTGTTATAGCATTTTAGTCGCTAAAAACTTACACCTCTAATCTTTTTATAGGTTAAAATTGCTTTACTATCAGACAACAAGGAAATGTAATGGCATACGTTTAATAAGCGGCTATACAAACTATCATCATCTCTAATAATATTATTTGGTAAACCTTTAAGAATTAGCTTATCATAATTAGAAAGAGAGTCAATGTTTTTATTGTTTACTGCTTTTGTATACACGCCTAATAAGGTTCTTAAAACTTCATAACCAGAAATTTCTTTATCTATAACTTCTTGTGATTGATAAACCTTTTCAACACTAATTTTTATAATATCATTTATTTGTGCTTCATATTTACTTTTATCTAATAGCGCTGTTTTAAACTCATCATTTAAAATAGCTTCTTCATTTTTAATAAAAATATCGACAGCTTCATTTATTAATGTATTAATCGCTAAAGCTCTCAAATAGCTTATGCGATCTTGTGTATTGTTTAATTGATGGTATTTTTCAGTATTAATAGTATCTCGAACGAGGTTAATTAAATACTCTAAAGCGTATTCTTCTTGTATTAAGCCTAAGTTTATACCATCTTCAAAATCAATTATAGTATAACAAATATCATCAGCTGCTTCAACTAAAAAAGCTAAGGGATGTCGCGAAAAACTAATACTGTCTTTTGTCCCACGCTTTATTAATCCTAATTCATTAGCAACATCAACAAAAGCGTTTTTATCACCTTGAAAGAAGCCATATTTTTTATCTGCAATATGTGTGGTAGGCCTTTTGGGCAATGACTCTTTGGGATACTTCATAAAAGCACCAAGAGTGGCATAGCTAAGTCTTAATCCGCCTTCTCGACCTACTCTACTCTGAGTCGCAATTTTAAATCCATTTGCATTACCTTCAAAATCACATAAATCTTGATACTCTTTTGCTGTAAGCTGTGATTTAAATTGCTGTCCTTCTCCGGTTTTAAAAAACTCTCCTATGGCTTTTTCTCCTGAATGTCCAAAAGGAGGGTTACCAATATCGTGTGCTAAAGCTGCTGATGCGACAATAGCCCCAAAATCATTGGCTTGGTACCCATGAATATTTTGTAAATGAGGATGTTTTTCAAGAATTTTTAATCCTGCCTTTCTTCCTAATGAACGACCAACTACACTAACTTCTAAACTGTGTGTTAAACGTGTATGAACAAAATCTGTTTCAGACAATGGTATCACCTGTGTTTTGTCTTGAAGGCTTCTAAATTCTGAAGAAAAAATGACACGATCATAATCAACTTCAAAACCTAATCGTGTTTCGTCTTGTTCTTTCCTAATTCTTTTATTGGTGTCGCCAAAGCGCTTTAAAGAGAGTAATTGTTCCCAGTTCATCCTATCAATTTAAATGTAGTGCAAGATACATTTTTTCAATGTTAAGAAATTATTTCCAAATAAAAATAATACGCATGCTTCATAACATTAAGCTAACAATTTTATGACTCATCTTTAACCTCGTGTTAACTTCAACTTTACATTACTAGAGTTTATTTGCATCATATTTAATTTAAACAATACAATTTAAAAACAAACTCTAATGAAAAAATTATTTTTATCCGCTTTAGTGTTATCGGCTTTAGCTTTTACATCGTGTATAGAAGATGACGACACACCAATTGTTATAGAAGAAACCACTATCATTAATAATAATAATTCTGGTGGTGAAGGAGACGATTCATGTATCGTTAAATCTGGAGGTATTGCTATAGATGAAACATGGACAGCAGACAAATGCTACATTTTAGACAGAAAAGTTGTGGTTCAAGAAGGTGTTACTTTAACCATCGAACCTGGAACCATAATTAAAGGACGTGCAGGAACAGGATCTTTATCTTCTGCTTTAATTGTTGCTAGAGGTGGTGTAATTATAGCTGACGGAACAGCCTCTCAACCTATTATTTTCACTTCAGAAGCTGATAATATTTCTATTGGTGAAACTGCTGGTACAAACTTAAACGAAAACAATATTGGCCTTTGGGGAGGTATTATTGTATTAGGTAATGCAACTAGTTCTCTTTCTGGTGATGTTACAGAGTTACAAATAGAAGGAATTCCTGCTAGTGATACTTTTGGTTTATATGGCCCTGGAGAAGATGGTCCTATCGATGATCAAAACTCTGGAATATTAAGATATATATCTATTCGTCATGGAGGTTCTTTATTAGGAGAAGGAAATGAAATTAATGGATTAACCTTAGGTGGTGTTGGTTCTGGGACAACTATAGACAACATTGAAGTTGTTGGTAATAAAGATGATGGTATTGAATTTTTTGGAGGTACAGTTAGTGCTTCTAACTTATTAGTTTGGGCCCAAGGTGATGATGGTTTAGATATTGACGAGGCTTACTCAGGAACGATAACTAACGCTGTGGTTATATTAGGTGACAACTCAGATCACGCTCTAGAAATTGATGGTCCTGCTGGTACTATAAATGGTGCTTGTATAATTCAAGACTTAACATTAATTGGTAATGGAGATATCAACTCTGAATATGCCGATTATAGAGCTAATGCACAAATAGCAACAAATAACGTATATGCATATAACTTTGGTGCTGAAGCTGATGTTGAATTAGATAATGATGCTGTTGCTACAAACTACAATAGTGGCCTTGTGTCTTTCTTTAATTGGGAAATCGTTCTACCTACTGGTGTTACTAATGTTGAAGACCTTTTTGTAAATAACGGAGCAACTGTAACAACACCAGGTTTTGGCTCTGAAGCAACTGCAATAACATTAGACGCAAATACTGTCGGCGCTAACACATCTAATCTTAGCTGGACATATGCTAATGCAAAAGCTGGATTAGGTTTCTAATCTAAGCCTTCAAACTTTAAAAAATTAAAACAGAAAAAAAGAATATTGCTTCATAAAGTTTTCTGTTTTGAAAAAGTAAAACTTAAATCAAGCAACTGCTCTAAAAACATAAGAGCAGTTGCTCATACAGAAAACTAACATGAAAAACACAAAATATCTTACCAACATATTTTTCTTGTTTTTAACTTACATCGTAGGATTCTCACAAACAGGTAAAGTTGCTGGTACTGTTATTGATGGTGAGTTTACTGAGCCTTTAGCTTTTGCTAATATTTTAGTAAAAGGAACAACCACTGGTACTGCTTCAGATTTTGAAGGCGACTATTATATTGATTTAGAAGAAGGAACCTATACTTTAGTTTTTTCTTTTGTTGGATATAATACACAAGAAATTACCGATGTTGTTATAAAAGCCGATGAAGTGGTAACTCTAGATGTTACATTAGAAACAAATTCATTAGAAACAGTTGTCATCTCAACATCTATAAAACGAAATACCGAGAGTGCTTTATTAAGCCTCCAAAAAAAATCTGCAACATTACTTGACGGACTTTCTGCACAAACTATTAAAAAAACTGGTGCAGGCGACATTGCTTCAGCTGTTAAAAGTGTTCCAGGAGTATCTGTAGAAGGTGGTAAATATGTTTACGTTCGTGGGCTTGGAGATCGCTATACTAAATCAATATTGAATGGTGTTGACATTCCTGGTTTAGACCCAGATAGAAATACCATTCCTATGGATATTTTTCCAACAAACATCATCGATAATGTCATCGTTCTTAAGTCTGCCGCTGCAGAATATCCTGCTGATTTTACCGGTGGTATCGTGAATGTCATAACTAAAGATTTCCCAACAAAAGAAGAATACTCTGTATCTGTGGGTATGTCTTACAACCCTGATATGCATTTTAAGGATAATTATTTAAGCTATAAAGGTAGTAACTCAGACTTTTTAGGTTATGATAATGGCGCTCGTAATAGACCAATCAACAGATACCAACCTATTCCAGGTACTTTTGAAAACAAACAACTTTTAACATCACTTACTAGTAGATTTGATTCTCAATTAGGAGCAGACGTTGAAAATAGTGGTATGAACTATAATTTTGGCTTCACATTGGGTAATCAATATGAAGTAGGAGACTATAATAAACTTGGTTACCAAGCTTCTTTCTCTTATAAAAATAAAACTACTTTTTATGAAGACAGAATAGATGGCTCATATACTCTTGATAACTCTAACGGTAATTTAATCAATGAATTAGGTATTGACCGTGTAGCTCAAGGAGCTTCTGGACACAATGAAGTTTTATTAAATGGTCTTGTTGGTTTAACCTATAAAACAGAGAATTCAAAATATAAAATGACCGCTCTTCATATTCAGAATGGAGAAACTCAAGCCGCTAAACTTAATTTAATTTTAAGTGAAGGTGGTGGTGGTGCTGCGCTTTTAAATGGAACGGGAGATGCTCTTTTATATACAGAACGTTCTATTACTAACTTTTCTCTTTCAGGGGATCATGCTTTAAATTCTGATTTAAAATTTGACTGGATATTCTCTCCTTCTTTTTCTAGAGTTTTAGATAAAGATCACAGACTTACACCATTAGAAATTGATGAAACTAACAACGGTACAGAATATCAAATTCAAGCGAACTCTTTTGGTAGCCCTTTAAGAATTTGGAGAACTCTATCTGAAGAAAGTTGGGTTGCTAACGCAAATGTTAGTAATAAATACGAACTATTTGGAAAACCTGCCCAAGTGAAATTTGGTGCAGGATACACATATAAATACCGCGATTTTAGTACAGACCAATACATATTTGATGTGACCTCTCCTATAGTTATGAATGGAGATGTAAACACTATTTTAGCACAAGAAAATCTTTGGACACCAGAAAACCAATCAGGTACTTTCCTAGATCCTAATAACGCTTACGACCCTAATAATGCTTACGAAGGCGAGTCTAATGTTGGCGCTTTATATATCTCTAATGAATTTAATCCTACTGAAAAATTAAAAGCTATTATCGGATTAAGAACAGAAAAGTTTGATTTATATTATACAGGTGAAACAAGTACTGGTCCAGTTGTAGGTGAAAAGACTATTGATAAATTTGATTTTTTTCCTTCTGCTAACTTAATTTATGCGGTTTCAGATCGAGCAAACATTAGAGGATCCTATTCTCGCACTACAGCTAGACCTTCTTTTAAAGAAGCTTCTACTGCTCAAATTTATGACCCTATTACTGGTAGATTTTTTATTGGAGGTTTCGACAACCTTACTTTTCCAGACGTAAAACCATCATATATAAATAATTTTGATTTACGTTATGAATTGTTTAGAGAACAAGGCCAGATGATTGCCGTAAGTGGTTTTTATAAAGATTTTTCAGACCCTATTGAGCTGGTGTCTTTTCCACAAGATTCTAATCAAATGACAGTGACTAATACAGGTGATTCTCAAGTTGTAGGTGCTGAAGTTGAAGTTAGACAAGCTTTAGGGTTTATATCTAGCACTTTAGAAAACTTACGATTTGTTTCCAATGTCTCTGTAATTCATTCAAAATTAGAAATGACTGAACAAGAATACAACCTTAGGTTAGCTAATGCTAGAGTTGGTCAGGAAATTGAAGACACTAGAGAAATGCAAGGTCAATCTCCATTTTTATTAAATGCTGGTCTTGATTATGGCAATAACGATATTGCTTTTAGAGCTGGATTATACTATAATGTACAAGGAAAAACATTAGAAGTTGTAGGTAATGGTTTTGTGCCAGATGTGTATACGAAACCTTTCCATAGTTTAAACTTTACACTTAATAAAGCATTTGGTGAAAATAAAAGAACTTCAATTGATTTAAAAGTTACTAATATTTTAGGGTCTGATAGAGAAAGTGTTTATGAATCTCATGGCGCTTCAGATCAAATATTTAAGTTAAGATCTCCTGGAACAGAAATCTCTTTAGGTTATTCTTATAAATTTTAATCTAAACTGAATTCCAAAAAAAAAAGCATCCTAATATATAGGATGCTTTTTTTTATATAATATTTTCAATTATTCTCTTAAAGCAATAGTCGATTTATTTGACCATTCACTAACGTGAGCAATTGTGTTATTACTATAATCTACTTCTTTTAAGGTATTATCATTCCAATAAAACCATTTGCCGACTTTTTTCCCATTATCATAATTCGCCGAAACTCGTTTATTACCTTCAATATCAAAGCTTAACCATTTCCCCTGAAGTTTACCATCTATTGTAAAGAATCCTGTTTGGCTCTTTACACCATTGTCATGATAGTATGTAACTTCATATAAGTTGGTGTCTTCATTAAGCTTTAATGTTCTCTCTTGCTGCGCAAAAGATACCACTGAAATTAAAAAAGTAAAAAACAAAATAAATTGCTTCTTCATTACTATGGGTTTTAATTAATATTACTCAAATATATAAATTAATTAATATTAAAACAACATTTACATAACATTAATTTAACATTGAACCGATAACTACTTGACATTTAAGATTTTATATTATTATTTGCATTAAGATACTTATTAATGATTCCTTAATATTTACATTACAATTAAATCATGTTTATATGAGATATTTGTTTGTATTTTAAAATACGTATTAGTTTCATATAATCTATTAGTTTTTGTCGACTAAATTATCATGAATTCTGATGGCTGCTTTTGGCCAAAGCAGCCTTTTTTTTACGTATTAATTTAATAATTAGGAAACATTAAGTTAACATTAGTGTTAGTTCTTTGCAGCGACAAAAACTAATAACTTACTAATGAAGCTTAAACTCGTATGTATTGTAATATTCTTACTTACAATAAGTAAGGTTACATCGCAAGAAACTAATTCTCCAAGGTTTGGAAAAGGGCTATTTAATCTCGTTGGAAAAGACAGTACTTGGTCCATGAAAATTGGAGCACGAATGCAATTTCTTGCTATTGCTAATTGGGAAGATGATCAAGCCAATGAAACAAATTTTTTAGTCCGTCGAGCACGCTTAAAGTTTGATGGTTATGCACTTAGCCCAAAATTAGTTTACAAAATAGAGCTTGGTTTATCTAATAGAGATATTTCAGGCGCTTCCGAATTTACGAGCAATGCACCTCGATATATACTAGATGCTGTTATTAAATGGAATTTTTATGAGAATTTCGAATTGTGGTTCGGACAAACAAAATTACCTGGTAATAGAGAACGTGTCATTTCTTCTGGGAACTTACAACAAGTTGACCGCTCGTTACTAAATAGACGATTTAATATTGATCGTGATTTAGGCATTCAATTAAGACATCATTTTAATGTTTCAGATAATTTTATAATTAAAGAGGCTTTCTCAATAGCACAAGGTGAAGGTCGGAATGTAACCTCTGGAAATATAGGTGGTCATCAATATACAGGTCGAATCGAATTTTTCCCGTTTGGAGACTTTGCCAGCAATGGTGATTATATTGGAGGTGATTTAAAACGTGAAGAATCTCCAAAACTTGCTTTAGGAATCGTATATGATTTCAACAACAATGCTGTAAAAACAAGAAGTAATCAAGGGTCTTACATGGAAAATGATATAGGTTTCTTTGAAACTAATATCACAACATTATTTATTGATGCCATGTTTAAATATCAAGGTATTTCTTTCATGGCAGAATATGCTGATAGAGATGCTGATGATGTCTTAGCTAAAAATTCAGACGACACTTTAACTGGAGACTCTGTACAAACAGGTCAATCTATAAACTTACAAGCAGGCTATTTATTTAAAAACAATTGGGAAGTTTCTGGGCGTTATACTAATATAAATTGGGATGAACTAACAGGAAATGCTAACCAAAGTCAATATACTTTTGGAGTTTCAAAATATATTGTTGGCCACAAATTAAAAGTACAAACAGACATTAGCCATTTAGAAGTTACAAATGGGAATAATGAATTAATGTATCGATTACAATTTGATATTCATTTTTAAAACATAACAATTAGATAACATATTAGTGAAAAACACTAAAGATATTTGCAAACAATTTTAATTTATGGAAAATATATACTTATATATGATTATTGCCCTTGCTATTTTAGCTATTGCTGATTTAGTTGTAGGTGTAAGTAATGATGCTGTAAACTTTTTAAATTCAGCTATTGGTTCTAAAGCCATTTCATTTAAAACCATCATGATAGTTTCCAGTTTAGGTGTCGCTATTGGAGCTGTTTTTTCAAGTGGTATGATGGAGGTTGCTCGTAAAGGTATTTTCAATCCAGGAGAATTTATGTTTAATGAAATCATGATCATATTCATGGCAGTCATGATCACAGACATTCTACTTCTAGACTTCTTCAATACAGTTGGTATGCCAACTTCAACAACGGTTTCTATTGTCTTTGAATTATTAGGAGCAGCAGTAGCTATGGCCTTTATAAAAATAGGTCATGATGGAGGAGGCTTTAGTGACGTTATCAATTATATCAACACAGATAAAGCTTCAATGATTATCTTCGGGATTCTCCTTTCGGTCGTCGTCGCTTTCTCTATTGGAGCTTTGGTTCAATGGGTTTCAAGACTCTTACTCTCTTATAATTTTGAAAAGAAAGCGAGTTGGGTTGGAGCACTTTTTGGAGGTATTGCGCTAACGGCAATTACTTATTTCATTTTTATGAAAGGTTTAAAAGGGACTTCATATGCTAAAGAATCTTTCGAGATTCTTGATGGTGGTACTATGAAAGATTTTTTAGAAGCACAGGTATTACCTATTGTATTCTTTAGTTCTATATTCTGGTCTTTATTGTCTTATGCTTTAATTGCATTTACTAAAACCAATATCTATAAGCTTATAATTATTGTCGGAACCTTTGCTTTAGCTTTAGCTTTTGCAGGTAATGATTTAGTAAACTTTATAGGTGTGCCGATGGCTGCCTATAATGCTTATGGTGCTTGGAACGAATCCTTTATAGCTTTTGGAACTTTACCAACAGATTTTTCTATGGAAATTTTAGCTGATAAGGTTGCTACTAATAACTGGCTACTTTTTGCAGCAGGAATGATTATGGTACTAACCTTATGGTTTTCAACTAAAGCCAAGAATGTTGTAAAAACATCTTTAGATTTATCGAGTCAAGGTGAAACTAAAGAACGTTTCCAACCTAATTTCTTATCTCGTGGATTTGTAAGAATGGCTGTTGGAATGTCTGAAATGGCATCATATATTTTACCTAATTCTTGGCAAACAAAAATTGAAAAACAATTTGAAGCTCCAACTATAAAAATATCTAAAGACAAAGTTCATGAATTGCCTGCTTTTGACTTAGTTAGAGCTGCTGTAAACTTAATGGTTGCTGCTGTACTCATATCTATAGCTACATCATATAAGCTGCCTCTATCTACAACTTATGTTACGTTTATGGTTGCTATGGGAACTTCTTTAGCCGATCGAGCTTGGGGAGCCGAAAGTGCTGTCTATAGAGTTGCTGGTGTACTTAATGTTATTGGTGGCTGGTTCTTTACTGCTTTTAGTGCCTTTACTGCTGCTGCATTAGTAGCCTATTTACTTAATTTAAATCTGCAAGTTATGTTTCCATTATTATTGGTTCTTGCTTTTGGATTATTATTAAGAAACTATATCTCTCACAATAAAAAAGCTAAAGAGGTCAAAGCTGAAGACCGTTTAACAAAAGCAGAAAGCAGTTCTGTTCAAGGTGTAATTCATGAAAGTGCAACAAATATTGCTAATGTTGTTAAACGTGGTAACAGAATTTACACCAATGCCATTAAAGGTCTTGCAAAACAAGATTTAACTTTACTAAAAAAGAACAAAAAACAAGTCATTAAATTATCTGATGAAATTGATGAATTGCGTGATAATATCTTCTATTTTATTAAGAATTTAGACGAATCAAGTATTGGCGCGAGTAATTTCTATATTAATATTCTCGGCTACTTACAAGATATGACACAATCTCTAGAATACATTTCTAAAGTAAGTCATAAGCATATTAACAATAATCATAAAAAGCTTAAATTCAATCAAATAAAAGAATTAAAGCAAGTCGATGATAAAATAGAAATTTTATTTAACGATACTCAAGATGCATTTAAATCTGGCTCTTTTGAAAAAATTGGTGCTATTTTAAATGAAAAAACTGAGGTGTATGATTTAGTGAAGCAAAAGATACAAGCTCAAGTTGCACGTACACGTACGGAAGAATCTTCTCCTAAAAACACAACCTTATATTTTAGTATGTTATTAGAAACTAAGGATTTACTTACTGCAACTATGAATTTATTAGAAGAATACCATAGTGCACATGACAGTAATGTAAAACCTGCAACTATTGATGCTCCTGAAGAAGAATAGGAAACTACATTTTTTACATAAAAAAAACCATCTCAAAAGAGATGGTTTTTTTATAACACTTAAATGGATTAATTAAGAACCGCACATCAAGCAATCATCACCTTCGGCCTCTTTTGCTTGAGCAATTAAGGCTTTCATTTCTTCTGCAGACATTGGTTCTACTTCTGTAGTTTGCTGAGCAAACTTAGCAGCTGTTTTTACTGCTTTTTCTTGCTGCTGAGCAATGATGGTGTCTTCAGCTTCAACAACTTCGGCAACATCAGCAACTGGTTCTTCTTTCTTTTTAGTATCTAAAGTAAACTTAATAGCATCTACTGCGCTCTTAGTTCGTAAATAGTACATTCCTGTTTTTAAACCACTCTTCCATGCGTAAAAGTGCATTGAAGTTAGTTTTGCCATAGTCGCTCCTTCCATAAATAAATTTAATGATTGCGACTGGTCAATAAAGTAACCTCTTTGGCGTGACATATCAATAATGTCTTTCATGCTGAGTTCCCAAACAGTTTTGTATAATTCTTTAATATCTTGAGGAATGCTTTCAACACCTTGAATAGAACCATTAGCTCTCATAATATCTTGTTTCAAACCTTCATTCCAGAGGCCTAAATCGACTAAGTCTTCTAATAAATGTTTATTGACTACAATAAATTCTCCAGACAATACACGACGTGTGTAGATGTTAGAGGTATAAGGCTCAAAGCATTCGTTATTTCCTAAGATTTGAGATGTAGAAGCTGTTGGCATTGGCGCGACAAGTAACGAGTTGCGCACACCATTCTTTTTGACTTCTTTTCTTAATTTATCCCAATCCCAACGTCCGCTTAATTCCTCATCTTTTATATTCCAAAGGTTATGTTGGAATTCACCTTTACTAATTGGAGACCCTTTATAGGTTTTGTAAGGACCATCAATTTTAGATTCTTCCATACTTGCTGTTACAGCAGCGAAATAAAGTGTTTCAAAAATTTCTTGGTTTAATTTTTTGGCTTCATCACTTGTAAAAGGCAAGCGTAATTTAATAAACGTATCTGCAAGACCTTGCACACCTAAACCAATTGGTCTATGACGAAAGTTAGAGTTTTCGGCTTCAATTACAGGATAGTAATTTCTATCGATAACCTTGTTTAAATTTTTAGTGACACGTTTAGTAATTCGGAATAATTCTTTATGATCAAACTCGCCATTTTTAATAAACATTGGTAAAGCAATAGATGCTAAATTACATACAGCTACTTCATCTGGTGATGTGTATTCCATAATCTCAGTACATAAATTTGAAGAACGAATAGTTCCTAAATTTTTCTGATTTGATTTACGGTTTGCTGCATCTTTATACAACATGTATGGTGTACCTGTTTCAATTTGGGATTCTAATATTTTTTCCCAAAGTTCACGTGCTTTTATTGTTTTTCTTCCTTTACCTTCTGCTTCATATTTTAAATATAAAGCTTCAAACTCTTCACTATGTGTTTCTGGTAAACCTGGACATTCATTAGGGCACATTAGTGTCCAATCGCCATTTTCTTGTACACGTTTCATGAATAAATCTGAAATCCACATGGCATAAAATAAATCACGTGCGCGCATTTCTTCTTTTCCATGATTCTTTTTTAAATCTAGAAAATCAAAAATATCGGCATGCCATGTTTCAAGATACATAGCGAAGCTTCCTTTACGCTTTCCTCCTCCTTGATCTACATAACGTGCTGTATCATTAAACACACGAAGCATAGGAACGATACCATTTGAGGTTCCGTTGGTTCCAGCAATATAACTTCCTGTAGCACGAATATTATGCATAGCTAGACCAATTCCTCCTGCAGACTGAGATATTTTAGCGGTTTGCTTTAGTGTATCATAAATCCCATCAATACTATCCTCTTTCATGGTTAATAAGAAACAAGATGACATTTGTGGTTTTGGTGTACCTGCATTAAATAACGTTGGAGTTGCGTGTGTAAAATACTTTTTAGACATTAACTCATAGGTTTCAATGGCTGCATCTAAATCATTTAAATGAATTCCTATTGAAACACGCATAAGCATGTGTTGAGGTCTTTCGGCAATTTGACCATTTAATTTTAATAAGTACGAACGCTCTAAAGTTTTAAACCCGAAATAATCATAACCAAAATCACGATTATAAATAATAGTAGAGTCTAATTTCTCTTTATTATCCATAATCACTTTATACACCTCATCAGATAATAATGGTGCATCTTTACCTGTTCTAGGATTAACATAAACGTATAGGTCATGCATTACTTCACTAAAAGTTTTCTTAGTGTTTTTATGTAAGTTAGACACAGAAATTCTTGCTGCTAATTTGGCATAATCTGGATGAGCAGTTGTCATTGTTGCTGCGATTTCGGCTGCCAAATTATCAAGTTCGCTAGTCGTTACACCATCGTACAAGCCTTCAATAACGCGCATTGCAACTTTTAATGGATCTACAAGTTCGTTTAAGCCATAGCAGAGTTTACGTACTCTTGCTGTAATCTTGTCGAACATCATCAATTCTTTTTTTCCGTCTCTTTTAATTACATACATAGGGTTTACATGTTTTTTAATTTTTTTTCTGAATTGCCTTTCAGAAAAATGGTTAGTTAGTTATTCTAATATACCCTGAATTACTTCAGAATATTAAGGGTTAATGATTGTGAATGCTTATTCGTTAAAAATGAAACGTTTAGAACATTCTGAAAAAAGTTGTTAAAGCCAATTAAAAATCGGCATCAAAACTAAACTTGTCTTTTTCTTCTTCTTTATTAAGAACTCCAGCTTTTTGATATTCTGAAACACGCTTTTCAAAGAAATTTGTTTTTCCTTGTAGTGAAATCATATCCATAAAATCAAAAGGATTTGCTGTGTTGTAAACTTTTTCGCATTCTAATTCGCTTAAAAGTCTATCTGTGACAAATTCTAAGTATTGTGCCATTAAAGTAGCATTCATACCAATTAAACTAGCAGGTAAAGATTCGGTTATGAACTCACGTTCAATATCTAAGGCGTCAACAATTATTTCTTTAATACGTTCTTTAGGAACTTTGTTTACTAAATGTTTATTATGTAAGTGTACTGCGAAATCACAATGCACACCTTCATCTCTAGAAATCAACTCATTAGAGAATGTTAATCCTGGCATTAGGCCTCTTTTCTTAAGCCAAAAAATTGAGCAAAATGCACCAGAAAAGAAAATTCCTTCAACAGCTGCAAACGCAATTAAACGTTCTGCAAAACTTGGAGATTCTATCCATTTTAAAGCCCAATCAGCTTTCTTCTTAATCGCTGGGAAATTTTCTAATGCATTAAATAATTTACCTTTCTCTTCTTCGTCTTTAACATAAGTGTCAATTAACAAAGAGTAAGTTTCACTATGAATGTTTTCCATCATGATTTGAAAACCATAAAAGAATTTAGCCTCACTATATTGCACTTCGTTAACAAAATTTTCTGCCAAATTTTCGTTAACAATACCATCACTTGCTGCAAAAAAGGCTAAAATATGTTTGATAAAATAACGTTCATCGTCATTTAATTTTGTGCTCCAATCTGTAAGGTCTTGGTGTAAGTCAATTTCTTCTGCAGTCCAAAAACTTGCTTCAGATTTCTTATACCACTCCCAAATATCATGATGTTGAATTGGAAAAATAACAAATCGATCTTTGTTTTCTTGAAGAATGGGTTCGATATTCTGAGACATTTTTAATAGTTTTTAGAGAAAATTAGACGTAAAATTTTGCTTAATTTGGGAACAACAAAGATTCAAAAATGTGTTTGAAAATGAAAGGTATAGTTATAAACATTGTCAACAAGTTTTTAACAACCTAGTGTTTGCCTTGCTTTCTAGCTTTATTTTATTTATTATTGTAACTACTTGTTTTTCAGCATATTACAAATACGCTGTATGTCTTAAGGTCAGTAAAACATGGAGGTTCAAAATTTGCTAAAAACAAAAAAGCGAATGTAAAAACACTCGCTTTTTAATCCCTAAAATAACTAACTGAAATAACTAAAATGTGTCAATATGTTTTTAAGTTAGTTAGCGCTAACTTAAATAGTCGATTAATAGCACATCTACATATTGATCTATTATATCAATTAATAGCGATGCTAATGTCTTTAATATTTTTAAAATTTTAACATAATATTGTATAGTTGGTTGTTAATTATGTATAGTTGGTCATTTTAAAAGTGAGAAAACCTAAAAACAGAAAAACCAGACACATTATACAAAAAAAGTGTCCAGTCATACATTATAAGTATAAATAGGATAATATATTATTATATTTGATATTATGATAAAAGCCGTAATTGTTGATGATGAGCAAAAAGCAATCCAAAGTTTATCTTGGGAACTCAATCATTTTAATAAAGATATCGAGATTATTGAAACATTTACAAGTCCAGAAGAAGCAATCACCTTTTTAAATAAAACATCGAATACTCCTGATTGCCTATTTTTAGACATACAAATGCCAACTATGGATGGTTTTCAATTTTTAGAAAAGCTATCTAGTAAAGATTTTGCGGTAATAATAACCACTGCTTATGACGAATATGCTATTAAAGCTATAAAACATGAGGCTGTAGATTATTTATTAAAACCAATAGATTCTGACGATTTAAGCACTACAATTAGTAAGCTTAAAAACATTAATACTAAGAATATTAATTATGATAAATTAGAAGAGTTGTTTTATAAATTCAATGAAGAAAATCATAGACAAAAAATCACTATTAATACTGATGGGAAACTTATTTTTTTACATGTAGATGATATTATTTTTATTGAATCTGATGGTAATTACAGTACACTTTTCTTAAATGATAATCAGAAATTAGTGGTTACCAAAAAACTAAAAGAAGTGAATAGCTTACTTCCTGAAAAACTATTTTTTAGAATTCACAACTCGTATATAATTAACTTGAACAAAGTCAAAGAGTTTATAAAAACTGAAGGCTATGTTGTGATGCCTCCAAATCATAAGATTCCAGTGGCAAGACAACGTAAATTAGATTTTCTAGATAGACTATAAATAATGCACCTAACAAAAAATACATCACTAAAGTCTTTTTTTAAAATAACAATAGGGTTATTCGTTGTATGGTTATCTACGCATTTAATGCATGCACAAGAAGCTCTTGATCCTATTTTTATTTCTCAGGTTGAGGATTTTATTGAACAAAAGCCAAAAAGTTATCAGAAAATATATGCTGTTTTTAATGCTGTAAGTGAAGACACAATAAAAATGCGTTTTTTATCTAAACGAAGTCATGCAAAAAACTATTTAGAAGGAGAGAGTTATGCTTTAAATATGATTGGCACAGCATATCGTAATATTTCTAAGTACAACGAGGCTATCCTCACACATATAGAAGCGCGAGATTTAGCTGATCGAGCAGGTAATACAGACTTAAAAGTGCTAAGTCTAAACATGCTTGGAGTCGTAAACAGAAGACTAGATTTAATTAGAATTGCTTTAGACTATCACAAAGAAGCTCTAGATATCGCTGAGGAAGTTGAAAACCCTTCAGCAGAATTAAAGTTTAGTATTGCTGTATCTAGAAACAGTATGGGAAATATATATTTAGCGTTAAAACAATATGACTTAGCCTTAAATCAATTTTATGAATCTTTAAAGATTGAAGAGGAATTAGACAATAAATTAGGGCTCGCTATAAATCATCAAAACATTGGAATAGCTCAAGAGGAAAAAGGACTATTAGATGAGGCTCTAGCTAATTATGAAGCATCATTAAAATATAACAATGCTATTGATTCAGAAATTGGTCGTGTGATTTGTTACAATAGCATTGGCAAAGTCTATATTAAACAAGAAAAATATGAAGAAGCATCTGTAGTCATCAACGATGCATTAACAAAAGCATTAACTTTAAATGATCAATATTACAATGCTTTATCTTATATAAATTTAGGATGGCTTCAACTCAAACTGAAACAAATAAATAAAGCTGAAAGAAATCTAAAAAAAGGAATTAGAATTGCCGAAGAGTATAACTTATTAAGCTCAAAAATTGAAGCTTATAATTATTTGTCTGAACTCAGTGAAATAAAAGGCGATTATAAAGCCTCTAAAGCTTATTATAAAAAACATGTAGAGCTTGATCAAACCATTATCAACGAAAGAAACTTACAATATGTAAACGATGTGGTAATTAGATATGAAAGTGAAAAGAAAAGCAATCAAATTAAAGCTTTGGCTAGTGAAAATGAAATCGTAAAATTAAGACTTGAGCAAAATAAGAGGACTCTGCTTTTAAGCGTCTGTGGTGCAATGTTATTATTCGGAATAATCTTTGTTTTAAACCGACAAAAAACACTAAAAAGTGAGAAAAAAATTATCATGCTCGAACAAGACATGTTGCGAAATCAGATGAACCCTCATTTTATTTTTAACACACTAAATTCTATTAAACTTTATATTATTAACAATGAAAAAGAAAATGCCGTTTATTATTTAAATAAGTTTTCTAAACTCATTAGAAAAATTCTAGTGGCTTCTACCGAAAAAGAAATCTCTCTTGCTGAGGAGCTAGAAACCATGGCTTTATATATGAATATTGAAAACATAAGGTTTGATAATGAAATTAAATACGAGGTTGAAATACACAAATCTGTGAATGCTAATTTAATTAAAGTTCCATCGTTAATTTTACAGCCGTTTTTAGAAAATGCTTTATGGCACGGATTATCATCTAAAACGAAAAACAAAAAAATTCATTTAGAATTAAAAAACAGAACGCATAATTCTATCACAATTATTATTACAGATAATGGCATTGGAAGAGTTGCTTCACAAAAAATAAAAAAGCAAAAAACTTTAAATCGAAAATCTGTTGGAATTTCTATTACTAAAGAACGATTAGAAAATTTCTCAAAACGCTTTTCTAGTGATTATAATTTAGTGATCGAAGATTTATATGATGACCAGAACAATGCAACTGGTACTAGAGTTATTATTAATATTCCAACTGAAGAAATGAAACTTAAAACAGCTTAATTACTTTTTAAAAGTTGCTGCAATTTTTTCTAATTCCATATACCAATCTTCGCCAAACTTTCTAATAAGTGCCTGTTTAACAAACTTATAAACTGGGACTTGTAACTCTTTTCCAAGCGTGCATGCATCATCACAAATTTCCCATTTATCGTAATTTACCGCAGAAAATTCGGTGTAGTTTTTAATTCGGATTGGATACAAATGGCAAGACACTGGTTTTTTCCAGTCTATTTCTCCTTGGTTATACGCTTCTTCAATACCACAAAGGGCCGTTTTCTTGTCATCAAATATAACATACGCACAATCTGCTCCATTAATTAAAGGCGTTTCAAAATCACCAAACTCCGTAACAATTGAAGTGCCTTGTCTCTCGATAGCTTCTATCCCTTCAGCTCTTAAAAAAGGCTTTACTTTAGGATAGATATCATGAAGTATTTTAACCTCATCCTCATCTAAAGGAGCTCCTGCATCACCATCAATACAACATGCGCCTTTACAAGCTGACAGATTACACACGAAATCTTTCTGTATAATATCTTCTGAAACAATAGTTTTTCCAAGTTGAAACATATCACAAATATACTAGTTATTCATTCAAAAAAGCTAACAATAAATACACTTAAAATTTACTGTTATTTAATGTTTATAATCCTTTTTTATTAACGACATTTGCAGCGAAATTTTAAAGTCAAAATTATGCAACTTAATTTTAAAGAAATTTTTACAGCTTTCATGATATTATTTGCTGTAATAGATATTGTTGGAAACATCCCAATCATAATAGATTTACGAAAAAAAGTAGGTCATATTCAAAGTGAAAAAGCTTCAATAATTGCTGGAGTAATTATGATTATATTTTTGTTTTTAGGACAAAATATTCTTTCATTAATTGGTATTGGCGTAAATAGTTTTGCAGTTGCTGGTGCTTTTATTTTATTCTTTATTGCTTTAGAAATGATTCTAGGAATTACATTATATAAACAAGAAGACAGTAATGCAATGACAGCTTCGGTTTTTCCATTAGCCTTCCCTTTAATTGCTGGCCCAGGAAGTTTAACAACCCTTTTATCGTTGCGTGCAGAATTTAGAATAGAAAACATTATTGTTGCGGTTTTAATTAATGTTTTAATTATCTTTATTGTATTAAAAACCTCTGCAAAGATTGAAAAATTTATAGGTGCAAACGGAATTAACATTATTAGAAAAGTTTTTGGTGTTATTCTATTAGCTATAGCAGTAAAGTTATTTGCGCATAACATTAAAGCCTTATTAATTTAATATGAAAATATTTACAACCTTATTTACTCTAATTGCAGCTGGATTAATCATTTTTAATATTACGCAAATAGATTTTAACAACCCATTAAAAGGCGATAGTGTTGTCGCTCTAATTACAATTTTTGCTTCATTATGCGCTGTGGTTTTGTTACAAATTTTAAGGCTTTCAAAGCGTGTTGAAAAACAACTCAATTCAAAAAAATAATGTTTGAGGTATTAATTATTGGTGGTGGCGCTGCTGGTATGTCTTGTGCATTAGTATTAGGCTCGGCACACACTAAAGAATTTGCTAAAAATAAGCGTATTGGTATAGTGATGCATCAAAAAACATCACATCTACAAAATGCTTTATTCAATAATGTTTTAGGATTAGAGCCTGGTACAACTGGTGCAGAAATTTTAGAACAAGGTCAGCAACAATTAACCTCAGAGTGTCCACATATCATCCAAATTGAAAAAGAAAAGGTGTGTGAAATCCTTAAAACCAAAATGGGCTTTACGATACTTACTAATAAATCTTCATATAAAAGCAAATGTATTGTTGTGGCTGTAGGCTACACCAATCTAATAAACATAAAAGGTTTAGAACAATATATAGAACCACATCCTAGAGCTGTAAAAGCAAAAGAAAGAATTTGGTTAAAAAACAAGGATCATAAAATAGATGAAAATCTATATGTTGCTGGCACCTTAGCAGGTTGGCGAAGTCAGTTTGCTATAGCTTCTGGAAGTGGTGCGCATGTAGCAACCGATATTTTAACGCTTTGGAATGATGGCGAACACACAAAGGTTCATGATAAAATTAAGCGTTAATATGCTTCACTTAGCTTAATAACTTCTTCAATCATGATATCTTGATGATTGATGACTTCTTCATAAGTACCATTTCCAAACAGCTGCTCTCCTAAAGCCGCCTTTATGTATAATTTAACCTCGTCTTTAAACGTCAAAAAAGAAATTTTCCGTCTTATACGTTCTCTTATATAGTCCTGAAAATCTTGAACAACATCATCAGTAATAACAAAGTCATTTATAAAATCTTCTTTCGTTAAATTGTCATAAGCTTCTCTTTGTTTATCTAACTCTTCAAAAACAAAATAACTAATAAAACCCGTTTGTTTTAAATACGAAAACGTTTCATTTTGCATACTCATATCTAAAGGTACAAACACATCTGGAATAATGCCTCCACCACCATAGACGACTTTGCCTTTAGGTGTTTTAAACTTAAGAGAATCTGCGACTTGTATTTTTTCTGGATCTAAAAGTTCGCCACTATCTAAACGAGAAAAATACTCATCATAATAATCTCTATTTCCATTTTCATAAGAACGCTGAATCGAGCGTCCTGTAGGTGTATAGTAGCGTGAAACTGTTAAACGCACTGCGCTTCCATCGCCTAATTCCATTTCGCGTTGTACAAGACCTTTTCCGTAAGAACGTCTGCCAACAATTGTGCCTTTGTCGTTATCTTGTAAAGCTCCAGCAACTATTTCGCTTGCAGATGCCGAGTTTTCATCGATAAGTACAAATACATTTCCGTTTTCAAAAATACCTTTACTGGTTGCAAAAGTTTTTTCTATATGCCCACGTTTATTTTTAGTAAACAATATAAGCTTATCATCTTCTAAGAACTCATCAACAATTTGTTCTGCAATATTTTTAAATCCTCCAGGGTTTTGTCTTAAATCTAAAGCCATTTGAGTAGCTCCAAGGTTCTTTAGTTTTTTTAACTCTGTTTTAAACTCTTTATAAGTTGATTCTGCAAAACGGTTAATTTTGATATACCCTAATGTTTCTGTTAGCATGTATGCGGCATCAATACTACGAATAGGCACATGGTCTCTGGTCACTTTAAAGTTTAACAATTCTGGCTCGCCTCGTCGGTACACTTTTAAATTAACATCTGTATCAATAGACCCTTTAAGTTTATTAACAATAATCTCATTAGTCATACCTTTCCCAAAAAGAGAATCGCCATTTGCAAAAAGAATGCGATCTCCACCCATAATTCCGCTTTTTTCACTTGGTCCTCCTTCTACCGTTCGTATTACAGCAATAGAATCTTTATAAGGGTAAAAGCTAATGCCAATGCCAACAAAATCACCTTTCATGTTTTCACTAACACGCTGCATATCTTCTTTCGGAATATAAACAGAATGCGGATCGAGGTTTTCTAATATCCCATTTACAGTAACATCAACAATACTATCTGTATTAACATCATCTACATATTCATAATCAATATAATCGATGAGTCTGTTGAGTTTATCTTTCTTACTATTTGATGTAAACAAACGATCAGGAGCGTCAGAAAAATTTAATTTTCCTCCAATAAAGATGCCTGCTGCTATAGCAACCCCTAGAAAAAGTGGCAAATATTGTTTGGTCTTGCTCATTATGCTTTTAAATCTTCAATTAATTGTAATTCAATGCCTGCTTTTTCTAAAAATTGCAGCCCAGAATCGTCTTTATAAGCTTCATTATATACAACCCTTACAATACCTGCTTGGTGTATAAGCTTGCTACACTCTTTGCAAGGCGATAAAGTAATATATAAGGTTGCACCTTTGCAAGATTGAGTAGATGCTGCTACTTTTAATATCGCATTCGCTTCAGCATGTAATACATACCATTTGGTGTAGCCCTCTTCGTCTTCACAAAAGTTTTCAAAACCTGTTGGCGTTCCATTAAATCCATCAGATATAATCATACGTCCTTTAACGATTAAAGCACCAACCTGTTTGCGTTCACAGTAAGATAGTTTCCCCCATTCTTTTGCAATTCTTAAATACGCTTTGTCATATTTAAGTTTTTTCTTCTGTTGCATATCTATTTATTTTGGCGTGTGCTCTTTCACTAAAGTTAAAAAGCACCAGGCTTTTCGCTATATCTTTTTATGCTGAAAGCTCATCATAAAAAGGATGTCGCTGCAATCCTTCACGCAAAGTAGTATAACGAATATACTCGGTTAGTGTTGTAAATACAACACTTGTTAGTTAAAGTTTTATCAAAGTTTTTTAAGCTAATAAATCACTATTTATAATCATTGGTATTACTAATCCAATAACAATAGCCGAAACAACCATAATCCAATCACGCTTAGAAAACCTAAATACCGTTTGCATTAAAAAGCCTAAAAACAAGGCGACAAACACAATAATAATTTGAGCAAATTCTATACCTAGAGCAAATTCAAGTAGAGTCACTAATTTGTTTTCTGAATGTCCAACCATGATTTTAAATTCTCTAGCAAAACCTAAGCCATGAACTATACCAAAAAACAACGTAGAAAAAAATAAGATGCCTACTTTTTCATTACTTGCTTTTTTTCCAGCTGTAAACACATTAAAAATAGCAACAATTAAAATGGTAACAGGAATTAAGAACTCCACTAGTTTTCCATTAACAGAAACCACATTATAGGCCGCAAGGATTAAAGAAAGCGTGTGTCCAATTGTAAACACTGAAACTAATAACAAAACACGTTTCCAGTCTTTAAACAGATAAGGCACTGCAAGAACAAGTAAAAAAAGGACATGGTCATAACCATTAATGTCTAGCACATGATTAATACCATATTGTACGTTAAACCAGAATTCTTCTAGCATAGATTTAAGTATTTGGGTGGTTCAAATATACAATTTTAAATAAAAAAACCTTAACAACAATGTTAAGGTTTGTACTCAAGGTGGGAATCGAACCCACACTTCCGAAGAAACTGGATTTTGAATCCAGCGCGTCTACCAATTCCGCCACTTGAGCATATAAGGAGTGCAAAAATATATTTTTTTTCGTTAAATGCCTTAAAAATAGAGGCTATAATACTTTATAGATTGAAAAAAAACTCTAAATTTGCAGCCAATTAAAAAAGATATAGTGTTTATCACTATAAAACAAGAGGTTAACCATGTCTAATATAGCAACAGCAGCTAAAATTTTTTCTTGTAATCAAAGCAAAGTGCTTGCTGAGAAAATTGCCGTAGCTTATGGTGTACCATTAGGCAACGTGATTACTTCTACATATAGTGATGGAGAGTTTCAACCATCGTATGAAGAATCTATACGTGGATCTCGTATTTTTATAATTGGATCAACAAATCCTGGACCAGAAAATTTAATGGAAATGTTGTTAATGATTGATGCTGCAAAACGCGCATCAGCTAGACACATAACAGCAGTTTTACCTTACTTTGGATGGGCTAGACAGGATAGAAAAGATAAACCAAGAGTACCAATAGCAGCTAAGTTAGTTGCAAAAATGTTGGAAACTGCAGGAGCAACTAGAATAATCACTATGGATTTACATGCAGATCAAATCCAAGGATTTTTCGAAAAACCTGTAGACCATTTATTTGCTTCAACTATATTTTTACCTTATTTAAAAGGTTTAAATCTAGACAACTTAACTATTGCATCACCTGATATGGGAGGTTCTAAAAGAGCGTATGCTTATTCTAAAGCTTTAGAAAGCGATGTTGTAATTTGTTATAAACAACGTGCTAAGGCGAATGTTATATCTCATATGGAACTTATTGGTGATGTTACTGGAAAAAATGTTGTTTTAGTAGATGATATGGTAGATACTGCTGGAACGCTAACCAAAGCCGCTGACCTTATGATGGAACGTGGCGCTTTAAGTGTAAGAGCCATTTGTACGCATCCTATTTTATCTGGAAATGCTTACCAAAAAATTGAAGACTCTAAACTAGAAGAATTAATTGTAACAGACTCTATTCCTGTTAAACAGGAAAGTAATAAAATTAGAGTTTTAAGTTGTGCCGATTTATTTGCTGAAGTGATGCAAAATGTACACCATAATAAATCAATTAGTTCAAAATTTTTAATGTAATTAATAATTAATATAAAAACAAAACAATGAAATCAATTTCAATCAACGGATCTCAAAGAGAAAGCGTGGGCAAAAAAGCAACAAAAGCCTTACGTAATGCTGGTCAGGTTCCTTGCGTATTATACGGAGGAGATAACCCAGTGCATTTCTCTGCACCAGAATTAGCTTTCTCTAAACTAGTATACACGCCTAATGCGCATACAGTTGTAATTGAGTTAGATAATGGTGAAAAATTTAATGCAGTGTTACAAGACATTCAATTTCACCCAGTAACAGACAGAATTTTACACATTGACTTTTATCAATTATTTGAAGACAAAGAAATTGCTTTAAATATTCCTGTCAACTTAGTAGGAAACTCTGCTGGTGTAAGAAATGGTGGTGTGTTAAGAAAAAATAACAGAAAGTTACGTGTTAAAGCACTTCCTGCTAATCTTCCAGACTTTATAGAAATAGATATCACTCCTTTAAAAATTGGTGATAAGGTTTCTGTAAGAGACTTAGATCAAGAAAAATACACTTTATTACATTCAGAAAACACAGTTGTTTGTCAAATTAAAACATCTAGAACTGCTATTGTTGATGAAGTTGAAGATGAAGAAGGTGAAGAAGGCGAAGAAGGAGCTACTGCAGAAGGAGCAACTCCAGAAGCAGCTGAAGCTACTCAAGAATAAATATTTTTATTTATCCCATTTAAAAGCATTCTGTTTATTCAGAATGCTTTTTTTATTTTTACAAAAAACTTAAAGCTTCTATGTGTAAATTTTTAAGATGTTTTTTTAATAAAAAAAAAGCTTTAATTAAAGTAGAAGACATGCATCCCATGAAAAAATATCTAATTGTTGGATTAGGAAATATTGGTGAAAAGTACACGAATACAAGACATAATATTGGGTTTAAAATATTAGATCAATTTGCATTAAAAGAAGATCTTCAATTTGAAACACAAAAATTAGGCGATATCTGTACCTATAAACTTAAAGGAAGAACTTTTATTCTACTCAAACCTAACACCTATATGAATTTAAGCGGTAAAGCTATTCTATATTGGTTGACCAAGGAAAAAATTCCATTAGAAAATTTATTGGTCATTACTGATGATTTAAACCTGCCCTTTGGTAGCATTAGATTAAAAACAAAAGGTAGCGATGGTGGACATAACGGATTAAAAGACACACAAGACAAGTTAAACACCACTAAATATAATCGTTTTAGATTTGGAATTAGCGATGCTTTTGGCAAAGGACGACAAGTCGATTATGTTTTAGGAGAATGGACAGATGAAGAAAAAGAAAAACTTCCAGAGCGTATAGATAAAGCTATAGAACTTATCAAATCCTTTGCATTAGCTGGTGTAAATCATACCATGAACACCTTTAATGGAAAATAAAAAAGGAAGCTGTTTAGCTTCCTTTTTTATTTTTAAGAGTTATTCTTTTACTCAATTATAATTCGCTTTATAGTCTTTCTTTCTCCATCACTAACACTTACTAAATACACCCCAGACTGAACTGCATTTAAGTTAACAACTTGACTAAAATCTGATGTATTGTCATAAGTTTTATGATAAACCGAACGTCCTCTAATATCGTAAACTGTCACATTAATGTCTTCATTAGAAGTCGAATTCAGGTTTAAAGTAAACTCTCCGTTACTAGGGTTAGGGTAAATAGAGAAAATCTCAAATTGACTTTCTTCAATAGAGGCTGTAGGACTGCTACATATCTCAATTGACCAGTCATTTAATACCCCTGTATCTGCACTCCAGTTATCTGTCATAGATATAGTCCAATCCCCTGCACTATTCAACCCAGAAAAAACACTTAACGGATTTACTGGTGCATAATCCCCAACTGTTGCTCCAGCACAGACAATAGCAGGCTCTCCATCAATAAAAGTAACATCCAAGCCGGTACTCACTGCTGCGCAAGATCTGTCCCAAACAACTACTGCTGGTGTTCCGTCAGGATGAATAATTGTAATAATTAAATCCGCAATCCAAGTATGTGAAATATCTACATTAACTGTTATATAATCAATAATGACATCGTCTGGAACATTAATAACATTAGTTAATGCTTCACCTGGTTCACCACTACCTCCTGTACCATCTGGTATAGCTAGCCCAAGGGTAGTTGCTGAGCTATATATTGTACATGAAGGACATGCATCTCCAGAAACCACTGAAATATAATCGGTTAATGTTACAGTATCTGTTCCAAATGAATTTGTAACTTCTAAAGTCACATCGTAAGTTCCATCTGCAGCATAGGTCACAGTTGGGTTTTGATCTGTTGATGTGGCTGGTGTTCCACCTTCAAAAGTCCATGACCATGACGTTGCCGTAGGCACCGTTTCATCTGTAAAGGTCACCATGTTATTTGTATCTAAACATATCGTTTCATTATCTGCGCTAAAAGCTGCTGATGGCGGACCAGGTAATGCTGGCAAAGTATAACCACAATCAGTTAATGAACTATGTATGGTATTAATTTGATCATTCGTATAGCCAAGATTTACCGCAGCTTGATAAACTGCAACTGCTGCATCATTTTGACCTGTGGTTCCAGCTGTCATTCCAAGACCTTCCCAAAAGATTTTATCCATTTCTTGCTGACCTATTTGATCCCAAATCTCCATTAAGCATGTCGCCCAAATTTGACCATCAGTATGAATCGAACCTGTTAATCCACCAGGATATGTCGCGCCATAATTGGTAACTCTTCCGTTCCAACATTCATTATGACCATCCCAGTTAAAGACCCAATTGTATTGTGCGTCTCCTGGTCCCCAATATCCTAGTCCTCTATTATAGGATTGTGCCACATAATCACCAGTACCTTCTCCTAGTCCTTCAGCACCACTATAGCCTCCAGCAGTTACCCAATCATGTAAACCATGTCCTAATTCATGATGAATCACATCAGAATCTTCAGCATCATCGACACAACCTTCACCAAAAGACAATTGTGCTGTACCTGGAGTATAATAAGATTGGTCTGCGCCTCCTGCACCATGAGGATCAAACTTAACTCCTCCTGTATATTGGTATGGCATCACATCACAGCCTAAGGTGTTGTTAATATAATTCATCATATAATCAATATGATAATAGGTATTTGCGGGTTCAAAACCTTGTTCGTTTCTAGTAAAATTAAAATCAGGAGTCGCTTGAGCAAATAATCCAGTATTTGGCGTATCAAAATCTACAATTTGTGCTAATGGACCAACTAAAGAATACATTCCTCCGCTAAAAGTAATATCATTTAAAGTGGCACTAATTCTTGCAGCAGTTAATTGTGGTGTATCTGCATCATTTCCATCTACATAACCGCCGCCATAAGCAACCATATTAGACGATAATGGATCAGGGTCAAACACAAAACATGCGCCATCAACTCTTCTTCTATAAATTTCGTTAACTTTTGGTTCTTCTTTCTTAGCCTTATTAACTTTTTTATCTTTTTCATGACCGCTATAATATTGGTTCATGTCTACTACTTTAAAAATCTCTTCTGTTTGAGCATCCACAAAGACATGCCATTCTCCTAAAGGGTCACTAGTCAATATAGTAACTTCATGAGCTAATCGAGTCATTTTAGGATTGTTATATACCATAACTCTATTATTAGTATAGGAAGCAGGTGCATTAATACTGATATGATTTTTAGCAAGTTCTAAAGCACGTTCTTCCGACACACTTGGTATTGTATTAATACTTTTAAAAGCAACATAACTATTCATAATATACACCACTCTATTTTCTGGAGAAATAGTAATCGTTACTTCAGCTTTATTTACAGGATATCCTCTATAATATTGTCTATATCTTACAACAGAACCTGCATTAGTAGTTCGTGTGGCATGGTGATGAAGATTTTCTAATTCGCTTTTTGGAATGCCCAACTTAGCCGATTCATGCTCCAGATAATACATAGCCATACTTTCAGGACTATCTTCAGGAACTTCATAGTTTAAACCATATAGTGCTATAGGTGTTCCCGTTTTTACATTTATTCTTTTGTCATTTTTAATCACAGATTGAATAGCTTCATCTGCTTCTAAACTAATCTCAAAAGATCGCTTTTCCATTGGTTTTTGAGCCATTATATTGAAACTAAAAAATAGTGCTAATAAGCACAGAAGTACTGTTCTACTATGTAAAACATGTTGGTTAGCAGTTTTCATGATTGTAAATATTAAATTAGATGTGAATTATATGATTCTATAAATATATGATTATTTTCTTGATATAATAGAAACTTTGGCTATTGAAAATTCACTACAATCGCTTTTAAAAATGCTATACAGTTAGTCGATTTTAACCTTTAAAGTTGAGTATTAAATTATATTTTTACTATTTTTAGCTCCTTAAATACAATTTACAATTATTTAAATCATAAAAAAATGAAAAAAATTACTTTATTATTACTAATTATTGCGATTAGTGTTCCTAATTTTCTTTCAGCTCAAGAGAAAAAGGTGGCTAAAAAAATCTTTGGTCAAGAATTAACTGTTGACAACCAAAGAGTTGCTGAAGAGACTGGCTATATTCGTTGTGCAACAACAGAATATGAAAGAGCACTTCAAGAAAAATTTCCTGAAAGAATTTCTACTGAAGCCTTTGAAAATTGGTTAGCGCCTAAAGTGGAAGAGGTTAATGCATTATTGGAAAGCGGAAGAGGAACAATTTATACGATTCCTGTTGTTTTTCATATTCTTACAGATGGTGCTCCTGGTGGAGAAAACTTATCTCAAGCTGCAATTCAAGCACAAATAGATCAATTAAATATTGATTATGCTAATTTAGCTGGTAGTCCTTTTGGTACTGCTGCAGACACAGAAGTTAGATTCTGTTTAGCGCAACAAGATCCTAGTGGTGCAACTATGACTGAGTCTGGTATTAACCGTATCACAGATTATGGTGATACTGCACAATCTATGGGTAGCATGGATGGCGGAATTAAACAAGCTACACAATGGGACCCAACAAGATATATGAATATCTGGGTAGCTAATTTAAGTGGTGGTTTATTGGGTTATGCTCAATTCCCAACAGGTTCTGGATTACCTATGTATGCTGGTGGACCTTCAGATACTGATGGTGTTGTTGTTCTTGCTTCTTCTGTGGGTTCTATTGCAAACCCAAATCCTTTAGGTGGTGTTTATGCCTCAGGTAGAACATTGACTCATGAAGCTGGTCACTGGTTAGGATTACATCACATTTGGGGTGATGGTGGATGTGCTGTTGATGATTATTGTGCTGATACGCCTGCTGCATCTTCTTCTAATTTCGGATGCCCTAGTTCAGATTCTTGTGCTGGTGGTGATCCTGATATGGTAGAAAACTATATGGATTATACAGATGATACTTGTATGAATACATTTACTGCTGATCAACGTACAAGAATTGTAGCGGTAATGACTAATTCTCCTAATAGAATGGAATTAGCAACTTCTAATGCATGTTCTCCTGGTGTAATTTATGACCTTGATGGTAGATTAGATATTGAAGATTTAAATGTAGTAGATTGTTCTAGTTCAACAATGACTCCTGATGTTAAACTTACTAACTCTGGTAATAATACATTAACGTCTGCAACTATAAGCTATTATATTGATGGTGGTACACCTGTTGACTACAACTGGTCTGGATCTTTAAATATAAATGAATTTGAAATCATTTCATTACCTGAGTTAACCACAACAACTGGAGCACATACTTTCTATGCTGAACTGTCTAATCCAAATGGAGGAACAGACCTTAATACAGTTAATGATAATACTTCAGAAAGTTATACTTTCACTGGTGGACTTTGTGCTTCTGTTGGTAATATTGTATATGAAACAAGTGTAGAAGGTGTTATTCTTAATGATGGTACAACTGATATTCTATCTAACTTAAATACAGGTAAACCATCTGGTTATAGTGATTATACAGCAATTGTTACAGACGTAACAAGAGACGAACCTTACAGTATAACTATTAATGTTAATACTGATGGTAACTGGTTAAATGAAGTTAGAGTTTGGATTGATTGGAATCAGAATTGTACTTTTGATGCCTCTGAAGAATACGACTTAGGAACTGCTCAAAACGTAACCAATGACCCTACAAGTAATTCTGGTTTAAGTATAGTTGTTCCAACAGATGCGGCTTTAGGTAATACAACAATGCGTGTTACTAACAAGTATTTTGTAGCTCCTACACCATGTGAAGTTACTGATGGTTCTGGTGGAAGTGTTGATGCAGAAGTTGAAGATTATACAATTAATGTAATGGCTCCATTAAGTGTTGATGAGTTTGGATTAAATAGCATCAGCATTTATCCTAACCCTACAACTAACGTATTAAACATTTCATTATCTAATAATGATTTACCTGATGGGTATAAAATCTATAATATGTTAGGTCAAACACTTTCTCAAAAAGTTATTAGCAATGTTTCAGATTTATCTGTTAATACAGCTAATTTAAGTGATGGCATGTACTTTATTCAAATAACAAGAGAAGGAAGCTCAGTTTCTTTACCTTTTATTAAAAAATAATAAAGTATTTTAATAATTAATAAAAGAGGATTGATTTAGTATCAATCCTCTTTTTTATTTTTGTATAAACAATTTACTCATTTGGAAGTTATACAATCGCTTAAAAATTCATTCTCTGAAAATACAGTAGCCACAATTGGCACATTCGATGGTGTGCATATTGGTCATCAAAAAATTTTAGAACGTTTAGTTAATACTTCTAAAAATAGCAACTTAAAATCTACTGTTTTAACTTTTTTTCCTCATCCAAGAATGGTGCTACAAAAAGACACCAATATTAAGTTAATTAATACGATTGATGAACGCATTAAATTACTAAAAGCCCAAGGTTTAGATTATCTTGTTATCAAACCTTTTACAAAATCTTTTTCACGTTTAACTGCTGAAGAATTTGTGGTTAATGTTTTGGTTGAACAATTACATGTAAAAAAAATAATTATTGGTTATGACCATCATTTTGGGAGAAATAGAACAGCGAATATTGATGATTTAAAACGTTTTGGTCAAACCTATAATTTTGAAGTTGAAGAAATTTCTGCTCAAGATATAAATGAAGTATCTATAAGTTCTACTAAAATTAGAAAAGCCCTAGCTGAAGGCGATATAGAAACAGCCAACTTATTTTTAGGTTATAACTTTATGCTTCAAGGTACTGTAATAAAAGGAAAGGGTTTGGGTAAAACTATTGGCTTTCCAACAGCAAATATAAATATTGAAGAAGATTATAAGCTTATCCCTAAACAAGGTGTATATGTGATTCAATCTCAATACAACAATCAAACCATTTATGGTATGATGAATATAGGCACCAATCCAACAATTAACAAGAATTCTAATCAATCAATTGAAGTCCATCTTTTTAATTTTAAAAAAGATATTTATGATGAGTTTATTCATGTAGAGCTTTTACATAGAATTAGAGATGAACAAAAATTTGATTCGATTGAAGATTTAAAAAAACAAATCCAAGAAGACAAAACAAGCGCACTTCATTTTATAAATAAAATGCAATTTGAATAATCTACTATTTAAACATATAGACAATAGTGCTCTTATAGCTTTTAGAATCCTATTTGGTTTACTGTGCTTTCTGGAGTCTGTTGGAGCCATTTTTACAGGCTGGGTTAAGTACACGCTTATCGATCCTCAATTTACGTTTTCATTTATTGGCTTCGAATGGTTACAACCACTTCCAGGTAATGGCATGTACTTTTACTATGCAATTATGGGGATTTTTGGATTCCTAATCATGATTGGTTATAAATATCGATTTAGCGCCATAATGTTTACTGTGATGTGGACAGCCACTTACCTTATGCAAAAAGCATCGTATAACAACCACTACTATTTATTGATTCTATTAAGTGCAATAATGGCTTTTCAACCTGCACATAAATATTTTTCTGTAGATGCTAAGCTTAATCTAAACCTTAAACAACAGTCGATGCCACAATGGTGTCGTTGGGTTTTTATTCTTCAAATGTTTATCGTGTACACCTACGGTTCTATAGCTAAAATATATCCTGATTGGCTTGATGCTTCTGTGATGGAAATTTTTATGCGTGGTAAAAAAGACTTCTTTTTAATTGGTGAATTTTTACAGCAAAATTGGCTTCACTATTTTCTAGCTTATGGAGGTATTTTATTTGACGGATTAGTTATTCCTTTACTGCTATGGAAACCCACAAGAAAATGGGCTTTCTTTGCATCTATATTTTTTCATTTATTTAATTCAATTGTTTTTCAAGTTGGTATTTTCCCATTCTTATCATTAGGTTTTGCCCTTTTCTTTTTCGAGCCAAAAACGATTAAAAATATTTTTTTCAAGACCAAACCATTTTATACTGCAGAAGATGTAATTGTACCAAAATACAGCAAGCCACTTGTAGCTCTGTTTGTTATTTACTTTGTGATACAAATTGCACTACCGCTTCGTCATCATTTTATAAAAGACAATGTTTTATGGACAGAAGAAGGACACAGAATGTCTTGGCGTATGATGCTTCGCTCTAAACATGGCTTAGCCACTTATCAATTAGTTAATAAACAAGATCAATCTGTAATTATTGTTAAACCTGAAGATTACCTTTCTAAAAAACAAAAACGTTTAATAAGTACTAAACCAGATGTCATGTGGCAATTTGCTCAACGGCTTAAGCAAGACTACGCACAAAAAGGCATAGACGTTGCTGTATATATTAAATGTAAGCTATCTGTAAACGGACGTGCTTACGAACGCTTCATTAATTCTGAAGTAGATATTGCTTCATTAAAATGGAATGCCTTTAAACATAGTGAATGGATTTTACCTTCAAAACTAGATTGATTATAACGCTTCAATCTAAACTATTTCTTACTTTTGCGCTTTAAATTGCGTTAAGGATAGCAGCGACATCCTTTTTTTATTTTCTAAAAAAAGATATAGCGAATAGCCTGACCAAGCGTTCATTGAACTTTGGTGAAATGAAAACGCTTTGGAAACGCCCAAAAAACAAAACATGTTACAAGTACCATTTATTAGAGAAAACAAAGATTTAGTAATTCAACGATTAGCCAAACGAAATATTGATGCCTCACAAATGATTAATGAGGTGATTGCTTTTGATGAGGAGAGACGTTCGTTGCAAGCTCAACTAGATAACACCTTATCTGAATCTAACGCGCTTTCTAAGGAAATTGGTATGTTATATAAATCTGGTGCTATTGAAAAAGCTAATGTTTTAAAAGCTAAAACAACAGATTTAAAAGACGTGTCTAAAGATTTAACTGAAAAGTTAAATGCTAAAGTTGAAGCTTTAAACGAGTTGCTTTATAAAATACCGAACGTACCTCATGAATCTGTGCCTACTGGAAATACAGATGAAGATAATGAAGAGGTTTTTAAAGAAGGTGATATTCCTCAATTACACGAAGGTGCTCTACCTCATTGGGAACTTGCTAAAAAATATGACATTATAGATTTTGAGCTTGGTAACAAAATTACTGGTGCTGGTTTTCCTGTGTATAAAGGAAAAGGTGCGCGATTACAGCGTGCATTAATTGCTTACTTTTTAGACAAAAATACAGCTGCTGGATACACCGAATACCAATTGCCTCACTTAGTAAATGAGGCTTCAGGTTTTGGCACTGGACAATTGCCTGATAAAGAGGGCCAAATGTATCATGTGACTGCAGA
Organism: Lacinutrix iliipiscaria; assembly: GCF_042686125.1. Lineage (NCBI taxonomy): Bacteria > Pseudomonadati > Bacteroidota > Flavobacteriia > Flavobacteriales > Flavobacteriaceae > Lacinutrix > Lacinutrix iliipiscaria. Next base: position 362,062 of record NZ_JBHUOV010000001.1, read on the forward strand.
TAATTTATATTTAATTCCTACTGCCGAAGTTCCAGGAACTAATATATTTAGAGATGTTGTGCTTAGTGAAAGCGAATTACCTATTGGCATTACAGGTTACACACCTTGTTTTAGAAGAGAAGCGGGAAGTTATGGTGCTCATGTAAGAGGATTAAATAGACTTCATCAATTTGATAAAGTTGAAATTTTACGCGTCGAACATCCTAACCATTCTTTTAAAGCATTAGATGGCATGGTAAACCATGTTAAAGGTATTTTAAAGGAACTCAAATTACCTTATAGAATCTTACGCTTATGCGGAGGTGATTTAGGATTTACATCTGCCTTAACTTATGATTTTGAAGTCTTCTCTACTGCACAAGATAGATGGTTAGAAATTTCTAGTGTTTCAAATTTTGAAACATTTCAAGCTAATCGCTTAAAATTGCGTTTTAAAAATAGTGATGGTAAAAATGAACTGGCGCATACTTTAAACGGAAGTGCTTTAGCTTTACCACGAGTATTAGCTGGAATATTAGAAAACTATCAAACTGAAGATGGAATTAAAATCCCTGAGGTCCTAATTCCATATACTGGCTTTAGTATAATAAACTAAATTGTAGTTTTATTCCTACTTTATTTGTCTATTTTCTTGCATTTTATCGATAAAGCGCAAAATACACATGCCATTCAACGATTTTTTTCTGATTTATTTTGATATGTAAAAACTTTTCTAGTAGTTTATAGTCCCAAACCTAAAAACCTACTTAATCATGAAGAATATTCTACGTATTTTTCTACTTGCCGCTTTAATTTTTGTTGCTAGTAAAGTTTTATTCTCAGATTTTAGTATAAACAAATCTGAAAATAAAACTGCAATTGTAGTAGCAGATAATAAATGAATTGCCCCGATCAAGTACTTGAATCATGTTAAAATTGACATTGGTTAATAGCACAATTATTTGAATTGGCTAATGCCTGAAATAAGATTTCAGGCATTTTTTTTATAATAACATTTGCAATATCTACACAACACTTTTACTATATTTACCCAAAGTTGAGTATCTTTTATTAAACATCAAGGCCTTTATCATGAAGCTTATTTATATATTTTGTTTTCTATACTGTCTTAGCACTGTTGCGCAAGAGGATATCGTTGCAAAAGAATATTATAAAAAGGGTGAATTTGAAAAGGCTCAATTACTGTATCAAAAACTACATGATAAAAGTCCGACTAATTACATCTACTTGGTACAATTAGTTCGTACCTATCAGCAAATGGAACAATTAGATGTTGCGCAAGATTTATTACTTCATCAAATTTCTAAAATGGAATACCCTGCGTTATTAGTAGAGTTGGGATACAATTATCAGCTTAAAAACGACACTATTAATGCCAACTTAAATTACACTAAAGCAATAGAGGCTGTGGACTTAAAAGTAAATTTTGCGTTCTCTGTTGGTCGCGCGTTTGAAGAATACTCGCTCTTAGATAAAGCTGTCCTTGTTTATGAAAAAGCAATGGTGCTTAAACCCTCATACAATTTTAATATTCAACTAGCGAGAATTTATGGTGAACAAGGTGATATAGAAAAAATGTTTTCAAGTTATATCAATTTTATTGAAACCAATCCCAATTATGCAAGTACGATTAAAAATGCTTTAAATGAATTTGTAAGTGAAGACAAAGAGAACCCTAATAATCTTATCTTAAAAAAAGTATTACTTAAAAAGATTCAAGTCGCTCCAAATTTATTATTCAATGATTTATTGAGTTGGTTATTCATTCAGCAAAAAGAATATTATAAAGCATTTGCTCAAGAAAAAGCGATGTTTAAAAGGTTGCCTGAAAGTCTTGATCGCATTGAAAGCTTAGCGTTAATTGCTGTTCAAGAAAAACAGAATGCTGTGGCTAAAGACATTTTTAATTATATTATTGAAATAGCTCAAGACCCAGAGATTACTTTAGAAGCACACTATAATATTCTCAAAATAGAAACTAGTGAAGCGCTTGAAAAAGATTACCAAACCATAAATAAAAAATACTTAAGCCTTTTAGATACCTATGGGAAACATCCTCGAACCATAAAACTACAAATAGCTTATGGACATTTCTTAGCTTTTAATTTACATGATACAGAACAAGCGACTCGTTTTTTAAAAGAAAGCTTAAACCTACAATTAAGTGATTATCAATCTTCACAAGTCAAGTTAGAATTGGGTGACATCTTAGTTTTTCAAGAAAAGTTTAATGAAGCCTTAATTTACTATACTCAAATTCAACGAAATCTAAAAAACAGTACGCTGTCTCAAGAGGCACGCTTTAAAGTTGCAAAAACGAGTTATTATAAAGGTGATTTTAAATGGGCAGAATCTCAATTAAAAATTTTAAAATCATCTACATCACAACTCATCGCTAATGATGCTTTAGACTTAAAGCTTTTAATTTCGGACAATAAATATGAAGACTCTACACAAACTGCATTAAAACTATATGCCAAAGCAGATTTGCTCGCTTTTCAAAATAAACCTGATGAGGCTATTCAGCTTCTAAATCGTGTTCTTGAAGCTCATAAAAGCGAAACAATTATAGACCAAGCGCTATACAAGCAAGCTCAACTTTTTGAAAGCAAAAAACAGTACCTAAAGGCTGAAGCTAATTACATTCAAATAATTACTGATTTTAAAGAGGATATTTTAGCAGATGATACCTTATTTGCATTGGCTGAACTTTACCTAAATCATTTAGCTCAACCTGAAAAAGCTAAAGAATTTTATGAAGAAATCATCTTCAACTACCAAGATTCTATTTACTTTGTCGATGCTAGAAAAAAATACAGAATGCTTCGTGGCGACGCCATTAATTAATCAATAACCCAAATCACCTTTTAGAGCTTGCCAAAAAAACTCAACACCAAACTTTAAAATGATTGTAGCAGAAACTCATAGACTTATCATTTCTAAATTCACACTTTATGATGCGGCTTTCTTTTTAGAATTGGTAAACACACCACATTGGATTAAGTATATTGGCGATCGAAACATTAAAACTATTGAACAGGCAAAACAACGTATAAAAGAAGGCCATTTAAAAAGTTATAACACCTATGGTTTTGGGTTTTATAAATTACAATTAAAAGAAGAAAATAATAAGACGATTGGGACTTGCGGACTCATTAAACGTGACACCTTAGATCATGCCGATATTGGCTTTGCTTTACTCCCAGCATACGAAGGCAAAGGTTATGGTTATGAGTCAGCACTTGCTATTTTAAAGTTAGCCAAAGAAGACTTTAAACTAGAAACGGTTTTAGCAATTACATTACCAACCAATAAGCCCTCTATTCATTTATTAGAAAAATTAGGCTTATCTTATCAAAAAAAGGTAAAACCCTTTGAAGATGATAAAGAACTCCTGTTATTTGCAAAAAGGTTATAACCATATTTATTTTCTGTATATACTACAGAGTTTATAAAACACTATAAGATGATTATTTACAACGTAACTATAAATATAGACGACAGCATTCATAACGAATGGTTAGTTTGGATAAAAGAACACATTCCTCAAGTTTTAGGAACTGGTAAATTTGAAAAAGCAACACTAACAAAAGTTTTAGTTGAAGAAGAATTAGGAGGTCATACCTATTCTGTGCAATACAGATCTTATTCACGCGAAGCCTTAGATGCTTATTATAAAGAAGATGCCGAAAAGCTTAAAGCTGAAGGACTAAAAAAGTTTGCAGATAAAATGCTCGCTTTTAGAACCGAACTTCAAATCGTGGATGAATATTCAGTAAATTTTACATAAAAACAATGACTTCTTAAGCATAAGGTATTAAGGACGACAACATTCTAAGCGTGGAAAATCAACATCAAGTAAAAGCAAAAAAATTCTTAGGTCAGCATTTTTTAAACGATGAAAGCATCGCTCAAAAAATAGCAGAAACTCTAACGCTTAATGGCTACAAAACCGTTTTAGAAATTGGGCCAGGAATGGGTGTATTAACGAAGTATTTATTAGAAAAAAAAATCACAACACATGTCATAGAAATTGACAGAGAATCTGTAGAATATCTTCAATCTAATTATCTTAATTTAGCCCCAAGAATTATTGAAAAAGACTTTTTAAAATACGACTTAAACGAAACGTTTAAAGGTGAACCTTTTGCTATTATTGGTAATTTCCCTTATAATATTTCTACACAAATCGTTTTTAAAACCTTAGAAATGCGTCACCAAATTCCTGAGTTTTCTGGCATGTTTCAAAAGGAAGTAGCTGCTCGTATTTGCTCTAAAGAAGGCTCAAAAGTTTATGGGATTCTTTCCGTTTTAACTCAAGCATTTTATGATGCTGAATATTTATTTACTGTGCCTCCAAACGTATTCAATCCACCTCCAAAAGTAGATTCTGGCGTCCTTCGTTTAACCAGAAAAAAGGATTATACCTTGCCTTGCGATGAAAAATTATTGTTTAAAGTTGTCAAAACAGCTTTTCAACAACGCCGAAAAACACTTCGGAATAGCTTAAAAACACTCAATTTATCAAATAATTTAAGAGAAGATGTTATCTTTGGCAAACGTCCAGAACAATTAAGTGTAGAACAGTTTATAGAACTAACAACAAGTATTGAAAACGATTTAAAAGACGAATAGAGTTTGGTAGAAGAAAAAGAAAACATCCAATTTGAGCTCACCAATGAGTTAATCGAACAAGTACAACAACTTATTGTCGAAAATAACGACAAGGAACTACGTGCTTTAATGTTGGACTTTCATCACGCTGATATTGCCGAAATTCTTGACGAACTCGATTTAGAAGAAGCCGTTTATATCATTAAGCTTTTAGATTCTGAAACCACTTCAGATATCTTAATGGAACTTGATGAAGATATTCGAGAAAATGTACTTAAAAACCTTTCCTCTAAAGAAATTGCTGAAGAAATTGAAGAATTAGACACAGATGATGCAGCAGATATGATTGCTGAATTACCTGAAGATCGCCAAGAAGATGTCATTTCTCAAATTGAAGATCAAGAACATAAAGCCGAAATTCAAGAACTCTTAGCCTACGATGAAGATACTGCTGGTGGACTCATGGCTAAAGAATTAGTGAAAGTTTATGAAACATGGACTGTTGCTGGTTGTATGAGAAGAATTCGCGGACAAGCTAAAGATGTCACAAGAGTACACTCTATCTATGTTGTCGATAAAGAAGATAAGTTAATTGGAAGATTATCTCTAAAAGATTTAATTACTGCAAAAAGCGAACAAAAAATAGCAGATATCGCCAAAGATAATGTCGATTTTGTCAATGTAAATGAAGATGCAGAAGAAGTTGCTAAAGTCATGCAAAAATACGACTTGGAAGCCATTCCTGTCGTTGATGATAATCAAATCCTTTTAGGCCGAATTACCATTGACGACATTGTCGATGTCATTAAAGAAGAAGCCGAAAAAGATTATCAACTTGCCGCAGGTATTACACAAGACGTCGAAGCCGACGATAGCATTGTGCAACTAACCAGAGCACGCTTACCTTGGTTGTTTTTAGGTCTTGTTGGTGGTGTTGGTGCGTTTTTAATTATGGAAGGCTTTCAAGGTGTTTTCGAAAAATATGCAGAATTGTTCTTTTTCACACCATTAATCGCAGCCATGGCAGGAAACGTAGGTGTACAATCTAGTGCAATTATTGTACAAGGTTTGGCTAATGATGATGTCAAAGGAAGTGTCAACAAACGCTTAATAAAAGAAATGTTTCTTGCGGCTTTAAACGGTGTTATTTTAGCATTATTCCTCTTTCTGTTTGTGTGGATTTATAAAAACGATATGCAAACTGCTTTAGCCATTTCAGCGTCCTTAGTTGCTGTTATTATTGTCGCTGGCCTTATTGGTACATTCATCCCATTATTTTTAGATAAACGTGGTATCGATCCTGCAATTGCTACTGGACCCTTTATTACCACAAGCAACGATATTTTTGGTATTCTTATTTACTTCTGGATTGCTAAATTAATTCTTAATATTTAGGGCGTTCCCTTTCAGGTCAGGCTTTCGCAAGTCGCTCTTTTCAAGGAGCTCCAACAAATGCTCAATCCTTAACGCAAAACTTCGTAAATTTACCAGCCAAAGTCATACTTTACTTATGAAAATTCTTCATCTCGATACAAATCATCCATTACTCATAAATCAACTTCAAGATTTAGGGTTTACAAATCATGAAGATTATACCGCTTCAAAAAAAGCTATTGAAGCTAAAATTCATGACTATGACGGCATTGTCCTAAGAAGTCGTTTTACAATCGACAAAACATTTCTAGACCATGCAACACGTCTTAAATTTATTGGTCGTGTTGGTGCAGGATTAGAGAATATCGATTGTGATTATGCGTTACAAAAAGGCGTGCATTTAATTTCTGCTCCAGAAGGCAATAGAAATGCTGTTGGCGAACATAGTTTAGCCTTGCTGTTGGCTCTGTTTAATAAACTTAACAAAGCCAATACAGAAGTGCGTCACGGAAAATGGTTGCGTGAAGACAATCGAGGTATTGAACTTGATGGAAAAACAGTTGGGCTTATTGGGTACGGAAACATGGGAAAAGCCTTTGCAAAAAAACTACGTGGTTTTGATGTAGAAGTGTTAGGCTACGATATTAAACCTAATGTTGGTGACGAAAATTGTACACAAGTAAGCTTAGAAGAACTTCAAAGAAAAGCAGATGTTTTAAGCCTACACACACCAGAAACACCATCAACAATTAATATGGTTAATGAAAATTTTATCAATCATTTTACAAAACCCTTTTGGCTTATTAATACAGCACGTGGTAAAAGTGTAGTGACTAAAGATTTAGTTTCCGCATTACAATCTGGTAAAATTTTAGGTGCTGGATTAGACGTTTTAGAATATGAAAAAACATCTTTTGAAAATTTATTTTCTACTGAGATTCCAGAAGATTTTCAGCATTTAATTCATTCTAAAAACGTTATCATTACGCCTCATGTTGCTGGTTGGACTATTGAAAGCAAAGAAAAATTAGCACAAACCATTGTCGATAAAATTAAATCGAAATTTTGTTAACTTTCACAAATGAAAAAAACGATATTGGTTTTTGGGTTACTTATTCTGTCTTTACTATTACTTTTTCAGTTTAGTAAATATGCCTTAATATCAAGCAACTTAAAAACAGAGTTCATAATTGCTGTCATTGCAATGGTCTTTTTTTTTATTGGCATTTATATCAACAAAAAAACATTGCAAAAAACACCTTTGCCTTCAACAGAAATTAATCACAAAAAAATTGCTGAACTTGAACTTACTACAAGGGAATATGAAGTCCTTCAAAAAATTTCAGAAGGATTATCAAATAAAGAAATCGCTGACCTCCTATTTCTGTCTGAAAGCACTATAAAGACACATGTTTCGAACCTACTTGTAAAACTAAACGCCAAAAGACGTACACAAGCTGTACAGATTGCAAAATCATTACAAATCATTTAAATAATTAAGGTGTTCTATAAAAATTTAAGTTACACATGAGATTATTAGCCAAAGACCTTCGAAACCTAAAACTCTTTAATTTTTATTACTTTTAGACTAAAGTATGACGCATTTAGTACTTTAGTATGAGGCCTAAAATTGAATTTACTCCTACTTTTGAACTATAAATTATTAAAAAATAAAACATGAAAAGTACAGTTTTAAAGTATGGTATTTATGCCTTATTAAGTGGGTTTATATTATTCGGATTGCCTTTCTTTTTAGGAATGGGAGTTGATTTTGATTATGGTGAACTCATTGGATATACCTCAATGGTATTATCGTTACTATTCGTTTACTTCGGCATAAAACACTATCGCGACAAGGTTAATGAAGGAAAAGTGTCTTTAGGAAAAGCTATAGCTATTGGAATGCTTATTGCTTTATTCTCAGCAATTGGAGTTGCTTTCTTTGATTATATATACACCTCTCAAATAAATCCAGATTTTGCAGATGAGTATTTAGAATATTCTATAAAAAAAATGGAAACCTCTTTAACAGCGGAAGAAGTCAAAATTCAAAGTGCAGCACTTAGACAACAAATGAAAGATTATGGAAGTCCGAGTTTTATGGCTTTTATGATGTTTGCTTCAGTCATGATTCTAGGTTTAATTATCTCATTAATATCTGGATTAATCCTTCAACGTAAATAATTAAAAAACACATATGCAATATAAAGCAGACTCGCCAGACGAGTACATCAAGCAGTTACCTGAAGAGCGTAAAGCGCCAATGATTAAGTTAAGAACCATCATAAATAAAAACCTTCCAAAAGGTTTTGAAGAAGGTATGAATTATAATATGATTGGTTATTATGTTCCTCATTCTGTTTATCCAAATGGATATCATTGTGACACAAAACTGCCTTTACCTTTCATGAATATCGCATCTCAGAAAAATTTCATAGCAGTGTATCACATGGGAATGTATGCTAATAAAGAGATTCTTGATTGGTTCACATCAGAATATCCTAAGCACTGTAAGTATAAGCTAGATATGGGAAAAAGCTGTATTCGCTTTAAAAAATTAGACGATATTCCATATGATTTAATCGCAGAACTTACTGCAAAAATGGATGCCAACGAATGGATAGATTTATATGAAAAAAATTTAAAAAAATAAGCTTATGAAATTAGGTGCTTTCTCGTCAAGTTTAAGTGTAAAAGATATACATGCTTCAAAAGCATTTTATGAATCACTAGGGTTTATAGTTTTTGCTGGAGATATTGAAAAAAATTACCTCATCATGAAAAATGGCAATGCGCTTATTGGGTTATTTCAAGGTATGTTTGAAAATAATATACTCACCTTTAATCCTGGTTGGGATGAAAACGCTAAGACGTTAAAAACTTTTGATGATGTTAGAGATATTCAAAAATCTCTGAAAAATAAAAACATAAAACTCGTTAGTGAAGCAGATGAAAATACTTCTGGTCCAGCTAGTTTTATGGTTCTTGATCCTGATGGCAATATGATTCTTGTCGATCAACATGTATAACTTAAATTAAATAATTAGTAAAAAAATGAAAAAACGCGTTACAGGAATTGGAGGGTTATTCTTTAAAACCAAAGACCCAAAAGCTTCTAAAGATTGGTACAAAAAACACTTAGGGTTAAACACAGATGATTATGGTTGTACCTTCTGGTGGAAAGATAAAGAAGGTAAAGATTGCTCTACACAATGGAGTCCTTTTGCCGATGACACTAAGTACTTTGAGCCTTCAAAAAAAGACTTCATGTTTAATTATCGTGTTGAAAATTTAGTGGAACTTTTAGAAGCTTTAAAAGAAGAAGGAGTGACCATAGTTGGAGAAATGCAAGAATTTGAATATGGTAAGTTTGGATGGATTTTAGATCACGATGGTAATAAAATTGAACTTTGGGAACCTGTTGATCGTGCATTTTTATAATGCTGTAACTTTTTTGTACAATCCACTACTTATAATATAAACAATTCATATGTCTGAAGAAAATAAAAATATAGAGGAAAATATTAACGACTCTATCGATAATACAGAAACAACTATTAATACTTCTGCTCATTCGGTTTCAGATAAAGCTAATACTTTAAAAGACAAAGCATCAAAATTTGCAGATGAAGCTAGTGAGAAAATAGAAGAATTAGCAGATGATGCAAAAGAAGTCTTAAATAGTGCTAAAGAAAAAGTAACGACGTTTATAGAAAATGATGGCAAAGAAATCTTAGATAATACTAAAGAAAAGGTTAACGAATTAGCCGAAGACACTAAAGAAGTGCTTTCTAATGCAAAAGAAAAAGCCAAAGAGTTTATTGATGGAGAAGGCAAAGAAATGTACAATCAGGCGAAAAATAAAGCTAGTGAATTTACCGAAGCAGCAGGTGAAAAACTAGATGAACTTACCGAAGATGCAAAAGAAACACTAACCGAAGCAAAAGACAAAACAAAAGGTTTTTTTCAAAGAATATTTAAGTCTAAATAAATAGTGTTTGAAAGGTTTAATTAAAGCTAGATGAGAATCTAGCTTTTTTTTATTAAATTTAGATATCAACTTATTTAACACACTAAAAATATGTCAGACGAAAAAAGTTTAAGCGATGACCTAGATGATATGCTAGGAAGTGCAAAAGAAGGTGCAAAAAAGGCAGCAGATAAAGCTGGAGAATTTGCCGAAGAAGCCAAAGAAAAGGCTAAAGATTTTGCCAATGAAGCAAAAGAAGCTGCTAGTGAATTTGCTGGCGACGCAAAAGAAATATTAAGTGACGGGAAAAATGTAGCAATAATTGCTCATATCACTATTATTGGTTGGGTTATTGCACTAGTAATGAATAGTGGTGATAAGAAAACTGAGTTAGGGTCTTTTTATATAAGACAAATGCTAGGCTTAGGTTTATGTAGTTTAATTCTTAGTTTTATTCCAGCTATTGGTTGGATAATTTCCTTAGTATTCGTAGTTCTTTGGATTATAAGTTTAATTGGCTCTTTAAGTGGTGAGAAAAAACTAACACCAGTTTTAGGTCAATATTTTCAAGATTGGTTTAAATCACTTTAAAACATTTATAAAGCCAGAAAAACACATTCTGGTTTTATTTTAAAATATATAATCGTAATATTGCAATATTACTATATTGTTGTATATTTACATCAAAACTACACCTTATGGGAACATCAAAATTTAATATTCATGATGCAGACGTTAACTATTTAGCTAAAGTCGCAAAAGTATTTAGTCATCCAGCACGTGTTGCAATTATTAGATATATAAGCTGTTGTGATTCTGGATGCATCTGTAATGATATTGTAAATGAAATTGGACTGGCACAACCAACGATTTCTCAACACCTAAGTGAAATCAAAAAAATTGGACTCCTCAATCAAACTGCCAAAGGAAAAAGCTTAGGGTACTCCATTAATGCCGAAAAACTTAATGAGTGCAGACGTATTATAAATGACTTTTTTGTAAAAACACAAATCAATTGTTGCTAAAGTCAAAGGCGTATTATATTCATTCTCTCAGATCTAAAACATAATAACTATGAAAACTCAAGAATTTTTAAACCTATTAGCAGGACATTCTAACAAATCATTATTATTTGAATATACTCCAGGGAGTTATGTAGGTGCAAATTATCATATTACAGAAGTCAAACATATTACGGTTGACTCTGTTGATTGTGGTGCGCAAACTGACTCTTGGAAGGAAACCATTGTTCAGCTTTGGGAAAGTCCTTTAGAAAAAGGAAAGACAGACTACATGTCTGTTCTTAAAGCCCAAGGTATTTTAAACAAGGTTGCAAAAATGAAAGCTTTTGTTAAAGATGCTGAAATTAAAATTGAGTATAGTAATTCCAATTTTCATACTGCACAACTATTTGTTAATGATTATGAAATACAAGGCAATAACTTAATCATTAGGTTAGCCATTGAAAAAACTGACTGTAAAGCAAAAGAGATTTGTGGTGTTCCTGAAGCTATCATTAATACTGCTGAAAAAATAGTAGAAAAAGCTGAGGCTTGCTGCTCACCAGAAAGTAGTTGTTGTTAAGATAAAGTGTAATTAAAACCCTTTACAACAAAAAATGAAATTAAAGACTCTTGTAAATCTTTTGTCGAAACGTATTTATCTTAAGGATTTACTCACTTTCTTCATTAGAAAACTTACGTTCTAATTCGGCTTGAAACTCTTCCATTACTGGACGTACTGTGCTTTCGGGTAAGTCGGCGATTTTAATATACATCAATCCGTCAACAGCATTATTAAACATTGGATCAACATTAAAAGCAACTAGCTTTGCATTCTGCTTAATATATTTTTTAAGTAAGACAGGAAGGCGTAATGCGCCTGGTTCGACTTCATCAATAATCTTATCGAATTTATTTAAATCCGCTTCAGCCTCATCAAACACAAAGTCTTTATCAGCATCTTTTAGCTTTACCTTAAATTCCTTTTTTGGGTGTACATATTGAGCCACATAAGGATCGTAGTAATGTGATTTCATAAACTCAATCATAAGCGATTTAGAAAAATTAGAAAACTGATTACTAATACTTACGCCTCCAATTAAAAATTTATGCTCTGGATAACGCAGAGTTGTATGTACAATCCCTTTCCAAAGTAAAAACAAAGGCATCGGTTTTTGCTGATAGCTTTTAATGATAAACGCGCGACCCATTTCTATAGACTGGCTCATCATTTTGTGAAGCTCAGGTTCAAATCTGAATAAATCTTGAAGATAAAATCCGTCTATACCATATTGTGTGAATATTTTTGAACCCAGACCCATTCTATAAGCGCCAGCAATTTGATTTGTATCAGTATCCCAGAGAAACATGTGGTGATAATAATTATCAAAATGATCTAAATCGATAGCTTCATTGGTCCCTTCTCCTACCTCTCTAAAAGTAATCTCTCTTAATCGACCAATTTCATGCAGTATGTTTGGAATCTTATCAGCAGGTGTTAAAAAGACTTCGTAATTTTTACTTATTAAGAGTCTAAAATCATCTTGACGCAGAGCTTCAACCTCCTTAATCATAGTCTGCGTATTTCCAGGTGTAGCTATACTTTTGGGAGGTTTAGGTGGTGTCTTTAAAGTGTTTGTAAGGTTGTCTAAAATTTTTGGCTTGTCTTCAAAAGCATGAGAAAGCATATACGTTTTTCGCCTTAAGAATTCTGAAAAACCATCAATAGTTTCATGTTCTTTTTGATCATTGACACTAATAGGTCGACCAATTCTTACTTTTATCGTTCTTCGCTTTTGAGTTAAGAGTTCTGAAGGTAATTTAGCGGTTCTAAAGGTGTCGCTTATTCTAGATAATTTATAAAACAATTTAGAATTTTTAGCATGAAAATAAATAGGAACTATAGGCACTTCAGCTTTTTTTATGAGCTTAATTGCTGTCTCTTCCCAAGGTTTATCAACAACTAACTTGCCATCTTTATAAGTTGATACTTCACCTGCAGGAAAAACACCAAGAGGATGGCCTTCACGCAAATGCATAATGGCATTTTTAAAACCTGCAACACTAGACTTGACATCCTTTCTATCTTCAAAAGGGTTAACAGGCATAATGTAAGGTTTCATAGGTTCAATACGATGTAGTAAAAAATTGGCTATAATTTTAAAATCTTGCCTTTGCTCTAGCATCAATTTTAAAAGTAAAATTCCATCAATCCCTCCAAGTGGATGGTTAGAAATCGTAATATAAGCGCCTTCTTTAGGTAAGCGTTTTAAATCTTCTTCTGGTATTTCAAATTTTATTTTGAATTCGCCTAAAATAGCTTCTAAAAACTCCAAGTCTTTTAAATGCTTATTTCTGCTATAAATCCTATTTAATGTAGAGATTTTTAGGACTTTCATGAGCATCCATCCAAAAAATGTGCCTAGAAACCCATACTTATCTGCATGGATTGCTTTTGAGACTTCTTTGGCTGTTACTAGACTCATCTATAATTAGTTTTTAGGAATACAAATGTAATAAATGTTTATTTGACAACGATTTGAACTGTTGCTTGTGTTAATTGCTTTAAAAGTACTGTTTTATCTTGTTCTAATTGCCTGATTGCGCTATCATTATAATGCCTAATTGTATATAAGGATACATTTTCATTATAAGTGACTCTAAATTTTGCTTTTAAGTGTTGTAATAGTTTATCAAGGTTATTGTAAATATTATCAACACATACTGAAAAACTTATAGCAGAGTTTTGAATCACATCGACTTTCATTTTATATAAATGTAATAAGCTAAAAATTTCGCTAATATTCTCTTCTACAATATAAGAGAAATCTAATGAGGATAGTGAAATTAGTACTTGATTTTTCTTCACAATAAAACAAGGAACATGAGGTTCTAGTCCAACACCTTTACTAACTTCTGTGCCACTAGCTTCGGGATTTAAAAAAGACTTAACATATAACGGAATTTCCTTGCGTTGAAGTGGCTGTAGGGTTTTTGGATGTATAACAGAAGCACCATAAAAAGCCAACTCAATAGCTTCACGATAAGAGATCTTGTGAAGTAATTGCGGATTCTCAAAATAGCGTGGATCTGCATTTAAAACCCCTGGAACATCTTTCCAAATCGTAACACTTTCAGCATTTAAACAATAGGCAAAAATAGCAGCCGTGTAATCGCTTCCTTCTCTGCCTAATGTAGTTACAAAGTTATTGGCATCACTTCCAATGAAGCCTTGTGTAATATTTAAAACCTTAGTATCTAATTGAGAGGTTATGAGCTTTTGAGTCGTTTCCCAATTAACATTTGCGCGCCTGTAATAATTATCGGTTTTAATATAATCTCTTACATCTAACCAGTTGTTTTTTAATCCAACATAATCTAAGTAGGCACTAATAATAGTTGTAGAAACTAACTCGCCATATCCTATAGTTTGATCGTAAACAAAATTATAATCTGGCGATTTATTTTTACTTAAAAACACGTCTAATTCGGAGAATATTTTTGCGACTTGATGATAAACATTGTGATTTTCATTTTCAAATAGATCAATTAAAATCGCATTATGAAATTTCTTGACGTCTTGAATAGCGCTTTGCAATTCTTCCTTATTATTAAAATATTTGTCAATAATATTTTCAATGGCATTGGTCGTTTTTCCCATTGCAGAAACGACTACTAACGTGTTTTTATAGCCTACTTTCTTTAGCGTTTGAACTAGTTTTTTGATGCCATTTGCATCTTTAACTGAAGCTCCACCAAACTTAAATACCTTCATATTTTTGATAAATAATCTTTAATTCCTTGTTCGCTTAATTGCACAACATCCCAATCACGAAGTACTTTTGCTCCTTTCTTTTCATAAAAAGCAATTGCAGGTTCATTCCAATCAATAACTTCCCAATTAATTCGTTTTACACCAAGTGCATGTCCATACTTTACAACTTGATTTAACAACAACGTTCCTAAACCTTGTCCTCTAAATTTTTCACTTACAATTAAATCTTCTAAGTGTAAAATTTTACCTTTCCAAGTAGAATACCTATTATAAACCAAAGCCATTCCTACTATATCATTTTCATTTTCAGCCACAAAACATTTAAAGGCTGGTTGTGTATTAAATCCGTCTTTTTGTAAATCATTAACTGTCACTTCAACTTCATGAGGTTCTTTTTCAAAATCTGCTAATTCTTTAATTAAATCTAGAATTTGTCCTGCATCATTTTTTGTTGCTTCACGAATTAAAAAGTTCATATCTATAATTTGCTACCAAATATAACTAAAGCCAATTATTTAAATCTATTAAACTTATACGAAAACAAGATAATTTAACAAAAAATACGATATTTGTAAAAATCAATTGCAAGTTATAATGTCTAGAAAAAACCAAACTTTAGGTGAATTTATTATTGAAAACCAATCTTCTTTTAAATACACCTCTGGTGAATTATCTAGGCTTATAAACTCCATTCGATTAGCAGCAAAAGTAGTTAACCATGAAGTGAATAAAGCAGGCTTGGTAGATATTATTGGTGCAGCTGGAGATACAAATATTCAAGGTGAAGACCAGCAAAAGTTAGATGTTTATGCTAACGAAAAGTTTATACAAACCATGACTAAAAGAAATATTGTTTGTGGTATTGCTAGTGAAGAAGAAGATCATTTTGTTGCAATTAACAGTCAAGATGAAAACAATCAAAACAAATACATTGTTTTAATTGATCCTTTAGATGGCTCTTCAAATATTGATGTAAATGTTTCTGTTGGTACTATTTTTTCAATTTATAGACGTGTAACTCCTGTAGGAACTCCAGTTACTATGGATGATTTTTTACAAAAAGGAAGCCAACAAGTCGCTGCTGGTTATATTATTTATGGCACTTCAACCATGATTGTTTACAGCACTGGAGATGGTGTAAATGGATTTACCTTAAACCCAGCTATTGGCACCTTTTATTTGTCACATCCAAACATGCAATTTCCAGAAGATGGTAAAATTTATTCGGTAAATGAAGGGAACTATATTCATTTTCCTCAAGGTGTAAAAAACTATATAAAGTATTGCCAAATGGAAGAAGGCGACAGGCCTTATACTAGTAGATATATTGGTTCATTAGTTTCAGATTTTCACAGAAACATGATTAAAGGAGGAATTTATATGTATCCTAAAAGTTCTAAAAAATCTGATGGAAAATTACGTCTACTATACGAATGTAATCCTATGGCTTATCTTGCTGAACAAGCTAATGGAAAAGCCAGTAATGGCTTTCAAAGAATTTTAGATATTCAGCCAACAGAACTTCATCAACGTGTGCCTTTTTTCTGTGGCAGCAAAAATATGGTAGAAAAAGCTGAAGAATTCATGCAAAAGCCTTAACAATAATAGTTTAAGCCTATATTTTTTATTATTTTTGTAGTTCTGCATTAACTGAAAAACAATGGCAAAAAACAAATCAACAACATCAAAAGAAAAAATCATCCAAACTACAGATGCATCCTCAAAAATAGATGCTATCAAACAACTCATTTTTGGAGAAAACATTCAAGCTTATGAAACTGAGTTTGAAGCTGTTAAAAGTGATATCCTTTCAAAAAAACAAGAACTCGAGAATTTAATTGATGAGATCAGAAAAGAATTACTTCAAAATATTGATAATTTAAGCACAGACATTAATATTAGAATTACTGATCTTGAAAACACTCTCAACGATAAAACAGATCGTCTTGATGAAAAGAAATTAGACCGAAAACTACTTGGTGAATTATTAATGAATCTTGGTGAAAAAATAAGTAAGTAATTTAAATTACAAAACTTATGAATCAGGAAGATAAACTTAAAATACTTAAAGACATCTTACTCACAGATGAGCGCGAGTATGCCTCTTCTATTCATGAAAAAATTAAAATTCTCGAAGACACAATAAATCAACAGCCTAACTTATCTGAAAAAGTTGATCCTATAATTGAGGAAAAATTAAATGAATTTATTAAAGAAATTCCTGATACTTTAGGTCCTACAATCACTGAGGCTTTAAAAAATGAAATTAAAAACTCACAAGATGCAGTCGTTGAAGCCTTGTACCCTATTTTAGGGAGAATGATAAAAAAATACATCCAAAATGAATTTAAATTGTTATCTGAAAAAATTAACTCTCAAATAAACAACACCTTTTCATTTAAAAGTTTTAAACGAAAATTTAAAGCTAAAACTTATGGTGTTAGTGAAGCCGATTTAATTTTACAAGACCAACTAAAACCTAAACTTGAACAGTTTATGGTTATAGAAAAAGGATCTGGTTTATTGGTTTCAACCTATTCAAAAACAAATACCATTGAAGAAGATATGGTTGCTGGAATGCTAACAGCAATTAAGAGCTTTGTTGAAGATGCATTTAATGAAAAAAATCAGGATTTAGAACTCATTGAATATGAAACCTATAGCATTCATATTCAAAATTTTTCTTCATATTATATTGCTGTAGTGATTTCTGGCATATTTAATGCTAATGATAAGAATGTACTAGAAGATAAATTATTAGATTTTGCGCAAAACATAATCAATAAAACAGATTTAAGCAATTCAAAATCTTTAACCGAAAAATTAAAAGCCTATTTCACTAATGAATACCTCTAAAAAAATTGTTTTATTAGGTCATTTTGGTGTTGGAAAATCCTCACTAATTAGACGCTTTGTAGAAAACACTTTTACCGACCATTATAAAGTAACTATTGGCGTTCATATTTTCAAAAAAGAAGTCGAAATTTCTAATAACGAACAAGTCTCTCTTATTATTTGGGATTTAGAAGGCAATGATGATATCACTAATACAAGGCCTTCTTATTTACTAGGCACTAGTGGTTTTATTTATGTTTTTGATTTAACTCGTCCTACAACTTATGAGCAATTAGAAAACGATTTGAATTACATTAAAACAAACCATCCTAACATTCCTATTAAAGTCGTTGGCAACAAAACTGACATGGTAACACAAAGCTTTATTAAGCAAAACAGCGCGTTTTTTAAGCCCTTTGTCGATTTTTATACAAGTGCTAAAACTGGGACTAAAGTTGAAGAACTTTTTTCTACTTTAGCTAAAGACCTAATTTAATAATTCACAGGCAATGCTTGAAGAGTACAAAAAAACTCATAAAAAGGCCATTATTCAATATATCACTATTGATCAAAAAGGAACTGTCCTTGAGTCTGACGATGTTTTTTATTCAAGTATTATAAAACAAAACATTACTCGTTTACATCCATTTTTTGAAAGCATCCATCCTTTACTTAAAACGACAAACCAAGAGTTTCTCTTTTCGTGTATTCATTTAAATATAAACGAGCAAACCATCATTGCAGATATCACGTTTAAAACCTTTGATGAAAAAAAGGCTTCATTAATAATTATTCAAGATTTAACGACACATTACAATAATTATCAACTCACAGCTCAGATAAGAAATGAATCTGTGATTAATTCACAAGTTCTTGAATTAAAAAACAACTATTTAAAAGAAAAAGAAGAATTTAAAAATCGTTTCATTGCTAATTTTAGTCATGAAATTAGAGAACCGCTTTCTGGTATAAGTACGTTTGTGGATATTTTAAGTAAAACGAATTTAAACTCAGAACAAAAAGACTACGTCAATATTATTAATACGTCTTCAAATCATTTAAGACATATGATTGAAGACATATTAGACATTTCTAAAATTGAAGCTGGTAAACTTAATTTAATAGAAGAGCCTTTTAACTTTAAAGATTTTCTTAATGAAGTTATTTTTTCATTCAAAATAAAAGCCCAACAAAAAGGACTAGCCTTTGAAAGCCATTTAGGTTCAAAATTACCCGAACACCTTATTGGAGATCAGTTCAGATTAAAACAAATACTTCGAAACTTACTTGACAACGCATTAAAATACACGCCTAAAGGAACTATTGCTCTTAATGTTTCTTTAAACCAAGTTAGAGCGAATAAAGCCAATATTCATTTTGAAATATCAGACACAGGAATTGGTATTGAAAACGAAAATCTAAATACTATTTTTGACAGTTTTACGCAATTAAATGAGGAGCAACACCATAAAGGCACAGGCTTAGGTTTGTCTATTGTTAAGAATTTGGTTGAGCTAATGAGTGGTAATATATCTGTTGATAGTGAGTTTAATAAAGGCACCACTTTTGCCCTAAATATTAGTTTTAAAATAGAGCATTCTATTAAGAAAAGTGCCTTAAAAAACAGTCCAGAGCAAGAGGAAACTACAGCTACAAAAAAGCACAATATCCTATTAGTTGAACATTCAGAAATTACACAGCTTTCTGTTCTTAAAATTCTAGCCAGTAAAGGTCATTTTTACTTAGATATTGTTTCAGATCCTGCAGATGTTATTCCAACTATTGAAAATCAAAATGTAGATTTAATCTTAATGGACATTAATCTTCCAACAACTTCTGGAGACGAATTAGCTCTAAAAATTAGACAACTTCCTGAAAGGGAGCATAAAAAAATTCCTATTATTGCCTTAACAGGAAAAGTCTTTCCAGAAGATTTAAAACGCTATAAAAAAGCAAAGATTAATGCTGTTATCGCTAAGCCTTTCGATGAAAAAAGCTTATTAAAAACTATCAATAAGTATCTAAAATAAAAAAAGACGAACTTAAATAAGTCCGTCTTTTTTATACTTCAAAACTCGTATTATTTGTTCATTTGCTTAATGGCTTCAGTAAACGTATCTAAATCTGCGCCATTACTAATTAAAGTTAAAGCCTTATCTACTATATACTTTACATTGACTGCAGAAAACCCTAAACCAACTGCAATTTTACGCAGTACAACCTCTTCATGTTCGCCTTTTATATGGTCAACATAAACCATTCTTGCCAAATCATATAAACGTTCTAAACGCACATCATATGAGGTTGGAGGATTAATTGGGTGAGACGCGTAATCCTTTAAAATGCTTTTATAATCGGACTCGCTTATATCTAAATTTCTAGCCAAACGATCTAAAAAGGCTTTTTCATCTTCTGATATCACACCATCATCCATAGCAACTCTTACAATTGCTGCAAAATGATCTTCATTACGCTTTTTAAATCCACTATCGAATAAATCTGAAATTGACATATTATATTATTTTTTGTAATGCAAAGATAGATAATCCAAAGCCTTTTTAAAACAATATTTATTGCTTTTTTTATGGCATTCCTTACCTACGCTAAAGCTTAGGTAAGTCGTGCTTTCAGCAGTCGCTTTTTTTTACAAAAAAGAGCTCCAACAAAGGCTTCAATCACTAATGCATAACCAACTCAAATAGCGTTAAACTTCTTGAACTTAAATTCCCAAAAAACACAGAAAAAAATACAGGTTTATTCATGGTAAAAAAAATGTAAATTTTATCTTTACCCAAAATAAATAGTCTTGAGTAAATCACTTCTCTCGCAAACCTACGCACAGTCTTTGCAAACGCAAAAACTGCAAACTGCTATTGCCCAAAACGAATCTAAAACACATATAAAAGGCCTTGTTGGCTCTTCACTATCTTTAGTCGTTACAGAAAGTTTTAAGCAAACAGACCTGCCCTACCTCCTCGTTTTTAACGATAAAGAAGAAGCCGCTTTTTACCTCAACGATTTTGAAGTTCTCATTAACAATAAAGATGTGCTTTTCTATCCTGGAAGTTACAGGCGACCATACCAAATAGAAGAAACAGACAATGCAAATGTGCTCCTTCGTGCAGAAGTTTTAAATCGCATCAACTCGCGTAAAAAGCCAGCCATAATAGTCACCTATCCTGATGCGCTTTTTGAAAAAGTGGTGACACGTCGTGAACTTGAAAAAAACACGTTGAAAATTTCGGTGCATGATGATTTGTCCATAGATTTTGTAAACGAAGTCTTATTTGAATATAAGTTTAAACGTGTCGATTTTGTCACAGAACCTGGTGAGTTTTCAGTTCGTGGTGGTATTGTTGATGTGTTTTCATTCTCTTATGATGAGCCTTATAGAATTGAGTTTTTTGGCGATGAAGTCGATAGTATTAGGACCTTTGATGTTGAAACACAACTCTCTACAGAGCAAATAAAAAAAATAAGCATCATCCCAAATGTAGCTAATAAATTTCTAGAAGAAAGCCGACAAAGTTTCTTGAAGTATATAGCTCAAAAGACTGTTGTTTTTACAAAAAACTCAGACTTACTCTTTTCAAGAATAGATTCACTTTTCGAAAAAGCATCAGAAACTTTTAAAACACTTTCAGCAACTATTAATCATGCAGAACCTGAAGAATTATTCTGTAACGCAACTGTTTTAAAAAAGCAACTCCTCGATTTTACTCAAGTAGAATTTGGGACTTCAAGTGTGTTTAGCAATCAGACGATTTCTTTTAATACTATACCTCAACCCTCTTTTAATAAACAATTTAATTTATTAATAAACGACTTAAATACAAACCATAATAAAGGCTATACCAATTATATTGCTTGTATTACAGAGCAGCAAGCTAAACGCTTTCATGATATTTTTGAGGACGTTGAACAAGACGTGCATTATAAAACAATTGTGTTATCCTTATATCAAGGGTTTGTAGATCATGAGCATCGCATCATTTGCTATACAGACCATCAGATCTTTGAACGCTATCATAAATTTCATCTTAAAAATGGATATGCCAAAAAACAATCTATAACTTTAAAAGAGCTTACAAATCTAGATATAGGAGATTATGTTACTCATATAGATCATGGTATTGGAAAGTTTGGTGGTTTACAAAAAATTGATGTCGAAGGCAAAAAACAAGAGGCCATAAAATTAGTGTATGGCGAACGCGACGTGTTGTATTTAAGCATTCATTCACTCCATAAAATCACTAAATTTAATGGAAAAGACGGCAAACCTCCTAAAGTTTATAAACTAGGTAGTAAAGCATGGAAAACACTAAAACAAAAAACAAAATCTCGTGTTAAAGAAATTGCTTTTAATCTTATTAAGGTCTATGCCAAACGCAAGCTTGAAAAAGGCTATCAATACAAACCTGACAGCTACTTACAACATGAGTTAGAAGCCTCTTTTATTTATGAAGACACACCAGACCAAAGTACAGCGACTGCAGATATAAAAGCAGATATGGAAAGCGAACGACCAATGGATCGATTGGTTTGTGGTGATGTTGGTTTTGGCAAAACTGAAGTCGCTATTAGAGCAGCTTTTAAAGCAGTAGATAACGGAAAACAAGTGGCTGTTCTAGTGCCAACAACCATTTTAGCTTATCAACATTCGCGAACGTTTGCTGAACGCTTAAAAGAATTCCCTGTTACAGTTGATTATTTAAACCGATTTAGAACAGCTAAAGAAAAGCACATCACTTTAGAAAAATTAGAAAAAGGACACGTCGATATTATAATTGGAACTCATCAATTAGTCAATAAAAATGTGAAATTTAAAGATTTAGGGTTGCTCATTGTTGATGAAGAACAAAAGTTTGGTGTCGCTGTAAAAGAAAAACTAAAAACCCTTAAAGACAATGTTGATGTTTTAACACTTACGGCTACTCCAATTCCTAGAACGCTTCAGTTTAGCTTAATGGCAGCAAGAGATTTATCTGTGATTACAACTGCGCCTCCTAATCGTTATCCTATAGAAAGTCACGTGATTCGCTTTAGTGAAGAAACCATTCGAAATGCCATCAGTTATGAAATTCAACGTGGTGGACAAATTTTCTTCATTCATAATCGAATTGAAAATATTAAAGAAGTTGCTGGTATGATTCAGCGTTTAGTTCCTGATGCGAAAATTGGTATTGGTCATGGTCAACTCGATGGTAAAAAATTAGAGCATCTTATGCTAGCCTTTATGAATGGCGAATTTGATGTGCTCGTTAGTACAACCATTGTCGAAAGTGGTCTAGACGTGCCAAATGCCAACACTATTTTTATTAATAACGCTAATAATTTTGGGTTGAGTGACTTACACCAAATGCGTGGACGTGTAGGTCGAAGCAATAAAAAAGCATTCTGTTATTTTATTACGCCAGAATATTCTGCAATGACTAATGATGCTCGAAAACGAATTACAGCTTTAGAGCAATTTACCGAATTAGGTAGTGGCTTCAACATTGCAATGAAAGATTTAGAAATTCGTGGTGCTGGAGATTTACTTGGTGGTGAGCAAAGCGGATTTATTAATGATATTGGTTTTGACACCTATCAGAAAATTTTAAATGAAGCTATTGAAGAACTCAAAGAAAATGAGTTTAAAGACCTCTATCAAGACGATAAAAAAGAAAAAGAATTTGTTAAAGACATAACGATTGACAGTGATTTTGAATTGCTTTTTCCAGACGATTATATCAATAATATTACCGAGAGATTAAACCTATATACTCAACTTAATACGATTAAAACGGAAGAAGAACTTATCACTTTTGAAACGCAACTTATAGATCGCTTTGGTGAGCTTCCAACTCAAGTCGTAGATTTACTAAATTCTGTGCGATTAAAATGGATTGCTACAAAATTAGGCTTAGAAAAAGTCATTATGAAAAAAGGCAAACTTGTTGGCTATTTTATTAGTGATCAACAGAGTAAATTTTATCAAAGTGCACATTTTACAAAAGTATTACAATACATTCAAACCCATCCACAGGATTGCAAGATGAAAGAAAAACAAACAAGAATTGGATTGCGATTATTACTTACTTTTGAGAAAATCAATTCTGTAGAAAAAGCATTAAGGGCTTTAAAACCTATTTTGGCATAATCGTTGTCCTATTAGAAGAAACACAAATATAATGACTAAAACATTACTTTTTTTATTGGCTTTACTCCCTAACTTGCTAGTCGCCCAACATAGCATTAAAGGGACTTTTACTCCTGCTGAAGAATTTAAATTTGTTATTTTATATCAAGTAACGCCAACAACATCAATTTATGTGAAAAGTGCAGAAATTGATAGCTCTGGTAAATTTGAATTTAAACTAGACTCTACCAACACAAAAGGCATGTATCGCTTGGTTTATGCTTTGCCTCAAGAAGATTATAATTTTGATATTATTTATAACGCCAAAGAAGATGTTGAACTCCTTTTTAATTTAGACGATGGTGTAACGTTCATCAGCTCTCAAGAAAACATACTTCTTAATTCATATTCTAAAAGTATTCAGCTAGTTAGCGAAAGTATAAACACCTATTTTACGAGTTCAGAACAAAATAAAAAAACGTTTAAAAAAACGTTTGAGGTCCTCTCAGAAACACAAAATGAATTTGAAAAAGCTTCTGAAGGTATGATGGTTTCTGATTTTATAAAAGCTAGCAAACCTTATATACCTTCCGAAATGGAAGATGCTGAAACTTTTTCAAAAAAATTAAAAAACAACTATTTTAAGAATATCGACTTTAGTAACAAGACACTTCAAAGCTCAAATTTTTTAATCGAAACGGTTTTGAATTATGTGTTTACGTTCACAAACCCTAAAGATGAAATCAATACTTATAAAGAAAATATCGATACAGTTGTTGATGCTATTGGCGAAAATCCTATCGTTAAAGAAATTATTCTTGAAGTGTTGTGGAATCAATTTGCAGACGTAAAAACAGAGCCTGTTGCTAATTATATTGCTGAAAAATATCTATTAGATATTGTAAAAAATGATAAAGCTTTGGTAGAAAAACTTCAGGTTTTTAAAAATACTTCAATAAATGAAATTGCTCCAGATTTTTCTTTAGAAGTTTCAAAAAACAATAACGTTAAGGTAATTAACCTTTATGATTATAATGAAGCTGTACAATATCTTATTGTATTTTGGAGTAGCACCTGTTCACATTGTCTAGAAGAATTACCAAAACTACACGAATACACCTCAACTTTAGAAGACAGAAAACTTAAAGTCGTTGCTGTAGCTTTAGAGGATGATATTTATAGATGGAAAGATAAGACTTATGATTTTCCTAACTTTATTCATGTGTTTGGCGAAGGTAAATGGGACAATGAAATTGGTAATGCGTATGGTGTGACTGCAACACCAACTTATTTTATTTTAGACAAAAACAAAAGGATTATTGCTAAACCTTATGATTATAACGCTCTACAAGCCTATTATAAGGAGCATCCTATTAAACTTGAAAAAGACGAACATTAAAAATGGTAAAATGCATTTTCTAAATGCTCAACCTCATACCCTTTTTCAAATTTTACAATCGCAATAATATCAAAACGGACTTCAACTTCTAAATGATTGGTGGTAATATATTTATCAACTGCTTTAACTAAACGCTGAATTTGTTTTGGTTTTACAAAATCTTGAGGGTTTCCAAAATCTTTTGTCGATCTGGTTTTTACTTCAATAACAGCAAGTGTATCGCCTTTTTGAGCAATAATATCAACTTCTGCTTTATCAAATCTGTAATTCCTTTCCAGAATAGAATACTTCTTTTGTAATAGAAAATCTACTGCAAGTTCTTCTCCTTTTTTACCAAGTTCGTTATGCTGTGCCATTTAATGTTTATAATTAGCATCAATATAATCAATTGCTTCTTGTTGAGTTAAAACGGCAAACTTTTTATAACGCTTATGAACATCTACAATTTCATCTAAAGCTTCCCGAACCAAGGATTTATTCTTCCAAGTATTTAAATGAGAAACAACTGTTTTTAAACACCCATTTTTATACGCTATTTGCCCAAGCACATGAACTAGTGTATTAGACACTCGTTTGGTATTGTCAAATTCTAAGGTTTTTAATAGTGGCAAAACATCTTGAGGATGTGTTCGCCCACGTAACTCTATACCATGACAAATCTCACGTCGTATTTCTTTATCCTCATGTTTTAAATACGTTTTCGCCCAAGCCAGAACATTTTCCGGGTTCTTCTCTCCCATTTTTTTAACAGAACCAATAACTGCATTTCTTACAGAATGATGTGTATCAAATAAACCAATATCAAAAAAAAATTGTACTTTATCAAAATGAAATTTTCCAATTTCACCAGCAGCATTAACAACTGTTTGGCGCACTTTCTCTTGATTAGAGTTTAGAAGTGTTTTTAAAGTTGAAAGCATTTGCTTTTGTAAATGAGGTTCAGCATAAAATATTTTTCCCATGGCTAAATAGCCTGTTTTACGAATGTAGGTGTCTTCGTCTGAAAAATATAAAATGATGTTTTCTGTATTTTTAGACCTCAAATCATATGCAATATCTGTGTTGATTTTATCAACTAAAAGAGTACGTTCTTCTTTAGATAAATCGTAGAAAGCCATAATGCATTTTTAATTTTTAAAAACTATCGTGCTTTTATCCTTTCCAACAGAAATAGTAGCATCTCTGCCTAAAATCAACGCACGATTATCTTTTTCATGACCAGATGGCACATTAAAAACAATAGGGAAATCATATTCAGATAATGCATCTAAAATAAGTTGTTCAATAGGTTTTCCCCAAGGCGTTGTGTTTTTTCGCATTTTACTCATATCACCAACCATTAGGCCTTTACAGTTTTCAAAATAACCTGCACGTTTAAGACTTTGCAACATACGATCAATATGGTATTTGTATTCACCAATCTCTTCAATAAATAAAATTTTACCAGAGGTGTCTATACTAGTTTTAGAGCCTAGCATCGTATGTAATATGGTTAAATTTCCCCCAACTACAGGTGCTGTAATTTGACCCACTTTATTATAACTAGAGCCTTCTAAAGTGTAACTTATAGCTACTCCAAAAAGAGCGTCTTTAAATGTATTGATAGAGGTTTCTATTTCATTCAAATCTTTGGTTAAACTCACACACATTAATGCATGTAAAGACTCAAAACCTTGATTATGTATCTGATTATGTAAGGCTGTAATATCACTATAACCAATAACCCATTTAGGGTGTTCCTTAAATTTAGCATAGTCTAATCGATCTAAGATTCTAACTGTTCCATAACCTCCACGAGCACACCATATAGCACTAATTTTTGGGTCATCAAGAGCCTTTTGAAAATCCTCGCAACGTTCAGCATCAGTGCCTGCAAAATGATAGTCTTGACTAAATACATGTTCGCCAACAACGACATTTAAATTCCAACTCTTAAGTAAAGCTTTGGCTTGTTCAACTTCATCATTTCTGTTTTTCAATATTCCTGAAGGCGCAACAATAGCTACAGTATCTCCTGCTTTTAAGTATTCTGGCTGTATCAATGTAATCGTATTTTTAGCACTCAAATCTTGTGCTGCAACCTGCTTTATTCCGAAGAACAACACAACACAACATAATTGTAAGATGAATCCTTTTTTAGACATATTGTAAATGTACATTTTTTTTTACACGTTTAAATTTAATATTTATCTAAGCATAAATTAAATATAAAATCAAGAACGTGAACAACCACAACGTTCTCGAATTAAAAATTTTAAACAATCCTCAAGTAAAGCAATGTCTAAAATTTATAAATACTCGTTTCTGAATCGCTATCAAAATGCGTACTTTTGTGGCTTCAAATTAAATTAACATCCTTTTATCTCCTCGAGCGCAGTCGAGAGATTTAAATTAGGTCTCGACTGCGCTCGACTTACATATATAAAAAAATGAATACTTCAAAAAGATATACCATTACAGCAGCTTTACCTTATACTAATGGACCCATTCATATTGGACATTTAGCAGGTGTTTATGTGCCAGCAGATATTTATGCTCGCTATTTACGTTTAACAGGCCATGATGTTGCCTTTATGTGTGGTAGTGATGAGCATGGTGTGCCTATTACAATCAAAGCAAAAAAAGAAGGTGTTTCGCCACAAGATATCGTAGATAAATACCATGCAATAATTAAAAAATCTTTTGAAGACTTCGGAATTACTTTCGATAACTATTCGCGTACTTCGGCTAAAATTCATCATGATACTGCATCAGAATTTTTCACAACTTTGTATGATAAAAATGAATTTGTTGAAGAAATTACCGAACAACTTTATGACGAAGAAGCGAATCAGTTTTTAGCCGACAGATTTGTTATTGGGACTTGCCCGAAATGTGGAAATGAAGAAAGTTATGGCGACCAATGTGAAAACTGTGGTACAAGTCACAATGCTACAGATTTAATTAACCCGAAATCTGCGATTACTGGAAACACACCTTCTCTAAAACAAACAAAACACTGGTTTTTACCTTTAAATAAACATGAAGATTTTCTAAAAGAATGGATTTTAAAAGGCCATAAAAAAGATTGGAAGCCCAATGTTTACGGACAATGCAAATCCTGGATTGATGATGGTTTGCGTCCAAGAGCTGTAACCAGAGACTTAGATTGGGGAATTCCAGTGCCTCTAGAAGGTGCAGAAGGCAAAGTCCTTTATGTGTGGTTTGATGCTCCTATTGGGTATATCTCTGCAACCAAAGAATGGGCAGAACGTGTAGGAAAAGATTGGGAGCCTTATTGGAAAGATAAAGAGACTAAGCTTGTTCATTTTATTGGTAAAGACAATATTGTATTTCATTGTATTATTTTCCCTGCGATGCTCAAAGCGGAAGGGTCTTATATTTTACCAGATAATGTCCCTGCAAACGAGTTTTTAAATCTGGAAGGAAAAAAATTATCTACTTCAAAAAATTGGGCTGTTTGGTTACCAGACTATTTGGAAGACTTTCCAAATCAACAAGACGTATTGCGTTATGCATTAACAGCAAATGCTCCCGAAAGCAAAGACAATGATTTTACATGGAAAGATTTTCAAGCAAGAAATAACAATGAACTAGTTGCCATATTTGGAAACTTTATAAATCGTGTTGTAGTACTTACCAACAAATATTATGAAGGCATTGTCCCAACACCAAGTGAATTATCAAAAGTAGATGAAGACACTTTAGCTGCCATCAAAGCATATCCTAATGTTATAGCAAGCTCAATAGAACGTTATCGATTTAGAGAAGCCTCGCAAGAACTCATGAATTTAGCTCGTTTAGGAAATAAATATTTAGCCGATGAAGAGCCATGGAAAGTAATTAAAGTAGATGAAGCACGTACTAAAACTATTATGTATGTCGCGCTACAAATCGCATCTGCATTAGCAACATTATCCGAACCGTTTTTGCCTTTTACTTCAACAAAACTAAAAGGCATCCTTTGCTATTCAACATTAGATAATCAACCTAGTTGGGAAGACATTTCTAAAGTAGAAACCTTACTCCCAGCCAATCATCAAATAGGAAAAGCAGAATTGTTATTTGGAAAAATTGAAGATAATGTTATATATTCGCAACTCGAAAAGCTAGAAAACAGCAAAAAAGCCAACGAAATTGCTAATAAAGTAGCAGAACCACAAAAAGAAACTATTTCTTTTGAAGATTTTACAAAATTAGATATTCGTGTTGGTACGATTTTAGAAGCAGAGAAAATGCCTAAAGCTAAAAAGCTTTTGGTATTGAAAGTGGATACAGGAATTGATATTAGAACTATTGTTTCTGGGATTGCAGACAGTTTTTCAGCTGATGAGGTCATTGGTAAAAAAGTAACCGTATTAGTCAATTTAGCACCAAGAATGCTTCGAGGCGTAGAAAGCCAAGGCATGATTTTGATGACAGAAACACCAGAAGAGGGACTGGTTTTCGTTAATCCAGATAACAATAATGTGATAAATGGGCTGAAAATAAGTTAATAGCACAAATGAAAACAAGAATAGCACTAATTCCCCTAATTAGCCTACTATTATTGAGTTTTAAACCCTCTAACGAGGTGTCAACTGAAGCCATTTTAAAAGACTACTGGCTTCTTGAAAAAGTATCTTATGTCGAACCTGACATGTACGATAGAATCATCCTTTTTAATGATGTCACCAACTTTTGCTTTGAGCAAAGTTTATGGCGATTTAGCCCAACTAGTAATACTGGAACTTACGATATTAACGATTTGTATTGCTCTTATGGAAAACGTGATTTATCCTTTAACATTCAGAAAACAAACCAAAAAACTGGGCTTTACGATGTTATTTTAAAGACAGAAAACAAAAGTAAATATGGCAATCTTTTTAAAATAAAAGTCACTGAACTCAAAAAAAACAAAATGCAGTGGCGTTACAAAGTCTTTGTTAATGGAAAACCTTATACCATTCAAATGCATTTTATTAGAAAATAAATCAGTAATAATAGTCGAATTAAATGCATTATACTGTTTTTCGAATTGATTTAATCAATATAAACACAATACTATTTCAAGTTCTTTTTTAACACTACGTGGACAGGGGTTTTTCAAAACAAAAAAAGCCTAGGTCATTTAACCTAAGCTTTTTATATTTAGAAAATCTATTGTTATTTATTTCCTAGCATCAACAATTCATTGCAAACGACTTCGGTAATATACCGCTTCTCGCCTTCCTTATTTTCATAAGAACGATTTGTTAGTTTACCTTCAATAGCAACTTCCTTTCCTTTAGTGACATACTTCTCAACTATTTCTGCTGTTTTTCCCCAAGCCACAACATTGTGCCATTGCGTGTCTGTTACCTTTTCGCCTTGCGCATTTTTGTAACTTTCATTTGTAGCAATTGAAAATTTCGCAAGTGTTTTTCCTGATTCAAGATTGATGATTTCTGGGTCATTTCCTAAGTTACCAATCAACTGTACTTTGTTTCTTAATGTGTTCATGTGTTCTAATTTTTAATGTTAAACAGTTAATACTATCGAGTTCTTATGTTTCGACAAGGCAAAGATGCAACCACTTACAAATGTTATTCGGTTATTAAGTATTTAAATTCGTTTGTAAATGTTTGTAGTCGTTTGTAAACGAATATTTTTTTGTAACTTAAGGCATCTCATTTCAACTACTATGAAACAAAGAAGCGAATTACTAGCCTTTATAATTCTTCTGCTTTTTAATTGTAAATCAACAACAATTAAGACAAAAGACTTAAACCCAAAGGTGATTAGCACCATTAATCAAGTCATTGCAGAAAATAATATTCCAGGTTTAACTTTTTCTATTATTCACAAAAACGGACAAACAGATAACTATGCTGCTGGGTTTTCTGATATCGAAAAGAAAATCACATTAAAAACAGATCATACATTTTTCTCTGGGAGTATAGGAAAAACATATACTGCTGCACTTTTAATGCAATTAATTGATAAAAAACAAATTGAGCTGAGTGATATTTTCATAACCTATTTTCCAGGTCATGAATGGTTACATCAAATTCCTAATATAGATGATATTACAATTGGTATGTTATTACAACACACAAGTGGTTTGCCTCGTTATGTATTAAAACCAGAAATCTGGAAACAAATTGATGAAGACCCAAATAAAGTGTGGACCTACAAAGATCGATTGGCTGTAGTTTTTAATGACAAACCAGTGCATGAGGCTGGAAAAAGCTGGTCGTATTCAGACACTAATTATATTCTTCTTGGCATGCTGATTGAAAAAGTTACTAAAAATAATTATTACGACTTAGCAGATTATCAAATTCTAAAACCTTATAACCTTAATCAAACTTATCCTTCTTTAAAACGTAACATTCCAAATCTTGCTGTTGGCTATTCAAAAATGCCTCCTGCTTTTCGTGTTCCTGAAAAAACGGTTGAAGCTGGCTCTTATTTTTTCAATCCTCAACTTGAGTGGACTGGTGGAGGAATGGCATCTTCTACACCTAATTTAGCCAAATGGGCTAAATTATATTATTCTGGAACTCCATTTTCAAAAAAAACTTTAGCTACGATTACTACCGAAAACCATAACGGTCATCATGTTATAGGAACCGACTCGTATGGCATAGGAACTTTTATTTATGAAACAAAACACGGCAAGGCTTTTGGTCACTCAGGATTTATGCCTGGATTTAATTCACTTTTCATTTATTATCCAGAATTAGAAATTGCTGCTGCTATTCAGATTAATTGTGATTATGCCGCTTCTGTGATAAACATGAATGAACTTATGGATGATTTAATTTCTCAATCATTAATACGATAAAATGGAGTATAATTTTAAATTGGCTATAGAGGTTTTATCACAAACACCTAAAACACTTCAATCTTTTCTAGGAGATTTATCTGAAGATTGGATACAACGCTTAAATATTATTTTAAATGATACTGTAAATAAAACGTTTCAACCTTTTGATAGATTTGCACAATTTGAAGCTTCAAAAGGAAAAACAATCCAACAACTACTTGATGAGTTTATTGTATTACGGCAACTCAACCTAGAATATTTAAACACTTTAACTATTTCTGAAACCCAATTGCAGCTAAAAGGAAATCATCCAGAATTAGGCGAAGTTGCTTTAAAACAATTATTAGCGTCTTGGGTAACACATGACTTAGGACATATAGCACAAATAGCAAGAGTACTTGCTAAACAATATAAAACAGAAGTTGGGCCTTGGAAAGCCTATATACCAATCTTAAATAAATAATGATGAAAAAAATTCTATTAACACTATGCGTATTAGCCTTTTTAAATACTAAGGCTCAAGAAAACACCATGAAGTTTACTGAAAACTCAACCTCTCCTCCTGCAAACTTAGATGAAGTCTCCTGGATTGCTGGTCATTGGAAAGGTGAAGCTTTTGGAGGTATTACTGAAGAGATTTGGAGTCCTCCTTTAGGAAATTCTATGATGTTTTCCTTTAAACTGGTTGTTAAAAACAAAGTGGTATTCTATGAATTAGGAGGTATAACCCAAGTTGGAGAAACCCTTTTGTTACAACTCAAACATTTTAACGCAGACTTTAAAGGCTGGGAAGAAAAGGATGACACTGTAGATTTTAAATTGGTGAAAGTCACTGAAAACAAAGTGTACTTCGATCAGTTTACTATTGAAAAAATTAGTGATAACGAAATAAATCTTTATGTAGTTCTTGCTGATGATGGCCAAGAGAAAGAAGTGAAATTTAATTACAAAAGACAATAATGAATTTTCACATTGAGACTGAAAGACTCATTCTTAGAGATGTGAGAGATTGCGATTTAGAAGGTATGTTTGAATTAGACTCTAACCCAGAAGTACATAAATACTTAGGAAACAAGCCTATTCATTCTAAATCACAAGCCCAAGTTTATATCGACAGCATAAAAGCACAATATGTAAAATATGGCATAGGCAGATTTGCGGTTATAGAAAAATCTTCAGGAGATTTTATAGGTTGGTCTGGCTTAAAATTTAACACTGGAGATCAAGAACGTTTGGGAGAAAAACGCGATTTCTATGATATTGGTTATCGGTTAATTCCACGCTACTGGAACAAAGGCTACGCAAGCGAATCTTCAATAACAACACTTGATTATGGGTTTAGAAAATTAAACCTAGAAACCATAGTTGGCGCAGCTGAAACCGAAAATATAGCTTCAAATAAAATACTTAAAAAAATAGGTTTACACTATGTTGAAACCTTTCCGCATGAAACTGTTCTAATAAATTGGTATGTCTTAAAACAAAATGAATATGAAAAAACAATGTCCTGAATGTGGTGATAAGATTGTAGGCCGAATTGATAAAAAATTCTGTAGTGATGCTTGCCGAAATGCCTATAATAACAAAGTCAATAAAGACAGTAAGAATCTGATTCGCAATACAAATAATAGATTGCGAAAAAATTACAGGATTCTTGAGTCACTAAATCCTAATCAAAAAACCAAAACATCTAGAGCCAAACTTATAGAAAAAGGCTTTGATTTTAATTATTTCACAAGTATTTATACTACCAAAGCAGGAACTATATATTACTTTGTATATGATCAAGGTTATTTGCCTCTAGAAGGTGATTATTATGCGCTAGTAAAAAGAGAAAATTAATCTTATTTCCAATTCTGACCTTTTAATTGCATGGCAGCAATTAGAATGTCTTTTTGACTAATTTGACCAATTAATTTTCCTTCTTGCACAATTGGGAAACGTCTTCGTTTAGATTCCAAAAATTTATTAGCCGCATCAAAAACATTCATGTTACCATCAATAGTTTCAACATTGGTAACCATTCGCTTTTCAACATTGTCTTGAGCCATTGGCATATTATAATAACGACTATCACTTATTTGCTTTAAGCAATCACCTTCACTTATTATACCTACTAATTCGTTATTATCATTAACTACTGGTCCTCCAGAAATCTTATGACTAATAAGTGTTTCTATAACTTCTTCAACCGATTGTTCTGGTTTAAAAGTCACCAGATTAGTACACATATAATCACTTACCTTTAATGGTGTCTGATCTAAAACATTTTGTTGTTTTCTAGCACCTTGAAAACTTTTTATTCCCATAATTTTTAGCGTTTAATTCTCTTAAATATACTTATTATTAATGAGTTTTCCTAAATGATTAAAACCAGATATAATTTACTTATTTTTATACTTATAAAATTACGTACGCTTATTATGTTCAAAAAAATTATTGCTGTTTTACTTATTGGTTTAGCTATATATTGGAGTTTTGATGCTTTATTACCAAATACCATCTCAGATTTAGAAACTGCCAAAACTTCTTTTTCTACACAACGTGCTTTAGTTCATCTTAAAGAAATTTCTAAAAACGAACATTATCTTGGAAATCAATCGCATGCAGAAGTAAGAGCATATATTGTTAAAGAGCTTCAGAAACTAGGTTTAGAAACTCAAATACAAGAAGGGTATTCTATGAGTCAATGGGGAAATCTTTCAAAGCCTAAAAATATTTTAGCAAAAATTAATGGAAGTGATAACAGTAAAGCGTTGCTGTTGCTTACTCATTATGATAGTAATCCACATTCTTCTTTTGGCGCGAGTGATGCTGGATCTGGAGTAGTGACCATTTTAGAAGGTATTCGAGCATTTTTAGCTGAAAACAAAACACCAAAAAACGATATTATAATCCTAATCTCTGATGGTGAGGAACTCGGATTGAATGGTGCAGATATTTTTGTAAACCAACATCCTTGGGCTAAAGAGGTTGGTTTAGTTTTAAATTTTGAAGCTCGAGGTAGTGGTGGACCAAGTTATATGCTTATCGAAACCAATCAAGGTAACGCAAACCTTATGAAAGAATTTGTAAAAGCTAATCCTCAATTTCCTGTGGCTAACTCATTAGCTTATAGTATATACAAAATGCTTCCTAACGATACAGACTTAACTCGTTTTAGAGCAGATGGTGATATTGATGGATTTAATTTTGCTTTTATTGATGATCATTTTGATTACCACACAGCTTTAGATACTTATAATCGCCTAGACAGGAACACACTTGAACATCAAGGCTCTTATCTTATGCCGCTACTCTATCATTTTAGCAATGCAAACCTCAATAATATTAAAAGTTCTGAAGACTATATTTACATTAATGTTCCTTTCTTTAAAACTATTATTTATCCTTTTTCATGGATTATTCCTATGCTTTTAATGGCTATGGCTATCTTTCTTGCTTTAATTACTTACGGATTTAAACGTGAGGTTTTTATTGCAAAAGACATTTTAAAAGGAGCCATTCCGTTTTTGGCTAGCATAATTATAAGTGGTTTAATTGGTTACTTTGGTTGGGAAGCTTTAAAGTACATTTATCCTCAGTACAATGAAATGCTTCATGGCTTTACCTATAATGGTCATAGTTATATTAGTGCATTCACCTGCATAACTTTAGCCATTTGCTTTTTCTGTTATCATAAACTTCCTAATTCAAATGGTACTGCTAATTTATTGGTTACACCTTTATTCTTTTGGATAGTCATCTGTGCTATTGTTGCTGTTGAATTAAAAGGTGCTAGCTTTTTTATAATTCCAGTCTTCTTTGGTTTATTAAGCTTGTTTTTAATGATTAGGCAAAAAACACCAAACCTTGTTTTGTTAGCGCTTTTAAGTATTCCTGTTTTATTTATCATGTCTCCTTTAGTGAAAATGTTTCCTGTTGGTTTAGGCTTGAAGATTTTGTTTGTGTCTGCTATTTTAATTGCTCTAATCTTTGGTCTGCTTATAACTCTCTTTGGATTCTTTAAACATAAAAAACGCTGGTCTTACCTCTTTCTGTTTTTTGGAATTGGCTTTCTAGTCATTGCACATTTTAATTCTAAATTTACTGCTGAAAACCCAAAACCGAATAGTTTGTTGTATGTGTTAGATGCAAATGAAGACACTGCTGTTTGGGCAACTTACGATGATGTATTAGATGTTTGGACTGAAGAAAAATTAACTAGTAATCCAGACCAATCAAATATACTTTCAAAAAATACTATAGGTAGCAAATATAAATCTAGTTTCACTTTCACTAAAGAAGCCGCTTTAAAACCTATTGCAAAACCAAAAATTGAAATCTCACACGACACTATAATTAATGGTCAGAGACAAATTGCAATTTGTGTCACTTCACAACGAAACGCTGAGCGTTTTGAAGTCTTTTCAGATTCCTCTAATGTTTTTAAATCATTTATAGTTAATGGCATTGAAGCACATTTAGACGAGTCCACTGGAAATGTATTTGAACACAGGTTAAACAATCGATTATTTAGTTATTATGTCGCTGATAAGGAGCCTTTAGATATGATTTTAAAAGTTCCGTTAAATCAAAAAACCGAATTGCAAATCTATGAAGCGTCTTATGATTTATTAAAAAACGATTTATTAGGTGTACAGGAACGTCAAGAAAATATGATTCCAAAACCCTTCGTATTAAATGATGCAGTGGTGATTAAAACTAATGTATCAATAAAATAATTGGCAAAGCTTTAAGACTATCCTTTTATATTTTTTTTAGTTTTGGCTTCAGAAAAATAACACCAATGAAAAACATACTCTTAATTATACTTCTAGTTTCAAGTTATTCTATAAGTGCGCAGAACAATTCAGAATTAAAAAAACATTTTGAAGCTTACTACGAACAAATGAAAGCACAAGGTGATGTACAAGGCATTATCAATAGCTTAACACATTTAAATGTTATATCGCCTTCAAAAACAAGGCAAGATACTTTAGCTTATATATATATGAGTGAAGGCAAATACATTCAGGCTTTAAATACTATCGGAATTGACGCTAATCCTTCAGATTCTGATATGGCTGTAGAAGTAAAAGCACTGTCTTTAAAATCTATTAATCAGCCTGAGCGTGCGTTTCCTCACTTTGAAGAAATGTTTAAGCGTAATCCGAATGCAAATACAGCCTACGAATTAGCAGAATTAAGCTTAACTTTAAATAAATTTGAAGAAGCCACAACTCATATAAATTACGGAATAACACATGTTACTAACGATATGAATCGTGCTTTCTACGAAACTCAAAAACCTTATCAAGTTAGCCTTAAAGCTGCATTTTTATATTTAAAAGGTTTAGTGAAGTTTAATGAAAATAAAACGACCAACATTGATGTTGCAGTAGCCATTTTTGATCAAGCCTTAGCTATCGCTCCAAATTTCAATTTAGCTAAAATAAGTAAAGACGCATTATTGGCTCAAAAAAATCAGAATGAAAAGAAAAATTAATTTGAATTCTAACAAATAAAAAAAGGCAACTCAATGAGTTGCCTTTTTTTATTTTCAATATTATTTACCAAATTCTAACACGCTCTTCAGGAGCGATATACATGCTGTCACCTTCTTTAACATTAAAGGCTTCATAAAATGCATCCACATTTTTAAGTGGCATTGCAGCACGATACATTCCTGGTGAATGTGTATTTGTTTTTATTTGATTACGCATCGCGTCATCAGTATATTTCGTTCTCCAAATTGTTCCCCAAGATAAGAACAAACGTTGTTCTGGTGTATAACCATCAATGTTTTCTGGCCTTCCATTTTCTGCCATATACAATTGTAAGCCATCGTAAGCAGCGTTTATTCCGCCTAAATCTCCAATATTTTCACCTAGAGTAAATTCTCCGTTTAAGAACGTTTCAGGTAAAGCTTCAATAGCACTATATTGATCTGATAATTTTTTTCCTAAAGCCGTAAATTGTTCTAAATCTTTTTCAGTCCACCAATTATTTAAATTTCCGTCGGCATCATAACGAGCTCCAGAGTCATCAAAACAGTGTGAGATTTCGTGACCAATTACTGCACCTATTCCACCATAATTAACAGCTTCATCAGCTTGATAATTATAAAATGGAGGTTGTAAAATTGCAGCAGGAAATACAATTTCATTATAAGGTGGCATAAAATACGCATTCACAACTTGTGGTGCCATAAACCATTCGCTTTTATCAACTTCTTTTCCTAATTTATCTAAACCGTCTTTAAAATTCCAGATTCTTACATTTTGCATGTTACTATAATAAGAAGCACCATCTTCTAAGCTCTTTACATCTAAATCAGAGTAATCTTTCCATTCGTCAGGATAAGCAATTTTAACGTTCATTTTTCTAAGCTTATCTTTTGCTTTCTCCTTAGTTTCAGGAGTCATCCATTCAAGTTTATCTATTCTTTGTTCAAAAGCTAACATAATGTTTTTGATCATTTTTTCAGCTTTCGCTTTGGCTTCAGGCGGAAACTTTTTATCGACATATAATTTCCCTAAAGCTTCACCTATCGTACTGTTTAATGTTCCTAAAGCACGTTCCTCACGATCTCTTTGTTTTTTAGACCCTCTTAATTCTTTGCTGTAAAAATCCCAATTCGCTTTATCTATTTCGGTTGTTAAAAAATTGGCATTCCCATCAATTAGTGTCCAACGCAAATAATTTTTCCAGTCCTCTAAATTATTTTCCTTTAAGATATTATCTAGAGCTTTAAAATAACCAGGATCTGTAACAATTACAGTGTCTAATTCTTTAACTCCAAGACCTTTAAAGTAAGCTTCCCAATTAATTGAAGGTGTCATTTCCGCTAAGTCGCTCATAGATTTTGGATTATATCTTTTTCTTGCATCTCTACGTTCTTCTTTAGTCATTCGTGGTTCAGCCATACGTGTTTCGAATGCTAAAATTCGATCTGCATTGGCCTTCGCTTCTTCTTCAGAATCACCTATAAACTGTAGCATTCTAGCAATATGAGCACGATACTTTTCTCTTTTTGCTTTGGTGTCTTCATCTTGATCAACATAATAATCGCGACTTAATCCTAATGCGCCATTACCTAAATAACCTGCATTAAGATTACTGTTTTTTGGATGTGATCCAACTCCTACTCCAAAAAATCCGATTCCTCCTTTAGGTTCAGACTCAATAAGCAAACGTTGTAAATCATCTATATTTTTAATGTTATCAATTTTTGTTAAAGTTGCTTCTAAGGGCTTAATGCCTTGAGCATCTCTAGCAACAGTATCCATTATAGATTTAAAAAGAAAGACTGCTTTTTCTTGATCTGAACCTGGTAAAACCTCAATAGAATTCAAATCCTTATTATCAGACATTGCTGATTTTAAAATAGCTAAGGCATCTTCGTCTGTTTTCTTACGTAATTCGTCAAAACTTCCCCAACGTGTTCTATCTGAAGGGATTTCGTTGTTATCTAACCATGTTCCATTTACATGTCGAAAGAAATCGTCATTAGGACTAACTGACGTGTCCATATGATTTAAGTCAATTCCTGGAGCTTTTTCAACTATAGCAATCTCTTTTTTAGTGTCTTCTTTACAAGCAACTAATCCTAAAAAAGCAAATGCACTAAGTAGTGAGAGTTTTTTAAAGTTGGTTTTCATTTTTGTTTTAGTATTAAATTTAGACATACAATTTACTATTAAATAGACTCTTATGCATATGATTTGTTACATCTTAACAAAAGATTAATAAAAAAACCCAACGATTAAGAAGGGCTTTAACAATTTCACAAGATTATACCATCTTATTTTTGAAGTAGTTTAGCAACAAGTATGCTATCAAATTCTTTTTTGATTTCTGTAACCTGATTTACATTATCGTTTGGTATAGCTATTGAAAGCACATAATGAGCGACTTTCCATGTATTTCCTTCTTGTTTCATGACTCCTGAGCCTCTACAAATTTTCATTTGAGTATCTAGCAATTCATCAAACCAAGCTATCGTTTTGTCTTCAGAAAGATAGACATGCCTTTCTATTGGAGTGAAACTCCATGCTTTTCCTTTGTCAAAATAGGGTTTGCAAAACGCTTTAAATGCATCATTTTTCCAGTTTTCGGTAGCATCTGTGCCAATAAAAATCCCGTCATTTGTCATTAAATTAAAATAGGCCTCAAAATTTGCATTGGCTGCAGCATGATGCCATGCGTCTAAATTCGTATTGATTTCCTGTTTAATTTCATTTGAAGAGAGGCCTTTATGCGCATCTCCCTTATCATTACATGAGGATAAAAATATTACAAAAATAAATATGTACAATGGTTTCATACTAGTAAGGCTTTTGAATATTTTGTGATTCTTTTTCAATCTTTTTATTAATCTGAAGGTTAAGATTTGAGAACGCTGCTAATAATTCTTTTACAACTAAAAGCACTTCTTTTTTTTGAGGTTTTGATAAATTAACAACGCCTTCTAACTTAAACATTTTTGTTTCTAAGGCTATTAATCTTGATTTTATTAAAGGTGAATCCATTCTTTCAGGAATGGTTGTTTTTAAATCCTCTATAAAAGCGACTAAAATTTCATTATTATCTTTAAAAAAAGATAAATTTGCTTGATTCACGTTATTTATAATATTATCTAATTCATAGTATTTTTGCCATGATTCTAATAACTTTCCAGCTTTAGCATCTAAAATAAACTCCGTAAAATTAAGCTTAGCAATATCGTCTTTTGAAATTTGAAAAGACGTTTCAGCTAGATCGACGCTTTGCTCTTGAGTCTCTGCCTCTTTTTTACAAGACAAAAAACAAAAAAGAAGACTCGTAAGTAGTAATATTCTCATTTTAAATTAACTCTTATTGCTACAAATATATTGTATTCTTATGTTTTTAAGTGAAATACTTTAACCAGTTATTATTTTAATCTAAATTTATAAACTCATCTATAAAAAAGGGTTATTTTTGATAACTTTTATTCCTATAAATAATGACTCCAAAAATTTTAATAATTGGTGCTTGTGGGCAAATTGGCTCCGAACTCACATACAAGTTAAGAGACATCTATGGTGTTGAAAATGTAATTGCAAGTGACATTGATACTAGAAAATTAGAATTAGTAAACTCTGGTCCTTTTGAAATTATTGATGCAAAAAATTTTAATGCTGTAAAAGATTGCTGTAGAATTCATAATATTAATACGGTTTACTTAATGGCTGCATTACTAAGTGCCACTGGGGAAAAATACCCTATGGAAGCATGGGATTTAAATATGAATTCTCTTTTTCATGTGCTAAATCTGGCAAAACAAAAGCTAATTGAAAAAGTGTTTTGGCCTTCAAGCATTGCAGTTTTTGGGCATACAACTCCTAAAGAACATACGCCACAGCATACCGTAATGGAACCCTCAACGGTTTATGGCATAACCAAACAGGTTGGTGAGCGATGGTGTGAGTACTATCATGAAAAATATGGTGTAGATGTAAGAAGTATTCGCTATCCTGGCATAATAAGCTGGAAAACTTTACCTGGAGGCGGAACCACAGATTATGCTGTAGAAATTTACCACGAAGCATTAAAAACAAAACACTATAGTTGTTTTTTAACTGAAGACACAGAACTACCAATGATGTTTATGGATGATGCGATTAAAGCAACTATTGATATAATGAATGCTAATGCAGATGCTATTAAGATTCGTTCATCCTATAACCTTAGTGCTATTAGTTTTACACCAAAGCAAATTGCAGAATCTATAAAGGAGCATATTTCAGATTTTTCAATGACTTATAATCCTGATTTTAGACAAGGTATTGCTAACAGCTGGCCAAAAAGTATTGATGATTCAAGAGCACGAGAAGATTGGAATTGGAAACACACCTTTTCACTTAACGATATTACAAATGAAATGCTTAAGCAGTTAGGAAAAAAATAACTACAAATTATAATGTTTGGCATAATATTAGTTATTTTAGCTTGAATTAAAACTTATAAAAATGAAAAAACAATTAACTCTTATTTTATTATTATTCTGTTCAACTTTTATAATTGCTCAAAAAGCAAAAGTTCAAGAAGGAGATTGGAAAAACTTAAAAGGTATTACTAAATACAACCTTGTATTTGATTACTCTAATCTTGAAATTCCAAAATATGAAAATGAAGAGGCCTTTTTAAAAGACAAAATGGCAAAACGTGATGAAAAGAATCCTGGGTCTGGAGAAAAATTTAAAGCATCTTGGTTTGCAGATAGAGAAGATAGATATGAACCAAAATTTATTGAATCTTTTAATAAGAGATGGAAAAACAACGAAGTTCAAATCGGAAAAGATTTAGCTGATGCCGAATACACGATGAAAGTACACACAACGTTTATGTATGCTGGTTATAATGTTGGTGTTGTTAGGAAAAACTCTAAAATTAATGCTACCATTTCAGTATATAAAAATGATGCTCCTGATACGGTTTTATTTTCTGTAGAGTACACA
This sequence comes from Lacinutrix iliipiscaria, assembly GCF_042686125.1. Classification (NCBI taxonomy): domain Bacteria; kingdom Pseudomonadati; phylum Bacteroidota; class Flavobacteriia; order Flavobacteriales; family Flavobacteriaceae; genus Lacinutrix; species Lacinutrix iliipiscaria. The sequence goes on from NZ_JBHUOV010000001.1 coordinate 404,404, forward strand.
AGAGCTGAAGGTAATGGTGCTTTTGGTAACGATTATGATTCTGGTTACAGAATTTCTGAAGCTTATGCTAAACTTTCTAAAACTTTAGCTGCACATATTAAAAAGAAAGCAAAATAAAAACACCTTTATATTAAAAAGAAAAAGCGAACCTATTGGTTCGCTTTTTCTTTTTCTTCCATCTCTATTAGATAAGCTAAATTTTTAACTAATCGATCATGCTTTTTAACAAATGGGTTGGTATCATCCCAAACATACCCTGCTAATACAGCACAAATTTGCTTCTTAATCTCTGGGTTTTCTGGTCTATGAAAAAATAAAGTTTGTAAGTTTCCTGTATACCATTCTTTAACATAAGTAGCAAAAACCTGCACGCCTTTCATAATGTATCCAGTATATTCCTCTTCCCAATCTACAGTTTCATTATTCAACTCCTTAGTCACTAATTTTGCAGCTTTAAGTGCAGATTCAGTAGCGAAGGTAACTCCTGATGAAAATACTGGATCTAAAAATTCGGCACTGTTTCCTGTTAATGCATAACCTTTTCCATACAATTGTTTTACAGATTTTGAAAAGTTTTTTATACAAACAGGAGGGAATTTAAACTCTAATCCTTGAAAGCGATCGTTATAATATTTAGAATGCTTCAACATGCTTTGCAACCTTTCAGAAGTATCACCTTCAAAAGCATCTATAAACTCATTTAATCCAACAAAACCAATACTTGTGTCGCCATTAGAAAATGGAATTACCCAAAGCCAAGTGTCTTTGTCTAATACATCAAATGTTATTAATGTGCCTTCTTCACCATCAGGTCGTCTAACATCTTTAACATGAGTAAAAATAGATGAGTGTGCAGGAATAGCTGAAGGTTTATCTAAACCTAATAATCTTGGTAATACTCTACCATAACCACTGGAGTCAATAATGTGTTTTGCATGAACATAATACAATTGTCCTTGCTCATCTTTTATGCTTGTTTTTGACGTTCCGTCTTCATTAAATTCAACACCAACAACTTCATGTTCGAAAGAGATATCCACACCTCTATTTACCAACTCTGTTGCTAAAATATTGTCAAAATCTGCACGAGTTACTTGCCAAGTCCAATCCCAACCTTCAGTATGTTTTTTGCTGAAATCGAAATTACACACAATATCACCTTTCAAAAAACGAGCACCTCTTTTTATTTCAAATCCGTAATCTTTAAGGACATCTAATAAGCCTACTTCATCAAAATGATCCATACATCTTGGCAATAAACTTTCTCCAATAACAAATCTAGGAAACTTGCTTTTTTCGACAACTTTAACTTGTTTTTTATTGTTATGAAGATACGATGCTGCCACACAACCAGATGGTCCAGCTCCAATAATTAAAACATCAACATGTATTTCATCCATAATCTTATACTATATAATATTTATTATATTAAATTTGCATTCCAAAATAACTACTTTAGTTTTAGTTATTAAAATTTATTATTAAATATATCAGAATAAAATATATAGATGCTCACATTTAACGGAAAACTTGGAATTGAAGATTTTTACAAAATTATTATTGAAAACAAGACCATTAAAATTGATGATTCAGTGATTCAAACTGTAGAAAAAAGTTTCGATTTTCTAAAAGAGTTTTCTGAAAATAAGGTCATCTATGGTGTGAATACAGGATTTGGCCCAATGGCTCAATATAAGATTAAAGATTCTGAACGTATTCAATTACAATATAACTTAATACGTAGTCATGCTTCTGGAACAGGTAATCCTATTTCACCAATGTATGTCAAAGCAGCTATGCTTGCGCGTTTAAACACCTTATCTCTTGGCCATTCTGGCGTTCATAAATCTGTAATTAATTTAATGACAGAGCTTATTAATAGAGATATTACACCTTTAATTTACGAACATGGTGGTGTTGGTGCTAGTGGTGACCTTGTACAGCTAGCACATTTAGCTTTAGTTTTAATAGGTGAAGGAGAAGTCTTTTACAAAGGAGAACGATTAGCAACCAAAGATGTTTTTAAAACAGAAAATCTACAGCCAATTTCTGTAGAACTTCGTGAAGGCTTAGCCTTAATGAATGGGACTTCTGTGATGACAGGAATAGGCATTGTAAATACAATGTATACCAGACGTTTGCTAAATTGGATGATTTCTTGCTCTGCTGCTATTAATGAAATTGTAGAAGCATATGATGACCATTTATCACAGGAATTAAATCAGTCTAAAAAACATATAGGTCAGCGCGAAATTGCCAAGAAAATGCGTGAGCACTTAACTGACAGTCAGTTGACTAGAAAAAGAGAGCATCATTTATATGAAAACAATAATGATAATATTGCTGTTTTTGAAGATAAAGTACAAGAATACTATTCGCTACGTTGTGTTCCTCAAATTCTAGGTCCAGTTTTAGACACCTTAAATAATGTTGAAAGCATTCTAATCGAAGAAGTAAATTCAGCTAACGATAACCCTATTGTTGATGTAGAGAAAGAGCATGTGTATCATGGTGGAAACTTCCATGGTGATTATGTTTCTTTAGAAATGGATAAACTTAAAATTGTGGTAACTAAAATGAGTATGCTTGCCGAAAGACAACTCAATTACTTATTAAACACAAGACTAAACGATATACTTCCTCCATTTGTAAATCTTGGTAAGTTGGGATTAAATTTTGGCATGCAAGGTGTTCAGTTTACAGCAACGTCAACAACTGCAGAGAATCAAACATTATCAAATCCTATGTATGTGCACAGTATTCCTAACAATAACGACAACCAAGATATTGTAAGTATGGGAACCAATGCGGCTTTAATGACTAAAAAAGTAATTGAAAATGCATTTGAAGTCATGGCTATTGAGCTTATAACAGTAGTGCAAGCGATTGAACATTTAAAAGCTCAAGACAAAGTCTCTTCAAAAACAAGAAAATTGTATAATGAAATACGAAAATTAGTTCCTATCTTTACTGAAGACGTTATTATGTATCCATATGTAAATACTGTTAAAGACTATATCATTAACAATAAATCATAAAAACAATTTCTTATTATGAAAACTAAAATGCTATTAATCGTACTGCTGTTTTTAGGTGTAACAATAAACGCTCAAGAACTAGCGCTTGCAAATCAAGATGGAAAATTTGGTTATATCACTAAAACTGGGGAATGGGGAATTCAACCACAATTTAAAGTGGCAAAAAATTTCTCTGAAGATTTAGCTGAAGCCATGAACGATAAAAAAGAATGGGGTTATATTAACCGAAAAGGAGAATGGGTTATTCAACCTAGTTATGATAAAACCAAAGCTTTTAATTCTGGGTTTGCCATTGTTTTAAAAGATAAAGAATGGTTTTACATAAATACTAAAGGTGAAAAAGCCTTAACTGATGTATCAACAGATAAAGTCTATGATTTTAACGAAGGTTTAGCGCAAATAAGACAAGGCGAAGCTGTTGGTTTTATTAATACTTCCGGAACTGTTGTTATTCAACCCAAATTTAATAAAGCTTTTGATTTTGAAAATGGTTATGCCAAAGTTAGAGAAGGTGAAAAATGGGGCTTGATAGACAAAACAGGAAATTATTTTGTAAAAACAGAGTATGATGGTGTGAGTAATGTCTACAATGGTAATGTGGTTGCGACTAAAGGTGAACGTCATGGTTTGATTATTAATGGAGAATTCAAAGAAGTCTCTGGTGCGCAAAAGGTTTGGGATTTCTCAGTAAATAGCGACATCACTTATGCAAAGAAAAATGAAAAAATTGGATTTATAAATAAAAGCGGAGAATGGATTGTTGAACCAATCTACGATAAAGTAAGAGCTTTTGTTAATGGATTAGCACCTGTTTCAAATGATAAGAAATGGGGCTATATAGATACAACTGGAAATGTTGTAATTCCTTTAAAATATAGAGATGCTGAAATTTTTAGTAAAGACGGATTAGCACCTATAAAAATTGACAAACTTTGGGGGTTTATCAATAGCTCTGGAGAACAAGTTATCGATGACAAGTACATAATTACAGCTGGAGGATTCTCGCTCTTTAAAAAGAACAACGAAAAAGGATTTATTAATGGCTTAGCTCGTGTAAAAGACAAAAAACTTTGGAGTTATATTAACAAAAAAGGAGAGGTCTTAAATAACATGGAATTTAAGAATCTTGAATTATTTAAATAATAATCCCAAATAAAAATTTATACATGAAGTGTGCCCTAATAACTGGTGGTTCTAGAGGAATTGGAAAAGCCATTTGTATTCAACTTGCAAAAGATACAGACTATCACATTTTAATTAATTACAATAGTAATGAAGACGCAGCAAAAAACACTCTAAAAGATGTTGAAGCTGCAGGAAATACTGGAGAATTAATTCCATTTAATGTTACAGATTCCGAGCAAGTAAAATCTCAATTAGATGCTTGGCAAGAAAAAAATCCTGAAGCATTAATTGAAGTGATTATTAATAATGCTGGAATTACAAAAGATGGCTTATTTATGTGGATGCCAAAAGAAGATTGGCAAAATGTAATCAACACCTCCTTAAATGGTTTCTTTAATGTTACCAATCATCTTATTCAAAAAATGTTGCGAAATCGTTTTGGTCGTGTTATCAATATCGCTTCGGTGTCTGGTGTAAAAGGCACTCCAGGGCAAACCAACTATTCTGCTGCAAAAGGTGCCATTGTAGCAGCAACCAAAGCACTTTCTCAAGAAGTGGCTAAACGTAATATTACCGTTAATGCTGTTGCTCCTGGTTTTATAAAATCAGATATGACTGCAGATTTAGATGAAAAAGAACTTAAAAAACTTATTCCTGCCAACCGTTTTGGTGAAGCACAAGAAGTTGCTGATTTAGTTTCTTTTTTAGTTTCCAAAAAGTCTTCATATATTACTGGTGAAGTTGTTAATATTAATGGCGGAATTTACTCTTAGTTAAATTGATGCAGTAAATAATTATGAAGAGAGTTGTTATAACTGGAATGGGAATTTATTCCTGTATAGGAAAAAATCTGGAAGAAGTAAAGACGTCATTGTACAATGGGAAGTCTGGTATAATCTATGACCCAGAACGTAAAGATTTTGGTTATCGCTCTCCTTTAACTGGAATGGTAGATAGTCCCAATCTAAAAAAAATATTGTCTAGAAGAGAACGCATTAGCTTAGGAGATGAAGGCGCATATGCTTATGTCGCAACCGTTGAAGCTCTTGAAAATGCAAAAATCACACAAGATTTTTTAGATAACAACGAAGTTGGGATTCTCTATGGAAATGATAGTACAGCTAAAGCTATTGTAGATTCTGTAGATAAGATTAGAGAAAAAAAAGACACTACACTTGTGGGTTCTGGCGCTATTTTTCAAGCCATGAACTCTACGGTTACCATGAACTTATCAACCTTGTTTAAACTTACTGGTGTAAATTTTACTATAAGTGCTGCCTGTGCAAGTGGATCTCATGCTATTGGTATGGCATATCAACTCATTAAAAGTGGTCTTCAAGATTGTGTGATTTGTGGTGGTGCTCAAGAAATTAACAAATATGCTATGGGTAGTTTTGATGGTTTGGGAGTCTTTGCCATGAACCTAGAACAGCCTGAAAAAGCTTCAAGACCTTTTGATAAAAACAGAGATGGCTTAGTGCCTAGTGGTGGTGCAGCTACATTAATTGTTGAAAGCTATGAATCTGCTATTAAGCGTGGTGCACCTATTTTAGCAGAAATTATTGGTTATGGCTTTTCGTCAAACGGAGAGCATATCTCAACACCAAATGTTATTGGCCCTTCAAAGGCCATGAGCAAGGCCATAGAGCAAGCTAATATTGACCCTTCGGTAATTGAATATGTTAATGCGCATGCGACCTCTACTCCTGTAGGTGATGCTAATGAAGCTAAAGCTATTTTTAATGTTTTTGGTGAAAATGGGCCTTATGTAAGCTCTACAAAATCAATGACTGGACATGAATGTTGGATGGCTGGAGCTAGTGAAGTGATATATTCTATGCTCATGATGCAACATAATTTTATAGCACCTAATATTAATTTAGAGGAAGCTGATGAGGATGCTAAAAAATTAAATTTGGTAAGTAAAACGTTAGATAAAAAATTTGATGTATTTTTGTCCAATTCTTTTGGATTTGGAGGAACAAATTCAGCATTAATAATAAAAAAATTATAATACAAAATGACTAAAGAGGTTATTATTGATAAGATAAACGACTTTCTTATAGATGAGTTTGAGGTGGAGTCTGAAGACATAGCACCTGAAGCAAACTTAAAAGATACTCTAGAATTAGATAGCTTAGACTTCGTTGACCTAGTTGTTGCTGTTGAGTCTAACTTTGGTGTGAAATTAGTTGGAGAAGATTTTGTAAACGTAGAATCACTTCAAGATTTCTATGATCTCATTGAAAACAAATTAAGCTAAACTTACTTTAAATATTTATGGCTGCTGAATGGCAAGGAAAGTCCAGAGGAACAGTTTTTGGGTACAAAATTTTTGTCTTTTGTATGAAAACTTTCGGGATAGGTTCAGCTTACTTCATATTATATTTTGTAGCTTTCTATTTTTGTTTCTTTGCTGGCGACAGTACTAAAGCTAGTTTCTATTATTTTCATAAGAGACGCAAAAACTCTACACTTAAGAGTGTCCTTAATGTCTATAAAAGTTACTATGTCTTTGGCCAAACCATAATAGACAAAGTCGCTATTTCTTCAGGATTAAGAGATAAATTTACCTACCATTTTGATGGTGTTGAACTTATAAATAAAGCTTTAAAACAAAAAAAAGGAGGCATCCTAATAAGTGCTCATGTTGGTAATTTTGAAATCGCCGAGCACTTTTTTGGAGAACTAGAAGAAAACACCTCTATTAGCATCTTAACAACAGATTCTGAGCATTCAGCTATCAAAGAATATCTTGAAAGTGTCACAGATAAACCTAGAGTAAATCTTATTTTTATTCAAGAAGATTTATCACATGTTTTTGAAATTAATGCCGCATTAGCTCGTAATGAACTCGTTGTAATTACTGGAGACAGATACATTAAAGGTTCTAAATATTTAACCGAGGATTTATTAAATCAAGTCGCAAAATTTCCAGCAGGACCATTTATGCTAGCGTCTCGATTAAAAGTTCCCGTATTGTTTGTGTATGTAATGAAAGAAACCAACAAGCATTACCACCTGTTTACCAGACAAGCAAAGGCTAAACACAGAGATGCACAAGCGCTTTTACAAGAATATGCTTCTAGTGTTTCATGGATGTTAAAAAAATACCCTTTACAATGGTTTAACTATTTTGATTTTTGGGAAGTCTTAAATGAGAAAAAACAATAATAATTGTCTTTAGAGTATAAATTTCGCAAAAGTATTTGCGATATCTTATTTACTCTTGCTCTAGTTTCCATATATTAACTTTTATTCAGAAATTACACAAAATTTATCTTTTGAAAAACGTTTTAGTAATACATTATTCTCAGTCTGGACAACTTACAGAAATAGTAAATAATATTGCCACTCCTTTAACTAATGATGGCATTCAGGTGGATTACCATAGAATAAAAATGGAAAAACCGTTCCCTTTTCCTTGGAATAAGGCTGCCTTTTTTGGCGCATTCCCTGAAACATTTCTTCAAGTTCCTGAAAAAGTTAATGCGGTTCCTCAAAATATATTAAATAAAAAATACGATTTAATTATTTTAGGATATCAAGTGTGGTACTTAACGCCTTCTATACCTATTAATTCATTTTTAAACACGCCTGATGCCAAACAACTATTAGCAAATACACCTGTTGTAACCGTTATTGGTTGTAGGAATATGTGGATTATGGCTCAGGAAAAAATGAAGAAAACGCTCAAAGAATTACAAGCGAATTTAGTTGGTAACATTGCGCTAGTCGACAGACATATAAATCACATTAGTGTAATTACTATTTCTGAATGGATGTTCTCGGGAAAAAAAGAACGCTTTCTTGGTGTTTTTCCAAAACCAGGTGTGTCTCAAAAAGATATTAATGAGGCTGTAAAATTTAGCCCAATTATTTCAAAATATATAAATAAAGGTGATTTTTCACAATTACAAAAAGCTCTTTTACAAGAAAATGCCGTAAAAATTAAACCATTTTTAGTGACAACAGATAAACGCGCAAATCTTATTTTTTCAAAATGGGCAAAATTAATTCAATCAAAAGGCGATAAAAATAGCCAAAAACGCATATTTTGGGTAAAATTTTTCAATTATTATCTATTATTTGCCATTTGGATTATTGCTCCTATAGTTTTTATCTTATTTTTGTTGACTTATATATTTTCAATACATAAAATAAAGAAAGACAAATTATATTATTCGTCTGTAAAATAATAGAGTAAGGCATTAAAATGAAGGAAGTTTACATAAACAGAATTTCAAAATATCTCCCAAATCATCCCATTAGCAATGATGAAATGGAAGGTAAATTAGGTATTATTAATGGCAGAGCTTCAAAAGGAAGACGAATTGTTTTACGTAACAATCAAATTAAAACCAGATATTACGCTATTGATGACCATGGCAATATCACACATAATAATGCACAACTTACCAAGGAAGCTATCGTAGGTTTATGCGACGATGATTTTAAAGCAGAAGATATTGAACTTTTATCTTGTGGCACCTCTAGCCCTGATCAAATATTACCATCTCATGCTGCCATGGTTCATGGCTTTTTGAAAAATGGAAATATAGAAATCAACTCGCCTTCTGGTGCATGTTGTTCAGGAATGAACGCCCTTAAATATGGTTATTTAGCAGTAAAAGCTGGTCAAACTAAAAATGCTGTTTGTACAGGTTCTGAACGTACCTCGTCTTGGATGATGGCTGATACTTTTGAAGAAGAACTTCAGTACCTTCAAACTTTAGAAGACAATCCTATCCTTGCCTTTAACAAAGATTTTTTGCGTTGGATGCTCTCTGATGGTGCTGGCGCTTTTTTATTAGAAAGTGAGCCTAAAGGACATCTGCCATTAAAAATTGAATGGATGGAAGGCTATTCTTATGCTCATGAAGTTGAAGCCTGCATGTATGCTGGAGGAGACAAATTAGAAGATGGCTTTTTAAAACCTTGGAGTGAATACCCTTCAGATCAATGGAGTAAAAAATCACTATTTGCTATGAAGCAAGATGTGAAACTTCTTGGTGAAAATATTTTGGTAAAAGGTGTTGACAGCTTAAAAATGGCACTAGATAAAAATAACCTGAAGCCTGAAGACATCGATTATTATTTACCACATATTTCTTCGTATTATTTTAAAGAAAGTTTATACAAAGAAATGATTGCTCAAGGTGTTGAAATTCCTTGGGAAAATTGGTTTATGAACCTAAGTAAAGTAGGTAATGTTGGTGCTGGTTCTATCTATATTATGTTAGAAGAATTAGTCCATTCAGGAAAGCTTAAAAAAGGAGATAAAATATTACTTTCTGTTCCTGAAAGTGCTCGTTTTGCTTATGCCTATGCACTTTTAACCGTTTGTTAAATGACATCTACCAACTTACCAATTACAGATATTTCGAAATTAATTCCTCAGAAAACACCATTTGTAATGGTTGATACTTTATTGGAATTTTCAAACGAAAAGATAGTCTCTGGGTTTAAAATCCTTGACTCTAATCTTTTTGTAAAAGATGGTGTTTTTTTAGAATCTGGACTAATTGAAAATATGGCACAAACTGTAGCATTGCATACAGGTTATGATTATTTTTTAAAAGGAGAAGATGCTCCTACAGGATATATAGGTTCTATAAAAAAAGTAGACGTTTTTCAATTACCTAAGCTAAACGAAACTATTACAACCGAAGCTTTTATTCTTCATGAATTTATGGGAGTCACAATGGTAGAAGTTAAGGCATATAATGCAAGTAAAATTGAAATAGCTTCAGCGCAAATGAAAACTGTTATCGCTAACTAATGGATAAGTTTCAATCACTAGATATTACAAAATTTTTACCACATCGTGCACCTTTTTTAATGGTGGACAATGTTTTATCTATTGATGACGAACACGTGTCTACTTCATTTAAAATACTTCCCGATTGTATTTTTATTCATGACCACGTTTTTAATGAAATGGGCTTAATTGAAAACGCTGCCCAAACCTGCTCTTCTATAGTAGGTAAAAGTTATTTTGAAGAAGATGACTTAGAAGGTGAAGGCACTAAACTTATTGGGTTTATTAGTGCCATAAAAAAAGTAACTGTTTATGATTGCCCAACTATTGGTGAAACTATAGTGTCTAATGCGAATTTAAAGTCTAGATTCGATTCTGACCATTATAGTATTTGTACTTTAGAATGTACTATTTCAGCTTCCGATAAAGAATTATTATCTTGTGAAATGAATTTATTTATTCAAGAAATAAATCAATAATTTCAATTATGAAAAAAAGTGAAGTCCCACAAGATAAGAGCAACTTAGAGTCCGCTAATTTTAAAGAGCTTTGTTATGCTGTCGATGAAAATGGAGAATATACGACGGCTCATAGCACAGGTTGGGATCCTAAAACTATTGCTCTAGATAATGCCATTCAGGAAATCAACCAACGTGTTGAAGATGCAAAGACAAAGGTTATTAACAACCAAACGAGTCCTATTGAATATTTCATGGAACTACATAAAATGGATCTTCCTATTTTAGCAAGTTATGTAGGCTTTTGGAAATGGCGTGTGAAACGTCATTTTAAACCCAATGTTTTTAACAAATTATCTGATAAGACCCTTCAAAAATATGCTGATGTTTTTGAAATTAGTATTGCTCAACTTAAAAATATAGAACATGCAAATTGATTTTAAACATCACCAATCTGCGCATTGTGAAAATGGTGTAGTTTCAAATTTAATGAAGCATAATGGTTTTAATATTAGTGAGCCTTTGGTCTTTGGAATTGGTTCAGGATTGCTCTTTTGCTATATTCCGTTTTTAATGGTTAATCACGCACCTGCGATTACCTACAGAGCGATGCCAGGATTTATTTTTAAGCGTTTTGCAAAACGCGTAGGTATCAAAATAAAACGTGAGAAATTTAAAGATCCTAAAAAAGCAAAAGCTAGATTAGACGAAAATTTAAAAAATAATAATCCAGTAGGTTTGCAAGTCGGTGTCTATAATTTAACTTATTTTCCAGACGAATATCGCTTTCATTTTAATGCACATAATCTTGTGGTTTATGGAAAAGAAAATGACACTTATTTAATTAGCGATCCTGTTATGGAAACTGTAACGACTTTAACAGATAAACAACTTGAAAAAGTACGATTTGCAAAAGGCGCATTACCTCCTAAAGGACATATTTATTATCCTACTGATTTTCCTAAAGAATTAGCCTTAGAACAAGCTATAGTTAAAGGCATTAAACACACGTGTCGAGATATGCTTGCGCCTGTTCCAATTGTTGGTGTAAAAGGCATAAGAACTATTGCGAAACTTATTCGCAAATGGCCTAAAAACAAAGGCACAAAAGTCGCCAATCATTACTTAGGACAAATCGTGAGAATGCAAGAAGAGATTGGTACTGGAGGTGGAGGTTTTCGCTATATTTTTGCTGCATTTTTACAAGAATCAAGTAAGATTTTAAACAAGCCTGAACTTACTGAATTAGCCAAAGAAATGACACTAATTGGAGATTTATGGCGTGATTTTGCTGTAGACGCTTCACGTATTTATAAAAATAGAGGAGCAAAAACTGATGGTTATAATGATGTGGCTTCTCAATTAGAAATTATCGCAGATAAAGAAGAAATATTCTTTAAAAAATTAAAGAAAACTGTATAGAATGATTCAAATTGAACAGATTTCTAAAAAATATAAAACTGCTGAAAATTATTCGGTATCTAATTTAGATTTGTTCATTGCTGAAAATGAAATCTTCGGTTTGCTTGGTCCTAATGGTGCTGGAAAAACAACCTTGATTTCACTACTCTGTTCACTAATAAAACCTACATCTGGATCTTTCTCAATTGATGGATTGACCTATCAAAAAAATAAAAACCAACTCAAACAACTTATTGGAATAGTTCCACAAGAGTATGCGCTTTACCCTACCTTAACTGCTTTTGAAAATTTAAGCTATTTTGGAAGTATGTATGGTTTAAAAGGAAAAAGTCTTGAAACAAAAATCAATTCAGCTTTAGAGCATTTAGGACTACTCGCTTTTGCCAACAAAAACATTGAAACCTTTTCTGGAGGTATGAAACGTCGTATCAATTTAATTGCAAGTATTTTACACGAACCTAAAGTCTTGTTTTTAGACGAACCAACCGTTGGTGTCGATGTTCAATCTAAAAATGTTATTATTGAGTTTCTTCAAGACTTAAATAAAAAAGGAACGACAATTATTTACACTTCGCACCATCTAAATGAAGCCGAATCTTTTTGCACAAAAGTAGCCATTATAGATCATGGCAAACTCATAATTGAAGGAAAGCCTCATGAACTTATAAGTAATTACAAAGAGGCTCATAATCTAGAAGATGTGTTTTTAAGTTTAACTGGAAAAGGCCTTAGAGATCATGCATAAACTTTGGGCTTCTACATATAAAGAATTTTTATTACTCACTAGAGATATTGGCGGTATTGCTATTCTTTTTGTCATGCCTTTGGTTTTAATTATCACGATTACACTCATTCAAGACAGCACGTTTAAAACGGTTAGCGATGCTAAAATCCCTGTTTTATTAGTCAATAATGATAATGGAAATGTTTCAGAAACCATCCGAAAAGGATTAGAAGATTCTAATGCTTTTGAAGTGATTATAAATGACAATGAAAATGAAGCAAGAGATTTAGTATTCTCCGGAAAGTATCAACTCGCTATTATTATTCCTAAAAACCTGTCTTCAGATTTAGAACTAAAAGTCAATCAGAATGTAGAAGGTATTATCGCTAAATTTGGTTTAGAAGAGGAAGAAGAAACAACAATTATTGACATTCCTAAAAAGGAAGTTAAACTCTATTTTGATCCTGCGACACAGCTTTCCTTTAAATCATCAGTAAAAAATGGTATTGATAAAATGATTTCTAAAATTGAAACGCAATCCATTTACAAGGCCTTTCAAGCACAAATCACAGATGATCCTTCTGAAGCTATTTTTGAAACCGAAAATTTCATCAGCTTTAAAGAAATTATGCCCAAAAAAGATGAGGAAGAAATGATCCCGAATTCTGTACAACATAATGTTCCTGCATGGACTTTATTTGCTATATTTTTCATTATAGTGCCGCTTTCTATTAATATCGTTAAAGAAAAAAGTCAAGGAACGTTTGTAAGGTTACGTACTAATCCTGTGTCTTATGCAACCGTTTTAGGAGGGAAAACATTGGTTTATCTCGCTGTTTGTATTATTCAGTTTATTTTAATGTTAGCCATTGGTGTGTATGTTTTTCCAGCAATTGGCTTGCCTACTTTAGACGTTTCAGGGCGTTTGCCTTTACTCTTTATAGTGGCTATATTTGCTGGGCTTGCAGCGATAGGTCTAGGGTTATTACTCGGAACCATTGCAAAAACTCAAGAACAATCTGCTCCTTTTGGTGCAACTTTCGTGGTTATTTTAGCTGCGCTTGGTGGTGTTTGGGTTCCTGTTTTTATCATGCCAAAGTTCATGCAAACTTTATCAAATATTTCTCCAATGAATTGGGGATTAAATGCATTTTACGATGTATTTTTACGCCATTCAGGACTTTTAGAAATTCTCCCAGAAATAGGTTTACTATTTTTATTTTTTATAGTCACTACATTAATTGCTATTGTTTATAATGAAAAGAAAAATGCAGTCTAAATTAAATCGAATAGAACATACTAATCAAGTACGTGTGCGATTTGTAGAAACCGATCCTTTAGGGATTGTGTGGCATGGCAATTATATCCAATATTTTGAAGATGGTCGTGAGTCTTTTGGAAGAAAACATGGTATTTCCTATCTAGATCAAAAAGAACATGGCTATGCAACACCTATTGTAAAGTCAAGTACAAATCATAAATTGCCTTTACGTTATGGAGATGTTGCAACTATAAAAACAATATACATTGATAGTCCAGCTGCTAAAATGGTATTCCGCTATGAAATCTTTAACCAAAACAACCAGCTCGTATGTACTGGTGAAACTGTTCAGGTGTTTGTAGATCATATTGGCGATGGCGATTTATCATTAACCATTCCTGAATTTTTTATGGAATGGAAAAAAAATGTAGGCTTATTAGATGAGTAAAGTTTACGTTTCACATAACAATATTATGTCTTCATTAGGTTTTTCTAGTGACGCTGTTGTGAAACATATTCACAATGAAGTTTCAGGATTACAACATATAAACGACAACTCTATTCTACCTGAACCTTTTTATACTTCTTTAATTTCTACGGAAGACTTAAATTCTACCTTCAACTTTTTAAATCCAAAAGGCGATTATACACGTTTAGAACAGATGATGATTTCATCTTTAAGTCCTGTTATTGAAGCGTCAAATATAGGGTTAAATGAGCGTGTTGGACTTATTGTTTCAACTACAAAAGGGAATGTAGATGCTTTAGACGAAAATAATCCTTTTCATAAAGACAGAGCCTATTTAAGTCAGTTAGGTTATCAAATTAAAGAATTTTTCAGCTTTAAAAACGATGCCATCATAGTATCTAATGCCTGTGTTTCTGGCATTTTAGCTGTGGCTATTGCCAAACGATATATTCAACAAGGCATTTATGACCATGTGTTTATTACAAGCGGAGATGTAATTACAGAATTTATTTTGTCTGGATTTAATTCATTTCAAGCGTTAAGCCAAGAACCTTGTCGGCCTTATGATAAAAACCGAACAGGAATTAATATAGGTGAAGTTGCAGCAAGTGTTCTGGTAACTAAAGATTCTAACAATTTAGCTGATGAAGCCGTTACTGTTTTAGGCGAAGGGTCTTGTAATGATGCCAATCATATTTCTGGGCCTTCAAGAACTGGGGAAGGCTTATATAGAAGTATGCAATCTGCATTTCATCAAGCTGGTATATCTTCAGATGCAGTAGATTATATTTCTGCGCATGGAACAGCAACTCTATTTAACGACGAAATGGAAGCTATTGCCTTCAACAGAATGCAACTAAATCACGTTCCTCTGAATAGTCTTAAAGGTTATTTCGGACATAGTTTAGGGGCTTCTGGGTTAGTAGAAACTATTGTTGGCATGCACTCATTAAAAAATAATACTTTGTATAAATCGTTAGGTTTTGAAACACTAGGTGTAACTCAACCCATTAATGTGATTACAAAAACGACAACTCAACCATTACAAACATTTTTAAAAACAGCCTCTGGATTTGGAGGTTGTAATACAGCCATTTTATTTCAAAAAACAAATTAATATATGTCAACCCAAAACATTAAAGCTATAGACGCCATTCAAGAAGCACAAAAAATTGCTTTCGCGCCTTTTGTATTTCAAGCCGTTATTTCTTTACGTAAATTAGGTGTTTTCAGCCTTATTTTTGATAAACGAAAAAAAGGAGGAATAACCGCTAAAGCGATTGCAGATACATTAGAGATTAGCACTTATGGTGTTGGCGTATTATTAGAAATTGCCGAAACCTCTAATATCGTGTCAAAAAACGAAACTGGCCATTATGAAATTACAACTATTGGTTATTATTTAAATTATCACGAAACTGTAAATGTGAATATTAACTTTACAAATGAAGTTTGTTATAAAGGTTTATTTCATTTAGATGAAGCAATAAAAACGGGGAAACCTGCAGGTTTAAAAGAATTAGGTGATTGGAGTACAATATACGAGGGCTTATCTCAACTAACACCTTTACAACAAAAATCATGGTTTGAATTTGACCATCATTATTCTGATGATATTTTTAGCGAAGCTTTAGAGCTGGTCTTTAAAAAAGAACGAAAAACCATTTTTGACATTGGTGCCAATACTGGAAAATTTACCATTCAATGCTGTAAGTATAACGATGCTGTAAATATCACTATGATTGATCTTCCTGGACAACTTAACAAAGCTGTTGCTAATGTTAAAAAAGAAGGCTTTCAAGAACGCGTTAAAAGCCATGAAATTGATTGGTTATCAGAAAACCCACAAATACCTAGTGGTGCAGAAACTATTTGGATGTGTCAGTTTTTAGATTGCTTTTCTAAAGAAGAAATTCTTAAAGTGTTAAAAACATGTGTGAATTCAATGGATGAAAATTCAGAATTAATCATCATTGAAACTTTTACTGATCGACAAAAATTTGATAATGCTAAATTTATTTTAGAAGCGACTTCACTTTATTTCACTGTACTTGCTAATGGTAACTCTAAAATGTATAAAGCCACAGAATTTAAAGACATTGCTTCTGAAGCTGGGTTAGAAATTAAAGAAGATATTGCTGTTGGTGAATATCATACCATGTTTACCTTTAATAAAAAATAATGAATCCATCATATCACATAAAATCCTTTTGTAGCATAAAGAACAGTCAAGTGTCTTTGAATGGAAATGTGGTATTCGAAAGTAATACAGATTCATTTTCAGAATTTATAAAAGCAGCTTATAAAGATCAAAACACTAAATATCCTAAGTTTTTTAAAATGGATAATTTAAGTAAGCTTGCCTTTATTGCAGCAGATATTCTATTAAAAAATGAAAATATAGATTCAGAACAAGATCATAATATTGCTATAGTTTTTTCTAATAAATCTTCTAGTCTAAATACAGACAGAAAGCACCAAGAGTCTATTCAAAATAAAGAAAGCTACTATCCAAGTCCTGCCGTTTTTGTTTATACTTTACCTAATATTTGCATTGGTGAGATAAGTATAAAATATAAGCTGTATTCTGAGAATAGTTTTTTTATCTTTGACAACTTTAATGCTGAACATTTGTTAAACTATTCAAATAGTTTATTATCAACTAACAAAGCTAATCAAGTGCTTTGTGGTTGGGTAGAATTTGATAGTGAAAACAACTACGAAGCATTTTTATATTTAGTTGCTGAAGACGGCAAAATAAAACATAGTAAACAAGACATAATAACATTATATAATACATAATATGGACGCTTTAAAAAAAGAATTAAAAGAAAACATTATCGAGCAATTAAACCTTGAAGACATGTCTACAGATGATATCGCAAATGATGATATGCTTTTTGGTGATGGCCTAGGTTTAGATTCGATTGATGCTTTAGAACTTATCGTGATGTTAGATAAGAGTTATGGTATTAAATTAACAGACCCTAAAGAAGGGCGCGCTATTTTTGAGTCTATAGACACAATGGCTGCTTATATTACAGAACATAGAACTAAGTAAAATTCTTTAAAAAAACCTCTAAACTACGCTCGAGCAGACTTACATATTGTTAGGTCGAGCGCAGTCAAGACCTAATTTATATATGAGCAAAGGTGTTGCTATAACAGGAATGGGAATTATTTCTGCCATTGGAAACAATGTTGTAGAAAACTACCAGTCGCTTATAGATGGTAAAAAAGGAATCTCGCGTGTTTCTAAAATAAAAACCAATCATGTGAATGATATCATGGTTGGCGAAATTCATTTTACTAATCAGGAACTGGAGCAACAACTTGGTTTAACTTCAGATAATAATTATTCCAGAACAGCACTTCTTGGTGCTGTTGCTGCTAAAGAAGCTATAGCATCAGCTGGAATTATTAATATTAATGCTCACAAAACAGGGCTAATTTCTTCAACCAGCGTTGGAGGAATGGATATGACCGAACGCTATTATTACGATTATTTAGAAAATAAAGCCACTCAAAAATATATTGAAGGGCATCATGCTGGAGACTCTACTCAAAAAATCGCAGAGCAATTAGGTATTAAACAAAGCTTAGTTACAACAATAAGCACAGCATGCTCTTCTGCTGCCAATGCCATCATGCTAGGCGCACGCTTAATAAAATCTGGCCAATTAGATCGTGTGATTGTTGGTGGCGCAGACTGCCTATCAAAATTCACGATTAATGGTTTTAAAACCTTAATGATTTTATCTGATACCTATAACACGCCTTTTGATGAAAACCGAAAAGGGCTAAATCTTGGGGAAGCTGCTGCTTTTCTAGTTTTAGAATCTGATGCAGTCGTACAAGCCGAAAACAAAAACGTATTGGCCTATGTTAAAGGTTATGGAAACGCCAACGATGCACACCATCAAACAGCGTCTTCTGAAAATGGTGATGGTGCAACACTTGCTATGGAAAAAGCGTTAAAAGTAGCCAACTATTCCCCAACAGGCATTGATTATGTAAATGCTCACGGTACTGCAACTGGAAACAACGACTTGTCTGAAGGGCGTGCCATCATCAGAATTTTTGGTAATAATGTTCCTGATTTTAGCTCTACAAAAGCTTACACAGGCCACACCTTGGCTGCTGCAGGAGCGATTGAAGCTGTGTATTCTGTTTTAGCACTGCAACATAATGTGATTTATCCGAATCTGAATTTTAAAACGCAGATGAAAGAATTCAATATCACACCTCAACTCACACTTAAAGAAAAGCCATTACAAACCATTATGTCTAATTCATTTGGTTTTGGAGGGAATTGTTCAACCGTAATTTTTTCAAAAGAACAATAAATGAAAAAAGTATACATCAATAGCATTGCTTCAATTTCTGCTCAAAAAACATTTGACCATACAACGTTTTTAGATGAAATTATTGACCATGAAGCTCAGGTTATTAATGTCGTTAACCCTAATTATAAAGACTACATTCCTCCTGCTGCTGCACGACGTATGGCAAAAGGGATAAAAATGGGAGTTGTCGCCTCTAAAATGGCGTTGCAAGAATCTGGTTTAGATCAAGTAGATGCTATTATTACTGGAACTGGAATGGGTTGTGTGCGTGATTCAGAAAAATTTGTAAGTGCTATCATTGATAATGATGAACAGTACCTAACACCAACTTCTTTTATTCAATCGACTCATAATACCGTTGGCGGACAAATTGCTTTGGAGTTGCAATGTAAAGGCTATAATTTTACTTATGTACATGCAAGTAATTCTTTTGAATCTGCTTTGTTAGATGCCAAGCTTCAGTTAGAGTTGAATGAAGAAAATAATATTTTAATTGGTGGTGTTGATGAGTTAGGCGATCATACTGTAACCATTCATAAACTCATCAATCATATAAAACCTGAAGCTGTAAAAACTTCAGAATTATTAGAATCAAAAACAGAAGGTGCTGTTTTTGGTGAAGGTGCTAATTTCTTTGTCCTTTCTAATAAAAAACAGACTCATTCTTATGCAGAAATTGAAGCTGTTAAACTATTCAATACCTTATCAGAAAATAACGTTTCACAAGCTGCAACTCAATTTTTAAAAGATAATAACCTTGAGATAGATGATGTAGATCTACTTGTTCTTGGAAATAATGGCGATGTTAATTTTGACGCTTATTATCATACATTAAGCACAGGAATATTTAACAAGACCCAACAAGTTTATTATAAACATTTAAGCGGAGAGTTTAATACTGCCTCGTCTTTTGGTTTGTGGTTAGCTTCAAAAATATTAAAAACACAAACGCTTCCTGAAGTGGTTAAACTTAATCATTTACCTACATCAAATTTCAAAACCATTTTATTATACAATCAGTATCGTGGAGAAAATCATAGCTTCACGCTACTCAAACAATGCTAAATTTTAAAACTGTAAATGGTTTAGCTTTTCTTTCCTTTATAGGATTGCTAGTGGCTTATTTATTTTATAATTTATCTTTTAGTTATCTCATAATTATTTTTATTGCTTGGCTGCTTTTAACCATGGCTGGGTCGTCGTTTATTGGATGGAACTATCATTTTAAATCGTTAAACTCTAACCCTAAAACGCCAAAAAATCAGATTGCTATTACTTTTGATGATGGTCCGAATCCAGAATTTACACCTCGAGTTTTAAAGCTCTTAAAAACCTATAATGCAAAAGCTACCTTTTTCTGTATTGGAAAGCATATTGAAACCTATCCAAAGATTTTCAAAAGTATTCTAGCAGAAAATCATACTGTTGGAAATCATACGTATTCACATACCAATAGCTTCGGATTTTTAAGTACTAAAAAAG
Organism: Lacinutrix iliipiscaria; assembly: GCF_042686125.1. NCBI lineage: Bacteria > Pseudomonadati > Bacteroidota > Flavobacteriia > Flavobacteriales > Flavobacteriaceae > Lacinutrix > Lacinutrix iliipiscaria. Next base: position 424,490 of record NZ_JBHUOV010000001.1, read on the forward strand.
TCGTATCAGAATTACAACAAACGAATACCATTATTAAAAATCAAACTGGTTTAGACGCTCAACTTTACAGACCTGCTTTTGGAGTAACAAACCCAAGGATTAAACGTGCTCTAAAAATAACAGGCTTACAATCTATTGGCTGGAATAAACGTTCCTTAGATACTAGAAATTTAAGTAAAGAAATCATTCTAAAACGCATTACTAAAAATCTAAAAAAAGGTGATGTCATTTTACTACATGACACAAGCGAAAAAACTATTGCTGTTTTGGAACAGTTATTGTTATTTTTACAGCGTCAAAAGATAGAAGCTGTCACTATTGATACTCTATTTAATATAAAAGCGTATGCCTAAGATATTATATTTATTTCTGTTTCTTGTTTTTACTGCTCAAGCTCAAATTCAAATGAGCGATTCTGAGGCTTCAGCTTTAAAAATGAAAGTGAAAACTTTAGCAACTTCAACTCAAACTATTTCTAGTGATTTTGTGCAATTCAAACATTTAGACTTTTTAGATAATGATATTGAGACCTCTGGAAAATTAGCCTTTAAAGCACCTGATTTAGTAAAATGGGAATATGTAAAACCTTTTAAGTATTCTGTATTATTTAAAGATGAAAAATTATTTATCAATGATGAAGGCCACAAAAGCGACATTGATATTGGCTCGAATAAAATGTTCAAACAACTTAATAAGCTCATCATTAGCAGTGTAAAAGGTGATATGTTTGATGAGGATGAATTCATTATAGAATACTTTAAAAAGGAAAACAATAGCTTAGTGTATTTTAGTCCAAAAGACGAAAAATTTTCAAAATACATTAAAACATTTCACATTACATTTAATTCGAGAGGTGATGTAATTGAAGTAAAAATGATTGAGCCTTCAGCAGATTACACCAAAATTGTATTTACAAACAAAGTCTTAAATCAACCCATTGATGAAACTGTTTTTACGCATTAGTGTTTGTCTTTTGGTTTTTGGTTGTGCAACTTATCCTTCAAAAAACAACTTTCAAAATGTAGATACTTTAAGTGCTATTCAAAATCCTTATTTTGCAAATCCAAACCAAGATTATGTATATAAAGCAACTATTGAAGTTTATGACCATACGTTTGGCGGTCTTTTAATTATAAAGAAACTAGAAGATCAAGAGCATCGTATTGTTTTTACAACCGAAATGGGAAACAAACTTTTTGATTTCTCTTTTAATAAAAAAGCATTTAACGTCAACTATATTTTAGATGACCTCAACAAAAAAATACTCATTAACATTTTAAAGAAAGACTTTAGGGTGTTGATTACCGAAAATCTAACACCAAAAAAAGCCTATACTTTTAATAATGAAGTTGTTAAAAAAACTGTATTAGATAAGAAAACATATTATTATTTTGAAAGTCCAGAATTAAGCAAAATTATTAGAGCCAATAACGGAAAAGAAAAAGTAAGGTTTTTGTTTACAGAAATAAATGATAATATTGCACAACGAATAGAGATTAATCACTCTAATATTAAGCTTAAAATTAATTTAAAATCCATTAAATGAAAAATAAACTTTTAGTCTTAGCTTGTCTCATTTTAACGACAACGGTGTTTTCACAAGTGAGTGTTAGCCCAGGAATTAAAGCAGGATTAAATCTAGCTAATCTTTCAAATGTTGATGATACATCTGCTAAATTAGGTCTTCAAGGTGGTTTATTTGTAAATTTACACTTGGCTAATTTTTATGAGCTACAAATAGAAACCACATATTCTAATCAAGGAACAACTTTTAACGAAGTTACTTATGACAATGGTTTTGATCCAATAATTATATTGGAGGAAGAAGATTTAGATTTAGAATATGTAAGTTTAAACCTTGCTAATAAATTTTTCCCAGTTAAAAACATTGGCTTAAATTTAATTGTTGGTCCAAGTATCGATATTCTTATTAATTCAAATGACTACGACGATATTATCCCAATCGATTTTTCGTTATTTGGAGGTATTGGCTATGATTTCCCATTTGGTTTAGGGCTAGACCTAAGATATAAACAAGGACTCATTGATGTAAGAGAAGATTTCTTTGATGATTACGATGAAGATGAAAACGACTTTTATAATAGTGATAGTGTTTTAAATGGTGTGATTCAATTTAGTGTTTCTTATAAATTTGATTTTTCTAAATAAACAAAGCCATGCAATTAAAAGACTTCTATTCATTAAATGATTTAGCTGTAACAGAAAATTTGGCAACAGCTCAAATTACTATTAATAAAGATCATGAGATTTTTAAAGGCCATTTTCCTGGAAATCCTGTAACGCCTGGTGTTTGCATGATGCAAATTATTAAAGAATTAACTGAAGAAATTGTCGGTCAAAAACTAATGATGCAATCTTCTAGCAATATCAAATTCATGGCTATTATTAATCCAGAAAAAACACCTAACTTAGAGTTGAATTTAGATATTGCAAAAACAGATGAAGGCTATAAAGTTAAAAATAGCACTACATTTGAAGATACAGTGGCGTTAAAATTGACCACAAATTTTACAATTAAATAAAAGAATTATTATGAGATTTTTAATTATAATTTTAAGTGTTTTTAGCCTAAACACACAATCATTAAATTTTGATGCCGTAAGAGATGCGTATAAAGTTGCCGCTAATGATAAAACAAAAGTAGAATCGTTTCATAAACTATTATCAAAAGTCAACAAAGAAGATAATGCTGTACTTATTGCATATAAAGGCGCATCAATAGCTTTGTTAGCTAAACATGCAAAAACTATAAAAGAAAAGAAAGAAGGTTTCATTGAAGGCGTTTCGTTTATAGAATATGCTATTGAAAAATCACCAGATATTATTGAAGTGCGTTTTGTAAGATTAAGCATTCAAGAAAATTCGCCTAAACTTTTAAAATACAAAAGCAACTTAGAAGAAGACAAACAATTTCTTTTAGCTCAATTTAAAAACATCAAATTTCCACATTTAAAAAATCATATTAAAGACTATATTTCACAATCTAAAGTCTTTACAGATGAAGAAAAATCAGTAATTTTGGGCTCATAAGAAGAAAACTATTTCTTGAGTGAGTAAAGCGCTATTAATCAACAAAATAAAAGAATTAAAAATTTGTGTGTTAATTCCAACATACAACAATGAACGCACCTTAAAACGTGTGGTTGATGGTGTTTTGGAATATACCAATGACATCATTATTATAAATGATGGTTCTACAGATTCTACAGCTCAAATCCTCAAAGAGTATTCATCATTAGAACATATTCTTGTTCCTCAAAACAAAGGAAAAGGAAATGCCTTACGTGTTGGTTTTAAAAAAGCAACCGAATTAAGATATGACTTTGCCATTACTATAGATTCTGATGGACAGCATTTTCCTGAAGACATTAACACGTTTGTTGAAGCACTCGAACATGCCGAAAACAAAAACCTTTTGCTTATTGGTGCACGTAATATGAATCAAGAAGGTGTGCCTGGAAAAAGTAGTTTTGGAAATAAATTCTCTAATTTTTGGTTTTGGTTTGAAACTGGAATTAAACTCACAGATACACAATCTGGATTTAGATTGTATCCTTTAAAAGCTCTTGAAAAGCTAAAATTTTATACTCAAAAATTCGAATTTGAAATTGAAGTTATTGTAAAAGCAGCTTGGAATGATGTTGTGGTTGAAAATGTTCCTATTCAGGTTTTATATGATGAAAACGAACGCGTGTCTCATTTCAGACCTTTTAAAGATTTTACAAGAATTAGCATTTTAAATATCTGCTTAGTTTTTTTAACGCTCTTCTATATTAAGCCGCGAAATCTTTATAGAAAGTTTAAAAAAAAAGGGGTTAAACGTTTTTTTATTGAAGACTTTTTAGGCAGCCAAGATTCGCCAACTAAAAAGGCTTTATCTATTGCTTTAGGTGTGCTTATTGGACTTTCGCCTTTTTGGGGATTTCATACACTCATTGTTATTTTTCTAGCCATAGTCTTAAACCTAAATAAGGCCATTGCCTTTGCTTTTTCTAATGTTAGCTTGCCTCCTTTTATTCCGTTTGTTCTCTATGCAAGCTCTAAAGTTGGTCAGTTTGTTTTAGGTGTTAATTATAATTATACCTTAGACACTTTTAAGAATAACTTTGAAGTTTCAGACCATTTAAAAACTTACATTATTGGTAGCTTTACTTTAGCTGTTACTTGTGCTATATTATTTGGTGTTTTAGGGTTTTTATTCTTCTCTATTTTTGAAAAAAAGAAAACAGCGCTCCACAATGGATAAGCTGTTTTTTAACATATACAAGCGTTTTTCAACACAAAAACCTCTAGGTTTTGGCTTATTATTAGCCGCTATTATTGGATTGTTTTTTCTAGCTTCTAATATTGAGTTTGAAGAAGACATCTCAAAACTCATTCCTCAAACCGAGAAGTCTTCTGAAGCTCAAAAAGTGTTGAAACAAGTTAATTTTGCCGACAAGATTATAGTTAACATCAAACGTCAGGATCATGGAACCGTTGATGATTTAACACAATTTGCTACCCTATTTATTGATAGTATCACTAAAACTTCTAAAGATTACATTAAGCATATTCAAGGTCATGTTGAAGATGAAGATGTGCTTAACACCCTAAACTTTGTTTATAATAACCTTCCTCTTTTTCTAGATGAAAGTGATTATCAAACCATAAGCAACAAGCTTCATAAAGACAGTATTCAGGAATTAACAAACACCAATTATAAAACTCTAGTTTCACCATCTGGTTTTATTGCTAAAGAAACCATCTTAAAAGATCCTTTAGGTTTGTCTTTTATAGCTTTAAAAAAATTACAAGAATTAAGCTTTGGCGATGACTTTGTTCTACATAATGGGTTTTTATTGAGTAAAGACAAGAACAATATTCTACTTTTCATCACTCCAACTTTTGAATCTAGTGAAACGGATCAAAACACTACGTTTGCAAATGATCTTTACGCTTTACAAGACCAGTTAAATGACACGTTTAAAACTAAAGCTTCTTGTGAATATTTTGGAGGAGCGCTCATTGCAGTTGCAAATGCCAATCAAATAAAGCAAGATATTCAATTAACGGTAAGTATTGCCATGACGGTTTTGCTAATCATCTTAATTCTCTTTTATAAAAAATTAAGTGTCCCAATTATTTTGTTTATTCCAACAGCTTTTGGTGCATTGCTTGCTGTGTCTTTATTGTTTTTAATACGTACAAAAATATCAGCCATCTCTTTAGGCATTGGTTCTGTATTACTTGGCGTTACTTTAGATTATGCATTACATATTCTTACACATATAAGAAGCAACAACAACGCAGAAGCTTTATATAAAGAAATTACTAAACCAATCTTAATGAGTAGTTTAACGACTGCTTTAGCCTTTTTGTGCTTGTTGTTTTTAAAATCGCAAGCCTTACAAGATTTGGGTATTTTTGCTGCTATAAGTGTCTTAAGTGCTTCCGTCTTTGCACTCCTTTTTATTCCACAAGTCTATCGTGTGAAAACTAAAATAAGGACAAAGAAAACCATTATTGATCGCATGGCAGAGTATCCTATGCATAAAAAGAAATGGAGTCTGATAGCTCTTGTTATTCTTTTAGGCATTAGTGCATTTACATATAATAAGGTTACTTTTAACAATGATTTAAACCAACTTAATTATCAGCCTCAAGTTCTTATGGAAGCTCAAAAGCGACTAGACGCTTTAACCAACCTGTCTTCTAAATCGGTTTATCTTGCTGCATACGGTAATTCTAAACAAGAGGCTTTACAAGTTAATGATGCCATTCATCCATTGCTTGAAGGTCTTCTACATAAAAACAAAATTATTGATTTTAGTTCTATTGGCTCTTTGATACAATCTCAAGTCCTTCAAAAGGAAAAGATTAAGTCCTGGAATACGTTCTGGTCTTCAGAAAACAAAGCAGCCACAAAGCAAAACCTTATCTCAAGCGGTCAAACACTTGGCTTTAAGTCAACAACATTTAATCGTTTTTATGATTTGCTTGATGCTGAATTTAAGCCATTATCTATTGAAGATTTTAAAGCGTTAAAAACAATTTCTACTAATGACTACATTACGTCTAAAGACGACTTTACGACAGTTACGACTTTAGTCAAAGTACAAGATGAGAATGTTGAACAGTTGGTTGATACATTTAAAGACTTTAAACAAACGATAGTTGTTGACAGAAAGCACATGAACGAAACCTTTCTAGGCAATCTTAAAACCGATTTTAATCGCTTGGTGTTATATTCTTCTATCGTCGTTTTTATATTGCTACTCTTCTTTTATAGAAGTTTTTCACTTACTATAGTGACTGCGATTCCTATTGCATTAACATGGTTGCTTACTATTGGTCTTATGGGCTTATTTGGTATTCAATTTAATATTTTTAACATTATTATTTCTACCTTCATTTTTGGCTTAGGTATTGATTATTGCATCTTTATAACCAATGGGCTTTTACACGAATACAGAACAGGCGAACGTGCTTTACCAACTCATAAAACCTCTATAATTCTTTCAGTAATTACAACAATACTAGGTGTTGGTGTGCTCATTTTTGCTAAGCATCCAGCATTATATTCCATCTCTTTAGTGTCCATTATTGGTATATTATCTGCATTAATCATTGCCTTTAGTTTTCAACCGTTACTTTTTAGATTATTTATTGGTAGTCAAACGAAACGACCAATAACCTTTCGTTTGTTTGTGCATTCTGTACTTTCTTTTGGTTACTATGGTCTTGGTGGATTTTTGTTGTCATTAATAAGTGTAATACTAATTCCAATTATACCTATCTCTAAAAAAATAAAAATGTCTTGGTTTCATAAAATCCTTTCGAAGTTTATGAAATCGGTTTTATACACTAATCCCTTTGTAGAAAAAAGGATTATAAACCCTAACAATGAAACCTTTAAAAAACAAGCCATTATCATTTCTAATCATACCTCCTTTCTAGATATTTTAGCTATAGGAATGCTACATCCTAAAATTATTTTCTTAGTCAATGATTGGGTGTACAACTCTCCAATTTTTGGTAAAGCAGTAAAATTAGCTGGCTTTTATCCTGTAACAAGTGGTATAGAAAATGGGTTGTCGCATTTACAGAAAAAAGTAGATCAAGGTTATTCGTTAATGGCTTTCCCAGAAGGTACACGTTCAAATACAAATAAAATGAAACGCTTCCACAAAGGTGCTTTTTATTTAGCCGAACAACTAAAACTTGATATTGTTCCTGTACTTATTCATGGTAATTCTGAAGTTTTACCAAAAGGGAGTTTCATTATTAAAAACGGAAGCATTACTTTAAAAATATTAGACCGCATTCCTTTTGAGGATATAAGTTTTGGAGGAAACTCAAGAGAAAAAACAAAAGGGATTAGTAAACATTTTAAAGAAGAATTTAATGTGTTGCGTCATGCCATTGAAACCGATACTTATTTTCATCGTATCGTTCTAGAAGAGTATCGATATAAAGGTGATGCATTATATAAAAAGGTGAAAACAGATTTAAAAAGTAATGCTGAAAATTATAAAATTGTTCTTGACACTATTGATGAAAAAGATAGTATTGTTCATCTTTCAAAAGACTCTGGACAACTCGATTTCCTTTTAGCCTTAGACCAACCAAGCAGAAAACTGTTTACCTATATTGAGGACGAACATAAACGTGATATTGCAAAAAACAGTTATATCACGAATACACATTATAAAATTTCTTTTGGAAATTCTGCTGAAGAAACTCTAAAAAATCAAACTAATGTTGCTATTATTAATTCTGATTGTCTAGAAGAAAATCAATTAAAAAATATTGCTAATACTGTAAATCTTTTTATCTTATTAAAAGAAAGCCGACATTTATATGCTGAAGCTATAAAAGCATTAGGTTTCAAAATTATTAGTGAAAATAAAACTCTAATTATCTTAAAAAAATAAAATCTTGAAATACAAAGAACATTATGATGTTGTTATTGTTGGAAGTGGTTTAGCTGGATTGGTTTCGGGAATCATTCTTGCTAAAGAAGGTAAAAGTGTTTGTGTACTTGAAAAAAACAATCAATATGGAGGAAACCTGCAAACCTTTGTGCGCAACAAAACCATTTTTGATACAGGAGTACATTATATTGGTGGTTTAAGTGAAGGGCAAAATCTGCATCAATACTTTAAATATATCGACATATTAAAAGGTCTTAATTTTCATAAAATGGATGAAGACGGATTTGATATTATTTCTTTTGATAATGACCCTAAAGAGTATAGACATGCTCAAGGCTATGATAATTTCATAAAAAATTTATTAGAAGATTTCCCTGAAGAAGAAGAAGGTATTCGGATGTATTGCGAAAAGCTGCAAGAAACTTGTAAAAAGTTTCCATTATACTCACTTCAAAAAGGAAAACCTTATTATGATGATGCTGAAATTTTTCAGCTTCCCGCTAAAGAATTCATCAACTCATTTACTAAAAACAAAAAACTACAAGCTGTCTTAGCTGGTTCGAACTACCTGTATGCAGGAGATAAAAACCGAACGCCATTTTTTGTTCATGCTTTGTCAACCAACTCTTATATTCAAAGCTCTTATCGATGTATTAATGGTGGAAGCCAAATTACAAAAGTCCTTATCAGGCGTTTAAAAGAACAAAACGGAGAAACTTATAACCATCACGAAGTTTCAAAATTTAATTTTGAAGATGGTAAAATTTGTTCTGTAACAACAACAAAAGGTATAGAAATAAAAGGCGATTTATTTATTTCTAATATTGAACCCAAACTAACTATAAAAATGGTTGGTGAAGATAAATTTAGAAAATCATATACCAATCGAATTGAAAAAATTGAAAGTACCATTGCAGCTTTCACCTTATATATTGTACTAAAACCAAATTCATTTAAATACAAGAATAAAAATTACTACCATTTTAAAGATCCTAATAAAGTATGGGATTCTCATCATTACACACAAGAAAGTTGGCCAGAAGGTTATATGATGTCTATGGGAATTAAGAAGAATTCTAATGGTTATGGCGATAGTATTGCAGTCATGACTTACATGCGTTATGATGAAGTTGAACCTTGGGAAGATACGTTTAATACTGTAGCTCATAAAAATGAACGCGGACAAACCTACGAGCAATTTAAAACTGAAAAAGCAGAAATTCTTATTGATGAACTCGAGAAGAAATTTCCAAATTTAAGAGATTGTATTGAAGCTTATTATACCTCTACACCACTTTCTTATAGAGATTATATTGGTAGTAATCGTGGCTCAATGTATGCATATGTTAAAGATGTTAATAAGCCTTTGCATTCGCATTTATCTCCTAAAACGAAAATAAAAAACCTGTATTTTACTGGTCAGAGTTTAAATATGCATGGCATTTTAGGGGTGACTATTAGCGCTATTATTACCTGTTCTGAAATTCTTGGTAAAGACTATTTGTTGGATAAAATTTTAGAATCTAATAAACATGAAGTTCAATAAACGATGTAATAATGGGACAATTTAAACTAACAAACATTGAACGTGTTAAAGACATTACAAAAGAAGATTTTGTAAAAAATTACTACAAACCTCAACGTCCTGTTTTAATCGAAAATTTGACAAAAGACTGGGACGCTTATGATAAATGGAATTTAGATTACATTCAATCTCTAGCCGAAGACCAAGTGGTTCCATTATACAATAATCAAGAAACAAAAGGAAAGCAAAAATCTGCTGAGCCAGCAACACACATGAAACTGTATGATTATATCGAAATCTTAAAAACTCAGCCAACAGATTTGCGTATTTTCTTTTATGACATGATGAAAAAAATGCCTGTTTTAGCTAAAGATTTTAAATATCCAGATATTGGTATGAAGTTTTTTAAACGCTTACCTGTTCTGTTCTTTGGAAGCAAAGGCTCTCAAGTATTAGCACACTACGATATGGATTTAGCAGATTTAGTACATGTTCATTTTCATGGTACTAAACGGGTTACACTTTTTTCACCTGAACAAACCAAATTTTTATATAGAATCCCTTTTGCTGTCCATAATTTAGAAGCTATCGACATGACTAATCCAGATTTTGAAAAATATCCTGCATTAAAACACGTTGAAGCTATTCAAGTAGAAATGAAACATGGCGAAGCACTTTACATGCCTAGTGGTTATTGGCACTTTGTTGAATATTTAGATGGCGGATTTTCTATGACTTTAAGAGCCTTTTCTAAAAAACCAAAAATTGCACTAAACATGCTATATAATGTGTTTTTTATGCGCCATTTTGAAAACTTTATGCGCAAAAGAAAAGGACAAAAATGGATAGATTACAAAAACAGATTAGCCATTAAAAAAACGAATAAAACTTTAAAAAAGATTAAATAATATGATATTAAATTGGTCTTTCCTAAAACAGCACTTTTATATCCTTATACTTTTTTTAGTATTATCCTCTTGTGGCATATCAAAATCTATAAATGATATTCCAGATGTAAGCACTTATGATGCCTCTATTTCTGAAAGAATAACCATTAACGATTCAACCTTTACTTCAGGAACAAATAGTTTTTCAAAAAATAAATATGGCGCTTATGAATTATATGTTGAAGGCAATCCGTATCAACTCGGATTAAACACAGGGCTTCTAACTCAAGAATTATTCAAAACTCAAGAACATGCTTTTTTGAGTAAAGTGGATGAATTAGTCCCTTCAAAATTTAAGCAGTATTTACTCCGAAAAGTTTTAGCCTTTTATAATCGGAAAATGTATTTACATATTCCTGAAGAATACAAGGCAGAAATTTATGGGCTCTCAAAATATGCTTCAAACGATTACAACCATATCGCCGAAAATTATCTGCGTGTCTTATACCTTCATGGTGCTCATGATATTGGTCATGCTTTACAAGATTTAGCTTTAGTTGGGTGTTCTTCATTTGCTGCTTGGGGAAATAAAACCGAAGATGGTCAACTTCTTATTGGTCGTAATTTTGACTTCTATGCTGGAGATGATTTTGCGAAAAATAAAATCATTGCTTTTGTGAATCCAACCGAAGGTTACAAATTTATGTCAGTCACTTGGGCAGGAATGGTTGGTGTGGTTTCTGGTATGAATGAACACGGATTAACCGTAACTATAAATGCTGGAAAATCTAAAATCCCATTCATTGCCAAAACACCTATTTCCATTTTAACACGTGAAATTTTACAATATGCTTCTACTATTGATGAGGCCATTGCCATTGCTAAAAAACGACAGGTTTTTGTGTCTGAATCCATTTTTATTGGAAGCGCTCTAGACAAAAAAGCAATTACAATTGAAGTGTCTCCTAAGAATTTCGGTGTTTATGAAGTTGAAAATACAAATCAACTCATTTGCTCCAATCACTTTCAAAGTGAGGCTTATGCAGATGATGAAAACAATATAAAACATAAAGCCGAAAGTCATTCGCAATATCGTTATGAACGCATGGAAGAGTTGATTGCAGCCTCTGAAAAATTAACCGTTCAAGGCGCAGTAGATATCTTAAGAAACAAGGAAGGGTTAAATGACAAAGCCATTGGTTATGGTAATGAAAAAGCACTAAACCAATTAAGAGCACATCATGGTATTGTCTTTAAACCTGAAGAACACCAAGTTTGGGTGTCCTCAAACCCTTATCAATTAGGAGAATTCGTAGCTTATGATTTAGATGATGTTTTTAAAGACTCTGCTTCAAAAACAAATCTCTCCAAACCACAGCTCACTATTGAAGCTGATGATTTTAAATACTCACAAGCTTATCAAGATTATGAAACCTATCGTATACTAAGTCGAACACTTCAAGATGCGATAAGTAATGACACACATCTGATTCCAATAACGATTTCAGAAATCCAAAAATTGAATCCTGACTATTGGGAAGTTTACTATTTAGTTGGTAAATACTATTTTGAAAAAGGCTATTATACTGCAGCTTTAAACGCTTTTGAAACGGCAAACACGAAAGAAATTACAACCGTTCCCGATCAACGCGAAATCAATTCGTATATTAAAAAATTAAAAAGGAAATTAAATTTATGATTCCTAAAATAGAACACGCATCAACTCAAGATATAAAAACATTTCAAGAGGAAAAACTACGCGAATTATTAACGTATTTAAATCAGCATTCAACATATTATAAACGTGTGTTTACTGAGCATCATATTGATATTAATACGATTAAATCTATTGAAGATTTAACTAAAATTCCTACCACAACTAAAGATCAGTTACAACAATATAATGATGATTTTTTATGTGTTCCGAAAAATAAAATTATTGATTATGTGACCACTTCTGGCACCTTAGGCGACCCTGTAACTTTTGCATTAACAGATAATGATCTAGAGCGCTTAGCCTATAATGAAGCTATTTCTTTTGCTTGTGCTGGTGTAAAAGAAGATGATGTGTTACAACTCATGACAACCATAGACCGACGATTTATGGCTGGATTGGCCTATTTTCTTGGAGTTAGAAAATTAGGCGCCGGAATTATTCGTGTTGGTGCTGGAATTCCTGAATTACAATGGGATTCTATATTAAAGTTTAAGCCAAGTTATTTAATTGCTGTGCCTTCATTTTTATTGAAGCTAATAGAATATGCTGAACAACATAATATTGATATAAATACCTCTGGAGTTAAAGGCGCTATTTGTATTGGTGAACCTTTACGAGAACAGGATTTTTCGTTGAATACATTATCCCAAAAGATAAAATCTAAGTGGAATATTGAATTATTTTCTACTTACGCTTCTACAGAAATGAATACTGCATTTACTGAATGTGAAGCACAACAAGGCGGACATCATCATCCTGAGTTGATTATTGTTGAAATTTTAGACGATCAGAATAATCCTATTCCTGATGGTGATGTTGGTGAATTAACAATTACCACTCTTGGTGTTGAAGGGATGCCTCTATTACGTTTTAAAACTGGTGACATGGTAAAAGCGCATCGCGATAAGTGTAGTTGTGGTCGTAACACCTTACGTTTAGGACCAGTTGTAGGGCGAAAAAAACAAATGATAAAATATAAAGGCACAACGTTGTATCCACCAGCAATGAATAATATTCTAAATGATTTTAATGAGGTTGAGCTTTATATCATTGAAATCTCTAAAAACAGTATTGGAACTGATGAAATTCTTATTAAAATTGCTGCAACAACACCTACAGAAAAATTATTATTACGTATAAAAGACCATTTTAGAGCAAAACTTCGTGTAGCTCCAAAAATTGAGTTTCATGACAAGAAAGTAATTCAAAAAATACAATTTCCAATCATGAGTAGAAAACCTATTAACGTAATTGATAAGAGAAAAACAGAATAAAAAATTAGACTTACTTATTCATCTTTATTCTTTTTTTAATCTAGGATTCAATAAAGAATAAAGTAAACTTAAATTTTTAACGTATCTTTATACGTATAATTCTTCCCTGTTTTCTAATTAATAGATTAATGCGGTTATCATCTTTATGATTAGCCACTAAACCTAGTGCATATTAATTTAAAACCAAGCCTTATGCGTAAAATCTATTCCTATAAAGATATTTCGGTAACTATTGAAGGTGATGAAGAAGTCATTTTTTCAGTAGAACTTATTTCAGACGGAAACATTATTAGTACAGCTATTAATCTGCCTAATGTACCACCAGAATCTGATCCACTTTTAGAAGATGAAGGGAGTGTAAGTTTAGGCAAGGCTAAAGATTTGCAAGATGAGCCTACTTTTATTTTCTCTGATATAATTAATTTGATTCCTCAAGAAGATGAAATCGAAATTCACTATAAAGTTAACAACCAACTAATTGTTTCTCATAACAATCCAAAATCTGAAGAAGTTAGACCTTATGTATTAATTTTTTTAAAATTCTTAAAGCCATGAGACCTCTACTTTTTATTACAATCTTCATTTTAGTCGGTTTTAACTCTCATGCGCAAGACAAGCTTAATTCGCTTCAAACTCCCTCTTCGCCTGCAGCTAGTATTTTAGAATTACAACCTAATGCTATTCTTGCGCCAAAATCTTACGAAGCTTTAGAAACAACTTTGTATTCAAACTTCGTTAGCGAGAATTCGGTTTCAATACCAGATGAATTTGCCATGGAATTCACACCTTATTGGACTAAAAACCATGGTTTGACAATTTCTGAATACTTATATCCTAAAAAGGTGACAGACCAATTGATACGAAACACTTCATTTTCAATCGCATCTAGTCAGAATTTTTTTTTAGGAGATAGCACAAGAACAAATGCGGTTGGTTTAGGTTTAAGAACATCATTTCATTTTTATAACAATAGCGATAAACAAGCTATTGAAGACAGGTTAAATAACCTAAGAACGAATCAAAAAGCACAAGCATCAATTGGTGCTCAAATCGTACCTTACTCATTTACAGAATCAACATTTAATGATTTTTGGACAAAAACCAAAGATGTCATTGCCAGTTTTATAAAAACATATTACCCAAATTCAACCCAAAAAGAAATAGATGAATTATTAATACGCTTACAAGAAAAAGGAAGTCAAATCACTTATGACAGTAGCGATAATGATACCTTTCTTCAAGCATTTATGAACATTATTGATACTGAATTGTTAGGAGAAGCATTATATCTAGACTTTATGAATTACATGCAATATCGTTATGGTCTATCTATAGATATTGCCTATTCAAACTTTTTAAGTTTTCCAACAAATACATTTGAGTTCTCCTTTATTCCAAAGCAAGCCATTTGGATAACTCCAACATACAAATTCAAAAACAAACTTGAGTTTTTAAAGGTACTTGCGGTATTTAAATATGAATGGTATAATTTAGAATTTTATGAACATTACTTTGAAGATTCTAAGTTTTTTAGAAATAATTTTGATTATGGAATTTCTTTAGTTGGTGAATTTAGAAAGTTTTCAATTCAATTTGAAGCCATTGGTCGTAAAAGCAGCTCTGAAATTCCATCTGGAGTTGACATCAACAACAATCCGTTATTTAGAAAAGAATCCAATTCCGATTTTCAATATATTGGTACT
Organism: Lacinutrix iliipiscaria; assembly: GCF_042686125.1. NCBI lineage: Bacteria > Pseudomonadati > Bacteroidota > Flavobacteriia > Flavobacteriales > Flavobacteriaceae > Lacinutrix > Lacinutrix iliipiscaria. The sequence continues at coordinate 439,533 of NZ_JBHUOV010000001.1, forward strand.
TTTAGTTATAATTTAAGAGGTCAAATTAATATCTCTTATAGCCTAGGTAATCGTTTTGAAAATGTAGTAAGTAATCAAAATACTTTAGTTTCATTTCTTGGACTTAATTTTGGCTTTGGAACGCCAGATACGGACGATTTAAAAGAAGAAGATTTAAAATTAATTCGAGGAGAATCGAATTGAACAACATATTTAATCGAATTCTCAAACGAATTCAATACATAAAAAAAGCCACTATTTCTAGTGGCTTGTTTTAACTTGCTCCTCCTCTTAGGCTCGAACTAAGGACCCTCTGATTAACAGTCAGATGCTCTAACCAACTGAGCTAAGGAGGAGTGTTAATCGCTTTTGCGAGCGCAAATATATGTTATTTTTTAATTGCAACAAATATTTTTAAAAAAATATTTATCCAAATATCGCTTTAAAAATATCATTTCCATTCGCAAAAAGCACTAAGGCTATAAGAATGAAAAAGCCTACCATTTGAGCATATTCCATAAACTTATCTCCTGGTTTTCTTCCTGAAATCATTTCATATAATAAAAACATAACATGACCTCCATCTAATGCAGGAATTGGCAATAAATTTAAAACGCCTAGCATTATCGATAAAAATGCTGTTAAATACCAAAAGGCTTGCCAGTTCCATTGCGCTGGAAACATTTGACCAATAGCTGCAAAACCGCCTATTTGTGATGCTCCTTTTTTAGTAAAGATATACTTAAACTGCGCCAAATAATCTTTAATTTCCCAATATCCATGGCTCATTCCTCCAGAAATACTTTCAGAAAGCGTGTATGTTTTATGATTTCGTTTTATATAATCTGGGTCTGTAGATGAAGAAATGACACCTATTTTTTTATCCTCATCTGGTGTTATGGTTACTTCTTTAATTTCGTTATTGCGCTCTACCTGTAAAACAATATTAGCTTCTGTACTATGCTTTAAGTTGTAAACAAAATCAGAGAAATAAGTAATCTGTTTTGCATTAATAGCGACAACTTTATCTAAAGGCTTTAATCCTGATTTAGCTGCTGGAGAGTCTGGTACTATAGAGTCTATTTGAAATGGATGACGAGGATCTAAACCAGGTAAATCACCTGCTTCAAATAACTGAGTTCCTATATCTTCTGGAATATTTAGGTCTTCAATAGTCCCATTAGTATGTTCTACTTTTATGGTATTTACTGTTCTAAACATTAAATATTTATTAATGTTCTCGGTAAGTTCGCCTAAAGGCTGACCATCAACAGAAATAATTTTATCCCCTTGTTGAAAACCATAATTCTCCATGGTTTTAGTTACACCATATCCATATTTAACATCATCTTTTGTAATATAGGTTGTTCCCCAATTAAACAACAACACCATAAATAAAAAGAATGCTAAAACAAAATTCATGAAAACACCACCAAGCATAATAATTAATCGCTGCCATGTTGGTTTAGAACGAAATTCCCATGGTTGTGGTGGTTTAGCCATTTGTTCTTTATCCATGCTTTCATCAATCATTCCTGCGATTTTAACATAACCTCCAAGAGGCAACCAGCCAATACCATAAACAGTTTCTCCTATTTTTTTCTTGAATAAAGAAAACTTGATATCAAAAAATAAATAGAATTTTTCTACTTTGGTTTTGAATAGTTTTGCAGGTATAAAATGGCCTAGTTCGTGAAGAACAACTAATATAGATAAGCTCAAAAATAATTGAGCTGCTTTAATTAAGAATACAGTCATGTACTATGTTTTGTTTATAACATGCAAAAGTAGTGTTTTAACATCATTTAGAAAACAATAATGTTTATTACTATTGTTTTAGCACAGTTTTATTAATCACACCCTTATTAGTTTGAAAACGAACAAAAAGTAATCCTGTTGAAAATGGAGTCATGTCGATAATGGGAGACCATGTCGATTGATATAATAGTTGACCCAATGTATTATGAATTTTTATGTCATCAATAATTAAGCTTTCATGCTTGTTAATACTAATGTGATTTGATGTTGGGTTTGGGTAAATCCCTAAGTTATTATCTAATTCCAAATCATCTCGACTTAATGTTACCATATTATCTTTTGAGATTAAATCACTTTCTGGATCAAATAAAACATCGGCAACAGTAAAATCTACAGGCCTTAGAAAGCCTTCAGCATTAGAGATATTTTCTAATACTAAGTCTAAAGATTCGCCCATTGTTCCAATAAGTCGAATAGGTACTGGTGCTTCAAAAAATGAAACAGAAGGGTCGCTTTGAGTTTGAGATAATTCAATATAAACAGTACTTGTGGTGGGTTGGTGCCATAATACAGAATAGCTTGGATAACCTTCGTTATAAATCCAATCGCTAAAAAATTCAGTTAAATCTTCTCCATAAACAGCTTCCATTTTTGCTTTATAATCTGGTGTCTTGGCATAATTAAAAGCTAAGTTTGGGTCACTTAAATAATCTTGCATGCCTTGATAAAAATTTGCATCGCCTAATTTTTTTCGCAACATATGTAGTACCATAGCGCCTTTATTATAACTCAAACGACTACTAAAAATCCTGCCTACGCTTGTCGTGTCTGAATCAGATAAATAAACTGCGCCATCTGGCTGAGAAGTAATCGAATTAATTCTGCTTTGCTTCCATCCAGTAAAGTTCGTGTTTCCATCAAAATCTTCAATGACTAATCCAGATAAATAAGTGGCAAAACCTTCATTTAACCAAATGTCTTTCCAGCTTCCACATGTGATTTTATCGCCAAACCACTGATGAGCTAATTCATGAGCAATCAAATTCCTTCCAAAACTCCCCATAAAAGAAACCGTTGTATGCTCCATTCCTCCTCCCCAACCAAATTGAGCATGACCATATTTTTCACTTGCATAAGGGTATTCTTCAAATTTAGTTGAAAACAACTCCATAATATCAACAGTTATTTCTGTACTTGATTGAGCAGAAGTAAGATTTTCTGGATACACATAATTCACAATTTCAAAAGGGTTTCCATCATTGGGAACTGTATGTGTATAGACTTCATAATTTGTGGCTGCGATAGCCACTAAATACGCTGGGATAGGAAATTCGTGCCTATAATGTGTGGTTTTATTTGCTCCGTTTATGGTCTGACTTTGCTCTACTCCATTACTTACAGCAATATATTCCTCATTTGAGTCATTAAACTGAGGTGTAGTAATAAACACATCAATACTATCAATTTTATCATTTAAATCTTGCTTACAAGGCCACCAACCTTTGGCTCCGTATGGCTCAGAAAGCGTCCAGATGATTGGCGCACCACTATGTGTTGTTTGTTCATAAGAACCAAACCCTGAACTTATAGGGTCTCCTGAATAAGTAATTTCAACAATTCCTGTTTCGCCTTGATTTAGGGTTTCAAATAAAGTGATTACCAATTCATCATCTGTATTTTGAGTAAACATTAGTGCATTTCCACTTTGCATAACCTGAGATACAACCATATTGTCTGTTAGCTCGAAAGTGACTTGTGACATCTCCTCTTTGGCTTCAAAGTGCGTGGTCACGACTCCATTAATACCAGAAATACTTGGGTCTATAGTTAGTTCTAATTTATGATATTTCACATCATAATTTCCAGTATTTAAATTAACATAGCTATTGTATATACGATTAGAAGCAGATTTAGCTTCTGCTTCAATTACTGTATTTAAATCTTCATCAAAAGATTGAGAAAATGTTAAGCTGCTGAAAAGGACACCTATAAAAAGTAAATACGTTTTCATATTCATGATTTTTAATCCATTAAAATTACGTGAAATATTTTTATAACTAAGTAACATTTATAACTTAAAAAACATGAATTAAGTTGTATTTTTGCATCAAAACTATAGCATGCTTTCTTTTTTTAAAGACTATAAATATTTCGGAATTGTTTTAGGCATCCTTTCTATTATTATCATTTCTGTTTTCTACAACATTTTAAAAGTCGACAAACCGCTGCCTATTTATCAACCTGCTTCAGTAAATATTGAATTGGTTGACAGCACTATTCAGCATCAAAAGAAATATCACAAAATAGCTGATTTCAATCTTATAAATCAAAATGGAAAAGCCATTACTCAAGAAGTGTACAAAAATAAAATCTATGTGGCTGATTTCTTTTTTACAACCTGCCAAACAATTTGTCCAATAATGACAGATCACATGTATCAAATCCAAAAAGAAATTATTAATGATGATGACGTTATGCTACTCTCTCATACTGTTACACCTAAAATTGATAGTGTTGCACAGTTAAAAAAATATGCCTTAAAAAAAGGGGTTAACGATGCAAAATGGAATTTAGTAACAGGCGATAAAAAACAAATTTATGAGCTTGCAAGGAAAAGTTATCTTGCAGTAAAAACCTCTGGAAGTGGAGATGAATACGATATGATTCATACCGAAAACTTTATGCTTATTGACAAAAAACGCCAAATCAGAGGATTTTATGATGGCACAAATCCTGAAGCCATATCACAATTAATAGAGGACATAAAAACCTTAAAAAAAGAATATAAATAGTTTATTCTACTACATTTTTTTTTTTGCAACTTCTTTTGTCTTATTTTTGCTTCTTTAAAATCAATCTAAATAAGCTTGCAAGTTACAATCGCACATCTTAAACGTGGAGAACAAGGTATCATTACTGATGTATCTTCAGAACACATTCCTCTAAAACTATTGGAAATGGGTTGCCTTCCTGGTAATACTGTTCAGCTTTTACAAGTCGCACCTTTTCAAGATCCTATGTATTTAAATGTTAATGGGACACATTTAGCTATAAGGAAAGAAACCGCTATTCATATAATCATTGAAAAAATAATCCATGAGTAAACAAATAAATGTTGCGCTTATTGGAAACCCAAATACTGGGAAAACCTCTGTTTTTAATGCTCTTACTGGCTTAAATCAAAAAGTAGGTAACTATCCTGGAATAACGGTTGAGAAAAAAGAAGGAATTTGCAAACTCCCTCGTGGCGTGAAAGCTCATATTATAGATTTGCCAGGCACCTACAGTTTAAACGCATCATCTTTAGACGAAAATGTTGTCATTGAATTGCTTTTAAATAAAAATGATAAAGATTATCCAGATGTTGCTATTGTCGTTAGTGATGTCGAAAATTTAAAACGAAACCTTCTTTTATTCACACAAATAAAAGATTTAGAAATTCCTTGTATTCTGGTGATTAATATGGCAGACCGAATGCGCTATAAAGGCATTTCATTAGATATAGATTATTTAGAAACACAGTTAGAGACTAAAATTGCGCTTATAAGTACTCGTAAAAATCAAGGTATAGAGAATCTTAAGCAGCTTATCTCAAATTATAAAGACTTATCTGTTGAAGCATGTTTACATGCATCTGAAATAGACCCAGAATATTTTGACCGATTAAGAAAAGCATTTCCTAATCAATTATTATACAAACTATGGCTGGTTATTACTCAAGATGTAAACTTCGGTAAAACAAATAGAAAAGAAATTGATATTGCTAGCTTCAAGACCAAATCTGAAAGTGATCTTAAAAGACTTCAGCAAAAAGAGACCATAAAACGTTATCAATTTATTAATAATGTTTTGAAAAAAGGACAAACTATTGATGTAACTCAAGCTAAGGATTTGCGCTCTAAATTTGATAGAGTTCTCACACATAAAGTTTGGGGTTATCTTATTTTTGGACTTATTTTACTTACTATTTTTCAAGCCATTTATGATTGGTCTAGCGTTCCGATGGATTTAATTGATTCGGCTTTTGCATCATTAAGTGAATGGACAAAAAACACGCTTCCTAGTGGCGCCTTTACGAATTTAATTGCTGAAGGTATAATTCCTGGCTTAGGTGGTATTGTTATTTTTATTCCACAAATTGCTTTTCTATTCTTATTCATTGCAGTACTCGAAGAAAGTGGTTACATGAGTCGTGTGGTCTTTTTAATGGATCGAATTATGCGGCGTTTTGGTTTAAGTGGAAAAAGTGTCGTACCTCTAATATCTGGTACTGCTTGTGCTATTCCGGCGATTATGGCCACACGAAATATTGAAAGCTGGAAAGAACGTTTAATTACCATTCTAGTAACGCCTTTTACAACCTGCTCTGCACGATTGCCAGTGTATTTAATTATTATTTCTTTAGTCATCCCAGAAGGACGATTTATTGGCTTAAGCTATCAAGCATTAACGCTTATGCTTTTATATTTAATAGGATTTAGCGCTGCTATTGTTTCGGCATACATTTTAAACAAAATATTGAAAATTAAAAGCAAAACATTTTTTGTTGTAGAAATGCCGAATTATAAGCTTCCTCTGATTAAAAATGTAATGCTTACTGTTATTGAAAAAACCAAGTCTTTTATTTTTGGTGCTGGAAAAATCATTTTAGCCATATCTATTGTGCTTTGGTTTTTAGCATCTTATGGACCAGGAAATGATTTTAATAATGCCGAAGAAATTATAAAAACTGAATACGCAACACAAAACTTATCTGAAGACGAATTACATCAAAAAATAGCCTCATATAAATTAGAACACTCCTTTATTGGCATCACTGGTCGCGCCATTGAACCAGTGATTAGACCTTTGGGTTATGACTGGAAAATTGGTATCGCAATAGTAAGTTCATTTGCAGCGCGCGAAGTGTTTGTAGGTACACTCGCAACAATATATAGTGTTGGTAGTGATGAAGAAGAAACGATTAAAAATAGAATGGCTGGTGAAGTTAATCCTATTTTAGGCGGACCACTATTTAACTTTGCTTCTGGAATTTCATTATTGCTTTTTTACGCTTTTGCTATGCAATGTATGAGTACATTAGCTATTGTTAAAAGAGAAACTAATACTTGGAAATGGCCAATGCTACAATTAATTATTATGAGTGCGTTTGCTTATATAGTAGCTTTAATTGCTTATCAATTATTGAAATAAATAAAATAATTATGAACTTTATAATTCAAAATAGTCTAGTTTTTATTGCGATATTATTAGCCATTATTTATTTAGCTAAAAAGTTCTTTTTTAAAAATAAATCAAAAAAATCTTGCGGTACAGACGATTGTGGTTGCCATTAAAAAACCCAACTAAAGGAGTTAAAAAACACGCTTATAATATTCATTTATAAACTCCGAAAAAGGTCTAAAATTAATTTACAATAGCATAAAACATTTCTTAAAATAAGCTCAATTTTCGTCCTTTAAATCAATTAGTATTTGGAAATTTTTGAGACATTTTATGGCATGTCTTCTTCAAGCTTCTTGTCCAAATCTAAAAACATGAAAGCGATGGCTGTACTATATCACATATAATATAAAATAGTATTTAAAAGCTGACAATCAGTATTTTATGTGAATTTATATAAATAAATACTTGATGATTTATTTGCATCAGTACATCCAAAAAGGAAAAAAATTCTTCAGTAAAAAAAATTAAAAGAGCGTATGCTTAAACTTTATTTAAAAAAATAGAAACTTTTATTATTACTTCTAATTATTGATTATCAACTTTTTAATACATTTTACATATATATTTAATTTAAATTTTACAAAACGTCATATTAAACAAAATCAAGCGTAAAATATGTATTAAATATTATTTTCAATATATTTGAATATTATTTTAAGCATACTTAAATATATTTTAAAGCATCGATTTATGTCCGTATCTATTGACAATTTTATTAAAGCCATCTATAAAAATGGCGTTGATGAAAAAAACGACACCAAACCTGGTAGCATTGCAAAAAAATTAAATATTTCAAATGCTGCTGCAACAGACATGGCTAAAAAATTAGCGACTCGTGATGTGTTGCATTATGAAAAATATCAACCGCTTCAACTAACAGAAAAGGGAACGAAACTAGCATTGAATATTATTCGTAAACATCGCTTATGGGAAACTCTTCTTTATAAATTATTTGACATGTCTTTATTTGAAATTCATCAAGAAGCTGAAGTATTAGAACATCAAACTTCTGACGACTTAGCAAAAAGAATAAACGCTTATTTAGGGAATCCGAAATTTGATCCTCATGGCGATCCTATTCCTGATGAAAAAGGTGAGATACATACCTCAAATCATGCTTTAACTTTATCAGACTCAATCGAAGGAAAAACATATACCATAGCGAGATTAATGAGCGACGATAAAGAATTTTTTGATTTTTGCGCACTTTATGGTTTAAAGCTAGGCAGTAAAATAATGGTAACGAATCAATTTCAGTTTAATAAAATGACTCAGGTTTCAATTAACAATAATACTCTACTTTTAAATGAGAGTTTTACCAACATCATTTATGTTAACGAAATCAATCAAAAACAAGAAGATATTTCTAATTCAAATTACAAGCTATTTTAAGGCGTTTTAAGACAGGTTCTGACGAAAATGAATAAGAGAATTGTTTTCAGGTAAAAACGCTTTTAAATTAATCGATTTTGGCGTCTAACAGAACTAAGATGAGAAATGTTTAAACGATTAATTTCTAATATCTAATTGAATATAGTAATCTTCTATTTTTGTTTTGGTGCCAGAAACTGGGTAAGGCAAAATATTAAAACCAGAAATACTCAGGTCTTCTGAAGAAAATAAATTCCCAGTTAAGTCTTGTAAATGACTTTTAGGACTTAATGTTACTTTCTTTTGTGTTGTTTTATTGCCATTTTTAAAAACATCAACCAAAACAACAACTTCACCAGCCCAAATACAATTCACATTTTTTGGGCAACGAGAATCTTGTAACACATCCACAAACTTTAACTCTATATCATTAAATTTTAATTGCTCTCCAAAATAAAGTTTTGATACAATTCTAGGGGTTTCAACTTTTTCTATTGGACTAGAATCTTGAGCCCAAACTAATGTCGTTAACAGTAAACTTGCAATGATAAAAATGTACTTCATATTCCTAAAATTTAATTCGATTCTTGTAAAAACAAATTCTTAGCTACATTATGAGATACCACAATAGGTTTAGATTCAAGACGTAGCTTTATAGAATTGTCATACGGTTCTTTATACAGGATTTCAATAATTGTGCCTAAGCCAATACCATTACTGTCTAAATATTTTAAAAAAGTAGTAGATGTATCTTTTACACCAATACAGGTGTATGTTTTGCCTTCAATGGCTTGCGACAATAAGACTTTCTCTACATATTTAAAAACGCCTTCCTTATTTGGAATAGGGTCTCCATGAGGATCGTAATTTGGATATTCTAAAAAAGCATCTAACTCATCTATCAGTTTTTCTGATCGAATATGCTCTAAATCTTCAGCGACTTCATGCACTTGATCCCAAGTAAAATTTAGTTTTTCAACTAAAAACACTTCCCATAATCGATGTCTCCTAATTATATTTATAGCTACACTTTGCCCTTTTTCTGTAAGATTTACACCTTGATATTTTTTATAAACCGCATAATCTTTTTCAGACAATTTTTTAATCATGTCTGTAACAGATGATGCTTTTGTTTGCATAGCTTCAGCGATTGCGTTAGTATTGACTAATTCCACACCTTGCTTTCCCAAATGATAAATAGCCTTTATATAATTCTCTTCCGTTAGTGTAATCATAAATAAAAAGTATACACAAATATAATACAACTTAATTGAAATAATATTTTAGACAAGTCTAAATTTATATTTATATTTGTAAAAATATCATGAAATGAAATTGATAAACAAAATACATATTCTTGTATCTCTTTCTATAATGACTTTTCTTAATGTCTTTTCTCAAGAGGATAGTACGAAATTAGTGATGACAAACCCTAAAACAGAAGTTTTTACAAGTCCGCTAACCACTGACAGGCCTGATGCCACAGAGGCGTCTTCAACTGTAGGGAAAGGTGTTTTTCAAATTGAAACAGGCGTGCTCTATGATGCTTTTGAAGATCAAAACGTAAAATCTGAAAACTACACTTATAACACAACGCTTTTGCGTTATGGTATTTTAGACCATTTAGAATTTCGCTTAGGCTGGGATTTTGTCGAAGGAACAACAACTATAAATGGCAATAAATTAAACGATGTAACTAGTGGATTTTCTCCTTTGTTATTAGGTCTTAAAATTGATATTGCTCAAGAAAAAAACGGCTGGCCAGAGATTGCATTTATCGGACATATATTTCCGCTATTCACTGCATCTCAAGATTATCGCCCAGAATCTACTGCTGTAGATTTTAGATTTTCAATGTCTCATACCTTAAGCGAAAAATCTAGTCTAGGTTATAATTTAGGTGGTGAATGGGGTAATGATTCTCCTGAAGCATCTGCAATATATACACTAGCTTATGGTTATAGTATTTCAGATAAATTTGGAATGTACGCCGAATTATATGGCGATTTCCCTGAAGACAATAAAGCGAACCATTATTGGGATGCAGGACTAACCTATTTAGTGTCTAATGATTTACAATTTGATATTTACGCAGGAACAAGCATTACTAAAGGCCAAGATATACTTGTTGGTCTAGGTTTAAGTTATAGAATTATAAAAAAACAGTAACTAAAGATGAAAAAAAAGATACTAATACTAATAATTACATTGTCCTTTTTAAATTGTAAAAAAACCCAACAAGACAACGGAAAACTAAATATTGTAACCACGACAACAATGATTACAGATTTGGTAACTAACATTGGCGGGAATTACATCAATGTTCAAGGATTAATGGGTTCTGGCGTAGACCCTCACCTTTATAAAGCAAGTGAAGGTGATGTCACAAAACTGGTAAATGCAGATATTATCTTTTACAACGGATTGCATCTGGAAGGAAAACTAGTTGAAGTCTTCGAGAAAATGCAAAGCCAAACTAAAACACGCATTGCTTTAGCCGAAGAAATAGATAAAAACACATTAATCGGTTCAGAATATTTTGCCTCGAATTATGACCCACATGTTTGGTTTAACATTACCTACTTCAAACAATTTGCTAAAAAAGTAACTCAGACTCTCAGTGAAAAAGACCCTGAAAATGCTGCGCATTATATTGAAAATGAAAAAGAATACCTGTCAAAGTTAGATCGTCTTCAACAGAAAATTAAAACAACTATAGATACACTTCCTATTGAGAAACGTATCTTAGTTACTGCACATGACGCCTTTAACTACTTTGGTAAAAATTATGGTTTTGAAGTCGTGGGTTTACAAGGTTTATCTACTGCTACAGAAGCTGGCGTAAAAGATGTTCAAAAGCTGGCAGCATTTATTATTGATAAAAAAGTAAAGGCTATTTTTGTAGAAAGTTCTGTGCCAAAACGTACTATTGAAGCCTTACAAGCTGCTGTGAATTCTAAAGGACACGAAGTTGTTATTGGAGGCACATTGTATTCTGATGCCTTAGGAAATGCAGGAACGGTTGAAGGCACGTATATTGGCATGTTTGAATATAATGTGAATACCATTGTAAATGCTTTAAAGTAAAATTATTAGAAGCTATTTCCAGCTTTCGGCAGTCGCTTTTTTTGAGTTGTCATTCCGCAATTCAATGCGAAACACACAAAAAAGAGCTTCAACAAATGCCTCAATCTGGGCTAAAAAATAACGTATGAAACAAAAAATTGCAGTTCAAGTTGATGATTTAACTGTAGCTTATAACTACAAACCTGTACTTTGGGATATCGATCTAGAAATCCCAGAAGGTGTTCTTATGGCTATCGTTGGCCCAAATGGCGCTGGAAAATCAACTCTAATAAAAGCCATTTTAGGGATTCTTAAGCCCATTGCTGGAAGTGTAAGTATTTACGAAAAGCCCTATAAAGAACAACGTAAACTAGTCGCTTATGTTCCTCAAAAGGGAAGCGTCGATTGGGATTTTCCTACGACTGCTTTAGATGTGGTCATGATGGGAACCTATGGAAGCTTAGGTTGGATTAAGCGTCCTCGACAAAAAGAAAAAAAAGCAGCACTTGAGGCTTTAGAAAAAGTGGGTATGCTATCCTTTAAAAACAGACAAATTAGTCAGCTGTCGGGCGGACAACAACAACGTATATTTTTAGCAAGAGCTTTAGTGCAAAATGCATCCATCTATTTTATGGACGAACCTTTTCAAGGTGTAGATGCTACAACTGAAATTGCAATCATCAATATTTTAAAAGAATTACGAAAAGCTGGAAAAACAGTTATAGTAGTCCACCATGACTTACAAACAGTTCCAGAATATTTTGATTGGGTGACCTTTTTAAACGTAAAAAAGATTGCTACAGGTCCTGTTAAAGACATCTTCAACGATGATAATTTAACTAAAACCTATGGTATTAATTATAAAGTAAGTATTCAAGAGTAATGGATTTACAAGAGTATTTTTCTTTAGTTTTTAGTGATTATACCCTGCGTACTATTACGCTTGGAACTGCCATATTAGGTGCTGTTACAGGAATGCTAGGAAGTTTTGCTGTGCTCAGAAAACAAAGCCTTTTAGGTGATGCAATTTCTCATGCAGCTTTACCTGGAATTGCCATTGCTTTTTTAATTACTGGAGCAAAAGACACGAACACTTTACTTTTAGGTGCCTTAGTAAGCGGACTTTTAGGCACGTTTTGGATTCGAGGCATTATTACAAAAACGCATTTAAAATCAGATACAGCTTTAGGCTTAATCTTATCTTTGTTTTTTGGTTTTGGAATGTTACTTCTAACATTCATTCAAAAACAACCTAATGCCAATCAAGCTGGATTAGATAAATATTTATTTGGCCAAGCTGCCACACTTGTTGAAAGTGATGTCTGGCTTATGGCAATTGTTACTGGGATTTGTTTATTTATCCTTCTCCTCTTTTGGAAAGAGTTTAAAATCTTATTATTTGATGCAGATTACACCAAAACATTAGGTTTTAATACTAAGTTTATTGATGTTTTGATTACCTCTTTTATTGTTTTGGCTATTGTTTTAGGCTTGCAAACGGTTGGTGTAGTCCTTATGAGCGCTATGCTCTTAGCACCTGCTGCTGCTGCAAGACAATGGACAAACAGTTTATCTGTAATGGTGTTTTTAGCTGCTCTATTTGGTGCGTTTTCTGGGGTTTTTGGAACTGCCATTAGTGCAAGCCAGAATAACCTTTCCACAGGACCAATAATCGTTTTAGTCGCTGCAGTTTTTGTGGTGTTCTCCTTTATATTTTCACCAAGTCGTGGGTTGCTCTTTAAGCAAATCCGATTTATAAAAAACAGACGTGATTTAGAACTTCATAAAACACTAGCTTTTATGTATCATATTGCAGAAACTCACGAAAACATATCACATCCTCATGCCATAAAGATTTTAAATAATTTTCAAGGGTTCACGAGAAAGACTTTACGAAAACTCGTTGACAAAAATTATGTCACACTTCAAGGAAATATGTGGAGTTTGACAGAGCAAGGATTTAACACTGCAGCAAATTTATATAACCAACAAGAAGATAATGAATAGCGCACAAATAGAAATACAACTTATCGCGAGTTTAGTTGCCATTGCATGTGCTATCCCAGGAACATTTTTGGTGCTTCGCAAAATGGCCATGATAAGTGATGCCATTAGCCATTCTATTTTACCAGGCATTGTAATTGGTTTTTTTATAACGCAAAACCTCAATTCTCCTCTCTTAATAATTCTGGCTGCTTTAACAGGAATTATTACTGTTGTTCTGGTAGAATATATTCAAAAAACAGGTTTGGTTAAAGAAGACACTGCAATAGGATTGGTCTTTCCTGCTCTATTTAGTATTGGAGTTATCATGATCGCCAAAAATGCCAATGATGTCCATTTAGATGTTGATGCTGTTTTACTAGGTGAATTGGCTTTCGCTCCTTTTGATAGATTAATGATTTCTGGGGTTGATGTTGGCCCTAAATCACTTTGGATAATTGGTGTGATATTACTAATTACTGTTGGCTTGTTACTAGCGTTTTTTAAAGAATTAAAAGTGAGCACTTTTGATAAAGGGCTTGCTGCCTCTTTAGGGTTTTCGCCAGCTATAATTCATTATGGATTAATGTCTGTATCCTCCATAACTACAGTTGGTGCTTTTGATGCTGTTGGTGCTATTTTGGTTGTCGCTTTAATGATTGCTCCAGCTGCAACAGCCTACCTATTAACTACAGATTTAAAAAAAATGCTTGGGTTAGCTATTAGCTTTGGTGTTTTTAGTGCAATCGCTGGGTATTGGTTTGCGCATTGGTTAGACGCTTCAATTGCTGGATCGATAACCACAATGCTAGGTATTTTGTTTTTAATCGTGTATTTATTTGCGCCAAGCAAAGGCGTTATTGCTGTGATGTATCGTGAAAAACAACAACGTATTGAGGTCTCTTTATTAACGTTTTTGTTGCATTTAAAAAATCATTCCGATGAAAAAGAACGCCATGTTAATCACTTACAAGAACACATTAATTGGCAAAAGGTAAGAGCAAAAACAGTTTTAGATTTAGCGCTTAAAAATAATATGATTGTATTAAATAAAGAGATTGTGTCTCTCACAGAAAAAGGAGACGCTTTTACCTCGCAAGCAATTGATTATATTATCACAAATGAAGATGCTCAAATTGAAGACATGAAAGATGACTTCTTTTTGTTTAGAGGTTAGTTTAAAAAAGTAAAGCTTAGTATCACCAGACTTTTGTGTCTTGATCTTGGTTGTTATTTCTCTTGGGTTGCTTTAAACTTTTATCGACCATTTCAATGTTTTGTTTTTTGTAGGTACTAGGATGGTCTAAAATGCCTATTAACCAATACAAAATTAAAACCCTCTCTCCTTTTGCAGCTGCTCGTAAGCTTTTTGCACTTGCTTAAACTTGTCTTCTGCACCTTTTTTGTGTTCCTCTCCTAAGTGCTCTACTTTATCTGGATGGTATTTTTTAGCCATTTTTCTGTAGGCTTTTTTAATATCATCAACTGTTGCTGATTGTTCTATTTCTAAGATTTTATAAGCATTATCACGACTGTTATAAAACATGGCTTTAATACTATTATAATCGCGAGAACTTATTCCTAAATAGCCTGAAATGGTATAAATTTGACGCTCTTCATCGTCTGTAACCATACCATCGGCTTTAGCTATACCAAATAGAAAATGCATGAGTTGTAAGCGGGAAGCATGATCCATCATTTGTTGAATCTGCTTACAAACCTGACGTAATGGAACAATTTGATTGTTGACTTTTTTAAATAGTTTAAACGCTTTATTCGCTCTATCCTTACCGTACATACTCACAAACTGCTGACGTACAAAATCTAACTCGCGCTTATCTTGAACGCCATCGGCTTTAATAACCACGGAAGCCAAAATAAGTAAACTCACCTCAAAATCTCCTGATGTCGTTTCGGTACGACGCTGTTGTTGTGTTCTTGATTGTGATCCACGATAAGGTTGTTGTCTTGTGCTTTGTCTTGTCTGGCGCTCTCCTAAAAGTGGATTGCCTTTTCCACTAGACATTGCATCGACTACACTGCCAAGTGCTAAGCCAATAATAGCACCAATTGGTCCTCCAAAAGACCATCCTAAAGATGCGCCAAGCCATTTTCCGTAACTCATTTAGATTATTTTTTGAGTGTCAAATATACTATTTGTAAGTCATAAATTATAGGCTTTTGTTACATAAGCCTTCCGTCACTTTGTGACACCTTTCCTTAAAATAAGGGAAGAGTTTATGCGTTAAGGATAGCAGTGGCATCCTTTTTTGTGTTATCGCTATATTTTACTTTTAAAAATGTCTGAACACACAAAAAAGATATAACGTATAGCCTGACCTTATGACACTATAAGTGTTATAAGGGAACGCCAAAACCATTATTGCATGATTTTTGTTTAACTTTGCATAGAATTTAATTTACAAACATAAAATTACAAGATATGTATCCAGCAGAATTAGTAAAACCAATGCGTGAAGATTTAACTAACGTTGGTTTTGAAGAATTACACACAGCAGCAGATGTTGATGCGGCAATTGCAAAAGAAGGCACCACTTTAGTGGTAGTCAATTCGGTGTGTGGTTGTGCTGCAGCTAATGCTAGACCAGGCGCAAGAATGAGTTTACAAAATGCGAAGCGTCCTACAAATTTAGCAACTGTTTTTGCAGGTGTTGACAAAGAGGCGACAGATAAAGCGCGCGAATATATGATTCCGTTTCCACCAAGTTCACCATGTATGGCCTTATTTAAAAATGGCGAATTGGTGCACATGTTAGAGCGTCATCATATTGAAGGTCGTCCAGCAGAAATGATTTCGGAAAATCTTATGGATGCTTATAATGAGCATTGCTAGGACTCTTTTAAAAAAATTAAAAACCACGATATTATCGTGGTTTTTTTATGTTCAGTTTTAATTACATTTGTCTGAAACGAAATAAATATCATGACTCAAGATCAAATTATTGAAGCCACAAAAACTTTTGTAAAAGACACACTTAAAGATGCTGAAGGTGGTCATGATTGGTTTCACATTGTAAGGGTGTTTAATAATGCTTTACTCATCTCTAAAAATGAAAATGTAGATGTTTTTGTAGTTTCATTAGCTGCACTTTTACACGATATTGCTGATAGCAAATTTCACAATGGTGATGATTCTGTTGGCCCAAGAAAGGCTAGAGAGTTTCTAACCTCTCAAGGTGTTTCACATGAAATTGTTGAACATGTGGTGCAAATTATTGCAAACATGTCTTTTAATAAGTCTTTAGATAAACATAATACATTTACATCTAACGAAATGAAAGTTATTCAAGATGCCGATCGTTTAGATGCAATTGGAGCCATTGGAATTGCTCGATGTTTTAATTATGGTGGTTTTAAAAACAGAGCGCTTTATCATCCAGATATAAAACCTCAGCTAAATATGACTACTGCTGAATACAAAGCTTCTACTGCACCAACGATAAATCATTTTTATGAAAAGTTATTGTTACTTAAAGATAAAATGAATACTAAAACGGGAAAGCAAATTGCTCAAGAACGACATACTTATATGGAAGATTTCTTAAAACAATTTTATGCTGAATGGCATGGTGAAAAATAATTTTATTGAATAATTTGCTTCATCTCACTTCTATATTTTGAAGCTGTCTTTCCTGTAACATCATTAAATACTTTATTAAAGTGTGAAAAATTATTGAATCCACATTCAAAACAAATATCTGTAATACTACTTTGGCTTTCTGTTAATAATTTTGTGGCGTAAAAAATACGATACTCATTTACAAACCGAGTAAATGTTTTTCCTGTTACTTTTTTAAAGTAGCGGCAAAACGCCGGAACAGTTAAACTGACATGGTCAGCGATTTGATCTAAGGTGATATGATCCTGATAATTACTGTTTACATATTTAAAAATCTTATCGATTTTATTACTATCCTGAGGTTGAGTTTCAAACACATAACCATTTTCGTTAAGTAAAACATAGTCTTTTGTCAACGCTAATAACTCTAAAACCTCTAGAAATTTAGAGATGCGCTTAATACCTACGTGTTTTGGGAGTTTTTCAATTTTAGGGCCAATAATTTTTTTGGCTTCAGATTTAAACAAAATACCTTTTTTAGCACGCTCTAATAAAGCCATTATGTTTTTCATTTCTGGTTGCTTATTAAAAAGATCGCCTAAAAATTCTGGATGAAACTGAATCATCGTTTCTTTTCCCTTAGAAGTTAATCTATCGATAAAGCCATTATGAGGTAAATTTGAACCAATTAAAATTAATTGGCTATTGTTAAAATAAGAAAGATGGTTGCCAATATGTCTTCTTCCTTTTCCTTTATTTACATAAACCAATTCTACCTCAGGATGGAAGTGCCAAAAAGCCTCACTTCTTTTACGCTTTTTTGTTTTTTGAATCGCAGTAATAGAGCTTCCAAAGTCTGGTGTTATTTTTTTAAATCTAGGTTTAGTTTGCAAAATAGCTTATAAGTTTTAATCGTTTTAACAAAAATACAAATTATAAGAATCATCTTCTATACCAATTTACCTATAATGTGTGCTATTTTAACACTCATTAGTCTTCTCTATACAAAAACGGATAAAATAGTATATAAAGTTGTAAATATTGGTGCTTTATACACTCTTCTTTAGTTATAACTTTGTCCTCATAATAATTAAACCCAAATAATTATGAAAATATTAATGAAAAACATCAAAACTTTCGTAGTACAGTTAATTACCAAACTTGCAATTGCAAACAGGTCATTAAAGCACGAACCAATGTAAATGGCTTTGGAACGCTTAAACAACCTTATTATTAAAAACTAAAGAATATGAAAAATTTAATGAAAAACACATTAGTATTAGTTGCATTATTTACAGCTTTACTTGGACATGCAAACTCATCTTTTAATGATGTAAAAGAGGTTAGAAGAACAATAATAACATTAAACGATGTTAAAAAAGGAGATAAGCTTTTAATTAAGGATAAACACAAAGTTATTTTATATCAAGAAACTATTAAAAATTCTGGTATTTATAATAAAGGGTTTGATTTATCTGAACTTCCTAATGGTGATTACTTTTTTGAAGTAGATAAGGCTTTAGAAATTAAAATGATTCCTTTTAATGTTACAAACAATGATGTTGTATTTAATAAAGAAAAGCAGACTATTGTTTATAAACCTTTAATTAAAAATAGTGGCAATAAATTATTTATCTCGAAACTATCTTTAAATAAAATGCCTTTAAGTATTGAAGTTCAATATGAAAATAAAGATCATGATGATTTTGGTGTGATTTACTCTGAAACTATAAAGGATACGAAAACGATTAAAAGAATTTTGAACTTAAGTAAAGAAGAAAAAGGAACATATAAAGTAATTATAAAAACTGAAGGCCGAACATTTATTGATTATATACAGTATTAGGTTAAATACAATTGATAGCGACTCTGGTTTTTTAAAAGTGGGCTTTATAAGCTCACTTTTTATTTTTAAAACAGTTTTAATTGTCCGTCTTTATATTGTTCGTGCAAAGTATAATTCATTTTTGGCATTGATTTATCTTTAAAGTATTTTTTTCTAGCCAATCGCATTAATAGATTAATTTGTTCTGCTATTTTACCTTCGCCTCTCATTCGAGTGCCAAAACGAGAATCGTTTAAACGTCCGTCATGGCAACTTTCTATTTGGTGTAAAACTTTATCTGCTCGATCTGGCATTGTTTTTTGAATCCAATCTGTAAAAATCTCACCAATAGCACCATTAAGTCGCACAATTGTATGTGCTATACTTAATGCGCCAGCTTCTGAAACCGCTTCTGCCAATGGTAATATTTCGTGACTATTTATTGAAGGTATAATAGGAGCAAGCATAACATTTACTGGAATCCCATTTTCGCTTAGCGTTTTAACTGTTTTTAATCGTTTAGCAGAAGTTGCTGTTCGTGGTTCTAATTGGCGTCTTGTTTTTTCTGATAGTGATGTTATAGACATATTTACGGAAACAAGATTGTCTTTTGCTAATGCCTTAAGCACATCTAAATCGCGAAGGATTAATGCGTTTTTTGTTATAATTCCGACTGGATGTTTGTATTTTAAGAAGACTTCTAAGCATTGTCTTGTAATTTCAAACGCTTTCTCTGCTGGTTGGTAACAATCTGTATTTCCAGACATAACAATAGTGTGTGCTTTCCAAGATTTCTTTTTAAGCAAATCTTCTAATAGTTTTGGAGCATCTTTTTTAACAAGAATTCTGCGTTCAAAATCAAGTCCAGCGCTATAACCCCAAAATTCGTGACTATTTCTAGCATAACAATAAACACAGCCATGTTCGCAACCTTGATACATATTCATAGAATACATCATACCAACATCTGGACTTGTGACTTTATTAACTATTGTTTTTGGAAATACAGGAAGGTAAAGCGTTTTATTTTTATTGGGTTCCTCTCCTTCTTTGTGACAATATTCTAGGAAATCATCTCGTTGTTCGTGGCTTAATTCGAAGAAGCGATTGTGTACATTAAGCTGTGCACCTCGTCCTTTAATAATTGATTTGGAGTTCATAATACTAAAAATAAAGTGTGAATACTGGTTAAGCAGTGCTTTAAAATTAGATATTATTTTAAGATGAAACTGTTAAAGGGTTTTTAGATTATTAACAACTTTTATTTTTTTGCGTTAAGGATAGCAGCGACATCCTTTTTTATTTACCACAAGCTTTTATCGACAACGCTCAACTTAATCAATAAAAAAGATATAGCGTATAGCCTGACCACCAAAGGTGGTAACGCCCATATTAGGCACCAGGAAAATTAGCTTTACGTTTTTCTAAAAAGGCAGCTGTGCCTTCTTTAAAATCTGCGGTTCCAAAACATTTGCCAAACTGCTTGATTTCGACTTCAAATCCATTTTTACCATCTTTATAATTAGCATTTACAGCTTTAATTGCTTTGCCAATAGCCACGGAAGAATTACGTAAAATTTTGCTTGCAATTTTTTCAGCAAGAGGCAGCAACTCTTCTTGAGATGTAACATGATTGACTAAGCCATATTCTTTTGCTGTGTTGGCATCAATCATTCCAGCAGTCATGACCATTTCCATAGCACGCCCTTTACCAACCAACTGAGGCAAACGCTGAGTACCACCATAACCAGGAATAACTCCAAGAGACACTTCTGGCAAGCCCATTTTAGCATTATCGCTTGCAATTCTGAAGTGACAAGACATTGCCAATTCTAAACCACCACCTAAAGCAAAACCATTGACAGCAGCAATAACAGGAGTGGACAAGTTTTCTACAAAATCGAAGAGTAGCTCTTGGCCTTTAGCTGCTAATTTCCCTCCGTTTTCAACATCAAAATTTGCAAATTCGCTAATATCTGCTCCAGCAACAAAAGCCTTTTCTCCACTACCAGTGATGATGATAACTTTAGAATTTTTGTCATTATTAGCAGCGTCAAAAGCATCGTGTAATTCCTGAATAGTTTCTTTATTTAGCGCATTGAGTTTATTTGGACGGTTAATGGTAATCGTTGTTATTCCGCCTTGAGTATTTGTAAGGATATTATTAAAAGCCATAAGATTTGTTTTTTATTTTTTTGGAAAGGAAACTATAAATGTGGTGCCTTTTCCTAACTCAGATGTAAAGGTAATATTTCCATTATAAGTTTCCACAATATTTTTTACCATCGCTAAACCTAAACCCATTCCGCTAGTTTTGGTTGTAAATTTTGGTTCGAAAATTTTAGATTTATTTTCTTCTGTAATGCCAATACCATTATCTGAAACTGTAATTTTAACTTGTTCATTTTCTTCTTGAACTTTCACAACAATTTTTGGCGTTTGCCCTTCAGGAATAGCTTGAATCCCATTTTTAATCAGGTTGGTTACCACACGTATTAATTGTGTTCTGTCAAACTTGGCAATAATATCTTCTTTATTGGAAGAAAACTCGATATAATCTTCATTAAAAATATCTAATGACAAATCTACAATTTCAACCACATTAAGCATTTCATTTTTTTGAGCTGGCATTTTTGCAAAATTTGAAAATGCCGAAGCAATTGAGCTCATGGTATCAATTTGTTGAATGAGGGTTTTACTGTATTCGTCAACTTTTTGATGAATGTTTTCATCTGAAGGGTTAAATTTACGTTGAAAACTCTGTACGCTAAGTCGCATTGGTGTTAACGGATTTTTAATTTCATGAGCTACTTGTTTTGCCATTTCACGCCAGGCTTGTTCGCGTTCGCTTGTGGCTAATTTTACAGCACTTTCTTCAAGTTCATCAATCATACTGTTATATGAATTAACAAGTGTCGATATTTCTTCAGTTGCTGAATCAATTTCAATTTTTTGATTGCGTCGTTCTAATCGTGTAGTGTTAATTTTATCACTAATCGTTTTAAGTGATTTTGTAATGTACTTTGATAAAACATATGCTAAAGCAACTGCCATAAGTAACATGAACAAATAGGCAAAGGCAATACGTTCTAGAAACTCATTAAGTTCTTTCGCCAAAAAATCATCATTCTCAAGTAAGGGTAAATTTAAAATGGCAATAGGTTTCGATTTTGAATCTTTTATATATGTATATGAAGATTGATACGTTTCTTCATTTTCCATACGCTTTTCAACATGCCTATGCGCTGCAGTATTTGCTAATGTATTTAAAACTTGAGCAGTTAAACAAGTCTCTAAAGATTCTTGAGTTAAACTTGCGATAGACGTTTTTAAAATCTGCCCTTCTAAGTCATATATATTTATTGGCAAATTATGAGTGGTCGCAATTTTGTAGATTTCATCTTTAAAAATAAAAGGAATTTTATCTGTTTTTACTTCAAAAGTGGTCTCCTGAATCACAAAATTAATATGTCTCTGTATGGCCGCCTCTTTACGCTCTAATCGTTGTTTATGGTAATCTTCCGTTTCCTCTTTATATTGATAAACCGCAACTCCAGTAATTAAGATAGACGCTACAAGCACCAAGAAGATCATGGCAATAAAAATACGAACACGTAAAGACAGCTTTTTTAATTTCATCTGCTCATTTAATGCTTAAATATAACAATAATCACACCAAAAACTTAAGCTTCAGGATTCTTGTTACGAATGTTTTTATATAATTTAAAACCGAGCATTAAAAGAACACCTAAAACAAGAATTCCGATGACGCCAAAAACCCAGTTTAATGCATTTTTTAAAATCACTAAGAATACAACTGCAAATAAAATAAATGTCGCACCTTCGTTCCATATCCTCATAAAGTTAGAGCTTCTTTTTACAATATCGTTTTGCAATTGTTTGTAAAATTGATGTGATTTTAAATGATACAATATTAGTAAGAAAACGAAAACTAGTTTTACATGCATCCAGGGTTCTTCGAGATAAAAGGGTCTGTATATAAGTAAGCCAATTCCAAAACCTATAGCTAAAATTGCAGAAGGCCAAGTAATAATCGTCCATAAACGCTTAGCCATAAGCTTTAATTGTTTCCCTAAGATTTCCTTATCTGGAGAAGGTTTGTGAAAAGCTTCTATTTGGTACACAAATAGTCTTGGAATATAAAACAAACCTGCAAACCATGTTATTACAAAAATGAGGTGTAGCGATTTTATGTAGTCGTAATAATTCATAAATCTATGAAGATAATACGTTTGTTTTCGACCATTTATTTATCCACTTTGACAATAATAAAACCCATTCTTCATCATCATTTAGACACGGAATAGTTGTAAATTGCTTCCCTCCCATTTCGTGAAAAATCTCTTGTCCTTCCATCGCAATTTCTTCAAGCGTTTCTAAACAATCACTTACAAAAGCAGGTGTTACAATTGCCATGTTTTTAATGCCTTTTTTTCCAAGTCTCTCAATGGTTCTGTCTGTGTAGGGCTGTAACCAAGGATCAAACCCTAAACGCGATTGAAAAGATGTAGAATAACTTCCTGATTTTAGTTGTAATTTTTCAGCAACAAGACGTGTGACTTCAAGACATTGATGACGATAACAGAACTCATGAGCTTTACTTGGCGTAGAACAACATTTTCCATCAATTTTGCAATGCGATTTGGTAATATCTCGTTTTCGTATATGTCGCTCAGGAACACCATGATATGAAAACAGAAGGTGCTCAAATTGTACACCTTCTAAATGCTTAGTAATGCTTTGTGATAATACATCAATATAATCGGGTTTATTATAAAATGCAGGAACAGATTCTAAAGTTATGTTAGGAAAATGTTCTTTTTGAATGGCTTCAGCTAATACTAAAATTGTTTCGGTAGTTGCCATGGCAAACTGTGGATACAGCGGAAATAACAAAACTTCGTCAACTCCTTTATCTACTAATTCTTGAAGGCCCTTTTTTATGGTCATGCTACCATAACGCATTGCTAAAGCAACAGGCGATTCGGTTTGCTTTTGAACTTTAGTTTTTAGGCGTTCTGATAAAACGATTAAAGGCGAACCTTCCTTCCACCATATTTTTTTATATGCTGCTGCAGATGCTTTAGGTCTAGTGTTTAAAATGATGCCTTTAACTAATAAATTTCTAGCCCAAAGTGGAACATCAATAACACGTTCATCCATTAAAAATTCACCTAAATACTTTTTTACATCTTGAGGCTCTGGACTTTCAGGAGACCCTAAATTTACAAGTAAAATACCTTTCATATTTCTTTTTTAACTCAACGACATTAAATATTTTTTTGGTGTCGTTCCATACTTCTTTTTAAAAGCTGCAATAAAATGACTAGATGTGCTATAGCCTACTTTTAGTCCAACTTCATTAACATTGTGAGTGCCTGATTCTAATAATTTTCTAGCGACTTCCATTTTATAATCAAATAAAAAACTAAAAACGGAATCGCCATAGATTTGCTTAAACCCTTCTTTTAACTTTTTTAAACTTAAATCGATTTCTTCTGCCAATTCTTGTAAACTTGGTGGTTCAGCCATTCTCGAAATAATTATATCCTTCGCTTTTCTAATTTTAATCACATTTGTTTCATCTACCAAAAATGGGCATTGCTCAATATTAGCATCTTCATTTTTATTAAAATACAAGCTCAAAAGCTCATAGGCTTTTCCTTTAAAGTATAGGTTTTTAATAGATGAATTTAAATTGTAATTAATGAGTTGATTTAACACTATAGACATTGAAGGCGTTATTGTTCCATCTTTATAGTACTTTTTATCCTTATTGTCATCACTTAAAAATGTAATATAATCCGCTTCCTGCGAAAACAAACCATGAAACTTCTTAATAGAAATAAGAATGGAAACTAACCAAGATTTAGAATTTACATCTAAATGAATAGGTAAATCGCGTTGTGGGTTATAAAGCAATAAAGAGGTTTCTTCTTGAATATTTAAAGTATAGCTTCCGTTATTAAACTGAAACATACAAGATCCTTTTAAACAAAAATGAAACTGAATAAATTGACTATCTATCTCACGTTCAAGAGTTACGCTTTTGTCTTTTTCATTTTGAAATGTTAAAACAAAAAACCCATCATCAACCTTTGTTTCATTAAAAGTTCTTCTAGCGACATTTTTTGGAATCGAATTAGATTTCATTTATTGGTATTTATTTAGAATTGTTCTAAACAACAATGCGAAAAAGCATTGATATGACTACAAAAGTATGATAATTATCATATTAATTTTAAAAATAACCTTAAAAAACCACAAACGATACTAAAAGTTCTTTTAGCGTTACTTTTTTAAACATAAGCCATCTATTTTTGTTTGGCAATATCCTAAATCGGTTTATGGAGCAATACAATATTTCTAAAGGCAATTCTTTTTATGCTATTGGTTTAAGCTATAAAAAAGCAGATGCTGAAATTCGTGGACATTTTAGTTTAGACACACAAGCTAAATTAGCAATATTACAGCAGGCTAAACAAGAAGGTATTGAAAGCCTAATTATAACTTCCACTTGTAATAGGACAGAAATTTACGGTTTTGCACAACACCCATTTCAGCTTATTAAATTGCTTTGCGAAAACACAAAAGGCACGATTGAAGAGTTTCAAAAAGTTGCCTTTGTTTATAAAAACAGTGAAGCTATTTCGCATATGTTTCGTGTAGGTTCTGGATTAGACAGTCAGATTTTAGGTGATTTTGAGATTATCGGTCAGCTTAAAAATGCTGCCATGACTTCAAAAAAACACAAGCTCTTAAATCACTTTTTAGAGCGCTTAACTAACCATGTAATCCAAGCTAGTAAACGTATTAAAACTGAAACCGAAATTTCTTCAGGTGCGACTTCTGTGTCTTTTGCTTCAGTACAATATATTTTAAATGAAGTTGAAAAGGTGTCTGAAAAAAATATTCTGCTTTTTGGGACTGGGAAAATTGGTAGAAATACTTGTGAAAATTTAGTCAAGCATACTAAGAATGAACATATCACTTTAATTAATAGAACAAAAAGCACAGCAGAAGAAGTTGCAGGAAAGTTCAATTTAATTGTTAAAGATTACGCGAACTTACAAGAAGAAATTAATACTTCAGATATTTTAATTGTAGCAACAGGAGCACAATTGCCAACGGTTGATAAGCATATCATACAAAGCAAAAAACCTTTGTTAATATTAGATTTATCTATTCCGAAAAATGTAGATGAAAATGTTTCAGAATTAAACCATGTAACGCTGGTTCATTTAGACCATTTGTCACAGATTACTGATGAAACTCTTGAAAATAGAAAATTACATATTCCACTTGCTGAAAAAATTATAGAAGATGTAAAAGCCGAATTTAATGCTTGGTTAGAAACCAGAAAATTTGCGCCAACCATTAAAGCGTTAAAACACAAATTAAATGATTTTAAAGTGGCTGAATTAGACACTCAACGCAAAAAAATTAGTAACTTTAACGAAGAACAAGCAGAAATAATTAGCAACAATATTATTCAAAAAATAACCAATCATTTTGCACATCACTTAAAAGATGATACGATGTCTACAAATGAAAGCCTTGAACTGATAAAAAAGGTTTTTCAACTTGAAACTACAAAACATGTCTAAAACAATTAGAATTGGTACTCGTGATAGCGAACTGGCCTTATATCAAGCAAATATTGTTAAGCAACAACTTGAACATTTAGGACACAAAACCGAGTTGGTTCCAGTAAAATCTACAGGTGATTTACAATTAAATAAACCCATTTACGAACTCGGAATGACTGGTGTTTTTACACGAACTTTAGATATAGCGATGCTAAATCATGATATTGATATTGCTGTTCATAGCTTAAAAGATGTACCAACCTTATTACCAAAAGGCATCATACAAGCAGCAGTTTTAAAACGTGGTAATGTAAGAGACACTTTAGTTTTTAAACAAAATGAAGAGTTTTTAAGTCAAAAAAATGCTGTAATTGCAACTGGGAGTTTACGACGTCGTGCACAATGGTTAAACAGATATCCTACTCATAGTATTGAAAATTTACGTGGAAATGTAAATTCTCGTTTACAAAAACTAGATGATAATGAGCATTGGAATGGTGCTATTTTTGCCGCAGCTGGATTGGGCAGAATTGGTTTACGACCAGAAAATGCCATCAATTTAAACTGGATGATTCCTGCTCCTGCACAAGGTGCTATTATGATAACAGCTTTAGATGAAGATGAAGATATAAAAACCATTTGTGCTGCACTTAATCATGAAGAGACTTCAATTTGCACCACAATTGAACGTGATTTTTTAAATAAATTAGAAGGTGGTTGCACTGCTCCTATTGGTGCTTTAGCTTTTATTAAAGACGAAGAAGTTACTTTTGAAGGTGTCCTTTTAAGTCCTGATGGAAGTAAAAAAATAGAAGTGAAACGTGTTGAAAAATTAGGCAATCATCAGGATATTGCACAATTCTGTGCTGACTATATTATTGAGCGTGGTGGAAAACGCTTAATGGATACTATTAAACAAGGTCATAAAAAGGCAAAAGTCTATTCAACTAAGTCACTAACCGAAGATCAACGCTTATTAATGAACGACAACTTAGGTGTTCAAAGTTCAGATTTTATTCAGATTAGCATCAATAGAATTAAACCTCAGGTAGTTAGGCAACCTATTCAAAATGTCATAATTACTAGTAAGAATTCGGTGGAGGCTTTATTGCAAAACTTTTCAGCGGTAGAATTACAGTTTAAAAATATTTATTGTGTTGGTCGAAGAACAAAGCGATTGGTTGAAAAACGCATAGGAGAAGTTAAACATACCGAACCTAATGCTAAAAAATTAGCAGAATATTTAGTAGAATACATTGAAGGTACTGAGGTGACTTATTTTTGTAGCGATTTACACCTTGATATCTTACCAACTATTTTAACCGAAAACAATATTGCGGTTCATAAAGTTGAGGCTTATCAAACCAAATATGCTGCTGTAAAAATTGATGATTCTGTTGAAGCTGTTATGTTTTATAGTCCATCTACAGTACAAAGTTATAAACAAGAAAATGATGCTGAGGTCATTGCTTTCTGTATTGGTGAAACGACTGCACAAGAAGCGAAAAAACATTTTAAAGATATTCGTGTTGCTAAAGTTCCAACGGTTGAAAGTGTTATTGAATTAGTTAACGAACACTATGTTTAAATTTCGCAATACTGAATTGCTTTAGTAACACATCAAGTATAGTGTACAATATAAAAGATTTCTGCCAACACAGGAATAACAAAATTATGATTAAAAACGACTTATTTTTAAAAGCTTTAAAAGGGGAAACTGTTGAGCGTCCACCTGTATGGATGATGCGTCAAGCTGGACGTTACTTGCCTGAATTTATGGCCATAAAAGAAAAATACGATTTCTTCACACGATGTCAAACACCAGAATTAGCGAGTGAAATTACAGTGCAACCTATCAGAAGATTTGGTATGGATGCTGCTATTTTATTTAGCGACATTTTAGTCATTCCTCAAGCAATGAATATTGAAGTGCAAATGAAACCCAATTTTGGGCCTTATTTACCACATCCTATTCGATCGCAAAAGGAGGTTAATAATGTTATTGTTCCCGATGTTAAAGTAGAACTCGATTATGTCTATCAAGCAATTAAAGCCACTAAAGAAAAACTGAATAATGAAATTCCTTTAATTGGTTTTGCGGGTTCACCTTGGACTATTTTATGTTATTGTGTGCAAGGTCAAGGCAGTAAGAATTTTGACAAAGCCAAAGAATTTTGTTTTACAAACCCTATAGCGGCTCATGAGTTGCTTCAAAAAATAACAGATACAACTATTGCTTATCTTAAAGAAAAAGTTAGTGCTGGAGTTAATGCTGTACAAGTCTTTGATTCTTGGGGAGGCATGTTATCGCCTGTCGATTATCAAGAATTTTCCTGGCAATACATTCAACAAATTATTAATGCATTAAAAGATGAAACTCCTGTAATTGCATTTGGAAAAGGGTGTTGGTTTGCACTTAATGAAATGTCTAAATCTGGTGCTTCTGCTTTAGGTATAGATTGGACTTGCTCTGCCAGAAATGCACGTTATTTAACTGGAGGAAACATTACGCTTCAGGGTAATTTTGATCCCACACGATTATTTTCACCGCCTTCAGAAATAAAGAAGATGGTACAGCACATGATAAATGAGTTTGGGAAAGATAAATACATCGTAAACCTAGGTCATGGCATTTTACCAAATATCCCAATAGATCATGCAAAAGCCTTTATTGACGCAGTAAAAGAATATAAATATTAGATTTTGATTGTACAATTTGACACATATTATATTGATAGAATTCAAGAAAAAGATGCTTGGAAAATTTGTGATTTTATAGTCGCTAATGAAGACCGTTTGAGGCGCTTCTTTCCCAAAACTTTAGAGCAAGGCCTTACTCCTTCTTTAGCTGAGCGTTTTTGTAAAAAGAAAGTGAAACAGTTTGAGCACAAAGAAGAATTTCTATTTACAGTAAAAGCAAAAGAGTCTAATGCTTTGGTTGGACTTATTTATATTAAAGATCTTGATTGGACAAAAAAACTGGGGGAATTCGCCTATTGTATAGGCTATCCTTTTGAAGGAAAAGGCATTACCTCGAAAGCAGTAAACTATTTATCTGAATATGCTTTTAACAATTTAGGTTTTGAAGTCCTTCAAATCATTGCATATAAAGCCAATATTGGTAGTGTGAAAATAGCTAAACATAACGGTTTTAAATGGATTAAAACTTTAGAAAAGGAATTTACTCCAATTGGAGAAAAACCCTTAGACATGGAATTATACATACTCTACAATGAAAAATAAATTTTATCAATATATACAAGATTTACAAGATCACATCACATCTAAATTAGAAATTGTAGATGGGAAAGCGACTTTTCAAGAAGATATTTGGAAACGTCCAGAAGGTGGTGGTGGACGAACACGTGTTATTGAAAATGGTAAAGTATTTGAAAAGGGAGGTGTGAATATTTCTGCTGTGCATGGAAAATTACCCGAATCAATGCAGCAGTATTTTGGTGTAAATGATGCCAACTTTTTTGCTTGTGGTTTGAGTCTGGTTCTGCATCCTAAAAACCCAATGACGCCTACTGTTCACGCAAATTGGCGCTATTTTGAAATGTATAATCAAGATGGAGATATTGTTGATCAATGGTTTGGTGGAGGACAAGATTTAACCCCTTATTATTTGTTTGAAGAAGATGCTATTCATTTCCACCACACTTGCAAAACAGCATGTGATAAACACAACAAAACATTTTACCCTAAGTATAAAAAACGTTGTGATGAATACTTTTACAACTCACACAGAAATGAAGGTCGTGGTATTGGAGGTCTATTCTTTGATTACTGTAAAGCTTCAGAAGACATGAGTATGGAACAATGGTATGGTTTTGTGACAGAAGTTGGAAATAGTTTTCTTGAAGCCTATGTCCCAATCGTTGAAAAACGAAAGAATTTACCCTATTCTAAATCACAAAGAGATTGGCAAGAAATTCGTCGAGGACGCTATGTTGAATTTAATCTTGTTCATGATAAAGGCACACTTTTCGGATTAAAAACCAATGGGAGAATTGAAAGTATTCTCATGAGTTTACCTCCTCATGTACAATGGGTTTATGATCATCATCCGGAACCTGGAAGCGAAGAAGAAAAATTAATAAACACTCTGAAAAAACCTAAAAATTGGGTCTAAAGTTTTTTAAATATCTAACATTTTTCCTTTTAATTGGAAGCGCTTCTTTGGCACAAGATAGTATTCCTGAAGTTGTTTATGACGAAGAAACCGAATTTATTCATAAATTCCCTAATAGAATAACAACTCGCTTGTTTTATGTGAATACATCAAATTCTCTAACCATTAATGGCAGGAACTCGAATTTAACTTTTAAATTAAACCCTAATAAAGAAGATAGGTTTGGTGCGTCTGTATCATTTCGCTCAATTACCATTTCATATTCTTTTGCTCCTGATTTTTTATCTGAAAACAAAGACAATGCCAATTCAAAATTATTCCATTTAGAATTTAGAACCTATTTTGGTAATCATTGGATGCAAACCTTAGAGCTTTTTAACCAAAAAGGATTTTATCTTAAAGATGATGACTCTCAAGCTGAATTTTACTTACCTCAAACAAAATCTTTTAAAATTGGAGGTGGAACTTCTTACATTTTTAACGAAAATTTCTCATTTAGAGCAATAGTGAGTCAAGATGAAAAGCAGGTAAAAAGCACAGGGAGCTTTATTTCACGAATTATTTATTATTATAGCTATCTAAATTTAAGAAGTGACGAAAGTAGTGTTGATAGTGAGCTTCGTTCCTTTGACATTGCTCTTGCACCTTCATATTACTACAATTTCGTGCCTACAAAAAACCTGTTCATCTCTGCTGGTGTATCAGCAGGTATTGGGTTAAATCATTCTAAAAGTGTAGACAATAATAATCTTGAAAAGGATGAAAGTCTAACATCATTACTAACAGAGCTAAATTTTAGAGGATCTATAAATTATGACATTTTAGATTTTTATATTGGATTACATTATAATCATCTTATCTTAAATCATAATACCGATAGATCTTCTTATGTGAATGATGATATTCCTTATTTTCAATTATTTGCAGGCTATCGCTTTAAAACACCTAAAAAATTAGTAAAAAAAGCTGATAACATTAATAAAAAAATAAAACTCAAAAATTGATATGTTCCCTTTAAAACGTAACAGACGATTAAGAACCAATGAGACCATTAGAAGTTTAGTCCGTGAAACTATCATTTCTCCAAATGATTTTTTAGTGCCTCTTTTTGTTGTTGAAGGTCAAGGTATTAAAGAAGAAATCGCTTCTATGCCAAATTATTTTCGTTATAGTCTTGATTTATTAGAACTAGAGGTTAAAGCCCTTTGGGAATTAGGCTTAAAATCGGTTTTGCTTTTTGTAAAAGTTCCAAACCATTTAAAAGACAATAAAGGTACAGAAGCTATAAACCCAGATGGTTTAATGCAACGCGCAATAAAAAAAATAAAGGACGTTTGTCCTGAAATGTTAATCATGACCGATGTTGCACTAGACCCTTACTCCTCTTATGGCCATGATGGCATCGTAGAAAACGGTAAAATAGATAATGATTTTACGGTTGAAATACTTTCTGAAATGAGCGTTTCTCATGCTCAAGCTGGTGCTGATTTTGTCGCGCCAAGTGATATGATGGATGGTCGAATTTTAAGTATTAGAGAAGCTTTAGAAGACGTAGGGTTCACAGATACTGGAATCATGAGTTATTCCGCTAAATACGCTTCAGCTTTTTACGGTCCTTTTCGGGATGCATTAGACTCTGCTCCTGTTGATGCTCAAGACATTCCTAAGGATAAAAAAACTTATCAAATGGATTATGCCAATCGTTTCGAAGCTCTTCGTGAAACCGAAATGGATATTGACGAAGGCGCTGACATCGTCATGGTAAAACCAGGCTTATGCTATTTGGATATTGTTCGGGATTTAAAAAATGAAGTCGATGTTCCTATTGCTGTTTATCAAGTTTCTGGCGAATATGCGATGTTAAAAGCTGCTGCAGAAAAAGGCTGGTTAGATCATGATGCCGTAATGATAGAACAAATAACCGCAATTAAACGTGCTGGCGCTGATATCATTGCAAGTTATTTTGCAAAAGATGTTGTAAAGCTGATTTCTTAGTATTTTAGCGGTTAGTTTCTGCTTTTAGACTGAAATCCCTTACGTTTTTTAAAATAAATTCTTATTATTGTTATACTAACGTTTGAACTAGATGACTAAGATTATTAAACCTTGTATATATTTATTTTTCATTTTATTTTCTATTCAAGAAATGAATGCACAGCTTGAAACACATTTAATTGCTGGTGAAGCTTGGGCTAAAGGGGATTTCGTTGAAATAGGTATTAATGCTAAAGGTGTTTATGGTGCAGAAACTAGTAACAAGCCTGCTAGCTTTCATGATAATAGAGAATCTGATGGTAATGGGATTTTTGGATTCATTGCAAATCCGTTAGCCGATGGTTGGGTAGATTATGATGGTGATTATTTTACCCCTGGATCTCCAGAAGAAGGGTTTTCAATTGAAATTGATGGTGTAAATTATAACAATAATAATTCTGGTGGTTTATTTCAAATTCCAGGGCAAATCATGGATGTTAATGTGATATCTTCTGATTGCTTTGAAGATACAGCACAAATATTTTGGGAAGGAAATATTGAAGGAGTAAATATAAAAAGGTATTACAGTATTACTAAAGAAGGTTTGTTTATTCAAATGACTACTGTAATTAAAAATTTATCTAGTGAAGCGAAATCTAATGTATATTGGATGCATAATGTTGACCCAGATAATAATGTTTCTCTAAGCGGAAATTACTCTACTAATATGGAACTTATTTCTCAAGCAAGCTCTGCTGCTGACGATGTCTGTTTGGTGAAAGCAACCCAAGCTCCTTTACTAACACCACAAGATATGGACGGCTCACATGTGAGTTTGTATGCTAAAGATGAAAACGCTCGTGTCTCTTATGGTGGGTTTGACAACAGAAATGCAAGTGCTGTTTGGAATGGCATTGGATTAAATAGTACTGAAGGTTCTACCACTTTTAATGTTGATGAAGCTATTTCTTATGCCTATTTTATTGGAAATCTAGATATAGACGAAACTGTACAATTCACCTATTATTATATCCTTGAAGATGTTGACGAAAGCTTTATCCCTTTTATTGTAAGTGCTTTTCAAGAAAACCCAACGACATACGAAGGTACTGATGGAATGATTATTTTTACTGGTTTAACTGAAGGCGAATCATACACGATAAGTTATTTTGATGATGGCGTATTAGTCCCAGACACCGTTTATGTAGCAGATGAAAATGGAGAAATCGTTATTACTGGTTTGAACTCAGGAACATACTCAGGTATTACTGTAAGCTTTAGTGGCTGTGTAACTACAGTAGATACAGTATTTGTATTAACCGATCCTCCGCTTCCTGTCTATACCGTTAGCACAGAAGATTTTACTAATTGTGATACCGTAGATGGTGAACTTATCTTTTCTGGTTTAACACCTAGTACTATTTATACTGTAACTTATACTTATGAAGGTACCGTATTTGGTCCTGAAGAATTAGAAGCTGATATTAATGGTGAAATTATTTTTACTGAATTACCTGGTGGTGCTTACACCGATTTTGCTGTTGAGCAATATGAAGGTGTAACGACGAGTGATGAAGTCGTTGAAATTTTTGGACCTTTAACTCCAACTTCGTACCCAATCCCTAATCAATTTTATTGTGATGATGACTTTGATTATATAACGACAATTGATTTAACTTTACTTAATGATTTTATTATTGGCCCTGATGACGCAGCAACGTATCAAATTACTTATCATGCTACTGAAGAAGATGCTAATAATAATGTAGACCTTTCTGCGAGTAATTATGAAACTACTGGAGAAAGCACTTATATGCTTTATGCAAAAAAGACTCATACAGGAAGTGATTGTTATTCGTATGTTCCATTTAACATAACTATAAATCTTCCTTCAGATTTTGATATTTTTGACGACTTTATCTGCTTAAATAGTGATGACACTGTGAATACAGAATATGAATTACCTATTTTAGATACAGGACTTTCAGAAACCACACACAGTTTCGAGTGGTTTTTAGAAGGTGTGCTCATCCCAGGAGAAAATTCAAGTCAACTAACAGCTAATGCGCACGGAAACTATAGTGTGACTGCAACTATAATTGCAACTGGTTGCGATTATACACAAGATGCTATAATCTTTCCTTCTGGTCCTCCACAAGTTTTGGATGTTATTGTAACTACTCCTCCTTTCTCAGAGAATCACACTGTAGAAATTACAGCTTCTGGTCATGGTAATTATGTTTATGCTGTAAATAATGGCCCTTGGCAAGACTCTCCTGTTTTTACAAATCTTCCTTATGGAGTTAATGTGTTTCAAATTATTGATACTAATGGTTGTGGCATTGTTAAAGTTGAAAAACTACTCATAGATTTTATGAAATTCTTTACGCCAAATAACGATGGCGTTAAAGATTATTGGCAAATTGTTGGTATTCATGATTTATTAGAACCAGAAATTCATATTTTCGATAGGCATGGTAAATTATTAAAACAACTAAGCCCAACAAGTACAGGCTGGGATGGCACTTATAATAATAATCCTCTACCTACTTCAGATTATTGGTTTAGACTCACCTTTAAAGATATCGATAATAATGAACATGAATTTGTCGAGCATTTTTCTTTAATTCGTTAGTAAATAAGTCCATCGTTAAGTTTTAGATTTCATTTATTGTTAATTTGATTTTGTAAATTAGCCCTAAATTATATTTCTATATGACCGCACTAATTTTTTGGGCAACAATCTCTATTTTCTTTTCCTTTTTATGTTCTATACTAGAAGCAGTGCTTTTAAGTGTTACGCCAACATTTATTAATGTAAAAAAACAGGAAGGCAAAGAATATGCAACGACTTTAGAAGAACTAAAAAAAGATGTTGATAAGCCGCTAATTGCTATTTTAACACTAAACACTATTGCTCATACTTTAGGCGCAATGATGGTTGGTATCGAAGCTGAAAAACTACCTTTTAAAATAGAATTTTTTGGTATAAATACTGTTGGTATTGTTTCAGCAATAATGACCTTACTTATATTAATTGCTTCAGAGATTATTCCAAAAACAATTGGTGCTACGTACTGGAAAAATTTAGCGAATTTTACTTCAAAAGCATTAACTGTTTTAATATTCCCGCTTAAATGGACAGGGATTCTATGGCTTTTACAATTAACAACAAAACTTATTGGAGGCACTGGTCACGGAAGCGTTTTAAGTCGTGAAGGGTTTTTAGTTATGGCTGACATGGCTCATGAAGAAGGTGTCTTTCAAGAAAACGAAAGTACAATTATTAAAAACTTACTAACCTTTAAAGAAATCCTAGCAAAAGATGTGATGACACCTCGAACAGTTATGAAGGCTGAAGAAGAAAACACCACAGTTGAAGACTTCTTTAATAAAAACCTCAATCTTCGTTTCTCTAGGGTACCAATATATTCTAACGATCCTGATAATATTAAAGGACTTGTTTTAAAAGGTGAAATATTTAAAGAAATGGCTTTAGATAATGGTTCAAAAAAATTAGCCGAACTTAAAAGAAACATTATCATTGTAAATCGTGATATGCCAATTCCTGAACTTTTTGAAAAACTGGTTGAAAGTAGAAATCATATGGCTTTAGTAGTCGATGAATATGGCTCGGTTAGTGGTTTAGTAACTATGGAAGATGTAATTGAAACCTTATTGGGCCTTGAAATTATGGATGAAAGCGATAGCGTTTCCGACCTTCAACTTATGGCTAGAAAAAGTTGGGAAACTAGAGCTAAAAAGTTAGGGATTTTTGATGACGAAAAGAACGTAGAATAAAATGGACGAGTGCATCATTAATTCTCCTTTAGGTTACACTAAAATAGTAGGCGATTTAAATGGTATTACTCGTATTTCTGTTTTAAATACTGAAGAAAAAATAACAGACATCATCCCAGAAGCCTTAGAAGACTGTGTCCAACAACTCAATGAATATTTTGAAGGTGTTCGGCAACAATTCAATTTTAAAATAAATCCAAAAGGCACCGATTTTCAAAAGCGCGTTTGGCAAGAACTACTCCACATACCGTTTGGTAAAACCACGACATACCTTGATTTATCTAAACAACTAGGCGATGTCAAAGCGATTCGTGCAGTTGCCAATGCTAATGGAAAAAACCCCATTTGGATTGTTGTGCCATGTCATCGTGTTATTGGTAGTGATGGTTCACTTACAGGTTATGCAGGAGGATTACACCGAAAACAATGGCTGCTTGAGCATGAAAGTCCGTATAAACAACAAACCTTATTTTAAAAAAACATCTCTAAATTTTTAGATTTAGAGAATATATTCTATATTTAATAC
The DNA here is from genome assembly GCF_042686125.1 of Lacinutrix iliipiscaria. Classification (NCBI taxonomy): domain Bacteria; kingdom Pseudomonadati; phylum Bacteroidota; class Flavobacteriia; order Flavobacteriales; family Flavobacteriaceae; genus Lacinutrix; species Lacinutrix iliipiscaria. The sequence goes on from NZ_JBHUOV010000001.1 coordinate 476,367, forward strand.
TTATTAATTACTATGAAAATTCTGAAAAAGCTTCTAAAATGGATTGTATATATAATTGGCTCAATTATTATTTTACTGTATATTTTTGATTACGACTATATATTAAAAGGAATTAGAGTGGTTTATTTTACTGGCCACACAACTGCATTTATAGATGATTATCCTTATTTTGAGAATGATATTATCGAAAAAGGGAATACTCCTAGTCCTTGGCCAAATCATAAAGATTATAATACCAGTAACGAAACTGATAAACTCGCTTCAACAAACAAAGATCTTGGCACTATAGCTTATGTTATTATAAAAAATGACAGTATTTGGTTTGAAAAATACTATGATGGCTTTAATGCGACATCAAAAACTAATTCATTTTCTATGGCAAAAAGCATAACGTCTGCATTGTTAGGAAAGGCAATAATGGAAGGCCATATTAAGAGTTTAGACCAACCTGTTAGTGATTTTTATCCTGAATATAGTTATGCAAAAACGACGGTTGGCGATTTATCCTCAATGGCTTCTGGATTGGATTGGGTTGAACATTACACAAGTCCATTTTCTGTAACAGCGCGAGCGAATTATGATGATGATTTAGCTGAAACTATTTTAAATCAAAAAGTAGTAAAAACCCCTGGAAAAGAATTTGAATATTTAAGTGGTAGTACAGCTTTGCTAGGAATGGTTATTCAAAAAGCAACAAAGAAACCATTAGCTCAATACCTTTCTGAAAGTTTCTGGAAACCATTAGGCGCTACTGAAGATGCTTTATGGCAATTAGACGATGCTGAAAATAGATTAGCAAAAGCGTTTACTAGTATCTCAAGTAATGCAAAAGATTTTGCGCGTTTTGGAAAACTATACAAAGACCATGGAAAATGGAATGGGAAACAACTTTTAGATTCTGCTTTTGTTGCCAAGTCTATAACACCACGGTTTTCAGAAAACCCAATATATGGCTATGGTTTCTGGTTGAAAACCATTAATGATAAACGTTTTTTTATGATGCGTGGTCATCTCGGACAATATGTAATCGTTGAACCTGAAGATAATGTCATAATTGTTAGACTTGGTCATTCTAAAGGCCCAGGAAACCCTATTGCTACTTTTACTTCTGATATCTCTACATATATTGAAGAAGCTTATAACATGTTAAACTATGATCTCTAAACTACATCTAGAAAACATCTTATTTTTAGATATTGAAACGGTTCCTGAAACACAGTATTTTTCTGATTTAGATGAAACCAAGCAAAATTTATGGGAACTTAAATCACAATATCAGCGTAAAGACGATTACACTGCTGAAGCATTTTATGATCGTGCTGGTATTTGGGCAGAATTTGGGAAAATTATCTGTATTTCTGTTGGTTATTTTAAAAATCAAGGTGATGTAAGAACATTTCGAGTCACTTCTTTTTATGGTGAAGAAATTAAAATTCTAAAAGACTTTAAAAATTTATTGATTACTCATTTTAGTCAGACGAAACATTTGCTTTGTGCTCATAATGGAAAAGAATTTGATTTTCCGTATATCGCTAGACGCATGATTATTCACAACATTGAATTGCCTTATAAACTAAACCTCTTTGGAAAAAAGCCTTGGGAAGTTCCTCATTTAGATACTTTAGAGTTATGGAAATTTGGCGACTATAAAACATTTACATCTTTAAAATTACTCACAAATGTTTTAGGCATTCCTTCGCCAAAAGATGATATAGATGGTAGTGAAGTTTATCGTGTGTATTATGAAGACAATGATATTGATCGTATTATTACCTACTGTGAAAAAGACGCTATTGCTGTGGCTCAAATATTTTTAAGACTTCGAGGCGACGAACTCCTTCATGATAATGAGATTATTCACATATAAGTTTGCAAAAAAGATTGAACGACCTGTTTGAGCTCTTTTTATTATGGCTTCCTGCAAAAGCAGGAAAGACAGAATCAAAAAGCGAGTAGTGAAAGCTTGGTACAACGTAACATTGGTGACGTTGTATTTGCCCAAATAAAAAAAGTCCAGAGCTTTCACTCTGGACTTTATCATTAAAAATAGTTGGTTAGTTGGCTATTGTTTAATGAATTTTTTAGTCATTATCTCTTCACCATCATTGATTTCGATAAAGTACATTCCAGCTTCAAGTTGACTAACATTCACTTGACCTTCAGAATTTCCACTACGCACGGTTTGACCAATCATGTTTATGATTTTGTATGAGAATTCATCACCTTCAAGTAATTCAACATTAAGAATGTTTCCTTTTACTGGATTAGGATAGAATTTAAAATCCCCTTCAAAAGCAACCTCAGAATTTAATGTTCCTACTTCAATAAGGTTATTAATGTCTCCTCTACCTGTTGTGGTTCCAGTAATAATTACCTGATCTATATAAATGAAATCTGAGTTATTACTCGCATCACATCTAAATCTGAAGCCAGAATTAGCTGCAAAATTGTATTGAGCAGGTGTTAAAGTTACCGTCGCATTATAGAACGAGTTGTTATTAATGTCTGTACCAGCGACCCAAGATTGAGCAGTGACATAACTAGAACCATTATAGAATTGCAGCCAGAAATCTTCACCGTTTTCCATACTAGATACATAGAAATAAAAATCTACTATAACTTGAGAATAAGGTGTGACATCAACATTTGACAAGGTCATTGTAGATGAGTTTGAGTTATCTCTAAGTCTTATTGAATAACTTCCTTCGTAAGAATTAGCTCCAGAATATCTAGCAGCATCACTTCCTCCATCAATCCAGCCATCCCAGCCAGTTTCAAAATAACCTTCATGTAAAGTTACATTAGAGGTTGAACATGGTGCACAAGAACCTCCGCAATCAACACCTGTTTCGTTTCCGTTTTGAATACCATCATTACATGTTGGAGCTACAGGTTCAGATAAATTAATATTATCAATAGCAATATCTGCTTGCCAAGTGCTTCCTACGAATCTATTAAATCTTAATTGCACAGATCCTCCTGCATAAGCACTTAAGTCGACACTTGCACTTAACCACGTATTACCTTTGTTCCCTGATTCATTCCAGATGCTTGTCCAATTTGCACCATCATCTGTACTCACTTCTAAGTCAATAGTTCCCATATCTGCTGCACCATACATATGGTAATCAAAACTAAATTCAGGAGTAGACATACCGCTTAAATCAAAACAAGGTGAGTTTAATATTGCACGTCTGCTTGGGTAATTAGGGCTAGACGCCTCAACGAATACATAATAAGTCCCTTGAGATGCACTTGATGGTCCCGTGTTGCTTGAAGGTGTTCCGTTAGCATCTACAGTCCAATCGATATCATCACTTGTAGATTGTGTCCATGCCCCTAAGGTGTTTTCAAATCCTTCGCTATAAGGGAAAGACGAAATTCCTCCTGAACATCCAGTTGAAGGCTCATTAACATTCACTGTTCTCGTTACTTCAACAGCATTATTTCCTGCGGCATCACTTACATTATATGTTATTACATAAGCGCCTACAGTATTCGCATCAACAGTATCGCCACCTATAACGATATCACCAGAAATATCACCATCTAAATTATCGATAGCCGTTGCGCCTAATTCTGTATAAGTGTCGCCAACAATAAGATTAATTGTTGATGCACCATTTAAAGTAATCACTGGTGGTGTAGTGTCTGGATTAACATTCACTGTTCTTGTCACCTCAGCGGCAGCATTTCCAGCGGCATCACTTACATTATAAGTCACAACGTAAGTACCTACTGAGTTTGTGTCAACTGTATCACCTCCAATAACAATAGCGCTAGAAATATCACCATCAACATTATCTGTAGCATTTGCACCAAGTTCTGTATAGCTGTCTCCAACGTTTAAGTTAAGTGTTGATGCGCCATTTAAAGTAATTACTGGTGCCGTAGTATCTGGCCCAGCACCTTCAATAATCACTGTGTAATCTTCAACTTCTCCATATTGGAAAGTTTCACAAGATGTTGGTATTCCATTATACTTCATTGATACACGCATTCTTGTAGAATTTTCAACAGCTGAGCTTGGAATAGTAAAGCTTCCACTTACTGGTGTACTTTGAGTTGCTGACTGAGTCCATACTTGCTCGCCTGCATCTCCAAAATCACCATCTCTATTATAATCAATCCATACTGAATATCCTTCACTATAAACTGTGCCTGTCCATGTTGGTGTTACTGTAATTGTATATTGAGTATCTTTGGTTAATGTGGTAGATATACTTGTAAAATCAGTATAGAACTGTCCGCCAGAAGCATTATCAATTGTATTTAATTGTACTCTTCCTATAAACTCATCATTTATATTTGTACTCGCAGAATCACAATAATTTAACTGTACAGTTGTAACGTTTACTGTTCTTACCACTTCTGTAGCTGCATTTCCAGCAGCATCAGAAACGTTATAAGTAACACTATAAGATCCAGCAATAGCAGTATTAACTGTTCCAGCAATAACAATACTAGATGTTAGATCGCCATCAATATTATCTGTAGCAGTTGCGCCTTGTTCTGTATAAGTATCACCAACATTTAAATTAATTGTTGATGCTCCATTCAAAGTAATCACAGGAGCAATTGTGTCTGCACTAACGATAACTGTTCTTGTGACTTGATTAGCAGCATTACCTGAAAAATCACTAACATTATAATTTACAAAATAAGTTCCTGCAGAAGCAGTATTTACAGTTCCTGAAATTACAATATTAGATGTTAAATCTCCATCCACATTATCTGTAGCTGTTGCACCTTGTTCTGTATAAGTGTCTCCAATATTTAAGTTTATTGTAGACGCTCCATTTAATACAATCACTGGAGCTGTTGTATCTGCACTAACAATTATTGTTCTTGTAACTTGATTGGCAGCATTACCTGAGGAATCACTTACATTGTAATTTACAAAATAGGTTCCTGCTGAAGCAGTATTTACTGTTCCTGAGATTACAATACTAGACGTAAGGTTTCCATCTACATTATCTGTAGCGGTTGCGCCTTGTTCTGTATAAGTATCTCCAATATTTAAGTTTATCGTAGACGCTCCATTTAATACAATCACTGGAGCAATTGTATCAGGATTAACAGTAACCGTTCTTGTAACCTCTGCAGCTTGATTTCCAGCAGCATCACTTACGTTATAAGTTATTACATAAACTCCTACTGCACTTGTATTTACAATATCACCACCAACAACAATGCTAGATGTTAAATCTCCATCTATATTATCTGTAGCCGTTGCGCCTTGGTCTGAATAAGAATCTCCTAATTGTAAACTAATATTCGAAGAACCTATAAGGCTAATAACAGGTGCGGTTGTATCAGGAATTACATTTACAGTTCGAATCACTTCAGCGGCAGCATTTCCAGCGGCATCACTTACATTATAAGTTACAACGTATGTGCCACCTAAACTTGTATTAACGGTATCACCACCAACAACAATGCTAGATGTTAGATTTCCATCAATATTATCTGTAGCAGTTGCGCCAAGTTCTGTATAAGTTTCTCCAACATTTAAATTTAGTGTAGAAGCACCATTTAGTGTAATAACAGGAGCTTCAATATCAGGTCCAGAACCTTCAATAATCACTGTATAATCTTCAACTTCTCCATATTGGAAAGTTTCACAAGATGTTGGTATTCCATTATACTTCATTGATACACGCATTCTTGTCGCATTTTCAACAGCTGAACTTGGAATAGTAAAGCTTCCACTTACTGGTGTACTTTGAGTTGCTGACTGAGTCCATACTTGCTCGCCTGCATCTCCAAAATCACCATCTCTATTATAATCAATCCATACTGAATATCCTTCACTATAAACTGTGCCTGTCCATGTTGGTGTTACTGTAATTGTATATTGAGTATCTTTGGTTAATGTGGTAGATATACTTGTAAAATCAGTATAGAACTGTCCGCCAGAAGCATTATCAATTGTATTTAATTGCACTCTTCCTATAAACTCATCATTTATATTTGTACTTGCTGAAGCGCAATAATTTAACTGCACATCAGTTGTGGTAAAATTAATAGTACTGCTATATGCAGATGTCGAATTATCAGGACACGCACTTCTTACTTGAGCTTCATATTGAGTTAAAGTACTCAATCCTGACAATGCTGTTGACACACCATTAACTTGTATAGTAACCCAAGATCCAGCTCCTACTTCCCTATATTGTAAGTCGTAAGATGCTCCAGCTACTGCATTCCATCCTAAAGTAGCGGTATTTGCACCTACGCCAGAAGCAGACAATCCAGAAGGTGTTGTAGCATTACATACAACAGTTCCTGCGATTTCAAAATTTGAATTTGAAATATCAAAGAATATATGATTAGACCCTCTAACCATTATACGACATTGAGTTCCTTGATTATTAGGCACAATAATATCGTGAGAACCATCATTTGCAACATTTGAAGCTAAGGCTATTGGATAAGTATCACCTCCATCGGTTGAAAGAAAAATATCAACATTAGCTGCATTTACTCCATTAGAAGTTGTACCAGCGACATCCCATGTTACGGTCTGTGTTGTACCAGCATTCCATGTTACATTTGTATTTGGTGAATTAACGACAAAAGGTCCAGCTGTACCATTAACCGTTACAACCATATCGTCGCTACTATTTGTAGCACCACCAGCTCTATTGTCTCTAGCAGTTAATCTAAAATTCAAACTACGTGCTACATTAGGAACAGCTTCCCATTGCCAAGAGGTTGCACCAGTTTTAATAGTTTCTAGCCTAGGGAAATAGCGGTAATTATCTGTCGTCGGCTCATAAGCTCTAAATGCAACACCTGTTGTGGCTGTAGTGCTTGGGTAAGTTGTAGATGCATTATTCTCATCCATTTGTTCCCAACTATAAGTTAATACATCATCTGGATTTGCATCAGTAGCAGAACCTTCTAAAATAAAGGCTGTTCCTTTTGGGATAGTATAATTAGGTCCAGCATTAACTACAGGTACTGCATTCCCTAAATTAGTATTGGTTTGACAACTTGTACTTTTAACATAATCCGTTACTTGCTCAATAGAAACGGCGTGAAAATTAGGATGAACATTGGCTTGAACATCAGTTGCACCAGTAATACCAGCATAACTCATAATTGTTGAGCCACTTCCCGGTTCAACTTGCACATTAGTTCCTTCATTTCCATTAAATGTCCATGTGTGATTCGCTCCAAATTGGTGTCCCATTTCATGAGCAACATAATCAACATCAAAGAAATCTCCATCAGGAACAGTAGCTGAAGTCCACCCACTTCCTTTTTGGTTATTCACACAAACACAGCCTATGCAACCCGCATTTCCATTGTTTTGGAGGCTAGCAAATAAATGACCAATATCATAATTGGCTTCGCCTATTACACTAGTTAATGTGGATTGTAAAGCACTATTATATCCAGAAGTTGTATTTCCATAAGGATCACTTCCAGAATTGGTATAAATAACATCGTCTGTATTACCAATTAGTTCCATAGTGACATTAAAGTCTGTTTCAAAAATCCCATTCACTCTGGTCATGGTATTATTAATAGCTGCTAATGCTAATGCCTTAGTTCCACCATGATAAGCAGTGTATTCTCCAGTTGTTGAAACCGCTAAGCGATAAGTACGCAATATTGAATCGTCTGCATTTCTTAATCCTGTTCCTGTATTAAGAGCTCTGTTTACTGTTTCTGTAACTGAACATTCGAAATCATTAGTAAAATCTGTTTTATCTGCTCTTTTGAATACCACATATTGTGATAAATCATCTGAATAAACCTCTATAAAAGAAGCAGGTTGGTTGGCAGAAATCACCATACTCTGAAATCCTAAAGGAGAGATACTAAATCTAATAATTGATGCTGGGTTATCAATTCCTTGTCCAGCGTATGACCTAATATCTGGGTATCTTGCTTGAAGTTCTGGGCTTAATACTGAAGCCTCTATAATTCTAAAGCTTTCAAATTTACCTTCAGAATTAGGAAAAGATAAAATAACATTAGATGGTCTTGAATTTTGCATCCTAGCTGGAGCATTAGCCAAGGCTGCTTTAAGGTTATCAAGATTTAAGCTGTAAATATTTGTTTGGGGTAAGTTCTGTTTATTAGATTTAATACTAATATTTTTACTAATTGATTGCTTTTGCCAAAGTTGGTTAGTTTGTGAAAAAGCAAGGGTTGTACTCATAAAAAATATGAGTAATCCTAGTTTTATTCTCATGTGTTAAGGGTTTAAGGTGTTAATTATTAAAAGGTTTATTTACTTAAGTGATTAATTAAATTAAGTGGTTTTTTAAACTAAAAAAATATCAGATGTTTTTTAATGAAATACATTCTATTCTAAAAAGAAGCTCCATTTTACAATTTGTTCGTAAAAATTTCACTTGTTAAAATCATAAAAATCCCAGAGTTTTCACTCTGGGGTTTTAACAATAAATTAATTTTTAGGGATTGAATTATCTATTGTCTGATAAAATTTTTAATCGCTTTTAAAAGTAGATTCATTAAAACAAATAATTAACACTAAAAACGGGTTTTTTGTATCAAATTAATAATATTTTAATAAATACTTTATTTAAAGCCTGTCGAAATTAATATTTTTTTAATGAAATAATAATTTAAATTTATTTTTTCGATGAAATACATTCAACACTAAAAAAAGCAATGGTTTTTTACGGTTTTTCCGTAATTATTAAGATGATTTTTTTACATTTAGCTATGCCAAAAAAGGACATACTTTCAGTTAAAAATCTTTCCATTTCCTTCTTTAAAGAAAAAGAAGAAAAAGAAATCATTCATAATATTTCATACTGTTTATACACTAACGAAATACTAGGTGTTGTAGGTGAATCAGGCTCTGGGAAGTCTGTATCATCATTAGCTATAATAGGGTTACTACCAAAGAACATTTCAAGAATAACTAATGGTAGTATTACTTTTAAAAATGAAGACTTAACGCAATTAAATGAAAAAGAACTTCAAAAGATAAGAGGCAAAAAGGTTTCAATGATTTTTCAAGAGCCTATGAGTTCTTTAAATCCTTCTATGACCTGCGGGAAACAGGTTGAGGAAATTATTTTAAACCATACATCTTTATCAAAAAAAGATGCAAAAGCACGTGTCATTTCTCTTTTTATAGACGTAAAACTACCTCTTCCAGAAACAACTTATAATAAATATCCTCATGAGATTTCTGGTGGACAAATGCAACGTGTTATGATTGCAATGGCTATTGCTTGTGAACCTGAAATATTAATTGCAGATGAACCCACGACTGCACTAGATGTTACCGTTCAAAAAGATATTATAATACTTTTAAAAGAATTACAGGCCAAGACAAAAATGAGTATTATTTTTATCACACATGATTTGTCATTAATTTCTGAGATTGCTCATCGTGTTTTAGTGATGTATCAAGGACATATTGTAGAGCAAGGAAGCGTATCTTCAATTTTTAAACAACCAACACATGATTATACAAAAGCTCTTATAAATTCGAGGCCTTCGTTAGATATGCGTTTAAGAAAACTACCAACAATTCAAGATTTTTTACAGAAAACCATATCAACTAAAATCATTTCAAAATCTGATAGAGAAAAACACCATAAATTTATATATAGTAAGCCACCTTTATTAGAAATCATTAATCTTGAAAAAGAGTATTTCAATTCATCTGGTTGGTTTAATAAGCTACAAAGTTTTAAAGCAGTAAATAATGTGAGTTTTAAATTATATGAAGGAGAAACTTTAGGATTGGTTGGTGAATCTGGCTGCGGAAAATCAACTCTGGGCAAAGCCATTTTACAATTAGATAAAGCAACTGCTGGTAAGATTTTATATAAAGGTAAAGATATTACTGAAATATCTTCAAGTCAAATGCGAAGTTTACGTAAGGATATTCAAATTATTTTCCAAGACCCTTACGCATCTCTTAATCCAAGATTAACCGTTGGAGAAGCTATTTTAGAACCCATGATAGTGCATAAACTTTTTAAAACTAATACTGAACGCAAAGAAAAAGTAATGGCAATTTTAAATCGAGTTGGTTTAGATGAAGCTAGTTTTAATAAGTATCCTCATGAATTTTCTGGTGGACAAAGACAACGTATTGGTATTGCCAGAACTATAGCTTTACAGCCAAAATTAATTATTTGTGATGAATCTGTTTCTGCTTTAGATATTTCTGTTCAAGCTCAAGTTCTCAATTTATTAAATGAATTGAAAATAGATTTTGGGTTTACTTACATATTCATATCACATGATTTAGCTGTAGTAAAATATATGTCTGACCAACTATTGGTAATGAATGCTGGTCAGATTGAAGAGTTGGATGATGCAGATGTCATCTACTCTAATCCTAAAAAAGCATATACTAAAAAATTAATTGATGCGATCCCAAAAGGATTATAGCATAAATATCTTCTTAGTTAAATAAAATAGACTTTTAAGAAATTTTTTAGTGTCTTCAATTTTTTTAAAGATATAACTTTCCTCAAAAGAATTGACTTCGTTAAAAACAGGAGGCTCATTCATAAGTAAAAGTTTATGGTAGATTTGGGTTATATATTATTTGGTAAATTTGGGGACTACGAATATGAAATATTATTTTAAATAAATCAGCTAAAAAGTAATTATATTCGATGAAATGCAAAAAATTTTAACATTTATCGCGTTTTTGTAGTCTTATTCTTGTATTTAGAAAAGTTAAATTATAGAAATAGCCCTTATGAATTTTTAAAATATGACTAATAAACCTATTTGATTTTTATAAGTTCATTTCTGGAATATCGCCTTCAACGATTAAATGACCTTCTGTTGCATTTTTAATATCTTCAACAGAAACTCCTGGAGCGCGTTCTAGTAGTTTAAAGCCATTAGGTGTGACTTCTAAAACCGCAAGATTGGTTACAATTTTTTTAACGCATCCTACTCCCGTTAATGGTAAGCTACATCTTTTAAGAAGTTTTGATTCTCCTGCCCTGTTAGTATGCATCATAGCAACAATGATATTTTCAGCACTCGCTACTAAATCCATAGCGCCTCCCATACCTTTTACCATTTTACCTGGAATTTTCCAATTTGCGATATCTCCATTTTCAGCCACTTCCATAGCACCAAGAATAGTAAGGTCTACATGTTGGCCTCTAATCATAGAAAAACTCATAGCAGAATCAAAGAAACTTGCTCCAGGCAGTGTCGTTATAGTTTGTTTTCCTGCATTAATAATATCTGCATCTTCTTCGCCTTCAAAAGGAAAAGGGCCCATTCCTAAGACTCCATTTTCACTTTGAAATTCAACTTCAATATCGTTTCTTACATAGTTTGCAACCAAGGTTGGAATACCAATTCCTAAGTTAACATAATATCCATCTTGTACTTCTTTAGCAATACGTTTTGCAATTCCGTTTTTATCTAACATATTAATCTCTTTGTCTTACTGTGCGTTGTTCTATTCTTTTCTCATAATGTGCACCCTGAAAAATGCGCTGTACAAATATCCCAGGAATATGAATTTGGTTTGGGTCTAGTGTACCAACAGGCACTAATTCTTCAACCTCAGCTACAGTAATTTTAGCAGCACCACACATATTAGGGTTAAAATTTCTTGCTGTTCCTTTAAAAATTAAATTTCCAGCAGCATCTCCTTTCCAAGCTTTCACAAAAGCAAAATCGGCTTTAAAAGCATGTTCTAACACATACATTTTACCATTAAACTCTCTCGTTTCTTTACCTTCTGCGACTTCTGTTCCAAAACCAGCTGGTGTGTAAACTGCTGGAAATCCTGCTTGTGCTGCTCTACATCTTTCGGCCAAAGTTCCTTGTGGAATTAATTCAACATCTAACTCCCCAGATAACATTTGGCGTTCAAACTCTTCGTTTTCACCAACATAAGAAGACACCATTTTTTTGATTTGTCTTTGATGTAATAATAAGCCTAAACCAAAATCATCTACTCCTGCATTATTAGAAATACAGGTTAGCCCTTTAATATTCATATTCACCAATTCAGCTATTGAGTTTTCGGCAATTCCTGAAAGCCCAAAGCCTCCAAACATAAAAGTCATATTATCTTGTACTCCTTGTAAAGCGTCTTGAACAGAATCTACTTTTTTACTAATCATTTTTTATTGTTTTTCGTGACTGAAAAATACGAAATAAAAAAGCCATTCTAAAAAGAATGGCTTTGAAATTACATGTGACTTTTGTGATTTGTTTATTTATAAAAAGTTAAAGCTTTTTTTACTTTTTTAAAAAACTAAAAATCTAATTCTTCAGGAGTATCTTCTTCTGGAAGACTTGAATTTGAATCTTGATCTGGTGTGTATTTAGAACAATCTACTTCAATAGATAAGTCTTTTGGTTTCTTAAATTCTCCTTTAGAAATATTTAAGGTTTCATCTTCATAACAGCTACGCATATACATACCCCAAATTGGTAATGCCATTGCGCCTCCTTGTCCATATGTTATAGATGCAAAATGAGCTGCTCTATCTTCTGCGCCAACCCAGACACCAGTTACTAAGTTTGGAACCATTCCCATAAACCAACCATCACTTTGATTTTGAGTAGTTCCTGTTTTTCCTGCAATAGGGTTTTTAAATTCGTAAGGGTACCCTGTAACTATTTCTCTGTAATCTGCTCTATAAGCATCTGCACCTTTTGTTCTTAATCTAACTCCTGAACCAGATTGAGTTACTCCTTCCATAAGGTTTACAGTTACATAGGCAACTTCTTCGCTTAATACATCGCGAGACTCTGGAGTAAATTGATATAATATTGTACCATTTTTGTCCTCAATATGTGTGACCATTACTGGTTTAGTATATACGCCTTGATTCGCAAATGTAGAATACGCGCCAACCATTTCATAAACGCTAACATCTGGAGTCCCTAAAGCAATAGAAGGAACTGGAAGTATTTCTGATTCAACGCCTAATTTCTTAACTAAATCTACAACAGGTTGCGGACCAACCTTATCCATTAAACGGGCAGTAATCGTATTTACAGAATTAGCTAATGCATTTTTAAGTGTTTTAGTGCCTCCATATTTATTGTCCGAATTCCTTGGTGTCCAAGGCTCTGGATTTCCATATTTATTGGCTTCAATAGTGATTTGTGTATTTGGCAATTCATCACAAGGTGAAAGATGTAATTGATCAATAGCTGTTGCATAAACAAACGGCTTAAATGTTGAACCCACTTGACGTTTTGCTTGTTTCACATGGTCATATTGAAAATGCTTATAATTCATTCCTCCAACCCAAGCTTTTACATGACCTGTTTGCGGATCCATACTCATCATACCTGTTCGCAAAAACGATTTATAATAGCGCATAGAATCCATTGGTTTCATGATTGTGTCTATTTCATGTGCTTTACCATCTTTCCATGCAAACACGGTCATTTTTGTTGGCTTATCAAAAGAATCAATAATATCTTTATCTTTCTTTTTTAAATCATATTTCATGTGACGCCAACGTTCGCTTTGTTTCATTCCTCGATTCATTAAAGCTTCAATTTCATCTTTATCAAGCTCTAAAAAAGGTGCGGTTGGATTTCTTTTTGGTGTGTTTTGGTGAAAAAATTCAGCTTGTAATCTTGGCATGTGTTTCGCTACAGCGTCTTCAGCATATAATTGCATACGAGAATCTATAGTTGTGTACACTTTTAAACCATCGCTATTAATGTTATATTTTGTACCATCTGGCTTTCTATTCTTTTTATCATTCGTCCAATCTTTCATAAAAGCACGCAGATATTCTCTAAAATAGGTTGCTGTACCTTCCCTATGAGATTCAGGAGAATAGCGTAACCCTAAATCAAGTTTTTGAAGAGAATCTTTAAGTTTTTCATTTATATAACCATATTTTTCCATTTGAGCCAAAACCACATTTCTTCTGTTTTTTACTCCAATAGGGTTGCGCTCAGGTCTTGGATTGTATAAAGATGAATTTTTAAACATCCCGACCAACATGGCAGACTCTTTTAAATCTAGTGCCATTGGTTCTTTTCCAAAATAAATTCTAGATGCAGAACGAATACCATCAGCATTATTTCCAAAATCATAGATATTAAAATACTGAGCAATTATCTCTTCTTTTGTGTATTGACGCTCAAGTTTTATGGCTATAATCCACTCTTTAGCTTTTTGTGTAATTCTACCTAAGGTGTTTTTTGAGCCCTCGCCGTGAAACAATTGTTTCGCTAATTGTTGTGAAATGGTACTTGCTCCTCCACCTTTTCCGAGTTTCACTATTGCTCTTAGAGTACCTCGAGCATCTATTCCAGAATGCGAATGGAAACGAGCATCTTCAGTTGCAATTAAAGCATCTACTAAATGTTGAGGGAGTTCTTCATAACCTACAGGTGTTCTATTGTCATTAAAATAAAATTTTCCTAATGTAACTCCATCTGAAGAAATGATTTCTGTAGCTAAATTGGTTTTAGGATTTTCTAGGATAGTATGATCAGGTAGTTCTCCAAAAACACCCCAAGATGCTAATAAAAAAAGAAGGATTACAGCTAAAAAACCACCAATGAATAACTTCCAAAATAAACGAATATACTTTGTAAAGTCTTGTGTGTTATTTACTTTTTTTGCCATGTACTATAGTTCTTAAATACTTTTCGATACCATTCTAACTTTTAATTAGAACCACTCAAAGTGATATTTATTTAGTGTTTTGTAATTTCTCTACTCTAAAACCAACATCTGTTATGCCTTTAAGCTCTTTTACACCATTAACTTTACCGCTTTCACGCATAGCATGTTGAATATTGACTGTATATTCACCAGATTCATTAAAAGTAAAATTTTCTTTATACCATAGTTTGTTTTCTTTAATACTAGAATATCCAGTGCCTAAAAACTCACCATTAGGTTTTGCCATTTTATATAATAATGTGTCCTTAATCGTTTTGCCATGTGGAAAATTTAACTCCACAATTAAATACAAGTTACTGTATCTGTATTCATTATTGTTTCTCAAGTTAACAAACAAATTATAAGCGTTTAAAGTATCTGGTGGTTGTACTTTAAATTCGATTACTGAGTCTTTACCCCAAGAATTTTGTATGCTTTGATATTGATCAAAAAGGCCATTAGAGTCGCATGATGTCAACAGAAAAAAAGAAAAGAAAAATAATAACCAAATACTATTTCGCATTGTTTTTTTTGTTTTGAGGTTTCTTTCTTCTTTTATTCCTTCTATTATTTTTACGTTTAGTATTGCCTTTTGGACTATCAAAGCGTGTTAAACTATCTTGACCAACAACGTTTTCAAACTCTGTTTTAGTATCTTCTATTAGGTCTTGCGCATATTCTTCAAGGCTCGCTATTTTTTCTTTTTTCTTGTTAAGAGCAATAATTTCATTGGCTTGATCTTTAGTAATCTTATGCCAATTCATCCATTCGCCTTCATAAGCATACCATAAGTGTCCTTTAAAAATATCCGTTTTTTGACAAACTGCTGTACCTTTCTTTGTGTATAATTTAATTTCAGGCTTTGGTATTTCTCTTAAAGCATCTAAATAGCTGTCTAATTCATAATTTAAACAACATTTAAGTTTTCCGCATTGTCCTGCTAATTTTTGTGGATTTAAAGATAATTGCTGATAACGCGCAGCAGATGTACTAACAGAACGGAAATCTGTTAACCATGTAGAACAACACAACTCACGACCACATGACCCTATACCTCCAAGTCTTGCAGCTTCTTGACGAAACCCAACTTGTTTCATTTCAATTCTGGTTCTAAATTCTCTTGCAAAGAGTTTAATTAACTCTCTAAAATCTACGCGTTCTTCGGCGGTATAATAAAACGTAGCCTTACTTGCATCACCTTGAAATTCTATATCAGAAATTTTCATTTGCAATTTTAAGTCTATCGCAAGCTGACGAGCCTTTACTTTCATAGGCTCTTCTTTATCACGAGCACTAGACCAAATATCGATATCTTTTTGTGATGCTTTTCTATAAATTTTCATGAAGTCTTCAGTGTCTTCAGAAATCTTTTTCCGCTTCATTTGTACTCTTACTAATTCTCCTGTAAGCGTCACCATTCCTACATCATGTCCAGATTGTGCTTGAGTTGCAACAACATCTCCAATAGCAAGTGTTAAATTTTCGGTATTTTTATAGTAGTCTTTCCTTCCGTTTTTAAAGCGAACTTCTACCCAATTAAATGGTTTTTCGCCATTAGGAAGCGACATGTTGGCTAGCCAATCAAACACAGTATGCTTATTACAGCTATCTGTTCCGCAAGTTCCATTATTTTTACAGCCTTTTGGTTGACCATCTTTTCCTGTTGAGCACGTGCCACAAGCCATAAATTTATATATATTGATTCTTAAACCTAATATAGATTCAAGAAGATGATTAGTAATGAATTCTAAAGTGTAAAGATAAGATTATTTATTAAGTTAAAAACACCTCACTTTAAGCTATATTAAAAAAAATATGTATATTTCAATCATCTTATTATCAATTCATTACATATTTAATCATGCTCTTTTGTCACACAATAAATAGAAATCGAAATGTTTTAAATCATATTTTGAATGAGTTTAGGATGCTATAGAAATTAACTTAATACTTCACTATTATGAAATTAAAATTTACACTTTTAATTGTATGCCTATGTTTTCATCACTTATATGCTCAAGATAAAAATCATGGGTTTGGTGGTGGTGAATACATCTTCAACCAAACAAAAACGCCTTGCTTAACTTCTGAACAAAGAGAACGTATTAAAGGGCAGTTACAGGAACATATAGAATTATTAAAACTTGAAAACAAACTGGCCTATTCTGTATCTGCTAGGAATGGTGGACATGTCTTATTTGATTGGCCAATTCAACAAGCTGCAGGTTTTAATTATAACGACACTTGGGCCATTTCTGGATATGTTGATCATAATTCAAGCTTCCCGAACGCACTAACTGATTATAACTGCGGTACGATTACCTACGATACAGCTTCTGGGTATAATCATCAAGGGGTTGATGTCTATTTGTGGCCTTTTAGTTGGAAACAAATGGATGACATGCAGACCGAAATTACTGCAGCTGCGGCTGGGCAAATTATTGCTAAAGGTGATGGCCAATTTGATAGAAGTTGTGATTTTAACAGTAATGTATGGAATGCTGTCTATATTCAACACAGCGATGGTAGTATTGCATGGTATGGACATATGAAAAATGGCTCTGTAACTACAAAAGATGTTGGTGAAATGGTAGTTCAAGGTGAGGTACTGGGAACTGTTGGTAGCTCAGGGAATTCAACTGGACCTCATTTACATTTTGAAGTTTATACTGATGACAGTTATACACAATTAATCGATCCTTATTATGGCAGTTGTAATAGCTTAAACGGAGACTCATGGTGGCAGTCTCAACTACCTTATAGCAATCCTAATATTAATGCTGCGCTAACCCATTCAGATAATCCTATTGTTTTTCCTACTTGCCCAACAGCTGAAACCACTTATGAAAGCAATACTTTTGAACTAGGTGATACTATTTATTTAACGGCCTTTTTAAGAGATCAAATTGAAAACACAAGTTTAAATGTTAAAATTATTAGGCCTAATGATTCTTGGTTCTTCAATTCTACTTTTAATACTTCAACGACTAGCTCATCTTGGTACTATTATTGGTTTTTTAATAGTTTTGATATGGAAGGGGAATGGAAATGGGAAGTGACTTATGAAGGACAAACCCTTACTCACTTTTTTACCATAGGTACGTTGAGTATCGATGAGAATGAATTAAATACAATTTCTGTTTATCCCAACCCAACCAAAGATTTTGTAAACATTACATCAAAGCATACGATAGTAAAAGCTAGACTTTTTGATATTCAAGGGAAGACTATTCAAACTATTAGCAATACTACAAGTGGCATAAAAAAAGTGAATTTAGACCAGTTATCTCATGGGATGTACTTCTTAACCCTAGAAGGCGATTCTAATCAGCAGAAGACAATTAAAATCATTAAAGAATAAAATCTCTAATTGAATTCAACCTCATAATTTAATCGATTAGAAAGGGATTTGAGCGCTTTTTCAGATTTAAAGATATTAGAAAATAATTGATTGCCCCAACGGATTTTTTTGGAATAGGAATTAAAGGTTTCTGCTTTCCAATCGAAGCCTTCTTTCCAAAATTTGTTGGGTGAGACATAACAAAATGTATAATCGAAAATTAAGCTAGAATTATTTATTTGGGATTTTTGGGGGATTTCATCTGAAGCTAAAAGCGTGATATTATTGGCTTTACAATTCTGTTTAATTTGCTCAATAATTTTTGGGTAATCTGCTCTTAACGCTTCTAAATCAAAATCATTATACTCTGTATTGCCTATCTTTTGAATAGGTCGAATTTGTAATAAGTCGAAACTCTCCCCATTAAAATGATTAAAGAGTTCTGTGAGTTCATAAAAATTATCTTTATTAAACGTATAATTAATTCTCACCTTAAACTTATACTTACTTTTCAATTTTTGAAAGGCATTAAACGCTTTGTGAAATTTTTCATAACTGGCTTTTTTCATAAAACCCTCATAGCTTTCTTTAGTGACGCCATGCAATGAAATAGTAAATTCATTTAACCCCGCTTTTAAAAGTGCTTCAATATTTTCTTCATGTAATAAATTAGCATTTGTAGTTAACGAAATATAAGGCACTTTGTATTGTTTCCCAAGCGCAACAATTGCTGGTAAATTTTTATACAAAGTGGGCTCAGTACCACAGCCAATCTGTAATTTTAATGCACGACTAAAAATAGTTTTAGCCACTTGATTAAGTTCCTCTGGCTTAAATTGTCCTTTCAAGGTTTTTACATAATCAGCATCGGTAAAATAGCACATCTTACAACGTAAGTTACAGGCCATTACAGGATCTAAATTCACTGCTAAATACCGCTTGTTAAATGTATGAAGTAGCCAAAGTCCGAAGAATTTAATTCTGTGGCTTTTAATCTTTCGATTTAACTGCAATAATTTGTAAATATTCATTTACTTCTTTTTGGCTAAGGTATCAAAAATGTTTCTTAGGTCTTTTTTGTAGGGTAAATGGTCTGCTCTTCCTTTTTTAAAAATATCATTACTATTGCCTTGTCCTTTTCGGAGTTGTTTTTGCTCTTCAAAAGGAAGCGCATGAATCTCTTGACAAGTAGAAGAACAACAATTATTCATCTCTTCTTTACAAGCATCACATTGAATAAATAATAAGTGACAGGCATCGTTTGCACAATTAGTGTGTACATCAAAAGGAGCACCACATTGATGGCATTGTGCTATAACATCATCACTAATTTTCTCTGCTCTTCTATCATCAAACACAAAGTTTTTTCCAATAAATTTATTTTCTAAGCTTTTATCATTTACTTGACGCGTGTATTCGATAATGCCGCCTTCAAGTTGATATACATTTTTAAAGCCTTTATGTTTAAAATAGGCACTTGCTTTTTCACAACGAATTCCTCCAGTACAATACATAACTAGATTTTTATCTTCTTTATGCGCTTTAAGATCGTCTTCAATAATATCTAAAGACTCTCTAAACGTATCTACATCTGGAGTTACTGCATTCTTAAAATGACCTATTTCACTTTCGTAGTGATTTCTCATGTCAACTAAAACCGTATTCTCATCTTCAATCAGTTTGTTGAATTGTTCTGCACCTACGTGAATCCCTTTATTTCGAACATCAAAAGTATCATCATTCAAACCGTCTGCGACAATCTTTTGGCGAACTTTTACTTTCAATTTTAAAAACGACATATTATCTTGCTCAATAGCAATATTTAGTCGAATATCTTTTAAGAAATCTATCGTATCTAAGTGGTTTTTAAAGGTTTCAAATTGATCCGCTGGAAGAGAGAGTTGACCATTAATTCCTTCATGAGCGACATATATTCTACCCAGAACATCTATTGCATTCCAAGTTAAAAACAAGTGGTCTCTAAACTCTTGAGGGTTTTCAATTTTTGCGTACTGATAGAAAGAAAGTGTTAATCGGTCTTTTCCTGCCTTTTCGATTAATGCTGCTCTTTCCTTAGCACTTAAGGTATTGTACAGTTGCATGCTATACTAATTTTAAGGTTAAAGAATAAATTTTTGCAAATATAACACTTTTAAGTGAGTTACGATTTAGTATAAAAAAAAGCACTTTAGACTTTCTAAAGTGCTTTTAATAGACTAACTCGTTATTAATATTTTTTAATTATTTAAAATTTCAAAATATTTTACGAGTTAACCTCCATCGGCTTTACAATTGCTGTTTACAAATACTGCAACTGAAACGCCTAATGCTTTAATAGATTTTTTAAAAAATTTCATAGCTTCTACACCTTTAATGTTAAACTAATCGTTGTTTAAAAGCGAGTTAATAATTCTTTTTCATAGCTAAAATTTCCCCACTTTATATAGTAGATGCAAAAAGTACGAAAAGGTTGCGTCAGAAAATTGTAATATGCTAAAAGAAATGTTATTTTAGCATCTCTTACACGAATAAATTTATACAAATGAGCAACGAAAAAGAAGCGAAATTAAAAGCCCTTAAATTAACATTAGATAAATTAGATAAGGCATATGGAAAAGGAACAGTAATGAAAATGAGTGACCAGGCTATTGTTGATGTAGATGCTATTTCTTCAGGCTCATTAGGCTTAGATATTGCATTAGGCGTAGGTGGTTATCCTAGAGGTCGTGTTATTGAAATATATGGTCCAGAATCTTCTGGTAAAACAACATTAACTTTACACGCTATTGCTGAAGCACAAAAAGCAGGAGGTATTGCTGCTTTTATTGATGCAGAACATGCTTTTGACAGATTTTATGCTGAAAATTTAGGTGTAGATATTGAAAATTTAATCATTTCTCAGCCAGATAATGGTGAACAAGCTCTAGAAATTGCTGATAATTTAATTCGATCTGGAGCCATAGACATTGTTGTTATAGATTCTGTAGCGGCTTTAACGCCTAAAAGTGAAATTGAAGGTGAAATGGGAGATTCTAAAATGGGATTACATGCACGTTTAATGTCTCAGGCTTTACGTAAATTAACAGCTTCTATTAGTAAAACTGGCTCTACTGTAATTTTTATTAACCAGTTAAGAGAAAAAATTGGTGTGATGTTTGGAAACCCTGAAACTACAACTGGAGGAAATGCTCTTAAGTTTTACGCCTCTGTTCGTTTAGACATTCGCCGTTCTACTCAAATTAAAAATACAGATGGTAGCATACAAGGGAATAAAACCAGAGTGAAAGTAGTAAAAAATAAAGTCGCTCCTCCTTTTAAACTTGCTGAGTTTGATATTATGTATGGTGAAGGTGTTTCTAAAGTTGGAGAAATATTAGATATTGCTGTCGAGTATGAAATTATTAAAAAAAGTGGGTCATGGTTTAGCTATGATGACACTAAACTTGGACAAGGTCGAGATGCTGTAAAATCCATTATAAAAGATAATCCAGAACTGCTAGATGAACTGGAAGAAAAAATAAAAAAAGCGCTTAAAGAAGCTAAAGCATAAACTAAAACCCGAAATATTTCGGGTTTTTTTTATTTTTATACGCAACCTTTTAGTGTTTTTTGCATCTACAAAGTACACATGTGTTTTTAAATTATTAAAAAATGAAAAAAATATTATTTATTCTATTCGCTTTAAGCTTGTACTCCTGCAGTTTAGGAGATGACGGTATAAATACACATACTGAGCTGCTTCCTGTTGAAAGCGCCATTCTACCTGAAGAGTTTATCCTAGGTAACTTACATCTCATTAAATTAACCTATTTAAGACCCTCAACATGTCATGCTTATAATGATATATATTATGTTGCAGATTCAAACGAAAGAACTGTAGCTATTGTTACAACTGTATTTGAAAATAATGATTGTGAGGAGATTTCGGCTGAATTAGAAGCAGAATTTAATTTTAGAGCAACAGAACTAGGTTCCTATATTTTTAAATTTTGGCAAGGAACAGATGACACAGGAGAAGATCTTTTTGTGACTTATGAAATTCCTGTTGTAGAAGAATAATGTTTAATTAACACATGTATCATGTGAGTTTAAATCAACTCATACAAAAATGTAGTAATAATGATACCAAAGCACAAAGTGAACTATACCAACTCTTTTCGAGTAAACTGTTTGCGCTTTGCTTAAAGTATTCAAGAAATTACGTAGAAGCAGAAGACAATCTGCAAGATGCGTTTGTGACTATTTTTAATAAAATATCACAATATAATAATAAAGGTTCTTTTGAAGGTTGGCTCAAACGAATTACAATAAATACTGCTTTGCAGTGCTACAGAAACAAAGGTGTTTTTGATATTGTAAATGAAGATTTAATTGAAGATGTTGTTATTGAAATAGAAGATGATGACATTACTATTGATTATCTGTTAGGAATTATTCAAGAATTACCAGACAGATATAGATTAGTTTTTAATCTTTATGTATTGGATGGTTATTCTCATAAAGATATTGCTAGCATGTTAAACATAACCACTGGAACCTCAAAATCTAATCTAGCTCGTGCTAGACAGGTTTTAAAAGATAAAATAGAACATTATAAAACGAGTTTAAACTCGCAAACATTATAAATGAGTAATAAAAAACATATCGATCGCGTTTTTCAAGAAAAACTAAAAGACTTTGAAGCTACACCTAGCCCTAAAGTTTGGAAGAGCATTAAAGGAGAGCTAGAATCAACGAATAAAGATAAAAAAGTGTACCCTATATGGTTACGCATAGCTGGTATTGCAGCCTTGTTGCTAATACTACTTACTGTTGGAAATGCAATAGTTTCGAATACTAGTGATTCTAAAGATCACAAAGTGGTAGATACTGAAAAGCCTGAAAATAATTCAGAAGCAATATCTAATCCTCAAAATTCAAACGCTAATATTTTAACAGAAGACCCTCTTAATTCTACTGAAAATAAAGCTTTAACCGAATCTAATCTATCAGAAATAGATCATGAAACTTTAAATCCGAAAAACAATAAAACTACTTCTACTTCAGAATTTAATAATACTTCTGTTGTTGCATCAAATAAAAATTCGGCTTCTCAAGATTATAACACTACTCATTTAACGTCAAATAAAACACTACAAGACAAAATACAAAGCCCTACTGTTGTAACTCAATCTAATAAAGTGGCTTCTACTTCTAGTCAGAAACCAAATCACGTCAACACAAATAATCCTATTGTAGTTAAAAATTCAAAAGATGTAATAAGAAAGAATCTGAATACGATTAATGACGCTTCAGAAAGTCGTATTGCAGGTCAAAAAAATCTTGAAGACTCAAGTGCTAACGCAATTAAATCTACACCTTCTGAAAGGCTTGCTCAAAATAATTCAGATAAACAACTTAACACCTCAAGTTCTTTACCTGAATATGATGAGAATTCTAAAATAACAACTACAAATAATTCTAATAAGAAAAGAGATTTATATGGTGTTAATGTCCCTTCTGAAAGTACTATTGAAAACCAAGTAAATCCTAAAAACTCTGATGGTAAAATATCCTCTACGACTATTGAGGGAATTGCTCAAAACAACACAGAAAAACAAGACAATTCGTTGCCTGAATTTGACAAAGAAAAAGCGGATGCTGTTCTAAAAAACACTTCAAAAGATGTCATTGCAGAAGCAAATAATACAGAAGATAAAGAAGAAGAAATAACAGCTAGTGATGAAACTCAAGAAGAGTCGCCATCTATTGAAGAAGAAATCGCTAAAGTTGAAGATATTATTGAAAAAGAAGAAGAAAAAGTAGACAGGTGGCAAGTTTATGCAAACGTTGCGCCTGTTTACTATAATACTCTTGGCAAAGGCTCTCACATTGATGATGAATTTGTAGAAAACTCTAAAAGTGGAGAAATTAACATGAGCTATGGTGTTAATGTCAGTTATGCATTAAGTAAAAAATTAAAATTAAGAGCTGGTTTTAACTCATTAGATTTAAGTTATGACACAGATAATGTTATCTTATATGAAAGCGTTGGAAATAACAATAATGGCGCACAACCAAGAAATTTAAATTTAAATACAACAGGGCAATCTTTTTCAGCCATTAGTGCTTCAAATATAGGTGCGCAACAACTTGGTAGTGTTATTGGTGGAAATGTAAATGCAGCTATTAGTCAGCGTTTAGCTTATTATGAAGTCCCTCTAGAACTTGAGTATAATTTAGTAAATCGCAAATTAGGGGTTAACGTTATTGGAGGGTTCAGTACTTTCATTTTAAATGACAATAAAGTTTATTCAGAATTTGATGGCTATAAAACACATGTAGGTGAAGCGAATAATATTAATGATGTTAGTTTTAGTGGAAACTTAGGTTTAGGCCTTGATTATAAATTTTCAAATAAGATTAAGTTAAATGTACAACCAACCTTTAAATATCAGTTTAATGCTTATGAAAATACTTCAGGTAATTTCAGGCCTTATATTGTTGGTATTTATACTGGGTTGAGTTACAAGTTTTAGTTTTTTAGTTGGTTAGATTGATTGTTATTCCGAATACAAATTCAGAAAAGCAATGATGACAAGAAAGCTGCTCTGTGCCAAGAGCGGCTTTTTTATGTATTAAAGGTTTTAAGCTGATTAAGAATAATCGTTCTAGATTGGCTGTTAATTGCTTTAGTATCCTGAATGGTCAACCCTTTAGTATGAATAAACTTATGAATTTTAGCTCTCATCTTTCCTGGACCTCCACTAAAGAAGGTATATGAAAATCGCTTTTTGTTATCTGCAAAAGTTAATGGCACAATTGGTATTTGATGATTTATAGCCAAGCGAAAAGCACCATCTTTAAAATCGGCTAACATGATATCTTCACCAGGAACCATTCCTTCTGGAAAAATACAAATACTCAAGCCTTGTTTAAGCCGTTTTTGTGCTCTCAAAAACACCGCTTTTCTACTGCGTTCACTGGTTCTATCTACTAAAATACATGTGCGTTTATAGAAAAAGCCAAACAGAGGTATCTTTCCTAATTCTTTTTTACCAACAAATACAAATGGATTTTTAACAGCAACTAGCATAAGCATGATATCAGCCATAGAAGTGTGATTAGCAATAAACATATAGCTTTTGTCTAATTCTGGTGTTTCCTCACGCTTAATAATCCATCTAAAACCCATTCCTATTAAAATACATTTGGCCCATAAACGTGCAATCTTAAAAAAGAAAGGATACCATTCTTCTCTTAAAATTGAAATCACAAGAACAGGAAAAAGGACAAGAATTGGTAATGCCACCATAATGTAAAACCAAATACGATAGAAAACCCAAAAAAGAGACTTAAAAAGCTTCATAGTTTTCAAAACTAAATAAATTTATTGAGCTATTCTATTAAAAAAATTACCTTTGTTTTTAAGTTTAACATTAATACCATTTCCGCTGTTGCGGAAAGTAAACATGACAAGAATTTTAACAGGAATACAAAGTACTGGAACTCCGCATTTAGGGAATATTTTAGGCGCCATAATGCCTGCAATCGAAATGGCTAAAAACGATAAAAATGAATCGTTTTTTTTTATTGCTAACTTGCATACTTTAACACAAATAAAAGATGCTGAAACCTTAAGAAAAAACACTTATTCTACAGCTGCAACTTGGTTAGCTTTTGGTTTAGACATCAATACATCTGTGTTTTACAGACAAAGCGACATTCCACAAGTTACAGAGTTATCATGGTATTTGTCTTGTTTTTTTCCATACCAACGTTTGACGTTAGCTCATGGTTTTAAAGATAAAGCAGATCGATTAGACGATGTTAATTCTGGTTTGTTTACCTATCCTATGCTTATGGCTGCTGATATTTTATTGTATGATGCTGATGTTATTCCCGTTGGAAAAGACCAGCTACAACACATAGAAATGACACGTGATGTTGCTTCGCGTTTTCATGCAAAAATGGGAGACACTTTTGTACTTCCTGAAGCTAATCTGAAAAAAGACACCATGTTGATTCCAGGAACAGATGGAGCAAAAATGAGTAAAAGTAGAAAGAACTTTATCAATATCTTTTTAGACGATAAAAAATTGCGCAAACAAATCATGTCTATAGAAACCGATAGTACAGCCTTAGAAGACCCTAAGGATTGGAAAACTTGTAATTGTTTTGCCTTATATAATATCTTGGCTTCTGATGCTGATGTAGAAACCATGAAAGCCAATTACAAAAATGGAGGTTATGGTTATGGTCATGCGAAGCAAGCTTTGTTTGAACTTATTGTTGAGAAATTTGCAGAACCTCGTGAACGCTATACCTATTATATGAATAATTTAAACGAAATAGATAAAGCCCTTGCTATTGGTGCTAAAAAAGCAACTCTAGTTGCTGATGCGGTTTTACAACGTGTACGCGCTAAGGTTGGATATTAAACCACTTCAAACATTTTCCCTGGCAATGGCCTTATAACGCCTTTTAATTCCATGTTTAAAAGCAAACTTGCGACTTTAAACGTTGGTAAATTACATTGTAATGCAACCACATCTAACATGGCCTTGTCTTGTGTTTTAAGGTAGTTATAAATTACTTTTTCATCGCCTTCTAACTCTACAAATAATTGCTTTTGTATGATTGGTGCTTTACCATCTTGTAATTGCCAGTTTAAGATATAAGGCACATCTAAAGGATGAGACAACATGTGCGCCTTTTGGTGTTTTATTAAATTATTGCATCCTACACTCTGGCTGTCTGTGACACGTCCTGGAACGGCAAACACATCTCTATTGTATGAATTCGCAATATCTGCCGTAACTAAACTTCCACCTTTTTCTGCAGATTCAATTACAATAGTGGCTTGACTTAAACCTGCTATAATTCGGTTACGTTTTAAAAAGTTATTCCTATCAAATGTAGCACTACTCCAAAAATCGGTAAAAAAACCGCCATGTTTTTCTACCTCAGCAATATAGCGTTTATGTGCTTTAGGATAAACTTGATCCAATCCATGTGCTAAACAACCAATGGTTTGAAGTTTGTTTTTTATTGCCGATTTCTGCGCTGTAATATCTGTTCCATAAGCAAACCCAGAAACAATAATTGGGTTGTATATAGCAAGCTCTTCAACAAGCTTCTCACAAAAAGCAATACCATTAGTCGTCACTTTTCTTGCGCCTACAATACTTATAATGTGTTGTTGCTTTAGATTGATTTCACCCTTTTGAAATAACAAAATTGGACTATCAATGCAATGTTTTAATTTTTCTGGATAGGAATCATCTTTAAAATAATGACAAATAATAGCTTCAGATTTAATGAATTTGAATTCAGTTTCAGCAGCCTTTAAATGTTGTGATTCAAACAAATCACGAAGTATAAGACTACCAATGCCTCCTATTTTTTTTAAATGATGCTTCTTTTCTTTAAAAACCGCTTCAGCAGAACCACAATGTGCAATCAACTTCTTAGCTGTAATATCTCCTATTTTAGCTACATTTTGCAAGGCTAAAACATAAAGCAACTCATTTTCTGTCATTGTGTAGAATTTATTCTATACTACAAATAAATAAAAAACATTATGTTAATAACTCATATAAAGGATATTTTTTCTGCTTCGAAAAATTTTTAACTTTGTTTTTATGCAACTGGAAACTTACATAAGCGATTTATTATATAGATATGAATGTGTGACTGTGCCTGAATTCGGCTCGTTTTTAACGCAACGTATTTCGGCAAAAGTACACGAATCTACCAATGCTTTTTACCCTCCAAAAAAAGTATTGTCTTTTAATGAACAAATTCAGACAAACGATGGTTTATTAGCGCATTATATTGCTGATGTAGAAAAGATTCCTTTTGAAGTTGCCGTAAAAAAAATTAGAAAGCGCGTCAAGTCTCTTAAGTCTTATTTAACTGAAGGTGAAACACTTACTTTTAATAATATTGGCGACTTATCGTTTAATAATGAAGGTAAAATGTTATTTACGCCTTCATATCATTTAAACTATTTAACAGATGCTTTTGGTTTATCGCAATTAGTTTCCCCAGCGATTTCTCGTGAAGTTTATAAAGAAGAGGTTCAAGCTATTGAAAAGGTTATTCCTATTACTGTAACACCAGAAAAACGAAAAAGCAGACCTTACTTAAAATATGCTGCAATTGCTTTAGTTGCTTTAACATTAGGAGGCTTAGTCTCTTCTAATTATTATATCAATCAAATTGAAGCGCATAATCAATTAGCTCAAGAGGATGCGAATACGCAAATGGAGAGTAAAATTCAAGAAGCTACTTTTGTAATAGACAATCCGCTTCCTGCAGTAACACTTACTGTTGATAAAGTGGAAGTGCCTATTGGGAATTATCATATTATTGCTGGTGCGTTCAGAATTGAAGAAAATTGCGACAAAAAATTACAGCAACTTATAGACCAAGGATTTGATGCAAGAAAAATTGGTGCTAATAAGTATGGTTTACACCAAGTTGTTTATTCAAGTCACACAGACCGATTAGATGCTTTGAAAACTTTACGAAGCATTAAAAGAACACATAATAAAGCTGCTTGGTTATTGGTTAAAGACTTAAATTAATAGCGTCTTACAATTGCACTTTCTTTTTTAACCTTTATTTACTTTTTCTTTATTAGTCTATAAAAGCACCTTACCTTTGCAGCGCATTAAATTATCTTATAATGGCTCTAAAAACTCCTGAACAATCAAAAACTATAATGACCGATTTAGTTTTACCTAGTGAAACAAATCCTATAAACAATTTATTTGGTGGAGAGCTTCTAGCTAGAATGGATCGTGCTGCTAGTATTGCAGCTCGACGTCATTCGAGACGAATAGTAGTTACAGCGTCTGTAAACCATGTCGCATTTAATCATGCTGTACCTTTAGGAAGTGTGGTTACTATTGAAGCTAAAGTTTCTCGCGCTTTTAGAAGTTCTATGGAGATTTATTTAGATGTTTGGATTGAAGATCGTGAATCTGGTGAATGCATTAAGGCTAATGAAGCCATCTACACTTTTGTTGCTGTTAACGAAACAGGACGACCAGTTAAAGTGGAAGACATTCATCCTGAAACCGACTTAGAAAAAGAACGTTTTGAAGGTGCTTTAAGACGTAAACAACTCAGTTTAGTTCTTGCTGGAAAAATGAAACCTCATGATGCTACAGAATTAAAGGCTTTGTTTTTAAACGATTAATGACTTCATTTTTTTGTCACAAAAGGAATCATCTTACATCTTGTAAATCCAAGATGCTGGGTTTTGAGTTTTGGAGTCTTTAAACACACTAAAACTTAAAATGGTTTGTCCATTTGAAGGGTTTGTGAAAACCTCTCCTATTTCTTGTTTAGTGGTGACTTTATCTCCTTTTTTGACATATATTTTCCCTAAGTTAGAATAGGCTGTAAAGTAATTTCCATGACGAATTAAAACCGAAGGGTTTCCGTTTTTAGAAGCAATAATTCTATACACTTCACCATTAAAAACCGCACGTACTTTTCCATTTTTTTCAGTTGCTATTCGTACACCATTACTTTGTATCATAATCGTTTTAACTATAGGACTTGGTTGTCTACCATACTTCAACTTGACCACTCCTTTTTCTACAGGCCATGGTAATTTGCCTTTGCTGGTCTCAAAACTATTAGCTAAGACTTTGTCTTCTGGAGTCATGGCATAGCCAGTAGATTTAGACGTTGTGGTTTTGCCTACCTTAGAAGCTGCTATAGCCTCTTTGATTATACGTTCAATTTCTCGGTCAATTCGATTGGCTTCAGCTTGACGTTCTTTAATTTGAGAGGCATATTTGCTCACATCTTTGCTAATAGCAAGCATTAAAATTTCATGCTGTTTTAACTCCTTTTCAAGTTCAGCTTGAGCAATTTTATTTTCATCTATAAGCTTTTGTTTGTCCTCTTTTTGTTTTAATAATGCTTGATTGATTTCCTGTAATTCAATCGTTTTAGCCTTAATCGATTCGCCTTGTTCTTTTTGATATTCGGCGTATTGATTAATATACTTAATGCGCTTATAGGCTTGTTTAAAATTGGTAGAAGATAAGAGAAACATTACACGACTTTGTTCGCTTTTACTTTTATAAGACGTCACTATCATTTTTGCATAATTATCTTTAAGCGTAGATAGTTCCTCTCTTAATTCTGAAATTTTATCTTGGTTATCGTTAATCTCTCTAGTTAATAAATTGGCTTGTTGATTTGTGACCTTTATTAGATTTCGTCGTACACTGACTTTATAATTTAAATCTTCAATTAATGTTAATTGTGATTTTTGTTTCGATTGACTTTCTTTCTGTAGGTTATTAATTTGTTGTATTTCACGACGTAATTCTTGTCGACGATCTTCTAATTCTTGTTGTTTTTTACTTTGTGAAAACGCAAGGGTTGTGCATAAAAATAATGCAATACAAAGAGGGATTATGTGTGTAAATTTATTTCGCATTATTTAAGTACAATTTCATCATATCCTGATGGTATTTTAAACGGAAAGCTTAAATTCTCATTTAAAGTTATAGATTTAAACTCTATTGTTAATCTCGTTTCATCATAACCTTCTACAGCATTAATGTTTATGTTTTCTGGAAAGATTTGTTTATCGACTTCTTGATAGTTTGTGTAATCTATTTGAAGTATTCTCAATTCTTTAGCTTGTGCTAATTGCTGAGAATTTATTTTATAATGCGAGGCATTAAGTAAATAAAACAACTCAAAGGCCTCAGGTTGTATTTTAGGCTTAAGAACATATTCATTTCCTTGAGTAAGGACTTCGTAATCATTTTTGTTTAAATCATACAAAGCTTCGCCAAGCAATAAGTTTTGTACTTTATTGAAATCTAAATCAGTGCCTAATAAATCGCTTAAATAAGCATAATCGCCATCAAAATAAGTATTGTCTAGCTTATTATAAAAACTCACACGCTCTGGTGTTATTAATGCTTTTATGAAGCCTAACTTACTCATCCAAATCGCTTTATCTTTTTGCATTCTAAAACTTACCGTTGTGCTTTTTGAGCTTGTACCTTCAACATAATCTATTTTAACTCTAGCAGCTAATGTTTTAAAGTTTGGTGTTTTTTTAGCATTCTCTTTTATAAGCTGTTTAGCTGTAAGATTTAAGTTGCTATTTCCAGTCGTTAGGGTTTTAGTTGATTTACAACCAACTAAAAACATAAGACAAAAGGAAACAAAATATATGAGGCGTTTTATTTGCATTTAATTTGTGAGTTCTAATTGTTTAGCTTTATCACTAAACGTTTTTGCTTTAGTTGTATTGTTTAATAAGGTGTGAGAAATACTTAACTGCTTATAAAAATCACTTTCCATTTTTAAGTCGTCGATAACATAATCTAACCCTATTTCTAGAGATAGAATGGCTTTGTTTGGTAGGTTTAATTTATTTTGAGCAACACCATTTATAAGGTAAAATAGAGGTTGAGATGGATATTTATCTATGGCTTCTGAACTCTCTTGAGTTGCTAATTCATAGTCTTCTACATCAATATATAAAAGCAATACATTTCGTAACACACCAAAATTGTCTGGCTCACTTTCTAAAGCCTTTTTATAATACACTAAGGCCTTCTCTTTTTCTCCTTTGGTTAAAAAATACTGAGCAATTTCAATATTAGTCCCAATGTTTTCATCGTCACTAATCTTAGACGTAATTTCAACTAAATCTGATTCATATTCAGGGTTTTCTCCAACAAATTTCACAAAATCTGAAAGCACCATAAGTTTAGCTTCGGGTTGAATTTCATTACTATTTAAAACAATTTGCATAGACTCAACACCTTTTTCGGTGTTATCTTCATCTAAGTAAAATTTATATAAAGCTAAATGCACTAATTGAGAGTTAGGGTTAATTTCTAATAACTTTTTAGCAGTTTCAAAAGCCTTTTCTTTTTCGTTATTTTCACTATATCTGAAAATAAGTGATAAGTAATTTTTTTCATCATCAGGATGCTCGTCTATTCGTTCCTCTAAATTTTGAATTTGCTCCTTCTTTTGACCTGTAGTGTTATAGATTAAATTTCGCACACGATCCCTTGTCTCAGAAGTTCCAAAATCCTCATCCATTTGGTCTAAAATCTTAAGTGCTTCATCATACTTTTTAGTCTTTACATATAAAGTCGCCAAATCTTCTTTATAGTCTGGATGATATTTTATAAGTTGTTTTACGGTTTCAATGGCTTTATCTAATTCATTTTGTTTGGCATAAATATCATAAAGCTCATCTAAATACCATTCATTATCTGGTTTTTTATTAATGGCTATTTTTAAGGCTTTTTCTGCAGCATCATAATTTTTAAGGAGGTTATAATTTTTCCCTAATTCAAAAAACAAAGCAGCATCTGAATCGTCTAGTTTTTGGCATTTAAGCAGTGCTTCTATAGCTCTGTCGTAGTTTTCTATTCCTTTTTGTTTTAAAGCTTCAAAGAAGAGTTCTTGATATTCATCTTCAACATTACCTAAATCATCATCAGGTCGTTTGTTAAAATCGACTTGCGCATAATTAGCCTGCGGAAAGAAGAGCAGTCCGAAGAAAAAAATCAATATAAAAATTTGTTTTTGCATAATTATTTTAGGCAATAATTATTCCAAAACAGAATAATCACCAATGCTAATTTTTGTAAAATCGCCATTATACTTAACATGATTACCAATCATTGCTTCATCTAAATTAGCACTTTTTATAGAGGTGTGGTTCTGTATTAGGCTATTTTTAACGGTTGTATTTTCAAAAACACAATTATTTCCAACAGAAACATTTGGGCCAATCGTAGAATTAATAAGCTTAACGTTTTCACCTATATAACAAGGCTCGATAATTTTTGAGTTTATTAACTCTAGTGAATCTGCAACTAATTGTTCTTCAGCATCTGCTTTTAAAAAGCCTAGCATTCTAGTGTTGGTTTCTAAAGTAACTGTCTTATTTCCACAATCCATCCACTCATCAACGGTTCCCGTTTTAAAAATTCTGCCTTCGGCCATCATTCTTAAAATACCATCATTAATTTGATATTCTCCTCCATTCATAACGTTTTCATCAAGAACTTCTTGTAATTTTTCTTTTAATACTGCAACATCTTTAAAATAATAAATACCTATAACCGCTTGATCACTCACAAAATTTTCAGGTTTTTCAACTAATTCTGTGATGTTATTTTCTGAATTTAATTTTACTACACCATAAGCCTCAGGATTTTCCACTTTTTTGGTCCAAATAACAGCATCGGCTTTGGCATCTAAATCAAAATCCGCACGAATTAATGTGTCTGCATAAGCGATTACTGCTGGGCCAGTAAGTGAAGGCTTAGCGCACATGATTGCATGACCAGTTCCTAAAGGTTGATCTTGTCTATAAATAGATGCTTTTGCACCAAGGCTTTTTGCTAATGCTTTTAAGCTAGAAACAACGTTATCTCCAAACCAAGCTGGATCTCCAAGTACAAATGCAATCTCTTCTATAGGTTGATTTAACACCTTTGCAATATCTTTTACCAAACGATGTACAATAGGCTGTCCAGCAACTGGTATTAATGGTTTAGGCACTGTTAAGCTATGCGGACGAAGGCGTGATCCTCGACCAGCCATTGGTACTATTATTTTCATATTTTAATGTTGATTCGTTTTTATTTTGTTGTTGATTTGTTTTGCTTACACGCTTGTGTTTTTCAAACTTTCTAATCACTTTACACCAGTACTTCCAAAACCCCCTTCACCTCGAGCTGTTTCTGAAAGCGTTTTCACTTCTTCCCATTCTGCACGTTCATGCTTTGCGATAACCAACTGTGCAATGCGTTCTCCGTTCTCGATAATAAAATCTTCATTAGAAAGATTCACTAAAATCACACCTATTTCGCCTCTATAATCTGCATCAATCGTTCCTGGTGCATTAAGAACTGTAATTCCTTTTTTAGCTGCTAGGCCACTTCTAGGACGCACTTGGGCTTCAAGTCCAACAGGTAATTCAATAAACAATCCTGTGCCTACAATGCTTCGTTCTAAAGGTTTTAAGATTCTTGATTCTGATAAGCTAGCACGCAAATCCATTCCTGCTGAAGCTATTGTTTCGTAATGTGGTAAATCGTGGTTGGACTTGTTTATTATTTTAATATTCATTTCTCTTTCAATTATGTTTTTCAATTTCTTTTTCTAATAAATTAATTATGGATACCATTTTTTCTTTTAAAACTGGGCCTTCGGTAAAAATATCTTTCATATAACTATACACATAGATTAATAAGTTTTCAAATTTATCAGATTCTAATAATTTAATCAGATCATTTTTATAGAAGGTCTTTTCATCTTCATTAATTTCAGAATTATTAAAAATCAAATTAAAGTCCATTTTGAGATTATCTATAATAAAAGTATATAAATTAGCCGCTGCAAACCCGTTTGCATTTAATTCCTCTTCTTTGTAATCATTTAATAAATCTTGAAATTCTGATAATTCTTTCTTCAATACATCGTTTGTAATCAATTCTATTTTGCCTGAATTAATAACTGATTTATAAATACTTTGAAAAGGATCATAGGTCCATTGCTGAGTAACACCTCCCATTAAAGTTCTTAAACTATCGAAAGTCAACTCCTTTACATTATTAGTCATTAGGTCATTAATGCTTTTTTTTCTGTAAAGTTGCAATTTATAGATGTCATTAAATCTGACACGATTTTCACTAAATTCTTGATGAAGACTTTTGAGAACTTTAGCCTCCTCTTTCTTTAGTTCACGATTTGTATTCCAATTATTGACCTGTAAAGCCAAGAGAATACCTATCATAACTAAAAATATTTCTCCAATAGCATATTTAAAATAACGCCCTGTCTTGTTTTCATTAAGCAGTTGTTTACGTATTTTATTGAAGAGTTTTATCATGGTCTTAATTTACAGTTTTTCCGCAAGCGGCTATCTCAACCAAATATCCACTGGATATTTGATTTTGCAAACGCAAAATTCTGTCTCGATAATGTATTTTATTGAAGAGTTTTATCATTAATTATTTTTGATTAGCATCTGTTTTAATTCCATTTTTTCTAATTGAAAAACTAGTCCTAAAAATACAATTATTGCTCCAATACCTACAACATAATTCTCTCTAAGTTCTGTATAAAATATTAACATTGAAAAGCTAATGGATACAAATAAATAGAGACCTATTTTTTTTAAGTTATACGGAATTGGGTAATATTTTCTTCCCAAATAAAAAGATATAGCCATCATTAAAGCATAGGCCGAAAGTGTTGCAATTGCTGAGCCTTTGTATCCTATTTTAGGAATTAGTATGTAATTTAATACTAAAGTTGTCACTGCTCCAAATACCGAAATATACGCGCCATATTTCGTGCGATCTGTGATTTTATACCAAACCGAAAGGTTGTGATAAATACCTAAACAAAAATTCGCTAAAAGTATAAGTGGTACAATCCACATGGCTTCATAATAAGCTTCACTTCTAATGATATATGGTTTTATAAAATCTGCAAAAACAACGACTGTTAATAGAATAACAGATCCAAAAGCAACAAAGAAATTCAAAATCTTGGCATAGTTTTTTTGCGGATTGTTAGTGCTCGAATGACTGAAAAAATAAGGTTCAATACCTAAGCGATAGGCTGTAGCAAACAAGGTCATAAACAAGGCGAGTTTATAACACGCAGAATACATTCCTATTTGGTCTTCTGCCACGTCACTAGGTAATAATTCATTTAAAAGAATGCGATCAAACGTTTCATTTACTGAATACGCAATACCTGCAATGAGTACTGGGAATGCATATCGCAGCATTCTTTTCCATAAAGTCGCATCAAAGTTATATTTGATTTTGGTATAAAATGGAAGGAGAAGTAATAATGTAAACCCGCTTGCAATGAGGTTAGAAATAAAGATATAGTTAATCTCAAATTCTGGTTTGTAAATAGATTCAAAAAATGAATTCCCGCTAATCAAATCCTTTAAATACAACAATAAGAACACATTTAAGCCTAAATTAATAGCTACATTCAAAATCTTAAGGACAGCATATCGCATAGGTCGTTCTGTTGCACGTAACCATGCAAAAGGAATAATAACGAGAGCATCTAGTAATAATATTCCGAAAACTAGATTTAAATACTGTAAGTCGATTCCTATTAATTCAGAGATTTGAGTCCTTAATAAAAAGGCAATTCCTAAAAATACTACTGAACTAATTATTAAAGAAACTGCGGATGTACTGACTACTTTTTCTTGATCTTTTTCTTTATTAAAAAACCTGAAAAATGCAGTTTCCATACCATAGGCCAGCACTACATTAAACAATACGAAATAGGCAAATATAAATGAAACGCGGCCATATTCTGCTCTTGAAAGAACAGAAGGGTCTGTATATAGTGGCACTAAAATAAAACTTAACATTCGAGGAAGCACAGTGGCTAGTCCGTAAATAAAAGTTTGTTTAAAAAGTGTTTTTAAAGCGCTCAAAAAGTTGTTTGTTTATAAAGCTAAAAATAAGGTTTTTATAACAAAAAAACCTAACTCGTTAAAGTTAGGTTTATAATTTATATAAAAACAATTACTGTCTTCGCAAAAAGAATTAATTGTTTAAAGCTTCAGCACCACCAACAATTTCTAAGATTTCGTTAGTAATGGCTGCTTGACGTGCTTTATTATATGTTAATTTAAGCTGATCTCTTAATTCTGTTGCATTATCTGTTGCTTTATGCATTGCAGTCATACGAGCACCGTGTTCACTTGCAAAAGAATCTCTAATCCCTTTAAATAATTGTGTCTTTAAAGACTTCGGAATGAGTTGTTCAACGATTTCAATTTTAGAAGGTTCAAAAAGATAATCTGCATTATTATTTGCTTCTCCTTCAACTGGAACAATTGGTAAAAATTGTTCAACCATTACAATTTGAGTGGCTGCGTTTTTAAATTTGTTGTAAACGATTTCAATTTTATCAAATTCGCCTGTTACAAATTTATCCATCAGCATTTCAGCAATTTGAGAAACATTTTCAAAGGTTAAATCTTCGAAAACATCACTTTTATTAGCGATAACTGTTCCGTGTTTAGCTAAAGCATCATTTGCTTTTTTCCCAATAGCAACATAAGATACTTCTTGGTTCGTATAAACGTCGTTTGCTAATCTGTTGACTTCTTTTATGATGTTAGAATTAAATGCGCCACACAAGCCTCTGTTTGATGTAATAGCCACTATTAAAACCTTATTTACATCTCGTTGTGTTGCAAATTTACTTCCAGAATCAGCATCTAATGTTGCACTTAAGCTTTGTAAAAGCTCAGTCAATTTATCTGCATAAGGACGCATAGCAGTAATAGCATCTTGAGCCTTCTTTAACTTTGCAGCTGATACCATTTTCATGGCACTAGTTATCTGCATAGTTGAAGATACTGATGATATTCTGTTACGTATTTCTTTTAAATTTGCCATATGTTCTTTTTGAGATCCTAAACGTTGTTTAGGATGACATTAAAGTTTATTAAGCTCTATATTTTCCTGATATATCTTTCGCTACAGTGGTTAATGTATCTGTAACCTCATCAGTTAATTTACCTGCTTTTAAAGTACTAAGCACATCTGCATGCTTCGCTTTTAAAAACTCAATAAAATCACGCTCAAATTCTTTTACCTTTTCAACAGGCACATCTCTTAATAAGTTTTTAGATCCTGCATAAATAATTGCAATTTGATCTTCAACAGTAAAAGGATCATTTTGTGCTTGCTTTAAAATTTCAACATTACGTTTTCCTTTTTCAATTACATTTAAAGTAACAGCATCTAAATCAGAACCAAACTTCGCAAATGCTTCCAGTTCACGGAATTGTGCCTGGTCTAATTTTAAAGTACCTGATACTTTTTTCATAGATTTAATCTGAGCATTACCTCCAACACGAGATACAGAAATACCTACGTTAATTGCTGGACGCACACCAGAGTTAAATAAATCACCATCTAAGAAAATCTGTCCGTCAGTAATTGAAATTACATTGGTTGGAATATAGGCAGATACGTCACCTGCTTGAGTTTCAATAATTGGTAATGCCGTTAAAGAGCCTCCTCCTTTTACGATAGGTTTTAAAGCATCTGGAAGGTCATTCATCTCTTTAGCAATCGCATCATTATCGATTATTTTTGCCGAACGCTCTAATAATCTTGAGTGAAGATAGAATACATCACCAGGATACGCCTCACGTCCTGGAGGACGACGTAATAATAATGATACCTCACGATAAGCAACCGCTTGTTTTGATAAATCATCAAAAACAATAAGTGCTGGACGACCAGTATCTCTAAAATATTCTCCAATAGATGCTCCAGTAAAAGGTGCATAAACCTGCATTGCTGCAGGGTCTGATGCATTTGCTGCTACTATAGTAGTATAAGCTAAAGCTCCTTTTTCCTCTAAAGTTTTAGCAATTAAGGCTACTGTTGAGGCCTTTTGACCAACAGCAACATATATACAATAAACAGGTTCTCCTGCATCGTAAAATTCTTTTTGATTTAAGATGGTATCAATACAAACCGCTGTTTTACCAGTCTGTCTGTCTCCAATAACTAACTCACGTTGACCACGTCCAACAGGGATCATGGCGTCAATAGACTTAATACCTGTTTGTAATGGTTCAGTTACTGGCTCACGATAAATTACACCAGGCGCTTTACGCTCTAGAGGCATTTCGAAAGTTTCGCCTTGAATTGGACCTTTACCATCAATTGGGTTCCCTAAAGTATCGACAACACGACCAACAATACCCTCTCCTACTTTAATAGAAGCAATACGTCCTGTACGTTTTACTGTAGATCCTTCTTTAACTCCTTTTGAAGCTCCTAACAATACAATACCTACGTTATCTTCTTCAAGATTAAGTACAATACCTTCTAATCCTCCGTCGAATTCTACTAATTCTCCGTATTGAGCATTTGCTAATCCGTAAGCACGTACGATACCATCACCTACAGTTAATACTGTTCCTACTTCGTCTAATGAAGCGCTTGCTTCAAAGCCTGAAAGTTGTTGTTTTAAGATTGCTGAAACTTCAGCTGGTTTTACTTCTGCCATTTCTATTTATTTAAATGATAGATATTAACTATCTATACTTAATTTAATGTAAACTCTCTTTTTAATTTGTTTAGCTTATTTGCTATACTAGCATTATATTGAATATCTCCAACACGCAAGATAAATCCACCTAAAATAGATTCGTCTATAATGCTTTCAATATTTGCTTCTTTTCCAGTAAGTGCTTTTACTTTAGCTAAAACTTTTGATTTTAATTCATCTGTTAAAGGAACTGCTGTAGTAACTTTTGCGACTTGAATTCCGTTTAACTGATCATATAATTGATTATACTTTTGAGCAACTTGTCCTAATAAATTAACACGTTTATTAGTGATTAACGTATCGATTAAGTTTACGCTTAAAGTATTTGTGTTTTTAAATATTTCTAATAGCGCAGACTTTTTAATTGCAGTATTAACGACAGGGCTCTCAAGCATATCGCTTAAGTTTTTGTTATCTGCAATTGTAGTTGCTATTAACGTCATGTCATCATTAACAACATTTGCTAAGTTTTGATCGCTAGCTAAGCTTAAAATTGCTTTTGCGTACCGTATTGCTGCTCTTGATTCTGCCATGAATATTTAGTTTAATGTTGCTTCACTTAACATAGACTCTACTAACTGTAATTGTTTGTCTTTGTTAGATAATTCTTCACGTACTACTTTTTCTGCAATATCAACCGCTAAACCTGCAACATGACTTTTAAGTTCTGCCATTGCTGCTTTTTTCTCATTAACTATTGCATCTTGAGCTTGTTCAATCATTTTATTAGCCTGAACTTGAGCCTCCT
Organism: Lacinutrix iliipiscaria; assembly: GCF_042686125.1. Classification (NCBI taxonomy): domain Bacteria; kingdom Pseudomonadati; phylum Bacteroidota; class Flavobacteriia; order Flavobacteriales; family Flavobacteriaceae; genus Lacinutrix; species Lacinutrix iliipiscaria. The sequence continues at coordinate 516,207 of NZ_JBHUOV010000001.1, forward strand.
CTTTTGCATCAGAAATCATTTTATCTTTGATTTCACGAGCTTCTTTAAGCATAGTTTCTCGTTCTGCGCGAGCTTCTTTTAAAATACGCTCATTATCTGCAGTAAGATTTTCCATCTCTTTACGAGCATTTTCTGCAGAAGCTAATGCTTTTACAATACCATCTTCTCTATCGCTTACTGCTCCAAGTATAGGCTTCCATGCGAATTTTCTTAATATGAAAAGCAAACATAAAAATGTAATTGCTGTCCAAAAAACCAATCCAAAACCAGGTGTAATTAAATCCATTTCTTTTTTGTTTTAAATAACTTAAATTTTAAAAATACAGAAGTAACCAACCGTCACTTCTGTATTTTCTTTTAGGTTTATTATCCTTGTAGTAATGCAACTACAATTCCAAATAACGCTACGGCTTCAACGAAGGCTGCTAAAATTAATGCAGAAGATTGAATCTTTCCGTGCATTTCTGGTTGACGTGCCATAGCTTCCATAGCAGATCCACCAATTTTACCAATACCAACACCAGCTCCAATAGCTGCTAAACCAGCTCCAATAGCTGCAATTCCAGTAATAGTCATAGTTATAAAATTTAAATTAATTAATGATGCTCTTCTTCAGTTGCCATGCCAAAATACAAGGCAGACAATACTGTAAATATATATGCTTGAATTGCTGTAACCACAATTTCAATAATCCCAATGAATAATGAGAATGCTACTGAAACAGGTGCTACTGCAACGGTTTTAAATATAAAAATTAAAGACATTAACGCTAAAATGATAATATGTCCTGCTGTAATATTAGCAAAGAGACGAATCATTAACGAAATAGGCTTTGTAAATAATCCAATGATTTCAATTGGCATTAAAAATATTTTCATTGGCACAGGAACTCCAGGCATCCAGAATACGTGTTTCCAATAATTTGAATTACCACTAAATGAGGTAATTAAAAATGTGAAAAAGGCCAAAGTAAATGTAAAAGCGATATTACCACTTAAGTTTGCCCCATTTAAAATTGGAATCAAACCAAAGATGTTATTAATCCATATAAAGAAAAATATGGTTAATAAATATGGCATATATTTTTTATACTTGCTTTCACCAATCATAGGTTTTGCAATTTCATCTCTAACAAAAACAACTAATGGCTCAACAAAACCTGCTATTCCTGTTGGAACATTGTCTTCAGATTTTCTATAGCGCCTTGCTGCTGATATAAATATTAATAACAAAACTGCAACAGAAACCCACATCATAAAAACGTTACGAGTTATAGAAAAATCTAAAGGTTTTGACGCATTAGTAGGATGGTGTTCAGCATCAAACTCAACAGCACTTGCTCCTGAATTTAATTGGTATATTTTTTCGTGAAATTTAACAAACTTAGCGCCATTTTTTTCAACAATTGTATGACCTGTATCATCATGGTGGAACTCACTAGACATAAATGTTACCAAACCATTATCGGTCCACAATATAATTGGCAAAGGAATAGAAACAGGTTTGTCATTAATATCAATAATATGAAACTCATGGGCATCTTTTACGTGATGCATAATCATATCCTTAGCGTTGAATTCTTTCTCTTGTGAAGGGTCTGAACTTTCTGACGCAAAACCAACAAATGTTGTTGCCAAAAACAATACAGATAATATCGTGCTCTTAAAGGTGTTTAATATCATTGATTTATCGCTTTAAAATACCTTGCTTTAAATTCCGTGCAAATGTACGTACATATTATTAAAAGTCAAACAATAATTTAATGATTATTTTTTAGCGACAGATATTGCAGATATTACAAAGAAAGATTACTGCTTTTGAAGAAATTTTGTTATCGAATACACCTCAAAAAACAAATATAAAAAGTAAGGGATGAAAAAATTAAACACATCTGGCTGCTTATTTACAAAGTCAGACAGTAATAAAGGCAGTAAAAACACAATTGCCAATAACATCTTAACTAAAGTAATAGCCATAAATGTTACAAAAATATCTTTATGCGTTTTTGAAAATTTGTAATTAATAATAGTATATAAAATGGTAGTTATAATTAAATGAAACAGATATACTTGCCATAATGGAAAGAAAAATAGCGTTTCCGTAGCAAAATAAGACAATAAATAGGAGTGCACTCCATATAGAATTATTGTAAAAACAATATTCTGAAATAAAAATGAAATCTGCCTCGATTTAAATGATGGTGACATTTGTTATTCTTTAGAGTTTGCAATTATACGTCTTATTACAAAAACTACAGCTAGAATAACAGAAGTTAATGAAAGAACGACTGTATAGAGGTTGTGTTTATTAGGGAATTTTTCATCAAGTTTAACTCCAGCATAAGTACCTATGCCAATAATTGCAAACATTTGTATCGCTATACTTGAATATTTGGCGTAATTATTAAGCTGATTGCCCTTGTTCTGGTCTTGGTTTTGGCTTTGGTGTTTCACCTTGATTAAATTGTTTAACAGAGCCTTTCATTACACAGGTTACATTAAATGTAGCGCCAGGTTCTACTTCCAGCTTACCTAAAACTACTTCGCCTTCGATATGAGCAGAAGACTTTAAAGTAAGTGTTCCTGATAGCGCTAATTTTCCTGCAAATTTACCTTCAAAATAAGCGTCTGTACCATTTAAGGTTCCTTTAATGATTCCTGATTTACCTACGACAACCTTTCCTGGTGTTTTTAAGTTACCTTCAACCGTTCCATCTATTCTAAGATCGCCTTCACAAGTTAAATCTCCAACTATTTTAGTGCCACTAGCTACAATATTTTGGCTAGAGGAGCCTTCGTAAACCTGTCTGTCTTTTCTATTATCTGAAAACATAGCTTTTATTTTTACTATTATTGATGATCAAGTTCATACTCATTAAAATTCTTATGAATTTGAATGATTTTATAATTTTTAGATGAAATAGCTACAGAAGGTTTTGTGATTTTTAATCTATCTTCATCTCTTAGTATATAAGCAAATCCGTTTGCGCCATCTATACTTTTTAATCCATGTACCACAACAAAAGTTGTTTCTGGATTATACACGTCTATTGAGGTCTTTAGTTTGTAATGTGCAACATTAGCAACCACTTCATCTAACGTTTTTACAAAATCTGTTATTTCCTGTGAGTTGTTCTTGTTAAACTTGTATACCACTTTATAGTTTCCATTTAAACTATCTGATGCAAACTCTTTAATGGCAATTTTTGGCAAAACATTAGTAACAATATTTTGAGCCTGCTGTCCTTCAGGTTTGTTGGCGTATGTAAGTGCTACATAGTTAATAGCATTGCTGTAGGCATCAAAACCATAAAACCTGCCAATTGTTGTTGCTTTTAACAACTCAAATTTAGGCAACATTTCTTCGCCCTCAAATGCTAAAATATAATTATCTATTTTAGAAAGCACTTTGTCGTATTCTTGATTCTCAAATTGAGCATATAGGCTTTCATATATGCTTTCTGGGCTATTTTGGTCTTGAGCGTTTGCAGCATCAGGATTGCTTAAAATTTTCGCATATCTAGAGTCTGGGTAATTTGTTATGATTTCATTTTTTGCAATACTAGCTTCATTTTCTTCTCCTAACAATTCATATATTTTATATAAATTATACTTTGTTGGAAGTATTAATTTTTCTTCAGGATTACTATTTAAAAGCTGCTGCAGTTTACTTTTTGCAAGCTCGTATTCATTAAATTTTTCTTTATAAATTAATCCTAATTGATAGTATGCGTAGTTTCTACTATTTCCTATGCTGTCTATAACTTTTTGATCTGAAGGAATTAAATTAATATAAAATTCTGGGTTGTATAGTTCTTCATCAGATGCTGCTTCTAATTCAGGATCTATAGCTTCTAATTGTCTTGTTGGTGTAGTGCTACCAGACCACCTCCAATTGTCTTCAGATTTACGATTTCCCCAAATTTTTCTAAACTCGTTTTTACCATAAGAAACTGTAGTTTG
>NZ_JBHUOV010000001.1:520248-1165324 GCF_042686125.1 Lacinutrix iliipiscaria
GATTTATCTTTACTAGTGCCTTTTTTATCTGAAGTCACCATACCTTTATCTAGTCCGCCAGACTCTAACCTTTCTTTTTCCTCTTGATCTATTCTTTTAAGGTTTTCAACATGCTCCTGAAAAACCAGAAGTCTGTCTTCATCAGATAATGAAACTAAATTTAAAATACTATCATTTCTATTCGCAATACCTTCGTAGTAAATAACATCATCTAAATTGTCTCTCTTACGCTTTATTGCTCTATAGGGTTTACTGTTTAAGGTCATCGCTAACAAAGTGCTATCATAATACGCTCCTGCATCGATGTACTGCATATAATCAAAACTCATATCGCCAAGTATCTCATATGTTTTTCCTTTAAGTACTATATCTGTCATACTAGCTCTTAAAGATTTATTGTAGTAAGCAACCGCTAATGAATCTGATTTGTTTTTTAAATGGTATTCTGCAATCTGAAAGTATATCTTATCTAAATATGGTCTATTCTCTCTATTCTCTTCTAAATCAGTTAATAATTCTAAAAATTCTAATTTGTTGTCATTGTCATAATCAAAATTCTTAGCCTTTTCAATATGAGCACTAATAAGATACATTCGAGGCGTTCTTCGATTTAAATCTATAACTCTGTCAAAAGCAATATTCGCACTATCTTTATCTCCTAAAGCGTTGTAGAGCTGACCTTGAATAAATCGGTATCGACCACGTTCATCATTATTTTTTGTTGCATTAGCAGCAATATCTATTTGGGTTAATGCACTATCTAACGACTTCGTATTTATATAAGCTTGAGCAAGCATTGATGTCGCATCGGCCAAGTCCTGATCTTCTAGTTCTTCTTGTTCTAAAAGACGTTTTAAATTTTGAATAGCAAGGTCATCGTTTTCTAATCTGATATTAGCCTTTTCTCTCCAAACTTTAGCCTGATTAATCTTGTTACTTGCTGGGTATTTATATAAAATATAATTGAAAGCTTCTAAAGCAGGAACAAATCGTTGATCAAAATAACGCGATTTTCCCAAAAGCAAATAAGCCTCATCGATTTGCGGATTGTATTCTTTACCTTTAATATTCATACCGTGCTTTTGAATAGCTTTTACAGCTTTTTCTTCGGCTCTAGTAAAGTTTTCGTTTTTGCTTTCTCCAGGAAGTGTAACCTCTTCGGTCACTTGCATTCGTTCTATTGGAAGTATTTCCCAATAATTATCATTGTAGCCTTCGTTAAGGGTTTGTCTGCCTTTTTCTAATGCATTAAAGCCATTAAAAAGTGTGTTGTCTCGTGCAGATAACGCATGATAGTTTCTACTAATAAAGCTATTTTTTTTTCGCGAACAGCTTGTTACTAAAGTTGTTGCTACTAAAAGTAGTAATATGATTTTTAAAGATGTTTTCAAACGTTGGTGTATTTAATCAAATAAATAACTATAAACTCAAGTAATTATTATATAATAACTGCTTAAGCACGTAAAAATACGCATCTTTTTTAATTTAGCTATATAAAGTGGTCACTTTTAGATTATTTCGGTACCAGCAAAATGAGCTTCAAGTTCTTTTAAAGTCGCTTCACTAGTCTTTAAGTCTTTAACAATTTCTCCTTTTTCTAGAACTACAATACGCTCACATACATCTGTAACATGAAGTAAATCGTGACTAGAAATTAATACAGTTACGCCTTGTTTTTGGGCTAGGTTTTTAACGATTTGTTTGAGTCGAATTTGTGTTGTAGGGTCTAAGTTAGCAAAAGGTTCGTCTAAAATAATTACCTCAGGATTACCAATAAGAGCTGCTACAATTCCAGCTTTTTTTTGATTTCCTTTACTTAAATCTCGTAAGTACTTTTTTTGGTTTAATATTTCACCATGAAAGAAGTCTTCAAACTGAGCTACTAATGCATCAACATCTGCTTTATTTTGTCCACGAAGTTCACCAATAAAATAGAAATATTCTTCAGCTGTTAGGTAACCAATCAAAAAACTTTCATCTATAAACGCCGACGTGAAAGGTTTCCAATCTTCGCTTTCATGAACCAGAATGTTGTTGTTTTTAATATTTCCTGTAGTTGGTTGTATTAAATCTAGAAGAAGACTAAAATAAGTGGTTTTCCCTGCACCATTATTTCCTACCAACCCAAAACTTTGTCCTTTAGGAATTTCTAAGTTTTCGATATTTAAAACTAAATTACTATTGTATTTTTTTGAAAGGTTTGTTGTTGTAATCATGATACTATTGGGTTTCGATTTAAATTAGTTTTTCTCGCTAAAAGCAGCTACAGTTTTGTATTTCCCTTTTTGATAAATATTTTCAATTTTATTTAAGAAAAAGTTTTTAAACACTATCCCTAATGTACCTGATGCAGCTAAAGCTATAAGGCCAGCATTAAAGCTTATGAATTGATATGGTATAAAAAAGATTATGATTGGTAAAAGCATTTTAGGTAATGCAATTAGTAATTGCGTTGGATTAAATCCGTTGGTGTTACTAAACGCCTTTGCTTTTGTATTAAGCTCTATTGGAACTCTATTTAATGCACCACCAAACAAAGTAATAAAGGTATTTAAACCTATATTAAATAAGGCACCTGCAGCTATCATAAAATAAATGTCCCAACCAAAATAGATATAAGGAGTACTTAAAATAAATGCAATAATTACAGCCACAACCATTAAGTACCACTTAGATTCTAAGTATTGACGATAAGGTATGTTTTGGCTCATTAACATTTTATAGTATTCACTATCCCATGAAGGGACTAGTTGTCCAAAACTTAACAAAAACCCTCCTGTTATAAATATGGCTGCAAAAGCTAAGATATAAGGCATTTTTTCTACATACACCTCTTGTGTGAAAAAAAACAATCCATAAAACAAGAAGAAGAACGACATCATTAAAACTTGTTTCGGTCTTGCATTTCGCATAATCATTTTTACATCATTTTTTAAAAATGGTGCAACGCTTCCAAAACGATTCATCCATGATAAATCTGTCGCATTTACCGCCTTTACTTTCTTAGAAATTGCATCATCTAAATAGAACCCTTTTTTTATGTATTTAAAGTTTATATAGTATAGACCTATACAAAGTAACAAAGGTAAAATCAGTAAATATGGTGTGTTATATAAGGTATTAAATGCGACACCTATAGGTTTTGAAATCGCAAAAATGTTATAGTACTCTAATCCTATTAAACCAATTAATACTGGAGCTATAATATAAAATACAAGATTACTTTTATTGACTAAAAAGTTAAGATAGTTAATAGATAAAGTCAAGAACAAAATAGATACAAACCAGCAAAATACATTTAAAACAGGATAACCTTTCACCAATAAAACAATGCTAAAAGGAAGAAACACTAAAAGCGATAAAAAATTAAAGAAAGACAATGTTGTTTTCCCTAAAAGGTAATGAATAACGGTATTGCGCTTTATAGGAATTGTCATCAGCGGTTTGACATTCATAACGGGTAACTGTTGAATAAAATACCTTATAAGTATTTCGAACAAAAACCAATAGACAATAAAATTGTTTATTGTTATTATAGGATCAACTTCTGGGACTAGTTCTTTTAATATAAAAAACATAGAACCACCCATAATTATTGCAATTCCTCCAAAATAAATTGAAGCCAATATGAGTAAAATTTTAATAGCTAAGCCTTTTTGAAAATAAGAAGCTCTTGTAAACTGCTTCCATTCAAAACTTAAAAAACGCTTTATCATAATTTTGGTTTGGTTTTATAATTAGTAATATTAATACAGTTTTTGTTACAAACAAAACACAATACTTACTTATGTTTCTTATTTTTACAAAAAAATAGATATGTCTCAATTTCATAAACTCACTATAAAAGATATTCACAGAGAAACAGTAAACGCTGTAACTATTACTTTTCAAGTTCCAGAACACTTAAAAGAAACTTTTGTGTTTAAGGCTGGACAATACATAACTTTAAAAACTACAATAGCTAATAATGACGTTAGGCGAGATTATTCATTGTGTACTTCTCCAAAAAGTGGCGTACTAAAAGTTGCTGTAAAAGAAGTTGAAGGTGGTACATTCTCTTCATACGCAAACAACACACTGCAAATTGGTGACAGTATTGAAGTCGCTTCTCCAAAAGGACGATTTGTATTTACGCCTAATGATTCCAAAACTAAAAATATTGCAGTATTTGCTGCTGGTAGTGGAATAACACCAATTTTAAGTATTATAAAATGTGCTTTAGAGGAAGAGGTTTATAGTAAAGTCATACTTGTTTACGGTAATAAAACAACTAAAGACACTATGTTTTTAAACGAGCTTTTAGAATTACAGCATGAATATAAAGAGCGCTTTTCTATTCAGTTTGTGTTTAGTCAAGCTGATGAAGATGATGCTATTTTTGGTCGTATTGAAAAAAGCACTGTAAATTATGTAATGAAAAACAAGCATAAACATATTGATGTCGATGCCTTTTATTTATGTGGTCCAGAAGGTATGATCCATACTGTAAAGGATGTTTTGACCGAACATAATATCGCCGAAGACAAGATTCATTTTGAACTTTTTAAAGCAGCAAAACCCGCTACAATTAATGATGATGCCGTTGAAAGCGGACAAACAGAAATTACTATTACTGTAGATGATGAAACCTCAACATTTATAATGCCTAAAAAACAATCCATTTTAGAAGCTGCCTTAGATGAAGATTTAGATGCTCCTTATTCATGTCAAGGTGGTATTTGTAGTAGTTGTATTGCTAGGGTTGTTGAAGGCGAAGCGACCATGAGGCAAAATAATATTTTAACTGAAAGTGAATTGGCCGAAGGCTTAATTTTAACATGTCAAGCTCACCCAACAAGTTCTAAAATTATAGTGGATTATGATGATGTTTAAAATAAACTTAAAACAGCGTTTCATCGATAAAAAAAATCTTTAAGCTTAAAAATTATACACTTTAACGATTTTTTTATCCTTTTATAACCGTTAATTTTTTTTAACTAATAAACGAAATATATTAGTTCCAGTTTTAAACTATAAATAATAATAGTTAGGGATTATTTATTTTATGGTAAGTTTAAAATCAGCCCTATTCTTCGGAATAGGGTTTTTTTATTTACCTTAAAATTGATTCTATTTTATTTATAATTTCTTGTGAAGAAATAGACCTTGATGCTTCACGGTAAGTTTCAGGGTATTTGTTTCCATAAACAGAAGTTGGTATTAAAGGAAACTGCTCTCTATCTGCTACTAAAGCAAAATCTTCTGGTTGATTAAATGGTGCAAAACCAGCGTAAGGATGGGTCACTCCCCAAATTGTAATTACTTTTTTTCCAAGCATTGCCGCAAGATGTGCATTTCCAGAATCCATAGACAACATGACATCTAAATTAGAGATAACATCTAACTCTTCATTTAAATTGAGTTCTCCTGCTAGATTAACAATATTTTCTGATTTTGAAGCGATACTTTTTAATGTTTTAATTTCTTGGCTTCCACCTCCAAAAAGTAAAACTTGATACTTTTTAGAAAGTTCACCAATTACCTCTTTCATCATATCCATAGGATACATTTTACTAGCATGTGCAGCAAATGGTGCAATGCCAATCCATTTTCTTGAACGAGTTCCGGTTTTAGAAAGGATGTTTTTATTAAGTTGAACCGTTTCAGGAAATGAAGGATTTTCTAAATCAACATTAAATCCTAATGCTTTAAAAACATCAGCATAACGCTGGTGAGTTGTTTTTAATTGCTTAAACTCTTGTCCGCTTACTAAAGCTTTCTTTTTTGCTCTTCCTTTATCAATTTGAATAAAAGGTTTTCCAATTAAAAATAATTTTAAAATTTTTGTACGAAGTACATTGTGCAAATCAGCAATAGCATCAATGTTTAGCGCCTTTAATTCTTTAGACAATTTATATAAGCCTAAAACACCTTTATGTTTTACTTTAACATCAATAAAAAAAACCTCAACATTAGGTAGGTTTCTAAAAAAAGGAGTGAAAAATTCACGTGTTAAAACAGTGATTTTCACATCAGGAAATTGCTGAGAAAATGCGCTTAAAACAGGAACTGTCATGGCCACGTCTCCCATGGCTGAAAGACGAATGACTAATATATGTTTTGGTGTTTTTGGCATCTCAATTAAAATGAGGTCCCGAAACAAGTTCAGGATAACAACTACCTATTTCTGTGATCGTAAAACAGGGTTTAGCTCATCATCATTATACATTTTCATTTGCTTGTACACTTTCATGTATTTGTCGCCTTTAGAAATGTCGTCAAGTAAGGTATCAATAGCAGTAGATAAATCCACACGTTGCTCAAGTAAAACATTTAGTTTTGTTTGGCATGCCGCTCTATGGGCATCAGAAGCGTCTGTTCGAGTTGCTTCTTCATTCATATGATAAACTTTTAACGCCAAAATTGATAATCTATCAATTCCCCAAGCTGGACTCTCTGTATTTATAGTCGCATCACTTTTAGAAACAACATCTTTATATTTTTCTAAAAAATAACTGTCAATATATTCCACCATATCTGTTCTGTCTTGATTAGAAGCATCTATTTGACGTTTCAATTTTAAAGCAGCAACTGGGTCAATTTGTGGGTCACGAATAATATCTTCATAATGCCATTGCACTGTATCAATCCAACATTTTCTATATAATAAATGCTCTAATAAATTAGACTCTTTATCATACATATTTGTAAACGGTTGATCAACAGTATTTATAACATGATATTTTTCTATAACCTCTTGAAATATTTTATTTGCTTTTTCTGAGAACATGATGTTTTGTTTTAAAGGTGCAAATATACTTCTAAATAATTAACTTTACCATTCAAAAATTATAATTACAACGATGCATATTCATAATCTATCTGAAAACAATTCTATTTTAAATACTTTTATTTCTGAAATGCGTGATACTACGATTCAAAGAGATCGCATGCGTTTTAGGAGAAACATTGAGCGTATTGGTGAAATATTAGGATATGAATTAAGCAAAACGCTTCGGTATCATGCTGCAACTGTTGAAACGCCTTTAGGACAATGTAAAATGGATTTGTTAAATAATGACATTGTGCTTTGTTCTATTTTAAGAGCTGGTGTACCACTACATAATGGTTTATTAAACTATTTTGATGATGCTGAAAACGCCTTTATTTCAGCTTATAGACATCATAAAGAAAATCCTGATAGTTTTGAAATTATTGTTGAATATTTAGCGTGTCCAAGTTTGGAAAACAAAACCCTTATTCTTGCAGATCCTATGCTAGCAACTGGACAATCAATGGTTGCTACCTTTGAAGCTTTAAAGCCGTTTGGAACACCTAAAAATATACATTTAGTAAGTGTTATTGGCGCTCAGGAAGGTGTTAATTATGTAAAAAATAATTTTAGAGAAGACACTCATTTATGGATTGCAGCAATTGATAACAAACTGAGTGAAAAAGGATATATTGTTCCTGGTTTGGGTGATGCAGGAGATTTAGCTTTTGGAGAAAAAGTACAGCATTAATAAAATAAATGGTGTAAATAGTAAAACACCAAAAAACACTTCTTTAAACCATTTTTCTTTTATAATTTCTATGTAATTAGTAATTATAATTGATAGTGGAGCAAATAAAAACAAAAACTCACTGCCGTTTTTACTTGGAGCAACTACTACGATTGTAAATGCAATAATTAAAGCTGCGAAAACGGTTTTAAACGAGGGTCTTACATTTCTCATTTTCTTTTTAAAGCTTCTTAAATAATAAAATGTTGACCAAGCTCCAAATGAAAATAACAACGTTAACCCAACTAAAAACTGTAAAGAATTATAACTATTGAAGTCAAAACTTATGCTATAATTTGTATTTAATAAACTCCAATAATCATTATAAACAATAATAGATGTACTTATACTTAAAACCAAAATTGTGACTATCCCCAAAAAAGGAATAAGCCAATGTTTAATGTTGTTGCTAGAATAAAACAACAAGACTATTGGGATAAGACCAAAAAACAATATCGCCCAAAAATAAAATAGGGAAGCCACACTTATTAAAAGAGCAGCATCGAATAATTTCGTTTTCACATTTTTTTTTGAACGAAGGCTAATTAAACGTCTTAATGCTAAGAGAATAAAAAAGTTTGCCCAAATAATACGGGAACTAAATAAAGACTCAGGAATTAGTACCAAGAATAGACTGAAAAGGAGAATTTCAAAATTATTCTTTAATGTCAATTCATTCTTGGTTGTTATAAAATTTAATAATAATATAGAAAAGTAAGCTCCTAGAAAAGTTATGACTTGTTCTAAAATAAAGGTATTAGTAACAGGTTCCTGTATATACTTAAATTTAACCGTTAAAAACGCTAAACATGTAAATACAAAAACTATTAAAAAATTAATTGGTTTAGATTTACTAAAAATACTTGTAATCATGAAGGCTTTTTGTATTTTTGCAATGTAAATATACTATTATGAAAGATTTCTTTTACGCTATTCAAGATTTATTTGTAAACGTTCTTTTCGCTCCATTAGATGCTTTAAGAGCTTTAGAGTTAGAAAATTGGTTTGCTGCCAATGCTATTTCTTGGATTTTTATTCTAATTGGTTTTGTGGCTATGATATATTGGTTGCTTCAATTAAGAACGTTTGATAAAAACAACGAAGAAAACAAATCGGTTACGGCTCATTCTTATTTATAAGTCGAAACCAATATCTTTACGATAATACATCTTATCAAAATGTAGTTTTTCTATACTTTGGTAAGATTTTTTTATGGCTTCTTGATAGGTATTCCCATAACTAGTTATCGCCATAACACGTCCTCCAGATGTCATAATTTTATCATTTTCCAGTTTTGCACCAGCATGAAAAGGTATAGAGTCTATAATACTTTCTACACCTGAAATTTCTTTTCCTTTTTCATAAGCTTCTGGGTAACCTCCTGAAACTAACATTACTGTTGTTGCTGCTCTTTCATCAATCTCTATGTCAATTGTATTTAAAGTTTGATTGGCAATGGATTGAAAAATTTCAACTAAGTCATTTTTAAGTCTAGGTAAAACCACTTCTGTTTCTGGATCTCCCATTCTTACATTATACTCAATCACTTTTGGGTCGTCTCCTACCTTAATTAAGCCAATAAACACAAATCCTTTGTAAGGCAAATTATCTTTTTGAAGACCTTCAATAGTAGGTTTAACGATTTGCTCTTCAACTTTATTTAGAAACGCTTTACTTGCAAAAGGCACTGGAGAAACAGCACCCATGCCACCAGTATTTAAACCCGTATCACCTTCTCCAATACGCTTGTAATCTTTTGCTGTTGGCAAAATTTTATAATGTTTCCCGTCGGTTAACACAAAACAGCTTAACTCTATACCATCTAAAAACTCTTCAATGACTACCTTCGTACTAGCATCGCCAAATTTTGCATCGACTAACATACTCTTTAATTCTGCTTTTGCTTCATCTAAGTCATTTAGAATTAAAACACCTTTGCCAGCTGCTAATCCATCTGCTTTTAAAACATATGGTGGGTTTAAGGTCCCTAGAAAAGCATAGCCAGCTTCAACCGTTGTTGCATTAAAACTTTGATAAGCTGCTGTTGGAATATTATGACGATACATGAACTCTTTAGCAAACTCTTTACTGCCTTCAAGTTCGGCAGCAGCCTTTTCTGGGCCAATTACTGAAACATGTTTTAAGTCATCATCATTTAAAAAGAAATCATGTACACCTTGTACCAATGGGTCTTCTGGGCCAACCACAACCATATCTATAGCCTTTTCTAACACCAAAGTTTTAATGGCGGTGAAATCTGTGACACTAATATTAATGTTTTGAGCAATTTTCGCAGTTCCTGAATTTCCAGGAGCAACGTAAAGGGATTGGCATAAAGGACTTTGAGTAATTTTCCAAGCAAATGTATGCTCTCTTCCACCAGAGCCAAGAATTAAAATAGTCATGTTGTGTATTGTTTGCACAAAAATAATTGCTTTTACGCTTAAAAAGCAATTATTTTACAAAAACATATTATTCTTTTATCATTTGAATTTATTTGACATTTCCTTACGTCTTAATGGCTTTCCAATAAAGAAAGCATCACGTGCTTTGGAAATGATTCAAGATAAAAATGATAGAGATTTTGAAGCCTATATTCTTCTTAAACAACAAGAGATTGTAAATTATCATTTACAAAACAATTCCTATTATAAATCACTAATAAAAAACCCAACCATTACAAACTGGAACAAGATTCCTGTAATGACTAAGCGTGATTTACAACAGCCTTTAAACAAACGATTATCTGAAGGCTTCACAAGTAAAAATGTGTATATAAATAAAACCTCTGGTTCTTCTGGAGATCCTTTTGTCTTTGCAAAAGACAAATATTGTCATGCATTGACTTGGGCAGTTATTAAAAACAGATTTGCTTGGTTTGATTTAGATTTTAACACCTCTAAACAAGCGCGATTTTATGGGATTCCTTTGGATAAAAAAGGTTATTACAAAGAACGTTTTAAAGATGCTTTAAGTAAACGTTTTCGGTTTTCTGTATTTGATTTAAGTGATGCTGCTTTTGAAACCTGTTTGAAAAAATTTGAAGCAACAAATTTCAATTATATAAATGGTTACACCAGTTCTATCGTGCAATTTGCTAAATTTCTTCAGAAAAAAAACATCCAACTAAAAAGTGTTTGCTCAACATTAAAAGCTTGTGTAGTCACTTCTGAAATGCTTTTCGATAATGATAAACGCCTCATGGAAAAACAGTTTGGTGTTCCTGTTATTAACGAATATGGCGCTTCTGAATTAGATTTAATTGCCTTTCAAAACACAAAGGACGAATGGCAAGTCAATTCTGAAACACTCTTTGTTGAAATTCTTGATGAACAAAATAACGTCTTGCCTTATGGAGAAGAAGGACGTATTGTAATTACCTCCTTTTATAATAAAGCGCATCCTTTTATTAGATATGATATTGGAGACATTGGTATATTATCTAAAAAAAGCACACTCAAAAAACCTATTCTTGAAAAACTTATTGGAAGAACCAATGATATTGCAATTTTACCAAGCGGTAAAAAAGCTGCAGGATTAACCTTTTATTATATTACAAAAAGTATCATTGAGGATGATGGAAACGTGAAAGAGTTTACCATTAGACAATCAAAAATTGATACCTTTAAAATTATATATGCAAGTGCTGAAGATCTCTCAGAAACTAAAATAGAAATTATTAAAACCGAAATGGAAAACTACCTTGAAAAAGGATTAACCATTCTTTTTGAAAGACACGACCAAATAGAACGTTCAAAAAGTGGTAAATTGAAACAGTTTTCATCATTAATGAAATCAAATACATGAATATTACCATTATTGCTGGTGCACGACCAAATTTTATGAAAATAGCTCCAATAATTGAAGCTATTCAAGCTAAGAAACAGCTTGGTTTTAATATGAATTATAGATTAGTTCATACTGGACAACATTATGATAAAAACCTGAGTGACACTTTTTTTAAAGAACTTAATATTCCTTTTCCAGACATTAATTTAGAAGTAAAAAGCGGAACTCAAGCTCAGCAAACTGCAGCTATAATGATTGGCTTTGAAAAAGAATTGCAACAAAACCCTTGTGATTTGGTGATGGTTGTTGGTGATGTCACCTCAACGATGGCATGTACAATTGTCGCTAAAAAAGCAGGTATTGATGTTGCTCATGTAGAAGCAGGAATACGTTCTGGTGACATGAATATGCCAGAAGAAATAAATAGAATTGTTACCGATAGTTTAACCGATTATTTTTTCACAACGTCTAGTTATGCCAATGCTAATTTAGCACAACTTGGCGTATCCAAAGACAAGGTGTTTTTTGTTGGAAATGTCATGATTGATACCTTATTAAAAAACTTGCCTAGACTTAAAAAACCTCAACTTTGGGATGATTTAGGATTAGAAAACAAAAAGTATATGGTAATGACTTTACACAGGCCAAGTAATGTCGATGAAGAAAATCAGTTAAAAAATCTTATTAATCATATCGTGACATTAGGGAAAGACTATCCTATAATTTTTCCAGTACATCCACGCACAAAAAAACTACTTGAAGGTTTAGACTTAAATTTTAATAACCTTCATTATGTAGAGCCATTGGGTTATTTACATTTTAATTATTTGGTTAAAAATGCCTTTGCCATGCTAACGGATTCTGGTGGAATTACAGAAGAAACAACGGTTATGAATGTGCCATGTATTACGCTTCGTGATTCTACAGAACGTCCTGAAACTTGTGATATTGGCACCAATGTTTTAGTTGGAAATGATGCGGCAAAAATTGAAACCGCATTTAACAATCTGTTATCTAGTAAATGGAAACAAGGCCAAACTCCAGAGCTCTGGGACGGCAAAGCAGCATCACGCATAGTTGATTGTTTAGTAGAAATTTATTCGCTTTAATGAAAGACATTCTCATCATAACCAGCTATTTCCCTCCAGAAATTGGAGCGGCTTCTAATCGTATTTTTCATT
Source organism: Lacinutrix iliipiscaria (assembly GCF_042686125.1). Classification (NCBI taxonomy): domain Bacteria; kingdom Pseudomonadati; phylum Bacteroidota; class Flavobacteriia; order Flavobacteriales; family Flavobacteriaceae; genus Lacinutrix; species Lacinutrix iliipiscaria. The sequence goes on from NZ_JBHUOV010000001.1 coordinate 532,760, forward strand.
TAGCAGAAGGCTTACAAAAACGCGATTACAAAGTTTCAGTTATAACCCCTTTACCTAATTATCCTACAGGTAAAATATTTGAGGATTACAAAGGGAAATTTAAACACACATCTATTGAAAATAATATAACCATACACCGCTTATGGATTTATGCTACCATTTCTAAAAATAAGTTTTTACGATTAATAGCCATGGTTTCTTATAGTTTTAGTTTACTATGGTTTTTTATGTTTAATAAAATTCCAAAAACGGTTATCGTTCAATCACCTCCTTTGTTAGTGGCTTTTACGTCTATGTTTTTCTTGCGTTCAAAAAACAGAAAACTTATTTTAAATGTGAGTGATTTATGGCCAATTGCAGGATTAGAACTCGGTGCATTTAAGAAAAATTTCAGCTATAGATTACTAGAAAAAATAGAACGTTTTAATTACAAAAAAGCAGGTTTAATTTTTGGACAAAGTGAAGAAATACTGACACATATAAAATCTATTTTCCCAAATAAAGAAACTGTTTTATATAGGAATTTCCCTGATTTTTGTGCTCCAGAAATTAAAGCCAATAACAAAACCAATGGTAAGGTGAAATTGGTTTATGCAGGTTTACTAGGAATTGCTCAAGGTGTATATAAGCTTTGCGAATCTTTAGATTATGGCGCAATAGAACTTCATATTTACGGTTCTGGAGCTGAGCAAAAAAAAATTAAAGCTTTAATAAAAAGCTATCCTAATCTGCCCATATTTTTCCATGGTAGAATCTCTAGAGAAGAGTTACATAAAGTACTTATGCAGTATGATGTTGCAATAATACCATTGTTAAATAGAATCTACGGTTCTGTACCTTCAAAAATATTTGAGTATGCTAAACTAGGGTTGCCTATTTTATACTTTGGAGGTGGAGAAGGTGAGAATATTGTTTCAAAATATAATTTAGGTTGGGTTGCTAAAGCAGGTGATTATGATTTTTTAAACCTCGTAATCTCTTCAATAAATAAAGATATGATTAGTTTAAAACTAAAAGAAGAAATCAAAGCTATAGCTATAAAAAACTTTGATTTTAATAAACAGTTAGATGCTTTAATTATAAATCTTTAGTACGCCTTTTCTTCACCTTTAATAGCGTTTAAAGCCGTTTGGACTATAATTTTGATGTCTAATAAAATAGACCAGTTTTCAATATAAAAAATGTCGTATTTCACACGATTAATAATATCTTTATCTGTTTCTATTTCTCCTCTAAAACCACTTACTTGGGCTAAACCAGTAATTCCAGGTTTAACAAAGTGACGTACCATAAATTTATCTATTCTTTTAGCATACATATTTGTATGACTCACCATATGTGGTCGTGGTCCAACTACAGACATATCTCCAAACAACACATTAAAAAATTGAGGTAACTCATCTATACTAGTCTTACGTATAAATTTACCTATTCTAGTCACACGCTGATCTCCTCTAGTTGCTTGATGTAAATGTGCGTTTTTATTTGGAGTCATAGATCTAAACTTGTAACAGTCAAATTCTTTATAATTAAAACCGTTTCTTGACTGTTTAAAGAAAATTGGCCCTCTAGATTCTATCCTAATTAAAATTGCCAATAATGGTGTTAGCCATGACAATAAAAAAACGATTACTGTAAAAGAAAAGATAATATCGAAAAGACGTTTGATGAATTGATTCACAGAATCTTCTAATGGAATATCGCGTAAGGTTAATATTGGTGTGTAATTGTAATATTCATATTTTAATTTTTTTGAATAAATATCTTTATTGTCTGGTAAAAACTTAACAATTTTAAGGTTGTTATCAGCAAAGTCGATTATTTGATTCAGTTGTTTATTTGTTAATTCTGAAACTGAGCAATAAATTTCATCTATATGTTGTTCTTTAATATATTTAAAACAAGACTGTAAATCTTCTATACTTTTATCTTTAAGATTAAACGTTTTCTTGTGTGTGTAACCATATTCTGGATTGTTTTTAAAAAATTTCTCTAGTGCAGAGGTTTGTTTGTTCTTACCTATTATAGCTGTTATTCTGTAGTTTCCCCCAAATGAAACTCTATATTTTTGCAACAAATAATACAATGTAAATTTAAACAGAGCTACTAATAAAAAGACGCAACCTACATACTTAAAAATGATTTTCGGAGAAATATTTAAGTCATTATAAAATCCAGAAAAAGCAAAAATCATTAAAGTGAAAAGGGCTAATTGCCTAAAAATTAATGCAACAATGGATACTTCTCTGGTATACCTATAGACACCATAGAATTTAGAGAGAGTTGAAAGAATAATCCAACCTGTTGAGACTATAAGAACAAAGGATAGTGGTTCTACATTTTTAAAGAAAAAAAATAATGCTAAAGCGTTTACTATACTTAAATCAATTAAGTATGATATGGGCCTTAAATAGACAGAATATCTTCCTTGCTTAAATGTGCTCAATTTATTTTTTTATGTGTTTTGAAAAATCTTTATGCTCGCTTTTATATAAATCCTCTTCAGATAGCGATTTAAAATAGCTAAATGTTTTTTGCATACCTTCTTCTCGTTCGACTTTAGGTTCCCAGCCTAACAGTTTTTTAGCCAATGAAATATCTGGTTGTCTTTGTAAAGGGTCATCTATAGGTAGTTCTTTATAGATAATCTTTTGATCTGTTTGGGTTAATTTAATTATTTCTTCTGCAAAATCTTTAATTGTAATTTCATTTGGGTTTCCAATATTTACTGGAGAAGAATAGTCACTAAAAAGCAATCTAAAAATACCTTCAACTTGGTCATCAACATAACAAAAAGAGCGTGTTTGCATTCCATCTCCAAAAACAGTTAAATCCTCACCTCTTAGCGCCTGTCCCATAAAAGCTGGAATAACTCGACCATCATTAAGTCTCATTCTTGGTCCATAGGTGTTAAATATGCGTACAATGCGTGTTTCAACACCATGAAATCTATGATAAGCCATCGTTATAGATTCTTGGAATCGTTTCGCTTCATCATATACACCTCTTGGTCCTATAGTATTTACATTGCCATAATACCCTTCTGTTTGCGGATGAACTAATGGGTCTCCATAAACTTCCGAAGTAGAGGCGATTAATAATCTTGCTTTTTTAGCTTTAGCTAAACCGAGTAAATTATGTGTGCCTAGCGAACCTACTTTTAACGTTTGTATTGGTATTTTTAAATAATCAATAGGGCTAGCTGGAGAGGCAAAATGCAATATATAATCTAAGTTGCCTTCAATTTTTATAAACTCAGTGACATCATGTTCAATAAACTCAAAGTTTGGGTTATTAGCTAAATGGCTTATATTTTTCTTGTCGCCAGTAATGTAGTTGTCCATTCCAATTACCTGAAAGCCTTCTTTTAAAAACCTGTCAGATAAATGTGATCCTAAAAATCCTGCTGCGCCTGTGATTAATACCTTCTTCATTAATTAATAGATTTTCTACCTATTGAGCTATAGTGAAACCCTTCAGCTTTAATATCATTTACATCATACAAATTCCTCCCATCAAAAATTACTAAGTTTTTCATATTGCTTTTTAACTTATTAAAATCTGGTGTTCTAAATATACTCCATTCTGTACAAATTATAAGAGCATCTACATCTTTAATGGCTTGATACATATCTGAAGTGAAGTTTAACTGATCTCCAAATTTTCTTTTCACATTAGGCATTGCCTCAGGGTCAAAAACATTTAAATTCACGCCATGTTCTAATAATTCTTCAATCATATATAAAGAAGGCGCTTCGCGAATATCGTCTGTTTCTGGTTTAAAAGCTAATCCCCAAATAGCAAATGTTTTGCCTTTTAAATCATTATTGAAATACGAAAGAATTCTAGGGATTAATATTTTTTTCTGAACGTCATTAACTTTTATAACAGCGTTTAAAATATCAAAATCATAGTTATGTTCTTTTCCTGATTTATGTAAAGCCTTAACATCTTTAGGGAAGCAAGAACCTCCATATCCAATTCCTGGAAATAAGAAGCGTTTACCAATACGTGAATCGGTTCCCATTCCTGCTCGTACTTTATCGACATCTGCACCTACTTTTTCACAGAAATTAGCAATCTCATTCATAAAAGTGATTTTAGTCGCCAAAAAAGAATTTGCAGCATATTTAGTAAGTTCTGCAGATTTTTCATCCATGATAATTATTGGATTTCCGGATCTAACAAATGGTTTGTATAGTTTTTCCATAAGTTGGGTTGCACGATCTGAGCTAGATCCTACCACTATTCGTTCAGGTTTTAAAAAATCATCGACAGCAAAGCCTTCTCTTAAAAACTCTGGATTAGAAACAACGTCAAAATCTACCGTAGTTTCTTTGGCAATTGCTTCTCTAACACGATCTGCGGTTCCAACAGGCACAGTACTTTTGTCAACAATAACTTTATAACTATCCATAATTTGACCAATATCTTTAGCGGCTCCTAGAACATAAGATAAATCTGCTGAACCATCTTCATCTTCGGGAGTTGGTAGTGCAAGAAATATAATGTCTCCATGATCTAACCCTTCTTTTAAAGATGTAGAGAAACGCAATCTGTTTGCTTTAATGTTTCGCTCAAATAATACATCTAAATGCGGCTCATATATTGGTACTACTCCATTTTGCATTTGTTTAACTTTGTCCTCGTTGATGTCAATACAAAGAACTTCATTGCCTGTTTCGGCTAAACATGTTCCTGTTACCAGACCTACATAGCCTGTTCCTATTACAGATATTTTCATTTATTATTGATTTTAAAACAAAAATAGGAAATAATTATAGTTTAATAAGGTGTAATAATTACATATAACGTTTAATTACGCTTGTAATCGAATATTACTCTATTTTTTAAGTTTTATTGTAAAAATAGTCGAGAACTCTTTCTCTAAAAACAATTAAATAAATAGGTATTGTAGAATAAAAGAAAAAGTTTCCGGCAATAAAAATCACGAAAATTAAAAGAAGAATAAAAAATAATAAAATAGAATTAAATTTGAATGTAAAAAATAATTTATAGTAAGCTGTTAAGTAAAATAATCCCCCTATAATTCCCCAAAAATAAAAGGTGTCTATAAACCCCATTTCTGATTGAGTTGAAATGTCATGTACACCTCCAAATAGATAATTTAAGGCTGTCCAATTTTCATTAATATAAGGTATAACATCTCTAACTAATAAAATATCTCTAAACGATAAAAACACAGATAACAGCCCTCTTTCTTCTCTAAGTGAACTGAAAAATTCTACCTGATAAAAAAGAATATATAATGTACTAACACTAAGGAGGGCAAATATTAGGACTGAAATTATTTTACTTTTTCGAGATGGAAATTTAGAGCTTATCATATAAACAATTATTGCTAAGAACACCAAATACAATGATTTAGTACCAATGAGGAGGCAAGAAGATAGAATCAAAAAAAACTTGTAATCAAACTTGGGGTTTAGTTTATACTTTAAAATAAAATAAAACAAGGTTATAATATATACATATGAGGCCGTTGAAGATGTGAGTAGCAATCCGTTATATCCAAATCTATTTCCAGAATATGTTTCGAAAAGGGCTACACCAAACATAAATCCTAAAATAATTAATAAGCTATTGAATGCAATTAAACTTTCAAAAACCTGAAACAATGATTTACTTTGCTTTTTATTTAATTGGTATTTGGTGAAAAATCTAAATAACAATAGAGGGTAAAGGTATCTTCCTAATACTAAAATTGAATTATTAGAGAAGCTAATGTTTAAAAAATATTGACCTAGCAAATAGCAAATAATAAGTGTGCCAGTTATTTTAAAAAACTTAAAATCTTTTCGCCTAAATAAAGAAAAAGAAATGTATAACATTACTGACAGCTTAATAGTTCTAGGTATTATTGAATAGTAACCTGTTGTAAATTCAAAATATTTGTTAGCTGCTTCAGAGATGTAAAAAAGTAATATTAAAATTATAGCAATATTATTCTTAATCCACGTATTAATTTTAGAACAAAATTCAACTATATCCATGTTATTCCTTCTACTTTAAAGATATTTGTTTGTGTTTTTTAATATGGTTAAGCAATATAAAAGCAATTAATATGCTAAAATACTTTACACCCAGAGTGCGTTCTAAAACGCTTTCGGTAAGACAAGAAACAATAAAACACATTATAAGTAAAAGGTTTATATAATCTTTATTTTTAGTAGTCATTTTTATGAGTATAAATAAAAGAGTAATAAAACATAATAGCCCTATTATACCATGCGATACTAAGTATTCAAAAAATTGATTATGAGAATTATAATTTCTTTCAAAAGCAGTGTAATCATGCATTTTCTTATACTCTATTTTTCTTAAATCATTATCATTATTTGGCCCAACCCCAAAAACTGGTGCTTTTTTAAACACTTCTATCGACGCATCTAATCTAGTAATTCTATAATCTTTATGCTTTTTATCAAAAGGGTTTAGTTTGTAAACTATTTTCTCCCTTAAATATTGGTGTGGGTGAAATAATGCAATCATAAGTAAGGCTAAACCTAATGATCCAACAAGTAATAATTGCTTGATTTTTTTCCTTTTTAAAGCATAAACAAACACTACTATCAATAAAATAATGATAGCGTTTCTTGCCAACAATTGAAATAACAAAAATGATAATAAGACCAAAAGAGTATAACTTATTCTTTTATTTAAATATGTGTTAAATAATGTTTTTATAAACACCCACATAATAAGAATTCCTATATAAGGTGGATGCTGATCTAATGGTTTAGCAAAGTTAATATTAAGGTGTCTCCATCTGAAAAAATACTCTAATGGCTCATTCCCTTTGATCATGGCATAAATTATATGACATTCACATATTATCATAAATAAGACCAAGCCTAAAGCCAAGCCGTAATAAAAGTATTTTTCAAGATTGTTTAATGAAGCACTTAAGATAAACAATAATGGAATTAAAATTAATGGTAAAGCTCTAATCAGTTCCTTTATAGCAATGTCAAAATCTCCTGTTATTATCCCAATGAGTCTTGGGATAATTAGTAAAGCTGGAATTAAAACCAAGTATAAATAACTACTTTGATTGGTTAGTTTTTTTTGTTTTATAAAGATTACAACAGCGCACACGAGTAAAATGACTGTAACTATTGTGCCATACTGGTCTTTAAAAGGAAGGGCTAGTCCTAAACAAAACATGAGAAGCAAGAAAGCTTTATTAATATTAATTCTGTTTGTAATAAAACCAGCAGTCATATATATAAACTATAAATTATTTGTGATCTTTAATTAATTTTTCACTCTTTAAATCTTAATTCAATAAGCCTTATAATCTATTAGAAATCAATAAGTTGTCATAAAAAACATCATGTTTATTCGAATCACTCCAATACCTATATAAGCCCATTTTTAAATAAGGTAAAGACTTGTTGTGCATATTCGCACCATAAACTTTATTGTGTTTTCCATTAGAGGGTGCGAAGGTCTTATTATTTAATTCTCTTGCAACATAACTAGAATTAATATAATATTCTGCATTCTTTAATGTCGTAGAACCATCTTTAAATTTGATGTCTTCACGTAAAGGAAAGCTATCAAATGGATTACAAACCCTACCTCCCCAGTTATTTATTGCTATTTGATCTTTTTTATTATTATCAATACATGAAAGCACCAATAGAAAGCAGGCAAATATTATAAGGATAATTGATTGTGCCTTCATATTTCTGAATTTCTGAATTTCAAAATTTTTGCTGGAACACCTCCTACTAAAGCATATTCCGGAATGTCCTTTGTTACTACAGAACCCGCTGCTATAATAGTATGATCATGTATAGTCACGCCTGGAAGAATCAAAGCATTAGCACCAATCCAAACATCGTTGCCAATTTTTGTTTGTAAAAACTCCTTTCCTTGTTTTTGAATTGGGATATCTATGCGGTCTGATTTATGATTTCTAGAATATATTTTAACATCTGGCCCCATAATAACATTACTTCCAATTTCAACATTAGACTGTATAATGCATCTTGTTCCTAATTCAGAATCGCTCCCTACTATACAATTAGGTGCAATTTCGGCCATGTTTTTAACCCGTAATCTTGAGCCACATTTTTTTAAATACTTTGATACAAAAAGGCGTCTTAGGAATGGGAAAAACAAACTATAAGGTCTATAATCTTCTGGAGTGTTTCTCAAAAACACAAGATAAAAAGCGTATATAATTTTTTTCAACTATTGTAAATTTTTAATAAACGACTACAAACTTTAGTCAAAGATAATTCTTTAAATGAATTTAATGCGCCTTCTTTTAATTTAGAATACTCTTCACTTTGACATAGTCGCTCTTTAAGAAACGTTGGAATTGTCTCTTTATTTTCTATTGCAAACGTATAACCATTAAATCCTTCAACCACTTGTTCTTTAAATTGTGGAATATTTGAGGTTAAAACAGGCGTACCACAATACATGGCCTCAAGAGTTACTGTTGGAAATCCCTCTGATCTAGAAGGTGAAAACAAAAATTTTGATTCATTATATAACACTCTTAATTGCTCATGTGATTGATCAATTTTCAAGGTTATATTGTGCCCTTTTTTTATTAGTTCTTTTATTTTATTTTCATATGGCTCGCCTTTACCTACCACACAAAATGAAATTGAATTATCTAATACCTCTAATGTTTTATATAGAATGTCTATGCCTTTAACATGGAAAAAAGAGCCTACAAAAATAAAATCATATTTCTTTTTTACATCTGGCATATTATAAAATACTTTGTCATTTATCCCGACAGGTAGCACTTCTCCTTTAGTCAGATTTAATTTGTTTTTGATTTGTTTTTGAATTTCTTTACCAACAGGAATTGAGTAGTTAATTTTTTTAGCAAAAAAACCAAACATTTTTTTATTGGATTCATTAACTTGAGTATTAATATCTGACCCATGAAAAGTAACCAAAAGCTTTGTTTTTGTATAACATAATTTATATAACCAAACAAATAGAATTAAAGGAAAAAAATAGTGTAAATGAATAACATCATACTTTTTAAAATAATTAGGAATAAATCGGAAAAATGTTGTAATGTACTTTAAAACACTCCCTGCTTTAGAGGTAAATGTTCTTCTCATAAAAAAAATATCAATTACGTTTTCATTTCCAACTAATTCGTTTAGTTTTTCATATTGGTTTTTAACAAAAATTCCTGCGTACTTTTTTTGTACACTAGGATACATATTTGTTACTATTAATATTTTTTTCATAATTATATATAATAAAGAAGAAAGATAGTAATATTAAAAAAGTAAGGTCTGAACTCATAAACAATCCTCTAAAAAAGAAATTAAACCAAAGTAAGAAAGCCAAAACATAGTACATTTTTTTATTGATTAATATCTTAAGTTTTTTAAGCATTACAATTATAATGATTGCAAATAAAATTATTCCAATTACACCAAATTCTCCTAAAACTGAAGCAAAATTGCTATCAAATATTCCAACCATTTTAGTGAAATACGACCTCCACCCTTGATTATAAAAATCATAAACTACGCTCCCTTCAGAAAATACTGTTCCAAAAGTTGCAGAACCGGTTCCAATTGGGAAATAATCTTTAGCAATTAAAATGCTTAAATGCAACATTATGCCTCTAATATAATGACTAGTAAGATCAAATGAATCCTGAAGGTTTGCCCAGGTTCTTGAAATTAAAGGTGTGGTATAGTTTAAAATTATAAAGCCAGAAAAAACTACTATTATAAACGTTTTTTTAGTAATTAACTGAATCAGTGTTTTTGAATAGTTTATTATTAAAACTATTGCAATAGCCAATAAAGTAGTTCTACTTCCTAAAAATAGAAGTATAGATAGTGCTATTAAAGTATTTAACGCTATTTTTTTATGATTCTGATAGTAAAAATGTATTTGAGTTTTATACAAATAAATAAAGAAGATTGTTAAATATAAAATGTTCGCTTTTACAAAACCACTATATTTAAAATCTGTAGATGTAAAATCTGGAATCATCCCAATATACAATGCCATTTTTTGCTTGTATATTAAACTTAAAACGAAACCAATAAACAATATATAAATGAAGAGCTTTGTATACTTTAAAAAATATGGGATAATCATATTTCTTCTGTAATAAATATACCCAAATAAAACAAAAAACTTAATATGCACTAAGTTTTGTGTTAAAATATGTACGGTGTTATTATTATAGCCAAACAACAAAGAAATAACCGTCATATATATATATAGCAAAGTATAAGATACAATATAAAGTTTAACCTTTCCGGTTTTTAATATTTGAAAAAGTTCTAACAATAAAATTGAAATTAACAACACTTCATCTGTAAGTCCAAGAATTTTATCGCTTAAAATTAAGCTCAAAGGCCTTCTTAATAGTGAAATAAATATTAGTGAAAATATATATTTAAATTCAAATTTCATTATAACCGTAAGATTGTTTTTTTATAAAACGCCAAAACCCTGTAGCTTTAATTATATTTTCTTGAACCGAACCAGTATCGTTTAATGATATTCTCTTTAATCTAAACAAGTCTGTTTTATCGTCATTATAGCCATAATCAACGGTTACAGCACATTGATAGCCTGATTTTTTAACAAAATTAATCTCTCTATTAGAGTAGTCTCCATTAGGATAGGCAAAGGCATAAATATCGTTTCCTAAAAGGTTTTCTAATTCTTTTTTAGAACATTCTATTTCTCTTTTACTATCACTCTCATTTAAGTTAATTAAAATGGGGTGATACATTGTATGGGCTTGAAAATCTATTAATTTAGACGCTAACATTTCCTGAATTTCTGAAAGGTTTAAAGCATGTCTTTCTTCATATTCTTTATCTTTTATGTATCCTAGAGTTTTTAAATATAGTAACATATCATCATATGGCATTTTCTTTATTTTTTGTAACTCTTGCTTAGGTATGTTATAATTACTCCAAAAATGTTTATTTGAATTAACAAGAGAACTACATAAAAAAATTGTTGCTGGGATACTGTATTTCTTAAATATAGGAAGTAATTTATAGTTTTCTTTATGTCCATCATCAAAAGTTAAAATTGCAGTATAATGAGGTAAAGTAGAAAGCGATCTATTTGCTCTATGTTCTAGATAGTCTTTTAATGATATAAAATTATACTTCTTTGTTAGTGTTTTTAATAATGCATCAAAATTGTCTGGTGATGGGTCATGAAGTAATAGTATAGTAACTTTATTTCGCTGTTTTAGAAAACGAAGGAGTGCGTCTAATTGTAAAAATTTTATACTAGAAAAAAAAAATCTTTTACCAGGTTTCATCTATTTGAATGTACTTTTTAATTTTCATTAAATCTTCTTTAAACAGGTCTTTATATTGACTATTTAGCTCTTGTTTTATTAATTCACTTTTTTTCTGAGTATTTAAATCCTTTATTGCTCTTCTTATTTTTACTCTTGTATTAGAGGAGAATAGTTTTTTAAATATACTTCTAATAAAATTATTTGAGTTTTTATCAAATAAAACTTTATTAAGAGACTTAAATCTAACATTTTTTGTCTTATTAGCATTGAATATTTTAATAACTTCTTTAGTTTCTAACCCTAAAAAGTTTAGGGTTTTATCTACAACTTCTTCAGGATTTTTTATCAATTCTTCAAAGAAAATAATATTAATATTATTCTTGTTGAAAATTCTATATAAATACTCAAGTTTTTTACCGTAAAGGCTTCTTTCAATATATTCTTTATTTTGTTCTATAGCTTTATTTATATCATCATTTTCCTCTTTTGATAATTGTCTTAAAAATTTAAATGCTGAACGGATTCTATCCTCGGGTTTTCTTAAAAGTAATATGATTTTAGCCTCTGGATTATAATTTTTAATCCTTTCTAAACTATCTGGGTTTTCAATATAATCGACACAACCACTTATAACGACCTTTTCATTACTCAGATGCCTAAATTGATTTTCAAAAAAAGAAGTGCCTTTTGAGTATAATGTTTTATCAATAAAAAAAGGGTAATCTTTAAGCGCTGATTCGCCATATATATCTTGGTGTTGAATTAACCATTCGTATAATGATGTAGTTCCGGCTTTTTGTACGCCAATAATAAATGTATTTACTTTCATCTAAATGGTATATAAGCTAATAGTATTCTATAATGTTTCCAAATTATATAAACCCCTAAAAAATTCCAAAATGACATACTTACAACACTGCTAATCGCTGCGCCATAATATCCATAAGGTTGAATTAAAATTAAATCTAAAATAATATTAATTATAAAAGCGCCTAGTACTAAGTTTTGAAATGTTTTTTGTTTGCCTGTCATTTGAAATACTACGCCAACTGGCCCACAAATTGCATTTGATAGTTGTCCAACACAAAGCAAAAGTAATAGATTAGAACCTAACAAAAACTCTTCACCAAAAAAGGATAATAAATAATTCCTAAAGATGACCAAAAAAAGGATTATTCCTAAAGAGAAAAAAAAGTTGACCTTAATAGTGATTGACAACAATTTATCAAATAGTTTTTTGTCCTCCTCTTTGTAAGCTTTGGCAATTTTGGGTGCTAAGATACTATTCATAGATTGTAAAGAAAAACCTATTAAGGCTGCTAGTTTTAATGCCACATGATACACACCTACTTCTTTAGATGAAGTATAAACACCCAGAAAGATAGTGTCTGTCCAACCTAATAATAAGATTAATGATGAAGACAACATTAATGGAAGTGAGTCTTTTACATAATCTATAACTTTAAAATTTGTTGGTTTAACTTCAACAGTTCTGATTATAGAATGGACTTTAATAAATGAATAAATAGTTAACCCGAAAAGGCCTGTGGTGTGTGCTAAAATTGGTACATACGGCTCTCTGTAATTTGCAAGACTATAAAAAATAATTAACAAAATTAACGCAAAAACAAAACGCCCTGCATTAGTAAAAAACGAAAACTCTTTAATTTTTTTTAGTCCTCTTAAAGCACCTGCATTAATAATAGTAAGAGTCCATAAGGGTATAGAAGCAAATCCAAAAACAACATAAATAGGTTGATCTATATTAAAGATTTCACAAAAAAACGATTTAAATAAAACTCCCAAAAAGGCTATAAATAATGCTAAAAAAAAGGACACCTTAATTGTATGATAATACACTTCTTTAGCTTCTTCGATGGGTGTTGATGAAAACGTTTTAACAAGATTAATATCAAACCCAAACCTTGGAATTAATGAACCAATTAAGAATATTGAAAAGCTAATAGCTACCAAACCATTAACTTCTGCACCATAAAACCTTGAAATTAATAACGTAAAAATATAACCTGCAAGAAACCCAAAAACTTTAATAATAAAGAATGAACCGCCTTTTGAAAATAATTCTAAAACATTTATGTCTTTAGCTAAAAGCCTTTTTATCATTTCTTCTGCGTAATTTCACTTTTAGTTATAACGATTTTTTTTTAGAAAACTATACAATCATTCCAGCTGCAACAGTCTCATTTGTTGCGTCATCTACCAAAATAATACTTCCTGTAGTTCTATTCTCTCTATAAGAATCTACCATTAAAGGTTTTGTGGTACGTATTTTAACTTTACATATGTCATTCATGTGCAATTCTTTATCGTCGTTAATACGATCTAAGGTATTGATGTTGAATTTGTACACCACTTCTTTTATCATTGCTTTTTGATCATTAGAAGTATGTTTAATAGTGTATTTTGCTCTTGGTTTTGCAGAATCATTATGTAACCAACACAGCATCACTTCTAAGTCTTGAGATGCTTCGGGCTTATTATTAGAGCGTACGATCATATCACCACGACTAATATCTATGTCATCTTCTAATGTTATTGATACAGACATAGGCGCATAAGCTTCTTCCAAAGTTTGTTCTAGAGTGTCAATACTTTTTATTTTTGAAGTAAATCCAGATGGCATCACAGTAACCTCATCTCCTTTTCTAAAAATACCGCTAGCTACACGTCCTGCATAACCTCTATAGTCTATAAAACCTTCGCGTTGTGGTCTTAGAACGGTTTGTACTGGAAAACGTGCATCTACTTTATTAATATCGCTACTAATATGCATCGTTTCTAAGGTGTGCAACATAGGAGCTCCTTGATACCAAGGCATGTTTTCAGATTTATTCACTACATTATCACCGTTTAAAGCGCTCATTGGTATAAAACGTACATCTGTAACTAGCATTTTTGAAGATATATCTTCAAATTGTGCTATTATTTTATTGTAAACTTCTTCAGAATAATCTACCAGATCCATTTTATTAATACAAACAATAATGTGTGGTATTTGCAATAATGAAGCTATGAAGGCATGTCTTTTGGTTTGCTCAATAACCCCATGTCTGGCATCAATTAATATTGTTGCCACATTAGCTGTTGAAGCACCAGTAACCATATTTCTTGTATACTGTATATGGCCTGGAGTATCAGCAATTATAAATTTACGTTTAGGCGTAGTAAAATACCTATAGGCGACATCTATGGTGATTCCTTGTTCACGCTCATCACGTAAACCGTCGGTAAATAAGGCTAAATCGACACCGTCATGACCTTTTCTTTTACTTGTGTTTTCAATAGCCACAAGCTGGTCCTCGAATATTGATTTCGAATCATATAATAAGCGTCCAATCAATGTGCTCTTTCCATCATCTACACTTCCCGCTGTTGTAAAACGTAATAATTGATTATTATCTAACATGTAATATTATATTTTTATTGATTGTAGTTTTTTAGAAATAGCCTTGACGTTTTCTGTCTTCCATGGCTGATTCTGAGCGTTTATCATCACTTCTATTTCCTCTTTCTGTATTTCGCATTCCAGCAACTTCGGCTGCAATTTTTTCTAAAGTATCTGCATCCGATTCATCGCCACCAGTAATGGTGATATCTCCTAAAGTTCTAAAACGTATTTTTTTAACCACAACTTCTTCGTGTTCTTCAAGAGTTAAAAACTCAGAGTTTGGAATCCACGTACCTTCTCTACGTACTACTTCGCGTTCATGTGCAAAGTACAAGGATGGTATAGCAATATTTTCACGCTTTATGTAATTCCAAACGTCCATTTCTGTCCAATTACTAATTGGAAACGCTCTAAAATGTTCGCCTTGAAAATGCTTTCCATTAAATATATTCCACAATTCTGGTCGTTGATTTTTAGGGTCCCATTGTCCAAAATCATCTCTATGTGAGAAAAAACGCTCCTTTGCTCTAGCCTTTTCTTCATCGCGTCTTCCACCACCAATTGCACAATCAACTTTATTCGCTTCAATAGCATCTAAAAGTGTTGTAATTTGAAGTGCATTACGTGTGGCATTTTTACCTTTTTCTTCAGCAACACGACCATCATCAATTGATTCTTGAACAGAACCAACAATAAGGTTTACTCCCAATTCTTTAATGATATCATCTCTAAATTTAATAGTTTCAGGGAAATTATGCCCTGTGTCTACATGCATTAAAGGAAATGGAATCTTAGCAGGGTAAAATGCTTTTTTTGCCAAATGAGTTACTAAAATAGAATCTTTACCTCCTGAAAATAAAATGACAGGATTTTCAAATTGCGCCCAAACTTCACGTAAAACAAAAATAGCTTCACTTTCTAATTCATCTAAATAATTTAAATAATATTTACTCATTTTCGTTTTTGATTAATATGTCTTTAATTTTTATTCCTCCCAATCTTCCAGATTCTTTCCAATTTTTTCTTTTGTATATATACACATCTAAACTATCAAAATAAGTTATGTTTACTTTATTTCGCAAAATAATATACTTTTCATTTTTGATTGTTTCCATGTTTGGAGAAGAACTAGATCGATAAGGTTTTGGAGACTCTGAATAAAACCCTTTAACACCATAACTATATTTAGCAACTGTTGCTTCTGAGGTTGAAGGGTCAAGCTGAAAAACAAAGCCTATTACTGAATCATTAATTCTTTGAATACCAAATTTCTCTACTTTAAGTTGAGAAGTAAACTGCTGATTTACATCTCTTAAGTCAATTAATTCATCTGCAAACTTATTCGTTTTCTGCTTAGTATCATCATTTTGAATACTGTCATTAGACATACTATTGTTTCCTTTTTTATCTGATTTACAGGTAAAAACCAATGTTGATAATAATATACAAAGAATTACTTTCCTCATTTATCTTAATAATGTTTTAGTTTAAACTTTATTTCCTTTAATATTTTTTTTACAGCTTCATCAACACTTTCTTGTTCTGTGATAATTTCTATATTAGGATTTTCTGGCGCCTCATAAGGAGCAGAAATACCTGTCATGTTTTTAATTTCGCCTGCTCTAGCTTTTTTATATAGCCCTTTCACATCACGACGTTCACATTCTTCAATACTAGTGTTTACATATACCTCGACAAAGTTAACATCTTTTACTATATTTTTAATGTTCTCCCTGTCTTTTTTATAAGGTGAAACAAATGCCGCTAAAACAACTAAGCCTGCATCAATCATTAAGTTTGCAATTTCTGCAATTCGTCTTATGTTTTCTGTTCTATCTTCTGGCGAAAAAGTTAAATCGCTATTAATTCCTTTTCTAATATTATCGCCATCTAAAGAGTACGTTTTAACACCTTGCTTGTGAAGTTCTTGTTCTACTACATTAGCAATAGTAGATTTTCCAGAACCTGAAAGGCCAGTAAACCAAATTAAAAATGAGTTATGCGCGTTAGATTTTTGTCTATCAAGTTTAGAAACTTGATAGTTATGAGGGATAATATTTTCTTTCATACATTTATTTTTTTCCAAGAAAAAATCTTCTGATTTTTCCTAAAGGTAATTTAAGCCATGCTTTTTCGTGAATATAGTATAGCACAAATTTCGTAAATAATTCTGTAAGTGCAATATATAACGCAATTTCATCAAAAGCATTAAGTACTATTCCCGAAATGATAAATGTAGTAGAGGTTGCAACAACTCGCCATGAAATGGACTTATAAATAATTTCTTTATTGGTGGTGGCTTGTTTGCTTAAGATTTTTAACCATAATCTTTCGTGAAAATAAAAAATAGCTAGTTTTATTAAAAACTCTGAAGCTCCTATTTTTAATGCGTTTTCAATACTACATTCACCAAGTATACAAGTCACAAATAAAACAACCAACACAGTATCTGTTGTGGCAACTATTCGCCAAGAAATCCCTTTTAAAATACTGCGAATATGTGATGATTTTTTTATGGTTGTCATAATTAGTTTTTAGCAACCAAAAACCAAGGGTTCAAAAGGTTTTCTTTATTATATAAAAGAGGCTCATTGGTTTCTTTAGAAATCACCTCTATTCCTACTGCATTGCAAATAGCTTGACCAGCAGCTGTGTCCCATTCCATGGTTGGTGCAAATCTAGGATAAACATCTGCGTTTCCTTCTGCCACTAAGCAAAATTTTAATGAACTGCCTTTTGAAACGACTTCAACTTCTTTTCCCTCACTTTTTAATGTTTCAACAAAATCTAAAGTCTCTTGACTCATATGTGATCGACTTCCTACAACTTGAACAGGGTTAGAATTAGAAGGTTTAGGCTGTAATTTTTCTAGTAAACCTATAATGTTTTCAATTGAAGATTTATGAGACTCTAATTGTGCTTTAAAGGCAGTATTAGTCTTCACCTCTCCGATGTAAAGTGTTTTTGTCGCAGGAACATAAATCACTCCTAGTTCTGGCTTTCCTTGACTAACTAAAGCAATATTTACGGTGAATTCACCATTTCTCTTAATAAACTCTTTAGTGCCATCTACAGGGTCTACAACCCAACAAGTGCTCCAATCTTTTCTAGTAGAATATTCGATTTGCTTATTTTCTTCACTAATTATCGGAAATTCAGACTTTGATAAATATGAATTAATAATATCGTTAGCTTGTTTATCGGCTTCTGTTAAAGGTGATTTATCATCTTTATATTCAACCTCAATCACAGAGTCATAAATATCCATGATTCTTTCTCCAGCATCTAGTGCGGCTAAAATTGCTGTTTGTAAATAATTATTAAACATTTCCGTTGGTTTAAAGTGAATTAAGTTGGTGATTATTTTTCAAAAACTTTAGTGTAAAAGTTAACAAGCTTTGTGCTTTCAAACTCCCAAGATAGTTCTTTTTTCACTCTCTGATACCCAAATTCTCCCATCTTTACTCTTAAAGATTCATCATCTAGAAGGGTAATTATTTTATTGGCAAAATCTATTGGATCTGTATTTATAGCATATAAAGACGCCTCTTGCGCAGAGAATTGTCCTTCTTTAAGAGTATATTGTACAATTGGTTTTTTTAATGCCATATACTCCATGATTTTATTCATCGTCGACAAATCATTCATGGCTGTTGGTTTATCTGGATTTACACAAACATCAGCCGTGTTTAAGACATTTAACATCATCTCATCATCTACTCTTCCATAGAAGTCAAAATGGTTTGACAGACCCATTTCGTTACATAGATTTTTTATCTCGTTTAAGTGTGTTCCATCTCCAACAATTCCAAATTGAACATCGTCTCTTTTTGACAGAATATATTTAGCAGACTCTAATAACAAATCAAGTCCTTCTTGCTCACCAATAACACCAATATAACCTATAAGGTATTTCTTGCCTTTTTTAAGGTTTTCAACTGGAGGAATAATCTTTAAGCGTTCTAATTTTGGTCCACTTCTTACAACTTGAACCCTATCTTCACTCATATTGCCTCTAGTAACTGCAATGTTTTTATACGATTCATTTGTCGCTATAGATGCATAAGCGGTTTTAAAAGTTAATTTTTCAAATAATACCATTAAGTTGTAGAAAAAACCCTTTTTTTCGAATTTTGAAATATACAGTTCTGGATTTATATCATGATGATCAAAAATATATTTCACCCCAAATGGCTTAAAGAATAATGCGGTAAGAAAAATTAAATCAGGTGGATTACAACCGTGGATGATATGAAATTTCTTTTTAAAAAATATTTTCCAGCTTAAAATAAATTCCCAAAAAATAGCTTGTGTATATTCTAAAAGGTAACCTAAAGCACCTTTACCTTCTTTTAATGCATGTCTATAAATCTCAATATCGTCAATAACCTCATAAGATTTTGTATAGCCTTTCATTTTAGGGCATATAATAGAAACTTTAGCGCCATGATCTTTAAGCGTTGTTGCTTCTTGCCATACACGTCTATCAAAAGGTGCTGGCAAGTTTTCTATCACAATGAGTATGTGTTTACCAGCAAATTCCAATATAATTGTCTTTAGAGGTTAATTTTTCATCGACTCGAACCAAATCAATTATAGTTTTGTTAGATGGAATAGTGTTGATGATTTTCGAAAATTCTTTAGCGTTATTACCTATAACTAATACTTCAGAGTTTTCTATAACTTCATTTACATCCTCTTTGAGTAGTTTATAAATATGAGGAATATGACTATTAATATATTCTTTGTTTTTTCCTAATAAAGAAGATAAGTGTACATTGCTATCGTAAACATTTAAATCATAACCTTTACCAATTAAGGTTTCTATAACCTCAACAATAGGACTTTCTCTTAAATCGTCTGTACCAGATTTGAAAGCAAAACCTAAAAACCCTACTTTCTTTTTTTGAGTTTGATAAATTAATTCTAAGCCTCTTTCTACTTGATAGAAATTACTTTTTAATAAACTAGAAAGCAATGGTGTTTTTAAATCTAGGCTTTTAGCTATTTGAGTTAAACCTCTAACATCTTTTGGCAAACAAGAACCTCCAAAAGCAAAACCTGGCTTTAAATAATAAGGTGATAAATTTAATTTTGTGTCTTTAGCAACGATATCCATAACCACGTGCCCATCGACTCCATTTTCTTTACAAATATTACCAATTTCATTGGCAAATGTAATTTTCATGGCATGAAAGTTATTGTTAGTATATTTTATCATTTCTGCCTCTTCTGGCTTAATAAAATATATAGGAGCGTCAATCGTTTGATACAAAGATTTCATAATCTCTTTGCTTTTCTCACTCTTAGTCCCTATTATGGTATATGGAGGATTAGCAAAATCATACATGGCAGATCCTTCCCTTAAAAACTCTGGATTAGAAACAACGCCAAAATCAACGTTATGTTTTTTACCTGATATATCTTCAATAATCTCTTTACAAGCCTCTAATGTTCCTACTTTAACAGTGCTTCTTATAACAACAGTATGAAACGTGCTTTTGTTTTTTATAAC
This sequence comes from Lacinutrix iliipiscaria, assembly GCF_042686125.1. NCBI lineage: Bacteria > Pseudomonadati > Bacteroidota > Flavobacteriia > Flavobacteriales > Flavobacteriaceae > Lacinutrix > Lacinutrix iliipiscaria. The sequence continues at coordinate 552,980 of NZ_JBHUOV010000001.1, forward strand.
CTCGGCTATTTGTTTAACAACTCCAAAAATATAAGCAAGATTAATCGCTCCATTTGGCAAGCTTGGTGTACCAACACAGATAAATGAGACATCAGTTTTCATAACCGCCTCAGTAAAATCTTGAGTTGCTTTCAATAAGCCTAAATCGACAGATTTTTGGATTTCTTCCTCTAGGCCCTTTTCAATAATCGTAGCCTTTCCCGAATTTATTAATTCAACTTTAGTTTTCTCAACATCTACACCTATTACGTTATGTTTATCTCGAGAGAAGCAGGCACAACTTACAACTCCAACATAACCTAAACCAAATACACTTATATTCATTATCTATACACTATATAATTAAAAACTCTTGTAAAATAATACTTCAAATTTTTCTTGGTATTATTCTTATAAGGTTGCAAAAATAGTGTTTCTTTTAATCTTATTCTATTTCCATCAAATAAAAATCCTGTGTATAGTGGTCTATTGTTTAAAATTTGATTTTGAGATTCTGAAAAATCTTCATTTAATGCTTTTTCGGCTGCTTTTAAAACGGTTTCTGGATGTTTTAAAAAATCTTCACTTTTAAAGCAAAAAGTGTGATGTCCTCTTCGCTTCAAAACCTTTATAACTATGCTACAAATAGTGTTAACCACTAAGTAGTAAATATTTGCCATTAAAAAGTTTTTTGAAGGTTGTTCGATATCTTTTTTGTTAAAAGACTTTACAACTTTAACTGGATCTTTCTTTAAATAGATATACTTTATAGCAATATCTTCTTTGTTTAAATAATTTGAAAGATTAAGTGCTCTTGCGGGATATTTTGAAGATTCTATTATGATTTTTTCATCAACATTGAGAGCTATTGCTTTGTATAAATCATTTAAATCTTTTTGATAATTTAAATCATTAGTCTTTAAAAAGCTTTTTAAAATATTTGAATGGAATTCATTTTTTTGAAAAAGCGAATCATATTCAGCATATGATTTTGTATTAGATAAACGTTCAAAAGTTTGTCTTATTTTTTTCCAAAACAAATATACATCACTATCTTCTTTTCTTTTTGGTGGAATACCATCTCTTTTAAAGAATCTGTTAATCTCTCCTAGGCTTATTGAATCACTGGTGTTTCCTAAAACGATATCAAATAAAGTTGTTCCGCTTCTGCCAGCTCCAATAATGTAAATTAATGTTTTTTTCATTTTTAATTCTAAGAGAACACAAATTTAATGATTAGCTATTTCGGTAGGTTTTAATACGCTATAGCTAGGTCTTTTGGCAAAAGTAACATAATTATTATCTTTAATTAATTTAACCCTATCTAATACTTGATTTTCTTTAAGTATAACATATGCAAAATCAAACCAAGACATTTGAGTTTTATCACAATAATGATATGTTCCAAACTTTGTGGTCTTAGAGGTTATAATCTTGTAAATATAGTTCGCTAAATTATCACAGTTTGTTGGGCAACCTAATTGAGCATCAGTAATTCTAATTTCTTCTGTTTGTCCTATTTTATTAAGAATTGTTTTATAAAAGTTTTTTCCAAACGTTTTGCTATATAACCATGATGTTCTAACAATAAAATGCTTGCTATAATTTTCTTTTATATATAATTCTCCTTGCAATTTAGACTTCCCATACTCATTAATTGGGTTGGTGGTGTCTTCTATAGAATAAGGCGTTCTTTTTTCTCCATCAAAAACATAATCTGTTGAAATATGAATAAGTATTGTATCGTGGTTTCGACAAGCTTTAGCTAAATTCTTAACAGCTTCAGCATTTATTATAAATGCTAATTCTGGCGTTTTTTCTGCCTGTTCTACATTTGTATATGCTGCACAGTTAATGCAATAATTGTAATTATTAGCTTTAAATATTTCGAAAACTTCTGATTCATTAGAAATGTCTAAATCAGATTTAGACAAAAAAGTAAACTCATATGCCTTAGAATAATTCGCATACAATGCTTTAATTGTTTGTCCTAATTGGCCATTAGACCCTGTAACTAATATTTTTGTTTTCATTTGAATTCATTTTCAAATGTTGGCAGTTTTAAATCTTTATCAGAAAGAATTAATTGTTCAATAGGAATGTTCCAATTTATATTCAATGTTTTATCATTATAAATAATTCCTTTCTCTGAAGGTGCGTTATAATAAGCATCACACTTATAGGAGAAAATGGTGTCGTCTTCTAAAACTAAAAAACCATGAGCAAAATCTTTAGGAACATACAGTTGTTGCTTGGTTTTACCATCTAAAACTATTGAAAAATGTTTCCCGAAAGTTAACGAATCTCTTCTTAAATCAACGATAACATCTAGAACACTTCCTTTAATAACTTGCACTAATTTGGCTTGAGCAAATTCTCCTGATTGATAATGAAGCCCTCTTAAAACACCCTTACTTGATTGTGATTGATTGTCTTGAACAAATGTAGTTTTTAGCCCAGTTGCATCTTGAAAATTTTTCATGTTAAAACTCTCAAAAAAATAGCCTCTAGAATCTTTAAAAACTTTAGGAGAGATGATATAACTCCCTTTTAAATATATTTCTTCAACCGTCATGCTATACTAATTGTTGAAGGTATTTACCATAACCACTTTTTAATAATGGTTCTGCTAATTTATTTAACTGCTCTTTATTAATAAATCCCATATTATAAGCTGTTTCTTCAATACATCCTATTTTTAAACCTTGGCGTGCTTCAATGACTTGTACAAACTGTGAAGCTTGCATTAGTGAATTAAATGTTCCTGTATCCAACCATGCAGTGCCTTTATCTAAAATTTGAACACTTAAGTTGCCTTGATTTAAGTAGACTTTATTTACATCTGTGATTTCAAGTTCACCACGATCACTAGGCTTTATATTTTTAGCAATATCTACAACATTATTATCGTAAAAATATATCCCGGGAACTGCAAAATTAGATTTTGGGCGGATTGGTTTTTCTTCAATTGAAATTGCTTTTTTGTTTTCGTCAAATTCAACAACGCCATAACGTTGTGGATCTTGTACATGGTAAGCGAAAATAACTCCGCCTTGGGGGTTTTTAGTGGATTGTAATGTTTGATCTAGTCCAGAACCGTAAAATATATTATCCCCTAAAATTAAAGCCACTGAATCTTGTCCGATAAATTTTTCGCCAATAATAAACGCTTCTGCTAAACCATTAGGATTTTCTTGCACCGCATATTGGAAAGAGCATCCATAATCACTTCCATCTCCTAAAAGTTCTTTAAATCTAGGTGTGTCTTTAGATGTTGAAATAATTAATATCTCATTAATTCCTGAAGACATAAGCGTAGTTAAAGGATAATATATCATTGGCTTATCATAAATAGGCATCAATTGCTTGCTTACCACTTTTGTGAGTGGATGTAATCTCGTGCCCGACCCTCCTGCTAATATTATTCCTTTCATTTATAAGGTTGTTTACGTTTTAAAGGTATTTATCAATATACCAATTTACAGTTTTATTTATCCCTGTTTCAAAATTTTCGTCTGCTTTCCAGCCTAATTCATTTTCAATTTTAGAAGCATCTATTGCGTACCTAAAATCATGACCCGCTCGATCTTTAACAAAAGAAATTTGCTCTTTATAGGATTTGTTTTTAGGTTGAATTTCGTCTAGTATTTGGCAAATCGTATTCGCAATATAAAGATTATTTCTTTCGTTGTTGCCACCTATATTATACGTTTCTCCAGGCTTTCCTTTTTTATAAACAAGATCAATACCTTTGCAGTGGTCTAAAACATATAGCCAATCACGAATATTTTTTCCATCACCATAAATAGGTATGTTTTCGCCATTAAGAGCTTTTCTTATTATTGTGGGAATTAATTTTTCATCATGCTGTTTAGGTCCGTAATTATTAGAACAGTTTGTTGTAACAACGTTCATTCCGTAAGTATGAAAATAGCTCCTTACTATAAAATCTGACGAGGCTTTAGATGCACTATAAGGGCTATTTGGCGCATAAGGTGTTTGCTCTGTAAACAATCCTGTTTCTCCTAATGAACCGTAAACCTCATCCGTTGATATGTGATGAAATCTGCTTTCCAAATGTTCACTTTTAACATTATTAGGGCCATGCATCCAATGATTTTTAGCTTCATCTAATAAATTAAATGTTCCAAAAACATTAGTTTTAATAAACTCATCGGGTTTTTCAATAGAATTATCAACATGTGATTCGGCAGCAAAATGAATGACGGCTTTAAAATCATATGTCTTAAATAATTTATTTATTAAATTTCTATCACAAATATCGCCTTTAACAAATGTGTAGTTGTCTTGGTTTTCTATTTCATTTAAATTAGAAAGCTCACCTGCGTATGTGAGCTTATCTAAATTTACTATATGCGTGTCGCGTTCATTATTTAATAAATATTCTATAAAGTTTGAACCAATAAACCCAGCACCTCCTGTGATTAAAATGTTATTTAATAGCATTTTTATTATTCTAATAGTTTATCTTTACTTCCATATATGCTGATTATATCTAAAAGTTTTATTTCTTTTAATATAAAGAAGAAAAGTAAAACAATAAATACTGTTATTGTGTATTTGTTTTTATTAATTGCAATTGCACTATCTATTTTAACAGCTGGACTAAAATCACTTAATAAGCTAATTACTTGGCTTTTATCTTTAAGTTCGTTATTAAGTTCAGCAATCATTAATCGAATCTCTTTTTGTTCTTTAAAAATTTCAAACTCCTTAGTGTTTATCTTATCTTTAGTGTTCGACAAATTTAAATTAAGCGTTGTATTTTGGGGGTCTAAGGATTCTGATTGTCCATAATATTTTTTAAGTAAATCAATATAATTGTCTTGCAATTCTTCGGAATCAATCAACATTTTTTCATATACTGTTATATTGTCTTGAATTAAAGCTAACTCTTGCTTTTGTAATTCTACAAAAAATTTATTTTCCTCAAAAGCTGATAGCAACCTATTTGACAAACCGTCATATATATTAGGAGAGTGAGAAAAAACTGAAATGGTTTGAATTTTATAATTTTCTAAATCATAATTTTCTTTAAAAGTTGCAAACGATATATGTAAAGTTGAATCAACAACTTGAACATATTCATAATACTTTTCAAGAATTACATTTTCATTTGCGTTATCATTAATTTCAAGTCCAACAATATTAACCGCATCTGTTGAAGGAAGGTTTAATCTTTTACCTAATGCAACTGAATCTCTTGCTTTTGCTATAGAATTAAGTCTTGATATATTATTATAAATTAACTCTCCAGTTTGAAAATTTTGAGAAATAATTATATTAGACTGATATACAGCAGGAAGGGATCTGTCTAAAAACATCATCAAAACGTACACGACAACAGCAGAACCTATAATCTTCACGAAATGTTTTCTTATTATATTTATAGTATACAATAAAAATATACCTAGTTTTTTTAATATCAATATTAGAAAAAGTAAAATTTTCGAAAAAAACTTTCCTATGCTGGTGAAAATCTTCTCTAATTGATTAAAAAACTGCCCTAAATCTAAGTCTTCAGGACTGTTAGGTTTTGGTAATTTATCACTCATAACGGCTTATTAGTTAAATATTTGCTGTAAAATTTTTCTTGTAATTAAATATGTTGGTTTTACACCTGATGTTCCTAGACCTCCTGATGCTAACGTGCTTCCGGTTTCTAATGGATTATCACTAGCATAATAAGCATAGCGCACTTTAACGTCTGGATTTATACTTCCTCTAACTTTAGATGCTGCTTGAATAGCTTTTTGGTAATGAGCTCCTTCCATTTCTAAGCCTATAACATTCCATGTAGAATTAAAAAAGAATTTTAAAATGTCTTTATTTTGTAGCGATGTGCCTAAAACTGTAATCATAGATCCTTCATAAACCTCTACACCTTGACCCTCTAAATCTTCTTTATTCAATTCATTTTTAAAAGGATAATTATCTGCTGTCCCTTCAAATATGTGTGCCGAAGGTATCATGATATCTCCTTTCCCTCCTTCTAAAATACCTGCTTTTCCCATAACAGAAATTGACTCTACATTTAAATGTTTTTTCTTGCCGTTAGGCTTGTATGGTTTTAACAATTCATCAATAGTTTCATAAGCTTGCTCACCAAAAGCATAATCCATTACAATAATAATAGGCTTGTCTGTCTTTAATTTCTTGTCATTAATATCGACATCTATTTTAGAAAAATCAATCTTATCTGTGTCAAATATTTGAACATTTATATTTGTTCCAGAAGCATCTTCGACATATATCATTCCTTTCTGCAACGCTTCTTTTGTAACTTTATTGCGTAAATCATTATTATCTTTATGACTTATAGCTTCATAGACTTCAAAAATGTCTTTTTTAGAGGCTAAAGCTTTTAACGCATTTGGTGCAAAAAGTGTGTTCATTACACTATGCATATTAGCACTAATAATATGAATTGGTCTGTCTAAGAGTCCGTTTTTGTGTAAAATGTCTTTTATGTTATTCGCCCATATCTCACCATGAATATGATGCCCTAATCGCTCCCTTAATACAGGACTAAAAGTCACTGTTCTCTTGTTGTTATTTACGACCTCTTCTATGGCTAATTTGCCTAACCAATAAACAATATGCAGTAATCGAGCAGGTTGTGTTGGTGTTGCAAATTCTTCATACATTTCATTTAGCTCATTAAAGGTTCTCCCTAAAATATTAGCTGTATGGGTAATAGCGATTTCACGCTCCTGTTGAGTGAGTTTCTTTTTAGTTGTTACAGCTTTTTCAAGCTTAACCCAGTCTCTAGTTGTAGCACCATTTTCATCAATTAAAACACGTTTACTTATTTTATGAGACTCAACAAATAAAAAAGTAAGGTGGGTTAAAATATCGTAGATTTCTGAACGTCCACGAGTAATCTCAATATTCATTTGCTCATCATCAATGCGGTAGCAATTGCGTCGTCTCTTTGGAGGAATTATTGCCTTAAAATGTGAGTTTCCATAACCTTCATCACTAGTTAAGTTAATAAAAGTACATTCTTCTATGCCTTCTGGTAATCTGTCTATAACATAAAGCAGCCCTTCAAGTTCGGCTTTTTCTTCTCCAATTGAGCCATAAATTTCTGGCCTTAATAGTAGTAATGCTTCTCTTAATGTTTCACCAGAAACACCCATGGGTTTATAAAACCCTCTATTAAAAAGGTGTCGCATTGTAATATACATACGCTCAATGGCATTTGAACTCTCTTGAGCTCTCGTTCTTGCATGATGTTTTTTATTACTCATATTATTTCTTTAGCGAGCAAATATAATACTATTTCGTTAGATTTAAGGCTTCCATTTTGTCTGCCAATTTTCTGTCGTTTGATAAACGTGGTAATTTATTTTGGCCTCCAAGTTTTCCAATAGACTTCATATAGTCTTGAAAGCCTCCTTTTTTTATTTTAGTAATCTTTAAAGGTTGTAAAACCTTGCCTTGAATTAAGTCATAATAATAACTGTTTTGTTGTTGCAATAATACATCTATTTTTTTCGCTAATGAGGAAAGGTTTTCGGGTTCCTTTTCAAATTCAATAAACCATTCGTGATATGGCAGGCCTTCATTTGGATTAATTTGAGGTGCCACCGAAAATTCTGAAACTTCCACCTTTTCATCTTTAATCGCTTCTTGTATCGCTTGCTCAACTTCCTTACCAATAACATGTTCTCCAAAAGCAGAAATAAAATGTTTTATTCTTCCTGAAACAATAACTCGATATGGTTTTGTTGAAGTAAACTCTACAGTATCACCAATATTATAAGCCCAAAGTCCAGCGTTCGTTGAAATAAGCATCACATAGTTTACACCAAGTTCTACATCAGCAATGGTCATACGTTTTGGGTTCTCGTTAAAAAACTCTTCAGCTTTAATAAACTCATAAAAAATACCTGAATTTAATTGAAGAAGCATTCCTTTTTCACCTTGCTGGTCTTGAAAGGCAAAAAACCCTTCACTTGCTGGATACAGTTCTATACTATCAACTTTTCGCCCAATAAGGTTTTCAAATTTAGCTCTATAAGGTTCGTAATTTACACCTCCGAAAATAAATAGGTTAAAATTCTTAAAAATATCTCCTATTTTCTTTCCTGTTCTCTCTTGTAGCTTTTCAAAATACATTTGAACCCAGGATGGAATTCCGGAAATAATAGTCATGTTCTCTGGCAATGTTTCATCAACAATGGCATTAACTTTTGTTTCCCAATCTTCAATACAATTAGTTTTTAAAGATGGCATTCTGTTTTTTTGAAGGTATTTCGGAACATAATGTGCAACGATTCCTGAAAGCCTTCCTAATTGAATCCCGTTTTGCTTTTCTAAAATTGGACTCCCTTGTAAAAAAATCATTTTACCATCTACAAATTTCGCATTTCCCGTTTCATGGATATACATCAAAATAGCATTTCTAGCAGCTTCAACATGAGTCGGCATACTTTCTTTTGTGATGGGGATGTATTTAGCACCTGAAGTGGTTCCAGAGGTTTTCGCAAAATAAATAGGTTTGCCTTTCCATAGGATATTTTCCTGACCCTCTACAACTTTTTCTATATAAGGTTTCAATGCCTCATAGTCCCTAACTGGCACACGTTTTATAAAATCGTTATAGTTATTAATGTTTTTAAAATCATGATCTTTTCCAAATTGAGTTGCAGAAGCTTTACTAATTAAATTCTGAAACACTTTGTTTTGAGTGCTTAAAGGGTTATTAGCCCATTTTTGAACAGACTTATAAACACGTTTTGCGAAAGGTTTTGCTAAAGCTGATTTTAATGATAGCATTATTTATTATGTGTATTAAACCAATTAAAAATTAGGTCGTTTCTTCTTTGTTTAAAATTTGATAAACTATGATTTCCACCTTCAAAAATTTCATACTGAAACTCGGTTTTGTTAGATATTTTTAAAGAATCTATTATTTGTTGTGCCTCTTTTAAAGTTACCGCTTTATCGTCTGTACCATGTAGTATAAGAACAGGTTTGTTTATTTTATTGTGCCAATATACAGCAGATCTTTTAATATACTCATTTTTAAATTGAATAGAATCTCCAATTAATGGCTTCATTACATTATCATACATTTCCTGCCTAAACCTTGCGCCTTCAAATAAATTAGAAGGTGCGCCAACAACAGCAAGGCTATTTATATTGTTTGTTAATTTAGATATTTGATAGGTGTTCATTCCGCCTCTGGAGTAACCTAAAACATGAATGTTTCTTGGGTCGACAAAGTCTAAGTCTCTTGCAATGCTTATTAGTTTTAAAATATCATTTAAGTCTTTCCCTCCAAATTCATCAACACCTTCGCTTGCTATATTACCTCTTAATTGGGAGGCTAAAACCACATAGCCTTCTGAAGCTAAAAAATTTAAATAATTAAGACTATTGGGTAATATCATACCATAGCTCTGGTTGCCGCCTCTACAAAAAACAATTGCAGGAAGCTTAGAGTTTGCTTGGGTTTGTTTCGGTTTAGCGATATAGCCTTCAATAGCTAAGTCATCTGAGATGTAATTAATTTTATATGTTTCAATATTGTTAATATGAAACGCTTCGGTAGTATTTAAAAGTTGTTGCGATATTATTTGATGATGAAAAGTGTTCCCTAACTTTTCTTTACAAGAAGAAAAACAGACAATTAAACCAAAGACGCCAGGAAAGAATACCTTTTTATAGAAAAATAGTTTCATTCAAAATCTATAAAGTTGGTTGGATTGATAGGATAACCATCACTCCATAATTCAAAATGTAAATGTGGACCAGTGGTTAACTCTCCTGTATTTCCTGACATCGCAATAACTTCGCCTGATTTTACTAAATCTCCTTGAGCTTTTGTTAGTGAGGCATTGTGTTTATACACAGAAATTAATCCGTGACTATGTTCAATAAGTATAACATGTCCAGTTCCTGTGGTCCAATCGGCAAAAATTACTGTGCCATCAGCAGTGGCTTTTATTGGTGTATCTTTAGGAACAACAATATCTACTGCATAATGTTTCTCTTTCGCATTATACGTTTCGGTAATGGTTCCATTTACTGGAGGAAACAAGACAAAATTGGCTTTCGTTGCTGATTCAAATAAATTGTATTTATCTTCTTTATCAACTTTCTCTCTTAGCAGAGAATCTTCTTTAGTTGGAGATAAGTTAATTTCACTGACCTCTAATTTTGCGGCTTCAATTATTGAATCTCTATTAAAATCTATGCTACTTAATTCGCCATGTAAGACTTTCTTTATTGAGGAGAAATAACGTTCATTTACAGCTATAACTTTTTCTAAAGAATCTGTTTTATGATTTAAGATTGTTGCTTTCTTTTTTAAGGCTGTTGAAGAATACCCAGGAATGTATTCCTTTAATGGAGTAAACGCAATTAAAACAGTGGTTGCTGCGACTAAAAATATAGAGGAAATAGCTAATAAAACAAAAACGTTTAATCGTGTTAATTTAAAAGACAAACGCTCTTCAAAAGTGTCTTCGTTAAGTATAACGAGTCTATACTTGTGCAAGAGCTTTTTCGCTATTTTCTTTTCTTTTTTTTGATTACTCATAGTAAACCCAAATTTAAATAAAATAATCTCAAGAGCTATTTACTTTGTATTAAAGTTGTGTTTTAAAACGATAATATTAAACTTTAATTATTAACTTTGTACTAAATTCTAAGATTATGACTTTAAATATGATTCCTCTTGTTATTGGTTGGCCACAAATAGTATTGATAGCTGTTGTTATATTACTCATTTTTGGTGGTAAAAAAATACCCGAACTTATGCGTGGTCTTGGTAGTGGTATTAAAGAGTTTAAAGACGCTAGCAAAGAAGAAGAAGAAAATAAAAGCGAATAGTTTCATTTGCTTTTAAATATTTAAAAAAAACCAACGTTATACGTTGGTTTTTTTGTGTTAAAGATTGATGCGATATCCTTTTGCTTGCAAAAGATTAAGCGGAAAGCTTGGTCTTGAGCACAGCGAAAAGAAACACCCTAATTAATTTTAATAGACTTCACAATGGCCTCTAGTTCAAACATATAATCACGTTTAGCTACAGAAGGCGCAAAGGCGAAAGCCTCGACAACAACATAGCGTTGATTGGCTGGATCTGCAATCATATAATTTACAAATGGTCCAGACATGAAGGCGTTTTCCATATCCCAAATACCTTTAGTTTCTATTGCTGGTTTTTGGTCTATAGTAATTTCTGAAAGGAAAGGTGCATAAGCATCTTCTGTAATCATGTAAGCCTCTTCTGTTGGTCCAGGAATGTAAGCTTTATTTATAGAATCTCTAATCTTTACAATTTGATTGATTAAAGTTTCATTTTTGGTGATTGAATTGTATGGCAATTCATATAATAGCAAGTTGGTTGTTCCTGTGGTAATGTCTTTTCTAATCCAATAAAATGACCCTTCTTCCTTGGCTATTCTATAAGCGCTTGGAAAGTCTATTGAAACGCCTAATTTGTCTTGAATTGTGTTGTTTTTATGAAGTGATAATTTAATTCTTCGTTGTTTTTCTTTAAGTTCTTCATTTTTAAAAGCTGAAATAATTTTTCCTGCTTGGTCTTTAATTTGAGATACAATATCTGCATTAGTTTTTCCTGTGACCAAAACAACTTTTTGTGGTTTAGCATATACATCACTTGCAATTTTAACAGCTGCTGAGTCGTGGCCTTTTTCAATTTTTAAAATCGTTCTGTTTTTAGTGACAAAATCTGAAAACACTTGTGATGGGATTTGCGCCATTGAAAACATTGGTTCGTCTTGATTTAAGCCGTAAATTGGAGCAGCAAGCACCTCTCTTATGGTTTCACCTACAGAACCTTCCCAAAGCTCATTATCGATAACCACTGAAATGTTATTTAATGTTCCTGAAGATTCTGATAGTATTCTTTTTTTAGGAGATTTACTGTCTTCACAAGACATAAATAGTGTGATTGCAAAAGCAATACAAAGAAAATTTCGCATAATTGTTAGTTTTTTAGAATGGAATTACCCTTTAGATATTACAAGCGTCATTCCTGGTTTTAAATTATTACCACTAATATCATTCCAATCTCGAATATTTTGCACAGAAACTCCAGGAAATTTTTGTGAAATACTCCATAAAGAGTCTCCACTTTTAACAGTATAGGTTTTACTATTTGAAGAAACCACAGTCTTTGCTTGCTTTTGCGTGCTACTCGATGAGCCTCCTGAAGGGTTTCTTGGGTAAATGGTTAAGCGTTGGCCAATGCGTAAATTATTGCTTCGTAAACCATTCCACTGTTTAAGCTGACTTACACGCACGCCAAACTTACGTGCGATTTTTCCGAGATAATCTCCAGATTTTACTTTGTATCTGATTTTACTTTCGGATTTAAAAAATTGTGGTAGTGGTTTTTCGCGTTTATCAAATTCGGCTTTTGCTAAAGCATAAATTGCTGTTTCATTGTTGACGAATTTTCCAATAGCTTCTCTTGGTAAACGCAGCGTGTAATTCTTATCTTTTATAAATGGAATAATATCTAATTTATATGAAGGATTTAAAAACTGAAGGGTTTCAATATTTACTTCTGTCGCTTCACTGACTTGATCTAAAGTAATCATTTGCTTCACTCTTACAGTATCAGTTTCTATATATTGAAACTCAGGTTTTACAGGTTTAAAACCATGTTCTTCTGCAAATTCAAAGATGTACATCGTTGCTAAAAATGCTGGTACATATCCTGCGGTTTCACGTGGAAGGTTGTGTCGTATATTCCAATAATTTTGATAACCTCCTGACCTTCTAATGGCTTTACTAACATTTCCTGGTCCTGAATTATAAGCTGCAAGTGCTAAATCCCAATCGCCAAAAATCTCGTAAAGTTTTGATAAATATACTGAGGCTGCTTCTGTAGATTTAATAGGATCGCTACGTTCATCGACATAACTACTTACGTCTAATCCGTATTGCTTTCCAGTAGCAAACATAAATTGCCATAAACCTGTGGCGCCAACACGAGATCTAGCTCTGGGTTTTAAAGCAGATTCGACAATAGATAAATACTTCATTTCTAAAGGAATGTTGTAGTTATCCAGTTCTCGTTCAAACATTGGGAAGTAATAATGACTTAATCCCATTAATTTTTCAAACGATTTTCTTCGATTTTTAAGAAAGGATTTGATAACGCTTTCTAGTGACGGATTGTATTCAACATTAAAAGGGGTTCTCGCGTTAAGCTCAGCTAGCCTAGCTTTTAAAGTGTCTGTAGGTAATTCTGGATAGTAAACATCTTTATAATCTAATTCGGAAACGGTTCTGTAAATCGTATCAAATAAAGAAGTGCTATATAATTCTTCAAGCCATTTTTCGTCTAATTGAGAAGCATGTTCATGGTCCTTAAATTCTACAATTGAATCTAGTTGTTCTAAAGATTTAATCTCTTTTTTATAAAAGGCTTGACCATCTATAACAGTATCGATGATATATTTTTCGCCAGCTTCTAATTCTTGTTCAGTAAGCTTTTGCGAAGTGTTCGACACCTGTAAAGTATCTTGAGCATTTAAGACGCTAAAGCTTAAAAAAGTAAGGCCTATAAAAAAAATCTGTAACCGCATAGTTTAATATTAACGTCTCATTAAAACGTGAAACATGCTAAATTCGTGTTTTTTATTAAAAATAAAAAATGAACTCTAATTTGTATCATCTAGAATAGCTGCTATTCCAGGTAATGTTTTACCTTCTAAGCTTTCAAGCATCGCACCACCTCCAGTACTCACGTAGCTTACTTGGTCTTCAAAGCCAAACTGTTTTACAGCAGCAACAGAATCACCACCTCCAACAAGTGAAAACGCTCCGTTTTTAGTAGCATTAGCAATGGCATGTCCAAGAGCGATAGTCCCTTTCGCAAAGTTTTCCATTTCAAAAACACCTAATGGACCATTCCATAAAATGGTTTTAGATTGTGCTATAATATTTGCAAAATCTGCTTCTGTATGCGGACCAACATCTAATCCCATCCATCCTTCAGGAATATTATTTACTGCACAGGTGTTGGTATGTGCATCATTACTAAAATCATCTGCTATTATAGCGTCAGTTGGTAAATGCACTTGTACATTTTTGGATTTAGCTTTTTCTAATATCTCTAGAGCAAGTTCCATTTTGTCCTCTTCAACTAATGAATTTCCTATACTTCCACCTTGAGATTTAATAAAGGTAAAAGTCATTCCGCCACCAATAATTAAATGATCTATTTTATCTAGAATATTATCTATTATCGTAATTTTTGAAGATACTTTTGCACCTCCAAGTATAGCGGTTACTGGTTTTTCTCCAGTTTCCATAACTTTTTTTATGCTTTCGATTTCTTGGGCTAATAAGTAGCCAAAACATTTATGGTCAGGAAAAAATTGCGCAACAACTGTTGTAGATGCATGAGCGCGATGGGCAGTACCAAAAGCATCATTAACATAAATATCTCCTAGTTTAGATAAAGCTTCAGCAAAATTTTTGTCGCCAGATTTTTCTTCGTCATGAAAACGTAAGTTTTCTAATAGCAAAACCTCACCTGGTTGTAGGTTTTGTGCTGCTGCTTCAGCGTCCTCGCCAACACAATTTGAAACAAACTTGGTTTCAACACCAATAATATCTTCTACTTTTTTAGCAATGTGACGTAAGGAAAATTCATCTTGAACTCCTTTAGGTCGTCCTAAATGCGACATTAAAATGCAGCTGCCTCCATCTTCAAGAATTTTAATAATTGTTGGTTTAGCCGATTCTATTCTGGTTGAATCGGTAACTTCAAAGTTTTCATTTAATGGGACATTAAAATCCACTCTAATTAGAGCTTTTTTATTGTCGAAGTTAAAATCGTTAAGCGTTTTCATTTAGCTAGTTTATAAAAATTGCATCATTAATTTAAATCGCTAAGGTCTTTAAAAATAATAAACTGCGCAATTTTTAATTGAGGTTACTTTTAGTGTTTGGTTTTAATGATAAAAACTATATTTGTGACATGCTTTTTAGTAATATTTTAGGACAAAAACATATAAAAAACCATTTAACTCAAAGTGTTGATAATGGTCGTATTGCACATGCACAACTATTTGTTGGTCCTGAAGGTTCTGGCACTTTACCTATGGCAATTGCTTATGCTCGATATCTTTTATGTCAAAATACTAATGGTGAAAACACAAATGGTAATGAGGCTTGTAATATAAAGTTTAATACTTTTTCTCATCCAGATTTACACTTTGCGTTCCCAGTAACAACAAGTGATAAAGTTAAAAGTAAGCCTGTCTCTAGTTATTATTTAGAAGAATGGAGGCAATTATTAAACGAACAGCCTTATGGTAATTTATTTGATTGGTACAAGTTGCTTGGTGTAGATAATAAGCAAGGACAAATTGGTGTAGATGAAGCTCATGAAATCGTTAAATCACTTACTTTAAAATCTTATGAAGGTGGTTACAAGGTCATGCTAATTTGGATGGCTGAAAAAATGAATACTGCTGCTGCTAATAAGTTGCTAAAACTCATCGAAGAGCCACCAAATAAAACTGTTTTTATTCTCATTGCTGAAGATGAAGAACAGATAATTAATACGATTAAGTCGAGATGTCAAATTTTACATTTTCCGCCTTTAGCCGAAAACGATATAAAACAAGGATTGCTTAATCAATATAATTTAGATGAAACCGTTGCAACAAAAATCGCACATCAATCTAATGGAAATTACAATAAAGCATGTGATTTAGTTTATCAAGATAGTGAAGATTTGCAATTTGAAACTTGGTTTGTATTTTGGATTAGAAGCGCCTTTAAGGCTAAAGGAAATAAAGCCGCAATACATGATTTAATTTCTTGGAGCGAAGACATCTCAAAAACAGGGCGTGAAACTCAAAAACAATTCCTTCATTTCTGTTTAGATTTTTTCAGACAAGCATTACTCATGAACTATAAGGCAAACGATTTGGTTTATTTTGAACCAAAAACAGAGCAGTTTAAGCTAGAAAATTTTGCGCCTTTTATTCATGATAATAATATCATGGATATCTCAAATGAATTGCAGGACGCCATTTATCATATCGAGCGTAATGGTAATTCTAAAATTATACTTACCGATTTATCTATAAAGCTCACCAGATTGTTGCATAAAAAAAGTCAGGCAATTACCTGACTTTTAGCATTTTATAGCATAAAGCATTTTACTTTTTATATGATGCATTTAAAGCTTCGATAATAATTTCTGTTAAATCGTTTTCTTCAGTACCATACAATACGCTAGCTGCAGCATCACTAGTTCCTAAAATATAAGTATATCCGTTTTTCTTTCCATAATCTTTTACAAAAGCTTTAACTTTTATAATTGCAGAATCTATTTCAACTTGAAATGCTTGTTGCATTTGTTGCTGTTCAAACTGAGTTTGTTGCTGTAAGTATTGTTGTTTTTGGGTAAGTGCTTGATATTTTTCTTGCGCTTTAGTTTGAGACAGCTTTTCTGCTTCTAATTGAAAGGCTTGAGCTTCTAACTGAAAAGCCTGAGCTATACTATCGGTTTTCCTTTTAAAAACATCATCTAAAGCTTTAAATTTTTCTTCAACTTCTATTTTACCTTGATACTCATTAATAACTTTTCCGTTATCCATATAGGCGATTTTTTGTTGCTGACAAGATGTAAAAACAAAAACAGTTATAAGAGCTAATATTATTTTTTTCATAAATGAAAGGTTTTATATTTTTTTTAATCAGCGCAAATGTAAAAAAAGGAATGGAATTTACACCCATAAATATTATTTATGTAAAAAACCACAATCATAGCTTAATGTTATTAAAAAACAGCCTATATAAGCGCTTTTAAGCGCTTTTTAAAAAACAAAGGTGTGGTGTGTTGAAAAACTGTTTTAAACTTAAATAAAAAGAATGTAGCGCGGAATTAGCAATTTTTTATCACATAAATCAAAGAAGAGTACTCTCCAGAGGATTTTGCTTTTAAATTAGATTGGAAACCTATCCAAAAAGCTTTAAATGGATTCATAATTCCTTTTTTATACTTTTCTGAAAGTAGGCTTACATAATAAGCATCATATTTCATTGGAAGTGTTTTTACAACACACATTTTTTCTGAAGCAAAAAGTGATTTCATCGCCTCTTGATTAAAGTGCCAAAGATGTCTTGGCACATCAAAAGCAGCCCAAAAATTCTTGTAATATTTAGCGTCAAAACTTTTATGATTAGGCACAGCAATAATTAAAACACCATCAGTCTTTAAAAGTTTTTTAAAAACTGATATCTGATTTTGAAGATTGGGTAAATGTTCTAGAACATGCCAAAGTGAAATCACATCAAAACTTTTATTTTTAAATCGAGCAGAATCAATAGTTTCAAAAACAGCATTATTTGTCTTTTGATTTGCTATAGCTCGAGCTTGTTCGTTAGGTTCTATTCCAAATATATTCCAATTGTAATTTTGAGCAACTTTTAAAAAATCTCCTGTTCCGCAGCCAAAATCTAAAAGATTTTTTTCACTAGTACTTAAAGCATCTATTAGTTTTAACTTTTGTTTTAATGCTACTTTCCGAACGACATGATATGCTTTTTCAAATAAATTTCTTTGTGTATCAGTGTGTGAAATATAATCTTCGGTTTTATAATACTGAGGCAATTTATCTTCGGATGGTAATGGTGATGTTTCTAAATAACCGTAAGTTTTATTAAGTTTTAAATTGAATATTTCTCCAGAAACAGAATGATCTTTAACCGTTAAATATGTGTCGTTTTCTTTCATTTAAAACTAACGTTCCACGTGGAACACTTGATTATTATCTTCCCATATAAACTAACAAAACAGAAATGTCATTAGGAGACACTCCGCTTATTCTTGAGGCTTGAGCTATAGAGGTTGGCTGTATATTTTTAAGCTTTTCACGTGCTTCTAAACTCATAGACTTAATTTGTGAATAGTCGAAATTTTCAGGGATTTTTACATATTCTAGTCGACTAAGTTTATCTGCATTGTTTTTTTCTTTTTCAATATAACCTGAATATTTAACCTGGATTTCTGTTTGCTCAATGACTTCACTATCCAAATTATTTTCCTGTATGTAGTTCTCTACCGCTTCAAATTGTCTCACATCATCTATTGTGATATTTGGTCTAGAAAACAACTTAAACATTTTATCTTGTTGCTTAACCTTGGTTGAATTTTTAGCCTCCAAAATAGGATTAGCTTCAGTTGGAGTAACACTTGTGTTTTTAAAAAATTGGACAAACTTTTCGGCTTGTTCATGCTTTTCCTCCATACGTTTTAATCTTTTCTCACTAGCTAATCCTAGATCAAATCCTTTAGGTGTTAATCGTAAATCAGCATTATCCTGACGTAATAGTGTTCTATATTCTGCGCGAGAAGTAAACATTCTATAAGGCTCTTCTGTACCTTTAGTTATTAAATCGTCTATTAAAACACCTATATAAGCTTCATCTCTTTTTAAAGTAAAAGGCTCTTTTTCTTGTACTTTTAAACTTGCATTAATACCAGCCATCAAACCTTGCGATGCTGCTTCTTCATAACCTGTTGTTCCGTTAATCTGTCCTGCAAAATACAGCCCTTCTATTAACTTGGTTTCAAGTGTGTGTTTTAATTGAGTAGGTGGAAAATAATCGTACTCAATGGCATATCCTGGGCGGAAAAACTTAACATTTTCAAATCCTACAACTGAACGCATGGCTTTAAATTGAACATCTTCAGGTAAAGAAGTTGAAAAACCATTCACATAGAATTCGACTGTGTTCCAGCCTTCTGGTTCTACGAATAATTGATGTCTATCTTTATCTGCAAAGCGATTTATTTTATCTTCTATTGAAGGACAATATCTAGGACCTAAACTTTTTATTCTACCATTAAACATTGGAGAACGATCAAAACCTTCTCTCAGTAAATCGTGTACCTGCTCACTTGTATAAGTCATATGGCAAGAACGTTGTTTGGTTAAAGGTTTAGTAAGGTCTAGGTAAGAAAATTTTTCTGGGTTTTCATCTCCTGGTTGCTCTATCATTTTTGAAAAATCTAGGGAACGACCATCTACTCTTGGTGGTGTACCTGTTTTCATCCTTCCTGAATCAAAGCCTAAATTCACCAACTGCTCCGTTATTCCAGTTGCAGCTCTTTCACCTGCTCTTCCTCCACCAAAATTTTTATCTCCTATATGAATCAATCCGTTTAAAAAAGTGCCATTAGTTAACACTACAGATTTCCCTCTTACTTCAATTCCAAGCGAGGTTTTTACACCTACAACTTTGTCATTTTCTATCACTAAGCCAGAAACCATTTCTTGGTAAAAATCAAGATTGGGTGTTTGTTCTAGCATTAATCTCCAGTCTTCTGCAAAACGCATGCGATCACTTTGAACCCTTGGACTCCACATGGCTGGGCCTTTCGACTTGTTTAGCATTTTAAACTGAATCGCAGAGGTATCACTTACAATACCACTATAACCACCAAGCGCATCAATTTCTCGGACAATTTGGCCTTTAGCAATTCCGCCCATAGCTGGATTACAAGACATTTGAGCTATGTTTTGTAAATTCATTGTAATGAGTAGTGTTTTACTTCCCATATTTGCAGCAGCTGCAGCAGCTTCGCTTCCTGCGTGACCAGCTCCAACAACAATAACATCATATGTATCTAAAAATAAACCCATTGTAGTGTTCCACGTGGAACAATTAGTTTTTAATAAAATTAGTTTGCAAATATACGTGCTTTTAATGAATTCTATCCTATTTGATTAAGGTAGTGATTTTCCTTTTCTCGCATGAGCTTAGCGTCATGCTCTGTTTTATCTTTGTAACCACAGTAATGTAAAACACCATGAACTATGACGCGATATAATTCTTCAAAGAATTTTACATTAAAATCTTTAGCATTGTCTTCTACTCTTTCAGTAGAGATAAAAATATCTCCTTGTATGTTTTTTCCTACAGAATAATCAAAGCTAATAATGTCAGTCAAGGTGTCATGATTAAGAAACTCAACATTTAATTTATGTAAATAATCATCGTCACAAAACACATAATTGATTTCATCTATGGTACAGCCTTCAGAAATAATAACATCAGAAATCCATTTAGAGATTTCAGGTTCATTATTTAATTTAAAATCATTTTCGTAATTAAAACTAATCATTGCTTTGCTTAAAATACTCTTGTACTTTCTTTTTGTAAACTGGTTGCAAAGGTAGGCTTTGTCTATTTAATATTTCTGTAGTATTAAAATATTGTTTTGCAGTAGGGATTTGATTATTTGTGTTGTTATTGAATTCTTTTTTATTAGGTTCAGATTCTCTTTTTTCTTCTTGACCTTGTTGAAATGTAGCGTTATCTAGTTTTAATAATTGATGCTGCAATTGCATCATTTTCTCCATGGTTTTATTTGTAAATCCTTTATTTAACAAATCCATTTCAACTTGTTCCATTTGTTTTACCAAATTACTTCCTACTCCGCTTTTACCTTCTTTTGCTAATCGATCTTGAAGTGCTTGTCGAATTTGTTGTTGTTGTTGATATATTCTGTACAGCTCTCCATTAAGCTCTTCGTTTGAGCCTTCGCCTTCACCTTGCTGACTGCCTCCTTCTCCTTCTTTACCATTTTTTCCTTCTCCTTTATCTTTTCCATCCTTGCCTTTTTGACCCTCTTTTCCTTGATCTCCTTCTTCAGGCTTTCCTTTCTCGCCTTTTTTCACTCCTTCTTGCATTTCTTTATTAAGCTGTTCTTGACTCTTAATAATGTCTGGCAACCCTTCTTCGCCTTCACCTTGTCCAGGCTTAGGTTGGCCTTGTCCGCCTTGACCTTGACCATTCATTTCCATTTGCATATTGTCTAGCGTATCACTTAAAATATCAGCTAAATTATTTGCTGATGTAATGGCGTATTGTTGATTAGAAATGCCTTTATAGATTTGATTTTCTGAAAACTGATCTAAAGCTTTATCAATATTAAAAAACACTTCTGTAATCTCTTTATTAACGCGTTCGGAAATTTTAGGTTGACGTAAAGACAAAGCGAAAAGACTATCGTCAATATGCGAAAAATGCTCTCTTAAATTATGTTGTTTACGCAAATACGAAGCGTACTTATTATGATTCACTTCAACCTTATCAAATTGATTCATTAAAGCTTCCTCATCAAAAGAAAAGACCACTAAATTATCTAATATTTGTCTTAGCATCTCAGCATCCTCTTGGTTATCGCTTTGCTGGCCTTGCATCATGCTTTGCATCATTTTCTCGCTCATTTGTTGCATTTTTTTGGCTGCATTTTTTTGACTTTGTTGAGCGTTTTTTTGACTTTGTTTTTGTTGCTCTTGAGCTTTTTGTTGCTCTTCTAAACTTTCTTCTTTAGTCGATTCTTCAATTTGCTCCTTTTTCTGAAGTTCATTAGAAGCGTCTTTTTGCAAAACATCAACTTCGGCTTCATCTATCTTTTCTCGAGGCATATCGATGGGCTTTTTCAATTCTTCATTGTCTTTTTCCAAGGCATCCATATCCTTTTGGAACTCTTCAAACTTTTTATTTAGTTCATCCTGCTTTTCTTTAGTGTTTTCTTTTTCAGGTTTATTAGATAACGCTTCTTGATCTTTAGCAAGTTTTTCTAGTGCTTGTTGAAGCTTTTCTAACTTTTTTGTGACGTAATACTTCTTTGTAAGCTCAAGCAGTTGTTCTAAACTTCGCTTTTGGGTTTTATTTTGTTTCGCTAATTTTTCGAGCTTATCACTCAACTCCTCTTTGCTGATTTTTTCACGGAGTTTCTCTAACTCTTCAAGTAGTTTTTCGTCTTGTTTAAGCTGTTCTACATTTTCTTGAAGTCGTTCTTTTAAATCTTCTTTAAATGGGTCTTTCTCTTCATTTTGTTGAAATTCCTCCAAGTTTTCTTTTAATTTCTTATTGAAGTTTTTCATCATCTCCTCCTGCTGTTCTTGACGCTTCAAAAAGTTTTCTAATTTACGTTTATCATTAAAATTAAGTTCCGATTTTTCTTTTTGGGTTTTAGAGAGTTCTTGAAGCTCCTTTTCTCTTTCTTCAAATTTTTCTAATGATTTATTTAAGTCTTGAATGGTTTCATTTTGTTGCTGTAACTGCTTGTTTTCCGCTTCATCTTTAGTCAGTTTTCTATAAGAAAAAACTTCACTCTTAGTGCTTTTATACTTGTTAATGATATCATTATCAAACACTTGAAAATACAAATCATAACTAACACCTTCTGTTAAATTTAACTGGTTGGGAAATGCGCTAATAAATTCTGAAACATTTGATTTAGAAATCGGAATTTGCTCGGTTTGTTTAAGTTTTTCATCATCTGAGGGATAATACACCAATTGCAATTGGTGTAAACCATAATCATCACTTACTTGTCCATAAAAATATAAACTCTGCTGGTCTAAGCTATCGACCTGCATTTTTAAATTAAGCTCTGGATATTCATCACGAACCACATCAATATTAAAAGCTAAATTTTCATAATCTTTTAAATTAGTGTTGCTCGTTGTTAGGTTGTACTTAAAATCATTATACACGCGTTTAGAAGCCTCAAAAGCGCCATCTCCTTTGGTTAAAAACTCTAGTGTATCTTTTGCATATAAGTTTACTTTTTCTGTAGCTTTAGTATTGAGCTTCCATGTAATATTTGTGCCTTGAGGGACGACTGCATTTCCAGTGCTTTTTAACACCTCATCTTGCTTTTTTGTGTAACTAGGGTAATCTAAAACCATATCAAAATTCAGCAACATAGGTGCTTCAATAATTTTTAATGTATATGATTTTGATGTCACATTATTGGCTGAAAATTTAAAATTTATACTTTCACGTGGTTTCGATATCACATACTCAAAATCTCCAACAGCCTTTTGTTGTAAGAAATAAGATTCGTTATTGTAAGTAATTTGTACACTTTCTGGTATAACTTCTCCAGCGGTTTTAACTAAAATTTTAAAATCCTTATTTTCAACACCTTCTAATTTATCATTTATGACAAAAAATTGAAATGGTGCAGGCGGTTCATAGGCTGTTTTATAGTTCACTACACGTTCATAACTGTCACTAAACCAATCAAATTTTCCAGAAATTGAAGCTAATAATAAAACAAGTAAAGGAATTGCTGCATATTTAAGATACTTCGCGTTCTTCTGGAAATTAATAGCTAATTTAAATGGTATAGGTTTTAGCTCTGCTGATTTTTGTTCAATACTAGCTAAAAGCAATTCGGAATGTACCTCGGATTGGTTAAGCTGTAAAACATTAAGCAACTTGTCATTTACGTTAGGAAAATGCTTTCCTATTATACGCGAGGCGTCTTCATAATCTATTCCTTTTTGAAGCTTTAATAACTTCGCTAAAGGAAACGCTATAAACTTTGAAAAGAGCACCAATTCAACAGCAATAAAAAGCCAAAACAAAATAGTTCTTCCTAATGGACTTAGCCATAAAAAGTGTTCAATAAGTAGAGTAATTAAAAAGTACAACAAGCCAATACTAAAAAATAAAATAGCACCTTTAATAAGTTCATTAGTGTAATATTTTCTAATAAACTGCTCTAGTTTTACTTGTATGGTTTTAAAATTGTTCAACATATAAACATTTAACTTACTAAACTACAATTTTATTTTAACTCAATAATACTTAGTTTTGGTAACATTCTGTTAATTTTGATGAGGTACAAACAGATGTATCCTTTTAAAGGAAGAGAGAAAAACACATTTATAATGAAAGATCTTAAATATTTAGCCGCTTTTTCTATCCCGTTAATGGCATGTATAGGACTATATTATAAAGGTGTGTTTTCGTTTTTAGTTCCTGTTTATGCCTTTGTTTTACTACCTATATTAGAACTGGTTTTCCCTCTTGATACTAAAAATTTAGAAAAAGAAGATGTTGAAAACAAGCTAAAAAACAAGCTCTTTGATTGGTTGTTATACCTTAATGTGCCAATCGTGTTTAGTTTGTTGTATTTTACATTACGTTTGGTTTCCACTACAGTCTTGGAAAACTATGAAGTTATAGGTTTTACCATATCTATAGGTATTGTTTTAGCAATTAATGGTATTAATGTTGCCCATGAACTTGGCCACAGACAAAGTACCAACGAGCGCTTTCTTGGAAAAGCTTTACTTCTTCCTTCATTGTATATGCATTTTTATATAGAGCATAATTTTGGGCACCACCTACATGCGGCAACACCTGAAGATCCAGCAACAGCTAGATACAATCAAAGTGTGTATTCCTTTTGGTTGACTTCGGTTTATAGGCAATATTTTAAGTCATGGAAAATTCAAAAGACGCTCTTAAAAAACAATAACAAATCCTTTTTTTCGATAAAAAACGATATGCTTTGGTATAGCCTTTTTCAAATTGCTTATTTAACTATAGTTTACCTTTATTTTGGAACAACTGGTTTGGTATTTGCTCTTGTTGCTGGTATTATTGGTTTTATTCTTTTAGAAACTGTTAATTATATTGAACACTATGGCTTACTGCGTTTAAAAACGAAATCTGGTCGTTATGAGCGTGTTCGAGAAATTCATTCATGGAATTCCAACCATATTATAGGACGACTTGTTTTGTATGAACTTACGAGACATAGTGATCATCATTATAAATCTTCAAAAAAGTATCAAGTTTTAGATTGTCATGAGGAAAGTCCACAGATGCCTTATGGTTATCCAACCTCCATGCTCATCTCTTTGTGTCCTCCATTGTGGTTTAAAATTATGAATAAGCGTGTTCCACGTGAAATGATTTCTTCATAAAGAAACAATAAGAATATTTTAAAAAGCGCTCAAGACTTTGTTCTTTCCTGCTCGCTATTCTATCTTTGCACCATAAAATAAAAACAATGACCAAAAACGTTCGCGTGCGTTTTGCACCTAGCCCAACAGGACCTCTACATATTGGAGGTGTTCGTACTGCTTTATTCAACTATTTATTTGCGAAAAAACACCATGGAACTTTTGTGTTACGTATTGAAGATACTGACCAAAACCGTTATGTTGAAGGTGCAGAAAAGTATATTGTTGATGCTTTAAATTGGTGTCAAATTCCTTTTGATGAAGGTCCAGGAAAAAACGAAAAATTTGGTCCATATAGGCAAAGTGAACGTAAACATTTATATAAGCAATATGCAGATGAGTTGATTGCTTCTGGAAATGCATATTATGCTTTTGACACTTCAGAAACTCTTGATTTTCACCGAAAAGATCACGAAGCTAAAGGCAAAACATTTATCTACAATTGGCACAACAGATTAAAACTAAGCAATTCTTTATCGCTTTCTGCAGAAGCGGTTCAAGCCAAGCTTGATGCTGGAGAAGATTATGTGATTCGTTTTAAATCACCTCAAGATCAAACCTTACATTTAAAAGATATGATTCGTGGAAACATCACAATAGACACAAACATTTTAGATGATAAGGTGTTATTTAAAAGCGATGGGATGCCAACCTATCATTTAGCAAATATTGTAGATGATCACCTTATGGAAATCACACATGTTATTCGTGGCGAAGAATGGTTGCCTTCGTTAGCATTACACCAACAACTATACGATGCCTTTGGTTGGCAAGCGCCAGAATTTGCACATTTACCATTAATTTTAAAACCGACAGGTAAGGGTAAATTAAGCAAACGTGATGGTGACAAATTAGGGTTTCCTGTATTTCCTTTAGAGTGGACAACTCCTGAAGGAGACGTATCTAGAGGTTACAAAGAAGATGGTTATTTTCCTGAAGCAATGGTGAATTTTTTAGCCTTTTTAGGATGGAACCCAGGAACTGAACAAGAAGTATTTAATTTAGAAGCGTTAATAAGCACATTTGATTTAGAGCGTGTAAATAAGTCTGGAGCGCGATTTGATCCTGATAAAATTAAATGGTTTAACCATCAATACATGCAAGAGCAAGATAACGAAATGTTAGCTCAAACCTTTCAGCAAAGGCATTCAGAATTAAAAGATATAGATGTTAATTACATCACTATGGTCGTTGGATTAATAAAAGAACGCGCCACTTTTGTAAGTGATTTTTGGGACTTAAGTGATTTCTTTTTTATTAGTCCAAAAAGTTATGACGAAAAAGCCTATAAAAAGGCCATGAAAGAAGGTACTCGTGAGCTTATGACCGAACTTTCGGTGTTAATACATGCTATTGAAGATTTTGAGTTAGACCAAATAACAACAACAATTAAATCTTGGATTACTAATAAAGAGATTGGCTTCGGGAAAGTGATGATGCCTTTGCGCCTAGCTTTAGTTGGTGCTTTACAAGGCCCAGACGTTTTTGATATTATGTATATGATTGGCAAAGCTGAAACTATAGAACGTATAGAAAACTTAGCCACAACGGTATAATATAAAAGTGCGCTTTTTGTGTTTTTTTAAGTCTTTTACAGTGTTATCATTAAGGTAAAAACCATCATAGATTGATTTCCTTTAAACTTGTCTGTGTTAGTGCCAACGCTTAAATCGTTTTTATTCAACTTATTAAGCATATTGGTAAAACCGTAAATATACTGCGCCTTAAGTCTAAAATGACTAATTCCAGCAGAAAGGCCAATGGTTCCATTAAAATTTAGTTTAGAGATATCGGAAACATCTTCTGCTAATAAGGCATCATAATTATTTATGAGATAGCCTTTATATTTATCCTCTTTCAACTCTAATTCGCCATTGTACTGAAGCATAGGTCCGACGTCTAAAGTCAGATAGCTTTGAATAATTTTAACATGTGCTTTAAGCATGATTTGAGCAGTAAACAACTTATAATCGATAAACTCGTTTGTGGTCGCTAAATCAAAAGGTCTCGCGGATATTCCAACTGTATTTTCTGACAGCTGAATCGTATAACTTATGTTGTACCATTTATGAGGAATATCTACAGTAGCAGATGCTCCACCTAGCCAACCGTTTCCTCTTTTAGTTTCAAAATTATCTGTAAGAATATCAAATTGTGTAATTCCGCCCTCTATTCCAATACCATTTTTTATAGGAACAATACCATGTGGGCGTCTTTGTGCATGACTAACTGTAACAAAACCTATTAAAAGGACTACTAATATTATAAATTGAGTTTTTTTCATTTGTTATGCGTTTGTGAGCAAATATAACTTAAATTAGTAATTAATTATTTTCTAACCTTTTATTTAAATTTGTTATGGGTTCCTTTGTATTTATTCCTATTGTATTTATTAGCTTAATTATATTTATTTCGGCGTTTTTTATTGTTAAACAACAAACCGCTGTTATTATTGAACGTTTTGGTAAGTTTCTTAGTATTCGTCACTCAGGTTTACATCTTAAAATCCCTTTAGTAGATAGGATTGCTGGGCGCTTAAGTTTAAAAATTCAGCAACTTGATGTTATTATAGAAACAAAGACTTTAGATGATGTTTTTGTCCGTTTAAAAGTCTCTGTGCAATACAAAGTGATTAAAGACAAAGTTTATGATGCCTTTTATAAATTAGATTATCCGCATGATCAAATTACATCTTATGTCTTTGATGTGGTACGTGCCGAAGTTCCAAAAATGAAGCTTGATGATGTCTTTGTAAAAAAAGACGATATTGCCTTAGCAGTTAAAGCTGAATTAAATGATGCGATGTCTGATTATGGTTTTGATATTATTAAAACCTTAGTAACAGATATTGATCCTGATGGACAAGTAAAACAGGCGATGAATAGAATTAATGCGTCTGAACGTGAAAAAATTGCGGCTCAATTTGAAGGTGATGCTGCGCGAATCTTAATTGTTGAAAAAGCAAAAGCTGAAGCAGAAAGTAAGCGCTTACAAGGACAAGGTATTGCAGATCAACGTCGCGAAATAGCACGAGGATTAGAAGAATCTGTAGAAGTATTGAATAAAGTTGGTATAAATAGTCAAGAAGCTTCTGCTTTAATTGTTGTTACACAGCATTATGACACACTTCAGTCTATTGGTCAAGAAACGAACAGCAATTTAATATTGCTTCCTAACTCACCTCAAGCAGGGAGCCAAATGTTAAACGATATGGTTGCTAGTTTTACAGCTAGTAATCAAATTGGTGAAGCCATGAAAAAAGCAAAAAATAAGAAAATCGAATAAACTATAATAACCTTATTAAAAACCCTAAGCACTGCTTGGGGTTTTTATTTGTAATGCTTTATAAGGTTCTTTAAACTCTCTAAATAATTGTCTAGTGCTTTATCATTTACCTCAGGATGTGGACTATTTGCAAGTGTCAATGGATTCTCGTCTAGGTGTTGATACACTTCTGGAAAATTCGTTTCTATTTCCCGAGTAAGCTCTGAAATTTCTGCAAGTAATTGTTGGGTTGTTTTCATAATACCTTAAAAATTAATGATTTAAACAACCAAATCAAAAATATAATCGTTAAAGATTGGTTAACATTTTATTTAAAAGGATGCCGTTCTTGCCATTCTCTTATAGGATTCATGTACTTTACAATAAACTTTAGAAGCGTATTAGCAATAAAATTATTTGTATGGTTTAAGTAGATGTGCATGGTGTGTGGTTTTGCACCAATCGAACTTTTAATTTCCATAGCAGTTCTAGCAAATACAATCGTTTTAAATTTGTTTTCAATACCATAATTAACCATGTCATACAACATATTTAAATACATTTGATACTTGTGTTGTAACTCTTGGTTATATCCTAAAAAGTATGTTTCTAATTCATTATTATTAATAATCAAGGTGTAAAAACCTACCAATTCATTATTTAAATAATATCCAAATACTTTAAAATCATCTTTTAGGTGTACTTTCAAGCTGTAAAAATGATCTGGAGAGAGTTTAAAGGAGTTTACGCCTGCGTTGTCTGAAACATTCTCATAAAGCTTGTAAAGTGTATTAGAATGTCTTTTTATTGCCTCTAAGTCTAATTCTTTATACTGAAGTATTGCGCCCTTTTTTCTAGCGCGTTTATATCGATCTCTATACTTTTTTGTAAACGCGGAAATATAATCTTCTTTCATGGTCCACGTTGAAGGAATAGAAAACAACATATTGGGTTGAACCTGCACTTTGAATAGGTTGTGTGCTTTAAAAAAGTCTAAGTTTGAGTGTATAGGGTCATGTTCAAAATAATCTTTAAACGCAATAATTCTAATTTTTTTATTGAACGTCTTTTTAATGTCTTTAGACAGTTTTTCAATAGCTAAATTTACCTGATTCAAAAAAAGGCCTTGCGTAATTTCTTCAGCAACAAAAAACAAACCATGTTGTCCTGTGTGCATTAAATTACCAACGATAATAGCATTTCCTTTTACAATTTTTGCAATTAATTGTTTAGCCATTTGCATCAATCGATGATCTGACGTTTTTCTAAAAATATCATCAGCATACATTTGAACGCGTTGTAAGATGGCAATACCAATAAGTTTATTTTTATTGAAAACGCACAAATAATAAGACGTAATATTACTTGGTGATGATGTTTCTAAAGCTTTTAAAAAAGGGGTTTTTAAGAAAACATCTGGTGTTGCTAATGTATTCCATGCTTGTGGAAGTTCGTCAATATTATTATAAATATTAAAGTGTATCAAATGAAAAAATAAAAAAGACTGAAAGTTAAATCTTTCAGTCCTTAATTATATTAAAACATTACAAAAATTATAAACCACAAAGCAATGCGCCCATTACTGCTAAAGTTAAAATCCAATAACCAGCGTTAATAAAAATATACTTCGCGCTTTTTCGTTCAAATAAGGCGTTTGTGCCAAGAATAGGTAAAGCACCAAGTACACCAAATATGGTTCCGTGTAAAGCACCATGCTTAAAGGTTCTAAACGCATTTCCATAGTCAGCCATAAAACCATCAAAAGACGGCTTTGCCAATGCAGGGTCTCCTCCTATCATTCCCATTGCTCCCCATTGATGGTTTGTAAATTGCATAAGAAGTACTGCTAATAAGGCTGCAAATAATAAAGCAAGACCAAATATTTTTGCCATATTTCCACCTTTCATTTTCTCTTCGGTCATGCCAGACTCTCTCATCCAAGCATTTCCAAAGACTTTTGGGTTGTACCAGACAGCTCCAATGACTAATGCTGCTACTGCTGCAATAGGGATTGACCAAGGGTTAATTGCTAATTCCATAATTTAAAGTTTTATAGTTAGTGCTTTAAATGTACGGAAAAAACCATAAAATAAAACTTTACAATTCTCATTTAACACTAAAAAACAACATCTATAGCTTTTTAGCTTCAGCAACTAATAGCTCATTTTTATCTTCAAGCGCTTTGTCTATAAAACTTGTAACAGCCTCGTTTTTTTCTAAGCCATTGCGCAACAAAACACCTAATACAAGCATCGCAGCAATACGTGTGCCTGCTTTTTTAACAGCAGTTGCAAACAGAGGTTCAAGCTCTTCATAAGACACCTCTTTTGCTAATTCTTGAATTTCTGCCTTGACTTTTATTTGTTTTTCCTCTGGAAGATTTGTGTATTTTTTTCCTAATTGTTGAATGACACTAATAGCTTTACGTTGCGATTGTTGTTGTGGTTTGGGCTGATTTTGATTGGTATTATCTTTAGGTTTTTGTTTTGCCCAAGAATCACGTAAACCGACCGTTTTATTAAACACTAAGTGCTCTGGAGTGCTATCATCATCTACATTAAAATAGCCTAAGCGTTGAAACTGAAACTGCTCTCCTACTTTTGCTTCAGTCAAACTAGGCTCCACAAAGGCATTAATAATTTTTAAAGAATTTGGATTGATAAATGCCATAAAATCCTTTTCGGGGTGACTGTCTGGCGCTTCATTACTAAATAATCTGTCATATTCTCTGACCTCAACTTGAACAGCATGTTTTATAGACACCCAATGTAATGTCCCTTTGACTTTTTTGTTGGTGTCTTCTGAATACGTACAATGAATTTCTGTAACCTTTCCATCTACATCTTTTACGACCTCATTTGCTTGAATGATATAGGCATTTTTTAATCGAACCTCTCCTCCTAGTTTTAATCGGAAAAACTTATATCCTGCTTCTTCTTTAAAGTCGTCTTTTTCAATATAAAGTTCGTTTGAAAATGGCACTTGTCGCGAACCAGCACTTGAGTCTTCAGGGTTGTTTTCAGCTTCAAACCATTCCTCTTTATCCTCTGGATAATTAGTGATAACAACTTTAATAGGATCTAATACAGCCATGACACGAGGCGCTTTCTTATTTAAGTCTTCACGAATACAAAACTCTAATAAAGACACATCAATAACATTTTCGCGTTTGGCAACACCTACTTTTTCTATAAATTGACGAATTGAATTTGGCGTATAACCTCGTCGTCGTAATCCTGAAATGGTTGGCATACGAGGATCGTTCCAGCCAGAAACAATGCCCTCTTCAACCAATTTAAGTAGTTTACGCTTACTCATTATCGTGTAGCTTAAGTTTAAACGTGCAAACTCGCGTTGTTTTGGTAGTAATGGATACTCGTTTGAACTATAAGGGTATACTTGCTCTTTAAACCAATCATACAATTTTCTATGAGGTTTAAACTCTAAAGAACATAAGGAATGTGAGACTTGTTCAATGTAATCACTTTCACCATGTGTCCAATCGTACATAGGATAGATACACCAATCGTTTCCTGTTCTGTGATGATGTGCATGCATGACGCGATACATAATAGGATCACGCATGAGCATATTAGGATCTTCCATGTCTATTTTGGCACGAAGAACGTGAGTTCCTGCAGGAAATTCGCCATTTTTCATCCTCTGAAATAAATCTAAGTTTTCTTCAACGCTTCGGTCTCTAAACGGACTGTTTGTTCCGACTTGAGTTGGCGTTCCTTTTTGTTGAGCCATAGCCTCACTAGATTGAGAATCGACATAAGCTTTATTATCTTTTATCAATTTTACAGCCCAATCGTAGAGTTGTTGGAAATAATCTGAAGAATACAATTCATTTTCCCATTGGTAACCTAGCCATTTAATATCTCGTTTTATAGCGTCGACATATTCCTGCTCTTCTTTAGCTGGATTCGTATCATCAAAACGAAGATTCACAGGTGCATTGTATTTTTCACCTAAACCAAAACTAATGCCAATCGCTTTAGTATGACCTATATGTAAATACCCATTAGGCTCAGGAGGAAACCGAAAACGCAAATGGGTTTTAGGCATTCCATTTTTTAAATCTTCCTCAATAATGTGCTCTATAAAATGGAGCGATTTGCTTTCTTCAGACATAGTTATTATTCATTCTAAACAGAACTGCAAAATTAGGTAAATTATAATAACATTATAATCATACCTCATGATAAAGTTTGTAACTTGTTCTAGTAATTTGATACTTATAAATAAAACTCATTTTTATGAAACAAATGAACTATAAATGTCCAAAATGCTCAAACACCACTTATGACATTGACCGAATGCAGGCTACTGGAGGAACATTCACGAAACTATTTAATATTCAAAATAAAAGTTTTACTTCTGTGACTTGTAAAAAATGCACTTATACAGAATTCTTTAAAACACAATCAAGTAAAATAAGTAATATCTTTGATTTCTTTACAAACTAAGACAAATTAATGGGAATAATTAAAGTTGAAAATATTCGTGTGTTTGCGCATCATGGCTGCTTAACCGAAGAAACAAAAATAGGTAGTGATTATCGAGTAGACTTAGAAGTAAAAGCTAATTTACAGCCATCTGCTAAAACAGATATGTTAAGCGATACCGTTGATTATGTCTTCTTAAATAAAGTCATACGAGAAGAAATGGCTAAACCTTCACATTTATTAGAAACAGTCGCTAAACGGATTTTAAAACGGATTTTTAAAGAAGATCATTTGGTTAAAAAAGCAACGGTTTGGGTTAGTAAAGTCAACCCTCCAATTGGTGGTGATGTTGAGATGGTTACGATTAAGATGGTACAAAAGCGAAAAAAGTAGAAGTAAATAGCGTAAAAACTATATTTTTTTTACATTTGTCACCTCATTAGGAATAATGAGATGCCTTTCTCTAAAGGTACTAAAGGGTGTCGTGGCCGAGTGGCTAGGCAGTGGTCTGCAACACCATCTACAGCGGTTCGAATCCGCTCGACACCTCTAAAAACCTTCAAGTGTAGACTTGGGGGTTTTTTTGTTTTAATTTTTAAAGAAATGTAATGTGCGCTTAGTTAACGATACCTTTTTAATTGAAAGGCTCTAAATCTGGCGCTATGAATTGCTTTTTAGCAGTTACTGACTCGAAAATATTGGTTTTATAGTGTGATGATAGCAAGCCCTTAAGGTTGTGTGCAAGTTGTTTATTCTCTTTTATAAATTGATTGAAATTACGAGTTTTTGATTTTTTTATAAAGTGATTCACCGCTCTGACGCTAGCAACAGTAACTGTTTCGTTGTATTTATCTTCTGCATCCAGTGCTTTTACATATTGTCTTATTAATGCTTTAACATTATTTACTGCTTTTTCAACACCATATTTTTCTATATGTATCCAAGCGAGTCTTAAATGTGCTTCATGAGAAAAAATACTAGGGTCTAGTGTACAATCGGAAAGCTTTTTTTCAAATTCAAAATCGGTTAACCCTAAATGACTCATGAAGATTTACCTTTTTATGGGATTAATTTGTTCTAATTTATCTTTAATAAGTTCTTTCTCTTCAGGGAAAAAACCTTGGATTAACAGTAATATTCCAAATCCTAAAATCACAAGTGCTACAATTTTTTTGGTTTTAAAAATTCGTCTAGGAGTCAATTTATTCTTTAATGTTTTTGCGGCTGCAATTTTTAATAAATCAACTAAAAAATATACTGTTAATATTGTGCCTAAAAACACCCAAAGTTCTTGTGGTGTTTCTGTTAAAGAGTTTCCTATAACAATAAAACCAAGCCAACCCAACAGCACACCAATATTAATAAAGTTGAGTAAAAACCCTTTTACAAATAGTTTTCCATAGTCTTTTTTAAACTCTACTCTATGGTATTCACGAACAATGTCTCGAAAGGATTTAGAGGTTTTAATGAATGAAATAACACCATAAGCTGTTAATAACACACCTCCAAAAATAAGAAAGCTTGGATCGTCTTTAACTTTTTCTAAAAGCTTACTTGTACTATAAAACGCTACAAGAATAAAAAAAGCATCTGCAAGAATAACTCCAAAATCAAAAATTAATGCGCTCTTAATCCCTTTAGTTGCGCTTGTTTCGAGTAGCACAAAAAAAACAGGTCCAATAGTGAACGATAAAATAATACCAAAAGGAATTGCTGTTAGAATAGCATCTAGCATGTAAAGATGTCTTTCTTACAAATTTAAGAAAAATGATAGGATTATTCTTTAATAATAATTTTTCCTCCTAAAACTGTGTTTTTATCTACATTTTCTGGGTTTCCATACACGTAAACACTTCCTCCTGCTCTTACTTTAGCCTCAACATCTTTAGTCGCATTAACATGAGCCACACCAGCAGCTTTAATAGTTACTTTTGTGTTTTCGGTGATAAGGTCTTCGCCTTCATAAGAACCACCAGTATTTATATCTACAGTTTGGTTTTTAGAATTTCCAGAAGCTTCAATGCTACCACCAGAAACCGCTTTAACTTCAAAAAATTTAAGGTCTTTTACGTTTAATCGCACCTTTCCTCCTTCTTGAGCTTTGACTTTTAATTCAAACTGTTCTATAACATCATTAGACTCAACTACAGCGCCTTCATTTGAATCGATGATTTCTAATGTGGTATAATACACTTTTACTGTGGTTTCATCACCATCAAAAGCTTCTTCTAAGGTCATTCTAATTTTTAGAATATCCTTTTTATGAACGATAACCAGATCCTCAGTATTTTTTCCAGAAACAACAACTCTATTTTCATCAGATTTTATGAGTTGAACTTCGATACGATCGTAAACTTTAATTTCTTTAAACTCTCCAACAACTTTATCTTGATCGTTTTGAGCTGAAAGGGAAATGGTTAGACAGAATAATAATAGTGAATACAGGGTTTTCATCGTTTTATTTTTTTAATTAAGCTACTTTTACTGCAGTTCCTGTTAAAGAAACGGTTACATAATTTGCTGCTGTGAGTTCTATATCAACTTTAATGCCAACCACAGCGTTTGCCTTTAAATTTAAAGCATTTGCTTTAAGGTTTTGAAACGCCATTTCCTTTACTTCGGCAATACTTTCTCCAATAGCTTTATAATATTTTTCTACGTTGAAAGTTAATTTTGCTTTTTGGCTATTTACACCTATTCCAGAAACGAGTCCTAAATAATCGTGTATTTTATGACCTTCGATAGTATTGGTTGTGGTTAAAATCATGCTTTATTTTTTCGAATTGTAAAGTTACAGAATTTGAAATACTATAGCAATGCCTTTTTTAGATTTTGATTAACTCTTAAATTTGTTTTTGCGATTTGCGTTAAGGATTGCAGTGGCATCCTTTTTATTCTGGATTCCTGCCTACGCAGGAAAGACAGCATAAAAAGATATAGCGGAAAGCCTGACCAAGACTTGAAGTCTTGGTAACGCCCAAATTAAAATAATACTAATCTTCTGGTTTTCCTACAAGTAAGAAATCTAGATGTTTTTTGGCTAAATCTGCATTTTTCACCTTAACAAGCACCTCGTCGCCGAGTTGATACATATTTTTAGAATTTCTTCCTATTATAGCATATTGTGCTTCATCAAATTCGTAATGGTCGTCTTTAATATCGCGCATTCTTACCATGCCTTCGCATTTATTAGATATGATTTCGACATAAATTCCCCAATCTGTAACGCCAGAAATTACACCTAAAAACTCTTCATCTTGGTGGTCTTGCATAAACTTAACTTGCATGTACTTTATTGAATCGCGTTCTGCTTTAGTGGCTAGATATTCCATGTTACTGGAGTGTTTACATTTATCTTCATAAACCTCTTCGCTTACAGATTTACCTTTATCTAAATAATGTTGTAAAAGGCGATGCGCCATAACGTCTGGGTAACGACGAATAGGCGAGGTGAAGTGACTGTAATAATCGAATGCCAGTCCGTAATGTCCAATATTATGCGTTGTGTATTCCGCTTTAGACATCGTGCGAATTGTTAATGTATCGACTAAATTTTGTTCTTTTTTTCCGTTAACCTCTTTTAGTAAATTATTTAAAGATGAGGCTACATTTTTTCTATCCTTAAAATTAAGTTTGTACCCAAATCTTGAAACTACACCTTGTAAAGCCGCGAGTTTAGATTCGTCTGGTTCGTCATGTACACGATAGATAAAGGTTTTTTTAGGGTTTTGTTTTCCAATAAATTCGGATACTTTTCGATTTGCTAAAAGCATAAATTCTTCAATAAGCTTATTCGCATCTTTACTTGTTTTAAAAAATACACCTATTGGATTAGCATTCTCATCTAAGTCGAATTTAACTTCAACTTTATCAAAAGAAATTGCACCAGATTTCATGCGCTTTCTTCTCATAATCTTTGCTAATTCATCTAATTTTAAAGTAGCATAAGCAATTTCTGGAGACGTTTTATAAGCTACACCAGTAAGTGAAACTTCCTTAGGAATTGTATTATTTATGTGAGACATCTCGACTGCGCTCGATGTGACATTTATTGTCGCATTTTGTTCAATGATGGCTTGTGCTTCTTCGTATGCAAATCGTGCATCAGAATAGGTTACGGTTCTCCCAAACCATTCGTTTTTTATTTCGGCTTTATCATTGAGTTGAAAAACAGCAGAAAACGTATATTTTTCTTCGTGAGGTCGTAATGAACAGGCATTATTAGATAAGACTTCTGGTAACATTGGTACGACGCGATCTACTAAATACACTGAAGTTGCACGTTCATAAGCTTCATCGTCTAAAACAGTGCCTTCTTGTAGATAATGAGAGACATCTGCTATATGAATACCAACTTCATAGTTTCCGTTTTCGAGAATTTGAAAGGATAAAGCATCATCAAAATCTTTAGCATCTTTAGGGTCAATAGTAAAGGTTAGTACCTTGCGCATATCACGACGTTTTGCTATTTCTTCTTTAGTAATAGAAGTATCTATTTTATTAGCAAATTCTTCAACTTCATGAGGAAACTCATAAGGTAATCCGTATTCTGCAAGAATAGAATGGATTTCAGTATTGTGTTCACCAGGTTTACCAAGGACTTGCAATACGCGTCCGTTTGGTGAATCTGATTTTTCTGGCCAATCATCTAGTGATACTAAGACTTTATCGCCATCTTCAGCCTTGTTGATTTTATTAATTGGTACAAAAATATCTTTGTACATCTTGTTAGAATCTGGTATAACAAAGGCAAAATTTTTCTTGTCGTGAATTTGAATCACACCAACATATTCGCTTTTAGCACGTTTAATAATTTTGGTGATTTCGCCTTCTAATTTGCCACGTTTTCGGCGTTTATACACGTATAATTCGACTTCATCGCCATTAAGTGCTTTGTTAATATTATTTGATGCTATAAAAATATCGTCATCAAAAGCATCAGAAATGACATAACCAGAACCTTTAGCTGTTAAGTCTAAAATTCCTGTATGATATTCTGTGTTTACTATAGCTCGAAACTTACCACGATCAACTTCTTCAATTTCCTGTTTTGCTTTAAGTTGATGTAGTTTTTTTATAATTTGATTTCTGCTACTTGCGTCGTTAACACCAAGCTTAGCAGCAATTTGTTTATAATTAAAGGTTTGGGTTCTATCTTTTTTTAAAATACTTAGAATGGTATTTGTAAGGTTGGAAATCTTATTATGTGATGATTTCCTTTTTTTCTTTTTACTCATGTAATTTTTAGAATGTATTGAATTTCTAAAGTTATGAAATTCGGTTAATTATTTAGGTAATAGAGAAGAAGCGTAGGTATTACCTTGGGACAAAGCTACGGTTTTAAAATTAAATAATGTTAAGTGACTGTTTATTA
Organism: Lacinutrix iliipiscaria; assembly: GCF_042686125.1. Classification (NCBI taxonomy): domain Bacteria; kingdom Pseudomonadati; phylum Bacteroidota; class Flavobacteriia; order Flavobacteriales; family Flavobacteriaceae; genus Lacinutrix; species Lacinutrix iliipiscaria. Next base: position 590,866 of record NZ_JBHUOV010000001.1, read on the forward strand.
AGTATTAAATTAAATATATAATATGATTTATTCCTTTTTAAAATTAAAAATAAATGTTATCCACATATATATACATAATTATCTTTTTCTTTTAAAAATTTAAAAAAATAATGATAGTTATTATAGTATGTTTATAAGTGGTATAACTTTTTTAACTTTTAATATGATAACTAATTTATAGCATTCTATTAACAAGTTATTAGAGTATTAAGTCTTTGATTAATAAGCAATTTAAATTTACTATTAACTATTGTTTATAAGTCCTATTAACTATTAAATTTTAATAAATATTTTATTTTTTATGTTAGTATCTAAGCTATTTTTGTTTCATAAGTTCACCAAAAAAAACGGTTATTTTTTTAGGTAATTTCATCGTAGTTTTTGTTTGAAAAATTAACTGGATAATCCTAATTAAAGTTTTAAGAAAATAGAATTAGATATTAACAACTTATGAAACCATTTTAAAGAGTTGTTAAACAAAATGATTTAGTAAACCTAAATAGTATTAATTTAAAATAAGTTATTTTTTTTGTTTATATTAGTATTAGCATAATCTCCTCATTTTTTTCTGTTAATAGTTTTAGCTGAAAAGCTGCACATAAATTATTATCTAATTTTAATTTTAACAGATGAAAAATTTTCACTTTTTTAGACTTACTTTTTTATTAGTTCTCTTTTTTAATATAGAAGTCAATGCGCAATACACAATAATTCCAGATGTAGATTTTGAGCAATATTTAATTGATCAATTTATTGATAGTGAAGGCTCTTTAGATGGTCAAGTATTAACAAGTGATGTATCTAGTATCATTTCATTAGATGTATCATCTACAAGTATTTCTGATTTAACAGGTATACATGATTTCGTAGCACTAAGGACTTTAAAAGCTTCACAAACTAATCTATCTAGTATAGATGTGAATGGTTTAACTAATTTACAGGATTTAGATCTATCTATGGCAACATCTTTAACTTCATTAAATGTTGAAGGATGTACAGGTTTATTAGATTTAGATATTCGTTTTACCAATCTAAATACTTTAGATTTAAGCACATGTACCTCAATATCTACTATTGATCTTTATAGAAGCTTTAGCTTACAACAATTAGATGTAAGTGGTAAAACATCTTTAACGAGTATTATAGCTGATGAATCTTCGTTACGGACTTTAAATGTTTCTGGTTGTACATCTTTAAGTACTTTAAGAATTAATGAAACATCTATTTCAACTCTAGATTTAAGTCACAATCCTTCATTAATTAACTTTAGTGTCTTTGATTCAGGTATTCAATCTATAGATTTATCAAATTGTATTAATCTTGAATCACTTTCTTTAACACAATGTCAGAACTTATCTTCTTTAAACCTTACAAGCATCAACACTATAAAAAGTATTATTTTAAATGAAATCAGTTCTCAAATAATCAGCTTAGATATAAGTAGTTTTAGTGATCTTGAGAGCTTGTATATAGTAGGAACAGCTATTAATAGTATTGATGCGACCAATAGTTTAAATTTAAATTCAATAAGTATTTATGAATCGAGCTTAAATAGTCTTGATCTTAGAAACGGAAATAATAATAATATCACAGAATTATATGTTTCTGAAGTTAATTTAAATTGTATTAGTGTTGATGATGAAGATTACTCTACAACAAATTGGACAAACATTGATGATGATATCTTGTTTAGTAACGATTGCTCAACATTAAGTTCTAATGATTACACCCAAATAGACTATACTTTATATCCAAATCCTAGTACTGATTATATTTATGTTTCAGGTTTAAAACAACACACAAAATATCAAATTTACAGTATAGAAGGAAAAGCTGTAAATTATGGTATATGCACTGCTAATAAACCAATTGAAATTTCTAATTTAGCCTCAGGAATTTATTTTTTAAAGTTGGACGCATTGAAAACAATAAAGTTTATAAAAAAATAAGAACTCATTTTTATTTAGATATTAAATAGTCTCTACAAAGAAGTTTCCTTAACTTTATAGTCATATTTTTAACTCTAATTTTATGAAAATTTCTATAGGAAACGATCACGCTGGAACCGATTATAAGTTTGCTATCCTTAAGCATTTAGAAGCAAAAGGTTTTACAGTAAAAAACTATGGAACAGATACTAATGAAAGTGTCGACTTTCCAGATTATGTACATCCTGTGGCTCAAGATGTTGATAACAAGCGAGTAGATTTTGGTATTTTAATTTGTGGTAGTGCCAATGGTGTTGCTATGACAGCAAATAAATATCAACATGTGCGAGCAGGTATTTGCTGGATGAATGAAATCACTCAGTTAACCAGGCAGCATAATAACGCAAACATTATGTGTATTCCAGCACGTTATACTGCTATTCCACAAGCAATTAAAATGGTAGATACGTTTTTAAATACCGCTTTTGAAGGCGGACGACATGAAAAGCGCGTGAATAAAATTCCTGTTAGTACTTGCTAAATGAGTGGTTCACATTCACATAATCATACACATCATCATGGAGAATTAAGAGGTCGGAATTTACTTTTTTCAATCTTTTTAAATATTCTAATTACAGCTGCTCAAGTTATAGGTGGTGTAGTTTCAGGAAGTTTAGCCTTATTAAGTGATGCCCTTCATAATTTTTCTGATGTTATTTCTTTAGTGGTGAGTTATGTGGCGAATAGATTAGCAAAAAAAGAAGCTTCTTTACAAAAAACCTTTGGTTATAAACGCGCAGAAATATTAGCGGCTTTTATTAATGCATCTACTTTAATTATTGTTGCTGTATTATTAATTATTGAAGCGATTAAACGTTTTCAAAATCCAGAAGCGATTGAATCTAATTTAGTGATTTGGTTATCGTTTATCGCCATATTAGCTAATGGTGTTAGTGTATTATTACTAAAGAAAGACGCAGAAGCCAATATGAATATGAAGAGTGCTTACCTACATTTATTTACTGATATGTTAGCAAGTATTGCTGTATTAATAGGTGGTTTATTGATGAAATATTATCAGTTATTTTGGGTAGATAGTGTATTAACATTAGCTATTGCTATATATTTGATTTGGGTAGGCTTTGATTTACTAAAATCCTCGACAAAAGTCTTAATGTTATTCACACCAGATTCTATTCCTATAAAAGATATTGTAATAGAAATTCAAAAAATTAATAGTATTAAAAACGTACATCATATTCACGTTTGGCAGCTTAATGAAGATGAAGTTCATTTTGAAGCTCATATTGATTTCCAAGACGATATCACCTTAACTCAATTTGATGTTATTTTAAATCAAGTTGAAGCGTTATTGTATCATAAATTTAAAATTAACCATGTTAACATTCAACCAGAGTTTGGTAAATCAGATGTTAAAGATATTATAGTTCAAGACTAAGATATATGCTGAATATTTTAATAAAAACTTTTTCAGAATTAACCACACAAGAGTTGTATGGTTTATTACAATTACGAAGTGAAGTTTTTGTGGTTGAACAAGATTGTGTGTACCAAGACATAGACGGAAAAGATCAAATAGCACTTCATGTGTTAGGGTTTGCTGATGATCAATTGGTGGCTTATACACGCGTGTTTAAACCAGAAGCTTATTTTAAAGATGCGAGTATAGGTAGAGTAGTGGTGAAAAAGGAAGCGCGTCTATTTAAGCATGGATATAGTATTATGGAAGCGTCTATTAAAGCTATTGCTACATATTATAACGAAACAACAATAAAGATTTCTGCGCAAACCTATTTAAATACATTTTATACCAATTTAGGATTTAAAGCAATAGGAGAGGAGTACTTAGAAGATGATATACCTCATATTGCTATGGTTAAAAACTAACGTTTTTCTCCAATGTAGGTAATTAAAATTTCTACTCGTCTATCAAATTCAGGTTTGCCGCCAAGAGGAAATTTTCGTCGCATTCCAACATATTTCATACGTCTTTTATTCACTCCTTTTTTAATAAGATAATTATAAATAAACTTTGCTCTGGCTAAAGATAAATTACGTTGATTGGTTTTTCTGTTAACAGCATCTCTTGAGTTTTGTGTACAACAAACATGACCTTGAATAGTAAAATATAAGTTATCTTCTTTAACTAATAAGTCTGCGATATCTTCTAAAATAGGCTTTGATTCTTTAGTCAGAATAGCATAACCTGTTTTAAAATAAATTTTATCTAACCTAATTTTATCACCTTCCTTTATGTTTCCTGTAGCAATATCATCAGTTGTTTTTAGGTTTTTAGGCATTGGAACCGTTTGCACCACCACCTTTTTTTCTTTAGGCTTAGGTGTTTTTTTAGTAACAATAATTTCAACTTTACGATTTAAACCTCTAATTTGATCTATATCATCTTCTTTAATAATTTTAAGTAAAATTTCACCTTTACCATCAACATTACTTATTAAAGATTCATCAATTTCATTATTAGAAAATACAGTTTTTATAGCTTCTGCACGTCTTTGAGAAAGTGCTAAATTATAGTGTTTGCTTCCTCTATCGTCGCAAAACCCATAAATAGATATTTTTTCAATATTCACACCATCTAATCCTGAAATAAACAGCAATAATCTATTTTCTTCAGTAGATAATACATGAAAATCGTCTGTTTCAAAATACACTTCATGCTTCAGGTTGTTTTGTCCTAAAACATAAATTGGACATATTAAAAGGATGATATATAAAAGTGTTTTTTTCATTTTTTAAGCGAAAAAAGAATTAAGTGATTATCTTAAATAGCTAGCGTATGTTGAAGGATTAGCTAAAATTTCTGTAGCTTTTTTTATTTCTAAATTGTGTATTTTTTTATATTCATATAAACCTTCTCTATAAACATGTTGTTTAACAATTTCATCAGTTAATAAACCTAAAATTTGAGATTTATTTTGATCAATTGCTTTACTTTTAGATTGGCTTAAGTTATGTATTAAGGTGTTATAATCATTTTTAATAGCTTCATCTAGTTCTTCTTTTTTAGCATGCTCTAAAACCTCGGTTAATGATTTTTCAGTTTCAGTTTCAAAAGTAAAATCAGTAGTATTTAAATAGTTTTTAAAATTAGCAAAATCTTTATCTGTTAACTGAAAGTTATTAATGTCTTTTAAGCTATTCTTATAATAATAATCTGTAGCAAAATTAAAAATTAAAAAATCGTTGTAAATAGCATTTGTGATTGGAGAGTTTTTAGTAATTGCTAAATCTTCGTCAGGAAAAACACCACCACCATCAAAAACACTTCTTCCGTTTTTGGTTTTAAAGGTATTATAATTTTCTTGTTTAACGCGAACAGCATTTCCTTGTTGATCTCTATTCCAATAATCAAGGGCTTGAATGCAACGTCCAGATGGTGTATAATATCTTGATATAGTGACTTTTAGTTGTGTGCCATAAGTTAATTTTTTAGGTCTTTGTACAAGGCCTTTCCCGAAGCTTCTAGACCCAACAATGACTGCACGATCTAAATCTTGTAAAGAGCCAGAAACAATTTCACTAGCAGAGGCACTAGAACCATTAATTAAAACCACTAAAGGAATTTCTGTATCTATAGGTTCTTTGGTGGTGAAATAGGTTTTATTGTATTTTTTTACTTTAGATTTCGTGGTTACCACTAATTGCCCTTTAGGGACAAAAAGGTTGACAATATTTACAGCTTCATTTAACAATCCTCCAGGATTCCCTCTTAAATCAAGGATCATACGTTCTGCGCCTTGTATTTTTAAATCTTTTAAAGCGCGTGCAGTTTGCAAAGATGCTTTACCATTAAATTTACTGAGTACAATGTAGCCTGTTTTTTCATCAATCATTGAATAATGAGGAACAGCATTAATTTCTATTTCAGATCGTGTAATTGATGCTGTATTTTCCTTTCCTTGGCGCAAATAAGTTACGTTTACAGAAGAATTAGGAGCGCCTTTTAATAAATTACCAGCATCGTCTTTATAATTAGCGATAGATGTATTATTAATTTTTATAATCTCATCGCCTGCTTTTAAACCAGCCTTATCGGCAGGATAATCTTTATATGGCTCAATTATTACTAATTTATCTTTTAAAGTCCTAACATTAGCACCAATACCTGTGTAATCACCTGTACGTCTAATTCGCTCAGCTTCTACATCTTGTTCATTATAAAATTGAGTATAAGGATCTAGATTGGTAAGCATATTTTTAATGGCAGAATCCATTAAATCAGCAGGATTAGTTTCATCAACATAATTCATGTTGAGTTCCTTAAAAAGGGTTGTGAAAATTTCTATTTGCTTAGCAATTTCAAAAAAATCATTATTAAATGCACTTCCTGTAAAGAAAATGGTTGCTGCCAATACAGGAATAAGAATTCTTTTTTTAAGTCTAGTTTTCATCTGTAACTATTTTTTGTTTTTCTTATTAAGCCATCTTTTAAATAGAAAGATGCAAAAAATTAAAATAAGTATAAAAGGCCAAATGTGTAATAGGCCTAGAAAAAATAAAGATATACCATTAAAACCAGATTTAATAGCATTAACCATTTTTGTACCGTAAGAAACCGTCACACCATTTTCTGCTGTGAGTTTATAGAATTCAATATTTAAGGTACTTAGTGATACTTTATTTTGTAAATATTTTAAACGCCCTTGTTTGGCTTCTATTTCTTCTCTAATAGAGGAAAGTTCACGTTCTATTTCTAAAATTTCCTTTACATTTTTTGCTTTAGAAAGTAGTTCTAAATATCGCGCCTCTAATGTTTTTTTAGCTTTTAAACGCGCTTCTATATCAATAAATTCTTCGGTTACATCTTTAGAAGAAATGCGTTTGGTGTCAAAGTACTCAACATGATTACTAATGGAGTCTATAGTTTTTTGAAAACTAACTGAAGGCATTCTGATAATTAAGTTTCTCGAAAGTCTATTATAAGATTTGTTAGAATTATCATCTTGAATAAAACCATTGTTTTGTTCGACATATTTAATAATGTGCTGGTATGTTTTGTCTAAATCTTGAGTTTGAAAACGTAAAAATGATTCTTTTATAAGTTTTTGGTCTATGGTATTATTTTGAAAAGAAACACTAGACTGAGAGTTTGAAACCTCTTCTAAAGCCATTTCTGAAGAGGCTTCTGTTGCATCATAAGACCCCTCATTTTTACTACTATTATTAGAGCAGGCTAAAGGAAGAATAAGAATAAAAAGAGTAACTAAATATTTCATTTATTTGTTTTCAAAAATTTTTCAAATAGCTGTTTTATAGCTATATCTATTTCAGAAAAAGAGGTTTTTTCTTTACCAATGTACAAAATCATAAACGCATATTGTGTTGTAATGTTGTTAAAAAGCTCATATTTATTGAGTCTATAAGCCTCTCGCATTAAGCGTTTTATTTTAATACGATCTACCGCTTTTTTAAAATTTCTTTTAGGAACCGAAACACCAGATTTTATAGAAATTCCATCAGAAAAGCTTGATTCTATATAAACAAGGCGCAAAGGGTATGCCGAAATAGATTTTCCGTTAGAAAAAAGTTCGCCAATTTGCTTTTCGCTTTTAAGTTTTTCTGATTTGTTATAAGTGAATTTCATATTTGATGATAAGTATACAAAAATAGCAATTACAAATCATTACAGCCTTTTAATTAAAGTATGATATTCATCAAACATTAAAAATATAGAGGCCATAGATGTGAAGATCTTATAGGTTTAAAAGCATACAAGCCTTAAAAAAGAAAACCGCTTAACTTATTGCTAAACGGTTTTATATATAGAATAGATATACTTTATTTATTTTTTGTTATTTTCTTTATCAATATCTGCCATCATTTCTTTAGGGTCTATTTGAACACTACTAACCTCTTTTGAAGTTTCAAAAGTATAAGTTGGATATGCCCAAGCCCAATCAGCTTTAATCGTTGCGTTTGTTGGTTTTTCTCCACGCATCATCTGCAATGGAATATAGATGTTTTCTGAAGTTCCATCTGCATATGTTACGGTGACATCTAAGGGCATTGGCATTAATCCTATACGTTCTAAAGTCACACGATTTCCATCGATAGATTTTACACCATAATCAATAGTATTTGTGGTTTGTGTCCAATCTATTAAATACCAATCTAATTCTAAACCAGAAACTTTTTCTGCAGAGCGAATAATATCCATTGGTTTTGGATGCTTAAAAGCAAAATCGTTAAAATATTTTTTTATGGTTTTCTTTAAATTATCTTCTCCAATAATGTAACCTAATTGCGCTAAAAACACTTCACCTTTACTATATGCCGAAATGCCATAAGCCTGATTAAAATTGTACCTATCTGCATGTGTTGTTTGTGGTTGTTCTTTTCCAGATTTCGCTAAATAGATATAACCTCTATAGGCATTTTCGGCTGGATTCTCTTTGCCGCTTTGATTTATTGTATTCATTGCGTGATCACTAATATAGCTTGTGAAGCCTTCATCCATCCATTCGTGTTTTGCTTCGTTTGTTGCTAATAAAAATTGAAACCAAGTATGCGCTAATTCGTGAGCTGTTACACCAACAAGACTACCAAAGTTACGTTTACCAGTTATTAATGTGCACATAGCGTATTCCATACCACCATCACCACCTTGAATAACTGAATATTGGTCATAAGGGTATTGACCTATATTTTCAGAGAAATATTGCATTAAAGCCACAGTTTTAGGCTGTAGTTCTTTCCAAAATTCTAAGTTTTCAGCAGGCAAATCATTTTTGTAATAGAAATGAAGCATTGGACCATTAGGAACTTGCATGGTGTCATGTATATAATCTGGATCTGCTGCCCAAGTAAAATCATGTACATTAGGAGCTTTATAATGTAGCGTTTTTTTATTTCCAGTTACTTGTGGTTCGCCTTGCAGGTAACCTGTTCCACCAACGACATAGTTTTTGTCAATAGTTAGTTTGATGTCAAAATCACCCCAAACACCATGAAACTCCCTTGCAATATAAGGATCTGCGTGCCATCCTTCATCGTCATATTCAGCAAGTTTAGGATACCATTGCGTCATAGAGAGTGCGACACCTTCTTTATTGTTTCTTCCTGAACGACGAATTTGTACAGGCACTTGAGCATTAAAATTCATATCAAAAGTTACGCTTTCTCCTGGTTGAATAGGAGTCGCTAAATCAACCTCCAACACAGTACCTACAGTTTCGTATTTTAATGGCAATCCGTTTTGCTTTAATGAAGCCACTTTAATGAAGCCAATTTCATTTGGACTTAACTTACTAATTCGATCTCCAACACGTCCGTCAGCATCTGCAATGGTACGAGAACGCACATCCATCTCACTGCCAGGTTGAAAGGCGTTAAAATATAAATGATAATAAACTCTATTTAAAACATCTGGTGAATTATTAGTGTACACTAAATTTTGTTTCCCTTGATATTGATAAGTATTAACATCCATATCGATTTCCATTTTATAATCGACATGTTGTTGCCAATACGAAGAGTTTGAAGTGGATTGAACTGGTGTTGTAGGTGTGTTAGGAGAAGAGTTGGTTTGTGTTGAAGCACAAGACACCAACACGATACTAAAAATAAATAAAAGAACCTTTTTCATCTGATGATTTTTTAATTAAAAAAGGCATCAATAAATGATGCCTTGTGTTTTTTCTGTAATTAATTAGATAATTGTTGTGCCATAATTAAAGCATTATAAGCATTTACCATTTTACCTGATTTTGATAAACCTTCAAAAGGTCTTACATCACTAGAATTACCACCTACAACAACTTTAGTTGCAACAGGAAGCCCTGAATCCATTAGTATTTGCTTCACTTGAGCGGCAGAAAGTTTAGGGTAATAAGAGCGTATTAATGCTGCAACACCAGCAACAGCAGGAGCAGCCATTGATGTACCTCCTTTAGTGTCGTATTCGTTTTCTGGAGTTGTAGAATACACTTTAGCACCAGGAGCAAATACATCAACATTTATTTTACCATAGTTAGAGAATCCTGCAACCATTCCAGAACCATATTTTGGTTCTAGAGCGCCAACAGTAACAAAAGTATTAGAAACCTCTGGACCATTTGCAACTTGATCATTTGGATAAACCGCTTTACTGTCTAAATCGATTCCTTCGTTTCCTGCAGCATTTATAAAAAGAACATCATTTTCGCCAGCATAAGCAATAGCATCTCTTACCCAATCACTATGAGGAGAGAAATATTTACCAAAACTTCCGTTTATAATTTTCGCACCATTATCCACTGCGTAACGTATAGCTAAAGCAATGTCTTTGTCGTATTCATCACCATTAGGTACAGCTCTTAAGCTCATAATTTTAACATTATTTGCAACACCATTTGCTCCTTTACCATTATTACGCTCAGCAGCAATAATACCAGCGACATGTGTACCATGACTTTCACTTTTCTTAACAGGTTTAACGTTTCCGTTTCCGTAACCAGGCTTATCATTTAAATCGTCTGGATTATCACCAGTAGTTCGTCCATTAAACTCTTTATTTAAATTGTAGTTAAGCATGTCGTTAATACTTTCTAAAGCATCACCAAGATCGTTTTTAGCGTCTGCAGTATTATCAAATCCAAAACCATAAATTTGCTTTATAATAGCAATATGTCTGGTTAATTCTTCGTCTGTAGTTTCAATAGAATTAACATCTTTTGGAGTATAATTTTTATTGTTTAAATGTTTAGAAATAGCTTCGTCTGCAGCGATTAAGCTTTGATAAATTTGCTCATACTGTGTTTTATAACCAGAATACTTTTGAAAATCTGAATCATAATCGGCTTGAGCTTCAGCACCACCTTTTCCTGCGGCTAATAATCTTGTTTTTTCCAATTGTTCGTTATAGGCATCGCCCAAAAAGTTCCAGCCATGAATATCATCTACATAACCATTATTATCATCATCTTTATTGTTCCCTGCTATTTCTTTTTTATTGGTCCAAATAACACCATCTAAGTCTTCATGGTCTATATCGATACCAGAATCAATAACAGCAACAATAATTGTTTGTCCAGACTTTCCTTTAAGAACCTCTGTATAGGCTTTATCGACACTCATTCCAGGTATTGTGTCTTTTACAAGATCTAAATGACCCCAAGTGTGTTTTTCGTTTTCAGTTAAATCAGCCTCCTTTAAAGGAATAGAATCGATGTTTTCTATAGGAGTTGATAAGATTTCTGCACCACCACCACAACTGGTTAGCATTAATGTGACACTACCTATGAGTAGTAGAGATTTAATAATTTTCATATAGTTTATTTGTTTATTTAAAAATATCATTACATGTAAAAATTTGATCAAGTCGCACGCCTTTTTCTGTATGTTTTACTGTAATAATTTCATTATGTGCGTCGTGTTCCAAAAATAAGTAATAATTATTATCTGCTGCTAAATTGAGGAATTTTTCTTTTTCATCTAAAGTTAACAAAGGCCTAGTGTCATAACCCATTACAAAAGGAATTGGTAAATGGCCAACTGTTGGAAGTAAATCAGCCATAAAACAAATGGTTTTCCCTTTATAGTTAATCATTGGAATCATTTGTTTTTCGGTATGCCCATTCGCAAAAAAAATATTAAAACCTAAGGCAGAATCTTTTAAAATATCACCATTAGGAAGTGCGGTAAACTTTAATTGACCGCTGTCTTGCATAGGCATAATATTTTCTTTTAAGAAAGAAGCTTTTTCTCGTTTATTAGGATTTGTTGCCCACTCCCAATGGTTTTCATTACTCCAAAAAGAAGCATTTTTAAATGCGGGTTCATAACCTGTTTTGTCTTTGTTCCACTGTATGCTTCCTCCGCAATGATCAAAGTGTAAATGGGTCATGAATACATCTGTAATATCATCACGTTGAAAACCATTAGCATTTAATGATTTATCAATCGTATCATTTCCCCAGAGGTGGTAATAACCGTAAAACTTTTCACTTTGCTTATGTCCCATTCCTGTGTCTATTAATGTAAGTCGGTTTCCATCTTCAATTAACAAACAACGTGCAGCAATATCAATCATATTGTTTGAGTCTGCAGGATTCGTTCTTGACCATAAAGATTTTGGGACAACACCAAACATAGCGCCACCATCTAGCTTAAAATTTCCTGCATTTATAGGGTATAGTTTCATAATTGATGCAAATTACTAAATATGAATCGGAACTTATAAAGTGTTAAGAGTATATTAAGAAATATTTTTTCTTACTTATTAAAAAACTATAATAGTATTATATAACTTTCATAATTGTAATTATTTAGTATTTTCACAAAAAACAAGACATGTTAGAATTAGCTGGAATTATCATTTTAGGAATATTAGCACAATGGGTTGCATGGAAATTTAAAATTCCAGCAATATTACCCTTAATTTTAATAGGTTTATTAGTAGGTCCTATTGCTGCAGAATTTTTATCTGAAGATGGCACCAAATGGATTGAACCTATATGGAATGGTACAAAAGGGTTGTTTCCAGGTGATGGATTGTATTATTTTGTGTCATTAGCGATTAGTATTATACTTTTTGAAGGAGGGCTAACCTTAAAAAGATCTGAAATTAAAAACATTGGACCAGTGATTACAAAACTGATAACGCTAGGTTCTGCGGTGACTTTTTTTGGAGCAGGAATGGTGGCGCATCATCTTTTTGACCTGAGCTGGGAACTATCGTTTCTGTTTTCTGGGTTAATAATAGTTACAGGGCCAACAGTTATTACGCCAATACTAAGAAACATTCCATTAAAAAAGGATGTCTCTGCAGTTTTAAAATGGGAAGGTATTTTAATCGATCCCATAGGTGCTTTAGTTGCTGTATTGGTATTCGAGTTTATTAGTGTTGGAGGCGAAGATGGTTTTACTAAAACCGCACTCATGGAGTTTGGTAAAATTATTCTATTTGGGACTACTTTTGGATTTACTTTCGCTCATGCTTTAGCTTTTGCAATAAATAAAAAGCTAATTCCTCATTATTTACTTAACGTTGTTTCGCTTTCTACTGTTTTACTTGTTTTTGTAGAGTCTGAAGTATTCGCGCATGAATCGGGCTTATTAGCAGTAGTGGTTATGGGAATGGTTTTAGGAAACGGAAAATTAGAAAACATAAAAGAACTGCTTTATTTTAAAGAGTCTTTAAGTGTCTTACTCATTTCTATTCTGTTTATTCTTTTGGCAGCCAATATAAATATTGATGATTTATTATTGCTTTATAGCTGGAAAACAGCTGCACTTTTTGCTATAGTTGTATTCATAATTAGGCCTTTAGCTGTTTTTCTAAGTACAGCAGGATCTAAACTTAAGCTTAATGAAAAACTATTTATAAGTTGGGTTGGGCCAAGAGGAATTGTAGCTGCTGGAATAGCCTCTCTTTTTGGAAGTAAACTAATTAAAATGGGTGTCTCTGGCGCAGAGTATATTACACCATTAGTGTTTATGATTGTTTTAGGAACCGTTTTATTAAATGCGACAACAGCTAGGTTGTTTGCTAAAATTGTTGGTGTGTTTTTAACAAAATCAGAAGGTATTTTAATTATTGGTGCTTCAAAAATTTCAAGGTTACTTGGGCATTATCTAGAATCTAACGGAAGACATGTCGTACTCATTGATAGTAATCAAGGCAATATCGCTAAAGCAAAAGAACTTGGTTTAGAAGCATTTGATACAAATATTTATTCCGATACATTAACTGATAATATAGAATTAAACGATGTTGGTTATTTAATGGCTTTAACAGGGAATTCCGATATTAATAAGTATGCTATTGATAAGTTTAGCGAGCAGTTTGGTGAAAACGGATCTTTCAGATTAGTTTCTTCGGAAGAAATGTTAGACGATAATAACAATCCGCAGGAAGGATTGTTTTCTCACACAGACGATTATAATTCGCTTTCAGAAGTCACTAAAAGCTATCCATCTATTCAAGAAATTCAAATTAATGATAAGGACCATTATAAATCTTTAATCGATATCACTAATAAAAATAAAAATATTATTCCGCTTTTTATTAAAGACGAAGATGGTGAATTAAAAATAATTTCTTCCTACAATACAGAAATCGATGAGATTGGCAAAAATTGGAAACTGGTTTATTTAGGCAAACCTTTTGATGTTGAAAAAACAGATGTGTAATTTACAGTTAGTCATTCAATTTTAACACAGCCATAAATGCTTCTTGAGGAATTTCTACATTACCTACTTGGCGCATACGTTTTTTACCTTTCTTTTGTTTTTCTAGAAGCTTACGTTTACGTGAAATATCTCCTCCATAACACTTTGCTGTAACATCCTTACGCAATGCTTTTGTCGTTTCACGAGCAATGATTTTTGCTCCAATTGCAGCTTGAATAGGAATATCAAATTGTTGACGAGGTATTAATTCTTTTAATTTTTCAGTAATTTTTTTCCCAATTGTGTGAGCATTATCTGCGTGAATTAAAGCTGAAAGTGCATCAACAGGTTGTGCATTTAATAAAATATCAACACGAACTAATTTAGATGGCTTCATTCCAATTGGATGATAATCAAATGAAGCATAACCTTTAGAAACCGTTTTTAATCGATCATAAAAATCAAAAACAATTTCAGCCAGAGGCATATCAAAACTTAGCTCCACACGTTCGGTAGTTAAATAGGTTTGATTTGTAATCATACCACGCTTTTCAATACACAAGGACATGACATTCCCTACAAAATCAGCTTTAGTAATAATGGTTGCTTTTATATAAGGTTCTTCAACTCGATCTAAAGTAGAAGGGTCTGGTAAATCGGAAGGATTATTAACAATGATAATGTCTTCAGGATGTTTTCTCGTAAATGCATGATAACTTACATTGGGAACTGTTGTAATAACAGTCATGTCAAACTCACGCTCTAAACGTTCTTGAATAATCTCCATATGAAGCATGCCCAAGAATCCACAACGAAATCCGAAACCTAAAGCTGCTGAACTTTCAGGAGCAAAGACCAATGAGGCATCATTGAGTTGCAGTTTTTCCATAGAAGTACGAAGCTCTTCATAGTCTTCTGTGTCTACTGGATAAATTCCCGCAAAGACCATAGGTTTTACATCTTCAAAACCAGCAATTGCATTGGTCGTCGGTTTTTTTGCGTCAGTAATAGTATCTCCAACCTTAACCTCTTTAGCTTCTTTTATTCCAGTAATAACATAACCTACATCGCCAGCTTTTATTTCTTGTCTTGGATATTGTTTGAGTTTTAGTGTTCCAACTTCATCTGCAAAATAGTTTTTATTTGTAGCAATAAATTTAATCTGTTGGCCTTTGTGAATAGAACCATTTATAACTCTAAAGTAAGTTTCTACACCACGAAACGGATTGTAAACAGAATCAAAAATTAAGGCCTGTAAAGGTTCTTCAATATTTCCTACAGGTGCAGGAACACGCTCGATTATCGCAGTTAAAATGTCTTCAATTCCCAAACCTGTTTTGGCACTAGCAGGAATAACCTCTTCGGCTTTGCAGCCTAATAAATCTACAATATCATCCGTCACCTCTTCTGGATTAGCGCTAGGTAAATCGACTTTATTTAGCACAGGAATAATTTCTAAATCATTCTCTAAAGCCAAGTATAAATTAGAAATAGTTTGCGCCTGAATGCTTTGTGCCGCATCAACAATTAGCAAAGCGCCTTCACAAGCAGCAATAGAACGAGACACTTCATAAGAGAAATCAACATGACCAGGAGTGTCAATAAGGTTTAAAACATACTGCTCACCTTTATGTGTGTATTCCATTTGTATGGCGTGTGATTTGATGGTAATACCACGTTCACGCTCTAAATCCATACTATCTAAAAGTTGATCTTGTTTTTCACGATCTGTTACAGAACCAGTAAAATCTAACAAACGATCTGCTAGTGTACTTTTTCCATGATCAATATGTGCAATAATGCAAAAGTTTCTAATGTGCTTCATAATCCAGTATCCTCTCTAAAAGATTTGGCAAATATAGTTCATTTATTGTGCGATTTTAACATTGAATGCTTTAAAAGTTTGATGTTGTTTATCGAATTTTAAGGCTTAAAGTTTGTTCCTTTAGCATTAAGTGATACTTTTAAGACATTAATTAATCCCTAAGCCACAATTTTTGAAAGTAATTTACGCATTCTTATTTTTCTTTTTTCCCTTTATATTTTTCGCCCAAGAATATAAGGTTTCGGGTATTATTGTTGATGAAAACAACGTACCTGTAGCTTATGCTAATGTTTTAATATTACAGCAAGTAGAATCAGAGTATGTAAATTTTAAAGGTGTATCTACTAACGAAGAAGGTGTATTTCTTTTTGAAAGTATAACTCAGGGTAACTATCAAATTAAAGCTAGCTTTTTAGGACTTAAAACAGAAACTATAGATTTGAATCTTTTTAAAGATGAAAATTTTTCTATTACATTAAAGGAAGATACAGAAGATTTAGACGAGGTTACAATTAATATAAAGAGACCAACCTTAAAAAAAGAAGTTGACAGACTAGTGTTTAATGTCGAGAGCACAGCTTTAAGTGAAGGCAATATGTTAGAAATGCTTCGTAGCACGCCTGGAGTTTTAGTTTTAAACAATACCATTCAAATAAAAAACACAACACCAACGGTTTATATAAACGATAGAAAAGTACACCTATCTGATGATGAATTAACACAGTTATTAGAAGGCTCTTCGGCTCAAAATATAAAATCTATTGAAGTTATTACGAACCCTCCAGCAAAATATGATGCTGAAAGTGGTGCTGTATTAAATATTGTAATGGATAAAAACTTAATAACGGGTTATAGAGGAACGCTATTTGCCAATTATACCCAAGGCGTTTTTCCTAGGTATAACGCAGGAATGTCTAATTTCTATAAAACCGAAAAAATTAATGTTTTTGCCAACTATAGTTATACTCAAAACAAGATAAATAGAGAGAGTAACGAAGACATAAATTTTCTAGATAATGGAGGAGATATTGTAGAAAAGTGGAACACCAAAACAAAAAGGAATATTTGGTCTAAAACCCATAATTTAAATCTGAACTTAGATTATTTTATAAACGATTCTAATACCTTAAGTTTTTCTGCAAACACGTTGTTCTTGCCATATTTCAAGTATTTAACTCTAGGCGAAACACAAGTAAATGACAATCAAAATAGTGCAATTTATAATTTTGACACGAATAATCAATCAAAAGACAAAAAGCATAATTTTGGTTTTGATTTAGACTATATTCATGAATTTTCAAAGTCTAAGCTTTCAATAAACGCTCATTACACAACTTATGATTATAACAGAAAACAAGATGTTTTAAGCCAATACTTTAATGCTAGCGAGATACCTAATTCAGCTTTTAAAACAAAAGCAAATCAAAACACAGATATAATTACAACTCAGTTAGATTATGAGTTAACATTAAATGAAACCTCATCTTTTTCAACAGGAATTAAGTCTTCATTCATAAACACAGAAAGTGATATTAATCATTTTCAAGTGAATTCTAGTGGCGACGTTTTTGATCCCGAACTGTCTGATGCTTTTCATTATGATGAAGATATTTTTGCTGGATATATTAGCTATCAAAAAAACTGGAAAAAACTCCAGCTATCTACAGGTGTTCGATTAGAGCAAACTACTATAGAAGGAAAATCACCAATTACCAATGAAATAAGTAAACAAGATTATTTTAAGTGGTTTCCTACGTTTAATTTAAGCTATGATGTTTCAGAGAATACAAGTGTATATTTAAATTATAAAAGAAGCGTTGAAAGACCAATTTACCAAGACCTTAATCCGTTTAAGTACTTTTTAAATGACAACACAGTAGTGACAGGGAATCCAAATTTAAAACCAGCATTTATTGATCATATTGTTATAGGCACCTCACTAAACAATGCGATCTATATTGAAGCTTATTATAATTATGGAGAAGACCGCTTTTTGGAGTTGCCAATTCAAGACAATGAAGAGAACCAATTTATTTTTATGCCAACCAACTTAGATCGTACTATTGAGTATGGTTTTGATTTTAACGCTTATTTTAATGTGACAAAAAACTGGTTTGTTTCTTTTTCAACTTCATTTTATAATGTAGAAGATAAGGCTAATTTTAATACTGTTACATTACAAAAAGACACATGGTCCAATTATTCGCTTATTAGTAATGATTTTTCGTTTTTAAAAGACAATAGCTTAACGGCTAATTTCATTATGTACTATATTGGTAAAAACCAACAAGGCTTTCAGGAGATTGACTCTAGGGTTGCTTCAGATTTAGCCATAAAAAAGTCTATTTTCAACAAAAAGGCAGCCATATCATTATCTGCATCAGACTTATTTAACTCACAAGACTTTAGCATAACGTCTAAGTACTTAAATCAAAACAACTCACGGTTTTTTAATCAAGACAACAGATATATAAAGCTTGGTTTTAGCTATAAGTTTGGAAATACGATTCTAAAAACAAATCAACGTAATAAAGAACGTGAAGAGTTGAATCGATTAGAAAAATAATATTGTTTTTAATCTTGCCATTCAGCAATAAAGAGATTGGTGTCATGACCACCACCATTATTTCGGTTCGATGAAAAAATTAAATATTTCCCATCATTCGAAAATACAGGAAAAGCATCAAAAGTTTCACTATGAGTCACGCGCTCTAAATTTTTACCATCAAGATCAATTAAGTATAGGTTGAATGGGAACCCACGCTCAGACTCAAAGTTAGACGAGAATAATATTTTCTTACCACTTGGGTGAAAAAACGGACTCCAATTTGCGTTTCCTAAATCGGTTAATTGACGTAAATCACTACCATCAGCATTACAAATATAGAGCTCCATTTCAGTAGGCTGTACCAACCCTTCAGCTAATAAATCTTTATATTCTTTAATCTCTTCTTCTGTCTTAGGACGAGAAGACCTGAAGATGATTTTGGAGCCATCTGGAGAGAAAAATGCACCACCATCATATCCTAATTCAAAGGTGATTTGTTTTACATCGCTTCCATCTAAATTCATAGTGTATAAATCAATATCGCCATTTCTAGTTGAAGTGAATACAATTTTATCGCCAACAGGAGAAACTGTTGGTTCAGCATCGTAGCCTTTTTCATGAGTAAGTTGTGCTGTAATATTACCTTCTAAATCAGCGACAAAAATATCATAGGTGTCATAAATTGGCCAGATGTATTTTCCGTTTTTACGCAAAGGTGTTTCCGGACATTCATCTGCACCTAAATGAGTTGATGCATAAATAATATGTTTGTTATCAGGTAAAAAATACGAACAGGTTGTTCGTCCCTTACCTGTACTTACCATTGGTGGAATATTATCTTTAAAGGTGTCATCAACATTCATTAAAAACATTTGATCACAGTTTACATCCCAAGATTTATTATTAGATTGAAACACAATTTGTTTATCGTCAAAACTCCAATATGCTTCGGCATTATCACCACCAAAAGTCACTTGTCTGATACTTTTAAAATGTGTTTCTTCAGGATAAATTAAAGAATCTACCCACTTTGTTGCACCAGTTGTTGCGTCTGCGTTTTTAGAACTGTTTTTTTTACACGATAAGAAACTTAAAGCTAGAAGTATATATAGAATGCTTGTTTTGCTCATAATTTTTAAATAAGTGGCTTTTAATGCCTAATTTTGTGCAAAATTAATATTTATTGAAATGAAAAACGCATTTGTACTACTTTTTTTATTAGGATTATTAAGTTGTAAAAAAGAAACAACATTAGAGACCACTTTAAAGGATGATGTAGAATTTTTATCTTCAGATGATTTAGAAGGAAGACAAACAGGAAGTGAGGGCGAACAAAAAGCCGCAACATATATTTCAAAACGATTTAAGGAATTAGGCTTAGAGGCGAAGGGCACAGATGGTTATTATCAAGCCTTTTCATTTAAGCCCAAAACAGATCCGCACCAAGAAGTAAACTATACTGTAAAAGATGGCGATAGCACTATTACAGGAACTAATATTGTGGGTTTAATAAACAATAATGCAGAGAACACGGTTATTATAGGTGCACATTATGACCACTTAGGTTATGGTGCCGAAGGATCTTTGTATAGAGGAGAAAAGGCAATACATAATGGGGCAGATGATAATGCAAGTGGTGTCGCGGTATTGTTAGATTTAGCAAAAAAACTGAACAAAAGTAATACCAACAATAATTACGTTTTTATTGCTTTTTCTGGAGAAGAAATGGGATTGTTAGGCTCAAACTATTTTGTTAAAAATCCAACTATAGACACTAAAGCTGCAAACTATATGATTAACATGGATATGGTTGGACGTTTAAAAGCAGATAGCTCTCTGGCTGTTTATGGTGTTGGGACTTCGCCAATTTTAAAACAGACACTAAATGCACACAACACCAATTTTAAACTTATTCAAAAAGAATCTGGTGTAGGTCCTAGTGACCATACGTCATTTTATAATGCAGATATTCCTGTATTGCATTTTTTTACTGGCCAACATGATGATTATCACAAACCAGGTGATGATTCTGATAAGTTAAATTATGAAGGAATGAAAACCATTTCAAATTATATTTATGAAGTCATTTCTGATTTAAACGATAATGGAAAATTACCATTTAGAAAAACTAAGAATGAAAGCGAAGAAACGCCACGTTTCAAAGTGGGATTAGGTGTAATTCCAGATTATTTATATGATGGAAAAGGAATGCGTATTGATGGGATTAGTGAAGATAAACCAGCTCAAAAAGCGGGATTACTAAAAGGAGATATTGTAATAAAACTTGGTGATAGCAGTATAACTGACATGATGAGTTATATGAAGGCTTTATCAACTTTTGAAAAAGGAAATACAACCAAAGTTGTAGTTGATAGAAACGGAAAAGAGGTTGAGGCCGAAATTTCTTTTTAGCTAAACACCCAACACTTTTGCATCAACTCTAAACGTTGTATCTATTGTAATATCATGAGCCTGACTTATTGTTTCATCAGTTACGGTTTCAACTCGCAACTTAAAGCTGTCAGCTTTTATAAAGGCTTTTAACTCTTGATCTTGGATTTCTAAATTTAACGTCTTGGCATCAGTGTTTTCAATACCAATAAGGTTTGCAATTTCAACCTCTTCAACCGAGTCTGTGCTAATAAAAACATGGATGTCTTTTAAAAAATTAAAATGACCATCTTCAGGAGAAGCCACCGTGATTTTTATTGCTTTTAATCGAATGCTTTCAATTAAATCTTTATGTGTATTGTTGTTTTCGAATGTTGATTCAGAATCAGTCGTTACATCTGGCGTAAATAAACTAAATGGTGCGTTTATAATTGTAGTAGATTCTACAGTATAATTTGTTTGATAATCGAGATCAAACTTTGTTAATTCATCAATAACACTGCAACTCATAAGTAGGATGCAAGCAATCGTAAGTAAACTTAAATGCTTTTTCATAATTTTAGGGCTTAAAGGGTCAAATATAGCATATTTAGTCTAAATTTTTTTATAAGATTCTTAAGCAATAAGGAGGCGAACAAATCAAATACCTTATTTTTGCATAAAAATTAAACCCTTGATAAAAATAGGTAACATAGAACTTCCAGATTTTCCATTGCTTTTAGCGCCAATGGAAGATGTAAGCGACCCTCCATTTCGCGCGTTATGCAAAGAGCAAGGTGCAGACGTAGTGTACACAGAATTTATTTCTAGTGAAGGCTTGATTAGAGACGCTGCAAAAAGTGTAATGAAACTTGATATCTATGAAAAAGAGCGTCCAGTAGGTATTCAGATTTTTGGAGCAAATTTAGACAGCATGTTACAAACTATTGATATTGTTGAAAAATCAAATCCTGACATCATTGACATTAATTTTGGTTGCCCAGTAAAAAAGGTTGTAAGTAAAGGCGCAGGTGCTGGTATTTTAAAAGATATTTGTTTAATGGAAAGCTTAACTGCTGAAATGGTTAAGCGCACCAACTTACCTGTTACGGTTAAAACGCGTTTAGGTTGGGATCACGATTCTATAAAAATTGTTGAGGTTGCTGAAAGATTACAAGATGTAGGTTGCGCAGCCATTTCTATTCATGGACGAACCAGAGCGCAAATGTATAAAGGTGAAGCCGATTGGAAACCTATTGCTGCAGTAAAAAACAATCCTAGAATGCACATTCCTGTGTTTGGAAATGGCGATGTTGATAGTCCCGAAAAAGCCATGCTAATGCGTGATGAATATGGTTTAGATGGCTGTATGGTTGGTAGAGCTTCTATTGGAAACCCATGGTTTTTTAAACAGGTTAAACACTTTTTCGAGACTGGTAAGCACTTAGCTCCAATAAGTTTAGAGGAGCGTGTTGAAGCGGCTAGAAGACACCTTCAAATGGCGATTGATTGGAAAGGCGAGGTTTTAGGCGTTTTTGAAACACGAAGACATTATACCAACTACTTTAAAGGGATTCCGCACTTTAAAGAATACAGAATGAAAATGGTTACCAGTGATGCCTCTGCAGATGTGTTTGCCGCTTTTGATGAGGTGCTTTCCAAGTTTTCGGGTCATCAATTTGCCGAATAGTCATAAAAATTTCCGCAAGAAGGATTGAGGCATTTGTTGAAGCTCTTTTTTGTAAAAAAAAGCGACTGCCGAAAGCCTGTTTGACACTTTTTTTGTGGCAACTTGCCCAAATTAATGTTCTACTAAATGTTTTGTGATTCGTGTAGAGGCGATTTTTGAAGCCAAAATTCCTAATACCGAAATGGTTAAAAATACAATTAGAAAATTGATAGCTTTTAAGGAAACAGGATAGGCTAGTGATGGTGTAATCATGATGAGTGCAAAGGTTTGTTGCAACAACACGAGAGCAAGTCCGATTATAAGTCCGATAACTCCTCCCAGAAGCGTCATTAAAACCCCTTGATAAAAGAAAATTTTACGAATATCTTTTTGAGTTGCGCCAAGATTAAATAGTGTGTTTAGATTTTTCTTTTTATCTAAAATCATCATTATAATAGAGCCAATAACATTAAAGAGCGCGATGATTAAAACCAATGTAAAAATGAGATAAACTGCTAAATATTCTGTGTTTAGCATTTTATAAAGAGCGTCATTAAGTTGTGCTCTATTTTTTAAAATGACTTTGTTTCCTAAAACCGTTTGAATTTGGGTTCTAACTTTTTCTTCGTCAAAGTCTTTTGCGAGTTTAAATTCAATAGCAGAAATTTGATGGTTTTCATAACCAAGAAGTTGTTGCGCAAAATCGAAAGGCGCATAAACGTATTTGTCATTTAGCTCTTCGTTAATGTCAAAAATACCCACGTTTACAGCATTAAAAGTCGTATAAGCTTGATTAGCAGAGGTGATTTGTCCTTTTCCTGGTTTAGGCACATATAAATTTACGCGCTTGCCATAGTCTAAAACACCAAAAGAGAGGTTGCTAGAAATTCCCCATCCTACAACAATTTGATTGGTTTTCTGAGTGAGCCAACCACCTAAAGGAATAACAGAGTCGATATTAGTTACTTTTTCGTAATTCTCATCAACCCCTTTTATATAGGCATTAGGGTAATTTTTATCATCAAAAGCAATAAAGACACGATCTTCAATAATTTTGGAGTAAGAAACGATATCCTCTAATTTATTTAACTGAGACAACTCTTCTTCGGTAACAACAAAAGATTTGCCAGAATGGGCTTCGGCTTTTAAATCAGGATCGACAATGGAAGTAAATTGAAGTGTAAAATCTTTTAAACCAGCAAAACCAGACAGCACAACAAATAAAGAGGCAGCGCCTAAAACAATACCAACAGCAGCAATGATAGTAATAAAATTTATAGCATTGTTGCTGCTTTTGGAGTGCAGATAACGTTTTGCTATGTATAGCGCGAAGTTCACGACACTATGATTTTTTACGCTTTCCTAAAAGATCAGCATCTGTTATAGGGTTTTCTTTTCCTTTTAAAGACTGTTCGATCTTGTCTATATACTCTAAAGAATCGTCGATAAAAAATTCTAAATTGGGCATACGTCTTAGTTGATGTCTTGTGCGCTGAGCTAATTCATGCCTAATCAAAGGCGAATTAGATTTTATGCCTTTAATGAGTTCGGCACCTTTTTCATTAGGAAAAATGCTTAAATAAACTTTAGCAACAGAAAGATCTACAGTGACTTTAACTTTGCTAACAGATATAATTACACCACGCATACCACCTTGAGATGCAGCACCTTGAAGGACTTCTACGAGATCACGTTGTAATACTGAAGCTATTTTTTTTTGTCTCTGACTTTCTTCCACTTTTATAAATTTTATAGATTAATAATTAATAATCAAGAACCATTAATTAATTAAAATTACTTAAAAGGTTATTTCATTGGACAAAAATAACGGTTATTTAAAGATTATCTTACTTTTGATGTTACAAATTTTGTACCTTAAATTATTGAATAGATATAATGAATAAAATAGAACACATAGGTATTGCGGTTAAAGACTTAAAAAAGGCAAATGAATTGTATGCTAAACTTTTTGGTGAACCACACTATAAAATTGAAGAAGTTGAAAGCGAAGGTGTAAACACATCATTCTTTAAAATTGGAGATAATAAAATAGAATTATTAGAGGCAACAAACAATAATAGTGCAATTGCTAAGTTTATAGATAAAAAAGGTGAAGGAATTCACCACATTGCTTTTGATGTTGACGATATAGAAAAAGAAATAAAGCGCTTAAAAAACGAAGGTTTTAAAATCATTAATGATAAACCAAAAAAAGGAGCTGACAATAAATTAGTTGCATTTTTACACCCTAAAAGTACTAGTGGTGTATTGATTGAGTTATGTCAAGAAATTATTTAAAAAATAATTGCTTGTAGAGTTTTAAAATTAATATTAGATTTGCAAACTAATTTGGTCCCATAGCTCAGTTGGTTAGAGCACCTGACTCATAATCAGGTGGTCCTTGGTTCGAGCCCAAGTGGGACCACTTTTTTTGTTTTAATTAAAAAAGATTAATTTTTTTTAAAGAAAATTACAGAACATTGTATTTCATCGGTGTTTTTCTTTATTTGAGGGTCTTTTTTAGTCAAAAAAAATGTTTTTTTTTGTTAACTCGCTTTTTTTTATACTTTTACAGCCGAATGATGAAACAAAATAAAAATATATTTGCCTCAACCTTATTTATTTTAATAAGTCTTGTTGGTGTAGCCCAAACTTCTGGTGGACCACCACCTCCTGCACCACCACCACCACCTGGTTTAAGTATTGATACAGGGATTTATATACTTATAGCTATAGCTATTCTTTATGGTGCTATAAAAACACTAAAAGAAAAGGCTTAGTTTTTATTCAAATCCATTAGTCGACTTACATATTTTCCTATTACATCAAACTCTAAGTTTATTATTGTACCTATTTTAAAGTTTTTGAAGTTTGTGTGTTCAAAAGTATAAGGTATTATGGCAACACTAAAAGAGTTGTTTTTCGAGTTTACGACGGTTAAGCTCACTCCATTTATAGTAATTGAGCCTTTTTCTATAGTAATATTATTGGCCTTGCTATCATATTCAAAAGTGAAGATCCAACTTCCTGAAGTGTTTTCTATTCCAGTGCACACACCTGTTTGATCAACATGACCCTGAACAATGTGACCATCTAATCGTTCACCTAATTTCATTGCTCGCTCAAGATTAACAAGATCTCCTATGCGAATAGAATTCAAGTTAGTTTTGTCAAGAGTTTCTTTAATTGCGGTAACAGTGTAATTGTTTTTTTCAATATCTACAACGGTTAAACAGACGCCATTGTGAGAAATACTTTGGTCAATTTTTAATTCCGAAGTAAAACGACTTTCTATAGTAATTTCTAAATTATCTAGGGTTTTGTTTAATTGTTTTACCACTCCTAATTCTTCAACGATTCCTGTAAACATTATTGTCGATTATTTAGTTAAATTTGCAAGAGTAAAATTACAAACAAAAGTTAGCATTTTTCATGAACAAGGAAGAAAATATAATTGTAGGAATATCGATAGGTGATTTAAATGGAATTGGAGGTGAAATAATTCTTAAAACATTTGCCGATTCTAGGGTACTTGATTTTTGTACACCAGTTATTTTTGCTTCAGTAAAAACAATGACTTTTTTAAAAAACCACTTTAATATAAATGTTAATTTAAATGGGATAAAGCACACAGATCAAATTCTTCATAAAAAAATTAATGTATTAAATGTGTGGAATGAACCTGTAAAAATTGAATTTGGAAAAGAAGATTTAAAAATTGGTGCTTACGCCATTAAATCTCTAGAAAAGGCAACGCAAGCATTAAAAAATGACAAAATAGATGTGTTAGTTACAGCACCAATCAATAAGCATAATATTCAGTCAGACACATTTAAATTTCCTGGACATACTAATTATTTGGCCCAAGAACTTGAGGGTAATAGCTTAATGCTAATGATTGCAAATGATTTGCGGGTTGGTCTAATAACAGATCATGTACCAGTAAAAGATATTGCAACACATATTACCCCTGAACTAATAGTTGAGAAAATTGAAACCGTTTACAATTCACTTAAAAGAGACTTTAGAGTCAATAAACCTAAAATTGCAGTTTTAGGTATTAATCCCCATAATGGAGATAATGGTGTTATAGGAAGTGAAGACGATGATATTTTGCGTCCGACTTTAAAAGCGATAAAAGATTCAGGAAAATTAGTATTCGGTCCTTATGCTGCAGATAGTTTTTTTGGGTCTAATAATTATACCAACTTCGATGCTATTATTGCCTCATATCATGATCAAGGCTTAATCCCTTTTAAGACCCTTTCATTTGGTAAAGGGGTTAATTATACTGCTGGACTAAATAAAATAAGAACTTCTCCTGATCATGGTACAGCTTTCGAAATAGCTGGAAAAAATGAAGCCGACAATAGCTCATTTAAAGAGGCAGTGTATAAGGCTATAGAGATTTTTAAGAACAGAAAAGAATATAAAGCCATTACCCAAAACCCTTTAAAATTCAACCAAAAAAAGATATAAACAAAAAAATGTTCACAACTGTAAATAGGTAAATAAAAATTTATATATTTGCAGGCTCAAAATAGATGTGAAAATGAAGCCGCTGAAAGCATTTACAATTCCATTTGTAGGTTTAAAAGAAGGAAAACACCATTTTGAGTATGATATTGAACAATCGTTCTTTGAATATTTTGAGTATGAAGAGTTTAATGATTCAAACATTAAAGTAAATCTTGTTTTAAACAAAAAAACAACATTGCTAGAATTGAATTTTAAAATTTCTGGAACTGTAAATGTAAATTGTGATTTAACAAACGAACCGTATCATCAAAGTATTGAGAATGAACTTGATTTAGTCGTTAAGTTTGGAGATGAATATAACGATGATAATATTGACATATTAATAATCCCTCATGGAGAATATGAAATCAATGTTCAGCAATATATATATGAACTCATAGTTTTAGGAGTTCCTAATAAATTAATTCATCCTGGGGTTGAGGATGGTACTTTAGATTCTGAGATACTTAAAAAATTAGAAGAGCTTAGTCCTAAATTAACAGAGGACCAAAATAATAAAGAGGATATTGACCCTCGATGGAATACATTAAAGAAACTATTAACGGATAAATAACATAAAAAATGGCACATCCTAAAAGAAAAATCTCAAAAACAAGAAGAGATAAAAGAAGAACGCATTATAAAGCAACTGCGCCACAAATTGCTACATGTCCTACAACAGGTGAAGCTCATTTATACCATAGAGCTCACTGGCATGAAGGTAAATTATATTATAGAGGACAAGTTTTAATTGACAACTCTCAAGAAGAAAACGTAGCGTAATTATTATGCACGCATACAATAAAACGCTCCATATGGAGCGTTTTTTTTATTTTATATTTTTCTTTACGTTAAAAACAACTTAATTTGCAAAGAAATAGGCTAAAAAGCACTAGTTTTATTAAATTCGCGTTTGTTTTAGCCAGGTTTTAACGATTTTAGGCCAAATTAACATCAAAACTATGAGTAAAATCTCAGCAGCAATAACAGCTGTAGGTAAATATGTTCCAGAATATGTATTAACCAATCAAATATTAGAAACGTTGGTTGATACAAATGATGAATGGATTACTTCTAGAACCGGAATCAAGGAGCGCAGAATTTTAAAAGAAAAAGGCAAAGGAACCTCCTTTTTAGCTATAGAGGCAGCTAAAGATTTAATAAAAAAATCTAATCTAAACCCTAAAGAAATTGAGTTAGTCATTGTCGCAACTGCAACTAGAGATATGCAAGCCTCAGCAACAGCAGTATATGTGGCCTCACAAATTGAAGCAACTAACGCTTTTGCTTATGATATTGACGCTGCGTGTTCTAGCTTTTTATATGCCGCATCTACCGCATCAAGTTTTATCGAGTCTGGAAAATATAAAAAAGTATTAGTTATTGGAGCAGACATGAACTCTTCTATGATAAATTACAAAGATAGGGCAACATGCATTATTTTTGGGGATGGCGCTGGAGCAGTGCTTTTTGAAGCAAATACTGAAGGCTTAGGTATTCAGGATGAGTACTTAAGAAGCGATGGTGCTGGAAGAGAGTTTCTTCAAGTTCCAGCAGGAGGATCGATTGAACCTGCTACAGAAGAAACAGTAAAAGCAAATAAACATTTCGTTTTTCAAGACGGAAAAACTGTTTTTAAATGGGCTGTATCTAATATGGCTGATGTATGTGTTAAGGTTATGGAAAAAAACAACCTTACTAATGATGACGTAAATTGGCTAGCTGCACACCAAGCCAATAAAAGAATAATTGATGCGACAGCAAACCGAATGAATCTTGACTCTAGCAAGGTTATGATGAATATTGAAAAATACGGAAATACAACATCCGCAACAATACCTTTACTTTTAAACGATTATGAATCTAAGCTAAAAAAAGGAGATAAAGTTATTCTTGCTGCTTTTGGAGGCGGATTTACCTGGGGCTCAATATATTTAAAGTGGGCTTATAATTCTTAAACTAACTAACAATCATAATTAAAATCTAAATATTATGGATTTAAAAGACATTCAAAATCTAATTAAATTTGTTGCCAAATCTGGAGCAAGCGAGGTTAAATTAGAAACAGAAGACGTAAAGATCACTATAAAAACTGGTAGTGACGATAAAACAGAAACCCAAACATTTGTACAGCAAATACCTATGGGAACACCTATGGCTCAGGCTCCTGTAGCTCAAGTCGCTCAACCTGTAGTCGAGGCTGAAACAGTTGCTCCTGTAGCTTCAGAAGAAGACAATTCTAAATACATCACTATTAAATCTCCTATTATTGGAACGTTATATAGAAAACCGTCTCCAGACAAACCTGTTTTTGTTGAGGTAGGACAATCAATTAAAGAAGGAGATGTCTTATGTATAATTGAAGCGATGAAGCTTTTTAACGAAATTGAATCAGAAGTATCAGGTAAAATCGTGAAAGTTTTAGTTGACGACTCCTCTCCAGTTGAGTTTGACCAACCATTATTTTTAGTAGATCCATCTTAAGTAATTCAGAATTTTAGAATTCGTAATTCAGAATTCAGAATTCATAATTTTTATAATTATGTTTAAAAAAATACTAATTGCCAACAGAGGAGAAATTGCACTACGTGTAATTAGAACCTGTAAAGAAATGGGAATCAAAACGGTTGCAGTCTATTCAACCGCTGACGCTGAAAGCCTTCACGTAAAATTTGCCGATGAAGCTGTATGTATTGGCCCTGCAGCAAGTAGCGAATCTTATTTAAAAATGTCTAATGTTATCGCTGCTGCAGAAATCACAAATGCTGATGCTATTCATCCTGGATATGGATTCTTATCCGAAAATGCTAAGTTTTCTAAAATTTGTGAAGAGCACCAAATTAAATTCATTGGAGCTTCGGCCGAAATGATTGATAGAATGGGTGATAAGGCAAATGCCAAAGCGACTATGATAGAAGCAGGTGTACCTGTCGTTCCCGGAAGTGAAGGCGTTATTGAAAGTTTTGAAGATTGTCAAAAAGTAGCGAAAGAGACGGGCTACCCAGTAATGCTTAAAGCATCAGCTGGTGGTGGCGGAAAAGGAATGCGTGCTGTTTGGAAAAAAGAAGACCTTAAAGAAGCTTGGGATTCTGCCAGACAAGAGTCTAAAGCAGCCTTTGGAAATGATGATATGTACATGGAAAAACTTATTGAAGAACCACGACATATAGAAATTCAAATCGTTGGTGATTCTACAGGAAGAGCATGTCATTTATCTGAACGTGATTGCTCTATACAACGTCGTCATCAAAAATTAACCGAAGAAGTGCCTTCGCCTTTTATGACAACTGCATTACGTAAAAAAATGGGAGAAGCTGCTGTTAAAGCTGCAGAATATATTAAATATGAAGGTGCAGGAACTGTAGAGTTTCTGGTAGATAAACACAGAAATTTCTACTTCATGGAAATGAATACTCGTATCCAAGTAGAGCATCCAATTACAGAGCAGGTCATAGATTTCGATTTAATTCGTGAACAAATTCTTGTGGCTGCTGGTGTGCCAATTTCTGGCAAAAACTACACACCTAATTTGCATTCTATAGAATGTAGAATTAATGCTGAGGATCCTTATAATGGCTTTAGACCTTCACCTGGAAAAATCACGACTTTACACGCTCCAGGAGGTCATGGTGTGCGTTTAGATACTCATGTATACGCAGGATATAGCATTCCTCCAAATTACGATTCTATGATTGCGAAGTTAATTACTACAGCGCAAACACGAGAAGAAGCTATTAATAAAATGAAACGTGCCTTAGATGAGTTTGTTATAGAAGGTATAAAAACGACGATTCCATTTCATAGACAACTCATGGAACATCCAGATTATTTAGCAGGAAATTATACCACTAAATTTATGGAAGACTTTGAAATGAAAGAACAAGTTGAAGAATAAAACAAAAAACCTCTGATTATTAATCGGAGGTTTTTTATTTAATGCTAAATACTTCATCAATAGTTGTAACAACTTGAGGAACCTCATCGACTTTAAAATTCATCTTTATACGATATTGGTTCTTAGAAATTTTCATTATAGATAACTCGC
The DNA here is from genome assembly GCF_042686125.1 of Lacinutrix iliipiscaria. NCBI lineage: Bacteria > Pseudomonadati > Bacteroidota > Flavobacteriia > Flavobacteriales > Flavobacteriaceae > Lacinutrix > Lacinutrix iliipiscaria. The sequence goes on from NZ_JBHUOV010000001.1 coordinate 621,901, forward strand.
CTTGATTGATAATATAATAACCTGTTTGACCTCTGCAAAAACAGAGTCTTCCAAACAAAGCTTTGATGTTTTTTACGTCATCGTTTTCAAATTCTAAATTATTAGGATCTAATTCCAGATAAATAATTTCACTATAATTTCCATCAACAGTATTTGGAATCTCATTTCTTTTATATTCAAATTTTAAAAGAACTGTTTGACCTTCTTTAATTTTAGGGTATAACACTCCAATACCATCTTTCTCTATAGAAAAAGATTGATTAGGCAATACATTCAAAGAGCAAACTCCATCGTCAGGACAGACTACTGAATTTAAAGAGATTTCATTTTTTGTTGCTGAACCATGTTGTGATCCACATGAAAAAAACAAGAATAAAAAAAAGAATAAGTACTTCATACTCAAAGATAAGTTTTTAAAATGAGTATTAAAGTCTTTGTAGTTTGAATATAACATGGTAAATTTAAGCCTTATAAAAAAATAAAATCATGAAAAAGTATTACTTAAGATTGAACCTTTTGTTATTAATTGTGTTGTTCTTTTCTGCATCTAGTTTTGCTCAAAACAACAAAACGTTATGGACTAAAGCTTCAAAAGAAAGAACATCAGGAGAAGAACTCCTGTTCAGAAAAACACAACCAAACAAGGCGGAATATTTCCAATTAAACTTAGATGGTCTTAAAACGGTTTTATCATCTGCTCCTAGTAGAAAAAACACAACCATCAACGATTCCAATGTGGTTGTTAACTTTCCAAATGCTCAAGGAAATTTAGAGCCATTTAGAGTTTTAGAGGCTTCGATAATGCAACCAGAACTTCAAGCTTATCATTCAGACATGAGATCTTATGTTGGACAAAGTTTAGAAAACCCAACGAAGACCATAAGATTTAGTGTTACACCTAAAGGGTTACACACTATGGCGTTGTCAAGTGAATCAGGCACAGAGCTTATTGATCCATATACTAAAAATTCAAACACTTATATCGTTTATTCAAAGCGTGATTTACCAGCTTTAGAGAATGGCTTTATCTGTGAGTTTGAAGATGAGGGTTTAACTATCGAAGAAGATTTTAATGTCGAAGCAGCAAGAAACGCTAATGATGGCATGTTAAGAGATTACACACTAGCTATTGCGGCAACAATTGAATACTCTGCATTTCATTGGCAGGCAGCAGGCTTACTTGCAGGAGACTCAGAAGCTGATAAAAAAGATGCAGTAATGGACGCTATGATTGTAACCATGACAAGAGTTAATGGTGTTTATGAAAGAGAGCTATCTATTACTATGACATTCGTTAATAATAACAGAGATATCATTTTTATATCTGGAGAAGATGGACTAGATAATGATAATGCTGGAACCTTAATTAACAATAGTCAAACAGTTATTGACGCAAATATTGGATCGGCTAATTATGATATTGGACACACGTTTAGCACAGGTGGTGGCGGTTTAGCCCAATTAAATTCACCTTGTCTAGCAGGAAGTAAAGCAAGAGGAATTACTGGTTTAGGAAGCCCTGTAGGCGACGTATATGATATTGATTTTGTAGCACATGAAATGGGACATCAGTTTGGAGCTCCACACACATTTAACGGTGATGAAGGAGGCTGCGATGGTAATAGATCTGCAACCAATGCTTATGAACCTGGAAGTGGTTCAACAATAATGGCGTATGCTGGCCTTTGTGCTCCTCAAAATGTACAATCTAATAGTGATGATTATTTCCATCAAAAAAGTTTGCAAATGATTTGGGCCTATGTGTCAGGAGGTACAGGAAATACTTGTCCAGATCAAACGAGTACAGGAAATACAGCACCAACAGCAAACGCTGGAGCAAATTATATTATTCCAATATCTACACCTTATATGTTAGAGGGAAGCTCATCAGACGGAACAGGTGAGTCCATAGATACCCACACATATACTTGGGAGCAATACGATTTAGGGCCATCTGGAGTTCCTTCTGAAACAACAGGCTCAGGACCTCTTGTAAGATCGTTTAAAGGTACAAATAACCCAGTGCGCTATATTCCAAATATCCCTGATTTAATAAATTCGGGAGGATCTACTGAATGGGAAAGATTGGTTTCTGTAACTAGAACAATTAATTTTCAGTTAACGGTTAGAGATAACGATCCACGAGGTGGACAAACGCATGCTGATAACATGATAGTTAATACTAACGCGAGTGCTGGACCTTTCTTAGTCACTTCTCAAGCAAGTGACGTTACTTGGTCTCAAGGTAATACAGAAACGATTACTTGGGATGTTGCAAACACAGATATAGGTGCTGTTAATACTCCTACTGTAGATATTTTATTATCGACTAATGGAGGAGAGTCTTTTGATACAGTTTTAGCAACTGGAGTTCCTAATAATGGATCTTATGATATTATTGTGCCAGATGTTTTAGAAGAGAATTGTAGAGTTATGGTTAAAGGAAACGGTAATATTTTCTTTAATATTAATACTGCAAGAATCGCTATTGGTTATAACTTAGTTCCTGGTGAAGAATGTACAACTTATAACTTTCAAGTAAATCACGACTTAGCTCCTAATGCTGCTGCTTTCGAATTATTAGGCGGATTTAATGTGCCAGACTCAGGAATAATTACCGATGTTAATGTCATGTATGATATCACGTCTGGAAATAACGGAAACTTACATATGGCAATGCTTAGCCCATTAAATACTCGTGCTTACCTTTTTGCGGCATCATGCGCTGGAGCAACAGATATGGATGTGGTTTGGGATGATGAAGCTGGAGGTCCTGTCGTATGTGCTAGTCCAACTACAGGAACAGCAACACCTGCAAACATTACACCAGCAGAACCGTTAAGTGGTTTAGATGGTGAGGAAATGAATGGTGATTGGACTTTTATGGCTGCAGATATTGGTAATAATAATATGACCTTTAACGAAGTTAATCTAGAAATTTGTAAAAACGGTTACGTCACTACTGTGGCGCCTTCTAGAGTTAACATGTCTGTAATTCAAGTAGAAGTTGTTAACTCTGTTACCATCTTAGATTCACACTTAAGAGTAACAAGTCCTAACACTGCTGTTGATTCTGATATCGTTTTTACCTTAACGGTATTACCAACTAAAGGAACAATGTATTTAAGCGCTGTTGCTTTAGGCTTGGGAGACACTTTTACCCAACAGGATATTAACGATGGAAACCTTACTTATACAACAACTTCTGCTACTGATGATACAGACAGCTTTAGAGTAGATACCGATGATAGTAACGGAGGAACATTACCAAACCTTTTGGGCCAAATAGAAATCTTAGAAAACTTAAGTGTTGATGAATTTAGTTTTGAAAACTCACTCATTATTTATCCAAATCCAAATGATGGCGTGTTTAACATCAAGCTAAACTCTACATCTAACCAAGACATAAATGTTGAGGTATTTGATATTAGAGGACGTTCTATTCTAAATCAATCTTTTAGCAATACAGGACGATTTAACGAAAGTATAAACCTTAATAACGTTCAGTCAGGAATGTATTTATTAAACATTAATGATGGTGATAAAAAAGCAACTAGAAAAGTTATTATTAACTAATTCATAGCTAGCAATTAAATTAAAACTCCGATTTTTTAATCGGAGTTTTTTTATGGTGTTACCTAGACATTGTCTAGGTCAGGCTTTCAGCAGTCGCTTTTTTACTTATCGTAAAAAGAGCTTCAACAAATGCTTCAATCCTTAACACAGTCAGAAGAACAGAATAAATTCCTATTTTTACTAAAACATAAAATTTTGAACCTCTCCTATTGGGAAATAAAAACCTGGCTAAGCCACATCGACTACACCATTGTTGGTAGTGGTATTGTTGGTTTAAGTTGTGCATTACAGTTAAGAAATCGCTTTCCTAAAGCTAAAATTTTAGTTTTAGAAAAGGGCACCTTACCTCAAGGAGCAAGTACAAAAAACGCAGGTTTTGCGTGTTTTGGAAGCCTTAGCGAGATCATAGACGATTTAAAAACACATACAGAACATGAAGTTGTAGAGCTCGTAAAAAGGCGTGTGGATGGCTTACGTTTGTTAAAACAAACAATAGGGCAAGAGCAAATACAATATCAGGAACTCGGTGGATATGAATTATTTCCAGAAACCGAAACCGTTTTATTTCAAGAGTGCTTGTCTAAAAGAGAAAGCATCAATCAATTATTAGAACCCATTTTTAAAACCAAAGTTTTCAGTTTAAAAGAAAATACATTCCAATTTAAAAACATTAAAGATTTATACATTTACAATCAGTTTGAAGGTCAAATAGACACAGGAAGTATGATGGATGCTTTGCTAAAAAAAGCACAGTCAGCAGGTATTAAAATTCTAAATAATGTTACAGTAGAAAATTGTTCAGATGGTATAGATTCGGTACAATTAAACTGTAACCTTTTCAACTTTTCAACATCAAAACTACTTATAGCAACTAACGGATTTGCATCACAACTCATTCATCAAAATGTAAAACCAGCAAGAGCACAAGTCCTTATTACTAAACCCATAAAAGACTTACACATTAAAGGGACATTTCATTTAGATAAAGGCTATTATTATTTTAGAAATATCGATGAAAGAATCTTATTTGGAGGTGGACGAAACTTAGATTTTAAAACCGAAGAGACTACAGAATTTGCTAACACAAAATTAGTTCAAGATAAGTTAGAAATGCTTTTAAGAACAACAATTTTACCAAACACAGCTTTTGAAATTGAACATCGATGGAGTGGAATTATGGGAGTAGGTAATCAAAAAAAAGCGATTGTCAAACAAATTAGCAACAACATGTTTTGTGGTGTAAGATTAGGAGGAATGGGAGTTGCCATTGGAAGTTTGGTTGGTAAAGAATTAGCAGATTTAGTATCATGAATATCAAAAAAGAGCTATATGAAAAATGCTGTGAGTTTGTTGAAAAGAAATTGAATCATATTCAAAAATCAATTTTAGAAATACAAGAATGTCTTACGACAGAAACTAAAAGTAGCGCAGGAGATAAACATGAAACAGGACGCGCCATGCTACAATTAGAACGCGAAAAAGTTGGTCAACAATTAGCAGAAATTCAAAAGCTAAAAGAAACACTTTCTAAAATAGAGGTGTCAAAACCGCAAAAAGCAATTGCTTTAGGAAGTTTAGTTTATACAACAAAGGCAAGCTATTTTATAGCCATTAGCGCAGGAGAATTCAAAATAGAAGACGAAATATATTATGCTATTTCAGCGAGTACACCAATCGCACAATTATTGCTTGGGAAAACGACAAAAGATAATATTGTTTTTCAGAAATGAAAGTATTTCTATTATTCAAATTAGGTAATAATCTGTAAGCATACTTTATTATCAATTGAAATATTTTCTTTTGAATAAAAGAAAATGCTTTCACCATTAAAATCTGCCTCAATTAAATAATTATGACCTTTAAAATAAGAGTTTTTAACCCTTACTTTTATGCTAGAATCTTCAATAACTTTTAGTTGGTGTGCATATACAATTTGATGATTAATCATATTAAATTCCTCAAAAAAAGAAGCAATTAATGGTGTTTTAGGATTATTAAATAGTTGCTCTGGCGAACTATTTGCAACTATTTTTGAGTGGTTTAAAACCAAGATGTTGTCGGCATAACCTAAAACATCATTTTTATCATGTGTGGCCACAATACAAGTAATATTTTTTTCTTTTAAATACTTAAAAAGGCTTCGTCTTAAAGATTGCTTTTTAAAATTATCGATATGACTAAAGGGCTCATCTAGTAAAATAATTTCGGGTTGTTTTGCTATGGCTCGCGCTAAGGCAACACGCTGCTTTTGCCCACCACTTAATGTTTTGACTTTGGTTTTAGCAAAGTCAGTTAGCTCTACAACATCAAGTAATTCTGCTACACGTAATTGTTTTTCTTCAGGAAAAAAGTTTGAGAGAAATTTACCAATATTTTCTTCAACAGAAACAAATGGCATTAAATCAAATTCTTGGGCGACATACTTCATAAAGTCATAACCAATAACTAAATTAAATTTTGGACCAAGAATTTCTTTATCATCCCAAAAAATAGTTCCTTTATTAAGGTCATATTCGCCATATAACACTTTAAGCAAAGTGCTTTTCCCAGAACCGCTTTCACCAATGATTGAAATATGTTCACCTTGTTTAGCCGAAAATGAAATGTCTTTTAAAACAGGTGTTTGGTTATAAGAAAAACTAATATTTTTGACTTGAAGCATGTAGCAAAAATAGCATAAAAAAATCGCTTGGAATACAAGCGATTTTTTAATTAGGTATAAATAGTTTAGCCTTTTATTTTTTCATTGATTTTGCTTGGTAAAACATCAAAGCCCATATTATACAAAGTAAAACCAAAGATGTCTGCATATTGCTCAATAGTTTTACTTACTGGCGTTCCTGCACCATGACCAGCATCTGTTTCAATTCTTATAAGCGTTGGGTTTTCTCCCGTTTGCTTACTTTGTAATTCAGCTGCAAATTTAAAACTATGCGCAGGAACAACACGATCATCATGATCTCCTGTTGTCACTAGAGTTGCTGGATATTGCACACCAGCTTTTACATTATGAACTGGCGAATAGTTTTTAAGGTATTCAAACATTTCTTTATTATCTTCAGCAGTACCATAATCATAAGCCCAACCAGCTCCTGCAGTAAAAGTATGGTAGCGTAACATGTCTAAAACACCTACACCAGGAAGCGCAACTTTCATTAAATCTGGTCGTTGTGTCATTGTCGCTCCAACTAATAAACCACCATTCGAGCGTCCTGAGATAGCTAAATAATTTGATGAGGTATATTTATTTTCAATAAGGTATTCAGCAGCAGCGATAAAATCATCAAAAACGTTTTGTTTTTGCATTTGTGTACCAGCTTTGTGCCATTCTTTACCATATTCACCACCACCTCTTAAATTAGGCACAGCGTACACACCTCCTTGCTCCATCCATACCGCATTTGCTAAGCTAAATGATGGATTTAAACTAATATTAAATCCGCCATATCCATAAAGGATAGTTGGGTTTTTTCCGTTAAGCTCAAGCCCTTTTTTGTAAGTAATAATCATAGGTACTTTTGTCCCATCTTTTGAGGTATAGAATACTTGTTCACTTTTGTATTCATCTGAGTTAAAATCGATATTTGGTTTCCAGTATAATTCTGATTCACCAGTTTCCATATTATATTTATATATGCTTGAAGGCGTGTTATAATTTGTAAAAGAATAATAATCTATTTTCTCTTCTTTTTTGCCACCAAAACCACCTGCGTTACCAACACCAGGAAGCTTAATTTCTCTAACTAATTCACCATTATAGTCGTACTGTTTAACTTTAGAAATCGCATCAATCATATACTCTGTAAAAAAATATCCACCTCCTTTTGAAGGGCTTAGCACGTGTTTGGTTTCAGGAATAAAATCCACCCAATTTTCAGGTGTTGGATTAGAAGCGTCAACAGTTACAATTTTTTTATTAGGTGCATTTAGATTTGTGACCAAATAGAGTTTGCTACCTACATTGTCTATGACATAAGTATCACTATCGGTATGATCTAATATTGTCACTAATGGATTGTTAGGCTTCGATAAATCTTTAATATATAGTTTGTTTCCAGAAGTAGAAACTCTTGGGGAAATTAAAAGGTATTTATCGTCTTCTGTCACTGAACCGTAGATATATCTATGTTTTTCTGAAGCAACTCCGCCAAAAACCAGTTCATCTTCTTTTTGCGAGGTGCCTATTTTGTGATAAAAAACACGATGTTGATCGGTTTTAGCAGAGAGCTCACTACCTTTGGGTTTTTCATAGCTAGAGTAGTAAAAACCTTCATTTTTAAACCAAGACATGCCGCTAAATTTGATGTCTATTAAAGTGTCTTCAATAATTTTTTTGGTTTCAGAATTCATTACCAAAATTTTACGCCAATCACTTCCTCCTTCAGAAATGGAGTAGGCTAGTAATTTTCCGTCTTTTGAAAAGCTCAATCCACCCAAAGAAGTTGTTCCATCTTCGGAAAAATTATTAGGATCTAGAAATACTTCTGCGTTTTCAGGGTTTTCATCATTTTTATATCGATAAATTACATATTGGTTTTGTAACCCGTCATTTTTATAGAAATAAGTGTAGTCTCCTTCTTTAAAAGGTGAGCCTATTTTCTCGTAATTCCATAATTTTTCAAGACGTTCTTTGAGTTCTTTCCTATAAGGAATATTGTCTAAATAGCTATAAGTAGATTGGTTTTGTGATTTAACCCAACTCTCAGTTTCTTTACTTCTATCGTCTTCAAGCCATCTGTAGGGATCTTTTACTTCAACACCAAAATAATTAGTAACAGTATCAACCTTTTTAGTTTCTGGGTAACTAGTCACTAAATTTCTTTCGGTTTTTTTCTTTTCCTCTTTACAAGACATAATTATTAAAAGTGTAATTAAACAAGCTGCAATTTTTTTCATTGTTTATATAATTTATAATTGCTATAAAAGTAACAAAAAAAGCTCTCCCAAATTAATGAAAGAGCTTTTAAAATGAGTTGGTTAGTTTACTTTTTAATAAATTTTTTGCTTATTGATTTACCTTGAGATTCTAAACGTAAAATATAAGTGCCACTTTGTAAAGTAGAAATTTTAAGCGAATTACTAGATAATTTTTGATTAAGAACACGCTTACCGTTAATATCAAATATAGTTGCTATTTTATCCGTAACGTTGGCAGATGTAGAAATATAAAGAATGTCTTGAACAGGATTTGGGTATATAACCAAATCTACTAAAGCTTCATCTTCAACTGAAAGAGATTGACCTTCGTATATTGTTAATGTTTCATTAATGCTAGGATTGTTAATGGTGTCAATTATTCCAGAAGGCCAATACACAATTATTTGTTCAATTGCAGTATCTGTACCTAATCCAAAATGCGTATTTAAAGAACTCATATATCTAAAGCCCTCACCACTTCTTACATCTCTAATTTTAATACGGTCTCCAGACAGATGTAGTTCTACTCGCGCGCCAATACCATTTATATTGCTCATCCCTTCAGTTGCACCACCTACAGTATTTATTTTAATCCAGTTATTGTCGTTTGCATTATTTCTAAATAAACTACCCGAAAAAGCATCAATAAAACCATCGTCATTTAGGTCGCCAAAAGATCCAGAGCCAGGTAAGTTTATTGTTGTATAGACTTCAAAAGTCATGTCGCCATTTCCTATGAGAAGATTACCGTTGGAAAAAATATCTAAGTTTCCATCATTATCAAAATCATAGGTTTGGTTTTCAATTCCGGTTGCGGTTAATGAAGAGACACCAGAGCTAGAAGTCACATCTGTAAAGCTTCCGGATGAACCCATGTCATTTTGCATTAATTTATGCGTGCCAGAACTTGCACCGACAAAGACATCCATATCACCATCATTATCGAAATCACCCCAAGCAGAAGACCAAGTTTGCATTGAGTCACTTAAGCCAATATCAGCAGCATTTTCTGTATAGCTAATGGTTGTATTATCTGATTCGTATAGCCCATCATTTGTATGCATTTGGTTCGCGCTTCTTTCTGCGCCTCCACCACATTTTGCGATAAACATATCTAAGTCATGATCGTTATCATAATCAATCCAAATAGAGCCATAATTACCACCTGAAAAATAATCACCTAAGTTATATGGTGCATCTCCCATTGTGGTTTGATAGAAGGTCAAATTGCCACTTCCATCGTTTAAATAGTATACATTTGGTTGTACATCATGACAAATAAATGCATCTAAATGGCCATCATTATTAACATCAGCAAAGTTAGAACGTTGAGAAAACACATAATCTCCACTAGAGTATTCTTCAAAAGTTTCAATACCATCAAATGGTCCAACGTCTTCACTTGTATTAATAACAGCTTTCATAAAAGTTACTCCGCCACCAGAACCATAAAGTAAATCTGTATAACCGTCTGCATTATAGTCTGCAGCAGCTAAACTCCATGAAGGAGAATTATCTGCATCTGGTGTAGCGATATTTTTTTCGGTAAAACCACTAACTGCGTCAGGATCTTGAAATAGAATATTAACATTTGTTGAGGAAATTGAAACAATATCGTCTAAAAAATCCCCGTTCATATCAACCACGGCTCGATTGGTTCCTGAAGTGCTCATGCTTTGTATTAAAAATGAGACAGGGGCAGGAGGTGGAGGTGTGTCAAGAGTTGTAAAGTACACTGGTCCAGCCCAAATACTAAAGCCATCAGAGTCACCACAATTGCTTCGGATATACACCTCATAGCTAGTATTAAGTGTTAGACTTGTTGCGTTATAAGATGGAGAATCGGTGTATAAACCAGAACCACTTGGAACGCCAGTACCAGCTATTTGTACCACAATTTCCCAATCAATTTCGCTTCCAGCGGGAGTCCATGAAATATCTGCTGAGGTTAGTGTTACATTGTTAACAGAAAAGTTAGATGGGCTCCCACAAGTTTCATTATAAACAACTACGTTATCTACTAACCAGTACCATGCAAAAACATCATTATCATCATAATGAAATCGAATACGCATATTTTCATTTTTATATTCGGTGATATTGATATGTTGGTAGTCGGGATTGGCAAAACTTCCTGCATTTTCTGTTTGATTTAAAACTGTTACCCAACCACTACCATCAAAAACTTCAACCAGAGCAAAATCTGAACCAATATTATTATAATACTGTATAAAATCTACGTATAAAAAGCTAGCTTCTGAACTATCAAATTCAGGAGATGTTAAGGTTTCAATTAAATGCGGACCACTTCCAGCAGCATCACTATCCACTATAGCTGCATTAGTGCCGTTTAGTGTATTTCCGTTTCTATCACCTGGTCTCCAAGAATCACCAGTGTTATCACCTCCATCTGTAACAGTCCAGCCATCAGGAAATGTTTCAGCATCAAAAGTTTCTTGTAAATAAGTTTGTGCACTTAATGGTAAGCAGAAAGCACAAAGCAGTACTATTAATGTAATTTTTTTCATGATTATATTTTTTATTATTCGCAATCATTTATTAAAGAGTTTATATATTCTTCTATTAAGCGAACACCTTCTCTATGTTGGAGTGTTCTACCTAAAAGTGGCATTCTATATTGTTCTTCTGTAGAGCTCATTCTGAAATAAACTACAGATTCTTGAGGGCTATTGGGTGTAATAATATGAGTTAAATTGTCATCAATATTTGTTTCGGGCTCGACACAAACGCCCATATTTATTAGGTTGTTGTTCTCATTAAACGCAAAGCGCATTGGTCGATATCCGCAATAGCTTTCGTCTGAATGGCAATGGGCACAATTAATATCTATATAAGATCTTGCTCTAGACTCTAATGATTCTGATTCATTTTGCCAATTTACAGAGGTGGTTATATTTGTGGGTAAATTATCTTCTAAATAGCCTTGATTAATCCATTTTTGTAATTGATTTTGATTCCCTTCAGGGTAAGTATAATTCATGTTGAGGTTTTGAGGTTTAGGTCCAATCGCAACAGGTGTTCCAAATTTATTGTGACAGGTAAAACATTCGGCATGTGATGGAATTCGATAATTTACAGAGCGATTACTTCCGTCTTGAATCCAGTCTAAAGCAACAAAACGACCATCAGAGGTAAGGTTTGCTTCAGTTTGCTCATCATTCCAAACATATTTAGCAAATTCCCATTCAGTTTCTTTTTTAATCATTAATCGAGTTTCTAGAATTTTAGTGTTATTGCTTGGCTGAACATTTTCATAGTAGAAATTTTTTATTAAAACTGTGCCTAAAGGAAAATCGAATGAAGTGTAATCATTAACATATTGAGCATTAACCTCTTCTGGCATCCAAACAAAACGTTTCTTTTTTGCATAATCACTAAATAAAGCAGAGTTTAAATCATAAGGTAAGACACCATAAACGGGTTTTAACGCATTTATATCACCTTCAAAAAAGTTATATTCTGAAAGCGTTGGATAAGGGACCTCAGTAATATTAAAAACCACAGGAGATGTAAGGACAGGGTCGGTGGGAATATAATTATCATCTGAAGCACAGGAAAATACTCCAATACTTAATACTATAAATAAGATATATAATAGTAATTTTTTAAACATGCCCCAAATAAAAATGAGCATTAAGTTAATAAATTATATTGAAACTAAGTAAGTTAGGAAAATAATAAAAAAAAACTCCTTCAATAATTTGAAGGAGTTTTTTAAATAGAGTTGGTTAGTTTACTCTTTAATAAATTTTTTGCTTATTGATTTACCAAGAGATTCTATGCGTAAGATATAAGAACCACTTGCAAGTTTTGAAACATCTAAAGAATTATCAGTAAGCTTTTTATTTAGTACTTTCTTACCATTAATATCAAAAACTGTAGCAATTTTATTTGTTAAGTCTACAGGAGTATCAATATTAATGATGTCTTTTACTGGGTTTGGATAAATAACAACACTAGCTAAAGACTCATCTTCAACTGTTAACGTTTGACCCTCATGAATAATAAGGTGTTGATCTGTACTTGGACCTGCAATATTATCTACAATACCAGAAGGCCAGTATACGATAATATTATCTATAGTATCGTTAGCTCCTAAACCAACATGAGTATTCAAGCTATTCATAAATTCAAAACCATCACCACTTCTAACATCTCTGATGTAAATACCAGTAGGTGTGTGTACCTCAACACGAGCACCAATACCATTTATATTACTCATACCTTCTGTAGCACCACCAACAGTAGAGATTTTAATCCAATGGTTATCATTACCATCATTTAAATACACTGAAGAACCTCTATAAGCATCAATAAACCCATCATTGTTTAAATCACCAAAAGCTCCAGTGCCTGAAAACACACCCATATATGGTGTAAATGTCATATCGCCATTGTTTCTTAAAACATTCGAGCCAGATACAATATCTAGGTATCCATCATTGTCAAAATCAAAAGTAACATGTTCTCTTGATGTTGCGGTTAATGCACTAACACCTGAAGATGCCGTTATATCTGTAAATGTATAAGAAGCTGCTTCTCCGTTATTTTCTTTAAGGATATGCGCTCCTGAACTTGCTCCCACAAAAACATCCATATCTCCATCATTATCAAAATCTCCCCAACAAGACGACCAAGTTTGGTTATCATCATCAAGACCGATACTTGCTGCATTTTCAACAAAAATATTATCTTCTCCACCAGTATTGCGGTGCATTTGATTTACGTATCTTGGGAAATCTCCTCCACATTTAGCGATAAACATGTCTGTATTTCTATCGTTGTCATAATCAACCCAAATAGAACCATAATTTCCACCAGAATAATAGGTGGCTAATTGATATGGTGCGCCTTCTTGATTTGAGCGATAAAAGGTTAAATCACCACCACCATCATTAATATAATAGACGCTAGGTGCAACATCATGACAGACAAAAGCATCTAAATGACCATCATTATTTAAATCAACAAAATTTGAACGTTGAGAAGCGACATAATCATTAAAAGTTTCTTTAGTGTAGGTCATGTCTCCATTAGACTTCATGAAGGTTACTCCTCCCCAAGCCGCATAAAGTAAGTCATTAAAACCATCTGCATTATAATCACCTGCAGCTAAACTCCAATCAGGCGTCCAATCGGCATTATCTGTTCCTATATTCATTTCAGTAAACCCACTTGAAGTTTGTAATTGTAAGTTTACATTTGAAGCGCTTATAGAAACTACATCATCAATAAAATCACCATTCATATCTACAATTGCCATGGTTGAACCACTTGTTCCTAGGGTTTGTGCAGAGAATGAAAAAGGTGTTGGTGGAGGTGGTTCGCTCAAAGTAATTTGAAAGTCAAAACCTCCAGAATTCCATTTATTATCAAATGCAATATAGTATGTAGTTCCTGCAGTGGCAGAGAAACCTGCAATTGATAAGTAACTAGACCCTCCTCCTTCAGGCTCTACAATACCAGAATCGTCATCTCCTGCAACACAAGATAGTGAAGAACAATCTCCATCATAAATTTGTATTCTTGTATCTCCTCCAGCATTTTGGTCCAAATCTGTAGAAACTGTTACGTAGCTATCTTCATCAGGTGTAAAGGCATACCATTTCCCAGCAGTAGCACCTTCACCGTTTGTAGAACAAACAGGTAATGGTATTTCAGATCCATCTACTGCATTTACAGTATGTAAACCAACACTTACCGCTAAAGCGTTATTACACGTATCTTGAGCATTAAGATTTAAAGCGCAAAACACTAGTAAAATTAAAAACGTAATTTTTTTCATGGTTATTTTTGTATTAATTATTTATTATTATCGACAAATTGTTGTTAAGGAGTTTATCCATTCTTCTACCATTACCACAGCTTCTTCATGGGCTAAAGTTCTTCCTAACAAAGGCATTCTTCTTTGAGCTAAGGTCGTACTTAATCTAAAATAAAGCATAGACCTATCTATATTTCCTGGAGAAACAATATATGTTAATCCACCAAACTGTTCTTCAGGTTCAACACAAACACCTAAATTTATTTCATCATCATTTTCATTAAATGCAAACCTTACAGGTCTATAATCGCAATGTGCATATTCAGAATGGCAATGCGCGCAATTAACATCTACGTAAGACCGCATTCTTAAATTAATAGGTTGAGAGTCATCCTCCCAATTTATAGTTGTATTTATATCGTTTGGAATACCGCCATCAAGATAACCAAATTCTTGCAATTTATGTAGTTGATTTGCAACCCCATCAGAAAAGGCATAGTCTTTATTAAGGTTTTGAGGTTTTGGGCCAATTGGCATAGGGACTGCCGCTATTTTATGGCAGGTAAAACATTCACTTTCAGGGGGTATTTTATAAGTAATATTTTTTGTTTCGCCGTTTTGAATCCACTCAACATCAGTTAAACCGCCTTCAAGACTAAATGTAGCTTCTGTTTGGTCTTCATTCCAAATGTAATTAGCAAATATCCACCCTTCAGTTTTATTAATCATAAGTCGGGTTTCAATAATCCGTGTGGTATTTGATGGTTGTACATTATTATAGTAAAAGTTTTTTATGAGAACAGTTCCTATTGGAAAATCTAGAGAGCTATAATCGTTCACATATTGAGCGCTTACATTATCTGGCATCCAAACAAAACGCTTTTTTTTAGCATAATCCGTAAATAACGCTGAATTTAAATCATAGGGAATAACACCATAAGTCGGGTTTAATTCTTTTAATTCTCCATCGAAAAAATTATATTCAGAGAGTGTTTGATAGGGCACTTCAGTAATGTCAAAAACAACAGGAGATGTAGGTATATAGTCGTCGTCTGAAGCACAAGAGAACATTGCGAAACAGAAGAGTAATGAGATAATAAATGAGGGTTGTTTTACTAACATCATTTAATTTAAAATGGGCGGTAAATTACAAAAAAATATAAGATTTCGTTAATTATTTCAGTTTAATAAACATTTTTAAGACAATAAAACCCCAAAAATCAACTCATTACAAGTTTTGTCTGTAAATTCTACTTCTCCCTTAATAATTATTAAACAGTTTAATTGCTAAAACTCCTACCTTCTAATTTGAAGATTAAATTAAATTATGAGCGACTAAGTATTCGGCTATTTGAATCGTGTTTGTAGCAGCGCCTTTTCTTAAATTGTCACTAACAACCCAGAGGTTTAATGAATTAGGTTGGGATCCATCTCTTCTAATCCTCCCAACAAACACATCATCTTTACCATGAGCATAAATGGGCATAGGGTATGTATTTACATCTATATTATCCTGAACAGTAACGCCATCAGTTTGGTTTAAAATTTGTCGCACTTCGGACAAATCAAAATCGTTTTCAAATTCTACATTAACAGCCTCACTATGTCCGCCTGAAGTTGGTATTCTTACAGCAGTTGCGGTGACAGCTATGGTTTTATCGTCAAGAATTTTTTGAGTTTCCCTCACTAATTTCATTTCTTCTTTAGTATAACCATTACTTTCAAAAACATCACAGTGTGGAATAGCATTTTGATGAATAGGATAAGGGTAGGCCATTTCGCCTTTTATTCCTGCAAGTTCATTTTCTAGTTGTTTAACAGCTTTTACGCCTGTTCCTGAAATGGATTGATAAGTAGAAACTACGATACGTTTTATTTTATACTTTTTATGAAGAGGAGCTAATACCATTACCATTTGTATGGTTGAACAATTTGGGTTGGCAATTATTTTATCCTGCGTTGTAAGGCGATGTGCATTAATTTCTGGAACTATTAATTGTTTTTCTAAATCCATTCGCCATGCTGAAGAATTATCTATAACCGTTGTGCCTATTTCGGCAAATCGTGGAGCCCATTCTAAAGAAGTATTACCGCCTGCAGAAAATATAGCAATTTGTGGTTGTAGAGAAATAGCTTCCTCTAAGCCGACAACCTTATAAGGTTTATTTTTAAAGGTAATTTCTTTTCCTATAGACTTACTTGAAGCTACAGGTATTAATTCTGAAACTGGAAAATTGCGTTCTTCAAGAACTTTTAACATGACTTCTCCCACCATTCCAGTGGCACCAATAATTGCTATTTTCATTTAAAAAAATTTTATATAACAAAAGTAATTATTAAACTAGTTATTATTTCAAAAATAGAGATAAAAAAACCACTTCATTTAATGAAGTGGTTTAAGTTAGAATATAAGTATAGCGGTTTATTTTTTCAATAAATCTCTAATCTCTGTAAGTAAATCTTCTTGAGAAGGACCAGCAGGAGCAGGCTCTTCTGCAGGAGCTTTTGTCTTATTATAAGCTTTAACAATCATAAACATTACAAGGCCAACTATAAGTAAGTTGATAATTGTGTTTATCCAAGCACCATAACGAATGGCGTTTTCAGGAGTAGTTACATTTCCATCTGCATCAACCACAGCGGCAGAAAGAACATGTTTCATACTTGCGAAATCCATACCTCCAGCAAAATTACCAACAATTGGCATAACAATATCATTTACAAATCCATTAACAACAAGGCCAACAGCTCCTGCCATAATTACTGCGACAGCAAACTCAATAACGTTGCCTGTCATAATAAAATTTTTAAACTCTTTTAACATAATTAGATATTTTAGTTAGTATTAATTAGATGCAATTTAGTTAAAAACACAATAAATTTAAGAATTGATAAATAATTTACCAACAGACTTATCGACAAAAGACACGTTTTATACGTCGAGATACAGAAGTGATTAGTTCGTATGAAATTGAATTAATACTAGAAGCTAAATCTTCAGCGGTGTTATGTGAGTCAAAAATAATGACTTCATCACCCTCATTACAATCTATGTTTGTAATATCGACCATTATCATATCCATACAAACATTTCCAATAATAGAAGCCCTCTTTCCATTAATGTTAACAAACCCAACTCCATTGCCATATTGTCGACCAATACCATCAGCATGACCAATAGGTATGGTGGCTGTTTTTATCGTCTTTGAAGCAGTGAAAGAACGATTATAACCTAAAGTTTCTCCTTTTTGAAGTAAATGGATTTGAGAAATTATAGATTTAAGAGAAGCTATGGGCTTTAGATTTTTATTCTCTATTTCAGAATTGCCAAAGCCATATAATCCAATACCACATCTGACCATGTCAAAATGTGCTTCCGGAAAATTTAAAATTCCGGATGTATTACAAATATGAAGATGAGGTTTATAACCTATTTCTTTAGTAAAGTTTTTAGCTACAATTTTAAATTTTTCTATTTGATTTTCTGTAAATGCCCTTTCGTTTATATCTTCACTAGCTGCTAAATGCGAAAAAATAGAGGCTACTTTTATTGAAGATGTATTGTTTATTGACTGAGAAACTTTTTTAACATCTTGAGTGTTAAACCCTAGTCTATTCAATCCTGTGTTAAATTTTATATGAACAGGATAATGGGTTTGTTTATGTTCTTTAGCTATAGTTAAAAAGGCGTGTAGAATATCAAAACTGTATAAATTAGGCTCAAGACATCGATTAATAATTGTTTCTAAATTTGTTTTATGCGGATGCAACACCAAAATAGGTTTTGTGATTCCTGCATCTCTAAGGGCAACGCCTTCATGAGTATAAGCTACAGCAAAACAATCTACATTTAAGTTTTGTAAATGTTTCGAAATTTCAACAGCATCACTACCATAAGCAAATGCTTTAACAACAGCCAGAAACTTGGTGTTCTCTTTTAGCTTAGATTTAATATGTTTAAAATTATGCGTAAGCGCTTTTAAATCTATTTCAAGTATGGTTTCTTGAGCTTTAGGCATTAGATTTTTTTTGCTTTAAAGAAACATCTTCAGCATCTTGTACCTTCATATTTCTTATCTTTTCTCGCATTGTAGCTTTATAGTAAGCCGCACGGCTTAATGGTTCATATTCTTCAGTCTCACCTAATAAAACAAGATCATCACTTTTAGATTTTCTGTAACTATATTGTGCTAAATTTCCTGTTCTTGTGCATACCGCATGAACTTTTGTTACATATTCAGCAGTAGCCATAAGGTTTGGCATAGGTCCGAAAGGGTTGCCTTTAAAATCCATATCTAACCCTGCTACAATGACTCGAACGCCTTTATTGGCTAGATCATTACAAATACGCACGATTTCATCATCAAAAAACTGAGCTTCATCAATACCAACTACATCACAACCATCTGCCAAAATAGGAATATTTGCAGCGGCAGGAACTGGAGTTGAACGAATTTCGTTAGCATCATGAGAGACGACCATTTCTTCATCATAACGCACATCTATTGCTGGTTTGAAAATCTCAACTTTTTGTCTTGCAAATTTAGCGCGTTTAAGCCTGCGAATCAATTCTTCGGTTTTACCAGAGAACATTGAGCCACAAATAACTTCAATCCATCCAAATTGTTCTTTATGATTTACTGTATTTTCAAGAAACATTTCGTAATTTTAACACTAAAACAAATCCATTTTCGTTTTGTATAAAGGTGGCGTAAATTTATTAAAAATCAAAAGCATAAATTAGATTAAATTTTAAAAAGTTATGAAGAGGAAGTTAGAATCTGAATTAATAAGTATTGCACATAGAATTTTAAAACTTAAAGGCAAAGAAGATATTCTTAAAATGCATGTAGAAGTTGCCGAACTTTATGAGAAGCTTTCTGTCTTAAAATTTGCTCAAGAAAATTTTGAGAGTGATATGCCAACCATTGGAAGTGATTCTTCTTTTTTTGGGATGCTAGATGCAGCATTTAATAATAAAGTGAGTGATAACATTGAGGTTGAAGATAGAATTTACGTGAATCTTGATGATGTAGAAGACGATGCTATTATGGAGCCAGCCATTGAAAAAATTAAAGACATGGTTGCACAAATGCCAGATGAAACTCATCATGTTGATGATTTTTTAGACACAGTTATTCCTAAAACTCAATTTCATAAAAATGACTTAGAAGACATTACAGCAGATTTTACAGAAATTCCGGTTTTTGAAAAGGTGAGCAATAATGATGAAAAAAAATCACTTAACGATAAGCTAAAAGCAGGAGTTTTAAATATTGGTTTGAATGACAAAATAGCATTTATAAAACATCTTTTTGATGGAAAAAATGAAGATTACGAACGTGTACTTTCTCAAATTAACACAACTAACTCATTACAAGAGGCTCATCAATTAATTCATAAAAGAGTAAAACCTGATTACCAAAATTGGGAGGGTAAAGAAGAGGTTGAAGAGCGCTTTATGGAAATAATTGAAAGTAAATTTAACTAAACATTTAATAGTTTAAATACACCCATCCTACTTTTCTTTTAATTAGATTTTCATGTTCTAAAACATAAAAGTAAGTGCCTACAGGTAAAAGTGATGAGTCACTATGTAATATACCTTTGTTTGGTTTTCCTGCCCAATTATTAAGATAGTTGTTGTTAGAATACACACAAGTGCCATATCTGTTATAAATCATCAGCTTTGCATTTGGGTAATTTTCTATACAAGGAATTTCAAAAAAATCATTATATCCATCATCATTAGGAGAAAATCCTTGAGGAATTTCTAAGCAAGGTTCATTTCCAGGAGGATTAGGGTTATTGTCATCTTCTAGAACGGTAAGCATTGCATTAGCTTGTGAGGTGTCAATATTAGTTTGGTCTGTAAAATTACTATTATTGTTAATGTATTCGCCTGCTATGTTAGAGGTTACTGGAACCGAAAACGTACAACTAGCAACACCTAACGGAAAAGTAAGATCATTTACCTGAAAGGAATCAGCACCTACAACACTAATAAAAGTTGCGGTACAGCCATTGTCTTCTTCCCAATAAGCATCGCCAGAAACCATAATGTTTGTTGGAAGATGATCTATAAAGCTAATATTACTTTGTGCTGGATTTGAAGGTAGGTTGTTAATGGTGAATGTGAGGATGCTTTCTTCACCTTCAAAAATTTCATCTGGATTAAATAGCTTAGTTAAGATTGGAGCTAAAACCTGAACGCTACTAATTGAGATATTCGTTTCTGGAGTAAGCTCTTCTCTATCAACAGGGTTAGGATTGGCTTCAGCAGTATTTACAAAAGCGCCACCAAAACCAGGAGCTTCGACAGGTATAAAAACACGAACTGTTGAATTGGCCTCCATATTTGGGATGATTCCAGAAACTTGATTATCAACAACGTTAAATGATGAAACACAAGTAGCTGTGCCAGAGGTTACCACACAGGTAGGAGCGCCAACTATCGTGAAAAATGATTCTAACTCGTCTTCAAAAATAACATCAATGGCATTTGAACTCGTTGCGCTATTTGTGATATCAACGATCCAATTAAAAGGCTGGTTTACAGTAACTGATGGGAATTCAGGAAAAGTTTGTACGACCAAATCAATACAAGGTGCAAAAAATGTGGTTGTACTTGATGTGTTATTAGATAATTCTAGGTCAACAAAAGGGCTTAAAGGATAAGCTTCAACACTATTTCCCGCTGGAATAGCAGAGGCTGAGCAAATTGGAGACCAATTTATAACGATTTCAAAAGTTACAGAACTTGCTGCTGGGAGCAACCAATCATCTTCTGGTAAAATTTCCCAAAAAACATCTGGGTTATCATCTACATCAACGACACCATCAAATTCTTCACCAATATTTGCATGCTCTATATCAAAACAAGATGCCGTTCCAGTGGTAGAGATACAACTAATAGATTCTAAAACGCCACTAGCTTGTGAGACGAGAACAGGCGTCATATATTCTGAGAGTTCAATAAAAGTATCTTCAGCACTTAAGTTACTTACAGTAATTTCATAGGTGATTGGTCCCCAACTTGTGGTGTCATCTATCGAGCCTCCTTCAGGCAATGCTGGGCTTACTTGTGTTTTTGTAACCTCTATATCAGTCGAGTCACATTCATCTACTGGAGGTAAATCAAGATAATCGAAATCAAAGTTATTAGTTAAAAAAGAATCGGTAATATCTTCAGATTCAATTGTAATACTGCTTCTAATGATGCCTTCAATAGGACCAATAGCGCATTCTGGTTCTATAAATATAACGACTGTTTGTATTGTTAAAATTTCACCAACAGGCATGTTAAAGGTATTGCTCACCCAATACTGATCAGCATCAGCAAACGTTACCGTACTACAAGGAAGAGTTGATGCACTTTCAATACAAGTAATTGAAATGATATCCCAAAGGGCATTATTAGAAATATTCCTAAAACTTACAACAACATCAGCATCTAAAGGGCCATTATTACAAATCGTCGTTTCAAAAGTAATCTCTTCATTCCATCCTATTGGTGTTCCAACTGCTGGATCTATTTGAATGGTTTCAAGACAAACATCGGTTTCTTGGCATAATTGAGCCTCAATTAAGTCCGTAATGATTTCATTTGATGTGTTAGAAGATTCATTGTCATGACTTAAGGCAATTATAGCGAAACTAGTAACATCTATCGCTTCTTCTATAAGAGCACATTCAGGTTCAAGATATTGATATACCATTTCAAATGTTAGTGAGCCACCAGATGAATATTCATGTACAGTATCAAAAGTAAAGATAGTTTCTGTTGAACTAGAATTTAAAAGAATTGGAGTGGGGGTGATATCAATATCACCAACACAATCTGTTCCTCCTGTGGCGCTAATACACTCTATAGATAATAATTGAGCAAAAGGCTCGCCATAACTTTGCGGTGTGTTTAAAGCTAAAAACGTAGTAAAACTATCTAGAGGATAAGCGATTTCACTATGATTTGTGATAGTAATTTGATAGGTTACAGAATCGCCCCAAGCGTTTATTGCAGTCCCTTCTGGAGGAGAAATTTGAGCGTGCTCAATAGTAAAATCGATGACTACATCTGTCACATCAATAGAAATAATAGAGGTGTTGTTTCCTGGGCTTGTATCTGTCACATCGTCTGGAGGTGAAATATTAACATTTGTTGCTATTCCTCCAATAATGCTTGGTGCTTTAACCACAACTTTTACTTCTATACTAGATGAAGCTGGCAGACTTGCAATAGTCCCAGTTAATACGTTACCTGCAACGCCAAAATCGGTAATAAGTGTAGCTCCTGCAATAGGGTTTTGACTTATATAAGATAGTATCGTTACGTTAGGATTGATGGTTTGGGTAAATGAAGCATTTGATACTGGACCACCTGAGTTGCTAATGGTTACCAAATACTGAAATTCTTCAAAAAGAAAAACATTTGAGATGCTACCTCCTGATAAGTCTTGTGCTTCAACTGAGATTGCTAAATCAGTGGTTTGTGCTTGGTTTGTAAGAAAAATAAATAAAGCAAGAAATGAAAATACAATCTTTTTAAGCATCAATTCGTTTTTAAGAAGTTACAAAATATGAAAAACTGTGCTTTAAAATAGTATAAAAGATTGTAAATTTGATTGTAAACCAAAGTATTAATGAAACTTTACATTGTTCCTACACCAATAGGCAATCTTCAAGACATGACTTTTAGAGCCATTGATGTTTTAAAAGAAGTTGATATTATTTTAGCCGAAGACACGAGAACGTCAGGCAAACTCCTCAAACATTTTGAGATTTCAACACCTATGCAATCTCATCATATGCATAATGAACATAAAACAGTTGACACTTTAATTCAAAAACTAAAATCAGGAAGTACCATCGCTTTAATTAGTGATGCTGGAACACCTGCAATTTCCGATCCTGGGTTTTTATTGACGAGGGCTTGTGTTGAAAATAATATTGATGTCGATTGCTTACCAGGCGCGACGGCTTTTGTGCCAGCATTAGTGAATAGTGGGTTGCCTAATGATAAGTTTGTATTTGAAGGGTTTTTGCCTGTAAAAAAAGGACGACATACCAGACTACTATTACTTGCTGAAGAAACGCGGACCATGATTTTTTATGAATCGCCTCATAAACTCATTAAAACCTTAGGGCATTTTTGTGAGTATTTTGGTGAAGGCAGACAGGTTTCAGTTTCAAGAGAGCTTACTAAGCTGTATGAAGAAACCATCCGAGGCACAGCTAAAGAAGTCTTTGAACATTTTACAAACAAGCCGCCAAAAGGTGAGATTGTAATTGTAGTTGGAGGAAAGAAATGATTGAAGATTTACTTCACGATATCAGGCAATGTAAAATTTGCGAAAAACACTTACCTCTTGGTCCCAGACCTATTGCAACAGCACATCAAGAATCTAAAATTGTAATTATTGGACAAGCACCAGGAACGAAAGTGCATGCCTCTGGAATCCCTTGGGATGATGCTAGTGGAAACCAATTGCGAAAATGGCTAAACATATCGCCTGAAGATTTTTACGATACTAAAAAATTTGCTATTATTCCTATGGGATTTTGTTATCCTGGAAAAGGAAAAACAGGCGATTTGCCACCACGACCAGAATGCGCACCACAATGGCACCAACCATTATTAAATCTCATGCCAAATGTTGAATTAATCCTTCTTATTGGGATGTATGCACAAAAATATTATTTAAAGGGTCAAGTAAAGAACACACTAACCGAAACGGTTGCTAATTTTAAGGACTACTTACCACAGTATTTACCTTTACCACATCCTAGTCCAAGAAACCGTTTTTGGCTTTCTAAGAACCCTTGGTTTGAGAAAGAAGTGATTCCAGAGTTGCAAAAAAAGGTTTTAAAATTAATTATAGATTAATTTCCAAAAAGCGCTATGTACTTCATTGCTTCATCAGGATTATCTTTCAAATTAATGCGTTTTATTTCTTTCCCTTGTTCGTCTAATTCAATAATAATTGGAACATCATATTCAGTATATGTTTTTAAGTGTTGTTTAAATGAGCCGTCTTTATTGTAAAATTTAATAGACTCATTATCATCATAAGTTGATGATATAATTTCTGAAAACACATTGCCATCTAGAATACGTTGTCTAATTCTTAAACCCTCCTTAATAAACATTTGTGATGTAATATTACCAATATTATCATAAGTAACAGACTCAACAATATCTTCATTTTGAATTTTTGATTCTATTTGTATTTGTCCACCTTCATAATATTCTTTAATTGTTCCAACACGTTTATCATGGACATAATTTACAGTTTTTAACAACTCACCTGAAGGATAAAAACTAAGGTCCTCACCATGCATTTTACCATTTTTATATTTTGTGTGAGAACTCATAAATCCAGTAGGATGATAAGCAATATAACTTCCGTTTAACACACCATTTGTTACTTCAAATTCCTCCCATTTATTTAATTCATTTCCAACCACATAATAACCATTCATTAATTCATTATCTTTAATGAATACTTGATAGCCATCTACATATCTAGAGGAATAACTTCCTCGATCTATAAGAGTAAATGTTTCTTGGTTTGTTTTTTTATCGCAAGCAATAAAACCAAGTAGAAAAATGATAAAAAAATAATCTGTTCGATTAAGCATGCTTCCCTTTATTCCATCCGTGTTTCCCTAAGTACTGGTTTCCGCTTTCTACTGCGCCTTCTTCAATAGAAGTGCCCATCGAATCGTTCCAACGGTTCAGGTAACCAAAGAGTGAAATCACACCAAGCATCTCTACAATTTCACCTTCATCCCAATATTCATGTAGTCGTTTTTGTATGGTTTCATCAACGGCATTTGGGACTTGACTTGCTGCCAAACTAAAATCTAAAGCAGCACGTTCTGCTTCAGAAAACGAAGGATGTGTTCTGTATTCCCAAATGCTGTCTAATTGTTCTTGCTCTGCGCCATAACGTTCTGCGGCACGAATTGCATGTGCCTGACAATACCTGCAACCAGTCGCATTACTACTTACCCAAGCAATCATTCGTTTTAAGGCAGAGGTCACACGACCTTCATTTGCCATAACAGCTTTATTTAAGTTTATAAAAGCTTTTGAAATTGCAGGACGACGCTGCATGGTTAATACCGAATTTGGACAAAATCCAAGTGTTTCGTTAAAGAATTCTGCGAGTTGTTTGGTTTCTAAATCATGGTCTGCAGATAATGGTGTAACTAATGGCATAGTATTATTTTTAATGGTATTTTTGAATGAACAAGTAACAAAAAAAACTTCACATATGGCAGATAAAATAACAACACAATGGAAAGGTAATATGGTATTTGAGTCTGATAACCCAAGATGGCCATCCATTATGATGGATGCTTCAAAAGACTTTGGAGGTACTGGTTCTGGAATGGCACCTAAGGCAATGATGCTATCGTCTTTAGCTGGTTGTTCTGGTTTAGATGTGGTTTCGGTTTTAGGCAAAATGAAAGTCGATATTGATGATTTTAAAATGATTGTTGAAGGTGAGCTTACCGACGAACACCCAAAATATTATCATACTGTTTCTGTAGAATATCATTTTTATGGTGATGACTTAAATGAGTCTAAAATCAAAAAAGCAGTCGACCTATCTGTTGAGAAATATTGTGGTGTCATGGAAATGTTTCGACAGTTTGCTAAGGTGAAAACATCTATTCATTATCACAATAATTAGAGAATATTTTCTATATTAGCATATGCGCTGGACTCTAAAACCAAAACCAGAAGCTGAAAAAGTGGCTTCATTAAAAAAAGCACTTCAAGTTGATGATGTTGTTACAACGCTTTTATTACAGCGTGGAATTGATAATTATGAAGCCGCTAAAACCTTTTTTAGACCAAGCCTAAATGATTTACACGATCCATTCTTAATGAAAGACATGGATAAAGCTGTTAAAAGGGTGGAGTCTGCACTTCTTCAAAATGAAAATATATTAGTTTTTGGAGATTATGATGTAGATGGCACGTCTTCAGTTGCATTAATGTCTTCTTATCTAAAGACAAAAACAGATAGTGTCGCAACGTATATTCCAGATCGCTATGATGAAGGTTATGGTATTTCCTATAAAGGCATCGATTTTGCTCATGACAATGAATTTTCACTAATTATTGCTTTAGATTGTGGTGTTAAAGCGATTGATAAAGTGGCATATGCTAAAGAAAAAGGTATCGATTTTATTATTTGTGATCATCATAGACCAGGAAATGAATTGCCAAATGCCATTGCTGTTTTAGATCCAAAACGAGAGGATTGCGAGTATCCTTATAAAGAACTTTGTGGTTGTGGCGTTGGCTTCAAACTTATTCAAGCCCTAGCGTCTAAAGACGGAAGAAATGTTGAAGATTTAGTAACGTATTTAGATTTAGTGGCAACGGCTATTGGTGCAGATATTGTGCCTATTACAGGAGAAAACAGAGTGTTAGCGTATTTTGGTATGCAAGTCATTAATGCTAATCCAAGACCAGGAATTCAAGCAATTATTAATCAGGTCAAAAAAGAAGAGCTTACCATTACTGATGTAGTGTTTATTGTTGCACCAAGAATTAATGCTGCAGGACGAATGAAGCATGGCAATTATGCGGTGACCTTATTAACCGAAACAGATACTTTTTTAGCTGAACAATACGCTGAAGAAATAGAAAATTTTAATTCAGACCGACGCGAAGCTGATAAACGCATAACAGAAGAAGCGCTTCAGCTTATTGAAGAGCAAGACGAGCAAGAGCGATTTACAACAGTTGTGTATCAGGAGACTTGGCATAAAGGTGTTATTGGTATAGTTGCTTCTCGACTTATAGAAACCTACTACAGACCAACATTGGTATTTACAAAAAGTGGTGATAAATTAGCCGCTTCAGCACGATCAGTTTCTGGGTTTGATGTGTATAATGCTTTGGAAGCATGCGCAGAACATATTGATCAATTTGGAGGTCATAAATATGCTGCAGGTTTAACGCTTAAAGAAGAAAATTATGAAGCGTTTAAACAAGCCTTTGAAGATGAGGTTTCTAAAACGATAGATAAATCGTTATTAATCCCAGAAGTTAAAGTCGATATGAAAATTGATTTATCTGAGGTAAATGATAAACTATGGCGTATTATTAAACAGTTTGCGCCTTTCGGACCAGGAAATATGACCCCAATTTTTATGACAGATTATTTAAAAGACACTGGTTATGGAAAATGTGTTGGTGAAGACGATAAGCATTTACGCGTCACAGTAACACAAACTGGAAAAGAAAAACTTGTGTGTATTGGCTTTGGTTTAGGAGATAAGTTAGATGTTGTTTCTAATAGAAAATTCTTTAAAGCAGTTTATTCGATAGATGAAAACCATTGGCAAGGCAATGTGTCCTTACAACTAAAATTAAGAGACATTAAAGCCTAATATATGTCCAAGAAAGATCCATACGCTGCATTACGAATTAAGGAATTCAACATTTTTTTAGTCTTACGATTTGCTTTAGTTTTTGCTTGGTCTATGCAATTTATTGTGATTGAATGGCAAGTCTATAGTATCACTAAAGACCCTTTATCTTTAGGAATTATTGGGCTTATGGAAATTATCCCAGCACTATCTATGGCTTTGTTTGCAGGGCATATTGTAGATCAAAAGGAGAAACGAAATCTTTTAGCTATATGCATTGCTTTATTTTCGTTGATTAGTTTAGGCTTGTTTTTACTCACTTGGCCAAAAATTGTAGAGGATTGGTCTACAAAAACTGTTTTGTACTCTATTTATGCTTTAGTGTTTTTTGGTGGTTTTTTACGCTCGTTTTTTGGGCCAACTATTTTTTCATTAATCGCTCTAATTGTTCCTAAAAAAGTATATCCAAATGCAGCAACTTGGAGCAGTTCAACCTGGCAAATGGCAAGTGTTCTTGGTCCAGCAACAGCAGGAGTTTTAATCAGCTTTATTGGTGTACACTGGTCTTTATGTATTGTATTTGGTTTGGTTATGTTTTCACTGATTGTGTTATTTCAAATAAAAAAGAAGCCAATTTTAAACCCAAAAATTGGAGAACCTGTAATGCAAAGTCTAAAGGAAGGTTTACGTTTTGTGTTTAAAACCAAAGCCATATTAGGTGCTTTAACTTTAGATATGGTCGCTGTACTTTTTGGTGGAGCAGTTGCTTTATTACCTGTTTTTGCCCAAGATATCTTAAAAGTTGGCAGTGAAGGTTTTGGGGTCCTTCGTGCTGCACCAGCTGTTGGAGCATTTTTAACAATGTTGATTACGGCCTATATTCCGATTAGTAAAAACGCAGGAATGAAACTACTAGTTGCTATTTTTGGTTTTGGAGTTTGTATTATAGTATTTGGATTATCTTCTATATTTTGGATTAGTGTTGTTGCTTTGTTTTTTAGTGGTGTTACAGATGGTGTGTCTATGGTGATAAGGCAAACCATTTTACAAATAAAAACACCAGATAATATGCGAGGCCGTGTGTCTTCTGTTAACTCGATGTTTGTTGGTTCATCTAATGAACTTGGTGCTTTTGAAAGTGGTCTAACAGCAAAATTGATGGGTACTGTGACTGCAGTAGTTTTTGGAGGAACCATGACGTTAATTACTGTATTTACAACAGGAATTATATCACCTACATTTAGAAAACTGGACTTAACAAAAGATTTGGAAGCACACGAAAATGATGATTAGTATTCTTTTAGCGACATCTTTTCGCCATCAAAAACTCCATAAGTGTAATAAGAAATCCAATCACCAAGATTAATGTATTTCGAGTTGTTTCCTAAATCAATGTTTAGTGGTAAATGTCTGTGGCCAAACACAAAATAATCTCTGTGTTTGTCTTCTAGTTTACGTTTGCAATACTGCACAAGCCACTCGTTATCTTCACCTAAAAAATTAGCATCTTCATCACCTGAAATGAGTTTGTTTTTCACCGACATATAATGCCCTAATCGCATTCCGAAGTCTGGATGTAATACACGCTTAAACAACCATTGACATAACGGATTAGTAAATACTTTTTTCATGCGTTTATAGCCTTTGTCTCCAGGACCTAAGCCGTCTCCATGACCAATAAAAAAAGAGGTATTATTAAAAGTGAATTCTTGCGGTTTATGATAAACAGGAATATGGAGTTCTTCTTCAAAATAGCCATTCATCCATAGGTCATGATTACCTACAAAATAATAAATAGGAATTCCAGAATCACTTATCTCTGCAAGCTTCCCAAGTGTTCTAGTAAATCCTTTCGGAACAACGCGTTTGTATTCCATCCAAAAATCAAACAAATCACCTAGTAAAAAAATGGCAGCAGCATCTTGTTTGATCTCGTCTAACCAAGCAACAAACTTTTTTTCGCGAGGCAAAGACACTTTTTTTGTGGGAGCCCCAAGATGATTATCGCTTGCGAAGTATATTTTCTTTCCTTGCGAAATAGATATGTGTATTGGTTTATTCATTATCGCTAGCATACCATTCAGCATAAGAGGTTGCTGTTTCTTGAAGTTTAAGTGCGTAAAGTTTTATGTTTTCTGGTAAGCGTCTTTTTATTTTAGAGGCAAAATCAATAACCATCATTTCACTAGTAGGTTGGTAATTAACCAAAAGCACATTATGCTCTCTATCTTTTAGCTCTTTAGCTAATTCAACATGTGGTGTATTTTTGTTAAATACTGTGGCATGATCGAATACGTCAACAATTTCTTCTTTCACTATTTTTTTTAGATCACTAAAGTCTATAACCATTCCGAATTTCACATTAGAATTGTCAGCAATAGGTTGTCCGATTACAGTTACAGATAATTTGTAGCTATGTCCATGAACATTTTTACACTTACCATCATAGCCATAAAGGGCATGACCAGTTTCAAAAGAAAATTGTTTTGTAATTCTAATTTTACTCATTATCTGCGTTTGTTTCTATTTATGATATAAATAACGATTAAAGCCAATCCTAATATAAGAAACAGGCCATTTCCGCTTAAAAAACTAAGGACATCCATATTACTCTTTTTTAATTTTGTTTTTATTATATATAAAAATAAAATATGCAATGGCTACTAATATAACAAAAGGAAGCAAAGAACCAATGAACACGCCTATTTCATAAGAAGAATCTGGAGCGTTGTTAATTTTCTCATTAATATCAACATTCTGTAAAAAACAAAAAAGCGCCATTATATTAAATTATGTGCTCTCAAAGTTACGTCTTTTGAGAAAGCGGTAAAAATTCTTTTCTAAATTTTATGATTAATGGTAAACCTCTGGCAATGATCCATAGTGTTAGAGCAATAAAAATAGCGAATAATTTATAGTCTAGACGATCTAACCAAAATAGTACAGGAATAAAAACTAAAAACGTGGATAGTAAGAGTACATTCCTAAGGGTTTTCATTTTACCAAGACCTTTAAATATCCCATCAAAAATAAAGGCTAAAGCACATAGAGGTTGCATTAGTAAGACTACCCAGAACACATTATAAAATTCATTTAAAACCTCACGATCTTTGGTGAAAATTGTTCCTAAAGGATAGTACAGTAAAGCGCCTAATAAGGCAATGATAACACCTATAATAACTCCATATTTAATAAGCTTATTGCTTAAAGCTAAAAGTGTTTTATACTCTTTACCTCCCAATAATTTTCCAGATAAAATATTACCAGCACTTGCATAACCATCAATAATAAAGGCGCCAAGAAACCATAAGTTTATAGCAATAGTATATGCTGCAATATATTCTTTTCCATAGCTTGTTGAAAATGAGCTAGCAAAATATAAAGTCACATTTAAAGCTATTGTTCTTACAAAAAGGTTTAGAATCATTCCTATAAAACGTTTAATTTCATTATTAAACGGAAGACTAAAACGTAGAGGAATATTGGTTTTATTTAGTAAATAGTAGGCTGAGAACAGTGCCATTAAAAGTTGGGCTGCAACACTTGCATAAGCAGCGCCTTCAATATGCATTGCAGGAATATAGCCTTCAATTCCATAAACTAAGATAAAGTCTAAAACAATATTTGCCCCAGCACCTACACTAGCGATAATCATTGGATAAAATGTGTTTTGCAGTCCTCTAAAAGTGCCAAAAACAGCTATTGTAAATAGCGTAAAAGGAAACCCAAACACACGAATTCTATAATAATCTACACTTAAATCTAAAATTAAATCAGAGGCATTATAGAGTTTAAAAATACTTTGAGCAAAAGGATAAGTTCCTATGATAATTAAAATGCTTAAAGATGTGACTATAAAAATAGCTTGAGCTGGTAGGTTTTTTACTGCATTAATGTTATTAGCACCAACATATTGTGACACTATTGATGAGATAGCACTTCTGGTTTGCCCTAAAACCCAAATAAGCATAGAAATAAATGCGCCAACAATGCCTACAGCAGCTAAAGATTCGGTTGCATTAACACTAATATTACCCACTATAGCAGTATCTGTAATAGATAGAATAGGTTCTGATATTCCAGAAATTAAAGCAGGAATAGCTAGTTTATTAATATGTTTTAAGCTAATATTTGTGATCAATTATAGAATTTTGTTTTAGAGATTATAAAGGTCGTAACTTTTAGTATAAAATCAGTATTTTTGCTATCTAAATAAAGATATAATGAAGAATATTTTAGTTCCTATAGGTTCGTCTAAAAATGCGATAAACACTTTACAATATGCTATTCATTTTGCAGAAGTAGTTAATGCAAATGTTTTTGTATTTAGGGCGTTTAGCTTAGCCGCAAGAGCTGGCGCTATAATTAACGTAGATGAAATTGTAGCCAGAGAACAAATGGCAGCTGTAAAAGAAATTGTTGATCAAGTAGATAGGAAAAATATAGAAGTAAA
The DNA here is from genome assembly GCF_042686125.1 of Lacinutrix iliipiscaria. Lineage (NCBI taxonomy): Bacteria > Pseudomonadati > Bacteroidota > Flavobacteriia > Flavobacteriales > Flavobacteriaceae > Lacinutrix > Lacinutrix iliipiscaria. The sequence continues at coordinate 654,024 of NZ_JBHUOV010000001.1, forward strand.
GGTGATTTCTGCTAAAGGAAATGTTATAGATAGTATTGAAACTGTAGATAAAGAATTAGGTGTAGATTTAATTATAGTAGGCCCAAGACCAAATGATTTACAAGAGTCTTATTATTTAGGAAGAACTACAGGAAGTATAGTGAAACAAACTGAAATACCAGTATTAATAGTTCCTGATGGTTATAGTTTTAAGCCTATAAAAAAGATTTTAACGGCTATAAAATCAGGAGTAATTAGCCAAAAAAGTGCATTAAAACCCTTAGAAGACATTATAGAAATTTTTGAAGCAAAAATGCATTTATTACAAGTTAAAACACAAGACTTTTTGCCTGAAGACCTTGAGTTTTATAGTGAGTTAGCAGCAATAACCTCCTCTTACAATAGTTCTGAAAACGCCACCTTGTTTCAAGGTGTATTAGAGCATTTAAACAAACAAAATCCAGATATATTATGTGTTTTTAGACGTAAGCGTGGGTTTTTCAAGAAGCTTTTAGAGCAGAATATGATTAAAAAAGTAGAATTTGAAAGTCGTATTCCGCTTTTAGTTTTAAAAGGAGCTGAATAAAATCTGGGGCATTAGCTCAGTTGGCTAGAGCGTTTGGCTGGCAGCCAAGAGGCCAAGGGTTCGACTCCCTTATGCTCCACTATCTTTTATAAAACTAATGCTTTTTGTTACTACTTTTTGAAGTGCAGAAGGCATTTCTTTTTCTAGCCAAGGGTGTAATGCATTAAACACATGATTACTATCGCTAATTTTGAATAATTGACTATTTAAGTTCCAAGAATGTAGGTTTTTAGCTTCTACAAATAAAACTGAAGGATCGTTTTCAGCATGAATAATAAGATAAGGAATGTTAATTTTTTTAGTTGCTAGTTCAATATTTAAGCGTTTTTCATTGGCTTTAAAATCTTCATAAAACTGATAGTTGTGAGGCATTTGTTGCTTAGTTCTTCCGTTTAAAACATACTTTACACCATTTTTTTTCCACAATTCTAAGTCGCCTGTTGTAGAAGTGCGTTTACCAAAACTAGACACACTAGCCCAAGTAACGAGTTTGGTTATCCTAGAATCTTCAGATGCTTTTATGATAGAAATGCCTCCACCTCGAGAATGTCCGATTAGGGTGATATGATTAAAATCGATTTCATTTTTAAACGCATTATTTTCAGATAGAAGATGATTTAATATGTCATCAAGATCTTCAAGTTCTTTAGAATAATTGTTTTCTGCAAAGGTGTTCAAATCTGGAAAATCAATAGGGTTTTCTATTGTTCCACCATTATGAGAAAAGTTAAATTTCACAAAAAACAAATATGCTTCACAAAAGGCTTCAGCGATTAAGTCCCAACTTCCCCAATCTTTAAATCCTTTATAACCATGACAAAATATAACCAGTGGTTTTTGCTGACCATCAGTTTTAAAAAAGGCATCCCAAACAATGGGCTTTTTTGAATCTCTAGATAGAACCAAATTTTTATAAGTCATTAGAGCTCTTTTTCTACAAAATTAATTTCAGGGTTATAAATTTCTAGAATTAGTTTTTTGAGTTCAATTTCAAAATTTAAAAGTGTTTCTTCAGAAATAAGCACTTTTTTATTTTTACCTTCTTTTTCTGCAAACTTTAAAAACCCAGCATTTAAATTTTTAAATGAAATAATACCAGCTTCAATGGGAAGTGTTGTTTTATGTTCTTGATGCATCATATAAGCATACATAAGTACCTGGAAACTTTTACTATGTTTTTTATAATCTGTTAATAGGTCTTCCCAATTAGCAATTTCTACCTGGTTTTGAGATACTTTTCCTGTTTTATAATCTATAATTCTAGTGGTGCCATTATAGGAGTCTATGCGATCTACTTTTCCAGTTAATTTGATTGGAAAATCTATTTCGGGAATGGTTAAAAGTGCATCGTTTTTTTCCTCTAAAGCTATTATTTTTATTTTATTTCCTTCTTTTAAGTCATTAATTTCTAGATCAATAAAATTGAGAACAAATCGTTTTGCGATTTCAAAAATAATGAGGTTTTTACCTTTAGTAATATCACCTTCTTTATATTCATTTTTAAAATGATGCGAAACAGTTTTATTTATTTTAGGCTTTAAATTGTTAAGAGCATCAATAGTTAAAAATTGGCCAATAAAATCTAGATATAAATCTTCAAGGGTATTATGTACTACAGTACCAAGTGTATTAAAAGCGATACTTTCTTCTACATCTTCTTGTTCTTTAATCCCTAATACCTTCTGATAATAAAAGTCGATAGGATTACGAATATAATTACTTAAAGAAGAAGGCGAGAATCCTTTAACTCCTATTTTCTTTATTTCATTTAAGATTGCGTCTGTTTTTTTAATTTGGATTAATGCATTATTGAATACATTAACTTTAGGAGTCACTATTTTGTGCTTTATAGGATGAATTTGTTCTAATTCTAATTGTGTGATAAACCTGCTTTTTTCTCCACCAGTTAAAACATCAGCTTCAGTGTTATATAAAATATATACATTTTTAGCACGTTGGATTAATCTATAAAAATGATAGGTGTAAACAGCGTCCTTTTCTTTGTAGGTTGGCAGTCCATATTCTAATTTTAAATCAAAAGGAATAAAGGAGTTGTTTGTTTTTCCAGAAGGAAGAATGCCTTCATTAACAGAGGATATAATAACGGTTTCAAAATCTAACACTCGAGACTCTAACATACCCATCACTTGTAAGCCTTGTAAGGGTTCCCCTTGAAAGTCTAATGTTGCATTGCTTAATAATTCTTTGTAAACCGAATGTAGCGTCTTAATATCTTGAATATAATAATATTCAGTATTTAATCGCGTAAGTTCATTAAAGAGCTCGTTAAATCGGTATAAATATTCTAGCGAGAGTTTGTTTGATGCTTTGTTTTTATCTAATTCTGTTTTAATTGTTAGAATTAGCTGAGAGCAATTTTCAAGTAGGTTTTTGACATTATTTTGTTTCATAACAAACAAAGTGTCTATTATGTTTTCTGAAGCTCCAGAAAGCGCTTTTAAACGTTCTACAGTAAGATACACTATATTATTGGACAGAATAGTTGATGTAATTTTAGAAGCAACATCTACGTTATTATCATTAAAAAGAGGTCTGATAAATTGATGAGAAATAATTGCAATAACGTCTTTATAATAAAAGGTATTACTTGCTTTTTTGTGTAAGTTAAAAAGCTGGTCAAATAAGGAGGACAAAGGAATATACTGTAAAGGCAATCCCATTGTGATATTTAGTGCATCTATAGATTTTGGAAGCGCGTTTAAAGTTGGAGTTAATAAATTCTCATCAGCAAGAACAACAGCAGTTTGTTCTAGGTTATTTTTCTTTTCTTTAATCTCTTTGAGTAATGTTCCAATAAATTTTGCTTGCCCAATATTTTTTGGAATACCAAAAACTTCTATGTTTTTTTCTTTTTTATAATGGTTACTTTTCCAATTAAAGGCATTGTTTTTATAGTACTTCCAGTTTTTATGATGCTGCCTTGTAAATAAACCAGCATCATGATTTAGGTTATTAAAGAAGTTCTGATCAATATCCCAAAACACTTCTGCTAAATCATTTTGTAATAATTCCTGAATGATAATTCCTTCAGCTGAATTTAAAGCATTAAATCCTAGAAAAACATGCTGTGTTTTAGAATTATTTTGAATGTAAGACTCTAAATTTTCAACAGCTTCTCTATAAATCAATCCCTGATAACCCGTTTTAAGTTCTAAAAGTTGTTCGACAAATTGAGTGTAATAAAGATTAATTTTGTTCCAAAACAATAAATATCTTTTTACAAAATCTGTTTTATTTTCTTCTGTCGACCAGTGTTTTAAATCTTGAATAGCACTTAAATAGTTGAATATTTTTTCTTGAGGAATAAGATACCTATCTATTTCATTAAAGTCTTGGAGGAGTATTTGAGCCCATTTTGAAAACGAATCGAAGGGTTCTTGATTGTCTTTATCTGTAAGTTCTAGGTAAACGTTATAAAAAACAAATAGTAATTCAGTATTAGAGGTTTTTTTTAGCTGAGATAAATCTTCAACAAAAGTCTCAATACTAATTATTTTAGGAGCTAAAATCGTTTGGTCAACTATTTGAGATATTTGATGTTTTAAGAAAGTTCCTGCGCGTTTACTTGGTAGAACAAAGATAAGGCTTGAAAGGTCTTTGTTTCTATTTTGTAAATCTTTTAATACATCTAAAATGAAAGTTGTCATTATATAAAAATAAAAAACGCTTCGAATTATCGAAGCGTTTTTTTAAAATATTTAGATTGTTAAGTATTCCTTATTTTCTAAGTTTAACTTCAACACGTCTGTTATTTTTCTTACCAGCTCTTGTTTTGTTCGTATCAATTGGATACTCTTCACCAAAACCAGCAGCAGTTAATCTTTCAGCACCAATTCCGTTAGAGATTAAATAATCTCTTACAGCGTTTGCTCTTCTTTCAGATAAAATTTGATTAGAAGATTTAGCACCATCACTATCAGTATGACCTTCAAGTGTAAAGTTAGACTCTGGGTATTCTTTTAAGATTGCAGCGATTGCTTGTAATACTGGGTATGTCGCTTCTTTAAAACTTGCTTTACCAGAATCAAATAAGATTGTTCTAGCATAGTTGTTTAATGTAGCCATAACTTCAGCAGTAGGCTCTACAGCTTCAGGACAACCGTTATTAGCAACAGTACCAACTTCGTTAGGACATTGGTCATCTTTGTCTAATACACCATCACCATCAGCATCTGGCCAAGGGCAACCATTGTTAGCAGCAGGACCAGCTTCGTTAGGACAGTTATCATCGCCATCGGCAACACCATCGTTATCAGCATCTGGACAACCAGCTAAAGCTTTTAAACCTGCAACAGTTGGACAGTTATCATCGCCATCAGCAACACCGTCGCCATCGCTATCAGGACAACCATTAAACTCAGCTAAACCAGCTTCGTTAGGACAAGAATCTTTACTGTCTTCAATACCATCACCATCACTATCAGGACAACCCATAAAGGCTTCTAATCCCCATACGTCTGGACAAGCATCGTCTTTGTCATATATACCATCCTCATCAGTATCTTTTCCGCCAAACTTAACAGAAACACCAGCATAATGTTGGAAATGAGAAGTTAAATAGTCTTCGAAAGCATGCTTATAGTTAGTTTGTAGAGTTACACCTACATTTTCAGTAAACCAATAGTTGATTCCTAAAGCACCGTTAATTGTACCTGCACCAATTTCATCAATCCAAGTATATCCACCACCTACACCAATAAATGGCTCAAATGTTTTGCACTTTAATAGATCAGAAAAACTGTACTTTACAGTACCATCAATAGCATAATAAGTCATATCATCTACTCTTATACTAGGTTGATTTAATGCTTCTCCTACTTTACTAATTTTGTTAATAGATCCTGTTACACCAACCGTAAAGCTATTGCTTACGTATTTAGAAACAGTAAGTGAAGATAAAGAAGGAAGAATGTTCCAGTGATCTTCAGCGTTGAAGAATTCATCAAAATAATCGCCTTGTGGAGCGTCTTCTCCAACTGGATAGACATCAACTGCGTTTACCCCAAAACTAACTGCCCAAGGATTGTTTTCATCTTGTGCATAAGTGTTGCTAAAACCTAATACAAGCAACATAGCTAACAATAATCTGCTAAGATTTTTCATATTCAAAAATTTAATTTTTAAGTGTTAATTGTAAACAAAAGTAAGTTGTTAAATATTATTTACAAAGACAAATATAGAAAAATATTCAAAAAGTTAGTGAAAATCTATTACTTAGGTGCAAAATCAAATGATATCTAAAGTTTTTCCAACTTTAATGAAGCCAGCTATAGCCTTGTCTAAATGAGATTTTTCATGTGCTGCTGAGAGCTGTACTCTTATTCTTGCTTTTTCTCTTGGAACAACAGGAAAAAAGAAGCCAATAACATAAATTCCTTCGTCCAAAAGCATGTTTGCCATCGTTTGAGATAATTTTGCATCATACAACATCACAGGAACAATTGCAGAATCTCCATCTACAATATCAAAACCTGCATCTTTAACCCCTTTTTTAAAGTAATTGGTATTCCATTCTAATTTGTCTCTTAAAGAGGTGTCATTTTTAAGCATATCGAATACTTTAATGGAAGCACCAACTATTGCAGGTGCAAGCGAATTTGAAAATAAATAAGGTCTAGAGCGTTGACGCAAAATATCAACAATTTCTTTTTTAGCTGTTGTATAACCTCCCATAGCGCCTCCTAGGGCTTTTCCTAGGGTTCCTGTAATGATATCGATTCTTCCTAAAACGCCTTTTTCTTCTAAAGTTCCTCTTCCTGTTTCTCCTATAAATCCTGCTGCATGGCATTCATCAATCATAACCATAGCATCGTATTTATCTGCTAAATCACAAATTTCATCTAAAGGCGCAACAAGACCATCCATTGAGAATACACCATCGGTTACTATTATTTTATTACGTGCACCATTTTTGTTGGCTTCTATTAACTGTTGCTCTAAATCTGCCATATCATTATTTGCATAACGATAACGTGCTGCTTTACATAAACGTACGCCATCTATAATAGAGGCATGATTTAATGAATCTGAAATAATAGCGTCCTCTTTTCCTAACAACGGTTCAAAAACACCACCATTAGCATCAAAAGCTGCAGCATATAATATTGTGTCTTCGGTACCATAAAAATCGGCTATTTTTTGTTCGAGTTCTTTGTGAATATCTTGCGTTCCACAAATAAATCGCACAGATGACATTCCGAAACCATGTGTATCCATAGCATCTTTTGCTGCTTGAATCACGTCTGGATGAGCCGATAAACCTAAATAGTTATTGGCACAAAAGTTTAAAACCGTTTGCCCTGTATTTAAGGTAATTTCTGCACCTTGTGGTGAAGTAATTATGCGTTCTTCTTTGTAAAGTCCGTTATCTTTTATGTCTTGCAATTCTTGTTGAAGTTGTTGTTGAATCTTTCCGTACATTTTGATTTAGTTTTTTACAAATTTATAATGTTTTTTGCGTTAGTGGTAGAAACGGCATCCTTTTTTGTTTACAAAAAAGATATAGTGAATGACACGACGCTTTTAGCGCAAAGTTATAAAGCGCTAAAAGGGTAACGCCCTTATTTAAAACTGAACAATTTTTATATCATCATTAATATAGACTAGGATTTTTTTAATCACCTTGTAAGGCATTTCTTCAATGATATTTTGGTAATTGTCTAGTTGTAATTGATGGCTTTTAGCTTCATGGCCTGTTTTGTAATCTATTATAACGGCTTCTTTTTTAGAATTCACGACGAGTCTGTCTGGTCTGATTATAACCTTGCTTTTAGAGATAATATCGCGTTCATTATATATGGTATTTTCTGAAGTAAAGTACTGATTTAATTCATTATGCTCTACGATTTGCCTTACTGTTTTTTGCAAAACGACGGCTTGATGAGGGTTAATAATTGAATGGTCTAAAAAATGAGTAATGGCAAACGTAATATCGTCTTTGGTATTAATATGTGCCATGATATCGTGAATTAAGTTTCCCTTTTCAATCGCTTTTTCTTGTTCGGTATTCCATAAATAGCCAGAATTGGTCACAATTTTTATATTATGGCTTTCTTTTGATGTCGAAATAAATTCTTTCTGTTCAATACGTTCTGTTGTAGTGGGTTTTTCTTCTGACATTTTTGTTGAATTGCCATAGGTGTATGTTGTTTTGTGGTCACTCCATTTCTGCTTTTCTTTTAAATAATTGATAAAGAGACCTGCAAATGTTTTTGGGTTTTTTAATTCTTTATCTGAAACATTCTTTTTAGAAATGATATATAATTGTTCAATGGGTCTGGTTAATGTGACATACAATAAATTTATATTATCTAATTCTAATGCTGCTTCATGTTTGTTATACAGGCTTAGTCCTTGCTCGCCATAATTTTTAAAATTCTCTTTATTATAGTTTAACAGTGTATGTGAAAATCCATTATAATGTTCTGCTTCAAGCTCAAACCATTCTTTAGGATCAATTTCATTATATACTTTTAAATCTGCATAGGGAAAAATCACCACAGGAAACTCTAACCCTTTAGATTTATGAATCGTCATAATTTGAACGGCATTTTGACCTTGAGGAGATATGATACTTAAAGATTGTTTTTTATGTGCCGAGTGTTCTAAGAAACCAGAAAGGCTTGAACCTTGTTTTTGAGTGTATTCTAAAACAAAATCTAAATAAAATTGCACATAAGCATTTGAGGTTTTTACTAAATTAAAATGACGAACAATGGTTTCTGCTATTTCGTATAATGGTAATTGTAATAATTGATTTGGTGTTAAATAGATATGGTAGGTCTCTAAACTTTTAAAGGTTTGAAAAAGAGACTGTTTAAGATGATGGCTAAAAAACTGATGTTGGTCATTGACTTCAAATTTTTGAGCCAAATAACGAAGCGCGTTAATTTTGATTTCTTCATTTTCTGGCTGCACCAACAAATTTAAAAGCTGGTCTATAAATTGTACTTCAGGGCTATTAAAAACAAGCATGGTTTCTGAAGACATTATAGGAATAGAAGCTGCGTTTAAGTATTCAGCAATGGCAATACCATCCTTTCCCCTTCTTACTAAAACACAAATATCTTGATAATTAAAACCATTTGCTTTACAATTAGTTATGGTTTCTAATACCTTATGCGGAAAGATTTCATCTCTGTCTTCATCTTTAAGGTCTAAAAAATCTAATTGAATATAGCCTTCTTTTTCAATCGATGTTTCTTGATTTGAGCCATCTTTATATAAATCGGCATAATCTGTATGACTAAAAAAAGTTTGACTTAGGTAGTGAAAAAACGAATTATTAAAACAAATAATCTCTTGAAAGCTTCGGTAATTAGCAGGAAGGTTATCTACATGTTGTGGCACATTAGGAAAAGGAAACACTTTCTTAGAATATAAATCAATAAACTGTTCAGCTTCACCACCACGCCATCTGTAAATAGCCTGTTTCGCATCACCAACCAAGAGTGCAGAACCTTGAACTTGTTTCAGATTTTCACTAGACAAAGAATGATCTATAAGCGGAATTAAGTTTTCCCATTGTAATTTGGAGGTGTCTTGAAATTCATCAATAAAATAATGTTGAAACTTTTCGCCTAAACGTTCGTAAATAAAAGGTGTTGGCTGACCTTTTATCTCATTACTTATAATGGTATTAAATTCTGAAATAAGCATTTTATTCTGCTCTTGTTTAATACCATTAAGTTCTTTATAGATTGCGTTAAGAACAGACAAAGGCGTCACGTTTTTATAAAAAGAAATTAAAAATCGTGATTTAAAAATAAGATCTTTTGTCGTGTTGAAGGCTGCCATTAATTCTGATTGAATGGCATCTATAGTCGAAGCAATTTCTGAAGTGACCCGTTTTGGATAAAGCGATTCACTATTTAGTAAGGCGATTTGCCAATTTAGATCAAAATTAGCCGAAAAGTTTCTAGTCGTTAACTTTTGAAAGTACTTGGGTAAATAGCTGCTCGTAAAATCATTAAACTGTAAGCCACACTCCTCAATAAGTGTTAACACATTTTGGGCAGTTTCTACTATTTGCACTTCAATATTTTGTATATCCTTTTTTAATTGAGCTTTTAGGGTTTTAAAATCTTCAAGCGATTTGTCTTTTAGTTTTTCAATAGGCTCTAAATCATTTTCACTTACTAAAAGTTTTGCAATTTTATTAAAGTCATAAGCAATATCCCAACTTTTATCGTCATCTACTTTTTCAATGGCAAAATCGACTAATACCTTTGTGAGCTCTGTATTGGTTCCTGCTTTAGCTATTAGGCTATCAACCGCTTCTTGCAACAGTGAATCTTGATCGAGTTCAACTTCAAAATTTAAAGGCAATTTTAAATCATGAGCAAAGGTTCTTATAATTTTATGTGTAAAACCATCAATGGTAGAAACATCAAAAGCCGCATAATTATAAATAATACTATTTAGTATTTTTTTAGATTTATGATGAAGTGCCTTAGACTCTATTTGTAATTCTTCAGTAATGGCCTCAAACATACTATTCGGTTTTTTAAGGATTTCTTCTGAAGAAAATTGCGTTAAGGTTTCAATAATGCGTTCTTTCATTTCCCCAACAGCTTTATTTGTAAACGTAATAGCCAAAATGTGTTTAAACTGTTCTTGATTGTTAGATTGGAATAAAATTTTAAGATACTCTTTTACTAAAGTGAAGGTTTTCCCACTTCCAGCAGAGGCATTATAAATTGTAAAAGGATATTGGCTTTGCATGAATAAAATTTCATACAATATAAAAACTATCAATGATTTGATAACTATTTATTATTTTTAATTGAAGGCATTTATACGTAAATTTGAAAGAATTTAATATTAATACTAAAAAAGAAATACTATGGCTTTCGAATTACCGAAATTAAAATATGCTTATGATGCTTTAGAGCCTCATATTGATGCACGTACAATGGAGATACATCACACCAAACACCATAATGGATATACAACAAAATTAAATGCTGCTATTAATGGAACAGATTTAGAAGGGAAATCTATTGAAGCAATTCTTGATGGTTTAGACATGTCTAATAGTGCTGTTAGAAATAATGGAGGCGGTTTTTATAACCACTCATTATTTTGGGAGGTTATGAACCCTGAAGATAGAGGTTATCTTTCTGGTGAATTAAAAGATGCTATTGAAGCAGAATTTGGATCAAAAGATGCTTTTATTGAAGCGTTTAGTAAAGCAGCTGCAACACAATTTGGCTCAGGTTGGGCTTGGTTATGTGTGCACAAAGGTGGAAAGGTTGAAGTATGTTCAACTCCAAATCAAGACAACCCTTTAATGCCTGGAGTGACTTGTGGAGGCACACCAATATTAGGATTAGATGTTTGGGAACACGCTTACTATTTAAATTATCAAAATAGAAGACCAGATTATATTAGCGCATTTTTTAATGTGGTAAACTGGAATGAAGTAGAGCGTCGTTACGCAGAGGCTAAATAAATAAACGTTTATTCGAATAATGAAAAGCAAACCTATTAAGGTTTGCTTTTTTTGTTTTCTGAAGAAAGTAATAATAATAAAAGGTGAACAGAGTTCACCTTTTATCGTCCCAAATCTACCATAAACTTAACCTACTTATGTTATGGAGATATACAAATAACGGAAAACTATTCCGTTTATTTTAAAAATCCTTGAATTATTTATTAACTATTGGAAATGAAAAAAGGTGAACGAGAGTTCACCTTTTTTGCCCCAAATCTACCATAAACTTAACCTACTTATGTTATGGTTCTGCTAATATAAGTGAGCATTAATGAATTCTAGAAAATTATTAGATAAACGACTAATAAATTAGTCTAAAGGAATTAAAGGGGATAATTTAGAACAAAGTGTTTCTTAAATGTAGTGTTGAATGGTTCGCGAAAAGGAAAACGCTTTTTGAAACTATTAAGCAATAAAAAAGGTGAACGAGAGTTCACCTTTTTTGCCCCAAATCTACCATAAACTTAACCTACTTATGTTATGGTTCTGCTAATATAAGTGAGCTTTATTGAATTACAGAAAATTATTAGATGAAAAGCTTTTTTTCTAGCTTAAGGGTTAAAACCTTAGTCTTTTAAACCTTAATAAATTAATAAGCGCGCTCTTTATTTCCTTCAAAGAAGTTTATAAATGCTTTATTGACAACTCGGTTTCCTCCAACTGTTGGGTAGTTACCTGTAAAGTACCAATCGCCCAAATTTTTAGGACAAGCTATATTAAGATTACTTACTGGTTGAAAAATAATTTTCACCTCAGCATTAACACTTTCATCACTTAATAATATTGAAATTTTATTTGAGATTTCTTCATCTGTAAATTGATCGTAGAGTTCTTTTACAAAGTTTTTAACCTTTGCATCTTCTAGGTGAACTTGTTCTTTACATTTTTCATAGACCGTTTTAATCATATCCTGTTTGTTATGATCTTTCAATAATTCTAGCATGGCTTTAAAAGCCACTAAATCTTCAAGTCTAGCCATATCTATTCCATAGCAATCAGGATAACGTATTTGTGGTGCAGAAGAGACGACTACTATTTTTTTAGGATGTAATCTGTCCATCATTTTAATAATACTCTTCTTTAATGTTGTTCCACGTACAATACTGTCATCTATAATTACTAAGTTGTCTGTTGGTTTAATAACACCATAAGTCACGTCATAAACATGTGCCACCAAATCATCACGACTACTATCTTCTGTGATAAACGTTCTTAGCTTTACATCTTTAATCGCTATTTTTTCAATTCGAGGTCTTTCACTTAAAATTTCTGTTACTGTTTCAGCAGACAAGCCGCCTTTGCCGTCTAATATTGCTTGTGTTTTTCTTTGATTTAGAAAATCTTCAACAGATTCAATCATTCCAAAGAATGATGTTTCTGCTGTATTTGGTATGTAAGAGAATACCGTATTTTGAGTGTCATTATTAATAGCTTCTAATACTTTTGGCATTAATAGTTTACCAAGCTGCTTTCGTTCTTGATAAATTTCAGCATCACTTCCTCTTGAAAAATATATACGCTCAAAAGAACAGGCTTTACGCTCTAAAGGTTCAAGTATTTTTTTAATAGAAACTGCGCCAGATTTTTTTGTAATGATGGCATGTCCAGGTTCTAATTCTTTGACATCATCAAAATTGACATTAAAAACAGTTTGTATGACTGGGCGTTCTGATGCTACAACAACAACTTCATCATCTTGATAATAATAGGCTGGTCTAATTCCTGCAGGATCACGTAAAACAAAAGAGTCGCCATGACCTAAAAGCCCAGCCATAGCATAACCACCATCCCAATTTTTCGCTGCTTTTTTTAAAATTTTAGCAAGATTGAGTCGTTCGGCAATTAAAGGTGAGCATTCATTTTTATTGTAACCTTCCTTTTTAAGCGTTTTATATATTTTGCTAACCGAATCATCTAAAAAATGACCAATTTTTTCCATGATGGTAATAGTGTCTGTGTATTCTTTAGGATGCTGACCAAGATCTATGAGGTTTTTAAACAGTTCTTTTACATTGGTCATATTAAAATTACCAGCGAGAATAAGATTTCTGTGCATCCAATTGTTTTGTCTTAAAAAAGGATGAACACTTTCTACACTATTTTTTCCGAATGTGCCATAACGTACATGACCTAAAAGGACCTCTCCAATATAAGGAATGTGTCTTTTTTGAAGCGCAACACTATTTTGATATTCAGGATGTTCAGTGAGCTCTTTGTTAATCCGATCATTGATTTGAGCAAAAATATCTTGAATAGGTTGTTGGGCAATTGAGCGTACCCTACTTATATAACGTTCACCAGGTTTGGTGTCTAATTTAATACTTGCAAAACCAGCACCATCTTGTCCGCGATTATGCTGTTTCTCCATTAAGAGATACATTTTATTGACACCATAAAATGCGGTTCCATATTTTTCTTTATAATACTCTAATGGTTTTAAAAGTCTAATGTGGGCAATTCCACATTCATGTTTTAAAGCATCGCTCATTGTTAGGTTGTGTTGTTGTTTATTAGATTTCAGCTTCTACTGAAATGACCGTTTATTGTTTTCAAAATGCTTGCATTTTGAAGTGTTAATATTAAATAAAAACGCGCTCAATTAGGAGCGCGTTGGTTTATGATAATTCAATGTCAAATTGAGTTAGTTGTTTAAATTGCTGTAAGCGTTGATGTACTTCTTGCTTGGATAAATTTTCCATACGTTGTGTCCCAAACTTTTCGACACTAAAAGAAGCTAATGCAGATCCATATATTATAGCGTTCTTCATGTTTTCAAAAGAAGTATCTCCGGTTTTAGCAATATAACCAGCAAAGCCTCCAGCAAAAGTATCTCCTGCTCCAGTAGGATCAAAGACCTCTTCTAAAGGTAAAGCAGGTGCATAGAACACATGATCATCATGAAATAAAAGTGCGCCATGCTCACCTTTTTTAATAACCACATATTTTGGGCCCATTTCATGAATCTTTTTAGCTGCAACAACCAAAGAGTATTCTCCTGTAAGTTGCCTTGCTTCTTCATCATTAATGGTTATAACATCTATGCGTTTTATCACTTTATGTAAATCTTCTAGAGCACAATCCATCCAAAAATTCATCGTATCAAGGATCGTTAATTTTGGTTTGGTCTCCATTTGGTCTAGCACACTCATTTGTACCATAGGATGCAAGTTTCCTAGCATTACAATTTCTGCATCTCTATAATCTTGAGGCACTACAGGGTTAAAATGTTCTAACACATTTAATTCTGTTACTAGGGTGTCTCTAGAGTTCATATCGTTATGATATTTACCTTTCCAATAAAAGGTTTTACCTTCTTTAACGATTTCTATACCAGAAATGTCAATATTTTTATTAGACAATAAATCTAAATATTCTTGTGGAAAATCGCCACCAACGATAGAGACGATTGAGGCGTCTACATTAAATTGCGAAGCTGCAAGTCCAATAAAGGTTGCTGCACCACCAAGAATTTTATCGGTTTTACCAAAAGGGGTTTCAATAGCATCAAAAGCTACTGTTCCTACAATGACTAATTTGCTCATAAAGCGTGTATCAAATTTTTGCAAATATACGATTTTTAAATGCTATGAAACGAATTTATTTTCTTCCAAAATCTGCAGGAATTTCACCCCAAGCTTTGGTTTCCCATTTTACTATAACCGTTTTATACTCGTTCTTTTTTAACCAATCTATAGCGCGATCAATTAATTCAAATACATCTTTGTTTTTTTCATTCCGTTCTAACTTGGTATTACATGTTTTCTTTTTTACCCAGCTCATAGCCGTTTTAGAATCTGTATATATAATTACATCACTATTTTTTTTCTTCAACAAAGCAAGTCCGTGTACTAAAGCTAAAAATTCACCAATATTGTTTGTTCCTTCTTTGAAAGGCCCTTGAATGAATAGTTGCTTTTTAGTTTTAGTATCTACGCCTCTATATTCCATTACTCCAGGATTCCCACTAGAGGCAGCATCTACAGAAATAGAGTGAAAATTAGGTTTTCCAATTTTTTTGAGCTGAGCTTCAGTAAGGGTGCTTTTAAAGGTTTTAGATTTTCCTATATAATCTTTATAGTTTCCTTTAAGGGCTTTTTTAGCGGCTTCAAAAGTGCTAAACGATTTGTATTGTGCACCTTGAAAATCTTTTATTTGTGCTTTACAATCATCCCAAGTTTCAAATACACCAGTATGGTGTCCTTTCCAAACGGTATAATATTTTTTCTTTTTTTTAGCCATTTAAAAGAGAGTTGACAACGTCTGGAAAATGTTTCATTTCAAGCTCATGAATTTTAGAGGCTACATCTTCCGCAGAATCTGAAGCTAAAACCATGCATTTTGATTGAAAAATAATAGCACCTTCGTCATATTGTTCATTTACATAATGAATAGTAATACCAGTCTCTTTTTCGTTGTTGTTAACAACCGCTTGATGGACATGCATTCCATACATACCTTTACCACCATATTTTGGAAGTAATGCAGGATGAATATTGATGACTTTATTAGGAAAATGAGCAAGAATATTTTTAGGAAATTTCCAAAGAAAACCAGCAAGAATAATAAGGTCTGGTTGTGCACATTTTAAAATATTAAGCACATCTTCTGTTTCTGTAAAGGCGATTCTATTAAAAGATAATGCGCTAACATTCAGTTTTTTACAACGACTCAATACTTTGGCATGAGGATTGTTAGTAAGAACCTGAATGACAGAAGCATTTTCTCTGTTGTGAAAAAACTTAATTAAATTTTCAGCATTAGTTCCACTTCCGGACGCAAAAATTACAATACGTTTCATTTACAGATAATAATGTTAAAATTGTTCAAACAAAAAAAAGAATAATTATTAACAATTAGAGGTATAAAAAGAAATATTCAGCTTTATTTATTAAATTACAATCACATTTTTGAACTAAAGGTGTGTATTACAATAAAGTTTTTTATTTTTGCCATCTAATTAAAACTTAAAATTAAAAAGATTATGTCAGACATTGCATCAAGAGTAAAAGCGATTATCGTAGACAAATTAGGTGTTGATGAAAACGAAGTTGTAACTGAAGCTAGCTTCACAAACGATTTAGGAGCAGATTCATTAGACACTGTAGAATTAATCATGGAATTCGAAAAAGAATTCGATATTCAAATTCCAGACGATCAAGCTGAAAATATTGCAACAGTTGGTCAAGCTATTTCATATATAGAAGAAGCTAAATAAGAACAAACTTTATGGAACTAAAGCGAGTTGTAGTTACTGGTTTAGGCGCATTAACACCAATTGGTAATACCAAGAATGAATATTGGGATGCTTTAATTAGTGGGAAAAGTGGCGCTGCACCTATAACCTATTTTGATACTGAAAAGTTCAAAACAAAATTCGCTTGTGAAATAAAAAACTTTAACGCTACCGATTTTCTTGATAGAAAAGAGGCTCGTAAAATGGACAAGTTCACTCAGTATGCTATGGTAGCTTCAGATGAAGCTATCGTAGATGCTAAGTTAGATCTTGATACTATAAATAAATTACGAGTAGGTGTTATTTGGGGAGCAGGAATTGGAGGACTGGAAACATTCCAAAATGAAGTACTCAACTTTGCTGAAGGCGATGGTACTCCAAGATTTAATCCGTTTTTTATCCCTAAAATGATTGCTGATATTGCCCCAGGAAATATATCCATTAAACATGGA
The DNA here is from genome assembly GCF_042686125.1 of Lacinutrix iliipiscaria. NCBI lineage: Bacteria > Pseudomonadati > Bacteroidota > Flavobacteriia > Flavobacteriales > Flavobacteriaceae > Lacinutrix > Lacinutrix iliipiscaria. The sequence goes on from NZ_JBHUOV010000001.1 coordinate 670,790, forward strand.
TTTATGGGACCTAACTACACTACAGTTTCAGCTTGTGCCTCTTCAGCTAACGCTATGATTGATGCCTTAAACTATATACGTTTAGGACATTGTGATGTTATAGTTACTGGAGGTAGTGAAGCCGCAGTAGCTATTGCAGGAATGGGCGGCTTTAATGCCATGCACGCTTTATCAACTAGAAACGAAAGCCCAGAAACAGCATCACGACCTTTTGACGCCACCAGAGATGGTTTTGTTTTAGGTGAAGGTGCAGGTGCTATCATCCTAGAAGAATACGAACATGCAAAAGCAAGAGGAGCTAAAATATATGCTGAGGTACTTGGTGGCGGAATGTCATCTGATGCGTATCACATGACAGCACCTCATCCAGAAGGTATAGGTGTTATTGCTGTGATGAAAAATTGCTTAGAAAACGCAGGACTGAAACCAGAAGATGTAGATCATATTAACACTCATGGTACATCAACACCTTTAGGTGATGTGGCTGAATTAAAAGCAATCTCAGAAGTTTTTGGTAGTCATGCCAAACATATAAATATTAATTCAACAAAGTCAATGACTGGTCATTTATTAGGAGCTGCTGGTGCTATAGAATCTATAGCGTCTATCCTAGCCATCGAGCATGGTATAGTGCCTCCAACAATCAATCATACGACTGTAGACGAAAATATTGACCCTGAATTAAATTTAACTCTTAATAAAGCGCAAAAGAGAGACATTAAAGTCGCGATGAGTAATACTTTTGGGTTTGGCGGACATAATGCTTGCGTAGTATTCAAGAAACTAGATTAAATTTCGAATGAGCTACATTCGTAACATATTGAATTCCCAATCTAATGATGATGGGAATTTTTTTTCGGCTTTGAATAAAATTTTAGGGTTTAAACCAAAACGGATAAAATTTTATAAAACAGCATTCACTCATCGTTCAATGAATATAAAAAATAGCAAAGGACATGCTATTAATTACGAACGGCTTGAGTTTTTAGGTGATGCCATGCTAAGTGCTGTAATTGCCTCTCATTTATATGTAGAAGTCCCTAGTGGAGATGAAGGCTATCTTACCAAAATGCGCTCTAAAATTGTGAGCAGAGAACATTTAAACGAACTGGGTCGAGAACTAAAACTAATTGAATTTGTTGACAGCAAAATCCCAAAAGGTCAGTTTGGAGATAATATTCATGGAAATTTATTCGAAGCAATTGTAGGCGCCATATTTCTTGACAAAGGATATAAGTATTGTGAAAAATTCATTTTTCATCGAGTTATTACTCCACATGTAGACATCGAAAGATTAGAAGGCAAAGTCATAAGTTATAAAAGTTTACTAATAGAATGGTGCCAAAAGGAAAAGAAGGCATTTAATTATGATGTTTATGAAGATACAGGGAATGATGATATTAGACATTTTTCTGTAAAACTTTCAATAGACAAGAAGATTGTGTCTAAAGCAAGAGCAACCTCAAAAAAGAAGGCCGAAGAAAAAGCTTCAAAACGCGCTTTTTTTGTATTTCAAAAACAAATTCCTAGAGCGATTTAAGTCTTTAGTGACGATAACGTTTTCGTAATAATTTCCTTTTAAGATTACCTTTAACTTAACATAATTAATCGTTTTTAATATTATATTTACATGAATTAATAGGAAGTTATAACTGTGCGTAAACTTATTCTTGAAGATTTTTTAGAAGATATAGACTATGCCTTAATTGGAATACATTGTTCAATTGAAGATTATAGACTAGCGTATTTATTAAATCAACATCTAGGTTTAAACCTTAAACGCAAAGCTTCAGATATAGAATACAACGATACTTCTAGTTATTCAATTTTTGAATGGGAAGATGACAAACAGTTAACCGTATGGAATTTAGCGTCTAATACTTGTAAAATAGAAGTTAAAGATGCTATTGATGCAGACTCGTTATTTATTAATGATGAAAGTTTCACGAAAACGAAACACCTTATTCCAGAATATAAAAAGGTGAATTTTATTTTAAAAATTAGCGAAATACCAAATCAAAATATTGAAAAAGTCATTTTAAATAAAATTCTTAGTATTCCACAAGTCATGACAGCATATAGTATAGATGCGACCCAATTAAAAACCACTGATAATTTAATATTCAATTAATGTTAAAAAGAAAAAAAACCAAAATAGTAGCCACATTAGGACCAGCAACAAGCACAAAAAAAGTTTTAAAAGCCATGCTTGATGAAGGTGTTGATGTGTTTAGAATAAACTTCTCTCATGCAGATTATAATGATGTAAAAAAACGCATCAAAACAATAAGAGAACTCAACGATGAGTTTGGCTATAACGCTGCAATTTTAGGCGATTTACAAGGACCAAAATTGCGCGTTGGCGCCATGAAAGGCGATGTTATTGTTAAAGAAGGCGATGAAATAATTTTCGCTACTGGAGAGCGTTTTGAAGGCACAAAAAAACGTGTCTATATGACTTACGATCGTTTCCCACAAGACGCCAAACCTGGAGAGCGTATTCTACTTGATGATGGAAAACTTATTTTTGAAGTCCTTTCTACAGATAAAAAATCTGAAGTCAAAGCTAAAGTGATTCAAGGTGGACCTCTAAAATCTAAAAAAGGAGTTAACCTTCCCAATACCAATATCTCACAACCAGCTTTAACCGAAAAGGATATTGAAGATGCTATTTTTGCTATAGAGCAAAAAGTAGATTGGATGGCCTTGTCTTTTGTTCGTCATGCCGAAGATTTAATGCAACTTGAAGAATTGATACAAAAACATAGCGATCATAAAATTCCTATAATTGCAAAAATCGAAAAGCCTGAAGCTGTAGAAAATATAGATAAAATTGTGGCGTATTGCGACGGACTTATGGTCGCTCGTGGTGATTTAGGCGTTGAAATTCCAGCAGAAGAAGTGCCGCTTATCCAAAAGCAGTTGGTCTTACGCGCCAAAAAAGCAAGAATCCCAGTTATTATTGCCACACAAATGATGGAAACCATGATTTCTAGCCTCACACCAACACGAGCAGAAGTTAATGATGTGGCCAATTCGGTTATGGATGGCGCTGATGCTGTAATGCTTTCTGGTGAAACTTCAGTCGGACAATATCCTGTGCAAGTAATAACGCAAATGGCTAACATTGTAAAAAGTGTTGAAGATTCACCCTTAATTCAAGTACCTCATTTACCACCTCATATTCGTACCAAACGTTACATTACAAAGTCTATTTGTTATCACGCAGCCAATATGGCTAACGAAATTAACGCCAAAGGTATTTCAACACTTACAAATAGTGGATACACCGCGTTTCAAATTTCTGCGTGGCGACCAGCAGCACATATTTTAGTTTTTACATCTAATAAGCGCATTTTAACCCAACTCAATTTACTTTGGGGCGTAAAAGCATTCTTCTATGACAAGTTTGTGAGTACAGACGAAACCATTGAAGATGTAAATGCCATAGCTTGTAAAAAAGGCTACCTCGAAGAAGGCGATATGTTAGTGAGTTTAGCTGCAATGCCTATTCAAGAGAAAGGAATGGTGAATACTTTACGCGTTACAGAAATTACGAGTTGTAGTTTTTAGAATTTGGGCGTTTTTTTGTGTGACACAAAAACCACGCTTTCCGCTATATCTTTTTATACTGTACTTGATTCAGTATAAAAAGGATGCCGCTGCAATCGTTAACGCAGATTCAAAGAATTTAGAGGCTTTAGTGTAAGATTTAAAATTCAAATTTTAATTGAACACTTACTTCTTTCTCCTTTTTAGTCAGCGTTTTTTTCGTTTTTTCTGTGTTGAGATTAGATAAAGAAATACCAAGCAATCTAACCGAATTACTCAGTTTTTCTTGATACAGTAAGTCTTTAGCAGTTTCAAGAATAATACTTTTATCACTTATAAAATAGGGTAAAGTCTTACTTCTAGTTTGTAAGGTGAAATCACTATATTTAATTTTAAGTGTAATTGTTTTCCCTGCGACCTTACTTTTATGTAAACGTTTCGAGACTTCTTCAGCAATATGCTCTAATTTTTCCAACATAAAGATTTCAGAAGATAAATTTTCATTAAACGTACGTTCTGCAGCTAACGATTTTCGTGTTCGGTTGGGTTTAACCTCGCTAGTATGAATCCCACGAACAATATAATAATACGATTTCCCAGACTTTCCAAAGTGCTCTTCTAAATAGGCTACAGATTTTGATTTTAAATCCTTTCCAGTAAAAATGCCTTTTTGATACATTTTTTCAGCGGTAACTTTACCAACACCATAAAACTTCCTAATGTCTAAGTCTTCTAAAAATTGTAACACATCTTCTGGATTAACGGTTTTTTGTCCATTAGGTTTATTATAATCGCTCGCGACTTTAGCAATAAATTTATTAATGCTAATGCCTGCAGAGGCTGTTAACCCCACTTCTTTAAAAATACGCTCACGAATCTCTTTCGCTATTAATGTGGCACTCGGATTTCCCTTTTTATTTTCTGTAACATCTATATAAGCTTCATCTAAAGACAAAGGTTCAACCTTATCTGAGTAGTCATAAAATATTTTTTTTATCTGTTTAGAAATTTCTGAATAACGTTCAAATCGAGGTCTTACAAAAATAAGTTCTGGACAATTTCGTCTTGCTTGCATGCCGCTCATGGCGCTTTTCACACCAAATTTTCGTGCTTCATAACTTGCAGCACTAACAACACCACGTGTTCCACTGCCACCAACAGCAATAGGTTTTCCTTTGAGTTCAGGATTATCCATTTGCTCTACAGAGGCATAAAATGCATCCATATCAACATGAATAATTTTTCGTATTGGTAAATCGCTAGACATAATGTAAATTTAGACATTATCTGTCTTTTAATTTGGGCATCTCGAACTTTTGAATGTAAAATATTTATTTAAAATATGAAAAAGAGGACACACTTAGTCTTAATTGTTATCTCTGTAATACTCACAATAACCTCTGTATATATAGAGCATAAGATAATGCACTTTATTTTCAAACCATTGTCGACAATTCTAGTTATACTTTTACCTGTACTATACGCTAAGAACACTTTAAAACCCTATAAAAACATCATATTATTAGGCTTAATATTCTGCCTTATTGGAGATGTGTTTTTAATGTTTGATAGTTATTTTGTTTTTGGACTAGCTTCTTTTTTAATTGGTCATGTTTTATTTATATATGCCTTTACGACGATAAATGGGTTTTCAAAAAACATAAAAACTCTAATTCCATTATTAATGATAGCGAGTATTATCTTTTTTAATTTAAAAAATCATTTAGGTGATTTACTTATACCAGTTATATTATACATTACATGTATTGTTCTTATGGCTTGGCAAGCCATAAACCTATATGTTTGGAAAAAGGAATATGGTTTTTTGCTAATTACTATAGGCGCTTGTTTATTTATGGTATCAGATACTGTTTTGTCTATTGGTAAGTTTATATCTGATTTCACAATAGCACAATTTTTAATTTCTTCCACTTATTGGTCTGCAATTGCATTAATTGCTTTATCAACAATTTATATTAATGACAAATCAAAATCACATATCTAGTATAGAAATTGAACGTAAATTTTTAGTAACTTCAAATGTTTTTAAAGATCAAGCGTACACACACACGCCTATCACGCAAGGCTTTTTAAGTACAAATAAAAAAAGAACGGTTCGTGTAAGGCTAAAAGGAGAACAAGGGTATTTAACCATAAAAGGAAAATCATCTGCAAATGGTTTGTCCCGATTTGAATGGGAAAAAAAAATCTCTAAAGATGAAGCTAAACAACTGTTAAAGCTTTGTAAAAAAGGTATTATCGATAAAATACGATACGAAATCAAAGTTGAGAATCATATTTTTGAAGTCGATGAATTCTTAGGAGATAATACAGGTTTAGTTCTTGCAGAAGTCGAATTAAAATTTGAAGATGAGTCATTTCCAAAACCAGATTGGCTTGGTAAAGAAGTTACAGGAAACCCTAAATATTATAATTCACAATTAAGTAAACAACCATATAAAAACTGGAAATTATGAGACAGATTATAGTTTTAATTTTTGCAGCCATCACTCTTATGGCATGTAAAAAAGAATCGAATATTACTAGTGAAGAGATTAAAGATGATATAAGTACAGTCCCAAAAACTGAAGTTGTTGAACAAATTATTGAAGAAATAGAAGAGGTCAAGCCGTCTGTAGCCGAACTCAAAGCACAGCTTACTAAAGACGGATTTCAGATTTTTGATTATGTTGATGAAGAAACCAAAGACACGATTTTGATGCAACAATATTTTATAGCTTTTTTAAAGCGTGGACCCATAAGAAATCAAAACGAAGAAGAAGCTAAAATTTTACAAGAAGAGCATCTTAATCATTTAGGAAAGATGTATGATTTAGGTTATGCAGATATTTCTGGACCTTTTGGTGATGATGGCGATATACGAGGCATAACTATTTATAATGTACCTACTCAAAAGATGGCAGATAGCTTAGCAAACTCTGATCCCATGGTAAAAGCAGGTCGATTAGAAATAGAAATTCATCCATGGTGGGCAGCCAAAGGTTTTTCGTTGCGTTAGATTATATTGAAACTTCAATCCATCGTTTAACTTCATTCCCTAACTCATCTACTACAGTAATGAGGTGTTTCCCTACTTTTGGGCTAATAGCCATATCATGAATGTCTTTTGTCGTACCTAAAAAGATGTCGTTTATATACCAAAACAATGTCGTTTCTGGCTTAGAATGTGCAATTTTTAAAATGAGTTCATTGGTCTTTCCATCAAAATCTTTTGGCAAGAAGACCGTTGTGGTTTCTTTAGGGTAAATGAATTGCATAGAGGCTGCATAATCATCTAAGCAATCATTTCTAAAAGGCGGTAAAGGTTTATAAAACGGATTTTTCGTTTTGTAATAAAACGCCATTAAAGGTGGTAATACAAACCAAGACTTGTTTACAATGTTGTTGATATTTTCGCAAGATGAATTGACTTGATACTGTTCGTTTTGGTCTAAATGAATTAATACATGATATGGACAAGGTTTTGTTTTCAGTCCACTATTTTGAATGTATTTAAGTTCGGTGTTTTCGCAAGTTTCAGTCGCGCGAAACCCACTTTTAATACAAATATCAACTTCTTGCATGTCATCAAAAGGTTTTGAAAACCAGTCGCTATTTGGTAAAAGATCAAAAACATCAAATAAAATTGGAGCCGCTGTTTGTACACCAACTAAACCTGGTCGTCCTTCACCATCAGCATTACCAACCCAAACACCTACCACGTAATCTTTGGTCGTCCCAATAGCCCAAGCATCACGAAAACCAAAACTTGTTCCTGTTTTCCAGGCAATGGGTTTAGAACCATCAAAAAACTCCCAATTTTCGTCATTTTCTGGCCTATTGACTTCCTTTAAACTTTCATAAGTCAGATAAATGGAAGCTGCGTCAAATAATGTTTTTTCAGGGCTTTTTTTTCCGAAATCTATGCTTTTTGAAGCCAAAAACGTAGGTTCACAAAATTCATTTGAATAATACTCACTAGAGTTTTCAGTATAATGATTTAATGTAGAAGACAATGAAGCATAGCTCTTACATAAGTCCCAAAGATTACTTTCTGCACCTCCAAGAACTAATGTTAAACCATAATGATTTGCATTATACTTGAGGTCTTTCAACTTTAATTCTTTTAAATAATGATGAAATCGATCAAGACCAAAACTTTGAAGCATTCGAACCGCTGGAACATTTAACGAACGAGATAATGCACGACTTGCAGGAACAGCGCCATCGTATTCTTTATTGAAATTTTCAGGAGTATAGTTTCCAAATTGAGATGGTACATCTGCAATTAAAGTATTAGGTAAAAGATCTCCAGAATCTAACATGGCAGCATATAAAAAGGGCTTTAAGATACTTCCTGTACTTCTAGGTTTGTCAACGATGTCAACATCTTTTTGATGAGTTTTGTCAGTTGGCGAATTTCCTACATAAGCTAAAACTTGACGCGTTTTTACATCTAAAACTAAAACAGATATATTGTGAATTTCGTTTTGTTTTAATAGGTTGTAATGGGTTTTTACAATGGCATTGGTTTGTTTTTGAAGACTTAAATTAATGGTCGTTTGTACACGTTGTCCATAATTTTTTTTAGCTACTTTTTGTAATAAGTGTGGCGCCGTTTGTGGCAATGGAAATGGTTTTTGTGGCAAGCCTTCAGCAACAGACAAATTGTAAGTTAATGTATCAATAATGCTTTTATGAAGCAGTTTTTTAAGTAAGCGGTTGCGTTTTTCTATTAAGAGTTTTTGGTTTTTACCAGGATAGATTAAGCTTGGTGCATTTGGTAAGACCGCCAAAGTAGCACTTTCTGCCCAAGAGAGTTGATTGACATTTCTGTTAAAATAGCGCCATGAAGCTGCATCAATGCCAACAACGTTTCCACCAAAAGGTGCATGACTAGAATAATAGGTTAATATTTGTTCTTTGCTTTCGCGGAATTCCAATCGTGTGGCTAGAATAAGTTCTTTAATTTTTTCTAAATAAGTTCTTTGTTGACCTTTTCTAGATAAACGAATGACTTGTTGGGTGATGGTACTTCCTCCACGTTTTATTGCTCCAGATTTCACATTGTCACGAAGTGCTTTAAAAATAGAAATAGGATTAAACCCAGGATGTTTGTAAAAGAATTCATCTTCAAATTGAATAATACACGTTTTAAATTTCTCAGGAATACTGTCGTTTTGTGGAAATCGCCATTGACCATCTTTAGCAATTTGAGCACCTAATAATTCATTATTAGCACTTGTTATAACAGTCGCTGTAGGATCTTCAAAAAGCTGTTTGGGTAAACAGAAATAGTAAGCCGTTAAAAGCACGACTAATACAGCTGATTTAATTTTGTGGCGTTTTATGTAAGCTATTATTTTGTTCACGAATTAAAGTCATACTCACGTTCTACTTTGCAAATTCTAACATGGTACCAATTGTACCAATCTTGTCTTCCTTTAAGCTGAGCCACTAGATGTTCATTGTGTTGCTTCCATTTTTTGATAGCATCTAAGCTTTCCCAATAGCTTATGGTTAGGCCAACATCATTTCTTGCGGAATCTATTCCTAAAAATCCATCTTGTTGTTTTGCTAGAGCTTCCATTTTTTCAGCCATTTCAGCATAACCTTCTATATTTTCATTTTGAGTTGAGGTGAAAATGACTGCGTAATAGGGTTTAAATTCTTTCATAAAGTTATTATTTAGTGACTTCAATCCAACGACCTTTTGTTCTTACTAAAAATTCATTATCATACATGGCTTCAGCTTGTACACCTGGTAAATAGTAGGTGCCAAGATACGATGCATTTAACATCACATTAAACGTTTTGGTGTCGTATTTTCCTTTTTGAGGCAAATCGAAATAGAAGTTTACACGATCATCACGAATATCTGTAAAACGTGCCTGACTTGTCGTTGCGCTCCCAAAATCTGTAAAACGTGTATTGATGATTTCCCAACCTGAAGGAAAAATTTGTGTTAAAGCCACATCATTAATGCGTTCATTTTTAAGATTACTCACTTTAACTGTTGCCACAAAATCTTGTCCTTGTTGTAGCTTTGAGATATCAATCAGGTTTCCTTTTACATCTTTATATACCACAGAAACACTAAGTCCGCGTTGCTCGGTCAATTCTTCACCTAAAGGGAGTTTCCCAGAGTTTAACACACGAACATAAATTACATTGCCTTGATTGTTCTTAAAAGATAATGCATTGCTTCCTTCCTTAATTATAAGGTCTCGTTGTGCAATAGCGCTTTTGGTATTAATAGATTCTGATTCTCCATTAATAGTATAGTCAAGCTTTAGTGATTTTCCGCCATTGGCCTCTACCATTTTTGCCATGGCTAATAAGCTATATGCTGCAGTTTGTGTGCTCATCCAACGGTTACTAGATAAATCTTTTGCGATTGTTTTAGAGAGTTCTCTAGCGCGTTGATCTTTTGTAATAACCATTGTTTCTAATGCCATGGCACGATTTCTATCTCTTGAACCATAAGTGTAGTAGTTATATTTAGGCACTTTAAATTCAATATTGGCCATTTTAGAAATTTGGGCACTTGCTTCTTTTTGTCCTGCTAAAGCATAAGCAGCAGCTAAACGCCATTTGGCTTCATTAGAAATTTCTGTGAATTCACGTAAACGATTCATGGCACTTAAATCTGGACTACCAGCTAATGCTAATGTGTATAACCTGTATGCTTGTGCTAAATCAGAATTATAGACTTTATAGCTTGGCCTCCAATCACGAGCCGCTTGTTTTTGATAAGCGATCCAATTACTTTTAAAAGTGAGCGGAAGCACAAAGCCTTTCTTTTCAGCTTCAATCATAAAATGACCAGCATAACTCGTTCCCCAATCATCAGCAGAGTGTTCTCCCATCCAATAACTCATACCTCCATTGGGTCTTTGGAAAAAGCCTAATCGTTTGATGCCATTTTCTATATTGGATTGAATTTCTTGTTTCTTTTTATGTGTTAAATCGAAAATGTCATTTAAATATAATTGAGGAAACACACTCGATGTTGTTTGCTCTACGCAACCATGAGGATATTGTACTAAGTATTGTAAGCGTTTTGAGAAATCCATTGGAGGCATGGTTGAAAACTCAACGGTTGCAGTGTTCGTTCCATGAACGCCGAAGGTTGAAAAACCTAAAGTTTCAGATGCATTTGCTTCAAGGGTTTGATCTAAAGTAACAGAAGATATAGGGTTTGTGTTTATCACATCGAGCTCCACTTTATAGGTAGATTTTTCGCCATTTCCAGACGCGATAACTTCAACAGTATTAACACCTTTAGCTTTGCTAACATCTAATTCAAAATAAGCCATTTGCTCATCGGGTTTCAAAAAAGCTAAAGATTGATTTTTGTTGCCAACCACAGAAATACCATCACTTAAATTTAAACTAATAGTTACATTCTTCACATTAGGCTCCATAGCAAAAACAGTTACAGGAAGTGTTACTTTTTCACCTGGACTTAATTTCCGCGGAAGCGTTGCCAATACCATTAATGGTTTTTTCACCTGAACAGTTTTATCTGTACTGCCATAAGCTTCCATAGAAACATCTCCAGCAACGACCATTGTTCTTACAGATCCAATATAATTTGGCATTTTAATTTTATGAGTTTTATCTTCATTAGAGTTGAGTTGAAAAGGCCCTAAAAATGTCACAACAGGTTTAAAACGATTTGCTTTTTTATTTTTGCCTTTTGCAGCACTACCATCTCCACCAATAGCAAATACTTGATCAATACTTCCAGAATAGGCACCAATAACATCGTCAAAAATATCCCAAGTTTTTACACCTAAGGCTTCGCGTTTGTAAAATTCATCCCAAGCATTTGGTGTTTTGAATCGTGTTAAATCGAGTAAACCTTCTTCAACCATAGCAATAGTATAGGTCATTGATTTGTTGTTTTTTTCTGAGACAACAACCTCAAATTCTTGTTCTGGACGCAAAGTATTTGGCATTTTAATTTCTGGCTCTAGCTTAGTGCTTGGGTCTTCGACCATTATAGGAATGACACCATAAAGTCGAATAGGTAAATCGTTAGCAGTAATCGCATGAGGTTGTAAAAGTGAAATATTTACAAAGACATTGGGTGCCATTTGTGAAGTTATAGGAATATTAACAGTGGTTTCTCCAGTTGCTGTTTTTACCCATTTATATTCGAGAACTTCTGTACCATTTTCTATACTTATTAATGCGCGACTTTCAGGGCTAGAAGGGAAGGTTATTTTAGCTGTTTCTCCAACATTATAATTTTCTTTATCTGCAGCAAAAGCTAATATTTTTGCCGCTTCTTTATCTCCATAAGGCACATACCAATTTTTATAGAAATAAGCTGTTCGTCCTGTAGCATGACCACTTTTTGGATCGATGACACGAATTAAAAAACGCCCTCTATCACTTTCAGGAATATTTAAATTGAAACTGGTTTTCCCATCTGCATCTGTATCGAGCTTCATGTTTTTATAAGGCTGATGATACGAGCTTGAAGTATAAGAAGCTAAATCATCATAAGAAGAATTCCACCACCAACGCCAATTTATTTTGTAGATTTTCACTTCTAAACCACTTCTTTTTAAGGGTTTGCCTTGAGCATCTACGACTACAATATCAAAGGTTTGATTCTCATCTGTAAAAAAGGAGCCATAAGCATTACCTTGAGGAGATTTCAGTCCAACAAAAGAGGTGTAAGGCGCATATTCTTTAGTGAAGGTATCCATAGAGAAGTCTCCACCATTTTCAAAAGCACGTACTAAAAATTGAGCATTTAACATACCTGGAGCGTTACTTCCGACGTTGAGTTTGTTGGTAATATTAGCTATGCCTTCTTCATTAACCTTGCCATCAAAAACAATGACTTCTTCCGAAGAAAACGAACGCGAAGGATCACGAAACACATATGCTTTGTAGTTTTTAAAACTAGAATAAGAATTGCTAAATTTCGCTTTAATTTCTGTTTTTACATGTTTAGCAGGCGCACCATGAAGCCATTTTACATCTAATTTCCCATTAAGAGGGTTTGTTCCTGTTAAAATATCATCTTCAAAATCGACTTTAATTTTTAAACGATTTGGTTTAACCGTTTCAACATTTAGTCTTTTATAAAAAGTGGCACCACCAACCGAAACTTTAGCGTTCCAGTTTCCTGTTTTATCTTCAGAAGACGTAGGAACAGTAAACGTATAAAAATGATTAAGGTTGTTTGTGGTTACCTTTTTATAGGCTAATTTCCCATTAGCGTCTGTGACCTCCATTTTCACAGGATGTCCTATTGGGAGTTTATTTCCAGCGTCATTAAGCATAAAAGTAAGGTGTAGCGAATCTCCAGGTCTCCAGACACCACGTTCGCCATATATATAGCCTTTAAGTCCGCGTTGTAATTGGTTTCCAGAGACATCAAATTTGCTTAAAGACAGTGAGTTTCCATCGTTTAGTTTAATGTAACTTGTATTATTTCCTTTGGAAACAATCGCGAAAGCAGCATGGTTTTCGGTAGAAACTGTAGCTAATCCATCAGCATCTGTTTTAGTAGAAAGAATTTCTTGTTGCTGAAAATTATAAAGTGTAATTGAAGTGTTGGCTTCTGGATTCGTATTTAAGATATTAGTTACGGCAAAGTAATATTTATTGTTTGCACCTTTTTTTGCAATGATGCCTAGATTGGACGCCAGAAGATTTTGAGCTACGGTTTGGTTTTGGTAATAGGCTTCTTTACATGGGTTTTTTCTGTCGTTCCAGTTGTAATAATTGTTTCTGTAGCTGTAGGTTAAATTGTCCCAATATGCTTCTTCACGTAGGTCTTCATCTTCGGTAGATGATGCTGAATACTCATTGTAATAATCGTCTTCATAGTCGTCCTCTTCATAATAATCGTCATTATTTTCAACATTTGTGATATTTTGATTCCCTTCACAATTATATAGCGAATATTCTTTTTTAATATCTAATTCAACACGATAAATAGCGCCAGGATCGGCTTTAATATATTTAGATAAATCGATGCTATAAGCTTTCCATTTCCCAGTATTTTCTGCTTCATCCTGTAAAGTTATGGTTTGTTTTGCTATACGACGACCAACACGTCTCACATCATTTCTATTGTTGGTGTTAAGATTATTGTCTTGTAAAAATTGAAGGATATTATCTTCAAAAATCTTAATGATACGAACATCAACTGCTTTCAGGTTTACAGCTTCAAAATTGAACTTTAATTCTTGCGAATTTGGTAAAATCACACCATTGCTAATAAGTCGAATTTGAGGTTTTTCATCTTCAAAAGCTATTAATTCTGAAAATGGTTTTTTGAGTTTAAAGCCTTCAGTGTTTATAATGCCTTGAAAGACATCGACTTGCACATTGCCAACTATTTTAGTGTCTGGATAGGCTTTTAGTACGTTACCATCGACTATATATTTGGGGTTTTTCACGTTTTGAATGGTAACTAAACCATCAAAATTTTGTTGTTTTTTTAATGGATCTGAAAAATTAATAGATAAGTATTGTTCTGGGCTTTGAACCACTTCCATTTTGGTAATTACAAAATTGTTTTGCCCAGGAATTAGAATTGTGTTTTCCCCAATATTGTCTGCCTTTATGGCTTTTCCGTTCCATTTTATTAATATCTCGCTGTCATCTATAAATCGATTAATACTATCAATTTTAAATTCAAAAACTTTAGAATTTTGAAAAGATTCATTCCAAACAATGTCAATTTTTTTTCCTTTTTGAGACGCGTTAACCAACTGCTTGGCATCATTAAGTGAAATGACATCAGCAGCCCGAAGCACACCTTCAAGGTATTGCCATTCTTTACTATAGGACTGTAAGTTGTTCGTGACAAGATTAAAATTAGGGGTAATGGTTTTAAATTGAAAGGTGTAGGTTTTGAATTCTGAAGGGATGTTTTTATAAATAGAACTTAATTTAAGATTTACTGTATATTCGGTATCTGCATCTAATGGTTCATCTGGAATAAAATGAATTGAATGTTTGTTGTTAACAATGATTTTGCCAGACACCTGAGGCTTAATAGTAATAATATGGTCTTCAATTTCTTGATTGATTTCCCAAGCATCAACATCATTAGATAAATTAATTTCAATAGGTTTAGTAACCGAAACGCGACCAGAAGTGGTGTAGCTTATATAGTTTTTAAACTTAAATAAATTATCGGTTTCGACTTCCTTTTTTTTACATGAAAACACTATAGTTAGTAGTAAGACTAGAGTAAATAGCTTTTTAATTTTCATAGTGCTTAGATATTTATTGTTGAACGTTTGTTAAAGCAGTGTAATACAATTCCTGTTAATATAATTACTTCTTTTAGAAACGGTTTAGATGTTTTGAGGCTGTTAAAATCATCATAAAGTTTAGACTTATTATAAAAATCAATATGTTTTTAAAGGTAATATTTTAAGATTTATTTCTGAATAACACCAGACAATAAATTAGTATATTTGCATCACATTTTAATAAATCATAAAACACAATCATATATGGAAGCAATCGCTACCGATTTCGGAATTGAAAAAGCTCTAAAACAACTTGGAGTTAAAGATATAAATGAAGGAACTTCTACAGGTTCAAATAGTTTTTCAAATGGAGACATTATAGAATCATTTTCGCCTGTTGATGGACAACTTATAGGAAAAGTAAAAGCGACTACAAGAGATGATTATGAAAAAGTGATGATCACAGCAACTAAAGCTTTTAAAACGTGGAGAGATGTTCCTGCGCCTCAACGTGGAGAAATTGTGCGTCAGTTTGGAAACAAATTAAGAGACTTAAAAGAACCTTTAGGTAAGTTAGTGTCTTATGAAATGGGTAAATCTTTACAAGAAGGTTATGGCGAAGTTCAGGAAATGATTGACATCTGTGATTTTGCAGTTGGATTATCAAGACAATTAAACGGACAAACGATTCCATCTGAACGTCCAGGACATGTGATGAGAGAACAATGGCATCCTATAGGTGTTGTTGGAATTATCTCTGCATTCAATTTCCCTGTTGCAGTTTGGTCTTGGAACACAGCTTTAGCTTGGATTTGTGGTGATGTATGTGTCTGGAAAGCTTCAGAAAAAGCACCTTTATGTTCTATTGCTTGCCAGAATATAATTGCAGACATCTTAAAAGAAAACAATTTACCAGAAGGGATTTCTTGTATTATTAATGGCGACTATAAAGTAGGTGAAATGATGACAACAGATACAAGAATTCCACTTGTGTCTGCTACAGGATCTACAAGAATGGGACGAATCGTTGGTAAAACGGTTGCCGAACGTTTCGGGAAATCGTTATTAGAGTTAGGTGGAAACAATGCCATTATTATTACACCTTCAGCCGATTTAAAAGTCGTGGTTCCTGGTGCTGTTTTTGGTGCTGTTGGAACTTGTGGACAGCGTTGTACATCGACAAGACGATTAATTATTCACGAATCTGTTTACGATAAAGTACGTGATGCTATTGTAGGTGCTTATGGTCAGTTAACTATTGGAAACCCGTTAGACGAAAAAAATCATATTGGACCATTAATCGATCATGATGCTGTAAATACCTATTTAGCTGCAATTGAAAAAGCGAAAGCTGAAGGCGGAAATGTATTAGTTGAAGGTGGCGTTTTAGAAGGTGAAGGTTACGAGTCTGGGTGTTATGTTAAACCAGCAATTATTGAAGCTGAGAATCATTTTGAAATTGTACAACACGAAACGTTTGCTCCAATTTTATATTTAATGAAGTATTCTGGAGAGGTAGAAAATGCCATTGAAAAACAAAATGGAGTTGCTCAAGGTTTATCTTCTGCTATTATGACCAATGAAATGAAAGAAGCCGAAAAATTCTTATCATATGCTGGATCTGATTGTGGAATTGCTAATGTCAACATTGGAACATCTGGTGCTGAAATTGGTGGTGCTTTTGGAGGTGAAAAAGAAACTGGTGGTGGACGTGAGTCTGGATCTGATTCATGGAAAGTGTATATGAGGAGACAAACAAACACAGTCAATTATTCTGACGAACTGCCTTTAGCGCAAGGGATTAAGTTTGATTTGTAATATATAGCAATGAAAATTAAAGATGTCTTAATATTAGTACTTATAGATGTTGTATTCACAAATATTTTCGCTTATTTGGATTATGATGGCGAAGGTTTCAACTATATAATAGAAATGTGGCATTTATTGCTGATTAGCATTTTAGTATTTATTATACTACCAATAATTTTATTGTTGATTTTTAAAAAATCCAAATATCGTCTTTTAATTTCGTGTTTAGGATTTTCTCCGTTAGTAGCTCTTATAATCTATTTGTTATAGATATCAGAAATATTAAGCAAAAAGCCGTTTTCATTGAAAACGGCTTTTTTTTGAATAAAAAAGAAAAACCTTGCCTCAGACCTAATTCATTCAGGGTTAAGCAAGGTTTAATATCTTACGATTAATAGCTCCACAAATATATAATAAACAAAGCATGCTTAACTATAGAAATATATGGTTAGCTTGAAATTTTATATAGTTGGTTGTGTTTTTTGTATAGTTGGTCATTTAGCTATATTTAACTTTCCTTAATATGCGTAAAGATTCTTTATATAAGATATACGCATCAGCACTATACTTTTTAATAAATGGCTTCACTTCGACTAATTTATCAATAGCCTCATGAAATGAATTTAAATAGCAGATTAAATAGGTTTCAGGCATATTCATTAAATCAATTTCTTCATTTTTATTAAGCTTTAATCCTTTTTTTAGTTTTTCTAAAATAGCATTGTTGGCATTATAAATATGATGCAAAACTTTTTTATCGAATTGTGGCGGTTCAAAAAGAAGCTTAGTCTCAATCGTATAATTGGCATTGTTAGAAAATTGAATCAAGGTTTCCTCTAAAGGATAATACTTAGATGTGTTTTGAAGACCAAGATTAACGTATTCAATAATTTTAAAGCCATCATTGTCAAAACTTATAGCGACTTCATCTAAAGTTGAAAAAAATAAACGCACTTGTTCATTCACCATTTCAATATCTACTCTAGAGTAGAAAATAGTATCGTCAACTATTTTTTTTTGACCAGACCAACACAACACAAAATACTCTTTAAAAACTTTATACTGCGGATTGTAATCTTTACGCTTATTTAAAAACTCAAAAACAGCATCAAGTGTATGTTGAATATTATTTTGCGCATGATTCTCAATAGCCTCAACAATTTTTGAATTAACATCTTTAACTTCAATATCAAAAACCTTAGGCATGCTCATGCTTCCATCTCTGAAAAATACAGAGCCACCATAGTACTTCCATATATTTTTCCGCAAAGAAGTGAGACTGTCTATAGGTCTAATAGTCACTAAACCTACAACCTTATTGTCAGGTAAATGAGGAAAAGGAATGTTTTCATATTGTACTATTGGAGGGTTGGTTAAATAGGCATTGATGAGGTTTTGGATTTTGCTATCATCAAAAAAATCGACTCCAATAATGTTATTATCTTCATCTTCAACACCAATAACAATGTAGGAGTTGTTTTTGGGGTTACTGTTAGAGAGTGCACAAACATGTTTTAAAAATTTAGCTTTACCTTCCTTCTGACTAATATCTATTTTTCGTTTTTTGTCATAAAAACTATTTTCATCGTTATGAGCAAGAAGGTTTTTAATAAGTAAACGTTTGTTAATCATGATGTCTTTCTAGCGAAGAAATTATAATTCTTTTTTTACAATAGTCGAACTTGCTTGAGCAGTACAAAACACCAATAAGTCTGCAATGTTTACATGTGCAGGACGAGTAATAGCAAAGTAAATAATGTCTGCAATATCTTCAGGTTGAAGCGCTTTATATCCTTTATATACATGATCTGCAATAGCATCACCTTTAAAACGTACTTGAGAAAATTCTGTTTCAACTAATCCAGGATTAATTGCACCAACTTTAATACCAAAAGGGTTAAGATCTATTCGCATACCTTCGGTTATTGCTAGAACGGCATGTTTACTAGCACAGTAAACACCACCTTTTGGATAGACTTCTTTTCCTGCTGACGACCCAATATTTATAATCTGACCAGATTGTCTCTGAGTCATTTGAGGAATTATCGCTTTACTAACATACAATAACCCTTTTACATTAATGTCCATCATAGCATCCCAATCTTCTATATCTCCAGTTTGAATTGGGTCTAATCCGTGTGCATTACCTGCATTGTTAATTAAGATGTCGATCTGTTTAAAGTTTTCAGGAAGTGACGCAATCGCATCAAAAACGGTTTGCTTATTCCGAACATCAAAATTTAAAGTAAATACATCTGTTTGTTTGCTTAAGGCTTGTTCGATAGTATCTAACCGTTCTTGTCTTCTTCCACAAAGGATAAGTTTAATACCATGTTTCGCAAATTCATGCGCTGTAGCACGACCTATTCCGCTTGTTGCTCCAGTAATTAAGGCTGTTTTTGTCATAAAAAAATTTGAAGTTTAAAAATACTAAACTAAAAACGCATAAAGTCTTTTAAATAGGGCAATTTTTAACCAATTATTAACAGGGATGAACGAAAAATTTTAACAATTTGCACTTCCAAATTAAGAATGATAAATTCTAGAGATTAAAAATTAAAATATGATGGAAGATACAGGGACTATTGATATTAAGTCTATTAATGAAAAAATTGAAAAAGAAAGTGCTTTTGTAGATTTATTGACTTTAGAAATGAATAAAGTCATTGTAGGGCAAAAACACATGGTTGAACGTTTACTAATAGGATTATTGGGTCAAGGCCATATTTTATTAGAAGGTGTGCCTGGTCTAGCAAAAACATTAGCTATTAATACACTATCTCAAGCTGTAGATGGCAGCTTTAGTAGAATACAATTTACTCCTGACTTATTACCTGCTGATGTTACAGGAACGTTAATTTACAACATGAAGCAAAACGATTTCACCATAAAAAAAGGACCTATTTTTGCCAATTTTGTGCTTGCTGATGAAATTAACAGAGCGCCTGCAAAAGTACAGTCAGCTTTACTTGAAGCCATGCAAGAGAAACAAGTGACTATTGGTGATGAAACGTTTGTTTTAGACAAACCGTTTTTAGTTATGGCAACTCAAAATCCAGTAGAGCAAGAAGGAACTTACCCTTTACCTGAAGCACAAGTAGACCGTTTTATGTTGAAAACCGTTATTGACTATCCTAAAATGGATGAAGAACAAATGATTGTTCGAGCAAACCTAAAAGGTGCTTTTGAAAAAGTAAATCCAGTCGTTTCTATAGCAACAATTCTTAAAGCTCAAGAAGCAGTTCGTGAAGTATATATGGATGAAAAAATTGAGAAATACATTCTCGATATTGTCTTTGCAACACGTTATCCTGAAAAATATAAACTAGCTAATTTAAAACCTTTAATTTCTTTTGGAGCATCACCTCGTGGTAGTATAAATCTAGCCACAGCGGCTAAATGTTACGCCTTTATTAAGCGTCGAGGCTATGTGATTCCTGAAGATGTTCGAGCAGTAGTTCATGATGTTTTACGTCATAGAATTGGGATTACTTACGAAGCTGAAGCCGAAAATGTAACTTCAGAAGATATCATCAACAAAATTGTAAACGAGATTGAAGTACCATAGTAGTTTCTTATTTATGACCTACCTTATAATGCTGAATGAATAATGGACACTAAAGAATTACTAAAAAAAGTACGCAAGATTGAGATTAAGACACGACGTTTGTCTGATCATATCTTTGGAGGCGAATACCATTCGACCTTTAAAGGGCGTGGTATGACCTTTTCTGAAGTGCGCCAATATCAATATGGAGATGATGTTCGAAATATTGATTGGAATGTGACTGCGCGTTATAACGAACCTTATATAAAAGTATTTGAGGAGGAACGTGAGCTCATCATGATGCTCATGGTTGATATTTCTGGTTCCGAATTATTTGGAACCGAAGACCAATTCAAAAATGAAATTGTGACTGAAATCGCAGCAACTTTAGCGTTTTCAGCAACTCAGAATAATGATAAAATTGGACTGATTTTATTTTCAGATGAAGTCGAACTTTATATTCCACCAAAAAAAGGACGCTCACATGTTCTTCGCATTATTAGAGAACTTATAGAATTTGAACCTAAAAGTAAACAGACAAATGTTGCTGAAGCATTGAAATTTTTATCTAATGTGATGAAGAAAAAGGCGATTGTTTTTATTTTATCTGATTTTATTGCAGACAACTATAAACAAAACCTCAAAATCGCTTCAGGAAAACATGATGTTACTGGAATTCGTGTGTATGATAAACATGAACAAGAGATGCCTAACATAGGAATGGTGCAAATGCAAGATGAGGAAACTGAAGAGTTAATGCTCGTCAATACACAGTCTAAAACGGTACGTCGAAACTACGGCAGATTCTATCATGATAAAGTGGAGTACTTTAAAGATAGCTTTGCAAAATCGGGTTCAGGAACTATAGATTGTCGTGTTGATGAAAGTTATGTGAAAAAATTATTAGGTTATTTTAAACGTAGAGGATAACAGTATTTAAAGTGAAGAAAATAGAGTTTATAAATAGAGATGTAAAAACGGCCAAGGCTTCAGTATTTCTGACGTTAGCTTGCCTTTTTTTGCCTTTTATCTTATCAGCACAAGTAACATCTTCAATTGATTCTACGTCTATAAAAATTGGAGAACAAATCACGTTTAAAATTCAGGTTGAGACTGACACAACAAATGTTGTGGTTTTTCCTGAAGGGCAAACGTTTCTTCCTTTAGAAGTTATTGAATCATATAAAGTAGACACAACCAAAAACAATGATAAGTATAACCTTATTAAGAAATATGGTCTTACTCAATTTGATTCTGGAGCATATACCATTCCGCGTCAAAAAATTGTTATTGACTCTAAAGTGTTTTACACAGACTCACTTCAGGTAGAAGTTAAAAATGTGATTGTCGATACAACTAAGCAAGGGTTGTATGACATTAAGCCTTTTATTACAGTTGAAAAAAGTCCGAGCCAATGGTGGAAGTATGTTTTACTAACATTACTTATTTTATCATTAATAGGGTTTCTTTTATATTGGTTTATTTGGCGAACAAAACCACTTTCTAAAGAAGAAAAAATTGCTCAGCTTCCGCCTTATGATCGTGCAAAATTAGCACTTCAGGAATTAGACGAAAGCAACTATTTAGAAAATAAAGAGTTAAAAGGTTATTATTCTGAGTTAACGTTCATTATTAGAAAATATTTAGATGAAAAAGTGTATGATCATGCGCTTGAAAGCACAACAGACGAGTTAATAGATAGGCTAAATCTACTTAAAGATGGTAGTCAAATAGATTTAAGCAAAGACGATATTAAAAACATTGAAACAATTCTTAAACGTGCCGATTTAGTCAAATTCGCAAAATCTGCGCCAGATATAGAACTTGCAAAATTAGATAGAAATACTATTGATTTAGAAATTGATCAGGTTAAAGATGCTCTTCCCGAACCAACCGAAGAGGAGAAGCTATTAAACGAACAGTATCAAGAAGAATTAGAACGCAAAAAGAAAAAGAAAAAAACAATTATTACTGTTGCAGTGGTTCTAGGGCTTTTAATTGCAACCTTTGTAGGCTTCGGTTTGAAATACGGTTTCACTTATGTTAAAGACACCATTATAGGTCATGAGAGTAAAGAATTATTAGAAGGACATTGGGTGACAAGTGATTATGGTTTTCCACCAATAACAATATCAACACCAAAAGTTTTAAAACGCGACAACCCTCCAATTCCTGAAGAGGTAAAAGCGCAAATGGAAATGACCAACTTTAGTTATGGAAGTATATTAGACTTCTTTAGCGTGAGTGTTTCTACCGCAAAATTAAAGAATCATGAAGCTCAAGAAGAAATAGATCTTAATCAAGCAGCCGAAAGTGCTATCAAGCAAATGGAAGCGCAAGGGATAGAAAATATTTTGGTGAAACACGATAAGTTTGTAACCCCAAACACTGCCGAAGGGCTTAAAACGTATGGCTCTGCAAATTTCCCTGTTTTGAATGCAGATGCCTTTTATGAAGGCGAATACGTGTTATTACATTTTACAACTCAAAATGTAATACAGCAAATTACAATAACATGGAGAAAAGAGGATACTTATGCTCAAGATATTGTTGAGCGAATAATAGATTCAGTTGAACTCACAAAAGAAGCATCGCCTGAGAAAAATCAAGACGATAATTAAAATGAAGATTGTACATGTTTGAAGGTATTGAATTTTTAAATAAAGAATTATTCTGGTTGTTTTTATTACTGCCTCTAGTTGTGCTATGGCACATTTTTAAGCACAACAAACAAACCGCAGAGTTGAAAATTTCTAGTTTAAAAGGCTTTAAAGTAACATCATCTTGGTTACCAAAACTAAGACATTTACTTTTTGTATTACGTTTATTTGCATTAGCTGCATTAATAACAGCAATAGCAAGACCTAGAACTGTAGATGTTTCAACTAAAACTAAAACCACGCGAGGCATAGATATTGTTATGGCTATTGATGTGTCTGCAAGTATGCTAGCTAAAGATTTACGACCTAATAGACTTGAAGCTTTAAAATCGGTTGCAGCCGAATTCATTGAAGGTAGGCCAAATGACAGAATCGGACTTGTAGAATATGCAGGAGAAAGCTATACAAAAACACCAATTACAAGTGATAAATCTATTGTATTACGCTCTTTAAATGACATTAAGTACAATAACATAATCGAAGGAGGGACAGCTATTGGAATGGGTTTAGCAACTTCTGTAAACCGTTTAAAAGATAGTAAAGCGAAGAGTAAGGTTATTATATTATTAACAGATGGTGTCAATAATTCAGGGTTTATTGACCCAAAAATAGCCAGTGAACTAGCTGTTGAATATGGTATAAAAACATACACCATTGGATTAGGAACCAATGGAATGGCTTTATCACCAATTTCAATCTTACCGAGTGGAAATTTTCAGTATGGACGTGTGCAAGTCGAAATTGATGAAGAACTGCTAAAGGAAATAGCCGAAACTACTGGTGGAAAATACTTTAGAGCAACAAATACTCAGAAGTTAGCCGAAATTTATGATGAAATTAATAAGCTTGAAAAAACAGAAATAGAAGAATTTAAGTTTTATAATTACGAAGAAAAATATCGTCCTCTAGTGCTATTAGCAGGATTGCTATTAGTCTTAGAGCTCTTATTACGCTTCACTATTTTTAGAAGTTTTGTGTAGAAAGTATAAGTAATTAAGATTAAAGAAGAGAAGAAGAAAAATAAAGTAAACAAAAGTATATTATGTATTCGTGGTGAACAAATAGACAGATCTACGAAAAGCAAATAAACAATTAATGTATCAGTTAGAAGAAAAAATATGGTTTTGGGTTTTAACGATTATTCCAGCAATAATCCTACTCTTTTTGATGCTTCAACTTTGGAAACATCAAACGCAAAAAAAGTTTGCCAATACAGCTATTTTAAAAAAATTAAGCCCAAATCAGTCCTTTTTTAAAAGCTTATTAAAGCTTGTGGTTTTGTGTTTAGTCTTTGCTTGCTTGGCAATTGCATTGGTAAATCCTAAAATAGGAACTAAGTTAGAAACGGTTAAGCGGGAAGGTGTTGATATTGTTTTTGCAGTCGATGTTTCTAAAAGTATGCTAGCTGAAGATATTGCACCTAATCGTTTAGATAAATCAAAACAATTAGTCACTCAAATCATTAATAACTTAGCAAGTGATCGCGTTGGAATTATTGCTTATGCGGCAAAAGCATTTCCGCAATTACCAATCACAACAGATTATGCAGCAGCTAAAATGTTTTTGCAAAATATGAATACCGATATGCTGTCTTCTCAAGGAACAGCAATTGGCGAAGCTATTCAATTAGCTGAAACATTTTTTGATAATGAAGAGCAAACGAATCGCGTGCTTATTATTATCTCTGATGGGGAAGACCATTTTGGCGAATCTGCAATTCGTGCAGCCGAAAAAGCCAAAGAACAAGGTATTAGAATTTTCACAATTGGTGTTGGCGACATTAAAGGTGGTCCAATTCCTATAAAGCGAAATGGAATTATTTTAAATTATAAAAAGGATAGACAGGGTGAAACCGTTATTACAAGACTAAATGAAGAAAGCTTAAAAAATGTAGCTAATGAAGCCAATGGTGTTTATATAAATGGAAAAAATACAAATGAAGTTGTTGAAACCATTAGAGATATTTTAAACAAAATGGATAAAACAGAGTTTGAAGCTAAAGAATTTGCCGATTTTAAAGATCAGTTTCAGTGGTTTCT
Organism: Lacinutrix iliipiscaria; assembly: GCF_042686125.1. Classification (NCBI taxonomy): domain Bacteria; kingdom Pseudomonadati; phylum Bacteroidota; class Flavobacteriia; order Flavobacteriales; family Flavobacteriaceae; genus Lacinutrix; species Lacinutrix iliipiscaria. Next base: position 695,631 of record NZ_JBHUOV010000001.1, read on the forward strand.
TGCATTTGCTATTATACTCTTATTTATTGATATATTCTTGTTAGAACGTAAAACAGCATGGTTAAAAAAGCTCAATTTATTTAACGAAAACCTTTAACTAATTTTATAAAACCTTTAACGATATTAAAACCAGTAGTTTTTTAATTTAGTATAAAATGAAACACATTGTAATTATAATATTAGCATTTTTCAGTATATCTTCTTTTGCACAAGATAAAGAAGAGCAAGAATTATTAGCTTTAAAAAAAGCCAATGATTTAGTTTATAAAGCTAATGAGTTAGTTGATAATGACGATTATGTTTCAGCTGAAATGGAATATCGAAAAGCCATTTCTGAACAGCCAAATCTTGCTGTCGGAACTTATAATTTAGGCAATTCCTATTATAAAAAAGGTAATTTTGATGAGGCCTTATACCGTCATCAGCAAACCATTAAAAACGCAGCATCAAAAGATGAAAAACATCGAGCGTTTCATAATATTGGAAACATATTAATGCAAAACAAAAAATGCAAAGAAGCAACCGAAGCGTTTAAAAATGCATTACGAAATAATCCTACAGACAATGAAACGCGCTATAATTACGCTTTAGCTAAAGAGTGTGCAGAGCAGCAAGAGCAGCAAGAACAAGACAAAGAAGACGAAAACAAAGATCAGAACGAAGAGAAGAACGAAGAGGAAAAAGAAAAGGAGCAAGATAAAGAGCAGCAAGACGAAAACAAGGAAAACAAACCTGAAGACGAAGGCGAGAAAGATGAAAAAGAAGGAGAAGACAAAGAAGATGAAAACGGCAAGCCTAAAGATGAAAAAGAAGATAAAGGTAAAGGAGAGGAAGAACAAAAAGAAAAGCCCCAACCACAGCCAGGACAATTGTCTCCTCAACAAATTAAAAACCTCTTAGAAGCCATGAACGATCAAGAGCAAAAAGTTCAAGACAAGGTTAATGAGCAAAAACAAAAAGGCGCGAAAGTACAAACCGAAAAAGATTGGTAAAAAAACAAACCAATTTTTGATAATATATGAAGCAATTTAAATACATAATAACACTATTTATACTACTTTTTACAAGCATCACTTTTGCTCAAGTGAAATTTGAAGCTAAGGTAAGTAAGAAGAGATTAGGTATTAATGAGCGTTTACGAATTGATTTTGAAATGAATGAAGATGGAGACAACTTTAATCCTCCAAGCTTTCAGAATTTTACAGTAATTGGTGGTCCAAATCAAGCTGTTAGTCATTCTTGGGTCAATGGAAAAAAATCATTTAACAAAACATATAGCTACTTTCTAGCTCCGAAAAAGAAAGGGAAATTCACTATAAATCAAGCAACTATTGAAATTAATGGAGAAATTTATAAATCTACTCCAGTAACTGTTGAAATTACAAGTGCTGTAGATAAACCCAGAAACCCTAACGATCCAGATGTTGTAGTTGCAGATAATATTCATTTGGTTGCTGAGGTTTCTAAGACAAACCCTTATTTAAATGAGGCTATAACTGTTGTTTATAAATTATACGTATCTCCCAATACAGGAGTAAGTAATTGGCGTGAAATAGACAGTCCTAGATACAATGATTTTTGGTCTCAGAGTATTGACCTTAAAGGTTTAAAAATTTTAAATGGCACATACAAAGGCGAAGATTATCGCTATGTTGTTTTAAGAAAAACAGTGCTTTATCCTCAAAAAACAGGAAAATTAGAAATAGAGCCATTAAGTTTAGATATTACTGTTGAAGTGCCTACGAATAGACGAAATATTTTTGGAGAGCGTTTAATGACCCAAGCGCATAAAACCATTTCTGCTGGAAGCAGAACAATTAATGTAAAAGCTTTACCAGAAAACGGAAAGCCTGCAAATTTTACTGGTGCAGTTGGGGATTTTAGTTTTAAGGTTACAACGTCTAAAAACAAATTAAATGCTTCAGAATCTTTACAAGCTAACGTTACCGTTTCAGGTAATGGAAATTTAAAACTATTTGAACTACCTAAATTAAGCGTTCCTAGTTCATTAGAGGTATACGAACCAGAAAACACAGATAATATAAATACAGGACTTAGTGGAATGCAAGGTAAGCGAAGTGAGAGCTATACTATTGTTCCTCAGTTTAAGGGTAAATATCCAATACCAAGTATTTCCTTTTCTTACTTCGATTTAAAAACCGAATCATATAAAACGATTGCATCTAATGAAATGGTTGTTGATGTCCTAGAAGGACCAACAAATAATACCACGTCAAACGATAACTTAAATACCAACGGAAGTGGTAAACAAAAAGTTATTTTAAACAATGATCAATTTGCTTTTATTAAAACCAAGCCTAATTTATTGGCTATGGAAAAGAATAATTTCTTTAAAACCTACGGATTTTGGTCTGCGTTATTAGCACCACTTTTAGCCATTCCACTTGCTATTGTATTCAGAAATAAACGGGAAGAACGAATGGCAGATGTAGTAGGAAATAAAATAAGAAAAGCAGATCGCTTAGCGAAAAAATATTTAGGTGAGGCTAAACGTGCTTTAGGACAAAAAGAAGCCTTTTATGTGGCTTTAGAAAAAGCATTACATAATTACTTAAAGGCTAAATTACAAATTGAAACAAGTGAGTTTAGTAAAGATAAAATCTCAGATATTTTAAAAGAAAAACAAGTTAGCCAAAATATTATTACAGAGTTTATTAGCATTTTGATGCACTGCGAATTGGCACGCTATACACCAATTACACAAGTTGAAATGCAACAAGATTATGAAAAATCATCTCGAACCATTTCTGAAATAGATAAACAAATTCGTTAGTATGAAGTCTGTTTTTTACATATTAATAGCATTAGCAACAACAATTTCAGTAGCACAAAACGATGCTCTTTTTGAGCAAGGTAATGCACTTTACAATGAAGGGAAATTTTCAGAAGCAATATCTAAATATGAACGTATTTTAGACACCAAAAAACATTCTGCAGAGTTGTATTTTAATCTTGGTAATGCGCACTATAAGCTTAATAATATTGCGCCAAGTATTTACTATTTTGAAAAAGCATTACTACTAGCACCAAATGACAAAGAGATATTACATAATATAGCCTTTGCAAGAAATATGACTGTAGATGATATAGATCGCATTCCAGAAGTCGGTTTCTCAAAGCTGTTTAAAAACCTTACTAATAAGTTGAGTTTTGATACTTGGGCTTATATTTCTGTTTTTGCAATGTCCTTTTTTGTGCTGTTATATTTAATGTATTACTTCAGTTATTCAACTGCCAAAAAAAGACTAGCGTTTATTGGTAGTTTAAGTTTCCTAGTAGTGACTTGTATGGCTTTATTTTTTGCTTTTAATAAATTCAATATAGATAAGGATGACCAACCCGCTATTGTGTTTTCTCAAGAAGCATTGGTTAAAAGCGAACCTAATTTAAGAAGTGAAGAATCTTTTAGACTACACGAAGGCACAAAAGTTCAAATTTTAGATACAGTTAAAAACTGGAAAAAAATAAAACTTACAGATGGGACTACAGGTTGGATTTCTTCTGAACATATTAAAGTGCTAAAAGAGATTTAATATTTAATTAACACCATAAAATTTTAATATATTATATTTGTAATTAATTTTTTAAAAAAGAATGCAAAAAAAGGGAATATCTATATTTTTATCAGTAATTTTTTTACTGTTCATAGCGACACCAACCATTATTACAATAGTTGATGATACAGTAGATATTTCTATTATTTTCTCTACTTCAGAAGAAGAAAATCAGAATCATTTAAATGTTGAAACCTTATTTTTAAATAAGAAAATGAATGAATTAGGTTTAGTTTTCACTTCAACAGAAAATAATTTAGGGTATTTCTTTAAAAACTACCCTAAACCTCATTTAAATCTTATTTCCCCACCTCCCGAACAACACATATTATAAATCGGTTTTTTTAGGCTAATTATTTAGCCAAGAGTTAATTTTAAGAATACCTTTAATTTCTTTAGGATTAGAGGAAAAACGAATTTATTATATGTTTAAAACCATTAAAAATGACATACCAGCGAGTATTGTTGTATTTTTTGTGGCTTTACCTTTATGTTTAGGTATTGCTTTAGCTAGTGGAGCACCACTTTTTTCAGGATTAATAGCAGGAATTATTGGGGGGATTATTGTTGGCAGCTTAAGTGGCTCAAAAATAGGAGTAAGTGGTCCAGCGGCAGGATTAGCAGCTATAGTTTTAACAGCTATTGGCTCATTAGGAGGTTATGAAAACTTCTTGGTGGCTGTTGTTTTAGGAGGAGTTATTCAACTTGTTTTTGGCTTATTAAAGGCTGGAATTATTGGGTATTATTTTCCCTCATCAGTAATTAAAGGAATGTTAACAGGAATTGGAATAATTATTATTTTAAAGCAGATTCCACATTTCTTTGGTTATGATAAAGCATTTACATTATTTAAGGTAAATGGAGAAAGTACAACAACTCAAATACTTAATATTTTTGATCATATCCAATTAGGATCAACTTTAATTGGAGTTATTGGATTAGCAGTTTTAATATTATGGGATAAAGTGTTGTCAAAAAAAGGGAAAATATTTCAAATCATACAAGGCCCTTTAGTCGCAGTTGCTGCGGGAATTGTATTTTATATAATCACTCAATCCAATCCTACATTAGCTATTACTCATTCGCATTTAGTTAGTGTTCCTATTCCTGAAGATATGTCTTCGTTTTTAGGACAATTTAGCTTTCCAAATTTTGAAGTAATAACGAATCCCGAAATATGGATTGTTGCTTTTACTTTAGCGCTTGTCGCTAGTTTAGAAACCTTATTGTGTGTTGAAGCTACAGACAAATTAGACCCAAACAAAAATGTAACACCAACCAATAGAGAGTTATTAGCCCAAGGTACAGGAAATATTTTATCTGGCCTTATCGGAGGCCTGCCTATAACTCAAGTAATTGTTAGAAGTTCAGCAAACATTCAGTCTGGAGGACGTAGTAAATTGTCAGCAATTATTCACGGGTTTTTGTTGTTAATTTCGGTAATGATTATTCCAAGGTTATTGAATATGATTCCATTATCTGTTTTGGCTGCAATATTGTTAATTGTAGGTTACAAATTGGCAAAACCAGGATTATTTAAAAAAATGTATGATTTGGGATGGAAACAATTTATCCCGTTTACTGTAACTGTAATCGGCATCGTATTTATTGACTTATTATATGGTATAGGGCTTGGGCTTTCTGTTGGGATAGTTGTTATCTTAATTAAGAGTTATCAAAATTCACATTTCTTACATAAAGAAGGTGAAGGATTAGATGACAGTAGAGTAAAAATGACCCTTGCCGAAGAAGTAACCTTCTTTAACAAAGGAGCTATTTTAAAAGAACTAGATAATTTACCTGAAAACTCGCACTTAGAGTTAGATGTAAGAAAAACGAGGTATTTAGATAATGATATTATAGAAATATTAGATGATTTTGCGTTTAAGGCAAAAGAGAGAAACATAAATATTAAATTGATTTCTGAACGAGGAGAAGCAGAAAACCCTCCAAGTTATATTGAGTTTTTTAAGCTCAGACAGAAATCAGCATAAACAAATAAAAATTAAACAAGTATAATTATGAAAGCACATACAAGAGAAACACAAGCAACAATGACACCTCAAAAGTCATTAAACTATTTAAAAGAAGGAAATATAAGATTTCAAAATAATTTGAAAGCGAATAGAAACCTATTAGAACAAGTAAATGATACAAGTGAAGGACAATTTCCATTCGCAACCATTTTAAGTTGTATAGATTCAAGAGTATCTGCCGAACTGGTATTTGATCAAGGTTTAGGCGATATTTTTAGTGTTCGTATTGCCGGCAATTTTGTTAATCAAGATATTTTAGGAAGTATGGAGTTCGCGTGTAAATTAGCCGGAACAAAACTTATAGTGGTCTTAGGACATACCGCATGTGGCGCTGTAAAAGGGGCTTGCGACGATGCGAAACTAGGTAATTTAACAGGAATGTTGGCTAAAATAAAACCAGCAGTAAATGCAGTAGTAGAACCAACAGATCAAAGCTTAAGAAACTCTTCAAATTCAGAGTTTGTAGATAATGTTTCGGCGAAAAATGTGCAACTTACAATAGATAGAATTATTGAAGAAAGTCCAGTTCTAGCTGAAATGCAAAATAATGGAGACATTATGATTGTTGGCGCTATGTATGATATCAATACAGGAGTAGTCACATTTTTATAACTAATCTTTTGGTTTGATGAAGATAAGCATTATGAAAAAGAATATAAGTATGGTAGCATTAACAGTTATATTAATGCTGCCTACTTTTTCCTATAGTCAAGATAGTAATTTAGGCAATTGGTTAATCTATATTGGTAATAAAAAGCTAAACACAAAATGGAATTTACATCATGAATTACAATATAGAAACTATGATGCTATTGGAGATTTGGAACAATTGCTCATAAGAACAGGTTTAGGATATAACCTAACGGAAAACAACAATAACCTTTTATTAGGTTATGGTTATATTTTATCTGAAAACTATGTAGGTAATTCTAATGAAAAAGTTTCAATAAATGAACACCGAATTTTCCAACAGTTTACATCAAAGCAAAAAGTAGGCAAACTTGGATTAAGTCATCGCTATCGTTTCGAACAGCGTTTTGTTGAAGATGATTTTAAGATGCGATTCAGGTACTTTTTAGGGTTTAAACTCCCATTAAAACAAAAAGAAGATAATGTTAGCCCATTATATCTTTCAGCATATAATGAGGTGTTTTTAAATGCAGAATCATCTGTTTTTGACAGAAATCGTGTTTATGGTGGATTAGGGTATCAATTTTCAAAAGCCTTAAGGCTCGAGTTAGGTTACATGAATCAATTTTTTGAAACCTATGGAAGAGATCAAATTAATGTAATTGCCTTTGTGAATTTCTAAACATAAACATAAGTATAATTTAAAACTCAAATACAACTAAAATATGAAAGATTTATTTTCTAATATTAAAGGCGATGCCTTTGGAGGAATAACCGCTGGTATTGTTGCATTGCCACTAGCTTTAGCCTTTGGGGTGTCTTCAGGGCTAGGACCAACAGCTGGATTGTATGGCGCAATTTTCATCAGCTTTTTTGCCTCTCTATTTGGTGGAACAAATACTCAGATTTCTGGACCAACAGCTCCAATGACTGCTGTTTCTATGATTATAATTGCTGGGATTATAGCAACAAATGATGGTGATGTAAACAAAGCACTACCTGTAATTTTAACAGTTTTTTTATTAGCTGGAATAATGCAAATCGGATTAGGTGCATTGGGCTTAGGAAAGTATATTCGATATATTCCATATCCTGTAGTGTCAGGATTCATGACAGCTATTGGTGTTATTATTTTATTGACTCAGGTTTTACCTTCATTAGGATATTACCCAAAAGAAGATATGGAGTTTGTTAACCAATTTAAACCTGTAGCTGAAGAGGTAATTCTAGAAAATATATTAAAAGAAGAAGCTGGAGAAGGAATACTTGTGCTTGAAGATTTTAAAGAAACAATATCACGAGCAAATAAAATTTCAGATCAGGATATCTTAAAAGAATCACAAACACTTGCTGCTAAAGAAACTTCTGGAGCTTTAGGTGCTATTAAGGCCTTCCCAAGAGCAATTCAAAACATTAATTGGCTAGAACTCATATTGGCTTTAGGTACTATATTTATAATCTATGGTTTTAAACGTATCACTAAAGCGGTCCCAAGCACGTTGGTCGCTTTAATAATTATGTCTGGAATAGCTGTTGGATTTAGTTTAGATTATAGGCCTATTGAAGAAATTCCAAGTGGATTACCTATACCTAACCTTGAAATTTTTACAGCGTTTAAGTTAAGTAGTATTACACCTTATATTTTTACAGCACTAACACTCGCATTATTAGGTGCAATTGATTCGTTACTAACAAGTGTCGTTGCAGATAATATGACTAAAACTAAACACAAACCTAATAAGGAATTAGTAGGTCAAGGTATTGGAAATAGTATTGCAGCTGTATTTGGAGGAATACCAGGAGCTGGAGCGACTATTAGAACTGTTGTAAATATTACTTCAGGAGGGAAAACTAAATTATCTGGAATGATAGCTGGTGTCATGTTATTTATCATTTTAATTGGTTTAGGACCTATTGCGTCTAAAATTCCAGCCGCTGTTTTAGCAGGAATCTTAATTACAGTAGGTATTGGTGTTATGGATTATAAAGGGTTAAAAGCTATCCCTAGTTTACCAAAAGATATTAAATTAGGACCTCTAAAGCTGAGTTCGGAAGTATTAATCATGTTAATTGTATTAGTGCTTTCAACGTTTTGGAACTTAGTGTATGCTGTAGGAATAGGATTAGTTATTGCGTCATTAATGTTTATGAAAAAAATAGGTGATTTAACGGCAGAACGAAGTGATGTAAAACCACTAAAGGAAGAAGCTTGGAAAGATGAAATAGGCTTCCCTGAACAGTTAAAAGAAGAAGTGTTTATTAAACACCTTAAAGGACCACTATTCTTTGGCTCTACAAGCGATTTTCAGCAATTAAGAGATCAAATTCCTGAAACGGCTTCTACCGTTATAATGCGATTGGGTCGAATGCAATATATGGATCAATCAGGATTATATGCTATGGAAGATATGCTACAAGATTTAAAGCAAAAAGATGTCGATGTACTTTTTGTAGGCTTATTAAAACAGCCTAGATATATGATGGAACGAATCGATATTATACCTGATTTTATTTCTGAAGAACATATTTTTGATAACTTTAAAGACTGTGTGAAGTGGATTAAAGAAAACGTAAAAGACAACAATTAAACCTAATACTATGAAACTAGTTAAAGTTTTTGAGAACAATAAAGAATGGATTAAGTCTAAACTAAACGAAGATGATAAATATTTTGATAAATTAGGAGCAGGACAAAACCCAGAATTATTGTTTATTGGTTGTTCAGATAGTCGTGTAACTGCTGAAGAATTAATGGGACTAGGTCCAGGAGATGTATTTGTACATAGAAACATAGCGAATATGGTTTCTGGAACCGATTTAAACGCTATGTCTGTGGTTGAATATGCTGTTGTTCACCTTAAAGTAAAACATGTTGTCGTTTGTGGGCATTACTCATGTGGAGGAGTAAAAGCTGCAATGCAGCCTGCTGACTTAGGAATTCTGAATCCTTGGTTACGTAATATACGTGATGTCTATCGATTACATAAAGTGGAGCTAAACGCCATTGAAGATGAGGAAAAAAAGTATGATAGATTAGTTGAGCTTAATGTAAAAGAACAATGTGTAAACCTAATTAAAACGGCGGCTGTACAAAAAGCCATTCGAGAGAGAGGTCTGCAAGTACATGGTTGGGTGTTTGATATTCATACAGGTGAACTCATCGATTTAAAAATTGATTTTGTAAACTATCTAGAAGGTATTCGTGAAATATATCATTTGGATTAGAAAAGTAAAAAGCCACTCTAAAATAGAGTGGCTTTTTTATTTTTAAAGACTAATATTAAAAATAAAACTACTGCAGTAAGCTATACACAAATTCAGGATAACCACGTTCTCCAATCTCGTTTGTTAATGCTAAAAATTTTAGCTTATATAAATTACCATCAGTATCATTAACAACATAAAACACATTCTCTTTTAATGATGGTAAAGATCCTGGTCCACCACCATTTCTCCAGCTACTACCTATGATTCTTTGGTCGTTATAAATAAAGTTAGCATCAACAACATCTGCAAGGCTAAAGTCTTCGTAAGTAAGCGGATCGACTTCAGTATCAATCATATATACTGCTACATTTGATTTTGAGTTATTAGTTACAAAATCAGAATAACCGTAAGATCCGTAACCATCAATTTCATTGGTAAAAACTGTAAAGTTTAAATCCCAATTCGTTTTTTCAGGTTCTACATTGACTTCAGTTTCTGTATTAAAACTAAAAAAAGTAAAATTGTAATTACTGTCTTTAGAGATAGTTACTTCTTCATGTGTTACAGCATCTAAATCGGCATATTGTAATACATAATCATTACCATTTTTTAGCACTCTAATTTTTTTCCATCCTCTAGAATCTCCAGAAACAGCGACGCTTCCAACAGTAGGTGTTTCAGTTCCAACTTCGTAACCTAGATTTACTAAGTATACTTTATTGTTTGTTTCTGTATCAGAAATTTGTGCAATAGCTGTATTAGAAATAGAACCATTTGGCGCGTCTATATAAGCCATATTTGCAGCATCAAACGTTCCAACAGCAACTTGAGGTTGTAATTCTTGCACTTCAGTTGAAGAAGAATTTACAGCATCAATATCTGTAGAAGTCAACTCAGCAGTTGCCATATAAATAGAACTATTTATAACAACTCTAAAGTTGGTTCCAGTATAAAATCCTAAATCCCAAGAATCACGTTGAAAATTAGAACTTGTGTTTGTACTTAAATCAATATAAACTTGATTTTGTTGATTAGGTCCACCAACTTCAGGAGCCACTGCAGCACCTTCAATTACAATTTGAATTGGTTCTGAAGGACCGTTGTCATCGCTACTACAGCTTGTAAATGCTAGTACAGAAATGCTTATAATAAGAGTTAAAAATTTGTTTGTCATGATAAATTGTTGTTAAAAATTAAGGTTATATAAAAGTTTTAAATAATAAGATCGTCCGTAGCCTAAAAGCAATGCACTGTTATTTGAGGCGTGTGTTCCTCCTGTAGAAGCATTATTAATACTAACATTAGTAACATCTAGCAAGTTTCGCCCTCCAACTGTGACTTGAAATTTATTGTCAAAAAAGAATTTTTTTATTGATGCATCTAATAAACCATAACCATCAGTGGTTGCCTTTGTGTAAATAGCATTACCTTCATTATCACTAGACGTTGCTAGGTAATTTTGTTGCTCTCCATTATATTTTAAAAGCAATGTAAAAGCGGTGTTCCACTTTGGAACTGTATAAGTTGAGCTTGTATTTAATTGAATAGCATACAAGAAATTATCTTTTGCATGTTCTTCGGAGTTAATTACTCTAGAAATACCTTGTAAAGTAGCTCCTAAATTAAAGGTCCATAGATCTGTCTTTATCGTATTTTCTGAAGTGAGTCCCCAAAGGCGATAAGCATCAATATTAATATATTTGTATTGTAATGGCGTTGTATTAACAACAGCTAACTCAATTTTGTCGCTGAGATCTAAGTAGCTCACTTTAATCGCATTTAATAAAGAAACATCATTAATCCAGCTTCTTTTTTTAAGATTCAAAAAGGCAGAGTAACCACTTTCAGGCTCTAAATTTTCATTCCCTTGGACATCATGATTAGAATCAACAAAGTAGTAGTATAATTCTTCAAAATTTGGTGTTCTGTAAGATGTTCCTACATTTAAACGCAACTCAAACCCATTGTTCATTAAGTGTCTTGCGCTTAATGAAGCAAGAAGTTTAGAGTTGAATTTAGAATTATATTCATAACGCAAGCCAGGTCTTAAAGAAAACTGATCTGTAAACTGGTATTCTGCAGAACCATAAGTAGCAATACTATAAATAGATTGGGTTTTATCACGCTCGAATTGAAACCCTGTAGCTTGGGTGTCAAAGCCTTCAATATATCTAGTTTCATAACCTAACTGAAAGTTAAAATGATCACGTTTAATTAAATTATTAATAGAACCATTAGAAAAGAAGACCTTTGTAGATTGATAGGTTTCATCTGTTTCATTAGAGGTGTCTTCTGTTAAGATATAATAGTTAAATGTGTTTAAATCTCTTTGTTGTTGTTGATATGAAAAAGAAGCTTTGTAGTTCGCTCCAGCATTAAATTGACCATTAATGTTAACATTATTTACAAATCTATTGGTGTTGTAAATTTTATCAGTAGCCGAAGGGTTACTAGTTTGATTTTCTACATCAATGTTTGCTCTTACACTAGCATCGTAGAAATTTAATTTCTCATTAAAATATTCAAAACGATAGTTAAGTCTAAATTTATCTGATTTATAGTGTAATAAGGCGTTGGTATTTATTTGAGTTTTAGGAAGCCAGTCGTATCCTCTTAACCCATCATCAAAATAATAATCTTCACCCTTTTTATGATTAAGAAAGCCTGCAAATTGGTTTCTATTAAAACCAACTTTTGTAAACCATTTTTCATTTATATTGTGGGCTACATTTACAGATTGAATATGTCTACCTTCATCAAACCAAGCATATTCATCACTAACGGTTTCTTCTTGTAATGAGGCTTGAATCTTCCAGTCACTTTCTATAGATTTTTTAGTAATAATATTAATAACTCCAGAAACCGCATTAGCTCCATATTCTACTCCCATCGCGCCTTCAACAATTTCTATGCGTTCAACATCGTCTAGATTGATTTGTGTTAAATCGGTGTTATTGCCTAAGCCATTATCACTTACTAACGGAATATTATCAATTAATATGTTGAAGTATTGTTCATCTAAACCAAAAAATGAAATATTAGACTTTCCCGTTTGTGAATTTGCAGTAATGGTAAGGTTTAAATTAAAATTCAATAAATCTGCTAAATTATTAGCAGCTTGATTTTCAATTTGTTCCCTTTTAATAACAATAACATTATGAACAGACCTTTTTATGGATTGCGGATTGTATTGTCCTGTGATTACAACTTCGCTAAGTTGCTCAACTTCAGTCGAATCATTTTTATGTTCTTGGGCAATTCCAAAAAAAGGAAATAAAATTATAAAATAAAGTGAAATTTTATTTTTATTTAGACTCATTCTATTTAAATTTGCGGCAAATATAATAACTTATTTTAATTCAATCTAAATAAGAATAATAATATTTTAATTTTTTTAAAACCAAAAAAAGAACACTTTTAAAATGAAACGATTAGCTCTATTATTAGTAGTATTTACTGTCACATTAAATGCACAAAACAAAAAGGAATTAGACCAAAACGCTATAAAAAGCATGTGTGGTTGTTATGAAGTATCATTTAATTTTGCTGAAACTTTTCAGTATTCTAACGACTCTACTTACATACCATCTAAAACAAAACATGACAAAGGTTTAGAATGGGTTCAGTTAGTTGAAGACCATACTAACAAAATCTCAATGCAACATTTATTAATCGTTGGGAAGCCTGATAGTCCTCATATTGTAAAACACTGGAGACAAGATTGGGAATATGAAAACACTAATTTATATACTTACGATCACGATAATAAATGGCGTTTTTTAAGCCTGCCTAAAGCTGAAGTTATAGGTCAATGGACACAAAAAGTATTTCAGGTAGATGATAGTCCACGTTATGAAGGCACTTCTTCTTGGGTCCATGTTGATGGAAAAAGCTATTGGGAAAACACGACTTCTGCGCCTTTACCAAGACGAGAATATACAAAACGAAGTGATTATAACGTAACCGTTAGAACGAATAGACAAGAGATTACTCCTCAAGGTTGGATTCACGACCAAGATAATGATAAAGTAATCAGAGAAGATGGTAAAGATGATGTTGTTCTGGCTCAAGAGAAAGGGCTAAATACTTACATTAAAGTAGAAGATAGTAGATGTAAAGCTGCTCAAGATTATTGGAAAGAAAACCAAGAAAAATGGGCTTTGGTACGAGCTAAATGGAATGAAGTTTTTGCTAGAAATAAAGATTTAGTATTGGCAGAAAAAGTAGAGAATAAACTGTTATATAAATATTTATTTGCTAAAGAAGGATTTGAAACTAGTGAAGCTATTAATCCATTAATTGAATCATTTGTTAAATAATATGAAGGCTTTAAAACCACTTTTAGTACTTATAGTTTTAGCTCTTAGTTTTCAGGGTTTTGCTCAAGATAATGTGTTTTTGAAACGCGATTTTTGGACTGCAAATCCAACCATTAAAGACATTGAAGCTAAAATCAATGAAGGCCATAATATTGCCCAAGCAAACAGCAATAATTTTGATGCTGTTGTTTATGCGCTTTTGCAAAATGTTGATCATAAAACGATTCAATATATCCAATCTAAAAAAGGGAATGAGGTTAACAAGCTAACACATGATGGGAGAACCTATATTTTTTGGGCAGCATACAAAGGCAATATTGAAATGATGGAATACCTGCTAAAAAATGGGGCTAAAACCGATTTAACCGACGATAAAGGCAATACGATCCTAAACTTTGCAGCGTCAACTGGACAGCAAAACACGAAGGTTTATGATCTTTGTATTGCAAATGGCGCAGACCTTAAAAACGATGTCAATCCCGATGGTGCTAACGCTTTATTACTTGCAGCACCTTATGATGTCAATTTTAAACTTATTGACTATTTCACATCAAAAGGTTTAGATATTAATAGCGTTGATGCGAATAATAACGGAATTTTCAATTACGTAGCTAGAACTGGAAATATTGAGTTGCTAAATTCACTGTTAAAAAAGGGAGTAAAAGGAAATGATCAAGCGTTTATGTTTGCTGCCTATGGTACACGAGGTAAAACCAACGGACTTGATGTTTATAACTATTTAGAAAGCTTAGGTTTAAACCCTAATACAACCACAACAAAAGGAGAAACACCGCTTCACGTTTTAGCTGCTAGAAGTAAAAATTTAGAACTTATCACTTATTTTATTGATAAAAATGCAGATGTCAATCAAATCGATAACGATGGTAACTCTGCGTTTTTAAATGCTGCTAGTAGAAACAATCTAGAAGTCATTCGTTTGCTATTTAGCCATGTAAAAGATATTAATGCAGTGAACAAAAAAGGCGAATCGGCTTTGGCTTTAGCGACAGCGAATAACTCGTCTGAAATGGTTCAATTTTTATTTGAAAACAATGCAGACATTTCGGTTATTGATGCCAATGGAAATAATTTAACCTATTATCTTATTAATTCATACAACTTTAAAGATATCGAAGATTTTAAGATGAAATTAGAGTTGTTACAAAAACAAGGCTTAGATATTACCAAAGCTCAAAAAGACGGAAACACCTTATTTCATTTAGCATTAGATAAGAATAATTTAGAGTTATTAAAATGGGTAAATACGTTTAATGTTGATGTAAATGCTGAAAATAATGAAGGCATTTCACCATTACATAAAGCCGCAATGACAGCTAAAAACACAGATATTTTAAAGTACTTAATGTCTATTGGAGCTGATAAAAAGGCGCTTACAGAATTTGAAGAAACGGTTTACGATTTAGCTTCAGAAAATGAAGTTTTAAAAGAAAATAATGTCTCAATCGACTTTTTAAAGTAAAATTATTTATGATGAAATTAAAATCAATATTAACCGTCGGTCTTATACTTTTTGCACTGTTATCTTTTAAACCTTTTGCAGATTCTACAAAATACAAGTGTATGATTCAAATGACAAATTACACAGGTGAAGGTGCTTATGTTGTTATTTCGTTAATCAATCCTGAAGGTCACTACGAAAAAACATTATATGTCCAAGGTGATGATGACGAATGGTATCATGATATTTCTGAATGGTGGACTTTCTACGGAAAAAAGCATACTGACATTGATGCCATTACTGGCGCGACAATTTCTGGAGGTGAACGTCAAATAAGTGTTATAGATATTGAAGATTCTAAAATTGATTCTGGATACAGTATTCGTTTTGAAACAGCTGTTGAAGATCAAGAATATTATGCTCAAGATGTTGAATTTCCTTTAACATCAGAAAATGTAAAGAGCAAAAAAGAAGGCAAAGGTTTTATTCGTTATGTGCGTATGATGCCAAACTAGTCTAAAACATAAAAATTATGACCATTTCCATCTGGAGATATAGCCACCTTGCTTTGGCTTTATCTTCTTTTGTTTTTATACTTTTAGCTTCTATTACTGGAATTGTTTTAGCTTTTGAGCCAATCTCAGAACAAATTCAGCCTTATCATAGCGAAGAGTTTAATGAGGTTACGCTTGCTGAAACACTTCAGGTTTTACAAGACACTTATCCTGAAGTTATAACTCTTGAAGTTGATGCTAATCAATTTGTTTTAGCTTCAGTCATGACGAATGAAGGGAAAAGTTTAAACGGTTATATTAACCCTAAAACTGGCCTGTATCTTGGTGATAAAATCGAGTCTTCTAAATTTTTTCAATGGACGACCAATTTACATCGTTCCTTATTTTTAAAAGGTATTGGACGCTTTTTCGTGGGTTTGTGTTCACTTTTATTATGCCTAATTGCAGTTTCAGGTACTGTTTTAATCTTAAAGAGACAAGGTGGCTTTAAAAAGTTTTTTTCAACAATTGTCAATGAAAACTTCAAGCAATATTGGCATGTGGTTTTAGGACGTTTGTCACTTATTCCAATCATAATCATTACAGTTACTGGAGTGTATTTGTCTTTACTTCGGTTTAATATGTTGCCAGAATTTAAGGCAACTCATCATATAAATTTTGAAACAGTTTTAGCCACTCCAAAACAAGACATTCAAGATTTTAAACTTTTTAAAAACACTAAACTTTCCGAAGTAAAATCAATAGAGTTCCCTTTCTCAAATGATGTTGAAGATTATTTCACCTTAAAACTAAAAGATAGAGAAGTTATCGTGAATCAATTCACAGGAACTATTTTAAGTGAAATAAAGTATCCACTAGTCAAATTCTTTTCTAACCTAAGTCTGAATTTACATACAGGAAAAGGCAGCATACTTTGGTCTGTTATTTTAGCCATTGCTTGTGTTAACATTCTGTTTTTTATCTATTCAGGTTTTGCGATGACTTTAAAACGACGTCAATCCAAACTAAAAAACAAGTACAAAAAAGACTCTTGTCAATATGTAATTCTAGTTGGCTCAGAAAATGGAAGTACTTTACCTTTTGCTAATACACTTTACGAACAATTACTGAAAGCTGGTAAAAGAGTTTACATTACAGAACTTAATAACTATACGACTTTTAATAAGGTAGAGCACTTATTCGTCCTAACCTCGACTTATGGTGAAGGCGAAGCACCAACGAATGCAAATAGGTTTTTAGAACTATTAAAAACAACCGAACAAAACCCAAAGGTGTCGTTTTCTGTTGTTGGTTTTGGATCTTTTGCCTATCCAAATTTTTGTCAATTTGCTTTTGATGTCGATCAGGCAATGCAACATCATTTTCAACAAAAACTACCAGTGTTCACCATTAATGACAAATCGGTTGAAGCTTTTCAAGAGTGGATAAAGACAACACAGCTGCCATTAGATATTCCTAAAGACAAATTAGCTTTAAAACCAAAATTAACCAATACGCTTTCTGTGGTGTCTAAAACACAATTAAGCGACCATCCAGATCAAACATTTACTATAACCTTAAAAACTAAAAATGCAAAACGCTTTACTTCGGGCGATTTACTAGCAATCTATCCTAAAAATGATTATCGAGAACGCTTATATTCTATCGGAAAAGTTAATGGCCATATTCAGTTAAGTGTAAAGCATTATGAAAACGGATTAGGCTCAAATTTTCTTTATAATTTTCAGTTAGGTCAAACCTTTAAAGCGAGGATTATTAATAACGCAGCTTTTCATTTTCCTAAGAAAGCGCCTCGCGTCATTATGATTGCAAACGGAACAGGAATCGCACCTTTTTTAGGCATGATTCAGCAGAATAAAAAACATGTTGAAACCCATTTATATTATGGCTTGCGTCAAAAAGCATCTTTAGAGCTATATCAGGATATTTTAAAAGAAAATTTACAAACCAAACACTTGTCTAATATGCAGCTTGCTTTCTCTCAAGAAGGTAAAAAAACGTATGTACAACACCTGATAAAACATGACGCTAAATTTATTGCAGAAACACTTAAAAATAAAGGTGTTATTCTGATTTGCGGTTCGTTATTAATGCAAAAAGAAGTATTGCAAACCTTAAATGATATCTGCAAACAAGAAGGTCAACAGTCATTAAGCACCTTTAAAAATCAAGGTCAAATTCAAACGGATTGTTATTAATTTTCAGAATCCTCAGAATTGTCTTCGGCTTTAATAATACTAGGAAAAATCATTGGAGCTAAAGATTTTACAGGTTCATACAATATAGAATCCTTTAAATCGTCTTCGCCTACAAAAGGAATCGTGCTGTTCATTCGACTAAAAACAACTAGGATAATGCTTAAAATTAACCCTATTTTTAAAGCGCCAAAAACACCACCTAAAAATTTATTAATAATACCTAAAGCGGCAAAATCAGCAAGCTTTGTTAAGGCTTTTCCAGCTAAAGAAATCACCAAAATAATCACAACAAAAGTAATTGCAAAGGCTACAATATTTATGTAATCTTCTTCCCAGCTTACTTTACTTTCTAAAATTTCTGCCGCAAAATTACTAAAATGAATTGCGCCATAAACACCAGCTACTAAAGCGACAAGCGAAGCAACTTCAACAAAAAGACCTTTCATAAAACCACGAACCAAACCAAAAAGGAGGAAGACACTTAAAATAATATCTAAAATACTCATGTGTAATAATATTTCTGTAAATATAAGTTAACTTTGCAACTTTAAATTAATGAAACTAATATTCGCAGGTATTTATTGTATACTTATGTTGAGTTCAGTTCCATGATTTATCAAGAACCCAAAAATAATTTATCCTAATTTAATGTCAAGAGATCAAGAATTAAAAGAACGTTGGAATCTGGTAGTTAAAAAACTATCCGATCAATTTGCAGATGGCGACACACTAGATTTAGATGCTATTATTTACCTCATAGGTCTGCAAGAACTTGGTCAGTTAGACCGAAAATTTAAGAAAGATCATAAGTTAGACCTCATGCATATCGCGATTTGTAAACTCCTTATGCCTTATGGATACTATGAATTTGACTTTGTAGATGAAGATGGTTGGCCACATTATATTGCAAAAGAAGAGTTGCCAAATTTAAAACCAGGAGAGCAAAGTATTTTAATGAAAGAAGCCATTGTTAGCTATTTTGTAGAAACAGAATATATCGATTAGTTTTTGGGCGTTACCCAAAGGGTCGCGCTTTCCAATACAATCTTTTTATAATAAGATATCTTGCCTTGCAAGAATCTTAATAAAAAGGATTTCCATTACAATCGCTAACGCAATTCACGTAAAAAATAGTAAATTTGCAATCATTTTAAGGACATCATGATAGACAAGATAAAAGAGCTTATCGCTGAAGCAGATAATTTTAAAGCACAATCTAAGGAAGAGGTTGAGGCATTTCGTATAAAATATTTAGGATCTAAAGGCTTACTAAAAGAGTTCTATGGCGAACTAAAAAATGTGGCTAATGATCAGAAGAAAGAGTTTGGTCAAATCATTAATCAGCTCAAGAACACAGCCGAAAATAAAGTCAACGCCTTAAAAGAAGCCTTTGAAAATCAAGAGGAAGCAAAAGGTGTTTATGGCGACTTATCGCGTCCAAGCGAACCAATCGAAATAGGTGCTCGACATCCAATATCAATCGTTAAAAATCAAATAACAGATATTTTTTCGCGCATTGGTTTTAATGTTAGTGAAGGCCCAGAAATTGAAGATGATTGGCATAATTTTACCGCATTAAATTTACCAGAATATCATCCTGCACGTGATATGCAAGACACGTTCTTTATTCAAACAAATCCAGATATTTTATTGCGAACACATACCAGTTCTGTACAAGTTCGTTATATGGAAAATAACCAGCCTCCAATACGTACAATTTCACCAGGACGTGTATATAGAAACGAAGCTATTTCTTCAAGAGCGCATTGTTTTTTTCATCAAGTAGAAGGATTATATATTGACAAAGACGTGAGTTTTGCCGATTTAAAACAAACACTACAATATTTTACTACAGAAATGTTTGGGAAAAGTAAAATTCGTTTACGTCCTTCCTATTTTCCATTTACCGAGCCAAGCGCTGAAGTTGATGTGTATTGGGGATTAGAAACCGAAACAGATTACCGAATCACTAAAGGTACAGGTTGGTTAGAAATTATGGGTTGTGGTATGGTCGATCCAAACGTATTAGAAAACTGTGGTATAGATGCTTCTGAATACTCAGGATTTGCTTTTGGAATGGGAATAGATCGAATAGCAATGCTGCTTAATCAAATTAGTGATATTCGCTTATTAAGCGAAAACGATGTCCGTTTCTTAGAGCAATTTAAGTCGGCCTTATAGTTTTGAAAAAAGATATTAAAATCCCTAAAGTAGAAGGTGTTTATATTGCGATTGTTAAAGAATATAACGACATCTATAAAACTCAAGATTGGAATGCATATATTATTAACGATAAAGCAGTCGATTTAGACATGGTGCTTATTGTGACTAGTGGATATTCTCAAGATAAAATAACGTCAACATTTAGAAAAAAACTAGAACGTCTTCCTAAAAAGAGTTATGCGAAAATCGAATTAATGCAAGAAGAATTATTTGCACTAAACAACACCTTTAAAGTTACTTTTTTTGAAGGCAACAACATGTTTGATAAAACATATCTCTTTAGAAAAAATACAATTAATCTTAAAGCCTTGCAAACGATTCCATTAATGGACGCTAAAGGTGTTTTGGTTAAATAAATTAGTGTTTTTAATCTTATTTAGGCTTAAAACCCGACAATCCTAAAAAGAGTAACATTAATGTGGAAACTAAAACAGAACCAAAAAAGATAAACATAGATTGTTCCATTATCGTGCTTTGTTCTCTAATAAAAACAAATCCAAAAAAGAAAAAAGCAGAACCAACAACTCCAGTAACGATACTGTAAATAATATATTTTTGCTTTTCTTTTGCGATTAAGCGCAAAATGAGAGATAAGATAATTAAAGCACTTATTATCACATAAAAAGGAATCGCTGCAATAGGTCGAGCAATTAATTTATAGACTTCAGGATCATAATCACTAGGTATATTTATTGCCGACTTTGCTACAGTTGCAGCAGAAATAATTAGAGAAATACTAAGTAAACTATAGATTAGCGCTTGAACCCAAAATAATATTCTTTCATTAGTTGTAGGAATGTCAAACGAAATAATTTTTCCTAATGCTAAAATATCAGCGTCCCATTTACTATCAGAAATAGTAATGGCATTATAATTCAAAATAGGTGCTAATTTTTCAGGTAATTCTTCTGCTCTAGGAAGTACTGTGCCTTCAATTAATACTGGAAAAATACGAATACCATGCTCCATTGCCATAACAATTTCTTGAGCGACCCAATCATTTGGATTGTCAATTCGTCTATTA
The DNA here is from genome assembly GCF_042686125.1 of Lacinutrix iliipiscaria. Classification (NCBI taxonomy): domain Bacteria; kingdom Pseudomonadati; phylum Bacteroidota; class Flavobacteriia; order Flavobacteriales; family Flavobacteriaceae; genus Lacinutrix; species Lacinutrix iliipiscaria. Next base: position 716,817 of record NZ_JBHUOV010000001.1, read on the forward strand.
CCATCAGAATCAGCAGTTGTTAGCCACTGAGGGCCAATCAGCACAATAACGGCATCAGCAGTACTGACTTGACTTTCTATATCTTTAGCATATTCCGAACCACCTTTAATATCTTCAATGTCGCGAAACACTCTATTTTCTCCAAAATAATCACCCAAAGAATCAGATAATCGTCCAGCATAGCCTTGCGTATCAGATCGCCTATAACTGATGAAAATTCTACCTTGTTTCTTTGAGTTAAAAAACATTAATGATGGTGGTTATTTACTAAATATTAATCTAAATTCTCGGTTAATTTTTTAAACACTTTTTTAGCGTCTTTACCTTCATACAAAATATCATAAACTGCATTTATAATAGGCAAACGTGTTTTCTTTTTGTTTTTTTCGTTGAGTAAATGTGCTGATTTTGTTGCATAATAACCTTCAGCAACCATATTCATTTCCATTTGCGCAGATTTAACAGTATAGCCTTTACCAATCATATTTCCAAACATCCTGTTTCTAGAAAAAACAGAATAGCCCGTAACTAATAAATCACCTAAATAGGCTGAGTTATTAATATTGCGCTTCATCTTGTGCATTTTTTTTATAAAGCGTTTCATTTCACGAATGGCATTACTCATAAGCACACTCTGAAAGTTGTCACCATAACCCAAACCGTGAGCAATTCCAGCAGCAATCGCATAAATGTTTTTAAGCATTACAGCATATTCAGTTCCAATAATATCATCGCTTATTTTCGTTCGGATATAATCGCTCGATAAGGCATCAGCAATGGCTTGCGCTTTTTCGGCATCTGCACACGAAATGGTAAGATAAGACAAGCGTTCTAAAGCGACTTCTTCAGCATGACAAGGTCCAGCAATGACAGCAATGTTTTCAAAAGGAATTTTATAATTATCATGAAAATGCTCACCAACTAATAATCCAGTCTCAGGAATAATACCTTTCACTGCCGAAACAATAATTTTATCGTTAATATTTGTAGTGAGTTTTTCTAACTCAGCATGGATAAAAGCAGATGGGATTACAAAAATAAGCACATCTGCATAAGCCGCCATTTCATTTATATCGTTGCTAAGTTTGAGCTGTTCTAAATGAAATTCTACAGAGCTTAAATAGCTTGGGTTATGCTGCTCTTTTATTAAGTGCTCTTTAATATAAACGCTTCGCATATACCAACCCACTTCTTGCTGATTTTCACATAACATTTTTACTATAGCAGTTGCCCAACTTCCACTTCCAAAAACAGCATATTTTAACGGTTTGTTCATAAATCAATTCTAAATAGAATATCAAAAATACATAAAATATAAATCATATTAAATATCTGAAAATCAAGCAAATGTGTTTTTGGCATGTGTTTTGAATGTTTAAAAGTATTAATCAATAAAACGGAAGATTATGAAAACGACAAAATTACTTTCAGGATTTGCTTTAGTAGCATTATTATTTACCTCATGTTATCATGAAGATGTTATTGTAGACTATAATGAACCAACACCAACAATTTCATTAAATCAATTATTAGGGTCTTATGAATTATGGTATGTCGATATTAATCAAACTATTGGTTATGGCGAAACACGTTTTTTACAAACGGCATTTACTGTTTCATTTAGAGGAGGTGTTTTATACGCCAACAATAACCTTGTCGGAATTGGGAGTCAAGGAGGAGGTTTTGGAATCTCAGTTGGATATTATGATGCTTATGATATGATATTAGATGTAAGCCATGATATTGACGGTTATGAAACTTTTGATGTCTATCAAATAGATTATAATACTATAGAATTGTATAACCCTTATAATAATACATCCTACTTTTTACATGGTTTCCAACGCTCAACTTTCGATTATGATTACGTGTTTTATGATAATATTCATTATTTCATGCAAGAATATGAAGCTTGGGAAAAAACATACACGAGTGACTATGGTGCTTTAAATGAATTTGATAATGAAAACTTTTTACAGTTTTTAGCTGGCGGAACAGGCGATACCTTTAGAAGCTCACAAGACCTAATAGGAACTCACCCAGACTATTTGTATTGGGATTACACAGGTGTTTATGGTATTGGAGATGTAAGCGGAAACATGTACCAAAAAACTTTAACATTAGATTATGATTACTTTGACAATGAATTTTTTGAATTAAGCGTTATAAATGACAACACGATAGAATTGTTTCACAATGCGTCAGGAACTTTATACGAATTTAAAGGAAGAGGTTACATTCAGTATTTAAAAACGGGAACAACTATAGATAAATCTAAAACGAGTGCAGATAAAAAACGTGTTCAACGTTCTGCTAAAAAAGAAAATACGCGTACAAGTACGCGCACATTATAAAAACTTTGGTTGGTTAGTTAATTAAAAAACTGTTTAAGGAGAAATCTTTAAGCAGTTTTTTTATAAAAACATGTGACTTTTTAAAAGGAATTGTGTCTAAATAAGTATAGCTAACTTTGGTACACTAATTGTTAACATTAATTGGATTTCAGTATATTTTTATTGAAATTTACAAAGACATAACATTAACCCTTAAAACAACAAACACACATGGGATTATTTTCATTTATTAAAAACGCAGGAGCAAAGATTTTCGGAATCGGAAAAACCGATGCCGAGAAAGCAGCAGAAGCTAGCGCAGAAGAGCTTAAAGAAGAAGCATTAGTAGCTCGTAGATTAGAAACTACAGTTGCAGATTTACAATTACAAGTAGAAGGTTTAAACATATTTATTGACGATGATGCAGCTACTATTTCTGGAATGGCTTACGACCAAGCCACTAGAGAAAAAGTTATATTAGTTGTTGGTAATAGCGAAGGAATTGCTACTGTAGATGATCAAATGACTGTAGAGCACGTTGAGCCTGAAGCACAATTTCATACTGTTGTAAGTGGTGACACTTTAGGTAAAATTGCAAAAACATTTTACGGCAATGCAATGAAATACCCTGTCATTTTTGAAGCGAATAAACCAATGCTTACAGATCCAGATAAAATTTATCCAGGACAAGTATTACGCATACCTGCTTTAGACTAATAGAAACTACTTATGTAATTTGAAAAGGCTGTCTTTTAAGGCAGCCTTTTTATTTTTATACTTTGGGCAACTATTTTATTGTTTCAAAGCTTTAATATATTTTCCCTTATATATTTCAAAATTATCAAACCATGCATATTCAGTAGTATATTCTCCTTTTTCATTTTTTGGAGAATAATCAGGGGTATGACCTCCATGAAATGTGTCAAAATAAAAATGTGTTATTAACGAACTATCTTCTGCAGCACTTCTATATTGAATTAATTCTTGAGATACTTGTAGTATCCCATCTACCCATATTTCACAACGACCATTTTTAGAATTAACAGGCTTGTTTAGTTTAACATAAATTGCAACATCATTATATTCTCCTCGAGTAAAAACCGTATTAGATGAAGTTATACCGTCTCCCCATTTATTAGGCTTGTTTTGATAATAGATATAGGATGCAATTTCTCCTTTTTCTTTAAATGTAGCTCTTACACTCCAACCATCATCTTGCATTTTTTTGCCACCAACAATTTTATTATTAGGTATTAACCCATGAATTTTACCACTCTTTACAAACTTAAAATCTTTTGAGAATTTAACCGAAAAATTTAAGGTGGCTTCCTCTAGGCCTTCAGGTAATTCAAAAATACGGGCAACTATTCTGCTTCCCTTTTCATAACCTACATATGAAACTTTAATGGCATTCGAATTATTTATTCCTTCATTTTCATTTAACTCAATTAGCTTATGAGATAATAATTTTTTTATATGAGGCTGATTTAAATCTTTATCAAAATCAAATTTTAAAACAGGCTTATAATTACATGAAAACATAAAAGCGGTAAGAATAAGAAAAGTAATTATATTTTTCATAATAAATTATGTAGTTGGTTCACGAAAACAGTTTAAATAAAAAAATATTAGAAACAAACTCTTAGCTCATATCTTTAATTATATTATTGATTTTTTTTATTTGTAAAAATAAGATATTAAAGATTTATTAAGTTGGTCAATATTTTGACATTATAACAGTAAAAGTTACTTATAAAAATTCATTTCATCCAAATATTCCCAAACATACTCAGGTAGCATTGGTTTAATATTCTTACCTTCTTTTATTGCTTTTCTTATAAAAGTAGAAGACAATTGCATAATTGGAGCATCAACATGATGAATCTTTTTATGAGCATCAAATGGTGTATTTATTTTACCTTCAGATAATCGTGGATACACATAAAGCTCATGATTTTGTAAAATCAATTCATAGTTTTTCCATTTATGAAAACTCTTCAAATTATCTTCTCCCATAATCAAGCTAAACGCATAATCAGGATGCTTTTCTTGTAAATAAGTGAGGGTGTTTATCGTGTAATTAGGTTGCGGTAATTTAAATTCAATAGCACTAGGTTGAAGTGTATCATAATCTTTGGTAGCACGATACACCATTTCTAAGCGTTGATAGTCTTCTAGCAATGAGCTTTTCTTTTTAAACGGATTGTGAGGTGTGACCACAAACCATATTTGATCCAAATCACTATACTCTGCCATGTGATTAGCAATCACTAAATGACCAATATGAATAGGATTAAAGGAGCCAAAATACAATCCAACTTTCATTTTTAAGCTTCTTTTTTTTTAGGGTTTACAAAAGCATCAACTAATGTTTCAGCTTCTTTTAATGCCTTATCTAAATTGTCATTTTCAATAACCACATCAAATAAAGGTGCTGTGGCTAATTCAGCCGAAGCTTTTGCAATGCGCATGTTTATTTTACCTGGAGTTTCAGTTTTACGCTTCTTTAAACGAATTTTTAATTCATCAATACTAGGTGGTTTTACAAACACTGCTAGTGTTTCTTCTGGAAATTTTCGTTTAATACGTAAACCACCAGACACGTCAATATCAAAAATAACATGTTTCCCTAGCTTCCAGATGCGTTCAACTTCAGTTTTTAAAGTGCCATAAAAATTATCGCGATAAACTTCCTCCCATTCTAGAAATTCATCCTTTTTAATTTTATTTTTAAAAGCTTCAATAGATAAAAAATAGTAGTCTTTACCATCAATTTCTTCACCACGTTTTTCTCTTGATGTTGCTGAGATAGAGAACTCTAAATTAAGTATTTCTTGCTTTAATAAATGCCTTACAATAGTCGTTTTGCCAGAACCTGAAGGTGCAGAAAAAACAATTAATTTTCCGTTATTTTTGTTTTGTTTAGTCACTAGATTGTTTTTTGTGAATAGTTTTTAAAGACTTATTATTGACTATAAAACGTTTAATAATTGTTCCTTTATTTTTTCTAGTTCATCTTTCATTTGAACTACTAATTTCTGCATTGGAGCATAGTTGCTTTTAGAGCCAATGGTGTTAATCTCGCGCCCAATTTCTTGAGAGATAAACCCTAACTTTTTTCCATTAGAATCTTTAGAATCTAAAGCAGAAATAAAATACTCTAAATGGTTTTTTAAGCGCACTTTTTCTTCTGTGATATCAAACTTCTCTATGTAATAGATGAGTTCTTGCTCAAAACGATTTTCATCTACTTTTTCTTTTAATTCGTCAATACCTTTGCGCAAACGCTCACGTACACCTTCAATACGCTCAGGATCCATAGTAATAACTTGTTCAAGTAATTGATCTATAGAATCGATTCGGTTTCTAAAATCAGATTCAAGGACTTTTCCTTCGTCTAATCGGTAAGTATCAATTTTACTTAATGCCGATTTTATTTCATTTAAAATCGTCTTCCATTCATCATCGTCAATATCATCTCGTTCAGTATTTAAAGCATCAGGAAAGCGAACAGCCATTTTTAAAAGTTCAGTTTCATCCCCATTTACAACTTCTCGAAGTTGTTTGATATATTGCTTTACTACTGGCTTATTGAGTTGTGTTGTTGTGTCTTCACCAGTCATTTCAACATAAATAGAAAAATCTATTTTGCCTCTCTCTAATTGTTTTCCAATAAGTTTTCGTAAGCTCAACTCTTTACCTCTATAAATAGAAGGCATTCTCGCATTCAAATCCAGGTTTTTACTGTTAAGTGACTTAATTTCTATTGTAATTTTTTTAGTTGGTAACTGTAATACAGATTTACCATAACCTGTCATAGAATGAATCATAAAATAGTTTTTAGAAGTACAAAGGTAACTAAAACTAAAGGTTTAGAAAATAGTATTTTATATTATGCGCGCATAATATATTTTGTAGATTTGTAGATTTGTAGTTCTAAAATTTACAAGATGTACACAAAACAATTTGAAATTCGCTGGAGTGATGTAGATGCTAATGCTCATTTAGCTAATAGTGCTTATACTAATTTTATGAGCCATACAAGGATGGCCTTCTTTATCGAGAAAGGGTTTAGTATGAAATCGCTTCGAGAGTATAATATTAGTCCTGTTGTTTTTTATGAACACATGTATTATTTTAAAGAAGCCTTTTTAGGGCAGCCAATTACAGTGAGTTTAGAGGTTTCAGGTTTAAGCGAAGATGGTATGTTTTTTAAATTTGATCATAACTTCTATAACTCTAAAGGAGAAAACATAGCGCATTGCGAAATGCTTGGAGCTTGGATTGATTTTAAAGCGCGTAAATTAACGGTATTACCTAAAGCGTTATTAGTAATAGCAGAAGCATTTCCAAAAGCTGAAGGTTATAAAGTTTTAACGAAAGAAGACACTAGAGAAAAAGGGAAAACACCTAAAAATTTAGTTCTTTAATTGAGGTGTTTTACTCACTAAATACACTCCTGAAAATATAAGTAACATGGCCACTATTTTTATAGTATTAATAGTATCTACTCCCATAACTAAAGCAAAAACACCTGCAATGACTGGTTGTAAATAAATAAAAGTACCTACGGTTGATGCTTTTAATTTTTTTAAAGCCAAAGGGTTTAGCAAATAGGTAAAAAACGTTGCACCAATGACTATAAATGCTATAGAAAAATAAACATATGGAGTAAAACTTTCTAGTTTTATGTCTTGTATATCTGAATAAGCAAAAGGAATAACCATAAAAAACCCAAACAAAAACAACCATTTTATAAAGGTAAAGGGATGATATTTTTCGGTTAATTTCTTAATGATTATGATATAGAGGCTATAAGAAACAGCATTTATAAAAACCATTATATTTCCTAACAGCACATCATCTCCTTCTCGTGATGATTTGCCATAAACCGAAAGTAGTATTGCTCCAGCAAAACCCAATAATATACCTGCAATTTTTAATCCTGTAATTTTTTCTTTTAAAAAAATAGCAGAAAACACGAGGATAATAATAGGCGTCGTAATCATTATTACAGAAGCATGTATAGGCGTTGTAAGTTCTAGACCTTTTAAAAACAGCAACATGTTGGTTACAACGCCAAAAACTGCCGCTAAAAAAAAGGTTTTAAAATCTTTTTTATCAATTTTTTCTTTAGGCATAAAAGCATCTAAGATCCAGAATAGTATAGTCGCTCCTAAAATGCGTAAAAGCACTAAGCCAAAGGGTTTTATATAACCGCCATTCATTACAAACTTAGCAAAGGTATAGTTTAAGCCATAGAGTAACTGCACTAAAAAAACGGCAAGTAAAGCAAAAGTTCTACTATTCATTTAAGGCTTGTTTTACAGCGTCAACATTTGCTTTTGAATTTCCTATAAAAATAGAATTGTTAATAATAAAAACAGGACGACTTAAAAATGTATAATGATGTAAAATATAATGTTTGTAATCTTTTTCAGTTAACACTTGATTTTTCAAGTCCATTTTCTTGTACAACTGAGAGCGTTTACTAAAAAGGGCTTCATAACTTCCAGATAAACTTTTCATTTGTTCAAGTTGCTTTACAGTAATTTCTTCAGTCTTAATATCTTGTAATACAAAACTAGAAGGTAGATTTAATTCCTTTAAAATACGGCTACATGTGCTACATGTTTTTAGGTAGTATACTTTTTGCATATTGAAACGTTTACGCTACAAATTACGTCCATTTAATTGGGAAATAATTGTTTTTTGCTAAAAGAATAATCTTCAAATAATTTTTTTAGCATTAAATTAAAAACAGAAAACGTGGTTGTATTTATAAACTAGATGTTGAGGTATTCATTTGCAACTTCAAAAGGAATTGCAAATTCTATTATTTCTTTTTCAAAAGTATTAATCTCAAAATTATCATATAAGATAATAACGCCTTCATCACTAAAGCCTAAAGTTTTGGGTAATTTAAAGGTGTCGTTATTTAAAAGTGCTTCAGCATCAATAAAGGAAGAGCGAACCTCTTTGTTGTAATACTTTTTTACTAAATCTGTAAAACCTGAGATATCATTTACTAAGTCTTCTGTAGAATAAAGTGCTCCTGTTTTTGGATTGAAGTTAAAAAATTGAAAAACCATGGCACTATTAGCCGCGCCAGTATTTATGCTAGAATTCATTGCTACACAGGCAATGTTTTCATTGTTATAGATTAACTCTCCTTCAATCAAAGCTTCCCAAACAGGCAATTCGCCTTCTAATTCTGTAGAAATTAAAGTATTAAAATTAGAGAAAGATGCGTTAAAATCTTCAATACTTGAATCTAAAGTTGTTTGTTTTTCTCTTGAAGCATCTAGATGTAATGCACTACACACAAAATCATTAAGTGTTGCATTGATAGTTTTTGATACTTGTGATTCACCTTGTGCTTTAGGGATGTTTATTTCAACAATAGTAGCAGTACTTTTTAAAATATTAATTTCTGAAAACTGAAGAGAACGGGTTTCTTTTTTACAAGAAGAAACAAGTACCAGACAAATAAGTAAACGAATTAATTTCAACAGAAAAAAGGGTTAAAAGTTAAACATAGATTAAAGATATTGTTTCCGTTTGAATACAACGAATTAAAAGTTATTTTTGTTATAAATAAATGATAAATATGAAATTTAACACGAAAACAATTCATGGAGGTCAACAGCATGATCCTGCTTATGGTTCAGTAATGCCTCCTATATACCAAACGTCAACATATGCGCAGAGCACACCAGGAGGACATAAAGGCTATGAATACTCTAGAACACATAATCCGACTAGAAATGCTCTAGAAAATGCTTTTGCAAGTATTGAAAATGGCAATTTCGGTTTAGCATTTGGGTCTGGCCTTGCTGCTATTGATGCTGTAGTGAAACTTTTAAAACCTGGAGATGAGGTGATATCAACCAATGATTTGTATGGAGGAACTTATCGATTATTCACAAAAATATTTGAAGACTTTGGGATTAAATTTCATTTTATAGGTATGCAGAACGCTTCTAATATTGAAAGCTATGTGAATGCCAATACTAAATTAATTTGGGTTGAAACACCAACTAACCCAATGATGAATATTATTGATATTAAAACTACAGCAGCTATTGCTAAAAAACACAACGTGCTGCTAGCTGTTGATAATACTTTTGCGACACCTTATTTACAACAACCATTAGATTTAGGTGCAGATATTGTAATGCACTCTGCAACGAAGTACTTAGGCGGACATAGTGATGTGGTTATGGGAGCTTTAGTTGTTAAAGATAAAGATTTAGCAGATAAATTATACTTTATTCAGAATGCTAGTGGAGCTGTTTGCGGACCACAGGATAGCTTTTTAGTATTACGTGGAATAAAAACTTTACATGTGAGAATGCAACGTCATTGTGAAAATGGTAAAGCTGTTGCTGAGTATCTTTTATCTCATCCAAAAATAGAAAAAGTATATTGGCCTGGTTTTGAAAGTCACCCTAATCATGAAATCGCTAAAGCACAGATGAATGATTTTGGAGGCATGATTTCGTTTACAACAAAAGGGAACAATTATGATGAAGCCATTAAAGTTGTAGAAAACCTAAAAGTCTTCACTTTAGCAGAATCTCTTGGAGGTGTAGAATCGCTTTCTGGACATCCAGCGAGTATGACTCATGCAAGTATTCCAAAAGAAGAACGAGAAAAAACAGGTGTTGTCGATTCTCTTATTCGTTTAAGCGTTGGTATAGAAGATAAAGATGATTTAATTGCGGATTTAAAACAAGCCTTAGGGTAGTATATAAAATCTACTAGATACAAAAAAGCTCAAGTTAAAACTTGAGCTTTTTTGTATCTTATTGTTATTGTTTTAATCTAGATAATAGATGTAGCCAAAATTTAACCAGACTAACCAATCATTATGTTTGTTATAACTCAGGTTATGGTTTAGACCATCAATCCAGTCGCTAAAGTAATATTGCCATCTTAAATCTATCATTAAATCAGATAAAACGGTTAATTTATAACGTGCACCAATACTAGCTACAGTTGACCAAGAACTTCCAGAAGCAGGGTTTACAGCCTCATCATTCCACGCATAATAAAAATTACCTGGATTTTGAATACTTTGATCTCCCCAAGTTGTACTTGCTTTTGGTGTAAATGAGGTATAATGTGCACCTAAACTAATAAATGGAGCAACTCTGTATGCAAATCCTTGAAATGATCTAATACTTAAAGGAAAGTATTCTAACTGCATACCAATATCAAGGTTGTTAGCTTCACCTTTATGAGCTCTTAATCTGTTGTCGGGAACTACGAATTCACCAAAGTGATCTAACTTAGTTTTATTATAAGAGAGTTCACTACGTAATTTAAAGTGGTCATTAAAGAAAGTATCTGTAGAATAACAGTTACAATCTGCTCTATATGCAAAATTAATATAATGAATTAATCCTATACCAATTCCTGTATTACCAAAGTTTGTTTCTCCGCTATTTCGTACTCCAAAATCTGATCTGAACTGTACAGGACCAACGATAACACCTACTTCATGCGAAATTCCAAGTTGAGAAAAAGCCGTATGAGTCCCAATAGCTAGGAAGAAAAAAATGGTTAATTGTTTCAAATTGAACATGGTATGTTTTTCAAAATTAGAGCAAATTAATAAAAACAAATATATAAAAACAGAATAGAACAGAAAATATATTTGTTAAAAGGTAATTACTCTACTTATTATTAATAACAGATAAGTTTAATAAATATTATTCAATCTCTATTGCTAAAAGCAAAAAAAAAGTAATTCTTTTTTAAAGATAATGTATATTTGCCTATTAAAAATTTGTTGTATAATACTTTTCAAATGAAAAATAAAATAGAAGCTTTTTTAGATTTAGTTAAAGAAAAAAACAATCACGAACCAGAATTTATGCAAGCTGTTCATGAGGTTGCTGAAACTGTAATTCCATTTATTGAGAAAAACCCTCAATATCAAAATAAAATGCTATTAGAGCGTATGGTTGAACCTGAGCGTACTATTATTTTTAGAGTGCCTTGGATTGATGATCAAGGGAATACTCAAGTAAATAGAGCTTTTAGAGTCGAATTTAATTCTGCTATCGGTCCATATAAAGGAGGGTTAAGGTTCCATCCATCAGTAAACTTGAGTATTTTAAAGTTTCTAGGTTTTGAACAAGTCTTTAAAAATTCATTAACAACACTACCAATGGGTGGAGGAAAAGGAGGAAGTGATTTTAACCCTAAAGGGAAAAGTGACAATGAGGTAATGCGCTTCTGTCAATCTTTTATGACTGAATTATTTCGTCATATTGGTGCAAATACAGATGTTCCTGCTGGTGATATTGGTGTTGGAGGCCGTGAAATAGGCTATATGTTTGGGCAATACAAAAGGTTACGTAATGAATTTACTGGTGTTTTAACAGGTAAAGGAATCACCTATGGAGGGTCTTTAATTCGTCCAGAAGCTACAGGATATGGTTGTGTGTATTTCGCTAAAAATATGCTAGCAACTAGAGGAGATTCTTTTAATGGAAAAACAGTCGTTATCTCTGGTTCAGGAAATGTGGCACAATATGCATGTGAAAAAGCAACTGAATTAGGTGGAAAAGTAGTAACGATGTCTGATTCATCAGGTTATATCCACGATGCTGATGGTATAAATGCTGAAAAATTAGCATTTATTATGGAGCTTAAAAATGTAAAAAGAGGAAGAATAAATGAATATGTTGACAAGTATGCTTCAGCAACATTCCATAAAGGCGAAAGACCTTGGAGTGTTAATTGTGATATTGCTTTACCATGTGCAACACAAAATGAACTTAATGTAGATGAAGCACATTCATTAATAAATAATAACGTGATTGCTGTAGCTGAAGGCGCTAACATGCCTACAACCCCAGAAGCTATTGAAGCATTGCAAAAGGCAAAAGTGTTATTTTCTCCTGGAAAAGCATCAAATGCAGGAGGTGTTGCAACTTCAGGATTAGAGATGAGTCAAAATTCATTACGTTTCAATTGGACACGTGAAGAAGTTGATGCTAAGTTAAATCAAATCATGAACGATATTCACGAATCTTGTGTGACTTATGGCAAGGAAGAAGATGGATACATTGATTATGTAAAAGGTGCAAACATTGCTGGGTTTGTAAAAGTAGCAGATGCAATGTTAGCTCAAGGTGTCGTATAGATATTAAATAAAATATAATTAAAAGTTAAGGCTTGCTATTTTGCGAGCCTTAATTCTTTTAATAAAACATCAAAATTGCGTTCTGAGACTTCTAAAATGAAGATGTCAGGATTTTCATTTTCAATCTTTATTTGGCTTATATTCTTATTATATTTTACATAAACGACCTCATTAAAAGTCTCGTTTAAAAAAGGAAATAATTCAAAACCAAAAGAGTCTCTATACATAAGAAGTTTTAAATCTTTATTTATGTTTTTATAAGCGTGATAATCATTTGAATTTACTATGGTTTCAACAGAAGAATTCGCAGGTTTATTATAATTTATAATTGTTTCTTTGTTATAATTGTTAATCATTCTAGTAATATCGCCTTGAAAGGTATCTTTCTTTATCTCAAAATAAGAAAGCGGAATAATAGATAATTGATTATAATCTTTAATCACCTGCTTCATAATATGTTCATAAGCAAAATAAGCACCATGGCTATTCCAATGAGTATCTGTTTTAATATACAATTGGTTTTGCTCCTTTTTATCACGTAACGTGCTCCTTAAGTCAATAGATTTTATATGATCTGAAGGTTTAATAGTTGCTAAAAACTGTGTGATAGGTGTAGGTTTTTGCTGTATGTTAAATGGAAGGTTCTCTTTATATATGGTGCTTTTATTAGGAGCCACTACAAAGTAGAAGCTCACTCCTAAATGCGTTAAATAATCATTTAGATTTTTAAGGTTTTGCCTCATAATATGCAAATCTATTTTCGAGTAGGTTTGCATTCCAAAAGTATTATTTAAAACATTGTTATGATGGTTCCCTAAAAAATACCAATCATCACTCCCTTTTACAACTCTATTGGGTAAAGGGTCTTCATTAAGAATGTTGGATTTGATATTTATATAAAAATCAACGAAAGAAGATTTTAAACCATAATGTTCTAAATAGTATTTTTTCAATTTAGTAAAGGCAGTTCTTTTAGTTTCATTTTTAAGGTCTGGGAACGTTGTTAAATTGGCAAACTGAGACTTTTTTTCTAAATCTGTAAACATCAAAAGGTTTGGAATTAGCAATAGAGCTAAAAACAATATAATGACAATGGTTGATCTTTTTTTAGTGTATATCATTAATTAAAATTTAAAGTATACAAATGGGTTATAAGCGCCTTTTGAAATATAAATATAATCGACTAATAATAAGATAAATAAGCTCGCTATTTTTAAATTCACAAATAAATTATAGGTTGAAGTTTTATTTAAATCTTTTAAGTGTTTTATATGGTTTGTTATTTTTTTATGAATAGGAGTTGCTAATATTATAGCAAATATTAGTGTGATAATAATTTCCTTATTTAAATAAAAATTTAAATACTCATAGTTGGTTGTTGATGAAAAATTAAACATGTTTTTCATGTATGTAAAAGCTTCAGGAAGTGTATCGCATCTAAAAATAGGATATGAAAAATTAATAATAACTAAAGTGTATATTAAACTTATTTTAGAATTTACAGACTCTAAAACTTTATTAAATCCTAACTTTTCAATCACTATGAAAAGGCCATGATAACAACCCCAGAGTATATAATTCCAACTAGCACCATGCCATAAACCCATTAAAAAGAACACTGCAAAAAGATTTAAATAAGTTCTTAATACGCCTTTTCGGTTACCTCCTAATGAGATGTATAAATAATCCTTAAACCAACGTGATAATGTAATATGCCAACGCCTCCAAAATTCTTGAATAGATTTTGCGATATATGGATAATTAAAATTTTGCGGAAAATTAAATCCAAACATTTTACCTAAACCAATAGCCATATCTGAATATCCCGAAAAATCAAAATATACTTGAAAACCAAAGGCAAATACACCAACCCAACCAATTAATGGAGAAATATCTTCAACAGGTAAGCTAAAAATACCATCAACCAAAAAAGCACAGTTATTGGCAATAATGACTTTTTTAGTCAACCCAATAATAAAGCGCTCTACACCTTCAGCAAATTTATTGATAGTGACTTCTCTGTTTTTTAATTCAATCTCAACTTCAGAATATCTCACTATTGGGCCAGCTATTAATTGAGGAAACAGTGTAACATAAGTGGCAAAATCAATAAAATTCCTATTAGCTTTTACATGTCCTCTATAAACATCAACAGTGTATGACATAGTTTGAAAGGTATAAAAGCTAATTCCTAATGGTAAAATTATGCTTGAAAAATATTGCGCACTAGCAGAACTAATATCGTAAGCTTCTAAAAGTTGGGATAAATTTGTAAAAATGAAGTTAGAGTATTTGAAATAAAATAGAATGCCTAAATTAAATAAAATTGAAAGCGTTAAGCCTAACTTTCGTTTCCCTTTAGAGATAATTATTCCTGCGAAAAAATCAACAAAAGCAGATAATAAAATTAAAATAACTAACTCTTTTTCTCCCCAAGTATAGAATCCTAAACTAAAAAGTAGCAGGACAAAATTCTTTAACTTTTTAGGAGATAAAAAATAAATTAGAAGAACCAGCGGAAGAAAAAGAAATAAAAAAAAAGGGCTACTAAAAAGCATTAATCTTCATTAAATATGGTTAAAGGTATAATAAAAAAACCTATTTTTGGTTATAATATTTTAGATTATAGAACTTAAAAATGAATTCATATAAATACGTTTACATTTTATTATTTTTTTTAAATTTTGGCAATTTGTTTTCTCAAGATTTTTCTAATGATTGGGAAGGCTATTTTTCATATTTAGATATTGCCGATATTTCTCAAAGTGAAGAAAAAATATATGCTGCAGCTGATAATGCTATTTTCACTTATGATATGAATACTAATGAAATTGAAAAAATTTCGACTATTAACGGACTTTCTGGAGAAACCATTTCTGCGATTCATTATAGTTCAAATAATGAATTATTGATTATAGGTTACCAAAATGGATTAATGGAAATTGTATTTGATGATGATGATGATGTGCTAACAATTATTGATATTTTTGAAAAACCTACCATATCTCCTGAAAACAAAATAATAAATCATTTTAATGAGTATAATGATGTCGTTTATATTTCTACCGATTATGGAATATCGGTTTATGATTTAAACAATCTAGAATTTGGAGACACTTATTTTATAGGTGATTTAGGGACTCAAATAAAAGTAAAAGGGACTACAATTTTTAATGAAGAACTTTACGCTGTAAGTTCCGATGCAGGTGTTAGAAAAGCGCTTGTCGCTAACCCAAATCTAATAGATTACCAACAATGGGAAACCATTAGTAATATAACTAATTGGAGTGGTATCGAATCTATAGAAAACAGATTATTTGCAATTAGATCTAATAGAAGACTGTATGAAATTGTTGATGATAGCTTTTCCGTTTTTCAAATTTATGATTTTCCTCCTGTTGATATTAGAAATGTCAATGATAAACTAATTGTTACTACAGAAAAAGAAGTGTTTATTTATAATAACACCTTGCTACAAATTTTTAATGCTACGGTTAATGAGGAATATGATCCTATTTTTACATCATGTACAGTAACACCTAGCGAAGACGTGTTTATTGGAACTACAGGAGAATTAGTTGATGGAAAACCAGGCTATGGTCTTTTAAAAACTTCATTTACAAACCCTTTAGAATATGACTCGATTCACCCAGAATCTCCATTATTAAACGAAGTGTTTTCAATAGAAGTCTATGCGAATCAAGTTTGGGTAGTTTATGGAGGACATTCTATTTCTTATGGGTTAACAGGCGCTAATAGGAAAACTGGAATTAGCCATTTTAAAGACGAGCAATGGATAAACACACCTTATGATACTATTGCGGCAACGATTACTAGACCTTGGAATTTGTCTGATGTATCAGTAAACCCTTTTAACCTAGATCAAACATTTGTGACATCTTTCTATTCAGGATTAATAGAAACCAATTTAGAACTTCCAGTTACAATCTATAACCAAGACAACAGTACAATTATACCTTTTGCTGGCTCATTTCACATAACACCGTTTAGTAAATATGATGAAGATGGAGCACTTTGGGTTTTAAATTCTCGGGTTACTTTAGCATTAAATAAATTTGATGACGGCGTTTGGACAGATTATGATTTGTCTGATGTTATAGATTCTCCAGGTGCAAGTTTCGGTTTTTCTGACATTGCATTTGCTCAGGATGGCACTATGTTTATTGGGTCTTACGCGCATGGTGTTATCGGAACATCAATAAGTGGAGGAACCATTAATGATATTAGAAGCCTCTATAGTGAAGAACAAAACATGCCAAATCAGTATGTTACTTCAATAGCAATGGATAATAGAAATCAACTTTGGATTGGAACATTTAAAGGATTAAGGGTCCTGTATAATACTTCGAATTTTTTTAGCGCACCATCTCTTAGTGCCAATGAAATTGTCATTTTAGAAGATGACGTTCCTAAAGAATTATTATCGCAACAAATAATCTCTGGTATAGCTGTAGATGGTTCTAATAATAAATGGATTGCAACCATAGGCGCTGGACTTTTTTACTTTTCCCCAGATGGTCAACAAACTATTTTTCATTTTACTAGTGATAACTCACCTTTACCTTCAAATAACATTATCGATATTGCCATAGAAGATTCCGACGGCACCTTATATATAGGTACAGATAAAGGGTTATTGTCATTTAACCCTGGAGGTTCTGCTCCAACCGATAGTCTAGAGGAAGCATATGTTTTTCCAAACCCTGTAAGACCTGAATTTAATATTGATCAAGACAAAGTTAAAATTAGAGGAATTGCTAAAAATGTAAATATTAAAATAACAGACATTGAAGGTAACCTTGTTGCAGAAGCTGAAACACGAACAAATACCAGATATAAAGGCTATAATTTAGAAATTGATGGTGGTACTGCCTTTTGGAATGGAAAAAATTTATCTAATAACATTGTGGCCTCTGGAGTTTATCTTGTTATGTTATCTGACCTTGAAACATTAGAAACTAAAGTTTTAAAAGTAATGGTAGTGAGATAATGATTTCAAAAACTAATGCTATTGTTTTATCAAGAATAAAGTATAGTGATAATGATTTAATAGTCAGATGTTATACAGAGCAATTAGGTGTAGTTAGTTTTTTATTAAAAGGAGTTTTAAAAAACAAAAAAGGGAAAGTAAAAACGGCTTACTTTCAAATGCTATCACAATTACAACTTGAAATTAACTACCAAGACAACCGCTCTTTACAATATATTAAAGACGTAAAGCCTCATCTCATTTATTCCAGTTTACACACAACGATTTATAAAAGTACGATAGCTATGTTTTTAGCAGAAGTACTATCTACTTCTCTTCAAGAGGAGGAAAAAAATGAACTACTTTACTCGTATTTAGAAACCACTTTTCAATGGCTAGATATGCATAATGAATATTCTAATTTTCATTTACTTTTCTTATTAAAATTAACAAAACATCTTGGGTTTTATCCAGAAATTAAAGACATAGATTTGTCTTTTTTTAATTTGAAAGATGGTAAGTTTGAAAAAACATATAGTGATTTATATAGTATTTCTGGTGAAAATTTAACACTACTAAAACAATTGTTAGGCACAACATTTGATGCTTTGCCTTTAATAAAAATAAATTCACGTCAAAGACAAGCTTTTTTAAATATGTTATTGCTTTATTTTGAATTACATTTGGGAAGTTTTAAAAAACCAAAATCACTTGAAGTTTTTAATCAAGTTTTTAACACCTAACATGAAGTATATTATTGTTATTCTTAGCTGTATTTTTGCTACTTCAATCGCTTCAGCACAAAAAATAAAAGTAATTAATCAAATTACTGGCGAAGCCATTCCTGGAGTTGCGGTATATAATGAAACTAAAACACTAAGCACAACGACGAATATAGAAGGCGAAGCAAATTTAGATAGCTTTGCACAAACCGAACGCATCTATTTTCAGCACATCACATTTAAATTAACTTCAAAGCTAAAGTCAAAAATAAAACCAGAAACATCAATATTACTCGTTCCAAAATCTCAAGGCTTAGATGAAGTTGTACTGTCTGCTTCAAGATTTGAACAAAGTAAAAGAGATATTCCTCAAAAAATTATAAACATTAAGGCCAAAGAAATTCAAATGGCCAACCCTCAAACTAGTGCAGATCTTTTAGAGCAAACAGGTCAGGTTTTTATCCAAAAAAGCCAATTAGGTGGTGGAAGTCCAATGATTAGAGGGTTTTCTACTAACAGATTATTAATTACTGTTGATGGCGTACGTATGAATAATGCTATTTTTAGAGGAGGGAATTTACAAAATGTCATCTCAATAGATCCTTTTTCAATTCAAAACACAGAGGTTACTCTTGGTGCAGGATCTGTTATTTACGGGAGTGATGCCATTGGAGGTGTTATGAGTTTTTACACTAAATCACCAAAACTGTCTTACTCAGATTCTATTCAATTTAATGCTAACGCGACGGTTAGATATGCAACTGCAAACCATGAAAAAACAGGGCATTTAGATTTTAATATAGGCCTAAAAAAGTGGGCTTTTTTTACAAATGCTAGCTATACTTCTTTCGATGATTTAAGAATGGGAAAGCATGGACCAGATGATTATTTAAGACCAGAATATGTGGTGACAACTAATGGAGAAGACCATATTGTACAAAACAGTAATCCGCGGATTCAAAAATTTACAGGCTATAATCAAATCAATTTTATGCAAAAAGTACGCTTTGAACCTTATGATAATTTAAGTTTTGATTTAGGATTATACTACTCTACGACTTCAGATTATCCAAGATATGATAGATTGATTAGATATCGTGGCGACCAACTGCGTTCAGCCGAGTGGTATTACGGTCCACAAAAATGGTTTATGTCTAATGTTGGATTAACAAAATTAAGCAGTAGTTCTAACTTGTATGATAAGATTAAATTTACGACAGCTTATCAAAACTTTAAAGAAAGCAGAGTAAACAGAAATTATCAATCAACTAGCCAAAGCCATAATGAAGAACAAGTCGATGCCTATTCTGCCAATGCCGATTTTGAAAAAAAATTAAATGCTAAAACCGAATTATTTTATGGCGCAGAATATATTTTTAATCAAGTATTTTCTAAAGCCTATTCTAAAGATATATTAACTCAGGAACGCGAAGCCATTGTAACGAGATATCCTAATAAAGCAACGTGGCAATCTGCAGCAGTATATACAAGTTTAAAATATAAACCAAATAGCAAGTTTGTATTGCAATCAGGACTACGTTATAACTATGTGTCTTATAAAGCAGATTTTAAAGCCAATAACGTTTTCTTAAATTTACCTTTCGATAATACTAAAAACAGCTCAGGTGCTTTAACAGGAACAGCTGGAATAAGTTGGTCGCCTAACAATACAATACAATGGAAACTAAATGGCTCTACAGCTTTTAGAGCTCCAAATATTGATGACATCGGAAAGGTTTTTGATAGCGAACCTGGCGCTGTTGTAGTGCCTAACGAAAACCTTAAACCTGAATATGCTTATGGTGGCGAACTAGGTTTAAAACTTAATTTTTCTGATGTTATAATTTTAGATCTAGGTACTTATTACACATATTTAGATAACGCCTTAGTAAGAAGAAATTATACGATTAATGGTGAAAGTGAAATTATGTACGATGGAGAGCTAAGCCAAGTGCAAGCAATTCAAAATGCATCTAAAGCATGGATTTATGGTTTTGAAGCTGGTGTAAAAATTAATTTTTCTGAAAAACTCAAACTTACATCTCAGTATAATATTATAGGAGGAACAGAAGACGATAATGGAGTTGAAGTACCAGTAAGACATATAGCGCCAAACTTTGGAAACACACACCTTATATGGTCATCTCACAATTTAACTCTAGATGCTTTTGCAGTCTATAATAACGAATTATCCTTTTTAGATTTAGCACCTTCAGAAGCTGAAAAAGATTATATATATGCTTTAGATGGTAACGGAAATCCTTATTCGCCATCATGGTACACTTTAAATATTAGAGCCCAATTACAGCTCCTAAAAAAAACGGTTTTATCTCTTAATATAGAGAATATTACAGACCAGCGCTATAAAACATATTCTTCAGGTATAGCATCACCAGGACGCAATTTTATAGTGTCTTTAAGCCATAGTTTGTAAAAGTAGGGCGTTCCCAAGACCAGTCTTGGTCAGGCTATTCGTTATATCTTTTATGTAAACTTCGTGCCTCAGCTTCCATAAAAGGATGCCACTGCTATCCTTAACGCAAATAAAAAGCCTTCTTTTTAAGAAGGCTTTTTATTATAAGGTAAATTCATATATTTAGTTTCGCTTAACGGCTTTCTTGGTCACCACCACATCATTCGATAAGGTGACTTGAGCAATATAAGTCGCCTGACTTAAATGTGATAAATTATAAACTTCAGTGTTGCTATGACCTTCTAGGTCATAGAGTAATCGACCAAGTGTATCGTACAATTTCACATTTTTAATCTCTAAGTTATTTGATACAGAAAACTTTACACGACCATCTTGTAATTCTATAATCGTTAAAGCGTTATTAAGTTCATATTCATCAACAGATAACGATTGAGTCGTAAATACAAGCTCAAAACGATCATTTATAACACCAGCTTCAGCAGAAAAACTATATGGCGAAGCGGTTAAGTTATGTGTAAAACCTAAGGCATTATCTTTTAAGTAAATGTCTTGGTTTTCAGTTTCAAATAAACCATCAATTGCTCCAATAGCAATATGGTAGCTCCCACTCTCAACTAATTGTACACCTAAAGGAATAATATCAGTTTGTAAAAATGGTAAAGCCCTTCCTTGAATAGTAAACCCTAAGCCATCTATTGTAGAATAAAATCCTTGACTATTTTGAACATCAGCGATAGCATCATAGAGTCTATCTCTACCCATAGTTGCGTTTTCAGCATATCCAACTAAAATTCTATTTGTCCCTTGACTTTCAGAAATTAAATCTAACCATATTCTGTGTCGTTCTCCAATAAAGCCAGTTCGCTCAGTTGTAGATTTTTTTGAAGCTATTTTATAAAATTGTGAATTATCGTAGTTAGGGCCAATACCTCTCATACTATTGTTAAATTCTACAGTATAAGAATTGGCAGCATAATTACCTGCAGTTTCAGCAACATTAACCATAAAACTTTGACCTGCGCCTATAGACACATCTCCTATGCCACTAGACATTCCCATACCATTATATGCTATGTAGTCTGCGGCAGTATAATTTGAATAGAAATCATCATAAAAAGGATCTCCGATGCCTGTATTAGGTAAAGTACCATGTGTCCATAAATTCACGAAACCATCTAAGTTAGAATTTGTAGGGTCATTTAAAAAAGTATAGGCGTCAATGGCTGAAGGATATGGATTTCCTAATAAATTCCAGTTATCGTCAATACCTAAGAGACTTCCTCGAGAAACCGTTCGGGTAACAACACCATTAAATGGTACGCCACCATTAAAAGTTGCTGTATGGTTGTTATGTATGGTTGTACTCATTCCATTAGGCCCTCTTAAAATATAACCAACTCCAGCCAACATAGTTTCACCATTTGCAGGAACCCAATTTCCTTGACCACCAGCTGGATTAGCAATCGTTGGATTCCACCTAAAAATTAAATTTGTTGGAGTACTAGGCGAAATATTATTAACCGTATAATTTGAAATAGGAGATGACCAATACACATAATCTTGTCTTCTAATAGATGCAATACGCTCCATGCTAATATTTCCAATATTAGTACCAGAATCATCACCTTGTACTAATGAACCATTATTGTTAATATTGAAATCCCCATAATTAGTAACATCAAAATTTACATAAACATAACCTCCGTCTGCGACGGTAAGAGTTCTACCACCATTTATTGTAAGGTTTCCATTTAAGTATAAGTCATTTGATATATTCGTATCAAAATCATTATTTAAAATAACATTATAAAATTCTTCAGGTATTGCAGGTATTGGTATTCCACCAGTAATTATTTGGTCAGTAGTTCCTGTAAATTCAACAGTACCATTTCCCTCATCAAATCCTGAAGCACCAACATTATTTGTCCAGTTTCCATAAAGGAAAATTTTATCATCAGCATTAGCTGTGTTCATATCAAGAAACCCTTCGTTAACACCAACAGGGTCATCAATTAGTAAATCACCATGAACTTCTAATATATTGCTGGTTGCACTATTTACTATCTCAACTTTCTCACCTTCAATAGTTAAATTATGTGCTCTAGCTACACTACCGTAATTACTCGCAAAAGGATTTGTAGCGTCAATTATAGCACCGTGGTCAAAGCTATTATCAGATACGATAACATCAACAGTTTCGTCCGGAACTTCTAAAGTATCCCAGTTACTACAGTTAAACCAGTTTTCATCAGCATTACCTGTCCATTTCCCATCAATATAAGTGTTTGTTGCTATGGTTAAAGCTGGGCAAGTTACATTTCCTTTATAGTCATAGCCTCCTGCAACATAAGCAGCACTACTTGTATAAGTATCCCAATTAGCTGTAGTATTTATTAAAGATATCCAATCTAATCTGGCATTGGTTATTGATGAAAAATCAACAACATCGGGATCATTAAATTTCACATAACCAGGACCAGTTGGAGCCACCGTATTAAAACACTCTAAGCCAGGGTAAATCGTTGATCTTGTTGTGCTACCAGTAGGACCTCCAGGAGCTGCATCCCAGCCACTTTCTGTCCAACCATAAAGTACATTTCCTCCAGTATAAGTACTATGTTGTGCTGTGTCATTAGACCAAATACCACCTTGCATAATCCAAACATCATCATTAGCATTTAAATTAAAACCACCAACACTAGCACCGCTTACAGCATCTTTAGTCCAATTAGTATCAATCCCGCCGCAAGTGTAAACATCAAAATGGCTACCATTAGTAACATTTGCAGTCGTGGATTCAATAACGATTATTGTTCCAGCATCTAAGTCAGGACCATTTCGTGTTATGGATATCACACCTTCTGTACCTCCCCATTCACCAGCATACCTTCTTTCGTAACCATTATCTGTAAGATAAATACGTGTACCTGCCGTAATGTCTCTAAAAATAACAAAGGCTATTTGATCTCGACCACTACCTAAATTAGTATTAACAGCAAGAATAGCGAGATCTCCTGGGTCTAAAACAGTTACAGGTGTTATATCAAAAGGAGTACTGATTTGAGAGGTAATTCCAAATCCTGCGGATGCAGTAAGTGTAAAGCCAGTACCAATAGCAGTATGAACAATAATGTTGGTAAACGTTGCAACACCAGCTACTGCATTAACAGTAGGCGTACCAGTCATTGTTCCTGTACTTGTTAAAGTAACAGGACCTGTAAAATTTGTATTTGGATTACCACAAATATCAGCTACAGTTACAATAACATCAGTCATAGTTGAGTTTAAACCAGTATTAGATGGTTGAACAGTAAACACTAACTCAGTTGCAAGAACGTCAATTACATTCTGTCCATTTGTTGAAAATTGAGTAGCAAACGAACTTTTGCCTGAGCCAGCACCTGAAAAGTTAACATTGGCATTAGTGATACCGAAAACAAAGTCCTCACCATCAAAGGCGTCAGGACCAAGAGGGCATTTAAGTGATAATCTTAAAGAAAATGTCCTTTGTGTATCATCACCTACAGTTACATCAGCTCCACTCAATCCAGAAAATTGTATTTGGGATGCCGAAACCACACCAGTTGCTATCCAAGTTGAACCATTAAATAGATCAACACTTTCTATAGCATCAGACCAAGTGGTAACTTGATTACCTGTATACTGGGTAATTGTTAAATCTGTTAATATGGTTGGTAAAATATCTGCATCATTAAGGCCAGCTCCTCCGTCACGGACTCTAAATTGCCAGACTTGTACACCTTCGGTAGAAGTCAATGGACTTGTGTCATTTGAAAGGCTACTAATAAGGGCTGATTCTGAACCAGGAACACTAACTATATCAGAAGCTCCACTTCCGCCAGCGGTAACATTTCCTGTGACAGCCACATTTTGAGTCGTAGCACCTCCACCAGCATTAGTTATATTAGAAGGACCATATGTTCCAATGGGTAGACCAGCATTTAATCGCACAAAGACATCTGAAGCAGCAAGACTACCTCCTGTATAGGCGTAAGTTAGAGAATTAGTATAAGTTCCCCCTAGAGTTTTAGAAATTGAGAAGTTTGCTGGCGCAGTGACTGTAATGTTTCCGGCTGCTGGGGTAAGATCGGTAGCGCTTAAAGAATAAGATTGAGCTGCTGAAGGTCCTCCAGGAAATACATAATCTAATCCAGTTATAGATGTAGGGCTAGCAGTTATTGTAGGTGTGGGTGAACTTGATATTCCTTCTATTTCAAAATCATCCCAACCCGCATAATCACTACCTCCATCTTGAAATCCTATCATCCTTAAGGATACACTTGTTGTACCAATAGGTGCATTAATTGTCACCGTAGTCCAAGCCCCTGTATTTTTAAGTAAGTCTACAGGAGCTCCAAAAGCTCCGCCATTATAAGCAATTTGATACCTTAAATAATCTGGGCCATCAAAACCAATAGTATAATATCTAAAAGATGTCGTTACATTTGTATATCCACTAACATTTACATTATTAAGTGTAAGTGTATGATCAAAACTACCACCGCCATTAGGATTGTTTAAATCTCTTATGGCCCAAAAATCACCACTAGTACCTGTAGGCGCATTATTAGTAGATCTAATTGCCCAATAGTCACTGCTAATATTATAAGTCGCAGGGCTAATTGCATAGCCCCAAGTAGGAGTAGCCCCATCAAAATCTTGAACAGCTATAGTGGTTTGTGCAAACCCAAAAGCAATAGCGCTTAAAAAAGCTATTAATAAGAGGGAGAATTTCTTAATCATAGTAAAAACATTATTTTTGCTATTTAGAGCATACAAATATAAATTAAACCCTTTATAAATCAGTATTTTAAAGTTATTGTTTTATTAACAAAATGTTACTTTTTCCATATTAAAAACTCAATGAATCCGCAAAAAACATATTCTATCGATGAAGCGCAGGAAAAATTAGAATTTTATTGTAGTTATCAAGAACGTTGCCATAAAGAAGTCGTTGAAAAGTTAAAGGACATGAGAATGATACCTGAAGCTATTGATGTAATTGTTGTTTATTTAATACAAAATAATTTTTTGAATGAAGAGCGCTTTGCAAAAGCATTTGTGAGAGGGAAGTTTAGAATAAAGAAGTGGGGGAAGTATAAATTGACTTTAGAATTAAAGAAAAAAAATATTAGTAAAATAATTATTAATCTTGCTCTTTTGGAAATTCAAGAAGCTGAATATTTAGAGACGTTTCATGCTTTAGCCGAAAAAAAGGCTGAAACTTTAAAAATGTCTAATCTTACTGTGAAAAAGAAGAAGTTAGCAGATTATTTATTATATAGAGGGTGGGAAAGTCACTTAGTTTACGACAAAGTCAATGCGCTTATAAATTAAAGACTAAGCCAGCGTTTATAGAAAATTGATTGTGTATTTTATCAGTATAGCTTAAATCATCAGTTTTATACTTTGCTAAAGGAATATTAATTTCTGAGAAAACCCCAAATCCATCTGAAAAAAAGTAGCGCGCTCCTAAATGGGTTCCAAAATTTTTCAGACCAAGATTTAACCCAGGATATACATCAAAATTATTATCAATATTAATCACATTTCCAATATTTGCATTAATTCTGGCTTTAACATCTAAGCGTTTAGCAAAAGCTTTATCAATAGAGCCATCAATTCCTAAAGCATAAGTAGAAGAAACTCCTGCAGAAATGTTTTCACCTAAACCATAGTCGAAGCTAGCAAATATGCTAGTAGCATTGTCTTGGAAATTCGCACCAACTTGTACTTTTTTATCGCCTTTACCAGTATAAGATTGCGCTTGTATTAGAGTGATGCTACATAAGGCTAAAAGTGTGAATATATTTTTCATTTCGTTTGGGTTAAAAATTATAAAATGTGACGCAAAATTAGCTATTTTTTTTGTGAGTTCTTACTATTGCTTGTTGGTTTTTCCAATCGATCCAGCGTTGGCCTTTTAGTTTGCGCATTAAGTTATCAAAATGACGGATAAAAGTAATATTATATACTGCTTTTCCTAAATTTATTGGGTTTTTAGCTACTGCTCGTAAACTCATAGAAAACCCTGGACTTATATATTTCATATAATGCCAATAACCTTCTGGCATGAATAAAACTTCACCATGATTTAATTCTGTATAGTAACCTTTTGCATGTTTTAATGCAGGCCATTTTTGCAAATCGGGATTGGAAAAATCAATATCTTCTCTAGTAATTAATGAATGAGGAATTTTATATAAATATTTTGTTTGCTTTTGGTCAAAGAGAATACACTTCTTTTTACCTTCAAAATGAAAATGAAAAATATTTGCATAATCGATATCATAATGCATAAAGGTATGAGCGTCCTTTCCTCCAAAAAATAGCATGGGCAAACTTTTTAAGATGCGTAAGCCAATATTGGGATAATTAAAATCGTCTTGAAGTTGTGGCACTTCTTTTAAAATATTCCAAAGAAAAATGCGATATTTTGTTGATTCCCTTTTGAGTAAATCTATATAATCACTCATTTTCATTGTAGTATGAGGTTCGTTAAAACCATCTTTATAATCTACAGGTCTGTCATCATATAAAGGGACAATTTTGTCTCCAGCAACCTGTTTCATATAGTCTAAACTCCATTTTGAATACGCAGGCCAATCTTCAATAAAATGCTCGATTACCACAGGTTTTTGTGGTTTTAAGTAGTGGGTTATAAAATCCTCTTTTGTTATCGTTTTAACACGAGGAATTTGTTGAAGATTTAGTTTCAATTTTAAAGCTTTAAAGACTACAAGTTAATAAAACAACTCTAAAGGAGGATTGTTATTTTAACGAAGTAACAACTTTATTTTAATTTATACTTTAGTCCAAATAACAAATTGCCTTTAGGCATTGGAACGAGATTTGTTTCAGAATATTCTGTATTGAAAATATTATTAGCTACAATTGAAATTTCAAAAGCATTCAAGTCATAATTTACTCCAGCATCAACAACAGAGTAACTGTCTCCCGAAGTTCTTTCTGCATATTTATAGACAAGATTTAAAAACAGTTCTTTTGTTGCCTGTCCGTGCCAACCTAAAGTTGCTTGATGCTTTAATGAATTAATAGAGTATCTTGAAAAATTACTTGAAACGGCCTTTAAATCATCTTCTAAAAAGGTGTATCCTGTTTTTAGGTTTTGTGTTAAGTTTCCAGTTTTTAAATTATATGATGCATTAAGCTCAATTCCTTTTGTGTTTAAATCTCTTATATTGGTTGCTTGCCATAAATCGTCTTCATTTTCTTTAACAAAATCAATAAGTTTTTTAGAATCTCTATTAAAAATCGCTGCAGTTATATTAAAGTTTCCAGAATGAAACTTTAGCCCTAACTCTTCAGAAATGGCTTCTTCAGGATCTAAATTTTCGTTTCCTAACGTTGTTGGATCACTATAAAACAAATCTGTATATGTTGGTATTCTATAGGTGTAACCAATATTTCCATAAAGTTTTAAATTTTCATTTAACTTATAACCTAAATCTAAACCAGGAAAGGCATGGAATTTAAAATCCGAAAAATAATTCATAGCCACTCCAGGAGTTATATCTAACTTGTCGTTTACTAATTTAAATCGATGTTCTAAAAATATAGTGGTCATAAATCGGTTTCTAGCACCTAAATTATTACTTGATAAGTAAACTTTTGCAACATCAACACCAAAACCAGTAATACCTAAGGAAGATTTATAAGAAGTGTTAAGTTCTATGCCTATTTTATTCGTTTGGTGTAGATTTCTATAAATAGAAGGGTTGTGTCTAACAAACACATACATGTCTTGATTTCGTCTCCAGTACAGTCTTGGCTTAAATGTGAATTTGCCGTTTTTAAATTCTGAAGACACACCAACTAAACTAGATTGTGTTTCTTCATATTGATGAATAGCTGAAGGACTTGCATAAAATCCATTGGCTCCAAATTTGCGTTCAGTAAAAAAGCCAATTATTTGTATTGGTGTTTTACTTTTATTAAGTGTTCCTTTTAAAAAATAGTTCTGGTTTATATAATCTGTATTGTATCGATATCCATCTGAAGTATTTACAGAGGCATGGGCAATTATTGAGGCGCTTTTAAAATCTTTACCTAAAGTTCCCGTGACATTTTGTTGGTTGTAAGACCCTAATTGATAGCCTAAAGACGTTACTTTTTCTGCATCATTTTTAGTGACAATATTTACTGCGCCTGTAAAAGCGTTTTGGCCAAAAACACGAGCGGCTGGACCTTTTATTATTTCTATTCGTTCAATAACTTCAATAGGCAAAGCCATATTCATAGTATGATGACCTGTTTGAGCGTCTTCTACTTTTATACCATCAATTAATAATAAAGTTTGGTCAAAACCACCACCACGAATGTATAAATCGGCTTGCATTCCTGAGGTTCCTCGACGTCTAATATCTACGCCTGCAACTTGTTGTAGTAAATCTGCAACATTTGTTGTCGCACTATTTTTAATATCAGTTTGAGATATTACTGTTATGGTTCTTGAATTTTCTGAGAATGGTAAATCTATTCTTGTAGATGAAATAATTACAGAATCTAACTGTTGTTCTTTTTCTAATTCTTGCGAAAATAATGTATAACTAGCTGTACTTAAAGCTAATAAAAATAAGACTGTTTTTTTAGTACTCATACCTTTGTTTTAAAGGGGCAAAAGTAGGTATTTTCCTTTAGAAAGTATGTTATTTCAATTCTAGTTTTATTGTTTTTTAAAGCCTTATTTTAATTTATGTATAGGCTTTAGCATTTTGTTTTAAAGCTTCTTTATCTATCCACTTATAATCATTAGGAATAGTTGCATCTAATAAGTCAATATTCAATTCTTCCGACAAGTCATAGCCAACCTCAAGTGCACTCTTAAAATTGTTTTCAGAGTACAATTCAAAATGCTTATTACCATTATACCAAAGGTTAACTTCAAAAACATAAGCGCCATTAGTTAGTGGTTGATGAAAAATAGAAACATATTCGTAATTTTTGATGGTTTTCCAGCGACCAACTTTTATAGGGCCAACCTCTCTGGTTGACCGAAATTTAGAGGTCTTTAAATTGACATATATCCTTTTTTGGGAACTAAAACCAATGCCAATTCCAATCAAGTAAATAATAACCTCTGTTAGAGTCCCAATTTTTTTGAAACTATTTAAATTGAAATAATTATATAAAACAGATGAACTTATAATAGCTATAACTGCCGTAAAACATAAAGCCGCAATGATTAATTGCCAGAAAGGTTTTTTTGCACCTGCTATAATAATATTGCTGTCGTCCACGAGTCAAATATAAACATAACTGTTATAATACTTTTTGAAATTATTTAAAAAAATTATTGTTTTTCGATAATTATTGTATATTTGTTATCGTTAAACAATAATAATAATGAAAACTAAACTTGCTACATTTAGAATTTTACTCATCATTTTTGTGGTACTATATATTTTCGCATTGTTGTTTTATGTGCTTACAGCATTTACAGGAGAGCATATTGTTGAAAGCATGTTATTACCATTCTTTTATCATTTTATGGTTTTAATTGTTGGTCTTGGCATCTTGGTTATTGAAGAACTTCAAAAACGCGCTTTACACATTAAAACCGAAAACGAACTCACTATATAATTATGAAAGATAACACCACACTTCTAACCTTTATCACTTGGGGAATTTTATTATCTTCAGTTTCGGTATTGCTAAATGATATTCGTGAATTTGATTTTAATCAATTTGAAAGTTTTCAAAATTGGGCAAAATCTGCCAATAAGGATACGCCTTGGTTTTCCTCACAAAATGCAATACAAT
The DNA here is from genome assembly GCF_042686125.1 of Lacinutrix iliipiscaria. NCBI lineage: Bacteria > Pseudomonadati > Bacteroidota > Flavobacteriia > Flavobacteriales > Flavobacteriaceae > Lacinutrix > Lacinutrix iliipiscaria. The sequence continues at coordinate 747,259 of NZ_JBHUOV010000001.1, forward strand.
GGAGTTACTATGCCATTAGTGCAGCTCTGTTCTTTTGGAGAGCTTATCTTATTTTTGGCTTTTCTTATTTCTTGCCGATTTTAAAAGAGATTGAAAATAAAAACTACTTTAGCGATAACAATATCAAGTACTTTAAAAAAATTGGAAACATATTTATTCAATACACAATTAGCGTATTAATTTTAAGATTTCTTCTTGCAGCGATAGGAGCATCTACTTTTAACTTTTTGAATGAACTCAAAGCTGAATTCACATTTTTAATTCCAGCAGGATTAGCGTTTTATATTATTGCTGAAATCTTTAAACGCGGAAAACAAGCCGAAGAAGAAAACGAATTAACCATATAATTATGCCAATAGTTGTAAATCTAGATGTTGTGCTTGCCAAACGTCAAATGAAAAGTAAAGACTTGGCAGAAATTATTGGTATCACAACGGCAAACCTTTCTATCTTAAAATCGGGCAAAGCAAAAGCCATACGATTCTCAACACTTGAGGCAATTTGTAAAGCTCTAGAGTGTCAGCCTAGCGATATTCTAGAGTATGTTGAAGATTAATTTTAACAAACATAGATTAAAAATTTAAAGCACTTTTCTTGTATCTTTAAACCATGTTTGCACTAGTTGATTGTAATAATTTTTATGCGTCTTGTGAACGTGTTTTTAATCCTCATTTAGAAAGAAAGCCAGTTGCTATTTTAAGCAATAATGATGGTTGTGTTATTTCTATGAGCGACGAAGCGAAAGCTTTAAAACTTCCTTTTGGCGCGCCAATTTTTAAATGGGAAAGCTTCTGTAAAGCAAATAGTATTCATGTGCTTTCTTCAAATTATTCCTTGTATGGCGACATGAGTTCTCGGGTAATGAATATCCTAAAACAATTTACTCCAGATGTTGAGGTGTATAGCATAGACGAATCGTTTTTAGAATTTAAAGGCTTTGAACAGTATGATTTAAACAACTACGGACTTCAAATTCGACAACGTATTTTAAAATGGACAGGCATTCCAACCTGTGTAGGTATTGCACCAACAAAAGCACTAAGTAAAGTCGCTAATAAAATTGCTAGAAAATTTCCTAACGAAACCCAAGGCGCTTATATTATAGATTCTGATGAGAAACGTATTAAAGCCCTAAAATGGATTAAGCTAGAAGATGTTTGGGGCATTGGTCGAGGCCTAAGTAAACGCTTAAAAGCTAAAGGCTGTAAAACCGCTTACGATTTTACTCAATTGCCTGATGCTTGGGTTTTAAAAAATTTTTCAGTAACCGAAGCCAGATTAAAACGCGACTTAGAAGGTGTGCCTACTTTGCAATTAGAAGAACAAAAAACAAAGAAAGCCATCGCAACCACACGAAGTTTTGAATATACATTTTCAGATTTAAATAATATCAAAGAACGCATCTCTACCTTTGCGACAAGCTGTGCCGAAAAATTACGAAAACAAGGATCTAGCTGTCATGTAATTATTGTCATATTAAGTAGCGACAGACATAAAAAAGATTTAGAACAACATCGAGGAAGCACCATGGTAAGCTTACCATTTCCTACCAATTCGTCATTAATTATTAGTAGTGAAGCTGTAAAAGCGGTCACCTCTATTTTTAAAAAAGGCATTAAATATAAGCGCGCAGGTGTTATCGTTTCTGGATTAGTGCCTATAGACAATCATCAGTTGCACTTGTTTGAGCACGAAAATCCGAAACATAAATATTTAATGCATGCCATAGACGATGTCAATACGAAGTATGGTGATTATAAAATAAAACTAGGCAATCAAGATTTAAAACGTACCTGGAAAATGCGTCAAGAACGTTTGTCGCCAAAATACACCACTAACATTAACGATATTATAAAAGTCAAATAATCATCATCATTTGGGCGTTACCTAAAGGTCGCGCTTTCCGCTATATCTTTTTTTGCTGACATTCCTGCTAACGCAAGAATCCAAAAAAAAGGATGCCACTGCAATCGCTAACGCTTAAAAAGTTTCAAAAGAAACTTTTTAATTACGTATATTTAAAACATAAAACAAAACCCAATGCTACTACACGAATCAAAGACACTTACTTTTTTTACTCCAGAAGTTATTGAAAACACTGGCGCAATATTTTTTGACACAGGCATTTCCGCAGGATTCCCTTCTCCAGCCGAAGACTTTAAAGAGCAACGCATAAGTCTTGATCGCGAATTGATTAAAAATAAAGAAGCTACTTTTTTTGCTAAAGTTAGCGGACAATCTATGATTGGTGCAGGTTTAGACGATAATGATTTATTGGTAATAGATAGAAGCTTAGAGCCAACACATAATAAAATTGCCGTTTGTTTTTTAGATGGCGAATTTACAGTAAAGCGTTTAAAAGTAGATGCAGACGGACTTTGGTTGCAGCCAGAAAATCCAAATTACCCTATTATACGAATCACAGAAGAAAATGATTTTGTCATTTGGGGCATTGTGACCAACGTGATTAAAAAAGTTTAAAAAAGTAAAACCTGATATAAAACAAAAAACGCTTCAGAATCACTGAAGCGTTTTTTTATATAATTTATTGTTGTCGTTAGTCTGCTAAAACAATGACCTTATTATCTTTCATTTCAATCGTACCAGATTTAATCTTTAACGTTAAAACTTTATCATCATCATTATGCGGAACCACCTCAGCATGTAACTCATCAAATACTAAATGACTTTGCGTATGTATATGAATTTTTACAGTGCCTTCTTTTAAAAGTGAGACAATAGGAGCGTGGTCTTTTAACATCTCAAACTCTCCATTAACTCCAGGAACAACAACAGAGTCTACATCTGAACTAAATAAGGTTGCTTCTGGTGATACAATTTCTAAATACATGGTTTTAATGCTTTAGGCTTTAAGCTTTAGGCTTTAAGCTCGTTTATGCGTCTGCTAACATTTTCTCTCCAGCTTCAATAGCTTCTTCAATCGTTCCTTTAAGGTTAAAGGCTGCTTCTGGTAAGTGGTCTAATTCACCATCCATAATCATATTAAATCCTTTAATAGTTTCCTTAATATCAACTAATACACCTGGAATACCTGTAAATTGCTCAGCAACATGGAAAGGTTGTGATAAGAAACGTTGTACACGTCTTGCTCTACCTACAGCCATTTTATCTTCTTCAGATAATTCTTCCATACCTAAAATAGCAATAATATCTTGTAATTCTTTATAGCGTTGTAATAACTCTTTTACACGTTGTGCACAGTCATAATGTTCAGCACCTAAAATATCAGCAGTTAAAATTCTTGATGTAGAATCTAAAGGATCCACAGCAGGATAAATACCTAACTCAGCAATTTTACGAGACAATACTGTTGTTGCATCTAAGTGAGCAAACGTTGTTGCTGGCGCTGGATCTGTTAAATCATCTGCAGGTACGTAAACCGCCTGTACAGATGTAATAGATCCTCTTTTTGTTGATGTAATACGCTCTTGCATCGCACCCATTTCTGTTGCTAATGTAGGTTGGTAACCTACGGCAGAAGGCATACGACCAAGTAAGGCAGATACCTCAGAACCAGCTTGTGTAAAACGGAAAATGTTATCAACGAAGAAAAGTACATCTTTTCCTTGTCCTTCACCAGCACCATCACGGAAATATTCTGCAATAGTTAATCCTGAAAGTGCTACACGAGCACGAGCTCCAGGAGGCTCATTCATTTGTCCGAATACGAAAGTGGCTTTAGATTCTTTCATTCCAGATTTATCAACTTTAGATAAATCCCAACCACCTTCTTCCATAGAATGCATAAAGTCATCACCATAACGAATAATTCCTGACTCTAACATTTCACGAAGTAAATCATTTCCTTCACGAGTTCTTTCACCTACTCCAGCGAATACCGAAAGTCCACCATGTCCTTTTGCAATATTGTTAATCAACTCTTGAATTAATACAGTTTTACCTACACCAGCACCTCCAAATAATCCAATTTTACCTCCTTTTGCATAAGGCTCAATTAAATCGATGACTTTAATACCAGTAAATAAAACTTCAGTAGATGTTGATAAATCTTCAAATTTTGGTGCTTGTCTGTGAATAGGTAAACCCGCTTCACCAGCTTTAGGTAAGTCTCCAAGACCATCAATAGCATCACCAATAACATTAAAAAGACGACCATATACGTCATCACCTATTGGCATTTGTATTGGAGCTCCAGTGGCATGTACCTCTGTTCCTCTACTTAAACCATCAGACGAGTCCATTGCAATAGTACGTACAGTATCTTCACCAATGTGAGATTGTACTTCAAGTACTAAAATTGAACCATCAGGGTTCTTAATTTCTAATGAATCATAAATCTTTGGAAGTTCAGTACCAGCACCGAATTCAACATCGATTACTGGACCTACTATTTGTGCAACTTTACCTGTAACTTTTGACATTACTTTTATATTTAATGTTTTGCTATACTATTTATACGAAATAACAGCTGTTTTTTCGCGCTGCAAATATAGGAGATTTAATTTGAAAATTATAGCAAATTTCACAGCTTTTTTATGCATAAAAAAACGCCTCCAATTTGAAGACGTTTTTAGTATAGATTTTAAGTTGTTTATTGAAGTGTTGGTGAGTAGTTGGTTGGATAATCTCCAGCATCTACTAAACTACCAGAAGCTTCAAAATTTGAGCCATAAGTAGCGTCAATAGCTTTCATTATTTCATTAGCCATAACTGCATAACCTCTAGATGTTAAATGCACACCATCTAAGCTTACTAAGCCTCCAGTAACTAAATCTGTTGTTAGTATAAAGTTTCCTGAAGCAATTCCACTAGTTGATGCTTGCTCTAAAATAGATTTAAAATCTACTAAAGCTAAACCATAAGTATCTCTAGCATTATTAATTGCAGCATTGTAAGCGTCAGTTGCTGTTAGCACTGCTTGAACCTCTGTACTAGTTAGAACCCAATTATCAGCTAAAGGAATAGCCACACCATTTACAGTAAGTGGGTTTCCAGGTACAGCTTCTGTACCAATAAAACTTGATGCAAGTAAAACGATTAAATCATCACTAGTTGCTTGTCTCATACTAACAAGAGCAGGATCATAAACTGTTAAATCAGAAAGGTCTTCATCCATAATAACGACAGCGTTACCTTCGCCTGCTTCAAAATTTATCATTCTACTATCAGCTTCTTCCTGAGTCATCATAACTGGAGGAACTCCAACAAGAGCTTGCACTGTTGCATTATAAGTTGCATAAGCACTATTAACAGCACCAGCAGTAGCAGCGTCTAAAGGAATTGGATTATATGGTACGGTTGTAAAATATGGTAAACTTGTAACATAAGGAACGTTTGCTATAACGCCTTGAGCATTATTTGCGGTTAGTTGAGCAACGATACCATCAAATACTTGTCCAAAAACGGTTGGATCTGTAATATCAAATGAACCATATAGCGCTGGATTAAAATTACCTGTTTGGTCAACACCAATTCCACCAGAGGTTGCATAACTTAAAACATCATTACCTCCAATTTCAGATAAAGTAAAAAATGTTGGGTTTTGGTCAGCAGCATCTCCAAGCATTGTTGCAGTAGCTGAGCTTGCCATTCGTCCAAAATAAGGGTTTAAACTTCCATAACCAGGAAGTGTTAAATGGAAACTTTTAGCACCTGGAACACCAACGTTGTTAAATGTGCTCATTAAATTTACAGAAGCATCAGTAGTTGGTGGAGGTACAGGAGCCCCTAAATCAGCTAAAAACTCATTTAACCTTTCAGGTCCTGATCCATTAAAAATTAATCTATATTCTGCAACAGGAGCAGCGCCAAAAAGCATTGCACCAGTATTATCATTCATAAGGGGTTGACTAAATGTGCCACCACCAATATTAGCAAATTGATTCGATAGTATATTAGGAAAAGAATTCTCTTGTCCTGCTATAAATAAAGCACCATCTGAATACCCAGCAGTAAAAGAAGCTCCTAATGCAACATAATTGGAAAAGGTCGCAGAACCTGCTGTTAAAGGAGGTAATACTTCTTCAGTTGAACTTGATGAGTCATCATCACTATTACACGCTGTAAAGCTTAATGCTACAGCGAGTAACCATATATATTTTGTTTTCATGTTCATTTTTTTATAAGTTATTAATTGTCCAAGACACATAATATTGTGAGCCAATAAATCCAGATCCAAAAGCGGTAAAGTATTCGTCACCTAAAAGGTTAGCAGCTCCAACTTTAAAGGTTGATTTTAAGCTAGGGATTCTATAATTAATTTGTGCATCAATAGTATGGTAAGCAGGAACATCTCCATCGCCAAAAGAGGCTTCCCAAAGATAACTGTCACTCCATTTCCAAGCGAGGTTAAATCCGAAATTTTTGAATAACTCTGTATTTCCAAAAGAGGCTTTCACCTTATGTTCTGGAGTATTGAAGCCAGTTCTAAAATCTGGATCTTGTGATGTGTCAAAATCTAATTTCGCAAAAGTATAGTTCATGGCTAAGTCGAAGTTTCCTAAGACTTTGGTTGATACAGCAATTGCTGCACCATAAGAATTTACAGAAGCATCTGTGTTTGTATATGTTTGATAGACCTCAAAATCATCATTTTGAAGCGCAGCAAGTATCATTTGTGTGTCTTCGTTTAATCCAGCAACAGTAGCTGGGTTTGCAGGATCGTAACCTGTTAAATCAAAATTTTGATTATCTCCATAATATGTTGCAATTACATTTTTAGTAGATTGGAAATCTTTGTAAGAGTTATAATATCCACTTAAATCAATCACAAGTCCTTTTACTTTTCCTCTATATCCTAATTCAAAAGAAGATACTTGCTCAGGTTTTACACTGCCAGGATTTGCTACAAATTCACGACCATTATTAGCAGCATCATGATTTCCTAACTCAGTAGCTATACTAGCAGTCATAGAATTGTTGTAACCACTTTCTCCTGTTTGTGTGATTGTTGCAGGCATACCAAATGCCGCTTGGGCAAATGGACTCACATCATAAGTGCCAAAATAGCGTTCATGGTTGATTTTTGCACCACCTACTAAAAAGGCTCTTCCTCCATCAAGACCTATAAATAACTCTTGAGTTGAAGGGTTTCTAAATCCAGTTTGAAAAGATCCACGAATATTATGATCCTTGTTTATGGTTAAACCAGCAGAAATTCTTGGCGAAAAGAATCCGTCAAATAATTCAGCTTTATCATAACGTACAGAACCTGTAAGTTTCAATTCCATGCTTTCGTTTAAATCTAAACTTTTTTGAATTTGTGTATATATACCAAATTCAGAATAATTAATCGGTCCATCATAGTCCGTATAAATTGTACCAAAAGAATTTAACGAGAATTTTCTGTAAGAACCACCAACTTGAATTTCGGCAATATCTAAAAGATGAGAGAAATTATAATTAGCATCAGCATGATAAATTTTAGAGTTATCTTGAAATTTAGATCCTGTTGTTAAGTCTGGGTCATTTATTATTTTATTGAAAGCTCTATTAAATTGTGGAGAACCTGGTTCATAACGCTCAGCTTCAGCCACAGCTCTTGCAGCAGCGTGTGCTTCAGCTTCAGTTGCACCGCTAAATGTAGCATTTACATAAGTACCTATGTAATCACCAAACCAATCGGCATCAGATTTCCATTCTCTATTTATATTCACACCTGTGGCATCCATAACATAAGTATCACCTGCTTTGTCTTCAGTAACATAGCCTCTTAAGAAGAAGTTATCATTTTTAATTTCTAGCTTATGTTGTTGCATAAAAAAGCCATCAATTCTGTAGCGTTGTGCACCTTGATAGATTGTAGATCCAGTTCCAACTTTACCTACATATGCAATTTCTAGGCTATTATCTGTTATTGGCCTATAATATAAGCCCCAGTCTGCTTTAATACTCTCGGCTTTATTGTCTGTTAAATCAGATTCTTTATACCCTGTTCTACTCACCACAACATTTGGTATAATCCCAACACCACCACCAGCAGCTCTAATATTTGCTGAAACTTCATCACCATATATATTAATACCATCGTAATCTAAGTCGGCTCTAGTTAACCCTCTGTTTAATTTATCTGCTTCACTATCTGCTAACCAATCTGTACCATTGACGTAGCCAAAATTCACTTTAGCTGCAAATTTATCAGAAAATTTATGCGCCATACGGATTCCTAAATCTGTATATGGATTGTCTCCAGCAGCTTCTTGTGATGTAATACCTTGTTTGATATAACCACTAATGCCTACATGATCAAAAGGATTTTTACTAGTCATGAATAAAATACCATTAAAGGCGTTAGCTCCGTATAAAGCAGAAGCGGCACCAGGTAGTAATTCAATACTTTGCACATCTGTTTCAACCATTCCAATTAAATTTCCAAGCGGGAAATTTAATGCAGGAGCCGAATTATCCATGCCATCAACTAATTGCATAAATCGCGGATTATTAAAAGCGGCAAAACCTCTAGTGTTAATTGACTTAAATGTTAAACTGTTAGTATTTATATCTACACCTTTTAAATTTTCTAAACCATCATAGAAATCGGCTGACGCTGTATTTTTAATTTCCTTTAAGCCAAAGCGTTCAACGGTTACTGGCGACTCAAAAATACGTTCAGGAGTTCTAGATGCAGAAACTACAACTTCATCTAAAGCTGTTCCTTCATTTAGAATAAAATTTAGGGTTTGATTGTTTGATGTTACTTCTATTGACATAGATTCAAACCCAATGCTACTAGCTTGTAGCGTAAAGGGAGGATTTTGATCTACATTTAAAGTAAAATTACCATCAAAATCTGTAACTGTACCAACTGAAGCATCTACTACTATAATGTTTGCGCTAGGAATAGGCAATCCATTATCATCCACTACAGTTCCTGTTATTGTTGTTTGTGCAAAGGTTATTCCACAAAAAAACAACAATAAAATTGAAAGAATTGTTCTCATTTTTTAGTTTTAGGTTAAATTAATTGAGCCAATATAATTAATTATTCTCAAAATTTGAGATAGATTCTTTTTAAATTATGCACGCATAGTAGTTTTTTAACAAAAAAACAACGGATAAATTATTGTATTCTATAAAGTTATAGGCTAAAATTGATAATATGAAAAAAGTAGAGGTTACTATTCTACAGTAACAGATTTAGCTAAATTTCTAGGTTGATCTACATTTTTATCTAATAATACAGCAATATGATAGGATAATAACTGTAAAGGAATTGTAGTCAATAATGGTGTTAAAGATTCTAAGGTTTCAGGAACTTCAATAACATGATCAGCTAAGTTTTTAACATTAACATCACCTTCTGTTACAATACCAATTATTTTACCTGCTCTAGATTTTATTTCTTCAATATTACTTACTACTTTTTCGTAATGTCCTTTTTTAGTAGCAATAACAAATACAGGCATTTGATCATCAATAAGAGCAATTGGGCCATGTTTCATTTCAGCAGCAGGATAACCTTCGGCATGTATATATGAAATTTCTTTAAGCTTAAGAGCGCCTTCTAAAGCCACTGGAAAGTTGTAGCCACGTCCTAGATATAAACAGTTTTTAGCATCTTTATAGGTGTTAGCAACAGTTTTAATATGTTCGTCAGACAATAAAGCTTTCGCAACTTTTTCAGGGATTAATTCTAATTCTTGTAAGTGATAACGGTAATTAGAATTTGATATTTTTCCTTTTTCTTTTGCAAGTTTTAAAGCGATTAAAGACAAAACAGTGATTTGTGTTGTAAAAGCTTTAGTGGAAGCCACACCTATTTCGGGTCCAGCATGAGTGTAAGCTCCTGCATCTGTTTCTCTTGCAATAGAAGACCCTACAACATTACAGACACCAAAAACAAATGCGCCATTTTGTTTAGCCAATTTAATTGCAGCTAAAGTATCTGCTGTTTCACCAGATTGCGAGATCGCAATAACGACATCTTTATCTGTAATAACTGGATTTCTATATCTAAACTCCGAAGCGTATTCAACTTCAACAGGGATTCTAGCTAAGTCTTCAAAAATGTATTCTGCAACCAATCCAGCATGCCAAGAAGTACCACAAGCAACAATAGTTATTTTATCTGCATTGATGAATTTTTCAATATTATCATCTATTCCAGCCATTCTAATGATACCTTCTTTCACCAAAAGACGACCTCTGTAAGTGTCGCGAATAGCATCTGGTTGTTCGTGTATTTCTTTCAGCATAAAGTGTTCATAGCCACCTTTTTCAATTTGCTCTAAGTTCATTTGAAGCTCATGAATATAGGGAGCAACAAGAGAATCATCTTTAATCTTTCTAATTTTTACACCTTTTTTTATTCTAACAACTGCCATTTCTTCATCTTCAAGATAAATAGCGTTTTTTGTGTATTCAATAAAAGGAGAGGCATCGCTTGCTATAAAAAATTCACCTTCACCTACACCAATTGCTAAAGGGCTTCCTAATCGAGCGATAACAATTTCATCTGGTTTATTTCTGTCAAATACAGCAATCGCATAAGCACCTACAACTTGATTGAGTGCAATTTGTACGGCTTTACCAAGTTTTACATTTTCTTTAAGTTTTATATCTTCAATTAGGTTTATTAAAACTTCTGTATCTGTATCAGATTTAAAGGTATAACCTCTTTTGGTTAGCTCTGTTTTTAAGGCATCATAATTTTCAATGATTCCATTATGTATAATTACTAAATCACCAGAATTAGAGTAATGTGGATGTGAATTTATATCATTAGGAACGCCATGAGTGGCCCAACGTGTATGTCCAATACCAAGGTTTCCGTTTATAGATATTTCATTTTCTAAGCGTTTTTGTAGATCGGCAACTTTCCCTTTAGTTTTAGATACTTTTAAATCAGTACCATCAAAAAGTGCAATTCCAGCACTATCATAACCTCGATATTCTAAACGTTTAAGACCTTCTAAAATAATAGGGTAAGCTTCTCTATGTCCAATATAACCTACAATTCCACACATAGTTAATTAGTTTTCTGGTTCGGTATAAAAAATTTCTAATTGTACTCTTTTTTCATCATCGACATTTTCATGGCTTCCATGTAATATAGTTCCTTTAGGAGACAAAACGGTTCCAGAAGAAATATTTGTTACTAATTCATCTTCACTATCGAGGATACTAGATTGCTGTATTTCATTTACGTTAGTTGAAACAAATAGACCTAGTTTTGTATTTAAAGAATCTCGTATAAATATATTGTTTATATGTTCTGTTATCTTGATTTTATATTTAATACCATTTTTTTCTTCATCTCTTTCAAGCAGGCTAGAATGGTTGATTTTTGAATTTACTGGGTCAGCACTATTTGTAGATCCATCAATAAAATAATCTATTACAGGTAAATTGGTGTTAAGATCTAATAGCAATATTCTATCTGGTTCATTATCGTTAACTAAGGTTTGGTCAACATAAAAAACAATATTAGCTTCATTAATTAACCATTTCTCTTTTTTGTTATTGAAGTATTCAAAAGCAGGCATATAAGTATCTGTTTCTTCATCTAAGACATCGCCATTAAATAAATCTATAACAGCCATAGCGCCTTCTCCGCCTTTTAGAAACAGATGTTCATCACCATCTACATCATTAGCCATAGTGTTTGCATTGTCGATTACGGTATTTGTTGGGTCGTTTTCAATAATGTTTAAACGATTACCTGAAAAATTAAATCCATAAAACCCATCTTCTCTAACATCTACTTCTTCACCTGTATCGTCATCTATTTCTGTTCCTGTAACATGTGTATAATTGACTATGACACTAGCAGTGCTAAAGTTAAGCATAATCATGTTTCCATTTGCATCAACAGCTTCAGTTTTAAAGTATAAACCTCTAAAATATTCTTTAAAGTTATTAGAGTTGCTTAATTCTTGATGAGAAATGTCTTCTACATCATCAAAAAATAATAAATCTTCCCAAAATGAACCACCAGGATTTAGTAGCTCTACACGTAAGCTAGGCGCTATTCTTTCAGACTCTTCTTCTTCTCCAGTTTCTTCATTTATTTCTGTTAAAACAATTTCTAAATTACTAGGGTAGAAATCATCGCTTTCAAATAATAATTCGCCTCTATGTGGTGGGTTGTCAAAATCTACTGTTGCATTAATATTTGAATAGTATTTTTGTGTTTCTTCAGCATTTTCTGGGTTAAAATCTCTTAAAAAATAATTACTCTTATATATAGACAATTTTATTGGTTCACTACCAAAAAGGGAATCTAATTCATATTCAACCTCGCCATTATCATCAGTGCCCAGATTAGTTACATAATAAGGAACGGTTAATATTACCGATTCTAATTCTGGGTTATCTCCAAAATCAGGATCAAATGATGTTGGTACTATTTGAGTCACAACATTAGTTGTTGTTAATCCGTAGGTGCTACTCTTGTACACACCTAATAAATTAGATGGCAACTGATTGGTTTGTACAGGATTTACTTTTTTATTGTACGCTACTATTGGAAATTTCTTAGAATTTGTACTAAAGTTTTCAGATCCTTGAATGTCACTTTCTATTGAAGAGAAATCTTTATCACAGGCTATAAACGCTAAAGTTATAAGCATAAATAGACTAGTTGTTTTAAGGGCTTTTATTATCTTTTTCATAGTAATTTTGATGATTTTAGCTTAATACTTCTGTGTTGTAAAAGTTCGTATATGCTTCGCTAAATTCATCTTTATTTTTATAATCTAATACTGGTTTTTCAGAGTCTTTTAAATGCTTTTCAATGTCTTTAGGTAAATCTTCAGAACCAATAATTAAAGCATCAGAATAATCAATAGCGACTTTCATTAAGTTGTTAAAAGTTGGCTTTTCAAGTGTTTCAATAGCGTTACTATCAATATTATCAAACTTTACTTTGTTAGACATGTCTTTGTTTAACGTTCCTTCAAAGTTTTGATTGTATATTGAGGTTACTATTTTACTTTCATTAAACAAAGGTTCATCTTTATAATACTCTTTAAGGTATAATGGTAATAATGAAGCCAGCCAACCATGTACATGAATAATATCTGGAGACCAATTTAATTTTTTAACCGTTTCAATAACCCCTTTAGCAAAGAAAATAGCACGCTCATCATTGTCAGGAAATAAATTTCCATCTTCATCTGTTAAAGTTGCTTTGCGTTTGAAATACTCGTCATTATCAATAAAATAAACTTGAATACGTTCTTTAGGAATAGATGCAACTTTTATAATAAGAGGCATGTCTAAGTCATTAATTACCAAATTAATTCCAGAGAGCCTAATAACCTCATGTAATTGATGCCTTCTTTCATTAATATTCCCATATCTAGGCATGAATATTCGTATTTGACCACCTTGTTGATTCACCATTCTAGGGACTTCAAATGACATTGAAGAAATTTCGGTTTCAGGTAAATAAGGCACTACTTCAGATGATACATATAATATCCTCTTATCTTTCATATATCTGTTGCTTTTGAAAATTCAAAATAAAAAACACGCAAAATTACAAAAATTTATGCAGTTTGTCAGTAAAATATTAAGTTTGCACACGTTAATTTTTTATTAAATAGTGAAGATCTTTACAGAAAAAAAACAAATCCAAAAGTTTATAACGCAAATTAAGCGTGAAAATCAAACTATTGGATTTGTACCAACCATGGGAGCATTACACCAAGGGCATTTGTCTTTAGTTCAACAAGCCCTTATAAATAATGACGTTACTATAGTTAGTGTTTTTGTTAATCCTACACAATTTGACAATGCTGAAGATCTAAAAAAATACCCCAGAACCCTAAAAAAAGATACCGCTTTACTAGAAACATTATCAGAAAAAATTTTAATCTATGCGCCTTCAGTTGATGATATTTATGAAGGGAAAACCGAAGCACAACAGTTTTCTTTTGATGGATTAGAACATGAAATGGAAGGTAAATTTAGAAAAGGGCATTTTGATGGTGTTGGAACGATTGTAAAACGTTTATTTGAAATCGTGACTCCTAATCATGCTTATTTCGGAGAAAAAGACTTTCAGCAATTAGCAATTATTAAAAAATTAGTAGAAAAACACAGCATTCCAGTTAAAATTATAGGCTGTAAAATACATAGAGAAACTAATGGTTTAGCAATGAGTTCTAGAAACACAAGGCTTAAACCTGAATATAAAAAAGCAGCACCTTTTATTTATAAGACACTTAAAACTGCCAAAGTCATGTTTGGCACAAAAAGTGCTAATAAAGTTACAGAATGGGTTATTAATCAATTTGATGCACACGATTTATTAACTTTAGAATATTTCATTATTGCAGATGTTAAAACCCTAAAAACAGTTAAAAGAAAATCAAACAAAAAAAACTATAGAGCGTTTATTGCCGTTTATGCTGATGACATCAGATTAATAGACAATATAACCCTAAATTAATTATCTTTGCCTCATGCAAATACAAGTTGTAAAATCTAAAATCCACAGAGTAAAAGTTACAGGAGCTGACTTAAATTATATTGGTAGTATAACTATTGATGAAGATTTAATGGAAGCCGCTAATATTATTCAAGGTGAGAAAGTTCAAATTGTGAATAATGACAATGGAGAACGATTAGAAACCTATGTTATTCCTGGACCACGTAATAGTGGTGAAATTACTCTAAATGGAGCAGCTGCTCGAAAAGTCTCCGTTGGTGATACGCTAATTTTAATTACCTACGCATTCATGGATTATGAAATGGCAAAAACGTTCAAGCCTTCGTTAGTTTTTCCTGATGAAGCGACTAATCTATTAAAATAAACCTTTTGAACTCAACAATAGGAAAGACATTAAAAATAACACTCCCAATTTTATTGGGAGTGTTTTTAATTTGGTATTCTTTGTCTAAACTATCGTTTGATGAGTTGGTAGTGTATTTTAAAGAAGCCGATTATACGTGGATTGCTTTAGGGATGTTCTTAGGCTTATTAAGCCATTTGTCTAGAGCATATCGCTGGCTATATCAATTAGAACCATTAGGCTATAAGGTGAAATTAGGAAATAGCATTATGGCTGTTTTTTCAACCTATTTAATTAACTACACCATTCCAAGAGCAGGTGAAGTGGCTCGAGCTTCAATTTTAACAAACTATGAAGGTGTGCCTTTTGAAAAAGTAATAGGAACTATCGTCGCAGAGCGTATTGCAGATATGATTGTTGTATTATTAATAATAGCAGTCACACTATTCCTGCAATTTGATTTTATTTACACGTTTTTATCCGAAAGGTTTAATCCAACCTTGATTATAATTGGTATTGTAGTTCTTATAATCCTATTTTTAATTTTTTCGCAATACATCAAAAAAAGTAAAACAGGCTTTGCACTAAAAATTAAATCTTTTATTAATGGTTTAATTGAAGGTGCATTAAGTATTTTTAAGATGAAGAAAAAATGGCCATTTATTTTTCATACATTATTTATTTGGGGCATGTATTTACTCATGTTTTATATCACTACATTTTCAGTTGATGAATTATCTGGTATTCCTCTTGGGGCGATATTAATAGGATTTATTTCTGCTAGTTTTAGTATCGCTGCAACCAATGGAGGTATTGGTTCTTATCCTATTGCAGTCTATGCTGCATTTTCAATTTTTGCTATAGCTAAAGAACCTAGTATTGCGTTTGGTTGGATTATGTGGACTTCACACACATTTATGATTATTGTGTTAGGTGGATTGTCGTTATTATACCTCCCAATCTTTAACAGAAAAAAATAATTTGTAACTTGCATTTTCAACTCTCAAACACTTTAAAAATGAAGCCATTAATCTATGTATTTATTCTGTTTTTTACTTTCCAATTTTCTAATGCTCAAGTGCAATATGAGATAATTGATTCGCAAAAACTAGGTGAATCACGTCAAATAAAAATTCAATTACCACGAGGATATGATGAAAATACAGATAAAAATTACCCATTAATTATTGTGTTTGATGGCGACTATATGTTTGAATTGGTGACAGGAAATGTTGATTATTATTCTTATTGGGAAGACATGCCTGAAGCCATAGTGGTTGGTATAAATCAGTCAGAGTTTAGAACTGAAGATTGCATGTATTCTGAGCAAAATTCACTTCCAATAGATTCAGGAGCTGCTTTTTTTGAATTTGTTGGTATGGAGCTTATTCCAAATTTAGAAAAAAACTATAGAACCGAAAATTTTAAAGTCGCAATAGGACATGGCGAAACAGCAAACTTTATTAACTATTATATGTTAAAACCAGCACCTTTATTTCAAGCATATATAGCAATAAGCCCAGATTTAGCAGCAGATATGCCAGCATATATTCCAGAGAGAATTCAGAATATAGAAACTAAGGTGTTTTATTATATGGCAACATCAGATAATGATGTTAAATCAATTAAAACTAAAGTGGATGCTTTAAACACAAGTATAACTGCAATCGACAATAAAAATATACTCTATAATTTTAGCTCTTTTGAAGGGCCATCACACTACGCACTTCCTGCACATGCTGTCCCTGAAGCCTTAGAAAGTATATTCTTTGTGTTTCAGCCTATTAGTAAGCAAGAATATAAAGAAACTATTCTTAAACTAGATTCTTCTCCAGTAGATTATCTTTTAGAAAAATACCAAACTATTGAGGATTTATTCGGAATTGAAAAGCAAATCTTAGTGAATGATTTTAAAGCTATTGCTGCAGCGATAAAAAAAACAGAGAAGTATATTTATTTCGAAGACTTAGGAAAATTAGCTCGTAAGCAATATCCAGACACGATGCTTGGGAACTACTATTTAGCACGCTTCTATGAAGAAACTAATGAGCCTAAAAAAGCAATGAAAACGTATCAATCTGCCTTTATGCTAGAAGAAATTGCAGGCTTAACAAAAGATTTTATGTTGGAGAAAGCAGATGAAATTAAAGCTGATTTTGGATACTAAATGGCAAAAGTAAAAACAACTTTTTTTTGTCAAAACTGTGGTTCGCAATATGCTAAATGGCAAGGTCAATGTACTGCGTGTAAGGAATGGAATACTATTGTTGAAGAAGTCATTCAAAAACCAGAAAAAAGTGATTGGAAAATATCATCCTCTAATTCAAGTCAAAAGAGAGCTTCTAAACCTTTAACCATTAATGCTATTGATGCCTCAGAAGATGCAAGATTAGATACTATAGATAAAGAATTTAATCGTGTATTAGGTGGAGGTGTAGTGCCTGGGTCTTTAATTCTTTTAGGAGGAGAGCCTGGCATAGGCAAGAGTACTTTACTCTTACAAATAGCTTTAAAATTACAGTATAAAACGCTCTATGTTTCTGGTGAAGAAAGTCAGAAACAAATAAAAATGCGTGCGGAACGTATTCAGGCCAATAATGATACCTGCTATATTCTTACCGAAACTAAAACTCAGAATATCTTTAAACAAATCGAAGATTTAAAGCCAGATATTGTTGTTATAGATTCTATTCAAACACTACATAGCGATTATATCGAGTCTTCTTCAGGAAGTATCTCACAAATAAAAGAATGCACAACAGAGCTTATTAAATTTGCAAAAGAAACAGCAACTCCAGTAATCCTTATTGGTCACATTACTAAAGATGGAAACATTGCTGGTCCTAAAATACTAGAGCATATGGTTGACACTGTTTTGCAATTTGAAGGCGACAGAAATCATGTGTTTAGAATTCTTCGGGCTAATAAAAACCGCTTTGGTTCGACTAATGAAATAGGGATTTATGAAATGCAAGGCTCTGGCTTAAGAGAAGTTTCTAATCCTAGCGAGATTTTAATCTCCAAAAAAGACGAAGAATTATCTGGGAATGCCGTAGCTGCAACTTTAGAAGGGTTAAGACCATTAATGATTGAAGTGCAAGCGCTTGTAAGTACTGCTGTTTATGGCACACCACAGCGAAGCGCTACAGGGTTTAATGCTAAACGATTAAATATGCTTTTAGCTGTTTTAGAAAAACGAGCAGGCTTTCGTTTAGGTACAAAAGATGTCTTTTTAAATATTACTGGAGGTATTACTGTCGATGATCCTGCTATTGATTTAGCTGTGGTGGCAGCTATTTTATCTTCAAATGAAGATGAAGCTTTACAAAAAGATTATTGTTTTGCTGCTGAGGTTGGTTTATCTGGAGAAATTCGTCCAGTGCAACGCGTAGAGCAACGTATTTTAGAGGCTGAAAAACTAGGGTTTTCAACCATATTTGTATCAAAATATAATACCATTTCATTAAAAAATACAGGAATAAAAATTCAATTAATTTCTAAAATTGAAGACCTTGTTTCCTTTATTACTTAAAAGTTTGATGTTTTTTATAGGCTTTAATGACTTAACTATTAATGTTTTAATAAAATCGATATGTATTTTGTCGATTTTTTTAACAAAAGAAAACATGATATAGATTTTTCTCGACCTTAAATCGAAAAACAGCCTTATTATTCCAAAATTTAGTTTCTAGGAAATATGTTTGTAGTGTTAGATCCCAAATCTATATCGATATGAATTTAAAAACCGATGTTATAAGAAAGCACATTAAAAGTGCAATTGTAAATATTTTTACTTTACAATATAACCATATATTTCCTTTAAAAATCATTAGCATAGCATCAAATAATTTTGACGCCAAAAATGATATATATAAAATTAGTAATTTTTAATTGTTAGCTATTAATCAAAGTTATTGAGTAACTGCTATTAGTCAATAACACGAAGAAAGTCAAGACCGCAATGTTTTGGCTTTTTTTATACTTTTAAATTAACCGTTTCAGTAGAATTCCTTAATTTCGCATTCTTATACGAAAATAGATATAATGAGCGCGACATTTCCTGAATATAAAGGACTTAACTTACCAAAAGTTGCAGATGAAATCTTAAACTACTGGCAAGAAAATAACATCTTCGAAAAAAGTGTAACTACTCGAGAAGGTGCAGAACCTTTTGTGTTTTTTGAAGGACCTCCTTCTGCAAATGGACTTCCTGGAGTACACCATGTACTAGCTCGTGCGATTAAAGATATTTTCCCGCGTTATAAAACCATGAAAGGGTTCCAAGTAAAACGTAAAGCAGGTTGGGATACACACGGTTTACCTATTGAACTAGGCGTTGAAAAAGAACTCGGTATTACTAAAGAAGATATTGGCAAAACTATTTCTGTTGAAGATTATAACGCAGCGTGCCGAAAAGCAGTTATGCGCTATACAGATGTGTGGCATGACTTGACACAAAAAATGGGTTATTGGGTGAATATGGATGATCCTTATGTGACTTACGATCCTAAATATATGGAGTCCGTTTGGTGGTTGTTAAAGCAAATTTATAATAAAAGCTTGCTATATAAAGGCTATACGATTCAGCCGTATTCACCAAAAGCAGGAACAGGTTTAAGTTCACATGAACTTAATCAACCAGGAACCTATCAAGACGTGACAGATACAACAGTAGTCGCACAGTTTAAAGCCAATGAAGATTCTTTACCTGAGTTTTTACAAAATGAAGGCACGATCTTTTTCTTAGCTTGGACAACAACACCTTGGACGCTTCCAAGTAATACGGCGTTAACTGTTGGACCAAAGATTGATTATGTTTTAGTAGAAACGTATAACCAATATACTTTCCAACCTATGAATGTCATTTTAGCTAAAAATCTAGTTGGAAAACAATTCGATGGAAAGTTTAATCAAGTTGAAGATAAATCAGCATTATTAGCTTATACATCAGGTGATAAAAAAATTCCGTTTTATGTGGTTAAAGAATTTAAAGGCAAAGATTTAGTCGGAATCACTTACGAACAATTATTGCCTTATGCACTTCCAAACGATAATCCAGAACATGCCTTTCGCGTTATTTCTGGGGATTTCGTCACCACTGAAGATGGTACAGGAATTGTTCATACAGCGCCAACCTTTGGAGCAGATGATGCGTTGGTAGCTAAACAAGCAACTCCTGAAGTACCACCATTGTTAGTGAAAGATGACAATGATAATTTGGTGCCTTTAGTTGATTTGCAAGGACGATTCAGACCAGAAATGAACGAGTTTGCAGGTAAGTATGTGAAGAATGAGTATTATGCAGATGGCGAAGCACCTGAGCGCTCAATTGATGTGGAATTGGCTATCAAATTAAAAGAAGAGAACAAGGCCTTTAAGGTTGAGAAATATAAACACAGTTATCCTAATTGCTGGCGAACAGACAAACCTATTTTATACTATCCTTTAGACTCTTGGTTTATTAAAGTGACTGATGTGAAAGAGCGTATGTTCCAACTTAATGAAACCATTAATTGGAAACCTAAAAGTACAGGTGAAGGCCGTTTTGGGAATTGGTTAGCAAATGCCAACGATTGGAATTTATCGCGATCTCGTTATTGGGGAATTCCTTTGCCTATCTGGCGAACAGAAGATGGTAAAGAGGAACTCTGTATTGGTTCTGTGGAAGAATTAAAAAACGAAATGAAACGCGCTGTTGATGCAGGTGTTTTGGCTGAAGATATTTTTGCAGATTTTGAAGTTGGAAATCATTCTGATGATAATTATGCGAAAATAGATCTACATAAAAATATTGTCGATGAAATTGTTTTAATTTCACCAAGCGGACAACCAATGAAACGTGAAAGCGATTTAATTGATGTCTGGTTCGATTCGGGTTCTATGCCTTATGCTCAATGGCATTATCCTTTTGAAAACAAAGACCTTATTGATGAAAATAAATCATTTCCTGCCGATTTTATTGCTGAAGGTGTCGATCAAACACGTGGATGGTTTTATACACTTCATGCGATTGGAACCATGGTTTTTGATTCTGTAGCATATAAAAATGTGGTGTCTAATGGTTTAGTCTTAGATAAAAACGGACAAAAAATGTCGAAGCGTTTGGGGAACGCAACAGATCCTTTCGAGACCTTATCAACGTATGGTGCAGATGCGACGCGTTGGTACATGATTGCCAATGCAAACCCTTGGGATAATTTAAAGTTTGATGTAGAAGGTATAGAGGAAGTGAAGCGTAAATTCTTTGGCACACTTTACAATACATATTCATTCTTTCAGTTGTATACCAATTTAGATAAATTTAGTTACGCCGAAGATGATATTCCGCTTAATGAAAGACCAGAAATTGACCGTTGGATTCTTTCCGAATTGCATACATTAATTCAAAAGGTAGATGATTTTTATGCAGAATATGAACCTACAAAAGCAGCACGTGCTATTTCAGATTTTACACAAGAATTTTTAAGTAATTGGTATGTGCGCTTAAGTCGAAGACGTTTCTGGAAAGGAGATTATCAAACCGATAAAATTTCGGCGTATCAAACCTTATATACTTGTATGGTAACTATTGCAAAGTTAGGCGCTCCAATTGCACCTTTCTTTATGGATAGACTTTACTTAGATTTAACACAAGTGACACGTAAAGAAAACTTTGAAAGTGTACATTTGGCAGAGTTTCCTAAAAGTGATTCAAGTTTTATAGATAAAACTTTAGAACGTAAAATGGAAGCTGCACAAACAATATCATCTTTAGTTTTGTCGTTAAGAGCTAAAGAAAAAATTAAAGTGCGTCAGCCTTTGCAAAAAATCATGATTCCAATAGATTCTATGGCTCAAAAGGAAGAGATATTAGCTGTCGCAGATTTAATAAAGCATGAAGTTAATATTAAAGACATTGAACTTTTAGAAGACGCTTCAGATATTTTAGTGAAACAAATCAAGCCTAATTTTAAGACATTAGGACCGCGTTTTGGTAAAGATATGAAAGCCATTTCTGCTAAGATTCAGCAATTTTCAGCAGAAGACATTAAAAATATCGAGCAAAATGGTGTTTTTGATGTTGAAATTAACGAAAAAAAGATTACTTTAGAACTCAGTGATGTAGAGATCACATCACAAGATATAGAAGGTTGGCTTGTTGCAAACGAAGGCCATTTAACAGTGGCTTTAGATGTGACAATTTCAGAAGAATTACGAAAAGAAGGGATTGCTCGTGAGCTCGTTAATCGTATTCAAAATTTACGTAAAGATTCTGGTTTTGAAGTTACAGATCGTATAGATGTTACACTTCAAAAAGACAACCACGTTGTTAAAGCAGTTCAGTCTAATATAGAGTATATAAAAACTGAAACTTTAACTCAAGAATTAAAAATTATTGACCAAGTAAATAATGGTATAGAAATTGCGTTTGATGATGTAAATACCAAATTATTTATTACAAAACATTAAGACTATGGCATCAGAGACTACAGTTAGATATTCAGATAAAGATTTAGCAGAATTTAAAGAAATTCTTAAAGAAAAAATTAGTAAAGCACAGCATGATTTAGAACTGATTAAAAGTGCTTATATGAATGACCATAATAATGGTACAGATGATACGTCTCCTACATTTAAAGCTTTTGAAGAAGGTAGCGAAACGATGAGTAAAGAAGCAAATTCTCAATTAGCAATTAGGCAAGAAAAGTTTATTCGTGACCTTAAAAATGCACTTATTCGTATTGAAAATAAAACCTATGGTGTATGTCGTGTGACTAAAAAGCTTATTGGAAAAGAACGCTTAAAATTAGTGCCTCATGCTACACTTAGTATTGAAGCTAAAAACATGCAATAAAACATTTAATATATAAAGAAACGCTTCAATGAAAATTG
This sequence comes from Lacinutrix iliipiscaria, assembly GCF_042686125.1. Lineage (NCBI taxonomy): Bacteria > Pseudomonadati > Bacteroidota > Flavobacteriia > Flavobacteriales > Flavobacteriaceae > Lacinutrix > Lacinutrix iliipiscaria. Next base: position 769,851 of record NZ_JBHUOV010000001.1, read on the forward strand.
AAGCGTTTCTTTTTTAATATGAAATATACGCTTTACATTTTAGGTCTTTGTTTTACATGGTTCTCTCATGCCCAGCACATAACTAAAAAAACATATTCTGCAGAAGACATAACGAGTGTTAATATTATTGGCGAAAACATATTCAAGATATCTGTAGAAACTCAGCCAATTAACGAAATTAGAATTCATTCAAGAATAGAAGGTGAAAACAGTGAGAGTATTGTTTTAGTTGATAGAAGTTCCGACGAAAACTTTAATATTGAAGCAAAATTTCAGCCTATTATTAAGAATCCAAACGATAAATTAAGTGCTCACAAAGTCATATCAATAGAGGTTGAATTAGTAATTCCAGAAAACTTAAATTTATTGGTATACCTACATGATGCCGATATTAATATAGTAGGACAATACAATAAGACATTGGTAAGTTCGAATAACGGTAATATATTTTTAGATGATTTTTTGGGAGATCTGAAAATATTTACCCAGAATGGAAACATCTTCTTGTCAACCAATAACGTTAAGGTTTCTACTACATCAAAAAACGGTATAGTAAAAAAAGAGAAGTTAGATTCGGGTAAAAACAAAATAGATATTAAAACGATAAACGGAGATATAACTATTATAAAGAGTCAATAATATTTCTATTTTTGCCTAACAGATGAAACACCTATGACTTTAAAAAAATCAATAATACTAATCGCCATCATTCTATTAATTGATCAGGTTAGTAAAATATATATTAAGACGCATTTCCTTTTAGGAGAAAGCTATGAGGTTTTCGATTGGTTTAAAATCTATTTTATTGAAAATCCTGGAATGGCTTGGGGAACTAAAATTAGTGACTTTGTATCTTTTATAAGTGACAGGACAGGAAAGATAGCCTTAACGCTTTTTAGAATAGTTGCCATATTTGGAATAGGTTATTGGTTATACACTGCAACTAAGAACAAAAGTTCTAGAATACTAATTTTAGCTATATCATTGATTTTTGCTGGAGCTTTAGGTAATATTATTGATTCTACTTTTTACGGTTTGTTATTCAACGATAGTTATCATCAAATAGCTTCTTTTTTACCTGAAAGTGGTGGTTATGGTCCATTATTAGAAGGGAAAGTTGTGGACTTATTATACTTTCCAATATGGAAAGGCTATTTACCTGATTGGTTTCCGTTTTTTGGAGGAGAATACTTCACTTTTTTTGAGCCTGTTTTTAATATAGCAGATGTTGCAATTAGCACTGGTTTTATAATGCTTATTGTTTTTAATAAAAAGGCCTTTCCAAAAAACGAGTAAAATTTTCTATATAAATCTATAAAATATAGATTATATTCTCTATATTGTATTTCCTTAATATAGTATTATGAGAGTGTATGTCGTCATCATATTAGCTTTTTTAAATTTTATAACTGCTTTTTCACAAGTTAATGTAAAAACGTATTATGAAAATATAGAAAGGGGCAGTGTTTTATATGCAGATAATAATGAGCTTTCTCCGATTTCAATTAAAATAAAGTTAAACCTTAAGAACATGACTTCTTCAGAAGGTAACGAGAAAATATTTGTTTTACCTCCACTAACAAAGCATTATAAATTAACCACTTTAACAAGAATTGACATGAAAAAGAAATATTATGTTAGAGGAGCGACTTGGTTTAATTATGGCAATCATTTTTTAAAAAAATATGATACTGACTTTGAATATTGCCTTCCTTTTCAAAAAGGCGAAGCTTATACCTTATCGCAGGGCTACAACGGAAAAATTTCTCATGAAAACAAGTATCAATTAGATTTTGCTATGCCAATTGGAACCAAAATAGTTGCTGCTCGAGAAGGCTTAGTCATTAAAGTTGTTGATGTTTATAATAAGCAATGCAGTATGCAGCTATGTGAAAAGTTTAATAACTATATTTATGTTTACCATAAGGATGGCACTTTTGCAGAGTATGTTCATATTAAAAGAAAAGGCGCAAAAGTTAAAGTTGGAGATCAAGTAAAAAAAGGGCAAGTTATTGCCGAAAGTGGTAATGTTGGATGGTCTACAGGACCTCATTTACACTTTTCTGTTTTTCTACAACGCTTAGGTGGTGAAAGAGAATTTGTTAAAACAAAGTTTAAACTGAAGGACGGAAAAATGTCAGATTATTTAGTTGAAAGTGAAAAATACAAGAGATTATATGATTAAAATTTATAAACCTGATTAGGCGTGACACAAAAATTAAGAGGAATGTCATTTTCAAATACCTCAGAGATTTCTTCTTCAGCTTCAAAAAATGAGAGGCCTATTTTTAATGTTTTTGAATTACAAGAAGCTAAAAAATGATCGTAAAAGCCTTTGCCATAACCCACTCGATTTCCTTTTTTATCAAAAGCTAAAAGAGGTAAGAAAACCACTTCTATTTTATCATTAGCGATTTCTATTCCATCAACTGGTTCAGGAATATTGTATTTGTTTTTTATTATTATAGTATTATCAGTGAGTAAATAATTCTTTAATGAACCCGTTTCAAAATCACTTTTAGAAATCAGGATATTTTTATCTTTTCCAGATAAGATATTTAAAATATAATCGGTGTTAACTTCTCGCTGTTCTTCAATAGATAAAAAGAGATGATAAAATGAATATTCCCAAATCTCTAAGCGTAAAAGTTGATTTGCAATTTGAAGGCTTAAATCTTCAATTTGAAAAGCCTTTAATTCGTTACGAAGTAACTTGTATTTTTTTCTTAGTTCATTTTTGGTCATGATTTAATCTTTGTCGTAATATGAAATATAGCATCACCTTGATGAATAATAGGAGATTCATTCACATTAAAAATATAACCAGAATTTGGTGCTTTTACAAAATGATTAAAACCGCCATAAGGATCTGTAATATTACCTAAAACAGTATGCTTTTCAACATAAGAATTTATAGTCACATTAGCTTTAAACATTCCAGAGAACTCTGCTCTTATCCATTTACTTTTGTTAATAACAATGGTTTCTTTTTTTGGCTTTGAGACTTTAAATTTTGAGTTTAACATGCCTAAATGATGTAAAACTCGTTTGGTACCATTAACACCAGTATTAGTAATTGTACTATGAATATTAAAGGATTTCCCGCCTTCAAATAATAGCATAGGCACACCTGCTTTTTGACAAGAATTTCTAAAGGATTTGGCTATGTTTTCGGAGTAAAAAATAAATGGTGCTCCAAAAATATGAGCTAATTCTGATAGTCTTGAATCTTTTTTGACAATACGTATTTGTGCAGCATTAAAACGGTCTGCTCCTCCAGTATGAAAGTCCATAACAAAATCGGCATGTGGAACGATCTCCTTCATTACAAAATTTGCAACTCTGCTGGCTAAAGATCCATTAGCACTTCCGGGAAAAACCCGATTAAGATCTCGACCATCAGGAAAAAAGCGATCCATATTTAAAAACCCAAATACATTGATAATTGGAACACAAATAATAGTTCCTCGTTTAGGTTTATTAATCCCTTTAGCAATGATTTGCCTTACAATTTCAACACCATTAATTTCATCACCATGAATCCCAGAAGTAATTAAAACTGTTGGGCCAGGTTTTTTAGAACGTTCAATAATAATAGGCACGTCTAGTGTATTACGTGTATGTAATTTTGCGACTTCAAAAGTTACTGTTGCGCTTTCACCTAAGGCGATTTGTGTTCCTAAAATTTCTAAGACTTCTTTGTCACTCATATGTTATCTATTTCGTTCTATAAAAGTGATGATAGCTCTTGCAATGTTTTTACCTGTTGCGCCTTCAATTCCTTCTAATCCTGGAGTTGAATTAACCTCAAGAAGTAAAGGGCCTCTTGCAGATTGTAGCATATCTACACCACAAACAGGGAGTTTTAATGCGCGAGACGCATTCATTGCTAATTTTAATTCGTCGGCATCTAATTTAATGATATTAGCACTACCACCTCGATGCAGGTTAGATCTAAATTCACCTTCTTTACCTTGCCGTTTCATAGCGCCTACAACTTGTCCATCTACAACTAAAGCTCTAATGTCTGCACCTTTAGCTTCTTTAATAAATTCTTGAACAATAACTCTTGCTTCTAGTCCATTAAAAGCTTCTAATACAGATTCTGCAGCATTTTTACTTTCAGCCAAAACGACACCAAGCCCTTGTGTGCCTTCTAATAATTTTATGATAACAGGAACACCTCCAACATGTTCTATAACTTCTTCAACATCTCTAGAATAATTAGTGAAAACAGTTTTCGGCATTCCTATTCCTGCTTTACTTAAGCGTTGTAGACTTCTTAATTTATCTCTTGAACGTTGAATGGCATCAGAGGTAACAATCGTAAACACTCCCATCATTTCAAATTGCCTTACCACTGCACAACCATAAAAGGTTACAGAAGAGCCAATCCTTGGTATTATAGCATCTACATAGTTTAAATAGCGATCTTTATAGTATATAGTAGGCTTTTCTTTCTCGATGATGATATCACATTTTAAAGGGTCAATGACTTCTATTCGATGGCCACGTGCTTCACCTTCTTCAACCAGTCTATTGGTAGAGTATAAATTAGCATTACGAGATAAAATAACAATGTTCATTAGTGTTTAGATGAGTTAAATGATTGATTTTCAAGATCGACGTCTATAATAAATTTTTTACTTAAAAATTGCCTGCCAATAAGTACTGGAAATTTCATATCGTCTCTAGTGCTTAAAGTTAAGTTAATCTTATATGTTTTTCCAAAGAATATGACCTCAGATTTAATTTTGAATCTATTTTCTTTAAATCCATTACTGCTTTTGACATCAGTTTGAGTAAAATTTTTAAACACAACTTCTTTTCCGCTAAAGTTTGGATGTCCTTTGCTGTAAAAAGTACACCTAAGTGTATTTCCATCAACTTTAACTTCAGAGCAATGTATCGCTGAGGTATAAGCACCAGAATCTATCTTTACATCGATGTTGTATAAATTCAGTTTTGGAAAGTCAACTTTATCAACTCTTCCAATGATTTTTTTTGTCATCTATATTTTTTAAAAAAGTGAGCAAATGTAGTGATAAAGATAATTGAAATGACATCTTTTTTAGTTTGAATTATTACCTTTGATAGGATGATTAACCCTTCTCTAGATATTCAAATTAAAACACTTCCAAATGCTCCAGGAGTGTATCAGTATTTTGATGAAGACGACACTATAATTTACGTAGGAAAAGCTAAAAATCTAAAAAAACGGGTTGCATCATATTTTACAAAAACTCACGATAATGGCAAAACAAGAGTGCTTGTAAAAAAAATAGCAAGGATGAAGCATATTGTGGTTGAGACCGAAACCGATGCGCTGTTATTAGAGAATAATCTCATCAAAAAACATAAACCACGCTATAATGTACTATTAAAAGACGATAAATCTTATCCTTGGATTTGTATAAAAAAAGAACGTTTTCCAAGAGTGTTTTCTACACGACGTGTTTTTAAAGATGGAAGTGAGTATTTCGGACCTTATACAAGTATGAAAACCGTTTCTACACTTTTAGATTTAATAAAAGGACTCTACCAATTGCGAACTTGTAATTATGATCTCTCTCAAGAAAAAATTGAAGCTGGAAAATATAAAGTCTGTTTAGAATATCATTTAGGAAATTGTAAAGGTGCTTGTGAAGGTCATGAAACGGCTGAGGCTTACAACGAAAATATTATTGCCATACGTGAAATTTTAAAAGGAAATTTTAAAGATTCGTTGTCGCAGTTTAAACTTCAAATGAAACAATTTTCTAAAGAGATGCAATTTGAAGAAGCTCAAAAAATAAAAGAAAAAATTGAAGTTCTTGAAAATTATCAAGCTAAATCAACGATTGTCAACCCTAAGATAAGCAACGTCGATGTGTTTAGTATTGTTAGCGATAAAAGCTATGGCTATGTTAATTTTTTACAATTATCTTATGGCTCTATTATTCGCTCACATACTCTAGAAATAAAGAAAAAATTAGACGAGACCGACGAGGCATTATTGCAATTAGCCATTACAGAAATTAGACAACGTTTTAACTCTAATTCTAAAGAAATTTATGTACCATTTAAAGTGAATTTAGGCGAAGACCTTAAAGTAACAATACCTCAATTAGGAGACAAGAAACACATATTAGATTTATCTGTGCGAAATGCAAAGTATTATAGAATGGAGCGTTTTAAGCAAATTAAAATCACAGATCCTGACCGACATGTAAAACGTATTATGGCACAAATGAAAGCCGATTTACGTTTAAAAGAAGAGCCAGTTCATATTGAATGTTTTGATAATTCTAATATTCAAGGCACTCATCCTGTTGCTGCTTGTGTGGTCTTTAAAAATGGAAAACCGAGTAAAAAGGATTATAGGCATTTTAATATTAAAACCGTTGAAGGTCCAGACGATTTTGCGTCTATGGAAGAAGTTGTTTTTAGGCGTTATAAACGTTTGCTAGACGAAAAGCAACCACTTCCACAATTAATAATTATTGATGGTGGAAAAGGACAACTGTCATCAGCTTTAAAAAGCCTTGATGCGCTAAATTTAAGAGGAAAAATTGCAATCATCGGAATTGCGAAGCGTTTGGAAGAATTATTTTATCCAAATGATCCAATTCCATTATATTTAGACAAAAAAAGCGAAACCCTTAAAATAATTCAGCAATTAAGAAATGAAGCGCATCGTTTTGGAATTGAACATCACAGGAATAAACGAAGTAAATCTGCTTTAAATACAGAGCTTGAAACGATTCCAGGAATTGGCGACAAAACGATTGTTGAACTATTAAAACATTTTAAATCTGTTAAGCGAGTTGCTCATGCTAAATTAGATGAATTAGAAGCCATCGTAGGCGTTTCAAAAGCTGAAAAAATATATAATTATTATCATAATACATGAATAAAGCCCTAATCATAATATTCCTTTTTATCTGTCAGTTTGGCTTTTCACAAACCGCAACTCAAGACGACCTAAAAGTAGGTTTGGTTTTAAGTGGTGGTGGAGCAAAAGGACTAGCGCATATAGGAACCCTTAAAGTTATTGATAGTCTAGGCATTCGAGTAGATTATATTGCTGGGACTAGCATGGGAGCCATCATTGGATCACTATATGCCTCAGGTTATTCAGGGAAAGAAATAGATTCTATTTTTCAAAATGTAGATTTTGATGCTATTATTAATGACAAATTACCTCGAAAAGCAAAGACATTTTATGAAAGAGATAACTCTGAAAAATATGCCGTAACACTTCCTGTTAAAAAATTTAAAGTCAAATTACCTTCAGCGTTATCTAGAGGCCAAAACACATTAAGTTTATTGACTAAATTAACTTTACATGTGAGCGACATTAAAGATTTTAGCAAACTGCCTATTCCATTTTTCTGTATCGCAACAAATATTGAAACAGGAGAACCAGTGGTATTAGACAAAGGAAGCTTGCCTCAAGCCATTGCTGCTAGTAGTGCATTCCCTTCATTATTTCAACCTGTAATAATTAACGATCAAATGTTAATCGATGGTGGTGTTGTTAATAATTATCCTATAGATGAGTTAAAAGCTAAAGGCGCAGATGTTATTATTGGAGTCGATGTACAAGATGATTTATCTACGGTAGAAAATTTACAGACTGCTCCCGCAATTATTCTTCAAATCAATAATTATAGAACAATTAATGATATGAAGTTAAAATCGCTAAAAACCGATGTTTACATTAAGCCAGATATTACAAATTTTAATGTTGTCTCTTTTAGTGATGGCAGAGAAATTGTAGATAATGGGACTCTTGAAACAAAGAAGCATATTGAGCAACTAAGCGCAATCGCATCTAAACAAATAAAAAAAGAAAAGAAAACCTTAAAGATTAAGCCTATAGATAGTATTAGAATTCATAATATAAATATTGATGGCAACAATAAATATACAAGAGCTTATGTTCTTGGAAAGTTAAAATTTAAATCTGAACGAAAGATAAGCTATACCTCGTTTCAAGAAGGTGTAAATAACCTAGCAGCGACTAATAATTTTGAAAGCGTTATCTATCAATTACAGCCTTCTGAAATAAATGGCACTTATAACATGAATTTAACCTTAAAAGAAAGTCAGCAAAACACGTATTTAAGATTAGCATTGCACTATGATGATTTATATAAAAGTGGCGTTTTAATTAATGTTACTCAAAAAAAACTACTATTTAATAGTGATGTTACTTCTTTAGATTTTGTTTTAGGCGATAATATTAGATACAATTTAGATTATTATATAGACAAAGGCTTTTATTGGAGCATTGGCTTACATTCACGATACAATCAATTTGGTAAAGATGTGCCTGCAGCAGCCATTTTAACACCAGAACAGCTCATGAGTATTAATGTCAATAAACTAGATATTAACCTTGGAGACTTTACCAATCAGTTTTATTTACAAACCCTTTTCACCAAAGATGTGTCATTAACACTTGGCGCAGAACATAAACACTTAAAAATAAACACTGAAACCATTTTAACAGATGCTAATCAAGAAGAAACAACCTTTGAAAACAGTAGCTTTTTAAGTGTTTACGGACAAATAAAATTAGACACTTACGACAATAAACACTTCCCTAGAGAAGGGTTTTATTTTAATGGCGATTTTCATTTGTACTTATATTCTTCAGATTTTAACAATAACTTTTCTGAATTCTCCATCGCCAAAGCAACTTTAGGCTATACGACAAAACTTAGCGAAAATTTTACGGCTAACATCACCGCAGAAGGTGGATTCAAAATAGGCGAAGACTCCAACCGTTCTTTAAATTTCACACTTGGTGGTTATGGCAACGACTTTATAAACAATTTCAAATCCTTTTATGGCTATGATTTTATTGCGCTTTCAGGAAATAGTTTCGTCAAAGGTTTGGTCGAATTGGATTACGAAATTTTTAAAAAAAACCACATTAATTTAGCCGCTAATTACGCCAATATAGATGATGATATTTTTGATTCAGGCGAATGGTTTACCTCTCCAAATTATTCAGGTTATGCTTTGGGCTATTCTATGGATACGTTTTTCGGACCCTTAGAAGCAAAATACACCTGGTCACCAGAAACCAATCAAGACCTTTGGTTTTTTAGTATAGGTTTTTGGTTTTAGACTTGTAATTAGGGCGTTACCAAGACTTTGTTTAAAGTCTTGGTCAGGCTTTCAGCAGTCGCTTTTTTGACCAAAAAGAGCTCCAACAAATGCTTCAATCCTTAACGCAAAAATCTCAAAAATTTTCACGATATTTGTTACAGATGAAATGAGTTGTAACAACTAAGTCCATGCTATCAATAAGCACATTAACGAATGACATCTAACCTGTTTTAATAAATGAAAGCGTCCAAATGAAACCATTTTGGGAAGACATATTAATCGTATTAAATTTTCTTATTAAAAGAAACCCCGAATAAGCGGCATATTTGTCTTTCCTGCTTAGGCAGGAATCTTTATTAATTTTAGTACTTTAGTATCAATATTAACCTTATGCTTTTTGTACATTTTTAAGTACAAACCTTTGCATAATTAATAACTCAAAAAATGCCATTTTATCATAAACTAGGAAAAATTCCACCTAAAAGACACACGCAATTTAGAAAACCAGATGGTAGTTTATATGCAGAACAACTATTTGGCACCATAGGTTTCGATGGAATGTCCACTAATTCTTACCATGAGCACAGACCAACTCAAGTTAAAGAAATTAGAAAACAATATAACGTCGCGCCAAAAATTGCCAAAGCAAATCATATCCAATCGTATCGTTTTAGAGGCTTTCAAGTGCAACCTGAAAACGATTATTTAGAAAGTCGCAAAGCGGTACTTACCAATAGCGATTGTACCATTATTTTAGCAGCTCCCAAACAATCGACACAAGCGTATTTTTATAAAAACACAGATGCAGACGAGCTAATCTTTATCCATAAAGGCACAGGAAAACTAAGAACCATGCTTGGTAACCTTGATTTTAAATATGGAGATTATTTATTAATTCCTAGAGGGATTATTTATAAAATAGATTTTAACACTGAAGACAACAGACTGTTTATTGTCGAATCAAGACGACCAATTTATACACCAAAACGATATAGAAATTGGTTCGGTCAACTTTTAGAACATGCTCCTTTTTGCGAACGCGATTTACGCCAACCGCAAGAATTAGAAACCCATAACGAGAAAGGTGATTTTATTATAAAAGTAAAAAAGCAAGATGATATATTCGAAATGGTTTATGCTACACATCCATTTGATGTTGTAGGTTATGATGGTTATAATTATCCTTATGCCTTTTCAATTCATGATTTTGAACCAATTACAGGACGTATCCATCAACCACCTCCTGTACATCAAACTTTTGAAACAGATGCTTTTGTAGTCTGTAGTTTTGTGCCAAGACTCTATGACTACCATCCAGACTCTATACCAGCACCTTATAACCACAGTAACATAGATAGTGATGAGGTGTTGTATTATGTCGACGGCGATTTTATGAGTCGTAACGATATAGATGCAGGACACATTAGTTTGCATCCAGCAGGTATACCTCATGGGCCGCATCCTGGAGCAACAGAGCGTAGTATTGGACAAACAAAAACAGATGAACTTGCCGTTATGGTTGATACCTTTAAACCTTTAATGGTTACAGAAGAAGCAATGAAAATAGCAGACGAAGAGTATATTAAATCTTGGTTAGAATAAAAAATTTAAAACAATGAGTAAAGAAATTAAATCAGTAAACTACGGTTTAGAAAAAATATTTGAAGGCGCACAAGATTTCCTTCCCCTTTTAGGAACAGATTATGTAGAGTTTTATGTTGGTAATGCAAAACAAGCTGCACACTTTTATAAAACTGCATTTGGTTTTCAATCACATGCATATAAAGGCTTAGAAACAGGCTCTACCGATTCTGTAAGTTATGTATTAACTCAAGATAAAATTAAGTTAATGCTAACAACACCTTTAAATAGCAAATCACCAATAAATGACCATATTGTAAAACATGGTGATGGTGTAAAAATAGTTGCACTTTGGGTAGAAGACGCAAGGCAAGCCTATAAAGAGACTACTTCAAGAGGCGCAAAATCCTACATGGAACCTACTGTAGAAACAGACGAACATGGCGAAGTTGTAAGAGCAGGAATTTACACTTATGGAGAAACTATTCACATGTTTGTAGAACGTAAAAATTACAATGGTGCATTTCTACCTGGATTTCAAAAATGGGAATCAGATTACAATCCTCCAGCAGCAGGTTTAAAATATATTGACCATATGGTTGGTAATGTTGGCTGGAACCAAATGAACGTTTGGGTAAAATGGTATGAAGATGTTATGGGATTTGAAAACTTTTTATCCTTTGACGATAAACAAATCCATACAGAATATTCTGCTTTAATGAGTAAAGTAATGTCTAATGGAAACGGAAGAATTAAATTTCCTATTAATGAACCAGCTAAAGGAAAAAAACGTTCTCAAATTGAAGAGTACTTAGATTTTTATGAAGGCGCAGGCGTACAGCATATTGCAGTAGCAACAGATGATATTATTAAAACCGTTTCGCAATTAAGATCTAACGGCGTTGAATTTTTATCGACTCCTCCAGAAGAATATTATAAAGCGGTTCCAGGAAGATTAGAGGAGTTTAGCCACGAATTAAGAGAAGATATAGAGAAACTAAAAGGCTTGGGTATTATGATTGATGCCGATGAAGAAGGGTATTTGCTACAAATCTTTACAAAACCAGTAGAAGATAGACCTACACTATTTTTCGAAATTATTCAGCGTATGGGAGCAAGAGGATTTGGAGCAGGAAACTTTAAAGCTCTTTTTGAATCTATTGAAAGAGAACAAGCATTAAGAGGGACTTTGTAAAAAGCTTGAATAAAATGGAAAGAGACGAACTACTTCAGGAAATAGAAGACAAATACAAAAAACTAGGCGTACCACTTAACACCATGTTAGAAGGGTTGTTGTGGAGTACACCAACAACATATTGGGATTATATTCAAACAGATGCATTATTAGGGCTTCAAATTCCTAGAACTACTGAAAAAGATGAAATGGTATTTATCATGTATCATCAGGTAAATGAATTGTTGTTTAAAATGATTTTATGGGAAATCGACCAAGTTGCTACATCTGATACTATATCACCAGAAAAATTTGAAAAACATTTATTGCGTGTTAGTAGATATTTTGATATGCTATCGAGTTCGTTTACAGTAATGATGAACGGCATGGATGTGGACCAATATCTAAAATTTAGAAATACTTTAGCGCCTGCAAGCGGGTTTCAAAGTGCGCAATACAGAAAAATTGAATTCGCATCAACAGAACTCATTAATTTAATTGATGCTAGATTTAGAAAAACAATAGACAGAAATACACCTTTCAAAAACGCCTTCGATCATTTGTATTGGCAAGCCGCAGGTAAAAATTATGAAACGGGAGAAAAATCAATTCTTCTTAAATTGTTTGAGAAGAAATATATGGGCGATTTTATCGATTTCATGGAAGATTATAATGAAATAAATTTGTCTAAAAGGTTTAAACAACTTCCTAAAGAATCTAAAGAAAATAAAGCACTAATAAATGCTATGCGCCACTATGACCATACTGTAAATGTAAAGTGGGTTATGGCACATTATAATGCTGCAAATAAATATCTAGGCGATGGAGACATTGAAGCTACAGGCGGAAGTAATTGGCAAAAGTATATGCACCCTAGATATCAAAAGAGAATATTTTTTCCAGAATTATGGAGCGAAACCGAAATTGAAAATTGGGGAATAACTAATCTTGATGGTTACGAAATAGTATCTTAAATGGGTTTTATTTTTTTTGGAATAGTAATTGTAATCTAACATATTGAACAATTTAATGTCCGTTTTTCGGTTACATTTACAAGAATTTATTATGATGAAAAAAATAATTATTACCATATTAACTTTAGTTAGTATTAATACAATGGTTGCTCAAGAAGAAAGTGCTTTTCAAGTAGGAGAATGGTTTCGTTTTAAAATGAGCTATAGTGGATGGATGAAAGCTGGAAACGCAACTTTAATAGTTAAGGATGCTGAAATAGACGGTAAACCTGTTTATCATGTTGTCGGTAAAGGATGGACAACAGGTGCTATTAAATGGGTTTTTAAAGTTCAAGACAGATACGAAAGCTATTTTGACAAAACCAAATTAGTACCCTATAAATTTATTAGAGATATTGATGAAGGCGGACACACCAAAGACATTGAAATTAAATTCGATCAAGACAATAATAAAGCACATATTCACAATAAAAAATACAATAAAAAATCTGTTGTAGATACTAAACCTAATGTTCAAGATATGGTATCTACGTTTTATTATTTGAGAAATAATATTAATGTATCTACCTTAAAACCTGGAGATGAAATAACATCTGACATGTTTTTTGATGGAGAAAATTATGGATTTAAACTTAAATATTTAGGCCAAGAGATTATTGATACAGAATTTGGCAACATAAACGCTCTAAAATTTAGACCTTATGTTATGGCTGGACGTGTTTTTAAAGAAGAAGAAAGTTTAACACTTTGGGTTTCTAATGATAAAAATAGAATGCCATTGCGTATTAAAGCAGACTTGGCTATTGGTTCGTTAAGAGCAGATTTAGACGCTTTTAAAGGATTAAAACACCAATTTAAAATTATACCGAAATAAGAGTTGTTATACAGAACCAAATAAAAAGCATGCGATTCGCGTGCTTTTTTTATATTGCTAATAAAGCATGTTAAAAAACTATATTATTAACAGTTTTTGAAGAAAATAACAAAGATGAATTTAGTAGCTTTGCAATAATCAAAAAAACAATACAATTTAATGATTAATAATAGAGCCTTAAAAAGCGTTTCATTTATTGCAATATGTATGTTTTGCTTTGGATGTAAAGAAGACCCTAAAAATGATATCATTGAAGAAGAAGTAGCAGTTGTAGAACCTCAAGATGTTTATGAGTTTGGCTTCAATTTAAATGAATATTTAGTAAAAAGAGATACGATTCAAAAAGGAGATAGTTTTGGAGAAATCTTAGAACGAAATAATATAGGCTATCCTCATATCTTTCAAATTGCAGAAAAAGCTAAAGACACTTTTGATATTAGAAAACTTCAAGTAGGTAAACCTTATACCTTACTTTGCTCCAAAGACGATTCATTACAAAAACCAAAATGCTTTATTTACCAACCTAACAAAGAAGAGTACGTCGTTATTAATTTCCAGGATTCAATTCACGCCTATACAAGCACCAAGCCAATAAAATATGTTGAGAAAACTGCCACAGGAGTTATTGAAAATAATATTTCCCAAACATTACAAGAAAAAGGGTTAAGTCAAAAACTATCTTATAAGATGGCAGATGATATTTATGCATGGACTATAGATTTTAGAAGACTTCAAAAAGGAGATCGCTTTAAAGTTATATATACAGATAAATATATAGACGACACTATTTATGCAGGTGTAGATGAAATAAAAGCGGCTTATTTTGAGCATAATAGCGATACATTATATGCTTTTCAATTTGAAACAGATTCTATAAAAGGAATTACAGATTATTTTAACGAAGATGCTAAAAATTTACGTCGTGCTTTTTTAAAAGCTCCTGTTCAGTTTAGTAGAATTTCTTCACGTTATAATTTGAAACGAAGAATTGCACATTATGGCTATCGAGTAAAAGCTCATAGAGGTACTGATTTTGCTGCGCCAAATGGCACGCCAATTATGGCAACAGCTAATGGTACAGTTACAAAATCTAGTTATACTAGAGGTAATGGGAAGTATGTTAAAATTAGACACAATGCAACTTACGAGACACAATATTTACACATGTCCAGGCGTAAAGCTAAGGTTGGTCAATTTGTAAAACAAGGAGAAATTATTGGTTATGTTGGTAGTACAGGAAGCTCTTCAGGAAACCATGTGTGCTATCGCTTTTGGAAAAATGGCAAAGAAGTCGATCCTTTTAAACA
Source organism: Lacinutrix iliipiscaria (assembly GCF_042686125.1). Lineage (NCBI taxonomy): Bacteria > Pseudomonadati > Bacteroidota > Flavobacteriia > Flavobacteriales > Flavobacteriaceae > Lacinutrix > Lacinutrix iliipiscaria. The sequence goes on from NZ_JBHUOV010000001.1 coordinate 784,863, forward strand.
AAAACTCCCAGAAGCAGAACCTATTTCAGATAGCCTAAAAATAGAATATTTAGAGTTTATTAAACCTTTAAAAATGCAGCTTGATAATATTCAATTTGATGCTGAAAATCTAGAAGAGATATTAGATGATAATTTAATTACTCAAACTAATAATTAGCCTATGGCTATACCAAAAATAAATCCGACAACAACAACAGCTTGGAAAAATCTTGAATCGCATTTTAAAACTATTCAAGATGTTCACATGAAAACATGGTTTGCTCAAGATCAGAAAAGAGCAGACAAATTCACAATATCTTGGGAAGATTTTTATGTTGATTTTTCTAAAAATAGAATCACTCAAGAGACCTTTAAATACCTTTTACAATTAACAGATGAAGTACGGTTAAAAGAAGCTATGCAAGCTTATTTTAATGGAGAAACTATTAATGAAACTGAAAAAAGAGCTGTACTACATACTGCTTTAAGAGCTTCAAAAGGCGCACATATTGAAGTTGATGGAGAAAATATAATGCCAGAGGTTTTTTCAGTAAAAGAAAAGATAAAACATTTTTCTCACGATATCATTTCAGGAGCTAAAAAAGGGTACACTAATAAGGCTTTTACAGATGTTGTAAACATTGGAATTGGTGGCTCCGACCTTGGACCTGCAATGGTTGTTGATTCACTACAGTTCTACAAAAATCATTTAACCACGCACTTTGTAAGCAATATTGATGGAGATCATGTTAATGAAGTAATTAAAAAGTTAAATCCAGAAACCACACTGTTTGTTATTGTTTCTAAAACATTTACCACACAAGAAACCTTATCTAATGCAACAACTATTAAAGAGTGGTTTCTACAGTCTGCAACACAAGAAGATATTTCTAAACACTTTATAGCTGTTTCAACTAATATTGAAAAAGTGAAAGATTTTGGTGTCGATGAAACCAATATATTTCCAATGTGGAATTGGGTTGGTGGACGATTTTCTTTGTGGAGTGCAGTAGGGTTAACCATTAGTTTAGCCATAGGAAATTCTAATTTTGAAAACTTACTGCTTGGAGCTCATAAAATGGATGAGCATTTTAAAACCGAAAAGTTTGAAACTAATATTCCAGTTGTTCTTGCGCTAATTAGTGTTTGGTATAATAATTTTTTTAATGCCGAAAGTGAAGCTATTATCCCATATTCTCAATACTTAAATCAATTTGCAACGTATTTGCAACAAGGCGTTATGGAAAGCAATGGTAAAAGTGTTGATAGAAATGGTAATCCGATAGATTATCAAACAGGTGCCATAATTTGGGGAGAACCAGGCTCTAATTCTCAACACGCTTTCTTTCAACTTATACATCAAGGCACAAAACTTATTCCTGCAGATTTTATTGGATTTGCTAAATCATTACATGATAATAAAGAGCATCAAGATAAATTAATGTCTAACTTTTTTGCACAAACAGAAGCACTGCTAAATGGGAAAGACAAAAGCCAAGTTCTAGAAGAAGGAACTGAAGAAACACTTACACCTTTTAAAGTTTTTGAAGGGAATAAACCAACAAACACGATCTTTATAAATCAACTCACTCCAGAAAGTTTAGGAAAACTTATTGCTATGTATGAGCATAAAATTTTTGTTCAAGGCATCATTTGGAATATCTATAGTTATGACCAGTTTGGTGTTGAATTAGGCAAACAACTTGCAGGTAAAATTCTTAAAGAATTAAAAAATAACACTTTTACAAATCATGATAATTCTACCTTAAATTTATTAAAACACTATAAAAATTTAACGTAGTCATTGTTGAAAACTCTGTTTGTAGATTTAATCCGTATTAAATTAATAACTGAATAAATGAATTATATTATATGTTGGCAATAAAATGTTAACATTTGATTAATATTCAACACGTATTTATACGTATTTTTGCACAAAATTTTAAAACAAACCTTAATCTAATAAAATGAAAAACATTACACGATTTTTATTTTTAGTAGTAACATTTATTGTTACTACAAATGCAATGGCTCAAAGTACAGTAACAGGAACTGTTATTGATGCCGAAATGAATGCACCATTACCTGCTGCTAACATTATTGAAAAAGGGACTTCTAACGGAGCATCATCAGATTTTGATGGTAATTTTACGTTGACTTCTCAAGCAAATTCTGGTGAAGTAGTGATATCTTATGTAGGATACACTCCAATAACAGTATCATTTAATGGAGATACTAATTTAGGAAGTATCACTTTAACTAGTGATAATTCATTAGATGAAGTCGTAATTATTGGTTCTGGAGTTATTGATTTAGCTGAAGATAGAAAAACACCAATTGCAGTATCTACTATTAAAGCTAAAGATATTCAAGAAAAAGGAGGGAATTCAGATTTACCTGAAGTCTTAAAATCTATGCCTTCTGTACAGAGTGTTCAAGCTGGTGCATTTGGAGATGGTCAAATGTTCTTGAGAGGTTTTGATCAAACTAATACAGCCTTTTTATTAAATGGTCAACCAATTAACGGGATGGAAGACGGTAAAATGTATTGGTCAAACTGGTCTGGAGTTTTAGACGTTGCTAATGCAGTACAGGTTCAACGTGGTTTAGGAGCTTCTAAATTAGCAATTTCTTCTGTTGGAGGTACAGTTAATATTGTAACTAAAACCATTGATAGACGACAAGGTGGTTTTCTTCAACAAATGGTTGCAAATGATAACTATACCAAAACTACAGCATATTATTCTACTGGAGTGAGCGAAAAAGGATGGTCTTTTGCAGCATTGCTAGGTCACTGGCAAGGTGATGGTTATGTAAATTATACAAACGGACAAGGTCAAACATACTTTATCTCTGTTGGATACCAACCTAATGAAAAACATGCGTTAAACTTCTTATTAACTGGTGCTCCACAATGGCATGCAGTAGCTGGAAGCGGTTCAATAGGATCGTTTTTAGAGAATGGAAGAAAATACAATTCATGGAATTTTGATGGTGTAAATAGTTCTAATACAATTAGTGACGGAAAATTTCCAGGTGGAAGAAATATATATCACAAACCTGTAGCTAACTTAAGTTGGGATTGGACCATCAATGAAAAATCTGAACTATCAACGGTAGTTTATGGTTCAATGGGAAGAGGTAGTTTTGCTCAAGCAATAACTTCGGATGGAGATGTAATTTATGCAAGAGGATCTAATAACAATCACGACTGGTTTGGATTAGTAACAAACTATAACAACCAATTAACTGAAAGTTTAAATTTTAATATTGGTGCTGATGCTCGTTTTTATAATGGTTTTCACTTTAGAGATGTAAGAGAATTTATTGTTGTAGATTCTGTTGGCGCATATAGCGAATATAACGGTGGAGATTACAGCTTAACAGAAGCTGGTGGTATAGATCCTTGGTCAGTGTTCTTTAATCCTAATACAGATCACGGACAACGTTTTGGATATGATTATGAAGAGCAAATTAATTATGCTGGAATCTTCGGACAATTAGAATATTCTAAAGATAAATTATCAGCCTTTTTTCAAGGGGCACTCTCTAACCAATCACATGTTAGAACAGAGTTTTTAAACGCTCAAGAAGAAGGTGTTTCTGAAGAATCTGATAAAGTAAATAACCTAGGGTATAATTTGAAAGCTGGTGCAGCTTATGAAATAAGCGATATGCATAAAGTTTTTGTTAATCTAGGATATTACTCACGTCAACCATTTCACGATACCTTATTTCAAGATGATAGAGGATCTAATGTATTATTAGACCCAGAAGTAGAAAATGAAAAAGTAACTGGTTTTGAAATTGGATACCAATTTGGTAGCGAGAAAATTAAAGCAAACTTAAATGCATATCATACAACTTGGGATAACAGAACTTTAATTGATAATAATGGACAAGATGGCGATGATTTTATTAGCTACCAAACTTTAGGTGTAAAGCAAGTACACATGGGAGTTGAGCTTGAAGTTATGACAAACCCTTTTAGAAACTTAGAAGTCAACGGATTTATTTCTTTAGGAGATTGGAAGTTTGATGGTGATGGTGCGATTACTGCTTTTGATGTTAATGGTGCAGATGTGTCTGACACAGAATTAACAACCAATGTTGCTCCTTTAGATGGAGAGAAAGTTGGAGGAGCTGCTCAAGTAACAGCTGGAATTTCTTCTAAATATGAATTCTTACCACGATTTAGTATTGATGCAAACTGGAACTGGTATAATGACTTACACTCGAACATTGGTGCAGGTAGTAATGCGTTATCATTACCAGCTTATGACACTGTTGATTCAGGGTTATCTTATAAAATGTTGTTATGCGATGACCATAGTAAATCTTTACAATTTAGAGTTAATGTTAATAACGTTTTTGATGAAGTGTATTTAGAATCTGTTTTTGGAAACGACCCAGCTTCTGCTATTGATTCTGAAAACTATAAAGGAATTAATAAATCAAATACAGGTAGATTTGGTTATGGTAGAACATGGAATGTAACTCTACGATACAATTTCTAATAAGAATAGTATTATAAATTTCAAAAAAACCTCTTCTTATTTGAAGAGGTTTTTTTATGACTAATAATTAGTACATTTGTGACTAACCAAAGATAAATAGTTATGTATAATGTTGTAAAAAACCTTCATTCGTATTGGGCTTATATTGTGCTCATTGTTTTAGTAATAGCTGTATTAAATAGTATCTTTAAGAGATTGACTAAAAAAGAATATCAAGCAATAGATTTTAGAATATCACTATTTGCACTTATAGTATCTCATATTCAATTGTTAATAGGAATTGTACTGTATTTTGTGTCTCCTAGATTTAGTCTATTTAGTAACTCTGGAATGGGAGAAATTATGAAAAACGCTGTCGATAGATTGTATTTAATTGAACACCCAATCATTAATATTTTAGCAGTTGTTTTAATTACAATGGGTTATTCTAAACACAAAAAGAAATTAACATCTACACCTAAGTTTAGTACCATAGCTGTGTTTTATACAATTGCACTTATATTATTCTTATCAAGAATTCCTTGGAGTGCTTGGATGAGTTAAAACAAAAAAGGCTTCATTAAAAATGAAGCCTTTTTTGTTTTTATAAATAATAGTAACGTTTTATCTTAATCTACAACTTCTTTTATAAGGTAGGCATATACAGGAAAGTGATCACTAAAGCCATCTGTAAATCCACCATCAGCAAAACTACGTTTAGGATATCCTTTATAGCGTCCACGCTTATTTACTAAATAATTCTTGTTAAAGATCCCTGATTTATAAACTCTAAATGAAGAATAATCCTTGTCAAGCAAAGGTTGAGTAAACATAATCTGATCAAATAAACTCCAAGCATCTCTATATGCTGTAGTCCCTAAGCCTTCTTTTTTGAACATGTCAATATACGGATTGTAAAGCCCTTTTAACCCAAGATTCTCTTTCTTGTTTTGAGCTTGTAAAACATCTTTTACACTTGCATTAATAGGGTCATCATTTAAATCACCCATAATAAATACCTTTGCATAAGGATCATCAGATTGTAATGAATCTAATAATTTTTTACTCAGTTTTGCTGCAGCAACACGTTTAGGCCTACTTTTAGCCTCGCCTCCACTTCGTGATGGCCAGTGATTTACAATAATATGAATCATTTCGCCTTCAAGCTTTCCGCTAACTAATAATTGATCTCTAGTGTAAATACGCTTGTTGTTGCTGTCGTCAAAAATTTTCAATTCATGACTGCTAGTAGATATTGGTGTAAAATATGCTTTCTGATATATAAGTGCAACATCTATACTTCTTACGTCTGGTGAATTGTAATGTACAATACCATAATCTTTTTGAATTAACGATGAATCATTAACAACATCTTCAAGTACTTCTCTGTTTTCTACTTCACATACACCCAAAATTACAGGTGAGTTATTTGTAACTTCTCGACCTATTTCAGAAATTACACGAGCCATATTCTTCACTTTCTTTTCATAAACCTCAGCTTGATTTGCTTTCATTTCCATTATAGGACTCCTTTCATCAAATTTGGTGGTATCATTAATGGTATCAAACAAATTTTCAAGATTGTAAAAGCCAACAGTATGGACCTTAAATTTCTTTTTCTCTTGAGCTTCCGCAGAGACATATGCTATAAAACATAGGGCTACGAGCCAGAATTTTAAATTTTTCATGTAATGTTATGTTATGTTTTTGTTACTTTATTACAAAACTCCTGCCAAATGTATATATTTATTATAAATAATGTAAATTTGCATGCTTTAAATAATAATTATTTAACGTAAAATGATTTATTAACTATAAATTTAAGTATGCAAAAAAGATTATTTATTCTTTTCTTCGGAATTTTATCAGGCTTTTCCATGTTTGCTCAGCAAACAATGGTTACAGGAAGTGTAAAACAACCCATTTCCCTAGAGCCTATTCCAGATGTTACTGTTACTATTGAAGAAACTAATCAATCTACTCTAACGAATGAGCTAGGTGTGTTTACGTTTAGCAGTAATTTGCCTTTAGGCGAACAAGTTTTAAGATTAACTAAAGATGGTTACGTTATACAACGTTACCCAATCATAGTTAATGAAGGTGAAACCTTAACCATCGATGATATGGTCATGGAAAAAGATTTATCAGGAAATGATTTATTTACCATACAATTATCTGATGATGAATTAAATGATGACACCAGTGGAGCAGATAATATTTCTGGATTATTATCATCATCACAAGACATTTTTCAACGTACAGCAGCTTTTGAGTTTAGCTCTTCTTTCTTTAGAGTTAGAGGTCTAGATTCTGATAACGGTTCTGTTTTAGTTAACGGAATTGAAATGAATAAGCTTTACAACGGAAGACCACAATGGAGTAATTGGGGAGGACTTAACGATGTGGTGCGTAATCAAGAATTAACTTCTGGATTAACACCTTCAGCATATAACTTTGGTGGCATTCTAGGAACAACTAACATCAACACTAGAGCATCAAGCTATAGAGAAGGTGGTCGTGTTACCTATTCATCATCAAACAGAAGTTATAGAAACCGTTTAATGGCGAGCTATGCTTCAGGATTATTAGAAGGTGGATGGTCTTATGTTATTATGGCAGGAAGACGTTGGGGAGATGAAGGATACCAGGATGCAACGTTATATGATTCAAATTCATTCTTCGCGTCGGTTGAAAAACAATTAAACGATAAACATAGTTTGAACTTTACTTCAATATATGCACCAAACAGAAGAGGTAAATCTTCTCCTAATACTCAAGAAGTTTATGATCTTAAAGACATAAGATATAACGAATATTGGGGAATGCATAATGGTGAAAAACGTAACTCTCGTATTAAAGAAGTAGAGGAGCCAATTTTAATGTTAAATCATTATTGGACAATCTCACCTAGAACGACATTAAACACAAATATTGGATATCAATTTGGAAAACTAGGCAATAGTCGTATAGATTATAACGGTGTTGATCGATTTGTTAGCCCAGAAGGTGTTGAGTCTTTTGAAGGAGGAGGTGCTAACCCAAGCGCAGCGTATTATCAATTTTTACCTAGTTATATGATTAGAAACTTCCCAGATAATCCTGAGTTCGCTTACGGAGCACAACAAGAGTTTCAGAATGATGGTCAAATAGACTGGGATGAGATGTACCGAAGAAATATATCTAATGCAAGTAGAGGATTAAATTCAACGTATGTTTTATATGAAGATAGAGTTGATGACAAACAGTTAACTTTTAACACCATCCTTAACTCAGAAATTAACGAGAACATTATTTTAAATGCCTCATTAAACTATAAAAGGTTAAAGTCTGAAAACTTTGCAGAAGTTATTGATTTACTTGGCGGAACAGGTGTTTTAAATGTTGATGGATTTGATGGCGTACAGTATGATTTAAGAAATCCAAATCAAATTGTAGGTGAAGGCGATAAATTTAAATACAACTATAACTTATTTGCTGATGTAATTTCAGGATATGCAAGTGCATTATTTAAATACAATAAAATTGACTTTTATGTGTCTGGTAATGTATCAAGCACAAAATACCAAAGAGAAGGTCTTTATGAAACAGAAAATTTCCCAGGAGAACGTTCTTATGGAAAAGGTAAAAAATTATCATTTACTGGATTTGGTGCTAAAGCAGGTCTAACCTATAAAATTACAGGTAAGCATTTATTAGATGTAAATGCAGGTTACATTCAAAAAGCACCTACTTTACGTAATACTTATTCTAATTCAAGAGAAAACCACGATGTAGTAGGTGATGCAATTGGAGAAGATATTACTGAAGAAAAAGTAACTGCAATTGATGCAAGTTATATTTTTAGATCACCAATCATTAAAGCTAAACTTACAGGGTTTTATGCTAAATCTGAAGATGCTAACGAAATTTCATTCTTTTTCGCAGATGGAATTGGGCAAACTATAGATCAGAATAATGACTCTGGATTTATTCAAGAAGTTCTACAAGGTGTTGACAAAAGACACATTGGAGCTGAGTTAGGTGTCGAGGCGCAAGTAACTCCAACAATTAAATTAAAAGCTGCAGGTTCTTATGGTCAATATACTTACGATAACAACCCTAACCTTTATATTACATCTAATGATGTGATAGGAGGATTTCAAGATTTTGGAACAACTAATCTAAAAGATTATAAAGTTGCTGGTGGACCTCAAAAAGCTTATTCTGTAGGATTTGAATACCGTGATCCAGACTACTGGTGGTTCGGTGCAACAGCAAACTTCTTTGATGATACTTACGTCGATGTTGGCCCTCTTAATAGAAGCTCAAACTTCTATACTAATCCTGTAGATGGGCAAATCTTTAACGATTATAATGAAGCAGAAGCAAGAGAGTTGTTAAAACAAGAAGAATTTGATAGCTATATGGTTGTTAACCTTATAGGAGGTAAATCTTGGAAAATAGACAATTATTACATAGGTTTCTTTGCTAGTGTAGGAAACTTATTTAATGAAACATATAAAACAGGAGGGTTTGAACAAGGAAGAAATGCTAACTTTAGACAATTAAAAGAAGATAAATCCTTAGACACTCCAGTTTTCGGTTCAAAGTATTGGTATGGTCGTGGTACAAATTACTTCTTAAATGTGTACTTTAGATTTTAGAAAAAGAAAAATTAATTATAACAACATTACATTATTATGAAAACAAATAAATTTTTAACTTTTTTAAGTGTATTAACACTTATGTTTATTATCACTTCTTGTGTAGAAGATGATGATTATGGAACACCAAGCGTAACCATCCAAGAACCGGATTTATCAACGTTTGGAACTAAAACAACTTTTAGTGCAGTAATATCTAGATACAATGATGCTGTTGCAGATGGAGATCAAGTAGGTATCTTTGATACTGAAGATGATGCGCCATTATATATTGAAGGTTATGTAATATCAAGTGATGCTTCTGGAAATTTCTATGAAGAAATTATTGTGCAAAACTCAACAGATGGTAACGATGTTGGAGCTGACCCAAGAACTGGACTTAACGTTCAAATAAACACAGGAAGCTTATCTGATACTTATGAAATAGGTAGAAAAGTATATATTAAACTAAATGGTTTAGCTATTGGTATCGAAAATGGCGTGTATACTCTAGGAAGAGCTAATGGAAGTAGTTTAGAGCAGATTCAATCTTATGAATACCAAAGCTTTATTAAAAGAAGTACTGAAGTTGCAACCCTTACACCTAAAGTTGTTGCTATCGCAGACTTAACTGAAGCGGATGAAAATACATTAGTTCAGTTTGATAATATGCAATTTAGCAGAGGACAATTAGGATTAACTTATGCTGGTGAAGCTAGCGACGAATTTGATGGTTTTAGAACTTTAGAAAACTGTGAAACTAGCGCTACAATTTCTTTACAAACTAGTACGTTTGCAGACTTTAAGTCTGTTCCAGTAGCTCAACAAAGAGGATCTATTCAAGGAATTTACTCAAGAGATTTTGGAGACGACTTTAGTGTATTAATCCTTAATAGTACTTCTGATGTTAACTTTACAAGTGCTGACAGATGTGATCCAGACATTTTAGAATGTACAGGTGATATTGCTGGTAGTACTGTGGTTTTTGAAGATAACTTTGAAAGCTATGGCGATTTAGCTGATATGATTGCTGGTGGATGGGAACATTATAATATTGCTGGAGGTGTTGATTTTAGAATTGGAAGCTTTAGTGGTAATAACTACGCTCAAATATCTGGATTTAGCTCTGGAGATTCTGAAATAGAAACCTGGTTTGTTACTCCTGATATTAATTTAGATGCTACAACTCAAGAGTCTCTTAATTTTGATTTAGAAGTTGCTTACGCTAATAGTATTATTTTATCTGTTTTAATTACTGAAAATTATACAGGTGATGTTACTACAACTGAGTGGACAGAAGTAGGTGTCGATATACCTAATGTACCAACTAGTGGTTTTGGAGGATTTAATAACTCTGGAGATATTAATATCTCATGTTTAAATGGTAATGTTAGAGTTGCGTTTAAATATTTAGGATCTGACCCAAGCGGAACAACAAGATATCATATAGATAATGTTGAAGTAAAAGGAAACTAATTTTTATTCTATAAATAAAATAAAACCTGCTAAATTTTAGCAGGTTTTATTTTTTAATATCACATTATTGATGACCCTTTTCGATCAATTATTCTTTAGTGTTTTTAAGCACTATAAGGACGCTAAAAGTAAAAACGCCAATACTGTAGCGACAGTTTATGTTTCGGTCTTACAGTGTGCTTTATTGTTGCTATTGGGTGTTTTCTTCGCAGGGTTTTTTAATCAAATGCAAATGAATACCATCTCGCAAGACAAAGCGATTACCTTATATATTTTAGCATGTGTTTTTATTGTCTTTAAAAATTGGATGCAATATGCTGGAAGAAAACGTAAAGTACTAAATGCTAAAATGCTAAAAAACAAATCATTAAGTTATAGTATTTGGCTTATTTGGATGCTTCCATTGGCTTGCTTAAGCTTAGCAGCAATCATTTATCAAGCCGTATAATTCTGTGAGTTATGAAGTTGTATTTTAATAATTCATTTCAACTAAACTATCCTCTCTTCAATGTAATATATACAGGAAAGTGATCACTATAACCTCCTTTGTATTTTTTGCCTACATAAGTTCTAAAAGGTGTGCCTTTATATTTTCCTTTAAAGAGCTTTAAAAAGTCTTCATCAAAAATATTACCTGAATCAAATTGTAGTCTATTTGGTGCTTTTTCAAAAAGAGATTTAGTCACTAATATTTGGTCAAATAAATTCCACTTTCCATTATGTTTTGTAGTTCCTCTACTATAGGAATGTAAAGCTTCAATAGCATTATATAAATCAAAACCTTCAACCAAACGTTTTATACTTTTACTTTTTGGGTCATCGTTAAAATCACCTATAATTATAATCTTAGCATGTTCATCTTGAAGTTTTAAAGAAGAAATAATTTCAGCAACTTTATTTGAACCTGCCATACGCTTATGTTCGGTTTCTCTTTCGCCTTCACGCCTAGAGGACCAATGGTTTACAATGACATGTATCTTTTCACCATCCAATTCTCCAGTTACTAATAATACATCTCTTGTGTAATCAGGTAAACCTTCATCATTATATAATTCTAAAGAAAATTTTTCAGAAGATGTTACCTTAAAATGAGCTTCATCATAAAGTAAAGCCACATCAATACCACGTTCATCTTTTGAATCATAATGCACATAATTATACCGACTTTCAGCTAAATGTTTTGAGGTAATCAAATCTTGCAAAACTAAAGCATTTTCAACTTCAGCTAAACCAACCAAAACGGGATGTTTACCAGTTTCTTTTCGACCTATATTAGATATTGCAAAGCCTAGTTTTCTAAGTTTTTTCTTATAGCGTTTTGCCGTCCAACGCTTATCGGCATTCGGTAAAAAATCGCCATCATGTATTTTCTCATCATCATAAATATCAAACAAGTTTTCAGTATTATAAAATGCGACTGTATGTATATTAGGATAAACTGAAGTTTCAGAAAAATCAATCATATAAAAGATAATTAATGCTAAAAATATAAAAATTAAACTGGTTACAATTGATTAACTTTGTGCTTTAAATATATTTATGCTAGAAAAGAAAGATATTGATTTAGAGAAAGCGGTTTTAATAGGTGTTATTACCAAAGAACAAGACGCAGATCAATCTAAAGAATATTTAGATGAATTGGAGTTTTTAACCTATACTGCAGGCGGCGAAGTTTTAAAACGCTTTACCCAGAAAATGGATATGCCAAACCCAAAGACTTTTATAGGAAAAGGGAAAATGGAAGATGTTCGCCAGTTTATTGAAGATAACAATGTAGGAACAGCCATTTTTGACGACGAACTTTCTGCTGCTCAAGAACGTAATATTAGTAAAATATTAGAATGTAAAGTACTCGATAGAACCAACCTTATTCTAGATATTTTTGCTCAGCGTGCACAAACTAGTTATGCCAGAACTCAAGTCGAATTGGCGCAATGCGAATATTTACTGCCACGATTAAAAGGGATGTGGACACACCTTGAACGACAAAAAGGTGGTATTGGAATGCGCGGACCTGGAGAAACAGAAATAGAAACAGATAGACGTATTGTTCGAGACAGAATTACTCTGCTAAAAGATAAAATAAAGACCATCGACAAACAAATGTCTGTTCAACGAGGGAATCGTGGAAAAATGGTTAGAGTCGCACTTGTAGGTTATACAAATGTTGGAAAATCTACATTAATGAATGTCATTAGTAAAAGTAAAGTCTTTGCAGAAAATAAACTTTTTGCAACTTTAGATACTACAGTACGCAAAGTCGTGATTCAAAACTTACCCTTTTTGCTAAGCGATACAGTTGGGTTTATTAGAAAATTACCAACTCAATTAGTCGAAAGTTTTAAAAGTACTTTAGACGAAGTTAGAGAAGCCGATTTGCTACTTCACATTGTAGATATTTCACATCCTAATTTTGAAGAACATATAGAGTCTGTAAATAAAATATTAGGCGAAATCGATGGTGCAGATAAACCTACTATTATGGTGTTTAATAAAATTGATGCCTATCAGGCCGAACCTTATGATGAAACCGATTTAATTCTTGAGCGTACGAAAGCACATTACTCACTTACCGAATGGAAAAACACATGGATGCATAGAGTAGGAAAAAATAATGCTTTATTTATTTCGGCACTAAACAAACAAAATATTAACGAATTTAAAAAGCGCGTTTACGACGAGGTAAGAGAAATTCACGTTACGCGTTTCCCATACAACCATTTTCTCTATCCAGATTATGAAGAGGAGTCTTAAAATTTGGGCGTTACCTTACTTCACTAAAGCAAAGTAAGGTCAGGCTTTCACCACTCGCTTTTTTGGTTGATGCACTCTGTTTAACCTCTAATGCTGCCAACCAAAAAGAGCTCAAACATATGGCTCAATCCTTAACGCATAAAAAAAACGCACTTCTATGAAGCGCGTTTTTTCTTTTTATAGATTTAGTTTTAAGTATATTTGAAAGACTTTAATCGCATGGATTTAGACTTTTCTTTTTTAAATATACTTATTCTCTTTGGGGCTTTTCAAGGCTTTGTGCTTTGTGTGTATTTGTATCAAAAAAAAGAAGCTAACCCAACCTCTGTAAAAATGTTTATTCTATTTTTATTTAGTTTGGCATTTTTAAATATGATGTATGCTTTTCTAGACCTTAACCTCTTTAAGTATTACAGACCTTTACATATGTTTCCATTTCCCTATAAATGGTTAATTGCACCTGCATTTTACTTTTATTTAAAGCAGCAGTTTATTCAAAAAGACAACCCCTTTTTTTATAAAAAAGAATGGTGGTTATTTCTTCCTGCCATTATTTATTTCTTTTTAAGATTGTATTGGTTTTCAATTTCAGTTTCAGAAAATAGCTATAGAGTAACCCAAGTGGTTGTAGATTCTCATTTTTTTAGAATTCAGGAAGTTTTTATTTTAATCTTTAATGTGGCATTAAGCATTCTTAGTTTAAGGTACTTAAGAAAAAAAAGAAATGAACTGTCAAGCAATTCAAAATATGTAGAAAAAATAAATTGGTTAATTAAGTTCTCTCTTATTTTCATTTCTATATCTACGTTTAATTTACTCACCTATTCTGTAGATTTAATCATTCATAATGGACTAGAAAGCTTTTTGTTTCTCTACCCAATACTTATTATAAATGTTGGTTTTATTTATTGGATAGGGTTTATTGGCTTTTCAAAGCCAAATCTTTTATTTAATGTTTTCAAATTAAAAGATAACTCTTCTGAAGCGTTTCCTGATGATTTACAGCTTAAGTTGCATAATGCCATTACAATAGAAGAGGTGTACACCAACGCAAATCTTACACTTATAGAATTAGCAACACAATTAAAATTGCATCCTAAAGAACTTTCGAAATACATTAACGAAGTCCATCAAATGAATTTTTCTGAATTTCTGAATTTTCATCGCATTAAAAAAGTCAAAGAATTGCTAAAATCTTCTGAAGCGAAAAAATATACCTTAGTAACTTTAGCAGAAGCAGCTGGCTTTAGTTCAAAGTCATCTTTTAATGCGACTTTTAAAAAAATGGTAGGAATGACGCCTTCAGCATTTAAAAAACAAGATTCTGATATTAATTAAAAAAACGTCCAACATTCTTTTTTTTGGACGAAAACTGCACTTTTTTCTGTACAATGTTGATAATTGAATTGCATATTTGTTGAAATCATAAATCAAACACAATGAAATCAATCAAACTATTAGCTTTATTTATCTTTATTACTTTTATGTCTTGTGCTCAAGAACCTCAAACTCCTGAAGCTTGGTTGCTAAAACACACCTTTGAACTAGAACCTAATGGCAATTACGATTTTACAGCGCTCGGAAAAGCTATAGGAAATAAACGAATAGTCGCTATAGGAGAAAGCTCACATGGTTTAGGAAAATACTATGAGCTTAAAGCTGCGTTGGTAAAATATTTATATGAAGAAAAAGGATTTGAAGTCATTGCTATGGAAGGTGGACTAGGAGACATTAATTTAGCATATTCTAATATTGACACTCTTTCTGCAATTGGATTAAGAAACAGTACAATTTTTGGAAATTTTAGAGCTGCAGAAGCTACACCAATGTTTGAGCTTATTAAAGACCAAAGTACTACAGAAAAACCATTGCATTTTACAGGCTATGATACGCAAGCATCCTCAGATTACGTTCAGAATGTATTGTCTAAAATGCTAAAGCCATATCACAAAGAATTATCAGATAGTATTCAAACACGTTTGTGGTCTTACGGAAGAGCGTATCAAGCAGGAAACAAAGGAGATTCTATTGGCTTTATCAAGCACAGAGATATCTTTTTAAATACATCAGCAGAAGCTGAAATGATATTAATACAGAACTCAGTAGAGATTAAAAAGAATTTTAATCTGTCTAATTTTCAATTTAATATTTTAAAACGAACATTAGAAATGTTTCAAAAGTCGTATAATTTGCCTTTTGAAAAGCGCTACCAAGGCACTGCTTTGCGAGACAAATTGATGGCAGAGAATTTAATTTGGTTGATGGAAGAGATCTACCCAGATAAGAAAATTATTGTTTGGGCTCATAATGTTCATATTGAAAATGCTAATGCTGAACACCAAAACATTAAATGGATGGGACACTATTTAAAAGAAACCTATAAAGACCAATACTATGCGTTAGGCTTATTTGCTTATAAAGGAAACACCTATCAGCATTGGACCAAAAAAACGATTCCTTTTGAAAATAATGGCGCTAACTATCTTGAGAAAAAAATGATAGATACAGGTAAAAAAGCAGTGTTTTTAAATTTAGAAAAGATGATACAGAACGAAAATACACAATGGTTATTTGAGCCTGTTAATGCCTATGAGGTTGAAAATATGGGAGAAGTTTCTTTTATTCCAACAAAAAGATTAGATGGCATGATTACAGTTTATCAGTCAGAGATTCCAACTTATGATAAGTAAAATCATTGAGTTTTTACGTTAAAAAAAAAGCGCTTCTTATAAAGAAGCGCTTTACTATAATATATTTTAGCGATGCTTAAAATCCGTAGTTAAAACCTACACCAAAAGCTTCTCTAATTTGAAAACCATTGCTGTTAGCGTTATCATCATAAATAGCTTGAAACACTAAATTAGCAGAGATGTATTTGTTTACAGTCATAGAAAGATTCATAGTGTAATCTACATCTACATTTTGAGGATCTTCTAGGTAATTTGTGTATAAGGCTAAGATGTTTTCCATTGCAATGCCTTTAACAATGTTTAATTTGTAATAACCTCTTAAAGCAGCACCAAGTTCAAAACGTGTAGTTTCATTTGCTTCAACACCAAAATATCCAATTTCGTTAAATTCATCAGCAGTTAAACCATAGTTTGCAGGATCTGTGTATTCACCGTGTACTACGATTAACTTAGCAGCAGCAGGAGAAATCATTACATTTAAATTATCAGACTTTCTCCAGAACATGCCAGGTCCAGCTTGAAAATAGGCAGGTGAGAAAAAATGTGTTTCACCATCTGCTCCTTTGTCTAATTGAGTTCTAGCATTAAAATAAGCTGAGTAGAACCAGTTTCCAGATGCTTTTTTACCACCAATCGAATTGAATTCTATTCTGTCATTAGATTTTGTAAAAGCTTCATCACCTTTATTTTTAATTACACCATAATCTACAATGAATTTATTGTCCCAAATGTAGTCTCCTTTTAATAAGTTAAAATCATAGTTAATTAACAAGTTAGCAGTTATGTTGCCAATACCACCTCCTGTCCATTCATTGTTGAATGCAGATTGGTTAAAAGTTAATAAAATATTTCCGCCTTTTCTCCATCCTGGTAAAGCGTCAATTTGAGCTTGTAGTGCATCAGCTTCAGCTTGTGCTGCATCTGCTACGGCTTGTTTTTCAGCTTTTTGAGCTTGTAACTCAGACTTAGTCTGTTCGTTTTCCTCTTTAGTCTGTGCATGTACTGAAGTGATTCCAATAAATAATGCGAATAAAAGTATTAATTTTTTCATTTTTTTCATGGTTTATTTTGAACGCGCAAAAATAGATATAAAGCCTTAACTACAAACTAAACTGTAAATATTTTCTTTAATTACTAGATTAAGTGCGAGATATTTACGACGAAATACGTTTAAATAACGGCACAGAAGAACATGCTTCTCCAAACATAATAGATTTTGCATGTGGTCTTAACTTATGAGCTATCATTATATAAGCGCTTGAAGGGACAGGTTTTTTAGAACAACCTTTAATAATAATAGGCTTGTCTTTATAAGTAGCAACATCTAAATCTTGTATTATATCTTGGTAAAGAGAGGTTTCTAAAGCTTCTAAATTGCCTAAAACTACTTTTTTAGCATAAGGTTCTAAGTGTATGCTTAATAACATAAACGCCCAATCAGGAATTATGGCATCAGTAGAACAAGTTAATGCAACAAAGGCCTCTTGGTATTGCGACCAATCGTGTGCTTTAACTTGAGCTCGAAATTCTTTTTCGCGTAAAACTAAGCCTTCAAACAACCAGTTTTTAATATCAAAGAGCAAGCGTTTCCCTACAGGATAAAAATCCTCCAAGTCTAAAACGACTAGTTTGCTATTCGCTACGCGATTTATAATTTCTTCAGCCATTTGTTATAGCATCCCAAGTTCTAATTTGGCCTCTTCACTCATAAGGTCTTGACTCCAAGGAGGATCAAAAGTAATTTCTACCTCGGCATCTTTCACCTCATTTAAAGATTTTACTTTTTCTTCAACTTCTAATGGTAGTGTCTCAGCAACTGGACAATTAGGTGTTGTTAAGGTCATTAAGATTTTAACATCATAATCTTCATTTACAAAAACATCATAAATTAATCCGAGTTCGTATATATCAACTGGAATCTCTGGATCGAAAATAGTTTTTAAAACACGAACAATTTTTTCGCCTAATGCTGTAGTATCTATAGTTTCACTCATGTTATTGTAATTGTGTTTGGTATGCAATAGCATACATTTTTATTTGCTTAATCATACTTACTAAACCATTTGCTCTAGTAGGAGACAAATGTTCTTTTAATCCTATTTGATCAATAAAGTCTGTATTAGCATCAATAATAGCCTTTGGACTTTGATTAGAAAATACTCGAATTAAAATTGCGATAATACCTTTTGTTATTATGGCATCACTATCTGCAGTAAAAACGATGTTTTCGTCCTTCATTTCTGCATGTACCCAAACTTTACTTTGACATCCTTTAATAATATGGTCTTCGGTTTTATATTGGTCGTCAATAAGTGGTAAAGTTTTCCCTAAATCAATCATATATTGATAGCGTTCTTCCCAGTCTTCAAACATAGAGAACTCTTCAATAATATCATTTTGTATGTCTTTAATAGTCACCTTCATTAATTTTACACAAAAATACAATTAAGAATTGTTTCTAGTGTATAAATCATTGCTTTTCCATCATTGAAGTCATTGTTTTAACTAACTCAGCAATGTAAATGTTTGGATTGCCATCATCAAACTGCGGAACTTCATAAGTCGTTCCATTATGTGTGATTTTAAATTTTCCAATAGCAGCAGCATCTGTAAAACGATGATTTGAAGGTGCTTCTAAAGTTGATAATTTATCTAGTTCAATAGACTTTATTTGTTCTGAAATAGCTTTGATTTCGTTTTCGCTACATGTTCTTGAAGTTGGTTCAATGCCTCTTTGATTGGAGTAGCTTACAGTATTATTTTTTACTGAAATCATTTTATAACTTCCTCTAGTTTCAGCAATGTATTCGATAATATAATCATCCTCTTGAGCAATTCGAGCACTCATTTTTTTATGGGCTTTAAGTAATGCTGTTTTTGAGTTATGAAAATTCAGAACACCATTTTCTAAAGTATAAGTTTCGGTCAGAGTCAAAGTGTTTAGCATGTTTTGTTCAACATCCATAAAGCGTTTGCACATTCTTTTTGTGGTGGCTAATGCGCCAAATTTAATTGTATGACCTTCAAGACTATAGCTTCCAGTAAAATTATTACAACCTGAATAGCCAGAAACAGTATTTGTAGTTTCATCAAAAGTGATGCTGAGTTCTTCAGGTAATTCTGTGCTATTCTCTATAAAATCAATTTTATAAGTTCCGCTTAAGATTTCTGTTGATTTCATTTCAGTATTGTCTTGCATATTAGCTGTCGCTTTTGAGCTGCCACAGGATTCAAGAACAAAAACAGTTAAAAGTATAGTGATAAGTTTCATATATTTTAAGAGTTATAAATTTTAGATATAATATACAAAAAGGAAGCCAAACTTTATGAAAGCATTAATTTTGCTTTTTTTATGCCATTGACTAATGCATCAATTTCTTCTTTGGTATTGTAAAATGCAAAAGAAGCTCTAATGGTTCCTGGAATTTTAAAGTAATCCATAATCGGTTGTGCACAATGATGTCCTGTTCGAACAGCAATACCCATTTTGTCTAAAATGGTACCAACATCATAAGGATGAATGTTTTCTAAATTGAAAGAGATTACAGACGTTTTATGTTTTGATGTGCCATAAATTTTTAAGCCTTCAATGTCAAGAAGCTTTTGAGTTGCATAGTCTAAAAGTTCGTGCTCATAAGCGGCTATGGCTTCAAATCCAGTGGCATTCATATAATCAATAGCAGCACCAAAGGCAATGCCTCCACAAATGTTTGGTGTTCCTGCTTCAAACTTATGAGGCAAATCTGCATAAGTTGTTTTTTCAAAAGTCACTTCTGCAATCATTTCGCCTCCACCTTGATAAGGCGGTAATTTATTAAGCCATTCTTCTTTTCCATAGAGCATACCAACTCCCGTTGGTCCACACATTTTATGAGCTGAGGCCACGTAAAAATCAACATCTAATGCTTGAACGTCTGGTTTAATATGTGGGCATGCTTGAGCGCCATCAACTAAAACTGCCGCACCTACACGATGTGCTTTTTCAATTATTTCTTTAATAGGATTAATGGTTCCTAATGCATTTGAGATATGATTAACAAAAACGAGCTGTGTTTTAGAAGACAATAATTGGTCGTATTCTGTTATTACCAATTCACCTTCTAAATTCATTGGTATAACTTTTAAAGTGGCTCCTGTGCGTTCACATAACATTTGCCAAGGCACAATATTACTATGATGCTCTAAAGCAGAAACAATAATTTCATCTTCAGGTTTAAGCAGTGACGTAAACCCATTTGCGACTAAATTGATGCTATGAGTTGTTCCAGAAGTATAGATGATTTCATGGGCATGTTTAGCATTAAAATGCTTTTGAATGGTATGTCGAGCAGCCTCATATTTATCTGTAGCTTCTTGACTTAAAGCATGCACACCACGATGAATGTTAGCATTGTAATTAGAATAATAATCAACAATAACATCTATCACTTGCTGTGGTGTCTGTGAGGTTGCTGCATTATCAAAATAGACTAAAGGCTTGCCATTCACTTGACGTGAAAGTATTGGGAAATCGGCTCTTATTTTATTCAAATCTAACATTGGACAAATTTACGGTTTGTTTCATAAATGACATATAAAGAAAATATAAAAGATAATTTTTTTAACTTTTTATACAAATGCATTTAAATAAAATGTATATTTGTAATATGTATAATAAAGAATTAACAAAAGGAACTCTACAACCCATAATTTTGAAGCTTATTAGTCAGCGTGATAAAATGTATGGTTACGAAATAACTCAAGAGGTGAAGAAACTAACTTTAGGAAAGATTGATATTTCTGAAGGTGCACTTTATCCAATTCTGCATAAGCTAGAAGCCAAAGGTGTTCTAGAAACGGAGAAGGTATATATAGGTAAACGTGTTAGGAAATATTATAGCGTCACCAAAGCAGGCAAGCAAGCTGTAGTCGAAATTTCTCAAGAAATAAATAACTTTATTGAAACCTTAAACCTCATATTTAACCCAAATCCAGTCGTAAAATGAAACTACAAGAAAAACATATCGATTTTATTGAGAATAGCTTAAAGCTGTATGGTGTTAAATCTGAAGCACTTAGAGAAGACTTAATAGATCATATTTGCACGTTTATTGAGACTCAGGATTCTGAGGATTTTAATACATTATATCAAGAAGCCCTTCAGAAATTTGGAGGCTATAGTAGTTTTCAAGATTTACAATTAGAAACTAATTTGCAAAAGTTCGCGCAAGAAGTTATTTTATTATCGAAACTAAAGTTTAGTGCAAGCTGTATTGTATTGTTGCTTTTTGTTTTAAGCTTTATTTTTAAAATTATGCATTGGCCATATGCTAATACAATGATGATTGCTGGTCTTCTTGTTGCTGTTTTAGTATTAGTTCCTATTCATTTTTACGCGAAGTATAAATCATCTGTCCACAAATTTTCTTAAACTGTATATTATGAAAAAATCATTTTTTGTTTTGGGTTTTATCACCTGCTTTATTCTAGGTATTGGCGCTATGTTTGAATTTTTAACATGGCCTTATCGAGGGATTATCGTTTTTATTGGCTTTTTATTTTTAAACTTTGGATTGATTCCTATGTATTTTTATCAGAAATATAGGCAAGCAAAAAGTTAAGGATTGAAATAACTTTATAAAAAACCTCAAACTTTAATAGTTTGAGGTTTTTGTTTTTTTAGCCCAGATTGAGGCATGTGTTGGAGCTCCTTAAAATGTCATCTCGACTGCGCGCGATATGATATTTTAAGAGCGACTGCCGAAAGCTGGAAATAGCTTCATATTATTATAATAAAGATTGGAGATCCTTCGCTAATGCTATAATGACACTTATAAATCAAATCCAATGTTAACGCCTAATTTGGTGGCAATTAACTTGTTAATTCGTTTTTTAAGCTCAGGAATTTTTACGGTTTCTAACACATTATTTGCAAAGGCGTACATTAATAAGGCTTTGGCTTCCTTTTGCGGAATTCCTCTAGAACGTAAATAAAACATGGCGTTTTCATCGAGCTGACCTATAGTACAACCATGAGAACACTTCACGTCATCAGCAAAAATTTCAAGCTGAGGTTTGGTGTTTATTGTGGCTTTATCGTCTAGTAAAATGTTGTTGTTAGATTGAAACGCATTGGTTTTTTGAGCTTCTTTATTAACAACTACTTTTCCATTAAACACACCTGTAGCATAATCGCCAAAAATACCTTTGTAATCTTGATGACTTTCGCAATTAGGTTCAATATGATGCACAAGCGTACTATGATCGACATGCTGTTTGTCGCCAATAATAGTGATGCCATTTAAGGTAGAATCTATGCGTTCTCCTTTTTGGTAGAAATTTAGATTGTTACGTGTTAGCTTTCCACCAAAGGAAAAAGTGTGAACAGAGACGTGGCTTTCTTGCTTTTGATTGATAAAGGTATTATCAATTAAAGACGCATTTTTATTGTCGTTTTGTACTTTGTAATAATCGACTATAGCACGTTTATTTCCAAAAATTTCTGTCACACTATTGGTTAAAACTGGATTGTTTGTTAAACTCTGGTGACGTTCTATAATTTGCACATGAGAATTTTCATCAACTACAATTAAATTACGAGGTTGTTGTAATAAAGCGACCTCGCTACCTGTTGAAAAATGTATAATTTGAATGGGCTTTTCTACCAATTTATTTTTTGGAATATGAATATAAGCACCTTCTTGGGCAAATGCTGTGTTTAAAGCTGTAATGCTTTCTTTGTTCGCTATTTTATTGAAATAGGTTTCAATAATTAAACGGTATTTGGGTTTGTTTAAAGCCGAAGACATTAAGCAAACGTCTATACCATCGTGAGTTGTTTGCGATAAGTGAGAGCAATATTTACCATCAATAAAAATGATTTTATAGGTGTCGATATCATGAATTAAATATTTTTTAATATCAGAATATTCAAGTGCATTTTCTTGCTTCGGAAACACGCTATAGTCATGTTTTAAAACATTGTTAAGCGAGGTATATTTCCAGGCTTCTTCTTTTTTTGAAGGAAACCCTTGTGCTTCAAAAGCTTTAAAGGCTTTATTGCGAATATCATGTACAGGCGAATCGATATCGACTTGATTTTCGAAAGCTAAATATGAAGAAACTAATTTTTCTTTTAAATCCATGGACTTGTTTTAAGCGTTCACTTCTTCTTTTATCCAATCGTAACCCTTTTCTTCTAGCTCATGTGCTAAAGAAGCTGGTCCTGTTTTTACAATTTTTCCATTGTATAATACATGTACAAAATCAGGTACGATATGATCTAATAAGCGTTGGTAATGGGTTATTACAATAACAGCGTTATCTTTACTTTTTAATTTATTGACTCCATTAGCTACAATTCGTAAAGCATCAATGTCTAATCCAGAATCAGTTTCATCCAGAATGGCAAGTTTGGGTTCTAGCATTGCCATTTGAAAAATCTCGTTACGTTTTTTTTCTCCTCCAGAAAAGCCTTCATTTAAAGAGCGCGATAAAAATTTTCTATCTATTTCTAGCAGTTCAGACTTTTGGCGAATCAATTTCAGCATTTCGTTGGCAGGCATATCTGGCAACCCTTTAGCTTTACGATTAGCATTTATTGCTGTTTTCATAAAGTTAGTTACAGAAACTCCTGGAATTTCAACAGGATATTGAAACGATAAAAACACGCCTTTATGTGCGCGTTCTTCAGCAGATAAATCTTCAATATCGTGTTGGTCTAAAAGTATATTTCCTTCGGTTACTTCATATTCTTCTTTGCCTGCAATTACTGAGGCCAATGTACTTTTTCCAGAGCCATTTGGTCCCATAATAGCATGAACTTCTCCTGCTTTTACTTCTAGGTTAATCCCTTTTAAAATAGATTTGTCTTCTACACTTGCGTGTAAATTATTTATTTTTAACATATTAGTTTGTGCCAAGTTTTACAACGTTATCAGCTTCAGATTTTAAAGCAGAAACATTTAATATTTCTTTTATTTCTATACGATTATCCCAGCCTTCCTCGCCTTCTGGTTTAGGCATGATTTTACCTCTTACTTCTACAAGCACAAAGTCTGTGTCTTCTTTTTTAAATGGTATGGCTTGCTTGTTTATTTCGTCAACTTTATCATTTAGTATTACACCATAAATCTGACTATTAGTTTGCAAAACAGCAGCATCTGAATAGTAAACAAACTCACCTTTTAATAGGGTTAATCCATCACTTTGTTTTTCAGTTCTGCCATCATTGGTTTCAATAGACTCTTTTTTTGGTTCGTTTTTACAGCTTGTAAATGTTACAGCTAAGACTAATAAGAATATTAATTTTTTCATTTCTACTTTTAAAAAATCAATTTAATTAAACTTAAAATTTATAATTAAGATCATGCGTTATTACTACGCTCAACCTGATAATTTTATCCAACACTTCCTTCTAAACTTATTTCTAATAGTTTTTGCGCTTCAACAGCAAATTCCATTGGGAGTTTGTTTAAAACGTCTTTACTAAAGCCATTAACAATTAAGGCGATTGCTTTTTCTGTATCTATACCACGTTGGTTACAGTAAAAAATTTGGTCTTCGCCAATTTTACTGGTTGTTGCTTCGTGTTCTATTTGTGCTGTTTTATTTTTTGCTTCTATATATGGAAATGTATGTGCGCCACATTCATTTCCCATGAGTAAACTATCGCATTGCGAAAAGTTACGCGCATGATCTGCACGAGAACTAATTTGAACTAATCCACGATACGAGTTTTGTGATTTACCAGCAGATATTCCTTTACTTATAATGGTGGATTTTGTGTTTTTTCCTAAATGAATCATTTTAGTTCCAGTATCTGCTTGCTGATAATTATTAGTAACAGCTATAGAGTAAAACTCGCCAATTGAGTTATCGCCTTTCAAGACACAACTAGGGTATTTCCAGGTGACTGCAGATCCAGTTTCAACTTGTGTCCAAGAAATTTTCGCATTCTTTTCGCATAAACCACGTTTGGTTACGAAATTGAAAACACCACCTTTACCTTCAGCATTTCCTGGATACCAGTTTTGAACGGTAGAATATTTTATTTCGGCATCGTCAAGTGCGATGAGTTCAACAACAGCTGCATGTAACTGATTTTCATCACGACTAGGAGCAGTACATCCTTCTAAGTATGAAACATAGCTGCCTTCGTCTGCAATAACAAGAGTTCTTTCAAACTGTCCTGTTCCTGCTTGATTAATTCTAAAATAAGTTGATAATTCCATAGGACAACGAACGCCTTTTGGAATATAACAAAAACTACCATCACTAAATACAGCCGAATTTAGGGCTGCATAGAAATTATCTTTTTGAGGCACCACAGTTCCTAAATATTTTTTCACTAATTCAGGATGCTCTTTAATCGCTTCAGAAATACTCATGAAGATAATGCCCTTTTTGGCTAGTGTTTTCTTGAAAGTTGTTGCTACAGAAACTGAATCAACAACGACATCCATAGCAACATTTGCTAACTTCTTTTGCTCATCTATAGAAATGCCTAGCTTTTCAAAAGTGGCTAAAAGTTCGGGGTCGACTTCATCTAAGCTGTCGTATTTAGGTTTGCTATTTGGAGCAGAGTAGTAAGAAATGGCTTGAAAATCTGGTTTTTTATAATGAACATTAGCCCATTCTGGCTCGATCATATCTTTCCATACTTTAAAAGCTTCTAGTCGCCAGTCTGTCATCCATTGAGGTTCTTCTTTCTTTTTTGAAATCGCACGAACAATATCTTCATTTAAACCAATAGGAAACGTGTCAGATTCAATATCTGTATAAAAACCATATTCATATTCTTTGGTTTTTAATTCTTCCCTAAGGTCATCTTCTGTATACTTATTACTCATAAATGTATTTATAGTGAGAATGATTCGCCACAACCACAAGTTCTATTGGCATTAGGATTATTAAACACGAACCCTGTTCCGTTTAATCCACCAGAATATTCTAGTGTTGTTCCAATGAGGTATAGAAAGCTTTTTTTATCGACAATAATTTTCACCCCATTGTCTTCAAAAACTTTATCTTCTGCTTGATGTTCTTTATCAAATTTTAAATCGTAAGATAAGCCAGAACAACCACCACTCTTTACGCCAACACGAACAAAATCTGTTGTAGCGTTATAGCCATCTTCAGTCATAAGTTCTACGACTTTCTTTTTCGCAGTTTCTGAAACTTTTATCATTTTCTTTAATTAGATTTTGTCTAAAATAGAGTGCAAATATACAATATATGTCATGGATTTCCATATAACCTAACATTATATTGGCAATACTTTAATAAGAAAAATCTATTCGTTATTGAATAGAGGATTGTTGATGAATGTTGAATCTGAAAGCGATAGCAGAAATGCTTTTAAATCGGCTTTATCTTGATCTGTTAGATGCACACCACCTTCATCTACTTTTTTCATTAATGGATCAATAGTTGGCGAGTCTTGTAAGCCTTCACTATAATGGTTGATGACTTCTTCTAAAGTGTCGAATCGTCCGTCGTGCATGTAAGGTGCTGTAAAGGCTAGGTTGCGTAAAGAAGGCGATTTAAACTTACCATTATCTGTAGGGTCACCTGTGAATTCGCCTAAGCCAAGATCTGTAAACGTTGCATCTAAGCCATTATTATGAAAAGCGTTGTCGGTCCATAAAGGATTATTAGGATTACCATGACAGTGAAAACAATCACCTCTTTCTTCATCTAAAAACACATTTAAACCATTAAGTTCTTGAGGAGTCAATGTTTCAGTGCCTTGTAAGTATCTGTCAAATTTCGAATCAGCAGAAATAAGTGTGCGTTCAAATTGAGCAATTGCTTTAGTCGTTAATTCTTTAGTAATTGGGATTTCACCAAAGGCTTTTTTAAATAATTCTGGGTAATCTGGATGTTGCTCTAGTCTATTTACAACCGTTTCCCAAGTGGTATTCATTTCTATTGGGTTTGTGACAGGCTCTAGAGCTTGATGTTCAAGACTAAATACACGACCATCCCAGAAAAAGCGGTCATCATAATTCCACGCCAGATTAAATAAAGGCATAGAGTTTCGTGTTCCTATGCTTCCATCTATTCCAACACTAAAACGTGCAGCATCTGTAAACGCATTTTGAGGTGCATGACAAGAAGCGCAAGCTTGAGTTTGGTCAGCAGATAAAATAGGGTCAAAAAACAGTTTTTTACCTAAGGCAATGCCTTCAATAGTTTGTTGGTTATCTGTAGGAATTACAGGAGAAATAATTAAATCTTCAAATAATTGAGGTATTTGTAATGGACTTGGTGTTGGTATATAAGAATTGGTGTTCTGGTCATCATTTGTGCATGATAAGCAAAAGCAACTAAGAATTAATATAATATGTACACCATATTTTTTCATGAATTATTTTGAATATTATTGAATGATGTCACCTAAGCTAAATACGTTTTGCCCATTTTGATTCATCATAATTTGCGCATTAAAGTTTGGCATTAGCATATTGTTTAAAACATTTAAATCCCATTGGTTTGGGTTTTTAAACCATTCGGCAATATTCATTTCAATATTAAACGTTATGTGGTCTGAAATAGTGACACTTCCTAAATCTACATCTATATAAGTTTCTTGAACTGTAGGAGGAGTAGTGCTTCCATCTGCAGCTCGAATGACGTGATATGCATAACCGACTTCAGCTGAAGAATTATCGATAAACTTTCCTTCTAGTTGCATGTAATGGTAACCTCCAACACTTCCAAGCATTGGTGTGTTTGGAACATTCCATGTAGCTGAGTTTAAATCTGTATAAGTACCATCCGTATTATCTTCGGCATCAAAACCAAAAGTAAAAGAGACGTTGGTATAGTTTCCTGTTGGGATTTCGATGTTAGGCGTATAAGATAAGTTTTCATTATTGGTTAAATCGACTAAATTATAGCCGTCTATAACTATTGTTTCGCCACCTTCTTTTGTAAACGTAATATCTGAAATTAAGTATCTAAGTTTTTCAATACTTAATTCTTCACCATTAGCATTAGTGTATTGAATGGTATTAAAATCTGTACTGTTTACTTCTGTTCCATCCCAATTATGAGAAAAATTAAATGTAGTTGATACATTTTGAACATTATCATCATCATTGTTATTACAAGAAATAAACAGAGGAGCTATTATAAGTATTGCAAAAAGTCTTTTCATTATTTTATTTTTATTATTAGTAAATCTGAGAATCCTTTATTTGTAGGTATATCGCCTTCATTGCTATTGGAATCACCAACAGCAACAATGGTTAGGTCATTTAATTCGATGGCATCATAAGCAAAATCAATGTTTAAGCCACCAATCGTTTTTTGCCATTCAAGGTTAGCATTGGCATCTATTTTTAAAACTAAAGCATCATTTTGTCCATTATTAGAATTTAGGTCTATATCTGAACTCCTTGAGCTTCCAGAAATTAAAAACCCTTGGTCTTGAGTTTTAACTATAGACCTTCCAACATCAAAATTAGTTCCTCCTATAGTTTTTTCCCAGATTAAATCACCAGTAGGTGTTATTTTTATGACCCACAAATCTGCTGCGCCAATTAAATTGTTAACGTCTAAATCGCTGCTTCTAGTATCACCAACAATAACAAAATTATTATCATTGGTTTGTGTTATTGACCAAGCTTCATCGATTTCTGATCCACCATAAGATTTTTCCCAAATAAGATCTCCTGTCTCACTAATCTTTATAACCCAGAAATCATACGACCCTTTATTGTTATTTATATCGACATCATCGCTATCAGAAGATCCTACAATTATGTAGCCGTCTGTAGTTTGTATAGCATCATAAGGTGTATCTGTAAAACTACCTCCGTAATATTTACTCCATTCGATCTCTCCAGATGAATTTAGTTTAAGTGCCCAATAATCTCCACCAGCATGTCTTCGGGTATTTCCTTCACCACCAGAAGCGGTTACATCTAGAACACCTGTTATGAAGAATCCGTTATCATTAGTTTGTATAAGTGTAATTCCAATATCTGCTCCAGAATAGCCATAAGATTTTTGCCAGATTATGTTTCCAGAAGCATCTAATTTTGCTAACCAGTAGTCGTTAGAGCCTGAATTTCCTGTAACATCTTCGTCATTACTAGAGCTCTGTCCTAAAATAGCATAACCTCCATCAGAAGTTTGCACCAAACTATTTCCTCTATCATCATCTGTTCCACCATAAGTTTTAGACCATTGTATTTCATTGTTAGCATCAAATTTTAAAACCCAATAATCAAAACTTTCATTAGGCTTATCAGTAATATCAAAATCCATACTTTGCGTATGTCCTAGAATAGCATAGCCTCCATCTTGAGTATTTACAATAGATTGTGCGCTTTCGTTTTTTGTTCCGCCAAATGTTGAGATGAAATCTATCTCACCTAAAAAAGTGTGTTGTGGAGTCGATTCGTCATCAGATTTACAGCTAAGGTTTGATATTAATATTAAGCTAAAAAACGATGCTTTTATAAGATTTAGTTTATTCACTTTTTCTAATTATAAATAGACCTCTTTCAATATCACTAACAATAATATTACCGCTTGCAAAATAAGGATAAACACTCCATGCTCCATGAAAACTTGTACTATTGCTTTCTGGATAAGTATCAAAATAGCCAGATTCTGTAAGAGTTCCAGCAGCTATACTGCTAATATCAATCATTCTTAATCCAGCTGTATAACTAGCTTGATAATATGTGTTGCCTTTTACATAGCCATTGTGATCAATAGCTGGTGTTGGGCCAAAATAATCGACATGAAATGAAGGGTTGTCTAAATCACTAAAATTAAAAACTATTGTTCTTGTATTATTACCAAATCCCATTTCGTCTGTTTCATCACCTAGAATAAAATAATTCATATCTTCTGTAAACCATCCTTGGTGTGTATAACCAATATTATCATAATCTATTGTTGAAATAGTTATTGGATTACTTTTATCTGTGACATCAGCAATAACAACTTCATTTTCATTACTTCCAATTAATATTTCTCGTCCAATATAATCTGCATCAGGACCATCATAAGTTACCACTTGTGCATCATGTGCGTAGCCTGCAAATCCACCTTCACCTACAGGATTTGTTGGGTTTTGAATGTTAATAAATAAAGGGCCTCCTGAGAAGGGTCCGCTTCTAGTGGTTCCAACGGCATAAGCATATCCTGAATCTTCATTTATTACAATATTGTGAGCACTTCCAAATTCGGAATATAATGCATCAGAAGTAAAGTTAACAGGAGGGCTAGTTACATCTCTTAATCTTGTTAGGTCAAAAACTTGCATGCCATGAGGACCAACACCATCAGCTACAATAAAGGCATGATTGTTATACACTTTTACATCTCTCCAGAAGTTTGTTCCAGCAGAGGTATCAAGTCTTCCTAAAAATACAGGATTTAAAGGATCTGTCACATCTACAAAAGCAGTACTATTTGTAGTTGCTACAAGGGCATACTCTTTTCCTGTTGATGGATCTGTCCATCCCCAAATATCACTACCTTCAGGAGTTCCCATTGTGTTCGCTAAAACAGAAACAGGAACATGTGCCATTAAATCATAGTCATTACAAGGGTAAGGTCCTGCCATACCACCTTCACATGGGTATAATGGTGCGTCTGATGTTCCTTCACAGATATCACCTACACCATTACCATCAGTATCAGTTTGGTCTGCATTTGAAACATTTGGACAGTTATCAATATTGTCTGGAACACCATCTTCATCAGTATCTGCTGAGTCATCACAGACATCACCTATACCATCATTGTCTTCATCAGCTTGGTCTGGATTCATAAAGTTGATGCAATTATCAATACTATCGATTACTCCATCTCCATCAGAATCTCTTAAAATAGTTTGGTCTACAGGTTCATTATCACAAGAATGAAATAAAGGGGTTAAAAGAATTGATAGCGCTAAGGTTAATAATTGAGATTTCTTTTTTATTAATTTGAGCATAATCGCATTTTATTTAAGTATTATTTTTTTTGTTATTAATGAATTTATTTTAACAAAATAAAGGCCATTGGTATAGTGTTCTGTTTGTAAAACGAATTCATTTTTGCCTATATTGTCTATGGAAGATATTTTCTGTCCAAGGACATTATATAATTCAATACTATTAATTAGAGTATTAGATTTAGCCTTTATGGTTGGGTTGTTAAATGATGGATTTGGAAAAATAGTAAAATTTTCATTTTGAGTAACATCATTAGTGGATAATGTGTTTGTTTGTCTAACTACAAATAAACCTCTTTCAATGTCACTAATAATAATATTTCCACTATTAAAATAAGGATAAATACTCCATGCACCATTAAATGAGGTGTTGTTATTGTTAGGGTAAGTATCGAAAAAACCTATTTCAGCATCATCAGCTGTGGTATTACTTGAAGCCAACATGCTTGGGATGTCTATTACTCGCATACCTGCTCTATAGTTAGCCAAATAAAACTTATTGCCTTTTACATAACCATTATGATCTATGGCACCAGAAGCACCAAGGTATGTTGTTGTAAGAACAGGGTTGTCTAGATCTAAAAGATCAAACACAAGTGTTCTGCTGTTCATACCAAAGGCTTGCTCATCAGTTTCATCTCCCATGATAAAATATCTGTGGTCATCGGTAAACCAGCCTTGATGTGCATAACCAGGTTGGGAATAAGAAATTTCAGCAATTTTTATCACATCATTTTTATTTGTTACATCTAGAATTATGAGTTTATCATCAGCTCCAAAGCTTCCGTTACTAGCAACTAATATTTCTCGGCCAACATAGGTTGGTATAGAAGTCGTCTCAGCGTCAGGCTCTAAATCTGGACCGTTATAAGTTATAACTTGAGCATCATGTGTATAATTATCGTCTGGATAACTCCCTGCACTTGTTGGAGATAATGGATTCGATATATCTACAAAAACTGGACCGCCACTAGCAGTGTTACACCCAACAAGATAAGCCATACCTTCACTTTCATTTATCACAATATTATGACAACTACCTACATCATTGTAAACCGTATCAGCAGTAAATATTTCAGGAGGAGAAGCAACACTTCTTAATCGAGTAAGGTCAAACACTTGCATACCATGGGGTCCAACATTATCTGCAACAATGAAAGCGTAATTGTTATAGACTTTCACATCACGCCATAAATTCACCCCAGCTTCAGTATCTAATCGCCCTAAAAACACAGGGTTGGTTGGAATTGTTACATCAACAAAAGCAGTACTATGACTTGTAGCAATAATAGCATATTCTTTGTCATCTAAAGGATCAGTCCAGCCCCAAACATCGCTACCTTCTGCATTTTCTTCACCTGTGAGGGTTAAGATTGAAATGTTAGACATTAAGTCATAATCGTGACAAGGGTAAATTCCAGCAAAGCCATCTGTACATATTGTTTGAGAATAACAAATGCTAGATTGGACTATCAATGATAGTATTAATATTTTTAAATTGAATTTCATGAATTTAGGTTAAGTATGATAATTTAGCCCAGCAAATTTAACGCAATAATCAATAAAAAGCACAAATATAATGTTAAAATAGAGGGTTTATTTTCAATAAAATCAGAAGATTAGAAGCTTTTTTTACTCTATAACAAGTTAATATGAAAATATCCTACTTTTTTAATAATAAGCTTCCTATTTTTGCATTATGATAGAAGATAAAAACCAACAACGAACACCATTAAATAGTTTAGGAGAGTTTGGACTTATAGACCATTTAACATCTCAGTTTAAAGTATCTCATAAATCGACGATAAAGAGTATAGGTGATGATGCCGCAGTTTTAGAGTTCAAAGACAAACAGGTCGTTGTATCTACAGACTTTTTAGTCGAAGGTGTACATTTTGATTTAAGTTATGTCCCATTAAAACATTTAGGATATAAAGCTGTAGTGGTTAATTTATCTGATGTGTATGCTATGAATGCACAAGCAACACAAATTACCGTTTCAATTGCAGTCTCTAATCGATTTTCATTAGAAGCATTAGAAGCACTTTACGAAGGAATTCAAACAGCGGCAAAAATATATAATGTAGATGTGGTAGGTGGTGATACTACAACCTCTACTTCTGGATTATTAATTTCTGTAACTGCTATTGGCGAAATTGAAAAAGACAATGTGGTTTATAGAAGTGGAGCTAATTCAAATGATTTATTAGTTGTTACAGGTGATCTTGGAGGTGCATATATGGGTTTACAGGTTCTTGAACGCGAAAAACAAGTGTTCTTGGTCAACCCAAATAGTCAGCCAGACATGGAACCTTATACTTATATTATTGAACGCCAATTAAAACCTGAAGCAAGAAAAGACATTATTAAGCTTTTCAAAGATTTAAAAGTGAAGCCAACTTCAATGATTGATATTAGTGATGGCTTATCTTCCGAAGTCATGCATTTATGTAAGCAAAGTAATGTTGGGTGCGATTTATATGAAAATAAATTACCGCTAGATCCACAAGTTATTTCTACCTGTGAAGAGTTTAATATTGATAGTACTACAGTTGCTTTAAATGGAGGAGAGGATTATGAGTTGTTATTTACCATTGCTCAAGAAGATTTTCCTAAAATTAAAGCGAACCCTAATTTTACAGTAATTGGGCATATGACAAACGCTAATTCTGGAATGTATTTAGTGACAAGAGCAGAAACTAAAATACCTATTAAAGCTCAAGGATGGAATCCACTTAACGATTAAAAACTAAAGTTTTACGTTTTTCTTTTTTTCTGTGCATGCTTTTTAAAACCGAATTGATTTCTTGAAATTTCGGAGTTAATGGAATTAAATTACCATTTACACTCGTGGTCATTTGTTTTTTACAATGTTTGCATTGATATTCCTTCACATACCGAGTGACATCTTTAGAAACGATGTAGTCATGACCAAATACGCTACAATGGATATGATTCATAATGATGAATTGATTTGGTTTTGAGGAGTTTAATATAAATCAATTTCATGGTTCAAGTAAGAAATTGCTCTAACTAATCGTTGAAATGAGAGATTTTTCCTGTAAACGCAACATTTTATGATTGTAAATTCGTTCTAATATGGAATTTATCTCTTTGTATTTTGGTGTTAAATCGGTTAAATTTCCATTGCTATTTGTAGTCATTTGCTTTTTACAATGACTACATTGATATTCTTTGACGTGAAAAGTGACTTTTTTTGATACCTCGAAATTATGACCGAAAACATTGCAGATTAAGTTCGGTATTAATGCTGGTTTAGTAATTGTTTTTTCCATGTTTAGAGTAGTTTGGGGATATAAACATAGAAAAAAAAATTAAATAAACGACAAAAGACACAATTTATTCGATGAAATGCATTATCGCATTTTGACATTCTAACTCATTTTCAATATGACTCATGTGTCCTTCATTAAAAATTATAGTTTGAATATTGGTGTTTTTAGTATCGTTTACGAGCTTTGTTTTGTCTATAACAGAATCTTTTTCACCAATGATAATCAGCTTTTTACAATTTAATAATTTATAAAAATGAAACTTGTCTTGACGTAATTTCATCCCTTCTTGACCAGCAATATACCCTTGAATAGGTGTTTTTAAGGCTTCTTTTAAAGCGCTTTCAAATTTTTCATTATGTAATCTTTTGCTTACATCGCTAAATAAATTTGCAAACGACATTCTAACCATATTTTCAAAATTAGATTGAACCATTTTGTTGGCGCGAGTGCGTAATAATTTGCGCTCATCATCATCTGCTTCATACGTTGAGTTCATTAAACACAGCCCTTTTAATGCTGTTGAATTTTTTTCGGCAAAAGCTAAAGCGACGTAGCCTCCCATTGAGTGTCCTATCATGAAATATTTTCTTAATCTTAAATGTTTTAAGACTGCTTCAACAGCGATTGCCATGT
Source organism: Lacinutrix iliipiscaria (assembly GCF_042686125.1). Lineage (NCBI taxonomy): Bacteria > Pseudomonadati > Bacteroidota > Flavobacteriia > Flavobacteriales > Flavobacteriaceae > Lacinutrix > Lacinutrix iliipiscaria. The sequence goes on from NZ_JBHUOV010000001.1 coordinate 819,750, forward strand.
CTTCCATCGTGTGTACATAACCTAAACAAGGTGTTTTTCCATGGCCTAGTAGGTCTATACAAATGACTCTGTTTTTTTTGGCTAATGTTGGAATGAAAGTATTCCACATCGTGCTATTTTCAAGAAAACCATGTAAAAGGACAATAGCAGAACCTTTACCTTGATCTGTATAAAAAATGTTAATGCCTTTGTGTTCTAAAATCATTTTTAAACTATATTCGACAAAGATAAAAAGAGTTTGTCTTAAGAAATGTTTAGCACTAATATAAATTTTAATGAATAGCAGAAGAGATATACTAATCACAAGTTTCGCCTTGTTTTCTTTGTTTTTTGGAGCAGGCAACTTGTTGTTACCACCTCTTTTAGGTTATAATGCTGGTAATGATTGGTTATGGGTGATTTTAGGGTTTATGATAACGGCAGTTATAATTCCAATTTTTGGAATTATAGCTCACGCTAGGCTACAAGGTACCATGTATGATTTTGGAAAAAAGGTGTCTCCTAGTTTTAGTTTAGTGTATTGTATTATTGTCTATGTAATTTCTATTGCTATTCCATCACCACGAACAGCTGCTGCTACACATGAAATAGCAATTTACCCAGTTTTTGGCACAAGCAAATTACTAACCAGCGCAGTATATTTTTCATTGGTATTAGTGTTTGTTTTAAACCGTTCTAAAATCCTAAATTTTATTGGAAAATTTCTAACACCATTAATAGTCATTATATTATTATTAGTTATAAGTATTGGATTGTTTTCTTCGGAAATGATTACGAATACAACCCAATTTGATTCACCATTTGTAAGTGGCATCTTGGAAGGCTATCAAACTTTTGATGCTATTGGAGCAGTCGTTGTAGGTGCCGTGATTATTATTTCTTTAAATTTTAAAACAGAGACTTCATTTGAAGCCAAAAAAGACCTTATTAAAAAATCAGGTTTCATTGCAGGCTTCGGTTTGTTTATTATATATGCAGGATTGATAGCTGTTGGAGCGTTCTATGGCTCAGAAATTAATGTTGATTCTACTTTGAGTAATGATATGCAACGTGCCACTTTATTAAGAAATATAAGTATTGCTTCATTAGGCACAATGGGTAATACCGTGTTAAGTATTCTTATTTCATTAGCATGTTTCACAACTGCTGTTGGAATTATTGCTGGAACAGCAGATTATTTTAAAGGCTTATTAAATGATTCTAAAACTGTGTATATAATTACATCAGTAATCGCCTGTGTATTTGGAGTCGTTGTTGGACAATTAGACTTTCATGCTATTATTGTTATTGCCATTCCAGTGTTGCTTTTTATATACCCAATTACAATCGTTTTAATTTTACTGAATGTACTTCCAGAACGGTTCGCGAGTCCGTTAGCTTTTAGAGCAACCGTCATTATTACGTTTATATTTAGTGTTCCAGATGTTTTAAATTTTATAAGCCCATCAGTGAGTCTAAATGAGATTATTCAGATTATTCCTTTAGCAGAAAATAATTTAGGTTGGGTGTTGCCAACTCTAATAACTTTTGTTTGCGTTGTCCTTATTGAAACCAAAAAGGATAATATTATGATATAAAGAAATCCCACCAAGTATCTTTAAATATGATACTTAATGGGACTAGCAAATAAACTACCCCTAGTTTACTTTCTTATTCTGTAGATATGGTATATCTGCAATTTTGTTTCATGAGATACAAATGGTTGTCTGAATATAAAATCAGTCTTTATCTCCTTCACTGTCTCCTTCCATAACAGCTTGTCCAGCAACAGATGAAAAATAAATTTCAAAATCAAACCGTAAAGCATTACCATTAAAATCGCCCTCAACATCCATTTCATTATCGAGTACAAAATGTTCCTCCTCTTCAGAAAGAGCAATAGTAACCTCAAACTCTGCATTGTTGATTTCAAAATCGTTTCCTGAAATTTGAGCGATGATATCGTCATCAATATCTACATCAATTACACCAAGTACAACATCGATATCCAAATACAAACCCCTATAGAGATCTTCAATAAACTCTTCCATATCAACCAATAATTCATCATTATTAAGTGAATTATCAATTTCAAAATTTATTCTTGGGTTAAGATCAATTGATACTTCTGGTTGTGTCCCCTCATTATCTGAATATTGTGCCACTGTTTCAGAAATTCTGTAGGAACCAACAAACTCTAATCTTGGATCCACAGGAACAGATTGGTCATCATCTTTACTGCAAGAATATACAGTTAACAAGCAAAGACATACTATTTTAATACTTTTAAAATGTTTCATAATAAATAATTTTAAATTTTTAAATGTTTTCTAAATCGACTTGCAAACACCAAGACAACATCTAGGCGCTGCAGTCTCTCTTTAATTAGTTTGCAGATATAACATCTCTTACAATGTGTATGATACCATTATCTACTTCAATATCTGTTTCAAGTGCAAGGGTAGCGAAGGTTTCATTCCTATCTATTACCATAGTTACACCTTCAATATAGAAGGACATATCTTCACCATTCATGTTTTGAGTGCTTATGCCTTCATCGGCATCGTCATAGTCTATCATTTCATTTTGAAAGATATGCTGTCTTAATATGATATTAAGCGCTTCAATTTTTGCTTCATCAGATTCAAATTCATGCTCTGCATAATAATCATCAAAAGCATCATTGGTGGGAACAAGCACAGTGTAATCCATAGACATGTCTCTTAACTGTGCTTCAAACCCTGTGAAGTTTACTGCTTCAGAAAATTCTGAATAATCTGAATCGTTTAATAGATAGTCATAGATAGTATTTGTAGGTTCTGGCACTGTGTTCGTATCGTCATCACTGCTACATGATGTCATTAGTAATACCATCAGAACAACATTTGTAACACAACGTGCTGTTTTAAAAAAAAAATGGGTTTTCATAAATTATATTTTTTAAGATTTATGGGGCAAATGTAGAAGCAACCTTTTTTTAGATATTGCAAAACATGCACTAGATTGAGAATTGAGACTTATTTTTTATAATTTTAGAGTGGCAAAACATGGATAATGAAGTTTTAACACAGTGCCTGTTTCGTGTTTTTAAAGCCAAAAGACAGCTCTTAACTAGATATGTTTTTGAGGTATTAAAAGGGTACTGGCAATTTTGAAAACAGAAAGACAAATGAAAAACCAACAGAAGTTCACCTTTATAAAGACTGATAAAAAATTAATCAAATTAAATTTTGACGATATTTTGTTTGTAAAAGGATTAGGGAATTATGTCGAAATATTTATCAAAAACAACAAAAAGTATGTTTACTACAAGACTTTAAAAGTCCTTATTGATAAATTGCCTGACGAATTTATGAGAGTTCATAATTCAAATATTGTGAATTTGAAAAATGTAGAATATATAGAAGATAATCATTTAATTATTGGCGAACATAAAATTACAATAGCAAAAAGCTATAAGGAATGTTTATTGAGCAGTATAGACAAATTGTTACTTTAAATAATATAGCGGACTAATTACATAATAATATAAACGAACTAAATAACTTATTTTTTTAAATACACTAGTATGAGTTGCTTTGTAAAAAAAGATAATGAAACATTTTTTTATTTACTTAATAACGGTCGTATTTATGACAACAGGGAATTTAAAGGCACAGAACAAACCATTTGAAAATGATGCAAAAACAATCGACGCTTTAATGAATGCAAGCTATGAGGTTGTTTCCGGTGAAAAAGGAGCAAAAAGACAATGGGAAAGAGATAATTATTTACATCACCCAAAAGCAACATACTCCTTTTTTGACAAAGAAAAACAAGAACAAGTAACTATGACATTGCAGGAATTTCATAAAGAAACTGATGACATGGTTTTTGACACAGCCTTTTATGAAAGCGAAATCAATAGGGAGGTTAGAGTTTTTGGCAATATTGCACACGTTTGGAGTACTTACGAAACACGATTAGAAAAAGACGGAAAAGTTGAAAGAAGAGGAATAAATAGCCTGCAATTAATTTTTAAAAATGATCGTTGGCATATCATGTCTTGGACATTTTTTGGAGAAACGGATAACAATATAATCCCAAAAACATTTGATAAAAATTAAATAAACCGCAGAGTAGATTGTGCTTACTTCGCAAGAGTTGAATAATCACCAACAATGAAAACCGCATTTGAATTTATTAAATCATTAAACTATTTTTATAGTGGCATGTCGAGCGATATCGATGAAGAGGAAGTGTTATGGTATTTAGCTAGAAAAATTATTATGACACTCAATTTTGTGGATTGTGTTATTTACAAGTATGAGAAAGAAAACAATATGCTCGTACAGTCAGCGGCTTTTGGTACTAAAAACCCTTACGATGATATTATTTTTAATAGAATTGACATCCCAGTTGGTTCTGGAGTTGTAGGTCAAGTAGCCGAAACCTTAATTCCAGAAATTGTTTACGATACGACAACAGATTTACGATATATAGTTGACGATAAGCAACGGTTTTCAGAAATATGTGTACCCATTACTATTCATGGAAAACTGTACGGTATTATTGATTGTGAACATCCAGATAAAGAATTTTTTAATCAGTTGCACTTACAATTACTGCTCTTAATTGCATCGTTATCTTCTCAAAAAATCAAAGAGGTTAGAAAGAACAGCAAGGTTTCAAACTTGGATAACAAACTAAAGTATTTTGAAGATTTGGAAGGTATCATGAAACAGAAAAAACTCTATCGTGATGAGCAGTTAACGTCACTAAAATTAGCTGATGAACTCGATATTTCTTCAGGGTATTTATCTAAAATAGTGAATGAAATTAGCGGTAAACCTATCATTGACTATATTAATGAATATCGCGTAAACGAAATCAAAGAACATATCATTTCCGAAGACTTTAAAAACTACACTTTATTATCAATTGGTCTTGAAGCTGGGTTTAATTCTAAAGCAAGTTTTTATAGAAACTTTAAAAAACTCACAGACATGTCGCCTTCAGAATATCATAAAAACTCAAAAAAACTTTATACGTTTAAATAAGTCTCATTTGTTCAACAGATGATATCCTGAGACCTTGAAAGATTAGTGACATTATACTTTTGAATCATTAAACCGATTTAATTTTTATGTCATGAAAAAAACTTATTTACTAAAACTATTTGTCCTATTGTTTACTTCAAATTTTAGCTATGCTCAATTTACAGCTATACCAGATGCAAATTTTGAACAAGCGCTTGTTGACCTTGGTATAGATGATGTTATGGATGGTCAAGTATTTTTAATTAACACCTATTCAGTAACAACATTAGATGTTGCTAATAAAGAAATTACCAACCTTACAGGAATTAATGCTTTTTACAGTTTAGAGTATTTAGATATCTCTCATAACAATCTTACAACTGTTGATTTATCTTCCTTACCAAATTTACAAACGCTGCGTGCTACAAATATGAATTTAGAGTCTTTAGATGTTAGTGCCAACACCAATTTAACTGAACTATTTTGCTATACAAATGACATTACTAATTTAGTACTCTCTAGTTCATTAGTTTATTTAAATGCTAGTTATAATGATTTAACTACTATAGATTTGAGCCCATGCGCCTTACTCGAAGATGTTCAAATTGGCTTTAACAATCTCGAAGTTATTGATGTTTCACAGAACCCTTTATTACTTTTATTAACAGCATCCAATAATACGATAACATCTGTCGATATATCAAACAACTTAGGACTTGAAAATTTGAGGCTACAACATAACCCTTTAGTAAACATTGACCCAAGTGCTAATAGCAATCTCAAAGTTTTAAGGCTTGGCAATACAGCCATAACTGACTTAGATGTGACAAATAATTCGCAGTTAAGCACACTCTATATTCCTAATAATCCACAGTTTACGTCATCTCTAGATGTGAGCCAAAACACATTACTCACGGATTTTTATGCTACAGGTACACCTCTATCGTGTGTACAAGTTGAAAATTTAACAAATGCTTTAAACAATGTGGATATCTATCAGTGGTGGGAGATTGATGAGATGTCAACGTACTCAGATGATTGTTTTGATACAATAGCCATACCAGACCCTAACTTTGAGCAAGCTTTAATAGACCAAGGTTTCGATGATGTTATTGATGGTATGGTCTTTAGATATATCATACATGAGGTTACACATCTATTCCTTACTAATTATAATATAGACGATTTAACTGGTATTGAAGCTTTTAAAAGTTTAAATTTTTTACAAGCGTCTGGTAACAATCTTACAAGTATTGATCTTTCTCAGAATATAGATTTGATAGTTTTAAATCTAGACAACAATCAATTACAAACATTAGATATTTCAGAAAACGCAGAGCTTGAAGAGCTAAGATGTGCTAATAACAATCTCACAACTTTAGATGTATCGGCAAATACGAGCCTTGAGTTATTGCTATGTCATTCCAACGCTATAACAGAGTTGGTAGTGCCATCGAGTATTGTAGAAATATTTGGTTATGATAATCAATTAGACAATCTAGATATAGAACACTGTATAGACTTAGAATTTCTTGCTTTAAGTAATAATATGTTAACCCAATTGGATTTACAAAACAACGTCAATTTAGAAATCTTATTTTTAGAGAATAATTTATTGAACGAATTAGATGTTTCAAACAATATTAATCTTTTAAGTTTAAATGCTTCGTACAACTCAATATCTGAAATATTTCTTGAAAACTGTTTGCTGTTAGAAGAATTACGATTTTACAACAGTACACTCGAAGCCATTGATGTTTCAAATAATACAAACTTAGAGATGCTGCATGTAAGCTCAAATAATCTCGCTACGATTGATGTATCTCAAAATGTAGCCTTACAATATTTTTTGGCTCAACTCAATCCTAATTTAGGCGAGGAATTAGACCTATCGAATAATCCTACTCTAACCACTGTAAATCTAACAGATACGAATGTATCTTGTATAAAAGTTACAGATGAAGTAGCTGCGACAAATAATGAAGGTCTCTATACATATTGGTTAATTCCTGATTCTGCTATGTATACGGAAACCACTTGTGATGTATTAAGTGTAGAACACGTTATAGCTGATGCTGATATGGCTATTTTCCCGAATCCAGCATCAGATTACTTAAATATCACGATTTCAAATAGTGCTTATTCAGAGTCTATATCTAGAATACAAATTATAGAAATCACAGGCAAAATTGTATTCAATGCCAATAACTTTATAGAACGTATTAATTTACAATCGATGGCACAAGGTCTGTATATCTTACAAATACAGTCCTCTCGATATGCGACTGAAACAAGAAAAATTATAATCAAATAAATCCTATAAACATGACAACACATCAATCTTTATTACATCGATTAGGCGGAGAAGACGCTGTAAATGCAGCAGTTGATTTATTTTATAAAAAAGTCTTAGCAGATGATATAATTAACTCTTATTTTAAACATACTAATATGCAATCTCAAGCTGTCAAGCAAAAGATGTTTTTGTCACATGTTTTTGGAGGAAAAGATACTTACAACGGGAAATCTCTTAGACAAGCCCACAAGTATATGAAACTTGAAAACAAACACTTTGAGGCAGTTGCAAAACATTTACTTGCAACTTTGCATGAGCTTAAAGTAAATTCAGATGTGATAGCAGAAGTTGCGTTAACGGTTTATAAATCTAAAGATGATGTTTTAAACATTAAAACTTAAGAAATATAGACATAGTAATTTAAGGGTTAATCCTGTCTAATTTGCTCTATGATGTGTTTTCATTTTTTAAGTCCATAGATTCCTCAATTTTAATTGAAATATAAATTTTTAGTACTACTTATGTCGCCAGAATATTTGGCTCTAGCGTTTAGCAAATAATGATAAAAAATAAAATTAATTCGTCTTTAAAAACTTCATAGTTTTATAGGCGTTGTTTGACTTTATTCGTAAAAAATAAAATCCATTAGCTAAATTCTCAGTCGTTATTGATTGCTCTGAGGTAAAGTTTTTAAGGTCTTTGACCACCTGTCCTTGTGGAGTTATAATTTGTAATTGATATGTTTTGTTTTCTAAACCTTTAATATTAAAGTTATTTTTAACAGGGTTTGGATATAGTAAAATTTTGCTATCTACAAACTCATCAACACTTAAAGGTTGTGTATAATTAATATCTAAAAAAGGTTTTGCGTTATTCATATATTCTGCTAGTCCTACCGTTTCAAAATCTGCATCTACTGTAGCGTTTCCTGTATTGAAATCTATATAGTCTGCGTTGGCATTCGTGTTTGGAAATGAAATTCTAAATTGTGTATTTCCAGTAAGGTTTAGGGCTGCCATTCCAGCAGCATTTAAATCTATACGCATTGCATAATCGTTTGCAGAAACAGTGCCATGAAAACAGCCTGCATCGGTTGCGTCTGCACTTTCAGTAAAGTCAGAATTTTCTATAGTTAAGCTTCCAAAGCTTCCGTTTTTTACATCAATTTGAGGCGCGCCTAATGCTCCAGAAGTAAAAGGATTGGTAAGGTTGGCGTTATTTCTAATTAAGTATAAGCTTACTTTATCGATTGTTACATCGTCTGGAAGAGAACTCGTATCAAAACTTAATATGCCTTTGTAGCTGTTAGTCCCATCATCACCAATACGGACTTCATTCGTGCCTAATGTTGAGCCATTTGTCCAGCCATCTTCTGTGCCTCCAGTAGAAAAAATAGTTGCATCAACATCATCCCTGATTTTTGGCATGAAATAGTTTAGGGTTTGATGTATAATTTTATTCTCATAAGCGTCTGCACTTAGATGTATAGGGTCAAAAATATTTCTAAAATTTGCGCGTAAACTAGGTAGGTTTAAATTACCACCATAAAAGGTTGCTGAAAAAGGAGCCGTTGCTTCTGGTAGAGGAAGTGTTCCAGGTGCGTTCACGCCATCGCCATAATAGTAATGTGAGAGGCCAATGGCGTTATCAAATGCCAGATTAGGTTCTAAATCTAGCCATGAAATACGTTCTTCTTCAACAGTAATCATCATTTGGTTTAATTCTGCATCTGTAATTAAATCATTTGTGGCGTCTCTACTTAAATCATCTCGTAGCGGACAAGCAAAAAGAAAGCATAAAGTAGTATTAAAGTTAGGATAATCGTAGCTTGAAATTAATATTTCTACATCTGGATGTACAGCTAAAATGCTATCAATAATTACAAAGGTATTATCTCTAATGGTTGCAAATAAAGCAGCTTCAGAGCCTGGTGTGTCTAGATCCATGTCTTTATACCATCCTCCACCAGATTTGGCTGCTAAAATATCATTTCCGCCAATACTTAATATAACCGTTTCAATAGTTGGGTTATTGGTTATTTCATTAATTACATTATCAACCCAAGGGTAATTTTCAGTGTCTGCCCATTCATTTGCTTCCGAACCACTAATAGCATATTCGCTACCTGTATAACCAGGTCCTGGATTAGCACCTAACGATGGTCCAAGTAAGTCAAAATCTGCATGTCCGAATTTATCGAAAATAACATTGTGGGTTTCGTCGTCAGACATGTATTGTGCCCAAGAATCGCCAGCAATTAGTACTTTGGGTTCTGGCGCACAAGTTTGTGCATAAAATAGGGTGCAGAAAAAGCTAAAAAAAAAGGTGTAAAGTAATTTCAAAATAGTGTGAATTTAAGGTTAGTTCTTAGTTGATATTCACAAATATAGCGAAATTAAATGGCGAATGTTTAGTTCATCAAATCTTCAATTTCTTCGGCTTCAATAGGAATGTTATGCATTAAGTTAAAAGGCTCTCCATTAGCTTGAATAACCACATCGTCTTCTAGTCTAATACCAAAACCTTCATCAGGAATATAAATACCAGGCTCGACTGTAAAGACCATATTAGCCTGCATTGGCTCGTGTAATAATCCGTAGTCATGTGTATCTAATCCCATATGATGACTTGTGCCATGCATAAAATATTTTTTATAAGCTGGCCAATCGGGGTTTTCATTTTGAACATCAGCTTTATCAATGAGTCCTAAACCTAGTAACTCATTAGTCATAAGTTTGCCAACTTCAATATGATACTCTGCCCAAAGTGCACCTGGAACTAACAGCTTTGTTGCTTCATCTTTGACACGTTTTACAGCATCATAAACCTCACGTTGACGTTTGGAGAATTTCCCAGAAACCGGAATAGTTCGACTCATATCACTAGAATAGTTGGCATATTCAGCGCCTACATCTAGTAAAATTAAATCACCAGATTTACATTGCTGATTGTTCTCTATGTAGTGTAATACATTGGCATTATTTCCAGAAGCTACTATGGGTGTATATGCAAATCCTTTAGAGCGATTATTTAGAAATTCATGCATAAACTCAGCTTCAATATTAAATTCCCAAACATCAGGTTTTACAAAGTTTAAAATACGTCTGAAGCCTTTTTCAGTAATATCACAAGCAGTTTGAATTAAATCTAATTCTATTTGATCTTTTACTGAGCGTAAACGTTGTAAAATAGGGTTGCTCTTCGCAACAGTATGCGCAGGATATTTTTCTTTTAACCATTTGGTGAAACGATCTTCTCTAGTTTCGGTTTCAACTGAAGCTCTATAATGTTCATTGGTGTTTATATAAATAGTTTCGTTAAGTGTCATTAATTCAAACAACACTTTTTCAAGATCTTGAAGCCAATACACGGTCTTAATTCCACTCGTTTTTAAGGCGGCTTCTTTGGTTAATTTTTCACCTTCCCAAACTGCAATATGCTCATTGGTTTCTTTTAGAAATAGAATTTCGCGATGTTTAGGATTGGGACAATCTGGAAATAAAATCAATATACTTTCTTCTTGATCGACACCACTTAAATAAAAGATATCTCTATGTTGCGCAAAAGGCAAAGTACTGTCTGCGCTTACAGGATAAATATCATTTGAATTGAATACAGCTAAGCTTTTAGGCTTCATCTGTGCTGTAAAGTTTTTTCTGTTTTTTATAAAAAGCGAAGAATCTATTAGGTGATATTTCATTGTTGACTATTATATTATGGAATTCATCAAAAATAAGAACTTTAAGATTGAAATAATAAAAAAGAAGCTTAAAGTTTTGACGTCGTGATCTCGAGATTCAATCTTTGTTGATTCAAGCTTTGAGACTATCTCTAGATTATTTACCTTCATAACTTTAAACATCAAACTTATCATGAAAAATACCTTCACCTTATTTTTAGTACTATTAACGTTTCTTCAAACACAAGCTCAGCAACCTGCTACTTCATCAGGCTTAGTTCAAAGTGCACTAAAAGAGAAGCAATTACTAATGGAAAACTCTTTAGTGAAAAATGTGCCATTTAAAAATATTGGGCCAACGGTTATGAGTGGTCGTGTGGTTGATATTGATGTGAATCCTGAAAATCCAACCGAATTTTATGTAGGTTATGCTTCTGGTGGTGTCTGGCATACGACTAATAATGGCTCAACATTTACGCCAATTTTAGATGCTTCCCCAACCCAAAATGTTGGTGATATTGCTATAGATTGGAAAAACAGAAATATTTGGGTAGGTACTGGTGAGAATAATTCATCGCGTTCATCTTATGCTGGTATTGGGGTTTTAAAATCTAATGATAATGGTAAAACATGGACTAATGTTGGTTTGCATGATTCGCAACATATAGGTAGAATTTTAATCAACCCAAATAATACGAATGAAGTCACCATTGGTGTGACAGGACATTTATATTCTTCAAATGATGAACGAGGTGTGTATAAAACGAAAGATGGAGGACAAACCTGGAAACAAACGCTTTTTGTAGATGATTTAAGCGGAATCATTGATTTACAACATGCGCCAAATAATTACAGCATTATGTTTGCATCATCATGGACACGTGATAGAAAAGCATGGAATTTTAATGGCAATGGAAATAATTCAGCAATCTATAAAAGTACTGATGCTGGTGAGACTTGGACTAAAGTGTCTAAAGAAGGAAGTGGTTTCCCAATAGGACAAGGTGTTGGACGAATTGGATTAGCTGTTTATGATGAAAACACGATTTATGCGTTGCACGATAATCAATTCCGAAGAACTAAAGAAAGCAAAGATGAAGAACAACGTGGATTAACTAAAGAGGATTTTAAAACAATAACTACGGAAGATTTTTTAAAGTTAGACGATAAAAAACTGAATAGCTTTTTAAAAACGAATGGATTTCAAGAAAAATACCGTTCAGAAAATGTGAAACAAATGGTACGTAGTGGAAACGTAAAACCAATTGATTTAGCAAAATACCTTGAAGATGCTAACTCTATGTTGTTCGATACACCTGTTATAGGTGCTGAGGTTTATAAAAGTGAAGATGGTGGACAAACCTGGACAAAAACACATGATGATTATCTTGACGATTTATACTATAGCTATGGGTATTATTTTGGAGAAATACGTGTTGATCCTAATGATAAAAATGGAATTTATGTTTTAGGTGTTCCTATTTTGAAATCTAAAGATGGCGGACAAACATTTACGTCTATAAGTGCTGAAAATGTACATGCCGATCATCAAGCACTTTGGGTAAACCCTAACAAGGCAGGACATTTAATAGATGGGAACGATGGTGGATTAAACATGAGTTATGATGATGGCGAAAGTTGGGAAAAACTAAATGTGACTGCTGTCGGACAGTTTTATGCCATTAATGTGGATAATGAAAAGCCATATAATGTGTATGGTGGCTTGCAAGATAATGGGGTTTGGGTAGGTCCAAATTATGCGTCACAGAATAAAGCTTGGCAACAGAATGGTCACCATCCTTGGGAGAGTCTTATGGGAGGAGATGGCATGCACATTCAGATTGATAATAGAAATTCTAATCTGGTTTATACAGGTTATCAGTTTGGAAATTATTATAGAATCAATCGCGAAACAGATGAACAAACGTATATTCAGCCTAAACATGAATTAGGTGAAAATCCATATCGATTTAATTGGCAAACCCCAATTTTATTGTCACCTCACAATCAAGATATTTTATATTTAGGCGGAAATAAATTGATGCGTTCTATGAATAAAGGTGATGACTGGAAAGCCATTAGTAATGATTTAACACAAGGTGGAAAAAAAGGCAACGTCGCTTATGGAACTTTAACAAGTATTAGTGAGTCGCCTTTTGAGTTTGGATTAATTTATACTGGAAGTGATGATGGATTACTGCATATCACTAAAAATGGAGGTGGAACTTGGCAAAACATTTCTGGAAGTTTTCCGAAAGACCTTTGGGTGAGTCGCGTGATTGCTTCACAACATAAAAAAGAACGTGTTTATCTCACTTTAAATGGATATCGTTGGGATGACTTTAAGGTGTATGCGTATGTTTCAGAAGATTTTGGTGCAACATGGAAAAGCATCAGTTCTAATATCCCAATGTCTCCAGTAAATGTGATTAAAGAAGATCCAGTAAATGAAAGCATACTCTATCTAGGAACAGATAATGGAGCTTACGTGTCTTTTAATAAAGGTGAAAAATGGGAGGCTTTTAACGAAGGCTTGCCAGCAGTTGCTGTACATGATATGGTGATTCAGCCTGAAGCTAAAGATTTACTATTAGGAACACACGGAAGAAGCATCTATAAAACAAATATTGAAGCTTTACAAAATATAAACCCTGAGCATTTAGGTAAAGATTTAGTACTATTTCCAGTTAGAGATATACAATTCTCTTCACGTTGGGGAAGTTCTTGGAGTAAATGGTTTGATGCATACGAGCCTTTAAGAACGATTAAATTTTACACAACTACTTCTGGAAAAAAAGACATTAAAATTCTATCTGAAAACAATACTGTTTTAAACACTATTTCTGTAGAAGCAGATAAGGGCTTTAATTATGTGGATTACGATCTGTCTTTAACCGAAGAGGGAAGAAAAAAGCTCTTGAAAGAAAACACCAGCATAGATATTATTCAAGCTAAAAACGAAAAATATTATCTGCCAAAAGGGACGTATACTGTTAAAATTGACTCAGAAATAGCCATGTTTGAAATGAAATAATATACTATTTACTAGGTTTTTAAGTTATAATATAAAAAACCTTGAAAAATGAAATACTTAAAATTATTGCTGCTTAGCTGTGTCATTGTATTAATATCATGTAGCGATGATGATGCGTCAAACACAACTTCTGAACCAAATTTAATTATCAAATTAAAGTTTGATCCTACTCAAGGACGTTTAGGGAATTCTGGGCAACCTGTTTCAGTAGCTGCAGGAAATGCAGCACAATCACCAAATGTGAATAGAATGAGTGCCAATTATATTGAATTTGCACCTAATGCTTTTACCTTATTAGGTGAAGGTGAAATTATTTTTGAAGGCGCTGAAACTAATGTTGGAGGCGGAAATGCAATCGATTTTCAAAATGCAACATTTGCTGGAAATAACGAAACGTTTTTTACGATTCCATTAAGCCAGGTTAATGATGGTAGTTTTGATTGGGTTCGTGTCTCGCTAGCTTACCAAGAAGGAAATATTGATTTTTTAGCAGATGATGGTAACGACTATACAGGAACTCTTGCTAGTTTTGTAGGTTACAACACTTATATCTCTACGTTTGATTTAAATGGAAGTGACATCGTTGTGAATGCGAATAAATTACAAGGATTTTGGGCTTTTGAAACACTAGGTTTTACAGCTCAAGGTCAGGCACCTGAAGGCGCAACAACCGTTCCAAATCCATTGTTTGACTCTTCTCCCATTCCTCAAGGGTCTTGTGTGGTTACGGGACAATTTGAAAATAGCTTAGAAATTACAGGAGATGAAACTGAAGATGTTGTGGTTACTTTATCGTTTTCAACGAACAATAGTTTTGAGTGGACAGAGGTGAATGCCGATGGGAAATACGAACCAAGTGCAGGAGAACAGGTTGTAGATATGGGACTTCGTGGATTAATCCCTATTGTAGATTAACTCCAATTGAAATAAGTTAAGCCCTTTATTTTTTAAAAATTTAAAGGGCTTTTTAATTAAACCCATTCTAAATAAATTTTAAAAAGATGTAAAACTTGTTTGAGTACTTACCGCTTCTTATCTTTGTGTAACAAATAATTAATCACAATTATAATGAGCGGATTTTTTAAATCTTCGATTGGAAGAAAGGTAGCCATGGCTCTATCAGCTTTTTTCCTCATGTTTTTCTTACTTCAACATTTTGCCATAAATATTTTATCAGTTTTTAGCCCAGATACTTTTAACGAAGTGTCTCATTTTATGGGTACAAATCCTTTAGTACAATACGGATTACAACCTATATTGATTTTTGGGGTAATATTTCATTTTGTTATGGGATTTATTTTAGAATTGAAAAATAAAAAAGCTAAAGGCGTGCCTTATGCTAAAAATAATGGTGCAGCAAATTCTTCATGGATGAGTCGCAATATGATTTGGAGTGGTATAGCCATTTTAGCATTTATCATATTACATTTTATTGATTTCTGGTTCCCAGAGATTAACACCAAATTTATTCAAGGCGATTGGTCTGGAATGCATGAAGGTGTAGAGGGCTATCGCTACTTTGAAGAATTACAGCATAAATTTCATAGCCATATAAGAACTATTGCATACGTCATTGCATTTGTATTTTTAATGCTTCATTTATTACATGGCTTTACATCAGCATTCCAATCAATGGGAGCAACTGCAGGACGAAAGAAAACTTTACAAAATATTGGAAAAGCCTATTCAATTATAATTCCTTTAGGATTTATTTTTATTGCACTTTATCATCACCTTAAATACGTATTATCATAAATATGGGAACGTTAGATTCAAAAGTACCGAAGGGTCCAATTAAAGATAAATGGACAGACTATAAAAATCACATCGATTTAGTAAACCCAGCGAATAAACGCCATATTGATATTATTGTTGTTGGAACAGGTTTAGCTGGTGGTTCTGCAGCGGCAACCTTGGCAGAACTTGGCTATAATGTTAAAGCATTTGCTTATCAAGATTCACCACGTCGTGCGCATTCTATTGCTGCTCAAGGTGGAATTAATGCTGCTAAAAATTATCAAGGTGATGGCGATTCAACATACAGATTGTTTTATGACACTGTAAAAGGAGGCGATTATCGTTCTCGTGAGGCTAATGTATATCGTTTAGCTGAAGTGTCTGCAAATATCATAGATCAATGCGTTGCTCAAGGTGTACCTTTTGCACGTGATTATGGTGGTTTATTGGACAACCGTTCGTTTGGAGGTGTATTAGTGTCTAGAACATTTTATGCTAAAGGTCAAACAGGGCAACAATTATTACTTGGCGCATATTCTGCAATGAATAGACAAATTGCACGTGGTAAAATTGAAATGTTTAACCGTCACGAAATGCTAGATGTTGTAAAAGTCGATGGGAAAGCAAGAGGTATTATTGCTCGTAATTTAATAACTGGAGAAATAGAAAGACACTCAGCACATGCTGTAGTTATTGCTTCAGGTGGCTACGGAAATGTGTATTTCTTATCAACAAACGCTATGGGTTCTAACGCCACTGCGGCATGGAAAATTCATAAAAAAGGCGCGTATTTTGCGAACCCTTGTTATACTCAAATTCACCCAACATGTATTCCGCGTTCGGGAGATTATCAGTCTAAATTAACGTTAATGTCTGAATCACTTCGTAACGATGGACGTATTTGGGTACCAAAAAATATGGATGATGTGATGGCCATTCGCGAAGGACGTAAAAAACCTACAGATTTGTCTGAAGATGAACGCGACTACTACTTAGAAAGACGTTATCCAGCTTTTGGAAACCTTGTGCCTCGTGATGTGGCTTCTAGAGCAGCAAAAGAACGCTGTGATGCTGGTTATGGTGTTAATGCAACTGGTGAAGCTGTGTATTTAGATTTTGCTTCGGCCATAGAGCGTTATGGTAAGGAGCAGGCTAAAATTCATAATATAAATAATGCTTCAGCTGAAAAAATATATGAATTAGGTCAAGCCATTGTTGAAGCCAAATACGGAAACCTATTTCAAATGTACGAGAAGATTGTAGATGAAAATCCGTATAAAACACCAATGATGATTTATCCTGCAACCCATTATACTATGGGAGGTGTTTGGGTCGATTATAACTTAATGACTACCATTCCTGGATGTTATTGTATTGGTGAAGCAAACTTTTCTGATCATGGTGCAAACCGGTTAGGAGCTTCGGCTTTAATGCAAGGTTTGGCAGATGGTTATTTTGTATTGCCGTACACTATTGGTGATTATTTAGCTGATGATATCCGAACAGGTAAAATTTCTACAGAAACAGCCGAGTTTGAAGCCGCTGAAAAAGAAGTGAAAGATAGAATAGACTTCTTCATTAATAACAACGGAACAAAATCAGTTGATCATTTCCATAAACGTTTAGGAAAGGTTATGTGGGATAAAGTTGGAATGGCTCGTAACGAAAAAGGCTTAAAAGAAGCGATGGCTGAAATTAAAGCTATTCGTGAAGAATTCTGGAAAGATGTTAAGGTGCCAGGAACGGCAAACGAAATGAACCCAGAATTAGAAAAAGCAGGTCGTGTAGCTGATTTCTTAGAATTAGGAGAGTTGTTTGCTAAAGATGCCTTAAACAGAAATGAATCTTGTGGTGGGCATTTTAGAGAAGAATCTGTTGAACTTGATGGTGAACAAAAAGGAGAAGCTAAACGTAACGATAAAGATTATGCTTATGTAGCAGCATGGGAGTATAAAGGCGAACCAAGTGATGCTATTTTACATAAAGAAGAATTAGAATTTAAAGATATTGAACTAAAACAACGTTCATACAAATAAGAAAGACGATATGAATTTAACACTTAAAATTTGGAGACAAAAAGACTCAAATACAAAGGGTCAAATGGTCGATTATAAAGTTACTGATATTTCAGAACACATGTCTTTCTTAGAAATGATGGATGTCTTAAATGAACAATTAGTAAACTCAGGAGAAGAACCTGTTGCGTTTGATCATGACTGTCGTGAAGGGATTTGCGGAATGTGTTCTATGTATATTAATGGTGAAGCTCATGGTCCAGATAGAGGCGTGACGACATGCCAGCTACATATGCGCATGTTTAAGGATGGAGATACAATTACAATCGAACCTTTTAGAGCAGCAGCATTTCCTGTAATAAAAGATTTAGTAGTCGATCGTATGGCTTTTGAACGTATTCAACAAGCCGGCGGTTATATTTCAGTAAATACCTCTGGAAACACTCAAGATGCCAACTCTATTCCTATTTCTAAACATGCAGCAGATGAAGCTATGGATGCCGCAACGTGTATTGGTTGTGGTGCTTGTGTGGCAACCTGTAAAAACTCTAGTGCAATGCTATTTGTTGGCGCAAAAGTGAGTCAATATGCATTATTACCTCAAGGTCAAGTTGAAGCTGCAGACCGTGTAAAAAATATGGTGGCTCAAATGGATTTAGAAGGCTTTGGGAATTGTACCAATACTGGAGCATGTGAAATTGAATGTCCTAAAGGCATCTCTTTAGAAAACATTGCACGCATGAATAGAGAACTCATGAAAGCAAATTTAAAGTAAAAAAATATTTAAATAAGTATGAAATCCTAAGCTCATGCTTGGGATTTTTTATTTAGCTTTATGTTCTCTAAACAACCATAAATGAAATATAGACACATCGTATTCCTTTTAATAGGAGTATTGGGACTTACTAGCTGTAAAGCCCAAACAGAAACCCCTAAAGTTGCCGTAGATATCATTGAGCAGTCTTGGTTTAACGCCGATTCATTGTTACATCATGTCGCAGTTTTGTCTTCTGATGCTTTTGAAGGCAGACGAACTGGAACTAAAGGTGCTATAAAAGCAAAATCATATATAATTAATCAATTTAAAAGCTTAAACGTTGAACCTTTAGGTGGAAGTTTTGAACAAGATTTTAGTTTTGACAGAAGAGGAGAAACCTTTCAAGGAACAAATGTTTTAGGCCTTATTAAAGGGACTGATTTACCAGAAAAATATATAGTACTTTCTGCGCATTATGACCATGAAGGTGTTAAGGGCGACGAAATTTATAATGGCGCAGATGATGATGCTTCTGGTATTTCTGCACTATTTGCTTTTGCTGAATATTTCAAAGAAAATCCACCTCAACATTCTGTCATTTTTGCTGCAGTTGATGCAGAAGAATTAGGCTTAGTAGGCTCTCAATATTTTGTTAATAATAGCATCGTTGCTAAAAATGACATTAGGCTAAATATTAATATGGATATGATTAGCCGAAGCGATAAAAACGAATTATTTGTTGTCGGTTCACGTTATTATATGGAGCTTGAACCTGCTATTAAAAGTTTTAAACCTTCAGAAAACATAAGCCTTTTGATTGGTCATGATGGAAGTGATGGAAAGGATAATTGGACCCACTCTTCAGACCATGCATCGTTTTATAAAGCGAATATTCCTTTTCTATATTTTGGTGTTGAAGACCACAAAGACTACCATCAGCCAACAGATGATTATGAAAATATTCATCCAAATTTTTATCAAAATGCAGTACTTGCTATAATAACTGTTTTCAGAAGTTTGGATAACATGCAATTATAAATCAAATGCAAAATCCAAATACATTTTATACAGAGCAACTTAAAAAACATCAACTTGAAGTTAAAACGATTTTTAAACAACTTACAGGTTTAAGCTTTGCAAGACTTTTTGTGTTTTTGGCAACAAGTATTGGGGTGTATTTTAGCTTTTCTACTTTACAAATAGCCATTCCTTTGGGCTTAGTTGGTGTGGTAGGCTTTATTTATTTACTTTCAAGATATACAGATGTTAAGTATCAATATAATTTAAAGAAAGCACTCGTTGTGATTAATGAGGAAGAATTAAAAATAGCTTCAGGAGATTTTCACGATAGAAATGAGGGCTTGGCTTTTCTAAATCCTAATCATGCGTATAGTTTAGATATTGATTTATTTGGTAAAGGTTCTTTCTTTCAATATATGAATAGGACAGTTACCCAAGAAGGTACAAATACCTTAGTTAATGCATTAACTGCAAATGGTATTGAATCTATTGTAACACGTCAGGAATCAATAAAAGAGTTGGCTCAAAAACCAGAATGGAGACAACAATTCTTAGGTATTGCTAGCTTAATAGAAATTGAAACGTCAACAAAACAAATTACTGATTGGTTAAAAAAATACCAACCTTTTTTACCCAAAGCAATCGCATGGTTGCCCTTAACGTTTACCATAGGATCGTTAATTATCCTTGGACTAGGAGTTTTTGAAGTGATTAGTTATTTGTTTTTAGGTTATTGGTTATTGACTGGCTTAGGCATTACGGGATTGTATCTAAAAAAAGTAAATAGCTTAGCATCTAATACAGATAAAATTAAAGACACCTTTAGACAATATGCAGCGTTATTAAATCAAATTGAAAACGAAACATTTACTTCAAAATTATTAAAGAATAAACAGTTAGATATTCAACAAGAGCATAAGAAGGCATCAGCTATTTTCTCAAAATTCTCTAAACATTTAGACGCCTTAGATAATAGAAATAATTTTGTTTCTGCCATTTTTGGGAATGGTTATTTTCTTTCGGATTTAAAAAACACTTATAAAATTGAGCAGTGGATTGCTCTACATAAAAATACAGTAACAAATTGGTTTGAGGTTGTTTCGTTTTTTGATGCTTATATTTCTTTAGGGAATTATACGTTTAACCATCCAGATTATGTTTTTCCAGAGATTGTTGAAGGGAATACAATTATTAAAAGTAAAGATTTAGGGCATCCTTTACTTGCTAAAACAAAACGTATTGCTAGTGATTTGCTAATTGATGATCAGCAGTTTTTTATTGTTACTGGAGCGAATATGGCAGGAAAAAGCACCTTTTTAAGAACAGTCTCATTACATATTGTGATGGCTAATGTGGGTTTGCCAGTTTGCGCTACTTCAAGCCAGTATCATCCTGTTAAATTAATTACAAGTATGAGAACAAGTGATTCTTTAACAGATGACAGTTCTTACTTCTTTTCAGAGTTAACACGCTTGAAGTTTATTGTTGATGCACTTGAAAAGGAGTCTTATTTTATTATTCTAGACGAAATATTAAAAGGGACAAATAGTACTGATAAAGCTATTGGTTCTAGAAAATTTGTAGAGAAGTTAGTTTCTAAAAATGCAACTGGCATTATTGCAACGCACGATTTAAGTTTATGTGAAATAGAAAAAGAGCTCGACGATGTAAAAAACTACTATTTTGATGCGCAAATTATTAACGACGAACTCTTTTTTGATTATAAACTAAAACAGGGTATTTGCCAAAATATGAATGCGAGCTTTTTACTAAAAAAGATGGAAATTGTTTAATCTTCTTTATTCATAGCTTCTGTTTTCAACTGGATTTTATCAATCATTTCAGGCGCATTTTTATCATCAGGTTTTAGACTCAATACTTTGTAATAGTTTTTGAGCGCTTCAGTATAATCACCTGTCTCGTAAAAGGCTTCAGCTAAACTGTCGTAAACATTGTATTTATACGGAAATATTTTTGTGTTTATGTCAAATAGATAAAGGGCTTTATCAAATTGTTCGGCACGCAAATACACGTAACCTAAGGTGTTTAGCTCTCGACTGCCTTTAACAAATTCGGCAAGTCGAGGAACTAAATTTGTTTCATCTTGCTTTAAACTATCAACCCCTTTTTCGGTTAATAAATACTGCATGTAATTCGCTGCCATATAATTTGGCGAATAACGCTCACCATTTACAATGGTTAATATATCGCGCTCCAGAGTTTCTTTAGGATGTTCTACAATTCGATTAACTTCTTTGCCATTTTTATAAAATATAAAAGTTGGTACACGATGAACATTCATGTTCTTTTCTTCTCCATTTGGACCTTGTTTATAGTTTTCTGTCCCATTGTCTAAAGCAAAAACTTCTAGTTGATCTTCCGGAAAATTTGTTTGGTCTATAATTGAATAGAAACGAGGAATTTCCTTTCTACTATCACCACACCACGTACCAAGAAATACTTTTATAGTGTATAAATTTAAAGAATCTTTGAGCTTTTTAACGACTTTGTCGTTTACATCGTAATCATCATAGTTTTTATTAAACCATTCCGCAAAAGCAGGCTTTTTTAAACCGTCTTTGTTGATTTTACCTAAGAGTTTTGCTTTGCCTTTGTCATCAAGAACTTCATGATTTATGGTTTGTGAAAAACCAAATGAAAATGTAATGAATGCGATTAAAAAAAGTACTGTTCGTTGCATGATATGATCGTTTTATAAATCAAACTTAATATGATTTTCTAAGGTAAACGAATATTTTTTACCAACAACAGACTTAAATTAACAAACGGCATCAATCATGCTGTTTGCAACACTAATCGTGGTTTTTGTACATAAAGTTTGATGGTTTTCAGTTTTCTAATTACTTTCATATCGAATTCATGATAACATTAAAGAAACATACCTCACAAATTTTAGTACACATCTTATTTTGGATGCTGTTTATCTTCGTGTCTTTATTTGTGTTCTCACAATACTATTGGCGTGAAAATCCGTTTTTACAGTATTTATCTATTCTCGTGGTCATTGTATATGCCAACAACTATTTACTACTTCCATTTTTTATAAAAAAACGACTTTATATTCTTTACGTCTTTGTGTTTGCTGTTATTTCTTTTTTTGCAACACAACTTTACTGTAATGTGTTTGCGCAATGTGGTTGTTCTATTATGAAATGCCTTAGTGATTATTTATGGCAAACTTTAGTGCCTCTTATTTTCTTTTCATTTGTATGGATGTTATATCGCTTTTTAGATAAGCAAGATGAAGTTGAACATATCAAACAGGAACACCTTGAAATGGAATTAAAGTTTTTGAAGTCTCAAATCAATCCACATGTGCTTTTTAATAATTTGAATACTATTTACTCTTATGCTTTAGAAAAACCAAATGAAACCCCAGAACTCATTTTAATGTTATCAGACAACTTAAAACATGTGTTATATGAAAGCAATTCGGAAACCATATCGCTAGAAAAAGAAATTCAGTTTATAGATAATTATATAACCTTTCAAACCATTAGAACAGAAGGTGTAAAGCATATCAATTATTCAAAATCTATAAGCTCATATCAAAACCAAATAGCACCTTTATTATTAATTACGATCATTGAAAACACATTTAAACATAGCACTTTAAATAGTGATATTTCAGTGTCTATTACTGAAAAGAATGGAATTCTGGAATGTGTGTGTATGAATGATTATGATAAAGATAAAGTGAGTAATGAAGCCTTTAAAATAGGCTTACAAAATTTAGAAAAACGCTTGAAGCTTATTTATAAAGAGAACTATAAGCTTGATATTTCTAAAGATGATAGATATAAAGTGTATTTAAAATTGAAGTTGTCTTGATGCTAATGTCTCCTCGAGCGCAGTCGAGTGGTTTTAATAATGAGGTCTCGACTGCGCTCGACCAGACAAAGTGAGATGAAATATATGACTTGTATTATTATAGAAGATGAAATACCAGCACAAAAAATTATTAAGAATTATGTGTCTAAACTACCTAATGTAGAATTGTTAGGTACTTTTAATGCAGCGATAGAGGCGAATTCTTTTCTTAACCATACAACTGTTGATGTTGTTTTTTTGGATATAAACCTGCCAGACATTTCAGGAATCGATTTTATAAAAACTATTAAAAACCCACCAGCAATTGTCATGACAACGGCTTATCCAGATTATGCTGTGAGAAGCTTTGAGTTAGCAACTATTGTAGATTATCTTGTAAAACCATTTTCGTTTGATCGTTTTTTGAAAGCCATAAACAAAGCGAAGACACGTATTGAAAAACCTGCTTCATCTACAGAAAATAACACCCAAGAAATTCTTTTTTTAAATGTCGATAAAACACTTCACAAAATTGTTTTGAGTGATATTTTGTATTTAGAATCTGATCGCAATTACATTACTGTTGCTACTAAAAATCAAAAACTGTCTTATATCGATTCACTAAAAAATTGGATGGCCAAACTTGACGAAACACAATTTATTCAAGTACATAAATCGTATATTGTAAATAGAAGGTTTGTCGATAAAATCTCAGGGAATGAGATTTATGTTCAAGAAAATAGAATTCCTATAGGTAGAACATATAAACAAGAGTTATTATCTATATTAAATATCACATAAAAAGACCTCAAAAATTTATAAATCTTTGAGGTCTAATACTTGTTAAATGAGCACTAAATTATTGCTTATTTTTCTTAGGATGCACCAGAGTCATTTCCTCAATAAGGTGTTTAGCTCCAGCATATTTATCGACAATAAATAAAACGTAACGTAAATCGACCATAATGTTTCGGCAAATTTCTGGATCGTAGTTCATATCGCTCATGGTACCTTCCCAGACACGATCAAAATTCAACCCAACTAAATTACCATGCGCATCAATAGCTGGACTTCCAGAGTTTCCTCCAGTTGTATGATTCGTTCCTAAAAAGCACACAGGGACTTTTCCGTTACTATCTGCGTACTGTCCGTAATCTTTCGTCTTGTATAAATCTAATAATTTCTGAGGCACATCAAATTCATAATCACCAGGCACATACTTTTCAATAACACCATCTAAGTAACTTACAGGATTGTAATACACAGCGTCTCTA
Source organism: Lacinutrix iliipiscaria (assembly GCF_042686125.1). Classification (NCBI taxonomy): domain Bacteria; kingdom Pseudomonadati; phylum Bacteroidota; class Flavobacteriia; order Flavobacteriales; family Flavobacteriaceae; genus Lacinutrix; species Lacinutrix iliipiscaria. Next base: position 844,390 of record NZ_JBHUOV010000001.1, read on the forward strand.
GGAGCATAACCACGAACTTGACCGTAAGTAACACGTAGTGTACTGTTAGCATCTGGGAAATAGCGCTCGTTAGGCAGAGCTTTCATTAACGCAGTCATATACTTTGTTTGTAGGGCAGTGATAGGCTCGTTTTTTTCTTGATACTCTTTATCAATAGTATTATAAAACTCAGCAATAATTGGTTTAGCGTATTGATATGCAGCGTCATTATTTAGCTTTTCAATTACAGAATTTGCATCGCCTTCTAATAATTTTAAAGCAGAATCTAAGTTTGTAAAAGCAGAATTATCATAAATAGAAGCATCAACAGTATTGCTATAAAAAGGCATTACATTTTTATATACACCTTTATCAACTTCAACATCATAGTTCTTATGAATACTTTTTAAACGGCTTACCATTCCTTCTTTGGCTTTTTCGAAAGACTCAGGGTTTCCTGTTATCATTTGTTCCATTTGATAGGCTCTAAATGTCATTTGCATGAGTTCATTAGTGACTAAGAAGACTTCAATAAAGTTTCTTCGTTTAATATTCACAGGACCAAATTCTTTATACAAACGATCAAATTCAGGTAAGATCGTTCCGTATTTATCTTCAAGACCAGTTTCTTTTAAGGCTTTAGTGAAAGTAGCTTCAAAGGCACGCCTTTTTTCAACAGCATTACTTTTTTGAATGCCTAAATTTTCACCAATCCATTTTTTCCAAGCATTTGCAATTCTGGCTTGCTTTGATGCATACTTAATACGAACATCATCACTAGTTTTCATTTTAGCATCAATGACTTTTAAAGCAGCTTCACGAATGGCTATGTTTGTTGGATTAAATTCTTTGGTAATATGTTCTATAGCTACAGCAGGAAGGTATTCGTTAGTTCGACCAGGAAAACCAAAAACCATTGTAAAATCACCTTCAGCAACACCATCTAAAGATATTGGCAAAAAGTGTTTTGGCTTATATGGCTTGTTATCTTTGCTGTATTTTGCAGGTCTATTATTAGCATCAGCATAAATACGAAACATAGAAAAATCTCCTGTGTGTCTAGGAAAAACCCAATTATCTGTGTCACTTCCAAACTTACCAATACTCGATGGAGGTGCTCCAACTAAGCGAATATCTTCAAAACGCTCGGTAACAAATAGGAAATACTGATTGCCATTATAAAACGCTTTTACTTTTACATCTTGCCAAGGTTCTCTAGGCCAGTTTTTCATTAACCCATTGCTGTTTTTATCAATAACCGATTGTTTTTCTTTTTCGGATAAATCATCACTAACAACTGCTAAAACTTCTTGGGTAATATCTGTTATGCTTACAATAAATTCAATAAACAAACCTTCATTTGGAAGCTCTTCTTCTAAATTCATCGCCCAAAAACCATCCTTTAAATAATCGTTTTCTAACGAAGAGTGCGATTGTATTTGGCTAAACCCACAATGGTGATTTGTAAGTATTAAGCCTTGATCTGAAATGACTTCGCTTGTGCAGCCACCATTAAAATGACCTATAGCATCTTTTAAGCTAGAATTGTTAACATCGTAAATGTCTTGAGCTGTAAGTTTACTACCTAGACTAGTCATTTCTTGTTCGTTCATTCCTTCTAAAAGTGAAGGAATCCACATACCACCTTGTTGGGCAGAAAGATTAAAAGTTATAAAAAGTAAAAGGAATTTTAAGAATCTCATAATGGATAAAATTAAGTGAACTCAAAGATAAAAAACCAAGTCATAAAAATTGTTAAAAAGCATTAAATTTATGTCGTTAGAACTGACTATCTTTAAGCATGCAACATATTTCTAAACTTCCAAATGTAGGGACAACCATATTTTCTGTAATGAGCGCATTGTCTAATAAGCACAATGCAATTAATTTATCGCAAGGGTTTCCAAATTTTAAGAGCGATCAAAAGCTAATCAACTTGGTTAGCCAAGCCATGAGCTCTGGTTATAATCAATATGCACCAATGCCTGGAAATTTAGAGTTGCGTGAAGCCATAGCCAAAAAGTTTGATTTACTATATACTACAAGTTATCATCCTGAAACAGAAATTACAGTAACTGCTGGAGCAACTCAAGCAATTTATACAATTATATCAGCTTTTGTAAAAACCGAAGATGAGGTAATTATTTTTCGCCCAGCCTATGATTGTTACGAACCAGCAATAGAAATAAATGGAGGTAAAACAATTTCTGTTCAATTACATGCACCACGTTATAAAGTAGATTGGAATGACGTTAAAAGCAAGGTGAATAGTAAAACAAAGATGATAATCATAAATACACCGCAAAACCCTAGTGGATGTATTTTTTCTGAAGCTGATATGTTAAAACTTCAAGAGCTAACCAAAGACACAAATATTATAGTTTTAAGTGATGAGGTTTATGAGCATATTATTTTTGATGGTGAAAAACACCAAAGCGCATGTTTGTTTTCAGATTTAAAATCTAGAAGTTTCATTACAGCGTCTTTTGGAAAAACATTTCATAATACTGGATGGAAAATGGGTTACTGTTGTGCACCAAAATCACTCATGGAAGAATTTAGAAAAGTGCATCAGTTTAATGTGTTTTCGGTCAATCATCCTATGCAAAAAGGATTAGCCGATTATTTACAAGTGCCTAATCATTTTTTAGGACTTTCAGAATTTTATCAAGAGAAGCGCGATTTGTTTTTAAGCTTAATAAAGGACTCAAGGTTTAATTTTAAACCAGCTCAAGGCACCTATTTTCAGGTTTTAGATTATTCTGAAATCACTAAGGAACACGATGTTAATTTCGCGAAACAACTAACAATAAACCATGGCTTAGCGTCTATACCATTATCTGTTTTCAATGATAACCATAAAGACGATAAAGTTTTGCGTTTTTGTTTTGCTAAAACAGATGATACCTTAAAGCAAGCTGCCGAAATAATAAATCGAATTTAAGTGACTTATTAATTTTTAGTGTGTCTAATTTTATAGTTATACTTTAAAATTAAAACCATGAAGAATCTCATTTTATTACTACTTTTTTTAGCCTTTAGCGTAAATAGCATTGCACAAACTGCTGAAGCAGATTTGGCTTATATTGTAAAGGATGATAAAATTTATCTAAATGATAAAGATGTTACTCAAAGTTTAACGGAAGAACAGCGTGAAGCTATTTTTAGTGCACATCAAACTGAAATAAAAATTAAAGAAGAAGCTGCAGAGAAAACCCAAAAAGAAGAAGAAAAACGCGAAAAAGAGCAGAAAAGGGTTGAAAAAGACTTGAAAAAAGCTCAAAAGAAGCAAAAAAAGGCTGAAAAAGCTTTAAAGAAAAAAGCGAAGGCTCAAAAGAATTTTGAAAAAGCTAAAGATAAAATAGAAAAGACTCAAAAGAAATACGAAAAGCTTCAGAAAAAAGAAAAACTCTCTCCAAAAGATGAAGAAAAATGGCTAAAGAAAATAGAAAAAGCCAACTCAGATCTTAAAAAAGCAGAAAAAAAATTAAGACGTTCGTAATTAATGGTTTCTGAGAAAATTCGTTTTAAATTAGTGAAAAATAAATTACTTTTATCTCATGCAAAACGAATTACATATTGCGCTAATTCAGTCTAATTTAGTTTGGGAAAATCCAATTCAAAACCGATTAAATTTTTCAAAAAAAATAGATAGCATTTCTGAAAGCATTGATGTTATTCTTCTTCCAGAAATGTTCACAACTGGTTTTACTATGAATGCTTCAGAAGTTGCCGAAACGATGCAAGGTGAAACGGTTAAATGGATGCGAGCAGTGGCAGAAAAAAAAGATGCTGCGTTGGTTGGTAGTATTGTAATTTCTGAAGATGATAAGTTTTATAATAGACTCCTTTTTGTTCGGCCAGACGGCAACATTTCGACTTACGATAAACGCCATACATTCACATTAGCAGGCGAAGATAAAGTGTTTAAGGCTGGACATAAAAAGCTTATTGTTGATTATAAAGGTTGGAGGTTTTGTCCTCTTATTTGCTATGATTTACGCTTTCCAGTTTGGGCAAGAAACGTAGAAAACTATGATGTTTTATTTTATGTGGCTAATTGGCCTAAGCTAAGAATTTCGGCTTGGGATAATTTACTAAAAGCTAGAGCTATTGAAAATATGAGTTACTGTATAGGTGTTAACCGAGTTGGTATAGATGCAGGAAATTATGAGTATTCAGGAAATACAGCAGCATACGATGTGATAGGTAAAAAAATAACCAATATCGCCTTGGGGAAAGAGCAAATAGAAATTGTTAAGCTAGATAAAGCACATATTAATAAGTATAGAGAAAAGCTTCAATTTTTAAATGATAAAGACGATTTTAATCTAAAAGTGTAAAGTCTATTATTGGATCCCAATTTGCACGAACTTCAATAGCTTCAGTATAATGACTGACACGCTCAGGTTGTATTTTTTTTAAATAATTACCAGAATCATACTTTTTATTTTTATTGGCATCAAAGATGACACGTAAATAGTAAGTCGAAGGTTTTAAATGTCTAAAATCTAAAGGTTCTTGTTTTCTGCTATATAATTCAGATATCACATTACCCTCCTTATCTGTTAATTGGGCTATTAATGGGTACTTCGCATTGTATAAAGTGACTCTAACATTGCCATAATCTGCAAATGTTTTGGTCGTTAACCGATAGTTTAATGTGTCATTCTTATTTCCAAAAAAATCGACAAAAGCATTTGGTAATGCCTGAACATAATAAGTGTTACTTTCAGTTTTATCAAATTTAAAAGTATAACTATTATTTAGTGTGTCTAACTTAACCTTATAGTCGACTTCTGAAGAATCTTTATCTAAAATGGTTAACTTTTTCCTGTTAAATTTTGAAAAAGGAATATTTGCCGAAATTTGAAAGTCATCATTAAAGTTTAAAGTTCCTCTAGGGTTAGACTCCATAATTAATGAATCGCGAGGTTGGTCGCTTATTTTTACAGTGAAATCTTCGGAGTATTCTTTGTTTTTCACTTTAAAAACTAAAGAGTCTCTATTTTTAAGTCTAGGCTTGAACCAATAATTTAACGAATCTGTTTTTGGGTCTTTAGTAATTCTAAAATTGAATTTTTCTGGAGCTTTAGAAGCTAATTGAATTTTAGTATTAGTGTAATCACCTTGATAACCAAAAGCTATTTTTTCTCCAGAAACTAATCGAGGTCTAATAATTTCAAAATCATTTTCTTCTTTAAATAACTTCAAGGTAAATGATGAATCTGTGGGTACATTAACATACTCTTTATGAAAAGCTATTTTATCAGTTTTTTGCTGAAATTTATTATCTTCATTTGCATCTTTTAAAGCGATAAGCATGTACTGTCCTGCTTTAATATTTTCTAAATTAAAAGTGGTTGTACTGTCTAATGTGTTAGTAACGTATTTTGGGAGCTTCTTATAAACAATTGAATCGTTAAAGGTAGAGTCTATTTCGTATAATCGAACAGAAACAAAGTCTTCAGGTTTCCTTAAACTTGCATCTAATATTTGACCTTTTACTGAAAGTGAATCTATATAGCTACCCGTTGAGAATACAAATTTGTAATAAGAATAAGGGTTTTCTTCGTTGTTGTCTGTAATACTATTACCAAAGTTAAAAGCATAGGTCGTATTAGAGAGTAAAGTATCATGAATCTTTATCGTAATATATTTACTTGCCGAGCCTAAAGGAGTAATTTCTGGAATAGGATCCATAGGTGGAGAAATAATCAGTTGGCGTTGCAGATTTTTGATTTTGACGAACTCATCAAAATAGATTTTAATTTCTTTGCCATTAAAATCTGTAGAAAAATTTTCGGGACTTGAACTCACAATTTTAGGAGCGGTTTCATCTTTTGGACCACCACTTGGAGTGCCTCTATTTGCACAACTAAAAATTAGTAAGCCAATACAAATTATAAAAATAAAATTAGAGTGAAATTTACTCATTATCAATTTTTGATTTTGCACAAAGTAACAACATATTTGTTATTCACAAAACAGGGATTAGACGATTGCCATAGTTGCAATGCTTATTTTAACATTTTTAGCAGTATTTAACACATTAATACAAGATTCTAGAGTAGCTCCAGTAGTAATTATATCATCTACTAATAAAATGTGCTTGTTTTCAATTTGATTTAAGTTTTCTATTGCAAAAAGTTCATTTGTAATTTGCCAACGCGCAAAACGTTTTTTAGTGACTTGAGATTTGGTATTCGTTATTTTAATTAGTGAAGTCTTGTTGTATTCTGTAGAGAGCGCTTTAGCTATTTCTTCACCAAATTTATCAACTTGGTTATAACCTCTTTTTTTAAGTTTGTTTTTATGCAGAGGTACTGGAATTACAACATCAACATCTTTAAAACCCTCAATATCTTTTAACTCATTGCCTAACCATTCGCCTAAAAACACACCAATATCTTCGTAACCTTTGTATTTTAAATTGTGAATAAGCTGTTGTACAATTCCTTTTTTTTCAAAGCGAAGTAAGGCCGTAGCTTTTTCTACTTTTGCCCGACCATAAAACACCTTTTCAACGGGGTTATTAGTGTCATAATGAAAATTAGTAATTGGTAAATTGTGTCTACATTTAGTACAAACATAATTTTCAAAATCAAGTAAGGCATCATAACATGAATAGCATACTTTAGGAAAAAATAAATTAACGACAGTATTTAACATACCTAAACTTACAAAATTAATAGCTTACATGATAATAGTGATAGTAATTTTTTACTTCAACAATTATTTTGTTGACTTCATCGATTTTAATTAATTAACCCAAACTTAATTTCTAGATTCGTACTGTAAAATTAATTAATAATGATAGTTATCCCTCAGTACTTTAACTATAGATTAATTATTGGTACATTGGTAATAGCAATTGCTATTTTAGGGTCTTATAGTATTTCTAGTTATATTTCATTTCAAGATCAAGAAGAATTCTTGGCACAAGAAACAGTTCTTGTTAAAAATGAATTATCTGAAATGGTCTCTCTTTATGACGATGTTTCTGTTGAAAATGAAACGATTAAGTTGCAATTAGAGGAGTCTAAAACTAAAGTCTTAAATATTTTAGATTCAGTAGAAAAAGCAAAAACCAATTTATCTTTAATTTCTAAGTATAGAAGCCAAATTTATGCTCTCAAAAACGAGAGAGAAAATATTTTCGGACAAATAGATTCTTTAGTAAGAAATAATGCAATTCTTCAAGTGCAAGTAGATTCTGTATCTCAGCAATTTGAAAATCAAAAATTACAATTAGCTTACTTAACAAAGAAAAACAACAGTTTAAATCAAATCGTAAGCAAAGTAAGTTTGCTTAAAGCTAAAAACATAAAAGTTTCTGCATTAAAGACAACGAGTGCTTTACAAAGCTTTGAAACGGATAAATTAAGTGAAACAGATCATATTGAAGTCTGCACAACGCTTGCTAGTAATGAATTTACACCAAAAGGAAATAAAAATATTTTTGTTCAAATTCTAGACCCAAACAATGAGGTTGTTTCAGAAAGAGGGATTCTTAAGTTTCAAGGTATGGAGTTAGAATATAGTGGTAAGACTACAATTAAAAATGTAAATGAAAATATTACTGCGTGTTTAAAAATTAGTGTTGCTGAAAGAGAAAAACTAAAAGCAGGAAATTATAATATTAATGTCTTTCAAAATGCAACCCTACTTGGAAGTACTTCAATTAAATTAAAATAAAAATAACCCTATAATTTTTTAAAACCATTCCATTTATATGGAGTGGTTTTTTATTTTTGCACAATGGCAACAAATCAAGACGATCAATTTAAAAAAGTAATCTCTCATGCAAAAGAGTATGGTTACGTATTTCAGAGCAGTGAAATCTATGATGGATTAAGCGCAGTGTATGACTATGCTCAAAATGGAGCAGAGCTCAAAAAAAATATTCGTGATTATTGGTGGAGAGCGATGGTGCAAATGCATGATAATATCGTAGGGATTGATGCTGCTATATTTATGCATCCAACCACCTGGAAAGCTTCTGGTCATGTTGATGCCTTTAATGATCCGTTAATTGATAATAAAGATTCTAAAAAACGTTATCGCGCAGATGTTTTAATTGAAGATTATTGTGCTAAAATTGAAGCGAAAATTGAAAAAGAAGTCAAGAAAGCTGAAAAACGTTTTGGAGATGCGTTTAATAAAGATGAATTTATTTCAACGAACCCTCGTGTTGTTGGCTATTATGAAAAAATAGAAAACATTCTTACACGAATGGGAAAATCCTTAGAAAAAGAGGATTTAACAGATGTCAAAGCGCTTATTGAAGAACTAGAAATTGCCGATCCATTAACGGGTTCAAGAAATTGGACAGACGTTAAGCAATTTAATTTAATGTTTGGCACTAAGCTAGGTGCTTCTGCTGAAACTGCGATGGATTTATATTTACGTCCAGAAACCGCACAAGGCATATTCGTTAACTTTTTGAATGTGCAAAAAACGGGACGTATGAAAATTCCGTTTGGTATTGCACAAACAGGAAAAGCCTTTAGAAATGAAATCGTAGCCAGACAATTCATTTTTAGAATGCGAGAGTTTGAACAAATGGAAATGCAATTCTTCATTAAACCAGGAACTCAAAAAGAGTGGTTTAATCATTGGAAAGAAACCAGAATGAAATGGCATTTATCTCTTGGAATGGGAGAAGACAACTATCGTTTTCATGACCATGAAAAATTAGCACATTATGCAGATGCCGCTACAGATATAGAATTTAAATTCCCATTTGGTTTTAAAGAATTAGAAGGCATTCATTCGCGTACAGATTTTGATTTAAAACAACACGAAGAATTTTCTGGAAAGAAATTACAGTATTTCGATCATGAAGAGAATGCAAGCTATACACCTTATGTTCTAGAAACCTCTATTGGTTTAGATCGTATGTTTTTAGCAGTTTTTTCTAATGCTTTGATGGAAGAAGAATTAGAAAACAATACGACACGAACAGTTTTAAAATTACCAGCAGTATTAGCGCCTGTAAAAGCCGCTATTTTTCCTTTAGTAAAAAAGGATGGCTTACCAGAAGTGGCGAAACAAATTGTAGAGGATTTAAAATGGGATTTTAATGTGTTTTATGATGAAAAGGATGCTGTAGGAAAACGGTACAGACGACAAGATGCTAACGGAACGCCATTTTGTATCACAGTAGATCACGACACTTTAGAAGATAAGACTGTTACTATTCGTCATCGTGATACTATGGAACAGAAACGTGTAAAAATAGAAGATTTAAAACGTATTATTAAAGCAGAAGTTGATGTGAAACATTGGCTTCAAAAGATGTAATATTATAATAGTTTTTCATCCTGAATCAAGTTCAGGATCTCAAAAAAACCAAGCTAATTACTTGGTTTTTTTGTTTTATAAAGTTTTGAGACTTAAAATCGCCAACCAAAAGTAGCACCCAATCTTGGGACAAACTCACTACCAACATCATTATTCGATTGAATAATATTTCGGCCTACTCCACCAAAGACTTCAAAAAGAAACCCTTTTTTACTCACAAATTTTCCACCAACAGCTATACCAAAAGCGAGGTTGTTTGAGGTTTCATCATTAAAAGTATATTCATAATCATTAGTAATTTCATTATATAAATACTCATCAACAGTATCATCTTGCACATTAAACATTCCAAACGCTTCAATGAAAAACCCCCAAGCATATTTACTAGAAAAGTAACGTCTATAATAAGGAGTGAAAGCGAATTTTTCGTTATAAAAAACATCTTCACCAGAATCTGTGTCTCTAAGATTAATTAAAACAGATGCACCTACAGAAGATTCAGAATCTAGTAAATATTCGTATGAAAAATCTAAAGATTTAAATAAGATAAGGTTGAATGCATTGGCTTTAATTTCACTTCGTTTTACTTTTTCTTCTTGTTCTGAAACTTGTGAAAATGATATGAAAGAGGTGAGTAATAATAATCCTAAAAGGGCTTTTTTCATTGTAATATTTTTAAACTTGTGTTCTATAAATTAAAAGGCGTACCTACTATAGATGTCAAAAGCGTAAAAAGGTTGCGTTCGTTTTTATAAAAAAATGATTACAAATTAAAAGTAGGCTTTCAATTGAATAGTTCCTGTATGAATCGTTTTACTGGTTTCAGTTTTTCGGCCAAAATAATTCAAATTTAAATCTAAATATTTAGTCAGTTTTTTTTGTGCTAGTACAGTCCAAGTGTAGTTCTTTCCAGGCTGTAACCCTTCTAACATTTGATAGGCAACAGGTGTGTTAGCATTGCCTGTAAAAGTGTTTGAAAAATAATTAAATTCTCCCGAAATGGCCATTTGTTGCTTGCTAGAAAACGTAAAAGAAGCACCATACTTTTGTTGCTCTAGAGTTTCAAAGTTGTCAATCGTATTTTCTTTATTTGTGAATTGATAAAAGACATCAAAACGTGCATTATCATTAAATAAATAAGAAAGCTTCGGATTAAATTGAGTTTCGTCAAGATTGAAATTCTTACTGGTGAAATTTTCGCTTAAGCTTTCATTAGTATTAAAACTAGTCAGAAAATTGATAAGCCAATGCGTAGCAAATTTATGGTTAAACAATAACTGATGGCTTTTAGATTTTGACCCAATAGATCCAATAGATAATAAATTTTTAGTGGAATTGGTTAAAAAAGTATATGATGTTGTGTAACGCTGTTTCCCTCTATTAAAAAACAATACATTTCTAAAGTTAGATTGTAAGCCTAATTGCTGGTCTTCATCGTCTTTAAAGGGATTGAGATTGAAAGAACTTCCTTGGCGTTTTTGTTTTCGGTCAATTAAATAAGAGGTTTGGTTATAAAAATGAGACCAGAATTTTTTGCTTTTATTGTCTTCGGTTGACCATTGCTGTGGATTAATAGTCAATGTTTGGCTGAGTCTATTTTGGTGCGTTTTTACAAATACTTGATTAGGAAGTAACACTCTAATATATGTACCTTGGTCTGCAAATTGTGCGATTTCAAATTCTTCTAATTCTTGAATGCCATTATTATTATAGTCAATCCATGTATAAGCACCTTGTCCAGGTTCTACTTCAACATAAGTAAATTCTTGTTGAGCAAGTGATCCAGAATTAGTTTCATAAATTGTATTCCAATGTACTATTTGTTTAAATAATTTTTGACTGAATTGTATTCTAGAGTTTAATGATTCTTCATTATCTAAAGACTCGTCTTCATTATTTAATGTTCTATAATTTGCATAAAGCGATAAGTTGGTATTATTATTTTGAATGATTCTCGAGTCTAAATAATAGGTGTTCGAGGTGTTTACTTTTTGTAAATTCGTGTCGACTAGACTGTCGTTTACTCTGTGTTTATAACCAACTTCTGCAAAAACTTTGGTGCTATCTCCAATACCTGTGAATATTTCATACGACTTAAAACGTTGACTTAAAGCTGTAAAAGCATCAGTCACTTTATCCTTCTGCTCATTATTTTCCATGGCAAGCTTAGTACCAACCCAACCCTTTTTTAAACTGTAGATAATACTATTGTATGAACGTAAAAATGTTGAGGTGTTCACATTTGATTCAGCATTTAAGACACTAGAATTAGAATGAATTTGCCATTTCTTTAATCTTAAATCGCCTAATAGAACATGCCGACTACCATTAAAGTTTTCAGAATAATTTAAGTACTCAAACTGATACCTTGCAATGCCTTTGTCATGATGAAGCGCTTGAACACCTGAAGTAAAGAGGATTTGGTTGCCATTATTAATAACATTCTGGTTGGTGTTAGTCTGTTCAATATTCCAGTCTCGAATAAATTCAGCATTATACAAACGTTCAATGGTTCTAAAATTTTCTTGAATATATTGAGTGTCTACAAAGGCGTTAAGATTCCATAGGCTATCCTTTTTAATAATAGATTGTTCTACTTTTAATTTTGCAGCAAAACCATCATTATTATCATCATCAATATTAGAAAATAAATTCAAATCATTTTTACTACCAGCGACTTCAAAATCAATATTCGTCTTCTCGGTTGGCAAGTAGCTTCCATTTAAAACTGCTATTTGTAGTTTGTTTGGAGCAATGAGTTGAACAATAGGCTCGTAATTTCCTTGAGGAATTCCAGCAATGGGCTCAACATATTCATAAATTGTAGTAATGGCATTAACATTACTTATTATATAGTTACCTTGATTATCGCCAACTAAAGAGAATCGAACGCTAAAAAGTTCATCATCTGCGTCATTAGAAAACACAAAAGCTTCAACACCACTAATCAACTCTTTTTTATATAAAATACGGTTTTCATTGTATGTTTCTGGTGTTGCTGATGGTGCAGTCATAAGGCTTTGGTCGTCTCCTGCATTTGCTAAAATGTCAACTTGTTCTGTAGATAAATTTTGTTGTAAAGGATTGTTCTTGGCATCATTTTCACTATAGACCGAAACGCCAAGTTTTAATTTTTCGCTATCGTAATTACCTCCACCATAAACCACTAAACGGGAATAATTACGTTCGCTAAATTGATAATCGACTGTTATTCGCATTTCACTAGTGATAGGGAAAGTAGAGTTGAATATAATTTCGCCTGCATTATAATTAATGATGTAGTCTTTGTTTTCACCACGTTCTAAAGTTATACCATTAACATAAACCGTTTCGCTTCCAGAAACAACTAAAACAAATAATTCGCCACTTGGACCACGAAGTTTATAAGGACCTTGATTTCCTTCTTGTGCTGTAAATTGACTTGATGTAAATTGACCTCTAACAATAGCTCCAGCAGCAAAAAGATTGGTTTTAGACTCAGAATGGTTTAAAGTTGCTTGAAGCGATAAACCTTGTACGCGTTTTGAAAAATTTGCAAAATGTGACTGCGAATTTTCTAAGTCCACATCACCTGCGCGAATCTTCCAATGGTCACTAAACAACTCAACAAACACTTGGTCAAACTCATCTAAACGCTGAGAGTAACCACTTTCCTGTAATGGAATATTAGCATCTTGAATAGAGGCTCTTAAAGAAACTTTATCGCTTAACTTACCTGTAATTTGTAAATCTAACTCACTATTTAAGACCGAGTTTTGGTTATTCCCTATAATGACACCACGAGAAATACTTCCAGAAGTGTTTAAACCATCAAAAGGCGTGAATGTTTTTGCCTCACTAGATTGCTGAATTTTATATAATTGCTGAAGATTGTCTGTGTTTTCTACAATGATTTTATCATCAAGTTGTTTATAGGTTTTAGTTAAAAACTTAGGGTAACTCAAATAGTTGATAATAACTGAATCACTATCTATAGGCTTTTTTAAAGTTATAATCGCTTTAGCAAAATCTACCGAATAATAAGTTGAGTCTATAGAAGAATTATCTTTTCTTTTTAAAATAAAATAAGCCGAATTAATACTTACGCTATCTATAGCAATAGTATCTTGCACAACAACTATTTTAGTTTTGTAATTAGAGTCTTGGTCTTGTGCAAATGCAGTAAAACCAATCAGAAAAATAAAAAGAAAGTATATAAACTTCATGCGATACTAAAACTACAAATTACCTAAAATATTTTGTTGATAGTTTTTTGTTAAAAGGACTTTAAAATTATAGTGTAAATGTAAAGCATTATTTATTTTAGCTGAAATTCAAACCGAACAATATGCAAATCATTTCATATAATGTTAATGGCATTCGCGCAGCAGTAAACAAAGGCTTTGCAGATTGGCTTAAAGCAGCTAACCCAGACGTAATTTGTTTGCAGGAAATAAAAGCGATGGAAGAGCAGCTCGATTTAAATATATTTATTGAAGCTGGATATACTTATAACTATTGGTTTTCTGCTCAAAAAAAAGGCTATAGTGGTGTTACTATATTAAGTAAAACGAAACCAAATCATATTGAATATGGCACAGGAATTGAATCTATGGATGTTGAAGGCCGAAACCTTCGTGTCGATTTTGACGGTGTTTCAATAATGAGTTTGTATTTGCCTTCTGGAACTAACGATTTAAGATTACAACATAAGCTAGATTATATGGCAATGTTTCAAGATTATATTAATGCATTAAAAAAAGATATTCCTAATCTTATCATTTGTGGCGATTATAATATTTGCCATGAAGAAATTGATATTCATAATCCTAAAATGAAAAATGTTTCAGGATTTTTACCTGTAGAACGTGAATGGATTGGGCGGTTTATAGATAGCGGATTTATTGACGCATTTAGATATTTACATCCTACAAAACAAGAGTATAGTTGGTGGAGTTATCGCGCCAATGCAAGAGCAAATAATAAAGGCTGGCGACTAGACTATACGATGGTTTCAAACCCTTTACAAGAAAAAATAAAACGAAGCGTTATCCTTCAAGAAGCGGTCCATAGTGATCACTGCCCAGTTTTAGTCGAAATAGAAAATTAATAAACCTCAAATCAAAATTATAGAATGAAAAAAATTTCAATTTTAGTCCTAGTAACACTTATAAGTGCTTCATGTGTATCGCCAAAAGTGTATAAAGATTTAGAAAGTAAGTATGCGTATCTAAAAAAAGAAAACCGTAAGCTTTCTGACGAAAATGAAGCCTTATTAAATGCTAAAAACAAAACACAAAATGAATTAGATAAACTGCAAAACGACTATAATGAAGCCGTTGCTAATCGCGATAAATACCAAGCAGATTATAATGCCGCTAAAACCAATCTAGCTAATTTAAAAGCATCATACGATGCGCTTGAGAAAAACAGTTCAGCATCTATAGCAGAGAACTCAAGAAAAAACAGAGAACTGTTAGCACAATTAGAAGCTAAAGAACAAGCACTTGCGGCAGAAAATTCTAGATTAGAAAATCTAAAAAAGGAACTAGAAGAACGTTCAAATCGAGTAGCCGAATTAGAACATACAATTGCCGCCAAAGACGCAGCGATGACACAATTAAAAAATGCAATTTCTAAAGCACTCACAGATTTTGAAGGCAAAGGCTTAACTGTAGAACAACGTGACGGCAAAGTATATGTGTCTATGGAAAACAAACTTTTATTTGAATCTGGTAGCTGGGCTGTTGGTACACAAGGAAAAAAAGCGGTTCAACAATTAGGAACCGTACTTGGGGATAATCCAGAAATTGCCGTTTTAATTGAAGGTCATACAGATAATGTTCCTTACACAGGAACTTCTCAAATCTCAGGAAATTGGGATTTATCCACTAAGCGCGCCACAGCTATAGTGAATATTTTACAGGAAAATCAGGCTATCAACCCAGAGAATTTAACAGCAGCTGGACGCGGCGAATTTTCGCCAATTGCGAGTAACGAAACCACAGAAGGCAAAGCAAAAAACCGTCGGATTGAAGTGATTTTAACACCAAAACTTGATGAGGTCACTAAGCTTTTAAACGAGATATAATTTTTTAGGGCGTTCCCTCTTTCGCTTTTAAAGCTTCAGAGGGCCGCGCTTTCACAAGTCGCTTTTTTATAAAAAGAGCTCCAACAAGTGTTCAATCGCTAACGCAACAAAACAATAATGGTTTTGTAAAGAAAAAGAAGGTTCTACTTATAAAATTGATGAGTTGTGAGTTGAAAAGTTGTTAAGTTGTATGATAATATTTAATTTCACCTAAACACCTAAACACCTAAACACCTAAACACCTAAACACCTAAACACCTAAACACCTAAACACCTAAACACCTAAACACCTAAACACCTAAACACCTAAACACCTAAACACCTAAACACCTAAACACCTAAACACCCAAAATGAAATACACTACACTTCCAAATACCAATATTAAAGTCAGTAAATTGTGTCTAGGAACTATGACTTGGGGAAATCAAAACACCCAAGAAGAAGGGTTTGAACAAATGAATTATGCTTTAGATCAAGGTATTAATTTTTTTGATACTGCAGAATTATATCCTGTTCCTGCAACAGCAGAAAAGTATGCAGATACAGAGCGTATCATAGGACGATGGTTTAAAAAAACAGGAAATAGAGATAAAATTGTTTTAGGATCTAAAATTGCTGGAACTGGAGACTATACAGCACATATTAGAACCAATGGCTTTAGTCCAGAAGCAATAAAAGATGCAGTGAACCAAAGTTTAAAACGCTTGCAAACAGATTATATAGACTTATATCAATTGCATTGGCCAGAACGACAGACTAATACTTTTGGAGTTCGTGACTATGCGCATGATTCCAACGAGCAATGGCAAGATAATTTTAATGAAATTCTACACACGCTTGATGGTGTAATTAAAGAAGGTAAAATACGTCAGATAGGAATTTCTAACGAGAAAGCTTGGGCAACAATGCGTTACTTAGAAGAATCAAAAATGAATAACTTACCACGAATGATAACAATTCAAAATGCTTATTCATTATTAAATAGAGTTTTTGAAGGCGACATGGCAGAAATAGCGATTCGAGAAAATATTGGCTTACTCGCATATTCTCCTATGGCTTTTGGAGTGCTTTCAGGAAAGTATATAAAAGGGACTGCAGCAGAAAACTCAAGATTAAAACTTTTTCCTCGCTTTGCTCGATATAGTTCAAAGCAATCTACTGAAGCTACAAAGCAATATTTAAAAATTGCAGAAGCAAACAATATGAGTTTAGCGCAAATGGCCTTGGCATTTGTGACACAACAACCATTTGTAACCAGTAATATCATTGGTGCAACGACTATGTCGCAATTGAAAGAAAATATAAATAGTATTGCAATAGAACTAGACGATAACTTAATAAATAGTATTAAATCTGTTCATAATACCATTCCTAACCCTGCGCCTTAGGCTCTCTTTTTTTTCAAACTAACAAATGTTAATTTTTATTAACATTTTGTCGTTGATAAGTGCATTTAGTCTATTAAAGCACAGTTAATTTATTAAGCATAATCTTTTTTTATAATTTAGGTTTTTAAAAATATTACCAGCCTTTTGGTAATATTATAATAAGCAAATTAAACTCCCCATAATAATTTGTTTTTTAGTGCATTAACCTAAAATTAATAATTAAAAAAAATTTTTAATAACTAACCTTATTTAATAAAATGAAAAAAATTACACTTTCTCTTCTATTTGGGTTTATGTCTTTAGTCGGATTTTCTCAAGTAGGATTAGTAGAAAATTTTGATGGAGGACTAGTATTACCAGCTGGTTGGACATCAGATCCAGGAGATTATTTTGGTGCAGTAGTGCAAGTTTGTGATGGTTTTTCACAACGTGTTAATTTAGATTTAAATAACGACACGGCACATTTAACTTCACCAAACATTGTTGGTCAATCTAATGGTACCGACTTAACTATTGCTTTCGATTATAAAGTTGTTGATTGGTCTGAAGCTATAGATGCAACAGCACCAGGATGGGGACAAATGACGATTCAGTACTCTACAAATGATGGAGGTGTTTGGATTGATGTTGAGGTGATTGATGATGACAATCATGTCACTTCTGATACCTGTGCAAATTGGACAACTATAGTTCCAGCTGCAAGCTTGCCAATTGGCTCGGACTTTAAATTACGAATTGATGCTGAGTGGGAAGCAGGTTCTTATTATATTTATTTAGATAATATTTCTGCAACTCAAGTTGTTGTCGGTCCACCATCTTGTGTCAATTTAATTGCACCAACTGATGGAAGTACAGGAGTGTCAATAAATTCAGATTTAGAATGGAGTGCCGCAACAAATATCCCTACAGGATACACTGTAGTTGTTGGAACAACATCTGGAGGTACAGATATAGCAGACAATGTTAATGCAGGACTTTCTACAACTTATGACTTGCCAACTTTAGAATACTCAACTACATATTATGTAAGTGTTATTCCTTTTAATGCAAATGGTCCAGCGATAGATTGCCCAGAATGGTCATTCACTACAGGAGCAGATCCAAATGCACCAGTAGACTGTGCTGCAGGTACACCAATTAATACAGTGTACTGTTATGACAATAATGATACAATGACTTGGAATTTTCAAAGTTCAGATGGTTCGCCATTGAATATTTTCTTTAATGCAGGTCAATTTGAAACTTGCTGTGACGATATTACTATTTATGATGGTATAGATGATACTGGAACGATATTATTTAGTGATGGCTTAGCCGATATGACTGGTGTTTCACATATTGCACTATCTGGCTTCTTATATGTTGAACTTAATAGCGATGTTTCGCAAAGTTGTGCATCTAATGCATTTATTCCTTTAGATTTTGATGTGTCTTGTGTAGATACAACAGCTTTACCAAATTGTAATGCTGCTTTAATATCTCCAGCGAATGGTGCTCTAGATGTTGGGGTAAATGAAGATTTAACTTGGAGCCCAGCGTCAATTTTAGTTACTGGATATTTTGTGTCTATTGGTACAACTCCAGGAGGTACAGATGTTGCAGACAATGTTGATGTAGGATTAGCTACAACTTACGATCCAGGAACTTTAGATTATGAAACAGATTATTATGTAACCATCACACCATATAATGATAACGGTTCAGCAATTAACTGTAATGAAGAAAGCTTTACAACTAGAGATGATCCAAATCAAATAGTCGATTGCTCTATTAACGAAGTGATTAACACTGTATTTTGCTATGAAAATGGCGACAATACTTTTTTAGAATTATTTAACTTTCAAAGTTCAGATGGATCACCACTATCAATAGTTTTTAATTCAGGATACCTTGAAGATTGTTGTGATTTTATCCAAATTCTAGACTCAGATGGATCAACTATATTTTTAAGTGATACAACTCTTGGTAATGACCTTACAGGATTATCATTTATAACAACTGGCGATTCTTTAACGATCTTATTAGATGCAGATACAAGTGTAAGTTGTGGTAGTACTGGAAATGCACCTTGGGATTTTGATGTCTCTTGTGTTGACACAACTCAACTACCAAACTGTAATGCAGTTTTAACAGCACCTTTAGATGGAGATATAGGCATAAATGAAAATGATGACATTAACTGGTCACCTGCCACTATTTTGGTTACTGGATATTTTGTATCTATTGGAACAACTCCAGGAGGTACGGATATTGCAGATAATGTTGATGTAGGTAATGTAACTACATACGACCCAGGAACTTTAGATTATGAAACAACATATTATGTAACTATTACACCTTATAACGATAATGGTTCTGCAACTGGTTGTATAGAAGAAAGCTTTACCACTAGACCTGATCCAAATCAAATAGTCGATTGCTCTATTAACGAAGTGATTAACACTGTGTTTTGTTATGAAAATGGCGACAATACTTTTATAGAATTATTTAACTTTCAGAGTTCAGATGGATCACCATTATCAATATTTTTTAATTCAGGATACCTTGAAGATTGTTGCGACTTTATCCAAATTCTAGACTCAGATGGATCAACTATATTTTTAAGTGATACGACTCTTGATAATGATCTTACAGGCTTGTCGTTTGTAACAACTGGTGATTCTTTAACAATCTTATTAGACGCAGATACAAGTGTAAGTTGTGGTAGTACTGGAAATGCACCTTGGGATTTTGATGTCTCTTGTGTAGATACAACAGCTATACCTAACTGTAATGCATCTTTAACTTCACCATTAGATGGAGCTATAGATATTAATGAAAATGATGACCTAAACTGGACACCTGCTAGCGTTATAGTTACAGGTTATTTTGTGTCTATTGGAACAACTCCAGGAGGTACAGATGTAGCAGATAATGTTGATGTAGGTAATGTATTAACTTATGATCCAGGAACTTTAGATTATGAAACAACTTATTATGTAACCATTACACCTTATAACGATAATGGGCCAGCAACTGGATGTATAGAAGAAAGCTTTACAACCAGACCTGATCCTAATGTTATTGTTGATTGCGATAGTGGAGAAGTCGTTAATACTACGTACTGTTATGAAAATGGGGTTAATGATGTATTTGTTGAAATATTTAACTTTCAAAGCTCTAATGGTTATCCTCTAAATATTCTATTTAACTCAGGTGAAATCGAAGATTTTTGGGATTCTATACAAATCCTTGATGCAGATGGTTCATTGATTTATGAAGGAGATAATGGTGGTGATTTAACTGGGTTGTCATTTACAACAACAGGAGACTCATTAACAATATTAATTGAATCTGATGGTGTTGGAAGTTGTCAAACTAGTGGATATATTCCATGGGATTTCGATGTATGGTGTAGCTCATGTTTGCCTCAAACAGTAAGTTATAATACTATAGGCGATTGTGAAACCGATCCTGATAATCCAGAATTTGTTGTGGAAGTAGATATTACAGATTTAGGTGATGCAACATCATTAACTATCACAGATGATCAAGGTAGTGCACCACAAACAACTACAACTACTGGAGTTATTGTTTTCGGACCTTATGCCGCGAATACTGTAGTTGTTGTAACTACTGAAAATACGGATGACGCAAATTGCGTAAATGTGAGTAGTGGACTAACGTTTATTTGTCCTCCACCACCAAATCCATGTTCTATTATATATGCAGGTGAAGATGCAACTGTAGATTGTGATGATACTGCAACAGATTTAACAGCAAACTTTCATTTGTTTGGGCAAGATACGAGTACTTATATTATTAATGGTCTTGAAACCTGTCCTACACCTGTAACAGTTGGTGGTACACCAACCAGCCTTAATATAGATGACACATGGTCTGAAGTATTAGAAATTGGCTTTGAGTTTTGTTTCTTTGGAGATGTTTATAGTCAAATCCTTGTCGGTTCTAATGGAGTCTTATCTTTTGAAATAGGAAACGCAGGAGGATTTAACGATTGGGGATTTAATGATCCTTTACCAAATAATACAGATGATGCTTTAGCTCAGGGACAAATATTTGGCGTTGGTCATGATATAGACCCTAGTGTATGTGGTGACATTAATTATTTAGTTGTAGGTTCTGCGCCTTATAGACAGTTTGTAGTTAACTACACTAATGTATGCCATTTTAGCTGTAATGAATTAATGTCTAGTAGTCAGATAATTTTATATGAATCATCAAATAATATAGATATTAATGTTTTTGATAAACCAACCTGCCCAGGATGGAATAATGGAAATGCAGTGATTGGTGTTCAAAATGTTGCTGGAACTGAAGCTTTTACAGCTCCTGGTAGAAATACAGGAAGCTGGTCTATAACAGAGCCTGAATCATGGCGCTTTGCACCTTCTGAAGGGACACCTCTTTATACTTTTGAATGGTTTGATGGAGCGACTTCCTTAGGTAATACCGAAACAATTACTGTTGAACCAACTGTAACAACAACGTATACTGCGTCTGTAACATATGAACTATGTACTGGAGGAACAGCGACAATAACTGATGATGTTGTTGTTGAAGTTTTAGGTGATGGATCTGATGATGCTTCATTTACTTTAACACCAACATGCGATGGAGCGACAGCTACCATTACTGGAACACCTGGTGGAACATTTGATTTTGACCCAGCTCCTGCAGATGCAGCAACGATAGACCCAGATACAGGAACAATAACTGGAGGAACTCCAGGTGAAACATATAGTGTTCAATATGTTGTTTCAGCGTCTTCTACTTGCCCAGCGGCTAGTACAGAGACTGTAACTGTATTGCCTGAAGATGACTCATCATTTACAGTATCACCAGCATGTGATGGAGGTACTGCAACAGTCACAGGTGTGCCTGGTGGAACATTTGCATTTAATCCAGTGCCAGCTGATGGGGCCGTAATAGACCCAGATACAGGAACTGTAACTGGAGGAACTCCAGGTGCTTCATATACTATTGAGTACACGACTAACGGAACATGTCCAAGTACGTCAACCCAAACATTAAATACCCTTTTAGATGGAGGTGCATTTGTTGAAGATTTTGGAACAGGAACAGATAGAGAACCAACACCGTATACAACTTACACATTCAATGGTGTAACACAAGTAGATGACGGAGAATATGCAATTAATAATAATGCTTCCGATCTTAATACTGGATGGCATGACATGGAAGATCACACTGTTGGAGATACAGATGGTCTTATGTTTGTTGTCAATGCTTCCGCTGTAAGTGGGGAGTTTTATAGAAGATCAATATTTGTTACTGAAAATACAGAATACAATTTTAGTGCATGGATAACAACTGTATATGATACAGATACTTTCATTTGTCCAGGTACTGGAGTGCCTTCTAATGTGACGTTTAGAATTGAAGATGCTTCAGGGACGCTTATTTCAGATGTTAATACTGGAGATATTCAAAATGAAGCAAACCCTAATTGGCAAGAATTCCAGTTAACCTTTAATACCTTAACAAATACTGAGGTACAACTTGTTCTATTGAATCAAGGAGCTAGTGGTTGTGGAAATGATTTAGCTATTGATGATATTAGCCTAACTCCTGTAGAACCAGTATTAACTTTTACTGCAGATTGTGATGGTGGAACTATTTCTGTAATGGGAGCAGCTGGAGGAACCTTTGCATTAAACCCTGTACCAACAGATGGAGCGGTAATTGATTCATCTACTGGAACCATTACTGGAGGTACGGCAGGAGCTATGTATACTGTTGAATATACATTACTTGGAGGTTGTTTAACAACAAGTTTAGATGTGACCTTATTACTAGAAGATGATGCTTCATTTACTATGACAGCAACATGTGATGGAGGTACTGCAACTATAACAGGAGATACAGGAGGAACATTTGCTTTTAATCCTGTGCCAACTGATGGTGCGATGATAGATTCATCTACAGGAACAGTAACTGCTGGAACAGCAGGAACTACTTATACTGTGGAATATACTACTGGTGGAACCTGTTCTGCAACAAGTACGCAAACCGTAACGGCTCTACCAGAAGATGATGCGTCATTTACCATGACAGCAACTTGTGATGGTGGTACAGCTACAATAACTGGAGATTCTGGAGGAACGTTTACTTTTAATCCTGTACCAACTGATGGAGCAATGATAGATTCAACTACAGGAACAGTAACCGCTGGAACAGCAGGAACTACTTATACTGTAGATTATACAACAGCAGGAACTTGCCCAACAACAAGTTCGCAAACAGTAACAGTATTACCAGAAGATGACGCTTCATTTACTATGACAGCAAATTGTGATGGTGGAACTGCTACAGTAACAGGAGATGCTGGAGGAACGTTTGCTTTTAATCCTGTGCCAACAGATGGAGCTGTTATTGATAGCTCAACAGGGACAATTACAGGTGGAATACCTGGGACAACCTATACTGTAGAATATACGTCAGCTGGAACTTGTACTAGCTCTAGTACTCAAATGATAACAATACTTACTAGTGTGTTTGATTTTACTGTTGTAGGCGATTGTAATGGAGCCATTTTCGAATTAACTGTTAATCCAACAGGCAATTCTTATGACCCGAATACCGCAACGTATGTTTTATATGATGATATGAATTCAGTATTACAAACGAATACTATTGGAGACAATGTATTTGTAATATCTCCAAGTATATTTACACCTCCAATGGCTGGAAGTTCATACAACTATGTTGTAGAAGTCACTAGTGCAGAAGGTTGTGTTGAAACAAATACGGTCTTAGTAAATAGCATTAACTGTCTAATCCCTCAAGCTATTTCACCAAATAATGACAGTTATAATGATAATTTTGACTTATCAGGATATAATGTAAGCCGTTTAGAAATATTTAACAGACATGGTATCAAAGTATATTCTAAAACAAATTATACAAACGAATGGTATGGTCAAACTGATGATGGTAAAGAATTGCCAGTAGGAACATATTTTTATGTTATGGAATATCAAGGAAATAAAACAAAATCATCTTGGGTATATATTAATAAGTAAACTAACACAACTAATAAATAATGAAAAAAATATATATAATTCTCGTTTTCCTGTTGGCTTATCAAATGCAAGCACAACAAGATCCGCAGTATACACAATATATGTATAACATGAATGTCGTCAACCCAGCATATGCTGGCTCCTTCGAAGGTGTCGCTATTGGAATGTTATACAGAAGCCAATGGGTTGGATTAGAAGGTGCGCCTAAAACAGGAACACTTGCTATTCATTCACCTGTAGGAAAAAAAGTAGGTTTAGGATTATCATTAATTAGTGATGAAATAGGGCCAGTAAGAGAAACAAATGCATATGCAGATTTTTCTTATACGTTATCCTTAGGAGCAGAAACCAAGTTAGCCTTTGGTGTTAAAGCAGGAGCTACTTTTCATAAAATAGGGATTAGTGAAAATGATATTGTGGTGATTGATGCTGGAGATCCTTTTTTCGCTGAAAATATTGATGAAGTTACACCAAATGTAGGAGCTGGAGTTTATTTTTATAAACCAAATAAATACTATGTGTCAGTTTCAGTGCCTAACATTTTAAACGCAACTCATTTAGATGCTGGAGGTACAAAAATAGGTTCTGAAACCCAACATCTATTTGCTGCATTAGGTTACGTTTTTAATCTCTCTGAAAATTTTAAATTAAAACCACATGGGTTATTAAAAACGGCGTTTAAAGCACCTTTAAGTTTTGACATCAATGCAAACTTATTTATGTATGATTTTGTAGAACTAGGAGTTGGTTATCGTTTAGAGGATTCGTTTAGCGGAATGATAAACTTTATGGTTACACCTAATCTAAGAGTTGGTTATGCTTATGATAGCATTCAATCGGATTTAAATTATGTAACGACTTCATCTCATGAGGTGTTTATTAATTTTGATATTTCGTTTCCAAGACGTGTATCGCGTTCACCTCGTTATTTCTAATCAGTTAAGCTAAATAAAATGAAAAACTTAAAAATATTTTTAACATTACTATTATTGAGTAGCTTCAGTTTAACTGCTCAAAATAAAGACACTAGAACAGCCGATAAATATTTTGATCGACTTGAATACATTGATGCGATTGATGCGTATACTAAATTGATTGAAAAAGGGAAAGCAGATGAATACGTTTATTCTCAATTAGCAGAAGCAAATCGTATGATTTTTAGCACTGTTGAAGCTGAAAGATGGTATTCTAAGGTTTTAGAATCTTCACAAAATCCAGAAACAATTTATCAATATTCTCAAATGCTTAAAGCAAACGGGAAGTATGAAGATTCTAATGCTCAAATGAAAAAATTTGCAGCATTACGCCCTGGAGACGACAGATCTATTGCTTTTAATTCTAATCCAGATTACCTTCCTAAAATCTTAGAAAAAGGAAAAAAATTCAACATCCAAAACTTAAGTATTAATTCTGAAAACTCTGATTTTGGTGGAATTGTAAATAATAATGAATTTTATTTTACTTCAGCAAGAAATAGTTCAAGACGTAATTATGGTTGGAACGACCAACCGTTTTTAGATATTTATGTCTCTAGTGTATTAACCGATGGAACATACATGGAAGCTGAATTAATAGAAGGTGATATCAATACGAAATACCATGAAGGATCTGTAACTTTTAGCCCAGATTCAAAAACAATGTATTTTTCAAGAGAAAGTTTCTTTGAAAATGAATTTGAAAAAGATAGTATTTCAAACACAAAATTTAGTGTATTGCACCTATATAAAGCCTCTTTAGATGGAGATACTTGGAGAAATGTAGAACCTCTTCATCTTAATAGTCCAAATTATAGTGTAAGTAATCCGTCTATGAGTGCAGATGGTAAAACGCTTTACTTTCAATCAGATATGCCTGGAGGTTATGGTTTATTCGATATTTACAAAGTTTCTGTAAATGCTGATGGAACGGTTGGAGAGCCTCAAAATCTAGGTCAAAAAATTAATACAGAAGGAAATGAAAGGTTTGCATACCTAAGTGATAATGGCACGCTTTATTTTTCATCTGATGGCCATTTAGGGTTAGGTGGACTTGATGTATTCTTTTCAAGAGAAGTTGATGGAAAAATGACTCCAGTGCGTAATGTAGGCGTTCCAGTAAATAGTAATGCAGATGATTTCGCATTCAGTTTAAATGAAGAATCTGGAGAAGGTTTTGTGTCTTCTAATAGAGAAGGAGGCTTAGGAAGTGATGATATTTACGCAATTAAGAAATTACAACCATTATGTGATGTGTTAATCGTTGCTACCATTACAGATAATAAAACTGGAGAACCTTTAGCAGATGCATCTACAACCTTATACGATAGTGAAGGCAATAAATTAGCTTCAAAAATGAGTGATGCTGAAGGTATTGTTGAATATATGGTTGAATGTGATACAGACACAGAATTAGAAGCAGCTAAAGTAGATTACGAAAGTAATAAAATAGCTATTGAAGGTACAGATGAAGAAGAAGTAGCTGTAGCTTTAGCGCTTGATCCAATTGATAAACTAATTGTTGATGGTAAAGTAGAACTAAACCCAATTTATTTTGATTTTGATAAATCTAATGTT
The DNA here is from genome assembly GCF_042686125.1 of Lacinutrix iliipiscaria. Taxonomy (NCBI): domain Bacteria; kingdom Pseudomonadati; phylum Bacteroidota; class Flavobacteriia; order Flavobacteriales; family Flavobacteriaceae; genus Lacinutrix; species Lacinutrix iliipiscaria. The sequence continues at coordinate 870,732 of NZ_JBHUOV010000001.1, forward strand.
ACTGCAAAAGCGGCATTCGAGTTAGACAAATTAATACAAATCATGAATAAGTATCCTGAGATGGTTATTAATGCGACCTCACATACAGATAGTCGTGGTTCTGCTTCATATAATGAAAGGTTATCAGATAGAAGAGCAAAAACGACTGTACAATATGTTATTTCAAAAGGTATTGATGCCTCTCGTATTTCTGGTTTAGGAAAAGGAGAGAGTGAATTAGCTGTTAATTGTGGGAATGCATGTACAGAAGAAGAGCATCAATTAAACAGACGTAGTGAATTTATTATTGTTAGTGGTGGTCCAGTTAGTGAATAGTAAATAAAAATTACTTTATATAAAAATAAAAAGCCTTACTTTTTTTAAAGTAAGGCTTTTTTAATTATTTAATTTGATTACCATCTTTGTCAAAAAAATGATATTCTAAATATGTGTAAGCATCTCTTGGTAAAATTTTCACCCATTTCTTGTGTTCAAAAAACCATTTTGAACGTATCGATGGAAAGCCTTTTGTTAAATAGGCTGCTATAAAAGGATGTGTGTTTAAAGTCAACTTTTTATAGTCTTTTTTAAATAGTTGTTCAAGATCAAGATTGATTTTTGATAAAATACCAATTGGAGCCTCAACTTCAGAACCATTAATACTGTCAGGATTTTCCTCACGGGTTTTAATATTCATTTCTGGGCGCACCCTTTGTCTTGTGATTTGTATCAATCCAAATTTACTTGGAGGGAGTATTTTATGTTTCGCTCTATCATCTTTCATTTCATCTCGTAAATGATTGTAAAGCTTTTTTCTGTTTTCAGCAGAATTCAAGTCAATAAAATCGACTACAATAATGCCTCCCATATCACGTAAACGTAATTGTCTGGCCATTTCTGTAGCTGAAATTAAATTAACTTCAAGTGCAGTATCCTCTTGTGAATTTGCTTTGTTAGATCGATTTCCACTGTTTACATCAATAACATGAAGCGCTTCAGTATGTTCAATTACTAAATAAGCTCCTTTTGCCATAGAAACAGTTTTTCCAAAAGAGGTTTTAATTTGTCTTTCGATTCCGAATTTTTCAAAAATTGGAACTTTTGACTGATACAATTTAACTATTGATTCTTTTTTTGGTGCAATTTCTTGCACATAATCTTTAATTTGAATGTAAAGCTCTTCATCATCAACATGGATTCCTGTAAAGGAATCATTAAATATGTCTCGTAAAATAGAAGAAGCTTTGTTCATTTCTCCTAATACTTTACTTGGATGATGTGCTTTATGTAGCTTTTTACACATTGCGGTCCAACGACCTAGCAAATTTTGTAAATCTTTATCTAGTTCAGCTACTTTTTTGCCTTCTGCTACAGTACGAATAATAACACCAAATCCTTTTGGCGTTATACTTTTAACCAAACGTTTTAATCGTTCTTTTTCTTCTTTACTATCTATTTTTTGTGAAATAGAAATGCGGTCAGAAAAAGGAACTAAAACAATATATCTTCCAGCAATAGAAAGCTCAGAGCTTATTCTAGGGCCTTTAGTAGATATAGGTTCTTTTACTATTTGTACTAATAGCGATTGATTTGATTTTATGGCGTTAGCAATGCTACCGTTTTTATCAATATCTTTTTCAAATGGGAAATTTTTTAATGAAAAATCATTTAGTTTACCTGTGCTTACACGTTTTGTGAATTTTAAAAGGGAAGGTAATTTAGGTCCTAAATCATGATAATGCAGAAATGCATCTTTTTCATAACCTACATTAACAAATGCAGCATTTAGACCTGGAACAGCTTTTCTTATTTTGGCTATAAACACATCACCAACAGAAAAGTTGTTACCACCTTCATCTTTATGTAATTCAATAAGTTTTCCATCTTTTAATAAGGCAAAATCAACATGACTTGAACTAGATCTAATGATCAATTCTTTATCCATTTAGTTAATTTTTATCCATACAATTAAGTACAGATGGATTATACATTATTTTTTTCTAACAATAAAAATCATCTCATTGTTAGTCTAACGCCTTAATTGATCTTAAAATAAATCAAGATTAATTTTTTATTAAGGCATTTCACAGGATTTTTAAATCCATGGAGCTCTAATTACGCAAGGTTTTACGTAGGAATAAGAACTCATTTCAAAGAACGTTTTTTCTATAAATTAAAAAAGTAGTTTATAACTACTTTTTTAATTTATTTTTTCTTTTTGTGACGATTTGCGCGTCTTCTTTTTTTACGCTTATGCGTAGCAACCTTGTGTCTTTTGCGTTTTTTACCACTTGGCATAAGTTGTCTTTTTTTTTAAATTAATATTTTATTTAGCGTTTTACTTAACGTCTACATTAGTCTTTACACCTTCAACAAATACCTTTGCAGGTTTAAATGCAGGGATATTATGTGCAGGTATTTTAATCGTTGTATTCTTAGAAATATTTCTTCCAGTTTTTTCAGCTCTCGTTTTAATAATAAAACTTCCAAAACCTCTTAAATAAACATTATCTCCACTTTCTAAAGATGTTTTTACTTCATCCATAAATGTTTCAACAGTTGCTTGAACATCTCCTTTTTCAATTCCTAATTTCTCAGAAATTTTTGCTACTAAATCAGCCTTCGTCATTTTTTGCTATTTTTAATTTATAATCTGTTATTAAGGGATGCAAATATAGGAATTAAAAATTCAATATTTCAAACCTAATTCATTAAAATTTAACCTAATAAACGTTTATTTTTGCACTTATTATATAAATTTAATGACAATAACAAAAACTTTAACAGATTGGTATTCAGTTAATAAGCGTGATTTACCATGGAGAAGAACAAAAAATCCATACCATATATGGTTGTCTGAAATTATTTTACAACAAACCCAAGTTAATCAGGGCTTGCCTTATTATGAAGTTTTTGTGTCTAATTATCCAACTATTTTCGATCTTGCAAATGCTAAAGAAAGTGCTGTTTTAAAACTATGGCAAGGTCTTGGTTATTATTCTAGAGCAAGAAATTTGCACACAACAGCACAATATATTGTTAAGGAGTTAAGCGGAAGGTTTCCTGATAATTATAAAGCGCTATTAAAACTTAAAGGAGTTGGAGATTATACCGCTAGTGCTATTGCTTCTATTTGTTTTGATGAAGTATGTGCTGTAGTTGATGGGAATGTTTATAGAGTACTCTCTAGATATTTTGGAGTTAAAACACCTATTAACTCTTCTATAGGACAAAAAGAGTTTAAAGCTTTGGCTCAGCAACTCATTGATAAAAATAATCCTGCTGAGTTTAATCAGGCTATTATGGATTTTGGCTCTAGACAATGTAAACCTAAAAGTCCTGATTGTAGTGTTTGTCCATTGCAAAATGATTGTCAAGCCTATATAAATAATAGTATTGCTAACTTACCAGTAAAAGTAAAAAAGACAAGGGTTTCCAAAAAGCATTTTAATTTTTTAGTGTTTATAAGTCACGATAATAAAACTATTCTAGAGAAAAGAACTCAACGCGGAATTTGGCAAAATTTGTATCAATTCCCTCTAGTTGAAACCCAGTCCAGTATTAAGTATAATGAGATGAAAAGCCATCTTAAAACATTTCCTATTACAAATAATGGATACGATAGATTGTCATTGTTTAATAAGGAGGACATTATTCATAAACTATCACACCAACATTTACACACAAAGTTTTGGATAGTTGAAATTGAGCATCTTCCAAAGCAGAGCATTTTAATTGAAAAAATTAGAGATTATCCAGTGCCTGTATTACTTTCAAATTTTATTGAAGCCTTTAATTTTTAATGCTTTAGCTAGAATCATATTTTTTTATTAATTTTAAGTTTATCAATTGCAAAAGCTTAATTTTGCAAAATAAATTAAACCACATATCATGTCAGGAACATTAAACAAAGTGATGCTAATTGGGCATTTAGGCGATGAAGTTAAAATGCATTATTTTGATGGTGGAGGCTGTATTGGTCGTTTTCCATTAGCTACCAATGAAACTTATACCAATAAACAAACGAATGAACGTATTACAAATACGGAATGGCATAATATTGTTGTAAGAAATAAGGCTGCAGAAATTTGTGAAAAATACTTAAGTAAAGGCGATAAAGTTTATATAGAAGGAAGAATTAAGACTAGAAAATGGCAGGATGATAGTGGCAATGATCGTTATTCAACTGAAATACAATGTAACGACTTTACTTTTTTAACCACTAAAAATGAAAGTCAAGCTGGAAGTCATCTCACACCAGCGACACAAAAACCACAGGCATCTCAACCTCAAGTTAGTGAGCCATTGGTAGAAGAAGGTGACGATGACCTTCCGTTTTAATATTTAACTAAATAATTTAATCATTGGATCCCGAACCCTCGAGTTTACTAATATTAATGATGACAATTGATTTTTCAATTGTAAGCGGTTATGTGCTCTTATTTGTGCTTTTATTTTGCTCAGCATTAATTTCTGGAGCAGAAGTCGCTTTATTCTCTTTAACCACTTCCGATATTGAAGAAGGACAAGAAGCGAATTCTAAACCCTTAAAGATAGTTTCACGCTTATTACAAAGACCAAAAAAACTTCTAGCTACCATTCTTGTAGCAAATAATTTTATCAATATAGCAATAGTCATTCTGTTTGCCTATTTAGGTAATTTTATGTTCGAAAGTATAAGTTCTTCAGTTTTAAAATTTATCTTAGAAGTTGTAGTTGTTACGTTTTTAATCCTTCTTTTTGGTGAGATTTTACCAAAAATTTATGCGAGCAGAAACAAAGTTAAGTTTGCCACTTTTATGGCTTATCCTTTACGTGTTTTAGATTTTATTTTTTCGCCTATAAGTTTGCCAATGCGAAGTATAACTATTGCAATTCACAGTAAATTAGGCAAACAAAAATCTAATTTAAGTGTAGATCAGCTTTCTCAAGCTTTAGAGCTCGCTAGCGATGAGGATACAACCAGAGAAGAACAGAAAATATTACAAGGTATAGTATCTTTTGGGAATACAGATACTAAACAGGTTATGCGACCAAGAATAGATATTTTTGCGTTAAATGTAGAACAAAAATACACTGAGATTCTTCCAGAAATTATTAAACAAGGCTTTTCTAGAATTCCGGTTTATAAAGATAGTATTGATAGCGTTCAAGGGATTCTTTATGTTAAAGATTTATTGCCTTACATAGATAGAAAACAATTTAATTGGACAACCCTTTTACGGGAACCATTTTTTGTTCCTGAAAATAAGAAGTTAGATGATTTGATGGCAGAATTTCAAGAGAAAAAAGTACACTTGGCAGTCGTTGTTGATGAATACGGAGGGACTTCTGGATTAATTTCTTTAGAGGATATTATTGAAGAAATTGTTGGAGATATTAGTGATGAATTTGATGACGAAGGATTAATATATTCTAAAATTGATGAACACAATTATGTCTTTGAAGGTAAGACTGCTTTAAAAGATTTTTATAAAGTTATAAAATTAGAAGAAGACACTATTTTTGAAAATAATAAGGGCGAAGCAGAAACCATTGCTGGCTTTGTTTTAGAAATTTCTGGGAGTTTCCCTAAAGTGAATAGTAAAATAAATTTCGAAAATTACGTTTTTACTATTGAGTCATTAGATAATAAAAGGATAAAACGTGTTAAAGTAACCATACCTTAAACTGTATAAATATGAAGCGATATCTAGGTGTAATTTTATTAATTTTATGTTTCTCTTGTGGAAACGATACCACACCTAAGCCTCATGCTTATCTGCGTTTAGATTATCCAGTTCCAGATTATGTTAAGACTCATCTAGATTTACCTTTTACTTTTGATAAAAATAAATTAGCGACAAACATTAAAACGCGAAAGCTTCAAGGTGATGTTGATAGTTATGGTATTGATGTAGAATATCCAGCATTAAAAGGCACTATTTATTTGACTTATAAAGCAATTAATGGTAGTGAAGAAAAACTGATTAACTATTTACGTGATGCACAAAATTTTACTCAAAAACACACCCAAAGAGCAGATGAGATTTCTGAAAGGCCTTATGATAATATAGAACGAAAAGTGTATGGTATGTTCTATGAAGTTGGTGGTAATGCAGCTTCTCAATCACAATTTTATGTTACAGATAGTACTAACCATTTTTTAACTGGCTCATTATATTTTTATGCAAAACCTAATTACGACTCTATACTTCCCGCAGCTAATTATTTGCAAAACGATATTAGACGCTTAATGGAAAGTGTCGCATGGAAATAAAAGAAGGCTTCTCATTGAGAAGCCTTCTTTTATTATTCTATATAGTTAAAAAAACTAAGCCTTTGCTTTATCAGAGCTACAACATGCTTTTTTACAATCTACAGCACATGCCGTTTTATTATTTAAAGAGGCATTAGCTTTTTTAGCTTCACACTTCTTTTTACATTCAGCTGTTTTTTCAGCACATTTTTCGCAGTCTTTTTTTGTGCAATCAGGAGAGCACTTTACAGTACATTCCTTCATATCTTTACCAGAACAACAAGCCATTTTGCAATCCGCAGTACATGCTTTTTTGGCAGAGAATGACTCAACAGTTTTCATTTCTTTAACGGTGTAGGTATCTCCAACTTTTTTAACGGTTTCTTCTAAAGTTGTTGTTGTTACTTTAGCATTATCAAACTCTACCATAGCTAATTTGTTGTCATAATCTACCTTCGCAGATTTTACACCTTCCATTTTGGCTAATTTCTTTTCAATAGTTTTAGCACATCCAACAGCACAAGTCATACCTTCAATTGTGAACTCCGCTTTTGCATAAGTTGCATTTGGGTCTAGATCAGCTTTAGCAGTCTCTAAAACAACTTCCGACTCAATAGTTTTAACTTCTGGTTTAGTTTCGTTTTTACAGCTTAAAGCAGTGCATGCTATTACTGCAACTAATAATAAATTTTTTATTGTTTGCATGATATAAATTTTTGTTATTCAATTGTTTGCAAATCTAATAATTATTTGACGTTAATTGTGTAAAAAAGTATCACTTTTGTGCTATTAAACAAGTTATATATGTTTGCAGTTAACAAAAAATGGGTTTATTTAATCATTTTGTCAGTTATTTGGGGCACTTCTTTTATACTTATAAAAAAGGCGTTAATTGGCTTAAGTCCATATCAATTAGGTGCTTTGCGGACTATAATTACAGGTTTGTTTCTATTTATTGCTGGCTATAATAGTATTAAATCTTTAAAAAAATCGGATTGGAAATGGGTTGCTATTTCTGGTTTTTTAGGGTCTTTTATTCCTGCTTTTTTATTCGCTATCGCAGAAACTGAAATTGACAGCGCTGTTGCTTCTATATTAAATTCATTAGTGCCTTTAAATACGATATTAATGGGTTTTGCCGTATTTAAAATAGCTTCAACCAAAAGGCAGGTGCTTGGTGTTATTATTGGTTTTATAGGAACTGTAATATTAATTTTTAAAGGTGCTGAGTTAAATCCAGAACAGAATTATTTATATGCTGGATATGTTATTATATCTACTTTAATGTATGCAGCTAATGTGAATATTATTAAACGTTATCTGCAAGACGTTAAACCGCTAGCTATAGCAACAGGAAATTACGTTGTTATTATCCTTCCTGCAATAGTCGTATTATTGTTTACTGGCTTTTTTGATCAAGCGACATTGACTAAACCCGAATTAACAACATCTATAGTCTATGTTATAATTTTGTCTTTTTTTGGAACAGCTTTAGCCAAAGTATTATTTAATAAGTTGGTACAAATGTCTACGCCAGTTTTTGCTTCATCTGTAACTTATTTAATGCCTATTGTAGCTCTAACTTGGGGTATTTTGGATGGGGAGGGTTTTAGTCTCTTACAAGCTTTTGCATCTGGTATTATTTTAATAGGTGTTTATTTATCCCAAAGGCGTGTATAAAAAAACCACGCTTATCAAGCGTGGTTTTAATTTTTCATTTAGATTTCTTTAGTCAAAATCAGCATCAGTAACACCTTCGTTTACTTTAATTTCTTTAACTAAGAAATCAAATTTACGAGGGCCCATAGTTTGGCTAATTTTAAATGGAAATTTCACACCAGAAATTTCTTGATAATCTGAAAAGAATATTGAAGAAGTACCCATTTCAGTAGCTTTTTCTTCTTTAATTTTTAATCCAGTGTCAACACTATAAAAATTAGTTTGCTCTTCAGAAACTTTAACTCGATATGCTTTTTCGCCATCAACATCTTCAATTTTTTCTAAAGTTACACCACCATTTAAGTAGTTTACTTCTGGGAAAGGAGAGCTATCTAATTGTGCTTTAGTAACATCTTCAGGACTCATATCAGTACGTTGTCCTTGCATTACTACGTAGCCAGCTTCACCATCTACAACTTTTTTCATCATTGACTGTCCCATTGCAGTAACTTCTTGCGCGAATTGATTTTTAGATGTTTTTTTCATTTCTAAATTCATCATCATGCCTGGTTGTAATTCAGCTTCAGCAGTAATAAGTACAGAATTTACATTCGTAAGGTTCCCTTTTCCGCCAATAGCATCAATATACTTGTTTAATACAGCATTAACATCTATATCACTAGGCATTTCAATAGTATAGTTAGGCTTTTCAACTGGTTTGGCGTAAGTGTCGAAATATTTAACAGGAACTTTTTTTCCTTCAAAAGTAACTTTCTCTAGGTTTTCTAAAACTTCACTTCCTTTACCAACGACAACAATTCTAGCATTTTCTGGCTTGAAATAGGTGTTAGCTACACGATTAACATCTTCTGCTGTAACCGCATTAATTTTTTGCAAATAAGTTGTATAAAAATCTTTTGGTAAATCATTTAATTTGATGTTTAGAGCATAGCGTGCAATAGTTTGTGGATTTTCAAGCGCTAAAACAAAATCACCAACATATTTAGCTTTAGCATTTGCTAATGCTTCAGCAGAGACAGGTTCGGTTTTAATACGCTTAATCTCTTTTAATGTTTGAACTACAGCACTATCAGTTACAGCGTTACGAACTGAAGCTCCAGCTCTAAAACGCGCTACATATTTGTCAGCTCCAACACTTGAACGTGCACCATAAGTATAGCCATGTTCTTCACGAAGATTCATATTTAAGTAGCTATTAAATCCACCACCTAAAATCTTATTTGCAATTAAGACCGAATGATAATCTGCATCGCTCATTTTTAAATCAACATTATTAGTAAGCGAGATATTAGATTGTACGGCATTAGGCATATCTATAAAATTGATTTGCGCGTAGTTTACATTAGGCATTGCTTCAGGAACAGTGCTTACGATATCTATATTGCTTTTCCAGTTGCTGAAATGTTTTGTGATTTGTCTTTCAACATCCATAAATTCAACATCACCAACAACCACTAAATAAGCGTTAGTTGGACTGAAATATTTTTGATAGAAAGCGTTCACATTTTCTAATGTAACTTTGCTCACAGATTCCTCTGTCACAAATTCACCATAAGGATGGTGAGTACCATAAGCTAAAGCACTACCAACACGTCCAGCTACAGCGTCTACACTTTTCTTGTTCGATTTTATACCTTCAATAGACTTGTCTTTTTCTTTTTGAAATTCTTCTTCGGTTAGTAAAGGATTAATGACTGCATCTGCCATAAGTTCTAATATTCTATCAGAATATTTAGACAATGAGCTAGCAAATCCACCTCTATAGCTAAAGTTCATTCTAGCACCAAGAAAGTCTATTTCTTCATTAAAAGCATCTTTAGGAATATTTGTCGTTCCGTTTCCTAACATGCTTCCTAATAAGCCAGAAACTCCAGCGATATCTCCTTCGAGCATAGGCTTATTGTCAATAGTTAAACTATAAGATACACGAGGTAATTTATGGTTTTCAACAACAAGCACTTTTAATCCGTTTGGTAATTCGAATTCGCCAGGAACTTCTAAAGAAATTTTAGGAGCAGGTCCTGGTTTTGGTTGTTTAGATCTATCAATTTGTGCGTTTACGCCAACAGATACTAAAAACAAGGTTAATAATGTAAATATTTTAGTTTTCATTTGTTCTATTATATTTTTAATTTTATTGGTCTTCTTTTTTATCCTCTGGTAAGTATTCCATAACTAAACGCTGATTAGGATTTAGATATTTTTTTGCAACCGCTTGAATATCTTCTCTAGTAATAGATCTATATATATCAATTTCCTTATTAACTAAATCTGTATTCCCATAAAGCATGTAATATCTTGCTAAAGAGTTAGCAATTCCAGAAACACTAGAGTTAGAATTTACAAATTGGTTTTCGAATTTGTTTTGAAGTTTTTGATAGTCTTTTTCAGAAATTAATTCATTTTGAACTTTTAAAATTTCCTCATCAATTTCTTTAATTAAATCTTCAAGTTTTACATCTCCAAGAGGTAAACCAAATAGAATATAAGTGCCATAATCTTCTTGGCTATTATTGAAAGCACCTGTTTGTAGAGCCATTTTCTTTTCATCAACAAGCTTCTTGTATAGCTTTGAAGATTTTCCATCACTTAAATAAGTAGATAACATATCTAAAACATAAGCATCTCTATCTTTCATTGAAGGTGTTCTATAAGCAGCAACTATGGCAGGAATTTGAATATTTGGATCGTAAGCCTTAGCTCTAATCTCTTCAGTTATAGGGTCTTCTTTCGGGAAGTTTCTTACAATATCTGCGCCTCGAGGAATAGGTCCAAAATAATCTTGAATCATTTTTTTAACTGCAGGAACATCAATATCTCCAGCTACTACTAAAACGGCATTATTTGGCACATAGAATTTCTTGTTAAAAGCTTGAAACTCTTCTAAAGTAGCAGCATCTAAATGAGCCATTTCACCAATAGTAGTCCATCTGTAAGGGTGTTTTTTAAACATGTTTTTCTTTACATTTTCAAAAAATCTACCATAAGGAGAGTTGTCTACACGCAAGCGTTTTTCTTCTTTAACAACTTCATTTTGGGTGTCAACACCAATTTGGTTAATAATAGGATGTAATAAACGTTCAGACTCCATCCAAAGGCCAAGTTCAACACTATTAGATGGGAATACTTCATAATAATATGTTCTGTCGTCTGTGGTATTCGCATTATTACTTCCTCCATTAGAGCTTACAATGGTAAACCATTCTCCACGAGGAATATTTTCAGTACCTTCAAATAAAAGGTGCTCAAAAAAGTGTGCAAAACCAGTACGTTCTGGGTTTTCATCCTTAGCACCTACATGGTACATAACAGAAGTTGTTACTACAGGAGCCGAATTGTCTTGATGTAAGATAACATGCATGCCGTTATCTAAATCGTACTCTTCATACTTAACCTCTTGAGCTGTAACTGAAAAACCAGCTAGAAATAAAGAAGCTAAAGCTAAAATGCTTTTTTTCATTGTGTATTTAGTTTATATAGTTTGAAATAAATATGTCTATAACTTATTAGAAATGTTACAGGTTTTCAAAAGTAATAAATCAATAGGTCTTTATTGTTAACAATATCAAAAAAAGTTAGGCTAAAAATTATTTTAAATGACAAATTTTCACGAAATTGAAGAAAGATAACCATAAAAGCTTTTTTGATATGAACTCTTCTGCATCTGTAGCGATTAAATATGGCATACTTACTACGATAGGACTCATTGCCTATTTTTTAATCATTAAATTATTAGATTTACACACTAACCCATGGTTTAGGCTATTAAATGGTTTAGTAATGGCTTGTGGGATTTACATAGCGATAAAGCGTTATAAGCTTATCTCTGGAACAACCTTTAACTATATTAATGGTTTTAAAGTTGGGTTACTAACAGGTTTTTTAGCCACTTTTATTTTTGCGCTTTTCATGGGTATTTATATGTTTCACTTGGATACTGCATTTATGAATGCTTTGTTAAAAGATTGGTTTCAAGATATGAGTTACGGTGGCGGTATTTTAATATTTGTAATCCTAATAGAAGGCATGGCATCTACTGCTATTTTGTCTCTTACATTTATGCAAGTTTTTAAAAACAATGCAAAAATTAGTCAAAATTCATAAAACGTTTGTAGTTTAATTAATTAGCAGTATATTTGCACTCATTTTTTGAACAAATTAATTAATAAAAACGTTACGCTATGTACGCAATTGTAGAGATAGCAGGGCATCAATTTAAAGTTGAAAAAGACCAAAAGGTTTTTGTTAACCGTTTACAAACTGAAGAAGGTAAGAAAGTTTCTTTCGATAATGTTCTTTTAGTTGCAGATGGTGACAAAGTAACTGTAGGCGCCCCAGCTATAGGCGGAGCACAAGTAAGTGCAAAAGTCTTAAAGCACCTTCAAGGTGATAAAGTTATAGTCTTCAAAAAGAAAAGAAGAAAAGGTTACCGTGTAAAAAATGGACACAGACAAGCCTTATCGGAAATTGTAATTGAAAGCATTGTAGCTTCAGGAGCTAAGCCAGCTAAAACTGAAAAAGCTGCTCCAGTAAAAAAAGAAACTAAAAAAGCTGAACCAAAAGCAGAAGTGAAAGCTGCTGCACCTAAAGCTAAGCCAGCTGCTAAAAAAGCAACAGCTAAAGCAGATGATTTGAAAAAGATCGAAGGTATTGGTCCAAAAATCGCATCTACTTTAGTAGAGGCAGGAATCTCAACGTTTGCAGATTTGGCTAAAACAAAGGCCGAAAAAATCTCTGAGATTATAGCTGATGTTCGTGGTAATCATGTTACAGACACTTGGCCAGCACAAGCTAAATTAGCTGCAGATGGTAAGTGGGACGAGCTTAAAAAATGGCAAGACGAATTAGATGGTGGAAAAGCTTAATTGCTAACTACACTAAGTTTAACAATATAAAACCTTAAGACAATGGCTCATAAAAAAGGAGTTGGTAGTTCTAAAAATGGTAGAGAATCAGAATCGAAACGCTTAGGTGTTAAGATATTTGGTGGACAAGCTGCTATTGCAGGGAACATTATCCTAAGACAACGTGGTAATACACATCATCCAGGTGAAAATGTATACCAAGGAAAAGATCATACTTTACACGCTAAAGTAGATGGATTAGTAAAATTCACAAAGAAAAAAGACAATAAGTCTTACGTTTCTATTGAGCCTTTTGAGGCTTAGGAATTTTAACCTAAAGATTTCTAAACACCTTTACTTCTACCTATAGGAAGTAAAGGTGTTTTTTTATGCCAAAAATTTATGATTTTGTCGACAAAATAAAGTCACACCAATAATTTTATTATATATTGAAAGTATTATGGAAGATTTTAATTATTTAAATTGAAAAAGTCACACCATTGAAAAAGTAGATATTTAAGATCAAAATAATATAAAGCTGGTTATTTGTTTTAAAGAAGAATCAAAATGATAGCATCAGACAAATTAGTTACTTATATGTGGGCTTTGTTAGCTATTTATGCTGCCGTAATATTGTATTTTGTCATTCGAGGCGCTAAGAAAAACACAAATATCAAAGATTATGCTGTTGGTAATATTGGTTTTCCGGCTTGGGTCGTAGGCTTGTCTTTAGCTGCTTCAATGACTAGTGCGGCAACATTTATTATTAACCCAGGTTTTATCGCTCTCTATGGGATTTCAGGAGTTATATCGTTTGCTATTGTATTACCAATTGCTGCATTTGTGTCCTTAATTGTTTTCACAAAAGGTTTTGTTAAACAAGGTGTTGCTGTTAAAGCCACAACCATGGCGCAATGGATAGGTAAACGCTATAAAAGTAAAAAATATGCATTTTTCTTTGGTGTAATTGCGCTTTTACTTATTACGTTTATTGTACTTATTAATGTTGGGCTTACACAAGTCATTTCTAAATCACTTAATGCAGATCCTTTTTATGTTCTAATGGCTATTACGGCTTTTGTTTTTGGCTATATGATGTTTGGTGGTGCAAATTCAATGGTATATACCAATACGATTCAAGCCATTATTATGTGTGTTGTTGCACTCATTTTAATAGGTTCTGGGGCTGAATATTTCACAGATGGCATTACTGGCTTCCTAGATCGGTTAAATACAATTGACCCTAACTTAACAAAACCTACTAATGCCTCGAGCTTTCTTTTTCGAGATTATTTTGAAATCATTCTAACTCAAATTGTTATTGGCGTTGCTATTGTTTGTCAGCCTCATATCATTACAAAATCCCTTTTATTAAAAGATTCTAGTAAAATTAACATATATCTATTTAGTGGTATAGCCTTTATGGTTGTATTCTTTTTAGTTGTGATTGTTGGTTTATATGCAAGAATTAGTTTTCCTGATTTTATTGTTAACAGCGAGAAATTAAGAATGGACGAAATTATACCAACGTATGTGGTTACTAAATTTTCTGTAGGTGTTGGTTTAGTTATTGTCGTTGGCTTAATTTCTGCAGGCCTTTCAACTTTAGAGAGCCTAATTCAATCCTTGTCTATTACTATTACTTCAGATATTATAAACCCTTTGTTTAAAGAGAAATTTATTAAAAAAACAATTACAATCAATAAAATTGTTATTGTTATTCTTGGTGTTGTGAGTTTTTTATTAAGTTGGGAGCAAATTAAAAATCCTAATGTAAGTGTGGCTATTTTTGCTCAAAATGGTGTTTATGCTTATTTTGCTGCAGCTTTCGTTCCTGTTCTTTTTGGTACATTTTTAAATAATGTTTCTACAAGGGCGGTTTTTATTGCTAGTATTACTGCAATTATTGTTCATTTTGGTATTTATTATGGAAGAATAACGCCTTATATGCAAGAACCCGTAAATAACCCTGGAGTATCTGCAGCAATTGGAATAATTACGTCACTAATAGTTGGTTATATTATTTATAAAATAGATTCTAAAAAAGTAAAAAGTGGACACGTTAGATTGGACAGCTAAATGGGCAGATTATACTCCCGAAAAGATTGCTATAACATCGTATGACGCCAATAAAAGTTATACCTATAGTGATTTACATATTTATGCCAATCGATTAATTAATAAATTTATTGAACTCAATCTTGAAGAAGGAGATAGAATTGCTATTTTGGCAGAACACAGTTTAGAATACATTGTTCTTTTTGTAGCTTGTCAACGCATGGGATTAGTTATTGTTCCTTTAAATTATCGATTATCTGTAAATGAGATATCTAAACTTATTTTAGACTGTACACCTCGTTTGTTTATAGAAAACGAAAATCATTATGATAAGGCAGAACAATTACCACTTCAAAATATAAAAAAAATATCCTTTAAAGATTTAGAATATTTTTTTCATAACTCAGAAAACACTTCAGAAAAAGCTTTTAAGATTAAAGAAGACAACCCTTTATTTATATTTTATACTTCTGGAACTACTGGTACACCCAAAGGTGTTATTTACACCAATAAAATGATGTTTTGGAACAGTTTAAATACATCCATGCAATTAGGCATTACGTTTAGAGATTCAACAATAAATACCTTACCGCCTTATCACACTTCTGGGTGGCATATTTTTGTTACACCATTATTACACAAAGGTGCACATATTGGCATGTTAGAAAAGTTTGATGCCGAAAAAATATTATGTCTTTTAGAACTCAATAAGACCACATTATTTATGGCTTTGCCAACGATGTTGTTGATGATGCAAAAAACAGCAATTTTTAAAGAGGTCGATTTAAAGAAATTGCGTTACATCATTTCTGGAGGAGAAAAAGTGCCTTCTGAACTTGTTTCTTACTGGAAAAACGAAAAAAACATTCATATAAGACCTGGTTATGGCCTAACTGAAGCAGGACCAAGTATTACTTCATTACATCATAAAATGGCAGAGCTTAAGCCAAATTCTATTGGTAAGCCTAACTTTTATTTAGATTTAAAAATCGTGAATAAAAATGGAGAAATAGTTAAGACAAATGAAGTTGGAGAACTTTGTATTAAGGGGAATATCGTAACACCTGGTTATTGGAATAATTCGGTTAAAACTAGTAGTAAAATAAAAAAAGGATGGCTGTTTACAGGTGATTTCGCCTATTATGATGAAGAAGGGTTTTTGTATATGAAAGGACGAAAGAATGATATGTATATTTCTGGAGGAGAAAACATTTATCCACAAGAAATAGAAGTGCAACTAGAATTAATAAAAGGGATAAAGAAAGCTGTAGTTTTAAGTGTAAAGGATGAGAAATGGGGAGAGTGTGGTATGGCTTTTGTAACTACAGAAAGTGACACGCTTTCAGTCGTGCAAATCCGAGAGTATTTAAAAGAGAACCTTGTGGCTTTTAAACATCCAAAACACTTATTTATTCTAGATGAAATCCCTTTAACTAGTTTAGGAAAAGTGTCTAGAAAAAAACTATATCACTATTTTAATACTATTAAATCACAACAATGAAAAGACTCACGTTACTATTTATTCTTACTTTAATTACAACAACTATATTTTCGCAAAAATCAGATAAACTTATGAAGGAAATAATCTCTCAATATGATTTTAAAACATACGCTGTCACAATTGATAATACTGAAATAAGTTATATTAATGAAGGTGTTGGAGAAAAAACATTATTGTTTGTTCATGGATTGAGTAGTAATTCTGATGCATGGTCTAAAAATATAAAAGTTTTAAAAAATCATTATAAATGTATTGCTTTAGATTTACCAGGTTACGGAAAGTCCTCTAAACCAGAAGCCGATTATACGCCTAGCTATTTTGCTGAAATACTACACAAGTTTATAAATGAATTAGAGCTGAAAAATGTCATTCTTGTTGGACATTCTATGGGTGGACAAGCAACGATAAAACTAGCAACATCCTATAAAACAGATATTGAAAAATTAATCTTAATTGCACCAGCTGGCTTAGAACAATTTTCTGAAGCGAATGCAAATATGCTAAAAAGCTTTTTTACTGAAGAAATGGTAAAAAACACTACAGATGAACAAATTGAAAAGAATTATGCTTTAAATTTTTACAAGTTACCAGAGGAAACATCTAAAATGATTAATGATAGAAAGCAAATTAAATTAGCATCAGATTTTGATGCGCATTGTAAAGCTATTGTTCGTAGTATTTCTGGGATGTTAAGTGATCCTGTATTTAATGATTTAGAGCATATATCTCAAAGGACATTAGTTGTTTTTGGAGATAAGGATATGCTTATTCCTAATCGTTATCTTAATCCTAATTTAACAACTAAAGCTGTTGGGGAAATAGCCTCAGAAAAAATTAAGAGTGTAGATGTAGCCTTTGTAAAAGACGCTGGTCATTTTGTGCAATTTGAAAAACCTGTAGAAGTTAATATGCTTATTCAACAATTTATTGATGCTTATTAACGCTAAACTTATCATTATCATTTTATTTGATGTACAATGAAAACTAAGCTTAAAAAGTTTACTGAATTTAGTAAAACCATCCTGCCAAATGAAGCTAAATACCTGCAAACTAAGTATCAATTTATAGATTCAGAAAAGCTTCAGATTATAAAATTGTTAATATCTAATGCTTTATCTCAAAAAGAATTTATTGATTTTGATACCTCCATTAATAAACGCAAATATTCTTATATTAAAGATTGGGTTGAAAAAAAGTTAGCGAATATTGATGTGGATGCAACCATTGGCTGGTTAATGTCTCTAAAGCAAAAAATACTTACAGATGCCATATCATCTAGTGAAGAAAAAGAATTTCTACACTATGTTTCAACCTATAAAACTATTGAATTTAATTTTCAGAATTTATATGATTTAGCCAAAGAATATAAATCGTATTTGTTGGTTAGAATGCGCTACAAAGATCATCAAATTATAGCAGATTTTATTGAAGCTTATAAAACACATTATATACAAGTTAAAGACATTAATGAAAAATTATACACAGCGACTACAGAAATCACAAACCAATACACTCTTAATAATAACGAAACAAAACATTTAGAAGCATGGCTGCTTGAAGTTTTTAATGATAAAAATATAGATGGTAAAAATAGATATCAAGCATTTGTTTTACTCGCGTTTATCTACACTAATTATAACGAGAATGCTAAGTTAAAAGCAATTTTTGATCAGATTGACTATTATTTTAGTCAAGGAGAAATGTATTCCAGACGTTTACTTTCTAATTATTATGCAAGTCGTGTATTGCTACATTCTAAACAAGACGAATTTATAATAGCAGAATTTTATGGTTATTTATCTATCAGACAAAATAATAACGATACTTTAATGTATTTGAATAATTTGGTCGCTATTTTATTAAGAAATAACAGTCCGAAAAAGGCTTTTACCTTATTAGAAAAGTATAAAGAACTGTATAAAGAAACACATAATTATCATCAAAAAATTGGTTATTGTTCTTATCTCATTCGAGTACTATCCGAATTACAAAAAAATAATCTTGCAGAGGCTACGGCAAAAACATTTTTAATAAAGTACAAAAATGAAGTGTTAAAACATCGTTGGCATCATTTTTTCACATCATTTATTAATGTTTTGATCATACAAGAAAAGTATGAAGAAGTGCTTAAATATGCTGCTAAATTTAATTTAATAGAAAAGGAAAGTGAACGACAAAAACAAAGTAATTATGTGCCTAACATTTCATGGAGTATTTCACTTTCCAGATACATGGAAGGCAAAATAAACTCTTCACGTTTATTAGAGGAAATTAAAGCACCACTTAACGATATTCAACCAACAAAAAATCAAAAACAATTAATGGTAAAGGTCATTGATACGCTTTCAAATAATTTACCAGAGGCTTTTTTTAAACTAAAGTCATACATCTAATGTATTGCTATAAAAAACTAGTAAACTTAGGATTAATTTGATTTATATATTTTTTTTAAGTTAAAAGTCATACTTGTCATTAGATGTTTTTATTCCTGTTTTTTTTCTTTTTCCTAATAGATTGCCACCATAATCTAACTTAAAACAATATTTTTAATTATGAAAAAATTACTTTTCTTACTGACCTTAATTAGTTCTTTGGTGGTAAATGCCCAAGACACAGGAAGTATACAGGGAACTATTACTGAAGAAAACGGTATGCCTTTGTCTGGCGCAACAGTTTTTATTAAAAGTATGAACAAAGGAGGTGTGACCGATTTTGATGGAAATTTCACCATTGAAAATGTAACTGAAGGAACCCACGAAGTGTCAATCTCTTATATAGGTTATGAAACTTTAGATCAAAGTGTTTCAGTAACTTCTGGAAATGTAACACAACTAAATGTGACCTTAAACGAATCTAATAATGTTTTAAATGAAGTTATAATAACTGCAGGTAAAAAACCTCAAAAAATTACAGATGTCCCAGCTACAGTCAATGTAATTTCCGCTAGAGACATTGAAGAATTTCCTAGTTTTAATGTTGGTGAATTGGCAGCAAGACAAAAAGGGGTTGATTTTATAAGAAGTGGTGTTTTAGGAACAGGAATTAATATTAGAGGATTTAATTCTGCTTTCAATTCTAAAAACTTACAAGTAACAGATGATAGATTATCCACGTTAATTGCTACAGGTTTACCAATGGGATCGTTTTCTACAGTAACTAAAGATGACATCTCTCGAGTAGAAATATTATTAGGTCCTAACGGAACACTTTATGGTCCAAATGCACACAATGGACTTGTAAGTACAATAACTAAAAACCCTAGACAATCTGAAGGAACTACTTTTGCTATTGGAGCTGGAAACCAAAAAGTGGTTACAGCTAGATTGAGACACGCTCAAATAATAAACGACAAATTTGCCTACAAAATTCATTTTGAAAGATCTCAAGGAGAAGAGTTTAACTATGTAGATAGTGTTTATGTTGGCACAACAGCATACAAAGAACTTGACTTAGATCGTGATTTCGATACACAAAAATATGGCGCTTCATTGTTCTACAAGCCAACAAGTGGTTCTGAATTATCTGGGTATTATGGGCACAGTAATAATAACAACATTGCGGTTACAAATGCAGGTCGTAACCAGATAAAAGACTGGAGTATCGATGTCGCTCAATTAAAATTTGTATCTAAAAACTTTTTTGCAAATACATATTATACATGGAGTAATACAGACGATACTTATGCTATGAACCAAAGAACACAAAATTACGTGTCATTTATAGAAAATGGCTTCTCAGAAGAAGAAGCTCGTGATCGTTCATTTACAGAGCAATGGTTTCAAACAGGTCCTAATCAAGGAGACGGAATTGTATTACAACGTGGTGCGGTTTTTAAAGATGCCTCAAAACGTTTTAATGCAGAAGCACAATACAATAACAACTGGAGTAATTTCTATTTAACTTTAGGAGCTCAGTATCAATTAGATATGGCAGACTCTAGAGGAACTTACCTTTTAGATGAAGACGGAATAGATTTAGACCAAACAGGGATTTATACGCAATTAGAATATAAATTATCAGACTCAGGTTGGGGATTTTTATTAGGAGGACGATTAGATAATCACGAATTATATGGTTCTAATTTTATTCCTAAAGTAGCAGTTACTAAAAAAATAAATAACGGAACATTTAGATTAACTTATGGTAAAGGTATTGCAGTACCATCTATTTTAAATCTTAAAGGAAACCTATTTGGAGGATTAGTTTTAGGAAATGGAGAAGGATTTACATTAACAGATGGTACTAAAATACAAAAATTAGATGTTGAAACTATTCACTCTTATGAAATAGGGTATAAAGGAAAGCTATCAGATAACTTATTTTTAGATGCTAATGCTTATTATAATCAATCGGATAATTTTATAAGTCCATTGCGTAATATTGCAGATGCTGCAAATGGCAATAATGTAACACATATTGGTGACCAACCAATTGGTGATGTTGTTGATGGCTCTGATGGTTCTTTTATATTAACGTATTTAAACTTTGGTCATGTTGATACTTATGGGTTAGATATAGGCTTGAATTATTATTTTAATGATAGTTTTAGAACCTCTTTTAACTACTCCTATTTTGGTCGTGAATTAGATAAAAATGATCTTGACAATGATGGAAATTTAGATGGACAAGTTTTAGAAAGTGAATTGCCAATTAACACACCTAATCATAAATTTAGCCTAGGACTTCACTACAATAAAGGTAAATTTTATGGAGCTATTTATGGACGATTTGTAGAAAAATACGATTTCTTCTCTGGGATAAATGTAGCTGCAGAAACACAAGATCAAGATGGAGATGGAGTCAATGAAATTGTTGAAGATGCGCAAGTAGGTAGAACATGGAACTACGGACAATTAGGAGGTTTTACAGTAGATGCAAATGCAGGATATAACTTTAATGATAACCTGTCTTTAGGTTTAAGCATTACAAATTTATTCAATGCTAAAAACAGAGAATTTGTAGCTTCGCCTATAGTTGAAACACTAGTTTCTTTTGAATTAAAATATAAAGTGAACTTCTTTAAAAAGAAAACTTCAAACAACTAATTTAGTTTCTAAATCATGCCAAAAGTACATGTTAATGATATAGAACTTGACTATGAAGATTATGGAAAAGGAAACACGCTTCTATTACTTCATGGGTTAGGATCCACAAAAAAAGATTGGGACGCTCAAGTCCCTTTCTTTTCTAAAAAATATCGAGTCATTACTGTAGATTTAAGAGGTCATGGTAATTCTACAAAGCCATTAAATGATTATGGAGTAGGGTTAATGACAGAAGATATTAAACAGTTTTTAGACCAATTAAACATTAAAAAGGCAACTATTGTTGGTTTTTCAATGGGAGGAGCGGTTGCTTTTCAAATGGCAGCAAGTCACCCAGAATATATAGATAATATAGTTATTGTAAATAGTGGTCCAGATTTTAATGATATGGGTCAAACAGGAGTAGATCTTTTAAAAAACAGAATTGAATTTTTAGAAACAAAAGGATTAGAGTCCTTAGCTCATGAAATTTCATTTAATATGTTTCCTGAAGAACATCAAATTGATTTAAGGAATGAATTTGAAACTCGATGCAAAAACAACGACTATAATGCATATTATAAATCGTTTGTCACCTTGATGGCTTGGGGATTAGGAGATGCAATAAAAGATATCACAGCGAGAACCTTAGTTGTTTCTTCAGATATGGATTATACTTCGGTTACTTTTAAAGAAAATTATGTAAATAAACTTTCAAATGCTAGGTTAGTGGTAATAAAAAACTCTAGACACGGAGTGGTTTTAGATCAACCAGATGCGTTTAATACAGCGCTTCAAAATTTTTTAGAGGATGAAGAATAAAACCGTTCTTATTACAGGAAGTACTAGTGGTATAGGCTTAGGCATTGCAAATCATTTTGCTAAGGAAGGTTACAATATTATGTTTCATGGTTTAGAACTTAATGGTGAAGAAATTGCAAAAAAGATAGCAGAAAAACACCATATAAAAGCTGCTTTTTCTAATGCTAATTTATTACAACCAGAAGCTATTGAAGGCTTAGTTAATGAAACCATCAAAACTTTTGGACACTTACATGTACTCGTTAATAATGCAGGAATACAATACGTATCACCAATTGAAGATTTCCCTAATAGTAAATACGAAGCTATTATAGCCATTAACATGAATGCCGTTTTTTACGCCTCTAAAGCGGCTTGGAAACAGATGAAGAAGCAAAAATTTGGAAGAATAATTAATGTGTCGTCTGTTCATGGTATAAGAGCATCCGAGTTTAAATCGGCTTATGTTACTGCTAAACATGGTGTGATTGGGATGACCAAAGTAATGGCCTTAGAAGGTGCGCCATTTAATATTACCAGTAATGCTATTTGTCCTGGTTATGTAAAAACACCTTTGGTTGAAGGACAGATAAAGGATCAAGCGAAAGCACATCAAATGACAGAGAGTGAAGTGATTGAAAAAGTGATGCTTAAAAAGCAAGCTGTAAAAGAGTTTGTTCCTTTAGAAGCGATTTCAGATATGGCGATTTTACTAGCAAAAAATAGCTCTACAACCATTACAGGAACTTCCTTTGTTTTAGATGGAGGTTGGAGTGCACAATAATTTTAGATTGAGTTTTTTAAAAGCCCTTTTCAATTTATTTGAGAGGGTTTTTATTTTTTATGGAAAATCTTTAATAAATTACAAGATATTCAAACTATAATTTCATGACAAATAATAATGACTCTCAGCTTGAAAATCTTTTTGAGCAAATAACAGCAAATAAGGTTGTGCTTATTACAGGAGCTGGGGCTGCAGTAGGCTCTAAAAAAATGCTTAGTAAAGAATTAATGAATTATTATAGAGATGAAGAAAATATCGCATATCAAAGTAATGATATCGTAGAATTTGTAGACAAGGTTTTTTCTAATGGTAAGTATTCTAGAAATCACTTTGATAGTCTAGTAGTAAAATATTTAAGAAGGCTAAAAGTAGAGAATTACCATAAAGTTATATCAAGTATTAATTGGAAGGCAATTATAACTACTAACGTTGACATGTTAATCGAACAGGCGTTTATTGGGAGTGATAAAAGAGATAGTTTAGATGTAATAAGAAATTTAAAGGAATGGGATGACTATATTATGTCCTCAAAACTCAAATACATAAAGTTGCATGGCTGCATTTCAGATATTAGCAACTACGACTTAAAGTTTTCTTCCCAAGACTTTAAAAGTGTAGAAAAGTATTATAGAAAATTATTTGGAAGGCTGAAATCGATAAGTCCTGATGTAAAGTTTCTATTCATAGGGCATTCACTTAAAGACGCTTTTGGGAATTTTTTTTTAGAAGAATTTCTTAAAGAGTTAGATCATAGAAATATTTATTATGTTGATCCATACATTGATGAAATTAATCAATCTTTTTTAGAATCAAAAGGGTTTAAAATAATAAAAGAGGATAGTGATGCTTTTTTTGGAAAGTTTTCAAAGTGGGAAGAAAAGTTTTATGAAACTAATATTAAATCTAGGTCTAAATTTAGAAATGTTTTCAAGAGTATTAAAGGAGTAGAAAGTAAATTACTATATAAAGTTGAGAGTTTTGTTAAGCCATTAAACCTTAAAGACTTTTCCACAACTCTATCGAGAAAAGATTTTTATCTAGGAGCAGAACCAGATTTTTCTATTGTTTGCAAAAATTATGATGTAGTAAAAACTGATAAACTTCAAGAGATAAATAAAAAAATACTTGAACAATTTAAAAATATTGATACTATATATCCATTAATATATCTTTATGGTAGTTATGGCACAGGAAAAACAACATTTACTTACAGAATAATAAATCTTTTATTACATACTTTAGAATCGACAATTGCATTGGAGATTACAGATTTTTTAAAATTGGATATTGATGCTTTTAAAAATTTTATAGAATCAATTAAATTCAAAAACATTTTAATCTTCTCTAATTATTCTGAACTTGATTTTAATTTTAAAAATGTAAGACAATTAAGGTCAAGACTGAGCTCTTTCCAGCTCTATGAGAAAAATATTGTTTTCATTCAGTCAATCAGAGAGAATGTTCTTAAAAGTTTTGAAGTTAAGCATAAACCGCAAATAGTAAAATTTAATATTGATGTTGCTTTAAATGAAAATGAAATTTCCCTTTTGCTAGATTATTTAAAAAACGAATCACTTGTTGAGTTTCGTGATGGTAGAGCAAAAAGAGATATTATTAAATATCTTAACTCGAATTTTTCTAATTCAGATCAGTATTTAATTTTATTAGATTTAATAAAAGGGGGAAAACATAAACAATCACTAATAGATACTTATAATAAATTAACTGATAATTGTAAGCAAGCTTTTTTGTTTACTTCATTACTATATAGACACAATATATTAATGCCTTTTAGTTGGTTGCAAAAAATTCTAAAGATGAATTGGGAAGTTTTTGTTGAGAGTATTATCAGGATGGATGGTCACGGAATTTTGATACAAGAAAACATTGAATCAAGCCAATATTTAGAACCAGATATTTACTTTAGAACGAAGCATGCAATGATATCAGATACATTAATTACGTATGTTTATAAAGGTAATAAAGACAAAGAATATCGAGATTATCAAAGTATTGTAAAGAGTATTGATAATAATAGAGTATCAAGTAAAATAATAATTGACTTATTCAAAGCATTATCAACCTCTAAAACATTTAATTTATTTCAAATAAGTAAATTATATGACTTAGCATTTGATAAGTTCTATGATGATTTTAATTTTACTATAAATTATAGTTTGAATATTGAAAAACGTCGTACTATAAAGAATTTAGAAAAAGCATTAAATATTATCAAAGATTTTGATGACTATAATGAAAATAGATATTATAGAAACCCAATTTTGATTCATAGGAAGGCTGTCTTAAATGGAAAGTTATTTAGAGAACACTTTATTAATGAAGACTTTTCAATATCAAAAGAATACTATGATGATGCTATAGATTTGTTCGAAATAAAGCAAATCATTGATCCCTCTTCGTCATATAGTTATTATGATTACATTAAGATTTATTGGTGGTATTTATCAAAAATAAAATTGAGTGATGAAGAGAAATCAAGAATAGAATTTAATATTTTAAATTTATTTGAACTCGCAACGGACAACTTACATGATGGAATTGAAAAGATTAAAAACCTTCAAGTTCAATTTGAGAAAACCTATAATAAGGATCAGGTATCTATTCAAAAAAGAATAGATGAAATGTACCAAAAAGAAGAAACAAGGCCTTATGCTTTAATATTAAAATACTACAAAGTTAGAAGAGAAGGTAATGAGTTTCCGCACGAATTAATTTTGGAGATGGAAGAATACAATTTTAATTTAGATGTTTTAAAGTTGTTATATAAAATTTATTGTGATAATTTACATGAAATAGAATATAGATTGAAATTTTATGAAATAAATAAAGTTGTTTTCAAAAACAATGCTTACAAACCAATTGAGTATTATTTCTATGATGCTGTAGCTGATTATTATAGTTTTCAATTTGAGTCCGCAAGAAAAAAATTGGTGGAACTCAAAAATGAGTTTTCAGGAGCAATTTTAAGCCATAAAGTTTATTGGCTTGATGAAGATGAAGAATCTATGGTATTTCCAGGTAAAATAGATAGACACTCGAAAGGGAAGTTTCTTATATTTAAACCGAATAAATTTGGAGGGTCTATATGGATAAAAGTTAAAAGTGATTTAGGGTCAAAATTAGATAAAGGTCAAACTAAAAAAGCCAAAATTAGATTTACTTATTCAGGTTTGGTTGCTGAAATAGTATAATTATCTACTCATAATCTCCTTAATAATCTTTAAATGATGATTGGTATGTAATTCTAGAAACCGAGTCACTCTTGAAGTATTAATATTACCAAATATGGGATGCTTAAAAAACGCATTTTTATCGAGCTGAGGTAAAGTCTTTATTGCTGCTCTTGCGTCTTGAAGTTGATGAATAAGGTCCTCTTTTAAAACAACTTCTGGAGGTTTTACATATTTAGGTGCTCTAGCTTTTCCTCTTGGGAAAAAACCTAGTGTAAAAAAGATTTTTCCTAAAACACTAAAATTATTTTTATATAAAGAAGGGTCTGAAGATTGAAGTGATAATGAGACTTTATTTATGACTTTAAAACTATGATCAATATGCCATGCAACATTTGCCTTAGAAATAGTGGCGTTTGAAACCTCATGATGTTCAATATGATTTTCTAAAGCATTAATTAAAAGCGTTAATTTTTTTAAATTCATAAATGTAATATGTTTAGAAGGTGAAGTTAAGTATATTTTTTTTCTTTCAGAACTACATATGATATTTTGGCTTTTGCAATAACGATTGTAGCGGCATCCTTTTTGGTACAAAAAGATATAGCGGAAAGCGTGGTGACACGACGTGGCAATTGCCCAAATAATAAAACATAAAAAAACCCTCACAATGCTGTAAGGGTTTCTTTGTATGATGCATCTTCGCTTAAGCGAAGCAATGTTTATTAGTATCTGTAGTGTTCAGGTTTGTATGGTCCTTCTACAGTTACACCAATATAACTGGCTTGATCTTCACGAAGCTCGGTAAGTTCTACCCCAATTTTTTCTAAGTGTAGTTTTGCTACTTTTTCATCTAAATGTTTTGGTAACATATAGACATCATTTCCGTAAGCATCTTTGTTATTCCAAAGCTCGATTTGTGCTAAAGTTTGATTTGTAAACGAGTTACTCATTACAAAACTTGGATGTCCAGTTGCACAACCTAAATTAACTAAACGACCTTCTGCTAAAATAATAACATCATTTCCATTAACATTATATTTATCGACCTGAGGTTTAATAGTATTTTTAGTATGGCCATGATTTTTATTTAACCACGCCATATCTATTTCATTATCAAAGTGTCCAATATTACAAACAATGGCTTTGTCTTTTAAGGCTTCGAAATGACGTCCTTGAACGATGTCTTTGTTTCCTGTCGTAGTAATTACAATATCAGAATTACCAATAACAGTTTCTAGTTTTTTTACTTCAAAACCATCCATTGCAGCTTGTAAAGCACAAATAGGATCGATTTCGGTAACGGTTACGATACTTCCAGCACCTTTAAAAGACGCAGCAGTTCCTTTACCAACATCGCCATAGCCACATACCGTTACACGTTTTCCAGCCAACATAATATCTGTTGCGCGACGAATAGCATCTACTGCAGATTCTTTGCAACCATATTTATTATCGAATTTTGATTTCGTTACAGAATCGTTAACATTAATTGCAGGCATTGGGAGTGTTCCGTTTTTTACACGTTCGTATAATCTGTGAACACCTGTTGTTGTTTCTTCAGATAAACCGTTAATTCCAGGAGCTAATTCGGGATATTTGTCTAATACCATATTAGTTAAATCGCCACCATCATCTAAAATCATATTTAATGGTTTTCTATCTTCACCAAAGAATAAGGTTTGCTCTATGCACCAATCAAATTCTTCTTCAGTCATATCTTTCCATGCGTAAACTGCGGTTCCTGCAGCAGCAATTGCGGCAGCAGCTTGATCTTGAGTAGAGAATATATTACAAGAGCTCCATGTCACTTCTGCTCCAAGTGCTTGTAACGTTTCAATTAAAACTGCAGTTTGTATCGTCATGTGTAAACAACCTGCAATACGTGCACCTTTAAGAGGTTGTGAATCTTTATATTCTTCGCGAAGACTCATAAGTCCTGGCATTTCAGCTTCTGCAAGCTCAATTTCTTTTCGTCCCCATGCGGCAAGCGAAATATCTTTTACTTTATTAGCGACGTAAGGAATGGTTTTAGTACTCATATAATCTTTATTTTCTTTATGTTATTTAAAAAGGTAACACCTTTGGCAATCGTACTTAAAATAGTTAAATTCGCTTAACTAAAATGGTTTAATCGGCCTTAGGTCGTGCAAAGATAATCAATAACTTTCAGAATATTAAATGCCTCTATATAAAACCCTTACGCCAAATTCACAAACTACTGTTAAAATCTGGAAGATTACAGAGACTTATGATGATTTGTTAGAGCCTATTAGTTTAAAACCAGAAAACATGAAGCGTGTTTTAGGAATGAAAAGCGAGCTGCATCAGCGCGGATTTTTAAGTGTTCGTCATTTATTATTAGAGTTTGGCTATACAGATGACGATTTGTTTTATGATGAATATGGGAAACCACATTTAAAAGACGGAAAACATATTTCAATAACACATTCTTTTACTTTTTCGGGCGTTGTAGTAAGTGATGGTATTGTTGGAATTGACATTGAAAAGCAACGTGAAAAAATAGGTGTAATCGCACACAAGTTTATGGATTATGAATATCAATATTTAGATCAGTCAGATGATAAATATATTAATAAGCTTATTGTAATTTGGTGTATAAAAGAATCATTATATAAATTATTTGCTACGCCTGGATTGAGTTTTTTACAAAATACCTTAGTCATTCCGTTTACACTAGAAGAGGCCTCAACACATGCGTGGATAGATTATCAAGACAAAAAATATCGGTTTGATACTACATTTTTTGAATTTGAAGGGTTTACTTGTGCTTATGCTTTACCGTCATAATGAATATTCTTAACGACATATTAAATTCGGTTAAAGAAAAGCAAAAGCTTTTGGCTGTGTTAATCGATCCAGACAAAATGAAGCTTGAAAGCTTACCTGATTTTATGCAAAAGTTGAACGCTTCGATTGCAACGCATATTTTTGTTGGAGGAAGTACAGTTAAGGATAAAGCCACTGAAAGATTAGTTGTTGAAATTAAAGCGCTTACAGAATTACCCGTAGTGATCTTTCCAGGCGATGTGTCTCAAATAACAGCGTATGCTCATGCGATATTATTTTTGTCGTTAATATCTGGTCGAAATGCAGACTACTTAATAGGAAAGCATGTGGCTTCGGTTTCTAAATTAAGAGCCACGAATTTAGAGGTTATTCCAACAGGTTATATCCTTGTTGAAAATGGAAAAGAAACTGCTGTTCAGAAAGTAACAGGAACACAGCCTATGTCTTACACAAACCCAAAACAGATTATAGATACTGCAAAAGCAGGGGAATTATTAGGACTAAAATTGATGTATTTAGAAGCTGGTAGTGGAGCAATACTTCCTGTATCTACTGAAATTATTAAAAGAACAAAAGCGACCTTGAGTATTCCGCTTATTGTAGGTGGTGGAATTCGAACAAAGGAACAATTAGACAAGGCTTACCAATCTGGAGCAGATTTAGTTGTTATAGGAACTGCTTTTGAAGAGGACAAAGCCTTTTTTAATGAGTTAAAAAAAGAAACACATTGAAGTCGATTATAGATTTTTTCATTGAAGCTTATCAAGGAACATCAGCCTATTTAGTGCTATTAGAAGCTGTTGCTTTTATTTTTGGTATTGCGAGTGTATGGTTTGCTAAAAAGGAAAATATTTTAGTTTATCCAATAGGAATTATATGCACTGTAATTACAGTTTATTTATTATACATAAATGAGTATTTTGGAGATATGATGATGAATTTTTATTATTCTGTGATGAGTATTTATGGCTGGTGGAATTGGTCTAGGAAAAAAGATGAAAAATATATAGTCCCTATTTCTAGAACAAATTTAAAAGAAAAGATCATTGGCGTTGTGTTTTTTGTTGCCACATTAATTATTACTTATTTAGTATATAAAGTCAATAATTATGATATTCAAATCCCTAATTATATAGATATTTTCACCTCTGGAGTTTTCTTTACAGCCATGTGGTTTATGGCGAATAAAAAATTAGAAAATTGGACGCTTTGGATTTTTGCCAACATCATTACTATTCCTTTATATGCTTATAGAGGGTTAGGAATGCTTTCATTACAATATTTAATATTTACAATTCTAGCAATTCAAGGATATAATGCATGGAAAAAAAGCTTAAACAAGAACCTAGCAACTGCTTAAAAGTAGTATTGTTTGGACCAGAATCTTCTGGAAAAACAACCCTTTCTAAACAATTAGCTAGGCATTACAATTCTATTTGGGTTCCAGAATATGCTCGTGAATATTTACAAGAGAAGTGGAATAATGAGCGCCTAACTTGTGAGCCAAAAGATTTGTTGCCTATTGCTATTGGTCAAATGAAAAATGAAAATAGATTAGCAAAGAAAACAGACTCTGTACTTGTTTGCGATACAGATTTGCTAGAAACCAAAGTGTATTCTGAAGTCTATTATTCTGGAGTTTGCGATGCTGTTATAGAAAAATTTGCTCTGGAAAATAAATATGATTTATACTTTTTAACGTATATTGATACGCCTTGGGAAGCAGATGATTTAAGAGATAAACCTCATGAGCGTTTAGATATGTTTAAGGCTTTTCAAGAGGCATTAGTAAAGTATAATAGACCATATGTTTTGTTAAAAGGAGATCAAAGCACACGCTTAGAGTTGGCCATAAAGCATATCGATAATTTATTAAAAGAAAGACTGTGAATTTTACACCAAAAGACATACAACAAATAGAAAATAAAGGGTTAACTGTTGAAAAAGTAAACGCTCAAATCGCACTTTTTGAAACAGGTGTGCCATTTGTTAATTTAAAGAAAGCAGCCAATTTAGATCATGGCATTATAAAAAAATCTGAGGCCAATAAGCAAAAGGCTATTGATTTCTTTGAAACTAAAAGACACTCTATTTCTATTCTAAAATTTGTGCCAGCATCTGGAGCAGCAACAAGAATGTTTAAATTTTTGTTTCAGTTTTTAAAAGATTATGACATTTCTAAAGAAAGTATAAATGCTTATATCAATAGAAATAAGGTGTCAGAATTGTCACTGTTTTTAGTTGGAATTGAAAAGTTTCCGTTTTACAACGATGTACTTAATAAAACAAAAGCACTTGTCGATAACTATGATTCGCTTTCAGAAAATGAACAAAAACTAGAGTTTATTAAAACCATGTTAGATGAAGATAAACTCAATTATGGCTTTTTTCCAAAAGGATTATTACCTTTTCACGAATACAAAGACCATGTCTCTTCTGCGTTTGAAGAACACTTATTTGAAGCTGCTTTATACGCATCATCTAATAATGAAGCCAGTTTGCATTTTACGATTTCTGAAGCTCACAAAAATACATTTACTGAAGAGTTTGAACGCATTCAAAACATTGTTGAACAGAAAACAAAAACTAAATTTAATATTTCATTTTCATACCAATGTCAATCAACAGATACTATAGCTGTTACGCCAAAAAATGAAGCCTTTAGAGAAGACGATGGCAGTTTGTTATTTAGACCTTCAGGACATGGTGCGTTATTAAATAATTTAAACGCACAAGATGTTGATCTTATTTTTGTTAAGAATATTGATAATATTGTGGTTTTTAAATATGAAAATGATGTAGCCGAATACAAGAAAATGCTTGGAGGGATTTTACTTCAAGTCCAAGAACAGGCTTTTGCTTATTTAGAACAGTTAGAGAAGAATGACCTTACTGAAAATCAGCTGATAACTATAGCAGAATTTTTAACGAATCAGATGAATGTGGTGATTAGTAAAGAATTTGAAAAATACTCTAAAAACTATCAAATTGAGTATTTAAGAGAAAAACTAAATCGCCCAATACGTGTCTGCGGAATGGTTAAAAACGAAGGTGAACCTGGTGGTGGCCCTTTCTGGGTGAAAGATGAAAGCGGAAATGTGTCATTGCAAATTATTGAATCAGCTCAAATTGATAAAAAAAATAAAAACCAAAAAAGCATTTTAAAAAATGCGACTCATTTTAATCCAGTAGATTTAGTTTGTGGGATTAAAAATTACAAAGGTGAAAAGTTTAATCTTCAAAATTATGTCGATCATAAAACAGCATTTATTACCATGAAAACCAAAACAGGAAAAGAATTAAAAGCTTTAGAATTACCTGGTTTATGGAATGGCTCAATGGCGTATTGGAATACTATTTTCGTTGAGGTTCCTTTAATTACTTTTAATCCTGTAAAAACAGTAACCGATTTACTAAAACCACCACACCAAATTAAAGAATAATGTTTGATGAAGAACACCTTATAACGGAGCTTCAATTTAAGGCGATAAGAAGCTCTGGTAGTGGCGGGCAGCATGTTAATAAAGTGTCTTCAAAAATAGAATTAACTTTTAATCTTAATGCCTCATTAGTTTTAAACGACGAGCAAAAAAAACACTTAGCTGAAAAACTCAAAACGAGATTAACAAAAGAAAACATGCTTATTATTCAATGTGATGAAAGTAGAAGTCAACACAAAAATAAAGCTTTAGCCATTCAACGGTTTTTAAATATCATTAAAGAAGGTTTGGTTGTTCCTAAAAAACGTAAGCCTACAAAAATCCCTAAAGCTGTTATTGCTAAACGTTTAAAAAGAAAGAGTATTCAATCCGATAAGAAGGCCAATCGTAAAAAACCAGATGTTGATTAATTATTCTATTAAGAATTTAATTAAATCAAAAAACTCAACTATCTTTGCATCGTTCTCAAAAAAGGGGTGCTTTTTTAGCTTTGGCTAAAAAGGCTGAGATCATACCCATTGAACCTAGAACAGGTAATGCTGTTTAGGAACCGAGCGTTAAAATGGATGTTAAACATTTTACGATTTTATGCGCTCAAATAAAAATCAACTATTAACAAAAGAATAATGACCTCTTTTTATTCGATTATAATTTTATTTAATCGATATGAAAAACCTATTTCTTTTTTTAACACTTTTAGTGTTATCAGTCAGTGCTAAAGCACAAGAAAAATCACAAGACACCACTAAAATTGAAATTTTAGATGAAGTTTTAGTTAAATCGGTTCGCGTTAACGCAACATCGCCAATTACGCACTCTAATGTGAGTCAAGAAGAGCTTGAGAAACGTAATCTCGGACAAGACATTCCTGTTTTATTAAACTACTTACCTTCAGTGGTTACCACTTCAGATGCAGGAGCTGGAGTAGGCTACACAGGCATTCGTATTCGTGGTATTAATGCACAATCTACGAACATTACCATTAATGGAATTCCTTATAATGATGCTGAATCTTTAGGGACTTTTTGGGTAAACTTAGGCGACTTTGCTTCAAGTGTAGAAAGCCTTCAATTACAGCGAGGAGTTGGAACTTCTACTAACGGTTCAGGTGCTTTTGGCGCAAGTATTAATATACTTACTGATGTCATTTCTGAAACTGCTAATGGAGAACTTTCTAATTCCTTTGGAAGTTATAATACTCGAAAACACACCTTAAAATTTAGTACAGGAAAACTAAATAATCATTTTGAAATTGCTGGGCGTTTATCGCAAATAAAATCTGATGGTTATATTGATAGAGCTACGTCTGATTTAAAATCATTTTTCTTACAAGGCGCTTATGTTGATGAGCATAGATTGATAAAAGCCATTACTTTTAGTGGACATGAAGTCACGTATCAATCTTGGAATGGTTTAGAAGATTTAGATCTTTTAGAAGATGATAGAACTTTTAATACTGCAGGAATGTACACAGATGAAGATGGTACTGTTAGGTTTCATGAAAATGAAGAAGATAACTATAAACAAGACCACTATCAGTTACATTGGAATGAACGCATTAATAATAATTGGTCAACTAATTTAGGACTAAATTATACACATGGTCAAGGCTACTTTGAGCAATACAAAGAAGATGAAGATTTTGCAGATTATGATTTAGAAGAAGTGGTTATTGGAGGTGAAACCATTAATACCACAGATTTAATTCGTAGACGTTGGCTAGATAGTGATTTTTATGTTGTTAATGCTAACGTTAATTTTAAAAAGAATATGCTAAATATGGATTTTGGTGGTTCTTATAGTGTGCATGATGGAGACCATTTTGGTGAAATTATTTGGGCAAGAAACGCCAGTAATAGTGAAATCAATGATCGTTATTACGATGGGAATGGAAATAAAAAGGATTTTAACGTGTTTACGAAAGCCACAATTAAGTTGAATGAAAAGATTAGTCTTTTTGGTGATTTACAATGGCGTTTAGTTGACTATAAAACAACAGGGTTGACGTCAGATCGTTATGAATTGAAAGTAGATGAAAATTACAGCTTTTTTAATCCGAAAGCTGGAATTACCTTTAAATTGAATGACTTAAATCATTTTTATTTCTCTTATGCTCGTGCGAATAGAGAACCAAATAGAGATGATTTTGAAAACAATGAAAATGTAAAACCAGAGCAGCTTAACGATTTTGAATTAGGATTTAGACATCAGTCTGACCGCTTTATAATTAACACGAATTTATACTATATGCATTACAATGAGCAATTGGTATTAACAGGAAATATTGATAATGTAGGTAATCCAATACGAACTAATAATGGTGAAAGTTACCGTTTAGGGTTAGAAGTTGAAGCCGTAATTAATCCTTTAAAATGGCTAACTATTCAGCCAGCAATAACTTTAAGTTCTAACAAAAACAAAAAGACTGTCGTCTTTCAAGATGGAAGTCTAACAGATTTAGGTGAAACCAATATTTCTTTTTCTCCTGAGCTTATTGCCTCAAACGCTCTAGTTTTTGAACCTTTAGACCATTTGCAAGTGTCGCTTTTAAGTAAGTATGTTGGCGAACAATTCATGGGAAATACAGATAGTGACGCTTCAAAATTAGACAGTTATTTTATTAATGATTTTAACATGTCTTACAAAATAGAGACGAATGCTTTTGTGAAATCTATTACTATTTCTGCGTTAGTTAATAATATTTTTAATGAAGAATACATTTCGAATGGATACTATTATACTTATGATGACACTTGGACAGTACCAGGAACGACAACAACTATTGAAGGCGCAGGGTTTTATCCTCAAGCCACTCGAAATTTTTTAGTAGGTGCGACGTTAAAGTTTTAAGTTGCTTCAACATTTTAACAACAATAAAAAGCCATTCTATTAAAGAATGGCTTTTTGATTAACTAACACTGCTATTAATTTTAAAACCCTTTTCAAATATAGTTAAATTTTAGACATATAGAAAATATTCTACAAATTATTTTTTTGCGAAAAGGATTGAGCATTTGTTGGAGCTCTTTTTGTTTACAAAAAAGCGACTTGTGAAAGCCTGGTTTCTAGCTAAGCTAGAAATTTGCCCTAATTATTATACACTCTAATAATAGTGCCACTGACTTCAACAAAATAAGGTTTTAAAGTATATTGGCCAGTAGTACCATCTTGAGCTTGCCCAGTTAGAATATCGTATTGATTAGTATCTGAACAACCACAGGTGGCAATAACACCCTCGATTGTAAGTTTTGAGCAGGTCTGTAAAGCGTGGTTTGGGTCGCTTAATTCAAAAGCCAAATACGAGCTTCCTGAATAATAAACAACAATACCGTTAAGTCCATATTCTTCAATTACTTCATGATTTCCTGGAAATTGTAGGCTGCTGTATTGAGGGAAGTTCGTATTAATAGTTGAGCCTGTGTCAAAATTTTGCTCAGGTAAATATTCGTTAGTCCTAGATGTATCATCATTTTTACTGCAAGACAGTGTTATAAACCCTATAAATACTATTAAAATCAATTTTTTCATGGCTATTTTTTTTCTGTTGCAAGGTACAAAAAAAGTGCATTGCGTTAAATATTTTGTATATTTGTATCACAATCTCGTGATCGCGGGATTTTTTGTGTTTATATGCTAAATGCAACAAGCATAAGTGTTTAATATTAACGATGAAGTTATGAGTAAAGTATCTTATTATACCGCAGAAGGATTAAAAAAACTTAGAGATGAGCTAAAGCAGCTTAAAGATGTAGAGCGTGTAAATGCTTCAAAAGCGATTGCTGAAGCTAGAGATAAAGGCGATTTGAGTGAGAATGCAGAATATGATGCCGCAAAAGAAGCTCAAGGCATGTTAGAAATGCGTATTTCTAAATTAGAAGATCAGCTAGCAGGAGCGCGTTTAATAGACGAGTCGCAAATGGACACTTCTAAAATTCTAGTACTTTCTAAAGTAAAAATTAAAAATCAAACCAATGGCATGGAAATGCTATATACTCTCGTTGCAGATGGAGAAGCTGATTTAGCAGCAGGTAAAATATCTGTGAATTCACCTATAGGTAAGGGCTTATTAGGAAAATCTGTAGGAGAGGTTGCTGAGATTCAAGTGCCAAATGGTGTGATGAAATTTGATATTATAGAAATTTCAAGATAAAACGAGTTGATATAATTTTGTTAAAAGATTCTTGTTCGCAGGAATCTTTTTATATTTACAGCTATAGAAAATAATAAATGGCTTCTATTTTTACAAAAATTGTTCAAGGTGAAATCCCTTGTTATAAGGTGGCAGAAACTGAAGATTTTTTAGCGTTTTTGGATGTAAATCCTAATGCTAAAGGACACACCTTGTGTATTCCCAAAAAGGAAGTTGATAAGATTTTTGATTTAGATGAAGCGACTTATAGTGGTCTAATGCAATTTTCTAGACGTGTAGCTATAGCTCTAGAAAAGGCAGTACCATGTAAGCGTGTAGGTGTTTCGGTTATAGGATTAGAAGTGCCTCATGTTCATGTGCATTTGATTCCGTTAAACTCTATGGAAGATGCACGATTTCTTCAGAAAGTGAAATTATCTACAGAAGAGTTTCAAGAGGTAGCAAAAACGATTCAATCTTATTTGTAGCCAATCACAACAGCTACTCCAGCAATTATTAATATTCCTAAAAGAGCGATAAGAAGCCAAGCTTTCTTTTTTAACTTTATAGACGACTTTTTTGGTGTAAAGGCTTTTCGTTGATATTCAAAAACACGCTCAATATCATCTGTCCACATAACAGGATATATAATTGTGTTACACGTTTTACATTCTATTTCTTGGGTAGTTTCATCTGTAATGGATTTGTACAGTGTTGTTTCTTTAAACTTTTGTTTAAATGTTAATTGTAATCCATTAGTGTTATAACATTCTGGACAATTATTATTTAATTTAATTTCTTTTATGGTAATGAGTTTCTCTGCCATAAGTTATTATTTTAAATACTTTTAAGGGCAATCTCCATTGTTGTGCCAGTACCAATTTCAGAATTCAAAACTTTTATTTTACCATGATGAAATTCTTCAATGATACGCTTTGCTAAAGAAAGACCTAAGCCCCAACCTCGTTTTTTTGTGGTATAACCAGGTTCAAAAATAGCTTTAAATTGATTTTTATTCAAGCCTTTTCCAGTATCTGATACTTGAATACTAACATTGTTTTCTAATGGTATAATTTCAATTTTAAGTTGACCTTTCCCTTTCATTGCATCAATTGCATTCTTAACTAAATTCTCTATAGTCCAACTGTATAATTGTTTGTTTAAATTTACAAATATTTTATGATCAGGTATTATAATTTCAAATTCAATTAGTTTAGAAGACCTTGTTTTAAGGTAATCGTATGAAGCTAATGTTTCGGCAACAATATCGGTTTTCTCTAATATAGGAAGAGAACCAATTTTACTAAAACGTTCTGTAATAGTTTGTAATCTGCTTATGTCTTTTTCTATTTCTTTTATATATTCTGGATTGGTGTTTTCAGTTTTTAGAATTTCTGCCCAACCAATAAGAGATGATAATGGAGTGCCAATTTGATGCGCAGTTTCTTTAGCCATTCCGGACCATAATTTGTTTTCAGCAGCAGTTTTAGAGCTTCGATAAAAAAAGTAAACAACAGCTCCAAATAGTATTATAATTAGTAATAAGGCTAGAGGATAATATTTTAACTTGTTAAGTAAAGGTGAATTACCATAATATAAGGTTTGATTAATTTGTTTTATTTTAATTGGTGTGTTCTCTTCACTAAACTGCTTCACTAACTTGTTTAAATTATTTTTGACATAAATAGAATCTGCTTTTGTGCCTTTACCAATATTACTATAAGTGTAAATAGAAGAATCTTTATTAATGACAAGTATAGGAGTTGATTTGTTACTAGAAAGGATTTTAAAAATTAAATCGGTGTTTATATTGATGTTTTCTTCAATTGGATTCTCATCTATTACTTTTAATAATTCATTTTGTGCAAAGGACCAATTCTCCATTTTAACACGTTCTTCAGCTTTAAATTTTTGAACAAAAACGTAGGTGTTCCATAGGATAAGAGAGATTATAGCAAAAGAAGCGATGACAATTATCCAACGAATTAAATTTCTATTTTTTGAAAAACCCATATGATCTCATTTACAACCTGTAATATAATGTAAATCTGTTAATAATATTGTATTAGCTTTTTTCAAATCGTTTTTTGTTCTTTATTAAAATGCATAGTTTTGTAAAAATTAAAGCACACATGATATCCTTCGAGCCTAAAGATCTTTCAACTGGCAAATTGCATGCTTATTTATTAAGTGCAGTTGCACCAAGACCAATTGCTTTTGCTAGTACTATGGATGAAAAAGGGAATCCAAATTTATCACCATTTAGTTTCTTTAATGTATTTAGTGCCAACCCTCCAATTATGATATTTTCTCCTGCACGTCGTGTAAGAAATAATACCATAAAGCATACCTTACAAAACGTTGAGAAGACCAAGGAAGTCGTAATAAATGTAGTGAGTTATGATATTGTGCACCAAATGTCTTTAAGTAGTACTGAGTATCCTGAAGCTGTAAATGAGTTTAATAAAGCTGGATTAACCATGCTAGAATCAGATATTGTAAAGCCGTTTCGCGTTGCAGAATCTCCAGTACAATTTGAATGTAAGGTTAACGAAATTATTAAATTAGGTCAAGAAGGTGGTGCGGGAAATTTAGTGATATGTGAAGTTGTAAAATTGCATATTTCTAAGGAGGTTTTAAACGAAGACGATTCTATTAATCAAGAACAACTAGATTTAGTTGCTAGAGCTGGAGGAAGCTATTATAGTCGTGCAAAAAACGGCTTTTTTGAAATCCCTAAACCCTTGTCAACTCTAGGTATAGGCGTTGATAATTTTCCTGAAAGTATTAAGAATAGTATGATTTTAACAGGAAACGATTTAGGGATGTTAGGGAATGTTGAAGCTTTGCCTTCTAAACAAGACATAGATGCTTTTGTAAATGAAATTAGTGAACGCTATCCAGATATAAAAAGTAAAACACATAGAGAAAAACACAAAATTGCCAAAAACTATTTAAGTTATGGCGATGTAGATAGTGCATGGAAATTGCTATTATCGTAATAAAACAATAAAAATTGAATCAAATAAATAATAATGGAAGTACAAGGTAAAGTAAAAATGATTGGAGAAACTCAAACTTTTGGAAGTAATGGGTTTAGAAAAAGAGAGCTAGTGGTAACAACTGAAGAACAATATCCTCAACATATTTTAGTAGAATTTGTTCAAGATAAGACTGATCTTTTAAATAACTATCAAGTTGGGCAATCTGTAAAGATTAGTATTAACTTGCGTGGTAGAGAATGGGTAAATCCTCAAGGAGAAACGAAATACTTTAATTCTGTACAAGGCTGGAGAATTGAAAGCTTACAATCTGATGCTCCAACTGGAGATATGCCTCCAATACCACCAGCTGATGCTTTTGAACCAGCAACTAATTTGAATGAAGACGATCATGATGATTTACCATTCTAAATAATAGTTAAAAATTTAAAACCACCTCAATATTGAAAAGTATTGAGGTTTTTTATTTTTAATAAAATAGTTTAATTTCCTACCATGAATATAACTAAAAGCATTGAGACTTTATTTAAACGCTATTTGCCGTCACCATTTACTATAGCGATTTTATTAACATTACTTACAATAGCTCTGGCGTTTTTCTTTACTCAGCCTGTGAATAACGAAAATCATTTTTTAAGTATTTTATCATATTGGGAAAAAGGCATTTGGAATACTGCGCTTTTAGAATTTGCTTATCAAATGATGCTTATTTTGGTGCTTGGTCATGTTTTGGTTCTAAGCCGTCCAGCAAATACACTCATCACAAAATTATCAAAATACGCTTCTAATTCTGTAAATGCAGTAATTTTAGTTAGTGTTACAACAATGTTAGCAGCGTTTTTAAATTGGGGACTTGGACTTATTTTTGGAGCTATTTTAGCACGTAAAGTAGGAGAGCATGCACAAAGAAATAATATTGCAATCAATTACCCTCTGGTAGGTGCATCAGGTTATGCAGGATTTATGGTTTGGCATTCAGGAATTAGTGGATCTGCACCAATTAAAGCCGCAGAAAGTAATCACTTAGTGAGTTTAATGGAAGGTGTTTCATCTCCAAATATTATAGCACAACTTCCTGATAGTGTTAATTTTGATGCCACTATTTTTAGTTGGTGGAATTTATTACTCTTCGGAATTATACTCGTTATCATACCTTATACATTGTCTCGAATTGCGAAGTCTACACAACCCAAAACAATTCATTTAGACGATTATTTGTTTGATGAAGATTCTACTAAAAAAATAGAAGGCGCAGAAAAACTTGATGTTTCTAATATCTTAGGTATTGGTTTTGGGTGTATTTTATTAGTGACTTTTTTTTATCAATATTGGGAGCACCTCTTAGACCTTCAAATTACTCCAAATATGCTCAATTTTTTTATGCTTGGATTTGCTATTGTATTGCACAAAAATTTTAGTAATCTTATACGTGCTGTTGAAGAAGCAATTAAAGGCACATCGGGAATTTTAATTCAATTTCCACTTTATTTTGGGATTATGGGTATTATGAAAAGTACAGGAATGGTTGTAATGATTTCAGATTTTTTTACTTCAATTGCAACCACGACAACTATGCCTATTTTT
The DNA here is from genome assembly GCF_042686125.1 of Lacinutrix iliipiscaria. Taxonomy (NCBI): domain Bacteria; kingdom Pseudomonadati; phylum Bacteroidota; class Flavobacteriia; order Flavobacteriales; family Flavobacteriaceae; genus Lacinutrix; species Lacinutrix iliipiscaria. Next base: position 911,798 of record NZ_JBHUOV010000001.1, read on the forward strand.
ACTTTCCTTAGCGCTGGATTGGTTAATATTTTTGTTCCAAGTGGAGGTGGTCAATGGGCTATTCAAGGTCCTATTGTTATAGAATCTGCTTTAAAGCTAGGAGTTTCGCTACCTAAAGCTATCATGGCTCTAGCTTATGGAGACCAAATTACTAATATGTTGCAGCCTTTCTGGGCTTTGCCATTATTAGGAATTACTAAGCTTAAAGCTAAAGAAATCTTACCATACACATTAATTTTAATGTGTGTTGGAATAATGGTTTATGTTTTAGGATTATTATTATTGTAAATAAAAAAAGCCCTGTCAAAAAACAAGGCTTTAGTAATGTGGTTTTAGATTGACCTTTATAAAATAATTCAAAAAAAGCAATGATGAACAAAATTTATTGAACAAAGGTCGTCCCAAATATCATAAAAAAAGTTGTGTTTTCAAAAGAAACAAGTCAGTAATCATAAGGTTTTGTATTGTAAATGAAGTATTTAAATACTAAAATAGAATTTCCAAATGTAACTCATTCAACAAAAGAAGGATTGCTCGCTATAGGAGGAGATTTAAGCGTTGAGCGCCTTTTATTAGCTTATACTTCAGGAATATTTCCTTGGTTTAATGATGAAGAACCTATTTTGTGGTGGTCGCCAGATCCACGTTTTGTGTTGTTTCCAGAAAAATTGAAAATTTCAAAAAGCATGAAACAAATCCTTAAAAATTCTAGTTTCAAAGTCACTGTTAATCAAGATTTTTATAGTGTAATAGAGGCGTGTTCTCATGTAAAAAGAAACAGACAATCAGGAACATGGATTACAGAACCTATGCTACATGCTTATGTGAAACTGCACGAATTAGGTTATGCTAAATCGGTTGAGGTTTGGCAAGATGAGGAACTTGTTGCAGGACTTTATGGAGTAGATTTAAATAATGGTGTGTTTTGTGGCGAAAGTATGTTCACAAAAGTTAGTAATGCAAGTAAGGTGGGTTTTATAAGTTTCATTCAAAATACAAATTATAAGCTTATAGATTGTCAGGTTTATACAAATCACCTAGAAACATTAGGCGCTCAAGATATTTCTAGGGCAGACTTTCTAAAGTATTTGAGTTAGGTTATTATCTTAATTCCACCTAAACCTCACTATATCTAAAACACCCAAGCTCATGATCGTTTACCATTCCTGTAGCTTGCATATGCGCATAAACAACTGTTGAACCAACAAACTTAAAACCTCGTTTTTTTAAATCTTTACTCAAAGCATCACTAAGTGGTGTATTAGCAGGAGCATCCTTATAATTCTTTAATTTATTCTTAATAGGTTTCCCATCAACAAAACCCCAAATGTATTTTGAAAATGAACCAAACTCCTTTTGAATTTCCATAAAAGCTTTAGCATTGCTAATAGTAGCTTTCACTTTTAATTTATTCCGAATAATACCTGCATCCTTTAACAGCTGGTCAATTTTTTTCTGATCGTATTTTGCAATTTTTTTATAATCGAAATTATCGAATGCTTTTCTGAAATTTTCACGCTTCCTAAGTATAGTAATCCAACTTAAACCAGCTTGAAATGTCTCTAAAATTAAAAACTCAAAAAGGCTTGCGTCATCAAAAACAGGAACGCCCCATTCTTCATCATGATAGGCTTCGTATAAGTCATCACCAATACACCAACCGCATTTATGTTTGTTTGTCACTTTTGTAAGATTTTGTTATAAATATAGACATAGATATGATAAAAATCATAATATTAAAATAGATATACAAGTATTTTTGCTTGAAGAAATAAAGGACATGAAAGAAATAATACAAAATAGTTTAGATAAGAGTATGTCTTATCCTGATTACATCTCATTGGTAAAAGATTTGGTTGAAAACAATTCAACCACAGGAAATGAAAAAACAGAAAGTTTAGTAGAATATACAGCTTTAAATAATAGACGCATGAAGCGTTGGGGAAAGACCTTAAAAATTGACCAAGAGGCTAAAGCCCAACTTGAAAAATTCAATAAGAATGTTACATGGTTAGTGCTTACTGAAAGTTGGTGTGGTGACGCAGCGCATGTGATGCCTGTTATGGAAAAATTAGCAGATTTAAACTCAAAGATTAATTTTAAGGTGGTACTTCGTGATGAAAATGAAGCACTCATGGATATGTTTTTAACACATGGTGGAAAAGCCATTCCGAAACTTATTATGATTGATAACAAATCAGGTGAGGTTTTAAATGCTTATGGTCCTAGGCCAAGCGAAGCCACTCAATTAGTTAATGACTACAAAGCAAAACACGGTCAGCTTTCTCCAGAGTTTAAAGAGGATTTACAACGTTGGTACAATAAAGATAAAGGACAAACAGCAGTTAAAGATTTGGTAGCAATGTTAAATGCTTAAGGTTTTCCTTCAAAATAAAAAGTTATTGAACCAATTTGCGATTGAATGGTGTTGTCTGAATTAAATCGTGCTTTTTTGGCATATTCTAAAGCATGCTCTATAAGGCATTGGTTAGCCGAATTTGAAGCATTGTTATAATAGCTATCTATAACTTTTCCAGAACCGTTTACAGTAATGTTTATAACTATTTTTCCGCCAGTTTCACATAAATAAATAGGTGTTGGTAAAAACCGATGTTTTCTATTGGTCAAAGAATAACTGACTGTACTTTTTTCATTGTTTAAATCATCTTTTAGCTGTTTGTTAAGTACGTCATTAACCTTGCTAAATGATTTACGTTCTTCTTTTTCAACCTTCAAGTCTTCTGTAGAAACCTTTATATTTGATGAAGATATGCCATATTCAGATTGACTTAAATCTGGTCTTACATAATCCTTTGGTGGTTCAATTCGTCTATAGGCTTGTGCAAAACTTTTGCTTTTTTGATTCTCATTAAAGGCTTGATTGGTTTCAGCTTTTACTTGTTCTTGCTGAGCTAGTTTTTCTAGTTCTTTTTCAAGAAGATCTTCTTCAGTTTCAGGTTCAATTTCATAAAACGTTTCGGCAATACGATCTTGATGTTTTTTAATATGAAGATTAAACACAGCTAAAACTAGCGTGCCTGCCATAAGGAACGTAATAAGTAAAGCTTTATGTTTAGTATTGAATACCATTTAGTTTATAACGAATTTTTCAAGTGTGTTACTCTAAAAGATACGTTAAAATCCCAAAGTTAGATGTTTTAATCTTTTGCTGAGGCCTTAAATTGCTGAATAAAAGCGTCTAAAGTTTGTGCGTTATCGACATGAAAATCACCTATTTTAGTCCGTCTTAATGCTGAAAGATGAGCGCCAGAATTTAAAGCTTTTCCAAAATCATGAGCTAAAGAACGAATGTATGTGCCTTTACTACAAACCACTCTAAAATCAACTTCATTCCCTTCAAAGCGTGTGATTTCAAAAGCTTCGATAGTAATCTTTCGTGATTTGATTTCTACGGATTCTCCAGCACGAGCAAATTCGTATAAACGTTTGCCTTCTTTTTTGATGGCTGAAAAAATAGGAGGAAACTGATCAATTTCTCCAAGAAACTGTTTCGTGGTCTCTTCAACTAAATCTTTATTAATATGATGTATAGGAAAAGTGTTGTCTATTTCAGTTTCTAAATCATAAGAAGGTGTGGTGCTTCCTAAAACTATGGTTCCTGTATATTCTTTTATCTGTCCTTGAAAGGTGTCTATTTGCTTAGTCATTTTTCCAGTACAAATAATCAGTAAACCTGTTGCGAGAGGGTCTAAAGTCCCAGCGTGACCAACCTTTATTTTTTTAATGTTGAACGCTTGCCTAATTTCCCAGCGCATTTTATTAACCACTTGAAAAGACGTCCAATGTAGTGGCTTATCTATTAATAAAACTTGCCCAGATTTGTAGTCGTCTTCGGTTAACATATTAATTTAAAACTGAAAAAACAATAGCGATTAAACCTACAATAACACAGTACACGGCAAAATAAGTAAGTTTACTCTTTTTAACGAGAGAAATCATCCAAGTACAAGCAAAAAGTCCAGCTATAAAAGCCGCTACAAACCCAATAGAAAGCGATGTGAAATTTTGAGCATCATAAGTTAAATCTCCACTTAAGATATCTTTTGCGATTTTTCCAAAAATTAATGGAATCACCATTAAAAACGAAAAACGTGCCGCTTTGGTTTTATCATTCCCTAACAAAACAGATGTTGAGATAGTTGCTCCAGAACGTGAAATACCTGGAAGCATAGCAATAGCTTGTGAAATACCAATAATAAAGGCGTTTTTAAAAGATACTTTTTTGTCAGTATTCTTTGCTTTATCAGCTAAGAATAAAAGTACTGCAGTGATTAATAACATGCAGCCGACTAGCATAATATTTCCGCCAAATAGAGCTTCTAGTTGTTCTTCAAAAAACAACCCAACCACTACAGCAGGAAGCATTGATAAAGCAATTTTAGAAACAAATTGGAGGTCTTCATTCCATTTCATTTTTAATACTCCCTTTAGGAGTTGCCATATGTCTTTTCTAAAAACAACGATGGTACTTAATGCGGTTGCAAAATGTAAAACAACAGTAAAAAGAAGGCTTTCTTCAGGAACCGATTGGTCGCCAAGGATGGCTTTTCCTAATTCTAAATGTCCACTTGAAGATACAGGAAGAAATTCTGTAAGTCCTTGAATAATACCAAGTATGATGGAGTCTATTATGTTCATCTGGCAAAAATATTAAAATAGACGTACCATAAACGAAAAAAGCTTAGAATTTTATTTTTTGTTCGGATTTAAAAGAATGGCATAAATTTGAATCCCAAACCCTAGAAGCACTAAAGTTGGCGCTAAACGAATACGTCTGAAATTAAAAATTTCTGGATTAAACACATTTGGATCATCACTACCACCACCAGACATGAGTATAAACCCAAGAGCAATACAAGCTAGACCAATAAACATAAATTTATAATTTTTCTTTCCAAAAATAAATTCGCTTTTTGAGTTTTCTTTTCGTTTTTGTTCTCCCATGATCTAGTTGAATTCTGTAAATATAATCTCGTCACCAATGGCTATTTGAGCAATGTGTTCTGATGTCACCATGCCTCCAAGCATTTTTGGTAAGTGCAAAGTAACGGTTTTATTTAAAACTTTTGCGTTAAGAGAATCTAAAATTAATCCATGTTCTAATCCACGATTGATATAATAAAAATCAGAGCCATCATCATGAAATACAATATCGTTTGAAGTGCCTTCAGTGATTTTGGTTATTGTCACATTCTGAACAATACACTCTTCAGGTTTTGGATTGTCAATAACACAAGAAGTGAATACTAAAAGAAGCATTATAAAGGAAAGGTGCTTTTTCATAATAAAGTTGGATGAGTTAATTAAAAAAACTAACGTCAACTTTTAGGTGTTTATTGTTGCTAATACAATTGGTCTGTCTTTAAATTTAAGAAGCGTTGCGTTGCGAAAAAAGTTGAAATCCAAGTGATTACAATACCCAAAATAAAGACAAAAGCAAATAATGCAACAATTAAAACTGGGTTGTTAAGTAGCTGTAATTCTGGGAATGTTTTATTTAAATAAAAGAGTACAATTGCCATTCCTATTAATGAAATAATAGCGCCAATAATACCAAGCTGCACACTTTTCCAGACAAAAGGTTTGCGTATAAAACGTTTGGTAGCACCAACCATCTGCATGGTTTTAATAGTGAAGCGTTTGGCATAGACAGCTAATCGTATAGAACTATTAATTAACAATACAGCAATTAAAGTAAAGATGGCACTCAGTATTAATACCCAAAAACTAATTTTTTTGACATTATTATTCATTAAAGTGACCAAGTCATTGTCATATCGTACTTCGTCCACAAAGTTTTTATTAAGTGCTTCTTTTGAGATCTCTTCTAAATGTGCAGAGGTTACATAATCGGCTTTTAAGTGTACATCGATTGAATTTAATAAAGGATTATAACCTAAAAACTCCATGAAATCCTCACCATTTTCAGCTTTCATCGATGAAGCCGCTTGTTCTTTTGAAACGTATTCTGTAGATTTTACATAATCTGCTAACGCCAAGCTTTTTTCAAGTTGTTTCATTTCCACTTCTTTGGCCGAATCTTTTAAGTAAATAGTAACAACCACCTGTTCTTTAAAATGGTCGGATACTTTTTTAGCATTAAGCACTAGCATGCCTAGTAAACCTAGTAAAAATAAAACCAAGGCAATACTTAATACAACTGAAAAGTAAGATGAAATTAATTTACGTTTTTGATATTTTTCAAAAGATGCGCTCATAAAATGGATTGTTAACGTTGTAAAAATAATAAAGAAATTGTTTCCTCAACGTTTATAACGTTTAAACTTTTAATAGTGTTATAATAAGTTTAAATTTGATGTTATAATAATTGATAATTTATATCTATTTGCTTCACGATTTAAAGATTTCTCGACCAGGTTTATGGTTTCCTACTATTTGGATTTATTTAGTTCCTTTTAGCTTGTCAGTCAATTTTTGGGAATCTACTAATTTTTGGATTGGTTTGCTATTTGTCACATTTCCTCTAAACTATTTGGTGTATGGACTGAATGATTTTAATGATATGAAGTCTGATACTATTAATAAAAGAAAAGGAAATTTCCTTTTTGGCGCAAAATCTTCAGAGAAACAATTGTCATCAATTCCGAGGAAAGTTCTATTTATTATTACACCTTTCATTATTTACTTTACGTATGTCTCAGGTTTCAAAATGTTACTATTATTACTTTTCATGATTCTAGTAAATGTTATTTATAATTTTAAACCATTTAGAATCAAAGAGCGTCCACCTTTTGAAATTTGTATTCAATTTGGTTATGTGTTTACTGCGTTTTTTAGTATTCAACTGAATGATTTATCGATGCTTCCATGGCAAACTATTCTTTATCTAACTTTATTTGCCTTTCAAGCACATGTTGCAGGTGAAATTATGGATATAGAACCAGATCTTCAATCAGGAAAAAAAACAACAGCAACTATTATTGGAAGAAAAAAAACTAAATTATTAATGTTGTTTTTACTGATTCTTGAAATCTATGTTTTAAGCTTTTGGTTTCAAGATTATGTGTTAGCGGGCTTTCTAACTTTATTTTCAATGTGGTTAATCTTAGATGTCTTTATTATTTTCAAAGAAAAACCTTACACTCTTCATCAAATGAAATTATTCGGAATCGCCATGAATATCTCTGCGATTTTATCTATGTTTTGGGTCTTGTATTCAGGAAAATTGCTACAGCCTATATTTTGATTACGCTTCTTTTTACAGTCTTAGTAATAAACCGTAAATTCGCACTTTTATTACAAGACACAAAATGAATTACCATTTTAACGAAATTGAAGCCAATTGGCAAAAATATTGGGCTGAAAAACAGACGTTTAAAGCTGATAATAAATCGGAAAAACCAAAGTACTATGTGTTAGACATGTTCCCTTATCCTAGTGGAGCAGGATTGCATGTCGGACATCCTTTAGGGTATATCGCTAGTGATATTTATGCACGTTATAAACGTCATAAGGGCTTCAATGTCTTGCATCCTCAAGGTTATGATAGTTTCGGATTGCCTGCCGAGCAGTATGCCATACAAACTGGTCAGCATCCTGCTTTAACTACAGAAGAGAATATAAAAACCTATAGACGTCAATTAGATCGTATTGGCTTTTCTTTTGACTGGTCTCGTGAAGTCCGCACTTCAGATCCTAATTATTATAAATGGACACAATGGATTTTTATTCAACTCTTTGAATCTTGGTATTGTAAAGCGCATCAAAAAGCATTTCCAATTTCAGAACTCGTTGATTTGTTTAAAGAGGAAGGTAATGAAGGCGTTAATGAAGCGTGCGGATTCGATGTGCCAGTGTTTACTGGTGAAGAATGGAATTCTTATGCTTCTGAAAAACAACAAGAAATTTTACTCAATTATAGATTAACATATCTCGCAGAAACCGAAGTCAATTGGTGTCCCGCTTTAGGTACTGTATTGGCTAATGATGAAATTGTAAATGGAGTTTCAGAACGTGGTGGCCATCCAGTTGTACGAAAAAAAATGACACAATGGTCTATGCGTATTTCTGCATTTGCTGAACGTTTATTACAAGGTTTAGACACTATAGATTGTGCAGAATCACTTAAGGAAACACAACGTAATTGGATAGGGAAATCTGAAGGCGCTTCAGTGACTTTCAACGTCAATAATCATGATGCTGTTATTGAAGTCTTTACAACACGCCCAGATACTATTTTTGGAGTGAGTTTTATGACTTTAGCACCAGAACATGAACTGGTATCTCAAATCACAACTGCAGAGCAAAAGGAAGCTGTCGAGGCTTATGTTGAAGCGACTGCAAAACGGAGTGAACGTGATAGAATGGCAGATGTAAAAACCATTTCTGGTGTATTTACAGGGGCTTATGCAGAACATCCTTTTACAAAACAACCAATTCCTATTTGGATTGGTGATTATGTGTTGGCTGGCTACGGAACAGGCGCTGTTATGTCTGTACCTTGTGGCGATCAACGTGATTATGATTTTGCTAAACATTTTAATATTGAAATTCCAAATATATTTGAAGGTGTAGATATTAGTGAAGAAGCCTTCTCAGATAAAGATGCTACTATTATTGCCAATAGTGACTTTCTTAACGGAATGGACTATAAAAAAGCAACAAAACGTGCTATTTATGAACTTGAACAATTAGGACAAGGCGAAGGTAAAATCAATTACAGATTGCGTGATGCCGTATTTAGTAGGCAACGGTATTGGGGAGAACCATTTCCAGTATATTATGTCAATGGTATGCCACAAATGATTAGCAAAAATCATTTGCCAGTGCGTTTACCTGAAGTTGAAAAATACTTACCAACAGAATCAGGCGAGCCACCTTTAGGTCGTGCAGATATATGGGCTTGGGATACAAAGACAAATCAAGTGGTTAGTAATGACCAAATAGACCATGACACTGTGTTTCCTTTAGAGTTGAATACCATGCCTGGTTGGGCAGGAAGTTCGTGGTATTTCTTTAGATATATGGAATACGAAAAGCGAGCTCAATTTTTTGCGTCGCAAGATGCGATTAATTATTGGGAGAATGTCGATTTATATATTGGTGGAAGTGAACATGCGACAGGCCATTTATTGTACTCACGTTTTTGGGTAAAATTTATGAAAGATCGCGGCATCGTGAATGTGGAAGAGCCGTTTAAAAAGCTGATTAACCAAGGGATGATTTTGGGGACGAGTGCTTTTGTTTATAGAGTTGAAGGAGAAAATACTTTTTTATCAAAAGGACTAATAAAAGGGAAAAAAGTACAACCTATCCATGCAGATGTTTCATTTGTAAATGCATCAGATGAATTAGATATAGTAGCCTTTAAAAACTGGCGACCAGAGTTCAAAGATGCCGAATTTGTTTTTGAAGATGATGGAACATTTAAAGTCGGTCGCGAAGTCGAAAAAATGTCTAAGTCTAAATACAACGTCGTCAATCCAGATAGCATTTGTGAGCAGTATGGTGCAGATAGTTTACGAATGTATGAAATGTTTTTGGGACCTTTAGAACAGGCAAAACCATGGAATACTGCTGGGATTACTGGCGTGCATGGTTTTCTTAAAAAATTATGGAAATTGTATGTAGGCGATAAAGGATTGTTAGTTAATGATGCCGAGCCGACAAAAGACAACCTAAAAACCTTGCATAAAACCATTAAAAAGGTTGAAGATGATATTGAGAATTTCTCATTTAATACATCGGTCTCTACGTTTATGATTGCGGTTAATGAATTGACTGCTCAAAAATGCACGAGCAGAAAGGTATTAGAACCGTTATTAGTTTTATTGTCGCCTTACGCACCTCATATCGCAGAGCATTTATATGCTTGTATTCAATTTAATATGTTGGTTAGTGTAGCTGAATTACCAGAAGATTATGAAGGGATTTCAAATGTTTCTTTTCCTGTTTTTGATGAAAGCTATTTAGTCGAAAGCTCAAAGAATTATCCAATTTCTTTTAATGGGAAAATGCGATTTACTTTAGAGTTGCCTTTAGATATGTCTAAGGACGATATTGAAACAGCAGTCATGTCTCATGAAAAAACCATTGCACAGTTACAAGGGCGAGAACCAAAGAAAGTCATTATTGTTCCTGGTAAAATTGTAAATATTGTTGGATAAATGTATGTATTATCTAGGCTAAAAAGAAAAGATAAAATAGGATTATTCTTTTTTGTAGCCTTTGCAATAAGTACGTCATTAATTTATTTATTTGAAGAGCGTTTTGATAAAGACCTTTGGAGGTCTAGCCCTTCAAGTCGATATAAAATGGTAGATGATATCATTGAGTCACAGTTACTCATGGGTAAAACTGAAGATGAGGTTCTTTTCCTTTTAGGGAAACCTAATTCGATGATATCAAAAGACTCCAATTCTTTTCTCTATAAGTTAGGTAACGAGCCAAGTTTTATTAAATCGAAGAAAGAACAATTACTGATTGTTTTTAAAAATGGAAAGGTTACAAAAGTGACCATAGCCATAGAATGATTGATCATTATTTTTATTAAAATGATTATAAACTTCGCAATTTCAAGACCTTAATTTGAGAATTTTATAAAAATTACTAAGAACTTAAAAGTCAATAAGTGCTCTTGAAATATTCATTGTATTTTTCCTTCGGTAATTATTAAACAATCTAACCGATGATTATAGGAATTCCTAAAGAAATTAAAAATAATGAAAACAGGGTAGGTATGACACCTGCAGGCGTTTTTGAATTGGTCAATAATGGTCATAAAGTTTACGTGCAATCTAAGGCAGGAGAAGGCAGTGGATTTTCTGATGAAGACTATCATGAAGTTGGCGGAATAATTGCAAACACTATTAATGAGGTATATGAATGGAGCGACATGATTGTTAAGGTTAAGGAGCCAATTAAAGAGGAATATGCATTAATTAAGCCTCACCAAGTTGTCTTTACATATTTTCATTTTGCATCTAGTAAAAAACTAACATTAGCCATGTTAAAAAGTAAAGCTGTTTGTATTGCTTATGAAACCGTTGAAGATGAAGATGGAAGCCTCCCGCTTTTAACTCCAATGTCTGAAGTTGCTGGTAGAATGTCTATTCAACAAGGTGCGAAATATTTAGAAAAACCTATCAAAGGACGAGGTGTTTTATTGGGAGGCGTTCCTGGTGTGCCTCCGGGTCGTGTTCTGATATTAGGTGCAGGTGTTGTTGGAGTTCAAGCAGCTAAAATGGCTGCAGGCTTAGGAGCACATGTTACTATATTAGATATTAATATGAAGCGATTACGCTATGTTAATGATATAATGCCAAACCATGTTGTGACAGAATTTTCAAGTGTTTATAATATTAAAAAGCATATTAAATCTCACGACCTTGTCATTGGTGGCGTTTTAGTAAAAGGTGGTAAAGCCCCTAAATTAATCACAAAATCTATGCTTAAAGACATGCGACCTGGAACAGTCATTATAGATGTTGCTGTAGATCAAGGTGGTTGTTTTGAAACAACCAAACCTACAACACATGAAGACCCAACTTATATTATTGATGATATTGTGCATTATTCGGTAGCGAACATGCCAGGCGCTGTACCATATACATCTACAATGGCTCTAACAAATGTAACACTCCCTTATGTTTTAAAGCTAGCAAATAAAGGTTGGGAAACAGCTTGTAAAGACGATGAAATTTTAGCAAAAGGACTAAACATAGTAAAAGGGAATATCGTCTATAAAGAGATTGCTGATGCGTTTGATTTGAATTAAATACTGATTTTTATTTTTTAGAATGACAAATTAGCATATGTAAAATATTGGCTCATTTTTTGTTATATCCTTATATAGATTTTAAAACTAAAAAAATAAAATAATGATAGGATATTATATATTAATAGGAGCTATTGCTTTAGTAAGCTGGTTGGTAAGTAATAAGCTTAAACAAAAATTCAAGAAGTATTCACAAGTCCAATTGCGTAATGGTATGAGCGGAAAAGAGATAGCTGAAAAAATGTTAGCAGATCATGGTATTACTGATGTTGAGGTGATTTCTACACCAGGACAATTAACCGATCATTACAATCCAAAAAACAAAACGGTTAATTTAAGTGAGTCTGTATATAACCAACGAAATGCTGCAGCTGCTGCAGTCGCTGCACACGAGTGTGGTCATGCTGTTCAGCATGCACAAGCCTACAGTTGGTTGCAAACACGTTCAACTTTAGTGCCTATGGTAAGTGTGACTTCTGGAATGTCTCAATGGTTAGTTATTGGAGGTTTAGTTCTAGGAGCTGCTGCTGGTGTAGGAATGGGCTATTGGGTTGCCGTTGCAGGATTAATATTTATGGCTGTGGCAACGATTTTTAGCTTTATAACATTGCCAGTAGAATACGATGCTAGTAACCGAGCATTAGCTTGGCTAAAGAATAAGAACATGGTATCTCAAGAAGAATACGCTGGTTCTGAAGATGCTTTAAAATGGGCAGCTAGAACCTATTTGGTAGCTGCTATTGGTGCTTTAGCATCTTTATTATATTGGGCGCTTCAAGTGTTTGGTGGTAGAGATTAATTGATATAAAAAATGACTTTAAAAAGCTTCAGAAACTTCTGAAGCTTTTTTTGTTGAAGCCGTTGCCATTTCAGGGAAATAAAATGATTAGTTCAAATACGTAACTATTTAAATATACTAAGGCAATATTTACTATATTTACGTTTAATTTTAAAATTAAACACTATGAAAACAAAATTACTTTCTTTTATATGCATTGCAGGTTTGATGCTTTTTAGCACAAAGACATTAGCACAAACCACTTTGGCTCCAGGCGATATTGTCGTTTTTTGGAATCAAGCAGATACACCTGATAAATTTGCTTTTGCAACCTTTGTTAATATTGCAGCTGGCACTGTGATTTATTTTACGGACTCTGGTGTTGTTCCTTCTGGATCATTTGATCCTTTAGGTACTGGAGAAGGTGCTGTAGCTTATACTGCGCCTGCTGGAGGTTTAAGTATTGGAGATATTGTGATTTGGGACTCAACTGCTCCTGCACCTGAATTTGCAAACTATTCAGACACTATAATAACAGGTCCTACTGGACCAGCGCTTTCAACAGGTGGAGACCAAGTTTTAGTCTTTCAAGCCACAGGAAGCCCAGGAGGTTCAGCTAACGCGTCGTCTAACCCAAATTTTATTTTTATAAATAGTAATTCATCAACCATGTTTGCTGGTGATGATAGTAATAGTTCAACTGAAACAGGTTTACCTACTGGGTTGACCGATGTTGGTTTGCCTAGAACAGCATTAGCTGTGGGAGCAGGAGCTGGACCATCAGAGGAATTTGATAATACAGTATATAATGGGACCTATTCATTTGCAACAGTTTTAGATGCTAAGACTGCATTAACTAATCCTGCAAATTATGTTGGGTCTAATGCAATTACTGATGGGGCTTATAGCTTGCCTGTTAGTTTTATTCCAAATAGAATTACGATTACTACATTGTCAACAGACGAATTTGATGTTAATAGCGTGAAGATGTATCCTAATCCAGCGCAATCTCATTTCTCGATTTCTGGTTATGATTATATAAATGAGGTTCGAGTTTATGATGTTACAGGAAAAGAAGTTATTAAAACCAATGTGGTTGACCGCGTTGATATTTCTCAATTAAATAGTGGATTGTATTTAGTCAACATTATTAGTGATGAAGGTCAGGTGGTAAAAAAACTGATGAAACAATAGAATATATATTCAATTCATAAAAAAAGCGTCTATATTTCTAGACGCTTTTTTTATACATTATATTTTAATTTGTCGATCTATTTGTTGTTGTAATGAAATAAAAGTCTCGGTTCTTGAGACACCAGTAATTGATTGAATGTCTTTGTTTAGAACTTGCATTAAATGTTCGTTGTCTTTACATAAAACCTTAATAAAGATACTCCAGTTTCCTGTTGTGTAATGACATTCTAAAACTTCTGGAATTTTGTTGAGTTGTTTCACTGCTTCAGGGTTACTCATGGCTTTATCTAAATACACGCCAATATATGCCATTGTGGTATATCCTAATACTTTTGGGTTAATGACAAATTTTGATCCAGCGATAAGTCCAGATTTTTCTAGTTTACGCAAGCGTTGGTGTATGGCAGCACCAGAAATGCCAACATGTCTAGCGATTTCAAGAATAGGTGTTCTGGCATCTTGCATTAAAGCACGTAGTATTTTTTTATCGATACCATCGATATGTATATTTTGATTTATAACCTTCATGTCGTATTTTGATTTTATTACAAAACATAAATGTACATAAATGATTTAAATTGAAACTTAAAATCGCGTTAAGGATTGCAGTGACATCCTTTTTTGTCTGGTTGAGCGCAGTCGAAACCAATAAGACAAAAAAGATATAGCGTAAAGCCTGACCCTAAATCGCTTGAAAAGTGATTAGGGAAACGCCATGAAGATGTTAAACATGTAAAGGATTATAGCCTAAATACGGCACTTCTTTTTCACTAAAAACAATGCCGAAATCTTCTAATTCTTTAAGAATAGGTTCGTAAACTTCTTTGTGAATAGGCATTTGTACACCAGGTGTTGTGATTTTTTCATTAAGAATAGCTAAGGTTGCTATCGCTACAGGTAAACCAACTGTTTTTGCCATAGCTGTATAAACTTGATCGTCGCCTAAAGTTACCATTGTTGCATCTATTTGGTGTTTTTTGCCATCAAGTTCATAGCCAAATTTATGATACATGACAATCATATCTTTATCAGCTTCATCAAGCGTCCATGAATCCATTAAAATTTTAGTTAGAATTTGTGCTGGAGTTGCTTTTTTTAGTTCTACCATTTTGGTTTTACTGAAAATATCCAGTTCTAAAAATTTATCCCAAACGACATCATCCTGATCTATTTTTAGTGCATGTCTAAATTTTAATTCTACAGAATCTGTAGGGCTATACGGAAGGAAAGCGTTAACAAAGTCACGATAACTCATGTTTTCACTGTCGTCGATAGTATAACTATCGTCGGTCATACCGAGTTGAACAAAAACATTCCACGCTCGACTATAGCCTACGCGGCGCATAGTGCCTCTGTATAATGTCTTAACATTGTCAAGTCCGTAAACACTTTGGTATTTCAAAGAGTCACGATTAGCATAAGCCTCAAAGCGTCCGTAACCATCGACTTCTAAAAACTCTGTTCTTCTGAAGAGTCGGTTATATGAGATGTATTTATATTTGCCTTCTTGTAAAAATTTAGCAGCGCCACCACCTTGTCCAGCGACAACCACATTTCTTGGGTTCCATGTAAATTTGTAGTTCCATAAATTATTATCATTTTCTGGGGCAACAAGACCGCCAGTAAACGATTCAAATAAAATCATGGTTCCTCCATTATTCCTAATGCGATCAATGACTTGCATGGCACTCATGTGGTCAATTCCTGGATCTACACCAATTTCATTCATGAAAATAAGGCCTTTGTCTTTAGCAGCTTTATCAAGCATTTGCATTTCAGGGCTTATATATGAAGCTGTTACCATATTTTTATTAAACGTAATACAGTCTTTAGCAACCTCAATATGAAAACGAGCAGGAAGCATAGAGACTACTATATCTGCATTTTTTATGGCATCTTGGCGCGAAGCTTTATTAAAAACATCTAATAGGATTGCTTGAGCATTTTCATGATCACCAATTAGTTTTTTAGCGTGAGTAAAATTAATATCACCAACAATTATTAAAAGATCTTCTTCATTAGACTTATCTAATAAGTATTTGATAAGGTATGATGATGATTTTCCAGAACCAATGACTAAAATCTTTCGCATAATGAGAATTGTTGAGTAATTTTGTTTAATTAGAAATTACAATTTACAAACACGAATGTAATAAATAGTAGCAGTTATTAAAACTGAAAAGATAAATTTATATGAACAAAAAAATATTAATTTCAGGAGCTGTTTTAGGTGTCATAGGAATTGTCTTAGGCGCTTTTGCGGCTCATGGGTTAAAAGAATTGCTTCCTGCTGCATCTATGCAATCTTTTGAGACAGGAGTACGATACCAAATGTACCATGCTTTTTTTCTTTTAATACTAGCAAATATTTCAATAATAAAAGAAAAACCTAAAAAAGTAATTTTTATTTTAGTGTTAATTGGTGTGTTCTTTTTTTCAGGATCTATTTATGGTTTATCAACAAATGAACTTACGAGTATAAATTTTAAAAGTATAGCTTTAATAACACCAATAGGAGGTTTTTTATTAATTTTAGCATGGTTAATACTGTTAATAAACTTTTTAAAAATGAGAGCTGATAATTAAGAAATTAGATGGCTACTTTAAAATAAAGTTTTAATTTTGTACCATAAACAATACTATCAAAAAATATGATTAATCATACTCAAGCAGCGAAAACGATTTCGTTAGAACAATACGGAATTAAGAATGCAAAAGTAAATTATCAACTATCACCAGATCAACTACACGACATAACAATAGAGAAAAACCAAGGTGTTGAAGCGTCTTCTAAAGCTCTTGCGGTCAATACCGGAGAATTCACAGGTCGTTCGCCAAAAGACAGGTTTATTGTAAAAGATGATATCACAAAAGATCGTGTTTGGTGGGGAAATATTAATATCCCTTTTGATTCTGATAAGTTTGAAAAATTATATGATAAAGTTGTTAATTATTTATCTGAAAAAGAAGTTTTTGTAAGAGATAGTTACGCTTGTGCAGACGAGAATTACAAGCTTAATATTAGAGTTATAAATGAGTACCCTTGGAGTAACATGTTTGCTTATAACATGTTTTTAAGGCCTACTGAAGAAGAGTTAAAAAACTTTTCTCCAGAATGGACTATTGTTAATGCGCCAAGCTTTATGGCAGATCCAGAAGTTGATGGTACACGTCAACATAATTTTGCGATATTAGATTTCACTAGAAAAATTGCTTTAATTGGAGGTACAGGATATACAGGTGAAATAAAGAAAGGCATTTTTTCAGCATTAAATTTTGTACTCCCTGTTTTTAAAAACACATTGCCAATGCACTGTAGTGCTAATGTTGGTAAAGATGGTGATACCGCAATTTTCTTCGGATTATCAGGTACAGGAAAGACCACACTTTCAACAGATCCAGATAGGAGCTTAATTGGAGACGATGAGCATGGTTGGACGAGTGAAAACACCGTATTTAACTTTGAAGGAGGTTGTTATGCTAAAGTAATTAACTTGTCGGAAGAGCAAGAACCAGAGATTTATTCTGCGATTAAAAAAGGAGCGATACTTGAAAATGTGATTATGAATGAAGCAGGTGAAGTGGACTTTAAAGATACTTCTATCACTCAAAACACAAGGGTGAGCTATCCTATTTATCATATTGAAAACATACAAGTGCCATCAATAGGTAAAAACCCAAAAAACATTTTCTTTTTGACGGCTGATGCGTTTGGAGTTTTGCCTCCAATTTCAAAGTTAACACCTGGTCAAGCAGCCTATCACTTTATTTCAGGCTATACGGCTAAAGTTGCTGGAACTGAGGCAGGAATAGACGAGCCATTACCAAGTTTTTCAGCTTGTTTTGGAGCTCCATTTATGCCTTTACATCCTGCAAAATATGCTGAAATGTTAAGCAAAAAAATGAAAGAAGCTGGAGTTAATGTTTGGTTAGTTAATACAGGTTGGACTGGTGGACCTTATGGTGTTGGAACAAGAATGAAATTAAAGTATACACGAGCAATGATTTCTGCTGCTATGGATGGAAGTCTTGAAGCTGCTAATAAAGATAATTACCATATACATTCTGTGTTTGGAGTACAGCAACCAAGAACATGTCCAAACGTTCCGACAGAAGTTTTAAGTCCGAGATCAACATGGAATAATGATGAAGGCTATTATAAAACAGCGTATAAATTATCAGACTCTTTTAGAGATAATTTCAAAAAATTTGAAAGTTACGCGAATCAGGAAATCATAGAAGGTGCTCCTAATGTTAGGTAATTAATTAGGCAAATTGCACAAAATTTAGTCAGAATAGTTAAATTAGGGTTTGTTTGTAAAATAATAAAACAGTAATTTTACAGATTAATCTTAAACCCTAAAACTATGAAAAAAACTACTTTTAGTATAGTTTGTTTTTTTGTTATGCAATTAAGCCTACTAGCACAATGTCCAGGAACACCTCCAGTTGGTTATACATGTATTCCAGATGCCAATTTTGAACAGGCTCTAATTGACTTTGGTTACGATACCGAAGGGACTTTAGATGGTCAAATGTTAACTATTGATGCTGTTTCTAGACCAACACTTTCAATAATCAATAGAAGCGTTTTAGACTTTACTGGTGTGGAAGCATTTGCGAGTATAACATCTCTTGATGTGTCTTACAATCCAGGAATAGTAACTTTAGATACGTCTTCAAATACATTATTAGAAAGCTTAAATACTGAAGGCTGTACAGCTTTAGCAAACTTAGATTTAACTAATAATACAGCGTTAACAAGTATTAATTTATTCAACAATGATTTAAGTGCTTTAGATTTATCTAATAATTTGTCTTTAGAAACGATTAATATTAAACAAAACCAATTAACTAGTCTTGATTTTTCTAATCATACAGCGCTTACTAGTGTGGATGTTAAGAACAATATGTTAACATTTTTAGACATGCGCAATGGTTTTAATTCGAATATCACTTTTTTCGATTCAGATTTCAATCCTAATTTAATTTGTTTGTTTGTAGATGATTCAAGTGCACCTTATTTAACAACTTTACCTTGGATTATAAGTTTTGCGACTACTTTTGTGAATAACGAAGCAGAATGCAATACTTTGAGTACTGAAAATATAGATCGTGTTTCATTTCATTTATACCCTAATCCTGCAAGTGATTTAATTTATATTTCTTCAAGTGCTTCTGATGCTTCGTTAGAGTTGTATGACATTAATGGAAAGCAGGTGATAACTAAATCTATTCTTTTAGGGAATAATACACTTGATATATCGAAATTAAATGCAGGTATTTATATTGCAAAGTTGCTCACAAAAAACAGCGTTGAAACCACAAAATTGATAGTGGATTAATTCTGATTGATTACAATATTCTTTAAAACAGACTAATAGCAAATAAACTCTTAAACTTTAAAACAATTAATTATGAAAAAAATTACTCTTTTACTAGCAATATGTTTTGCTTTTCAATTTAACGCATTTTCACAATGCCCAGGTTCACCAGATCCAGGATTCGTTTGTGTACCAAATGCAGATTTTGAACAATTTTTAATTTCAACAACGACAATTAATGGTCCTTTAGATGGTCAAATATCTATTGCAGAGGCAAGTGCAGTTGTTGGAACACTTAATTTAGGTGGTTCTGCGCCTTATAATGCTATCGATGATTTTACAGGTATTGAAGCGCTAACTGGGATTACTGAATTAGTCATCACTTATAATTCAGTGGTAACAAGTATTGATGTTTCTGCGAACTCAAGTTTAACGACGCTTAATGTAGAAGGATGTACTTCAATGTCTTCTATTACAACAGGAGCAAATACAACTTTAAGTTCATTACTTATGGCTGGAGCAGCTGCAACGACTATAGATGTTTCTTTAAATTCTGGATTAACAACTGTTGATGCTAGATTTTCAGATTTAACGTTATTAGATTTGTCTAATAATTCAGCTCTTGTAAGCTTACAATGTAGAAACACTTCTTTAACTAGTTTAGATATGCGTAATGGAAACAACGCGAATGTCACTCAATTTAATTCTGATTTCAACAGTAATTTGGTTTGTATTTTTGTAGACGATAAAACAGCTCCTTATTTAGCGACTTGGTCTAAAGATGCACTTAGTACTTATGTTGATAATGAAGGTGAGTGTAATACACTAACTCTTGAAGACGCAAATCAAGTTGTGTTTGAGATGTATCCAAACCCAACCAAAAACACAGTGTTTATTAATGCTAATGCTCAAGACACTCAACTTTCTATTTATGATATAACTGGAAAATTAGTACTTAATAATGCATTGTATTTAGGACAAAATACTGTTGATGTTAGTCAAATGACTTCAGGGATTTACTTAGCTAGATTTACAGCTAATGGAAATGTTCAAACTAAGAAACTGATAATTCAATAATCACAAAGTATTGATATAAAAAAAGCGCAACCTATAGGTTGCGCTTTTTTTATTCGTTAAGGTAAGGTTCTTATTTGCCTTTATTCATTTCAGTAATATACTTTTCTAAAGCCATAGTCATTGATGGTGTTTCAGGTGTAGGCGCAGAAATGTCTACACGTAAACCATGAGATTCAACAGCTTTTATGGTTGTGTTTCCAAAAACGGCAATTTTAGTGTCATTTTGTTTAAAATCAGGAAAATTCTTAAACAATGAATCTATTCCAGATGGACTAAAAAACACAAGAATATCATAATACACATTAGCCAGATCAGATAAGTCACTAATAACCGTTTTGTAAAAAACAGCTTCCTTCCAGTTAACAGATAAACCGTCTAATATTTCAGGAACTTCTGGTTTTAATTTATCTGTGGTAGGCAGTAAAAAAGTTTCGTCTTTATATTTTTTTATAATAGGAGACAGCTCACTAAAGGTTCTTTTACCAACATAAATTTTACGCTTTCTGTAAACCACGTATTTTTGTAAATAATAAGCAACAGCTTCAGATTGACAAAAATATTTCATAGAATCTGGCACTTTAAAACGCATTTCTTCAGCAACTCTAAAAAAATGGTCAACCGCATTTCTACTGGTTAATATAATGGCTGTGTAATTTGTTAAATCAACTTTTTGAAGTCTAATTTCTTTTACAGGAACACCCTCTACATGTATAAAAGGTCTAAAGTCAATCTTTACTTTTTGTTTTTCTTGCAAATCAAAATATGGCGAATTCTCAATTTTAGGTTCTGGTTGAGATACTAAAATAGTTTTCACTTTCATAAACATTTAACTTTTAATCCCTTAGGCGTCTATAGCTAACTTGTATAGAATGACATAAGGTGAAATTTCGAGAGCGCAAAGATACAAAATAAAATAAAATAAATTGGATTTAATTAAACTTTGATAAGTCTTGAAAGAAGATGCTAATCCTATGCCATTAACTAAAAGAAAAATTACGATAAGAATTTGAAGTATGTTTTCTGTTGGGACATTTCTATATATTAAAACCGCATTAATAGGAATAAGTAGTAAGCCAAGAAAGTTTTTATAGCTCATTTTCTGAAAGACATAAACATCTATTAATGCATCGATATTAAACAAACTACCAATAAGTCGTTCAATTAGTATTTTACCAAGAATAAATACACCTATTCCAACAAAAAGTTTGATTAGAAGGGTGTAAACATCTTCTGCTTCACCAACAAAACTCTTATAAATTAAATACCCAAAAATTGAACCTGAAACTAATAAATTAGTAAAGAGTAAGGCATCAAAACCATCAATAAATTTTTGGTCTCTTGCATAAACCTTTAAATATCTAAAATTCCCTAAAACATAAATAAAATCGTTAAATCGCTTAGGAAAAAACACTTTGGCAAGAGCAATTAATACTAGACAGATGACTAGTAAAATGGTGAATATTTCATTAAAAACTATTGGACGAAGCATATTGTAAAATTATCATAAATAATCCTATTCTTATTGAATTATTTAAGGAATATTTAAAATAAAGTAACTTCTAAATAACTACATTTGCTAAAATTAAACATCAATTAATGCAAGACAGTATTGTCATTATTCCCACTTTTAATGAAATAGAAAATATTGAGGCTATAATCAAAGCTGTGTTTTCTCTTGAAAAAGCATTTGATGTTTTAATTGTTGATGATAATTCCCCAGATTTAACGGCATTGAAAGTAAAAGAGTTACAAAGCCAGTTTCCAGATCGATTGTATTTAGAAGTTAGAACCAAAAAGTCAGGATTAGGAACAGCCTATATTCATGGATTTAAATGGAGTCTAGAAAGACATTATGATTATATTTTTGAAATGGATGCCGATTTCTCACATAATCCAAAAGATCTTATACGTCTATATAACACGTGTCACTTAGAAGATGCAGACATGTCTATTGGGTCGCGTTATGTTCAAGGAGTTAATGTAGTTAATTGGCCTATGAGTCGTGTTTTGCTTTCGTATTTAGCATCTAAATATGTGCGATTAATTACGCGGATGAAGATTCATGATACTACAGCTGGATTTATTTGTTATAAAAGAAAAGTGCTTGAATCATTCAATTTAGACGCTATAAGTTTTACAGGTTATGCCTTTCAAATTGAAATGAAGTTTAAAGCCTATTGTAAGAACTTTATAATAAAAGAAATTCCAGTTATTTTTACAGATAGAACTAAAGGTGAATCTAAATTGAGCTCTGGAATAATATCTGAAGCTATTTTTGGCGTTTTCTCCATGAAACTTAAAAGTTTTTTTAAAAAGTAATAATATTTTATGACCTCTAAGAAGACACTTATTAAGAATGCAAAAATTGTAAATGAAGGCTCTATTTCTCTTGGAGATATTCTTATTGAAGGGGAGTATATTGTTGAAATAAATAAAACTATAAACCCAAAGCATATAGCAGATGTGCATGTGATAGATGTAGATGGAAAATATGTCATGCCTGGTGCTATAGATGACCAAGTGCATTTTAGAGAGCCTGGATTGACGCATAAGGCTAATATAGAAACAGAGTCAAGAGCAGCCATTGCTGGTGGTATTACATCGTTTATTGAAATGCCTAATACCAATCCGCAAACAACAACTATTGAAAAGCTTAATGAAAAGTTTGAAATAGCATCAAAAACCTCTTCAGCAAATTATTCGTTTATGTTTGGAGGGACTAATGATAACCTTGATGAAATTTTAAAAGTAGACCCTAAACAGGTTGCCGCTTTAAAACTCTTTTTAGGGTCATCAACTGGAAATATGTTAGTTGATAACCCAGAGGTTTTAGAAAATATATTTTCAAAAACAAAGCTGTTAATTGCTGTGCATTGTGAAGATGAGACTACAATTAGGCAAAATTTAGAAAAATATAAAAACAAGTTTGGCGACTCTATTCCAATTAAATATCATCCAGAGATAAGAAGTGAAGAAGCTTGCTATTTGTCTTCTTCAAAAGCAATTGAACTTGCTAAAAAAACTGGAGCTAGACTACATGTATTTCATTTATCTACTGCAAAAGAAACCGATTTATTCAGCAATAAAATTCCTTTAAAGGATAAAAAAATAACAGCAGAAGTTTGCATCCATCATTTATGGTTCACTAATAAAGATTACGATGAAAAGGGAACCTTTATTAAATGGAATCCAGCGGTGAAATCTCAATCAGACAAAGAAGGCTTATTAAAAGCTTTGTTAGACGATAGGATAGATGTTATTGCAACAGACCATGCACCTCATACTCTTGAAGAAAAAGCTAATGTTTATACCAAGGCGCCATCTGGTGGTCCATTAGTACAGCACGCACTTCCAGCACTATTAGAGATGTATCATCAAGGTAAGATTACCTTAGAAAAAATCGTCGAAAAAATGTGTCATAACCCTGCCATACTATTTCAAATTGAGAAAAGAGGCTATATTAAAGAAGGGTATTTTGCCGATTTAGTGGTTGTAGATTTAAACTTACCATGGACAGTTAAAAAAGATAATATTTTGTATATGTGTGGCTGGTCTCCATTTGAAGGAACAACCTTTAAATCATCCATAACGCATACTTTTGTAAATGGATGCTTGGCTTATGAAAACTTTAAGTTTAATGCTGTAAAAGCAGCTAAACAATTAACATTTAATAGATAATGAGAAGCCTTATAAATATATGCTTTGTATTGTTATTAGTGTCATGCTATGATATAAAAAAACCTAAGAAGCCTGACAATCTTATTGCAAAAGATAAAATGGTTAATGTTATTATTGATTTGTCTTTGTTCAATTCAGCAAAAGGGATTAATAAAAGAATACTTGAAGATAAAGGGATTAACTTAGAGCAATATGTTTATGAGCAGCATGATATAGATAGCCTTCAGTTTGCAGAGAGCAATAATTATTATGCGCATCATATAGACGATTATGAAGCTATTTATAAAGAGGTAAAAGATAGTTTAAGTCAATTAAAAGACAAGTACACTGAAATAGAGAATAAGCAAAAAAGAATTCAACAGAGGAGAGATTCTATTAGAAGAGCTGAAATTAAAGATTCTATTTATAGGAATAAAAAAGGAATGAAGGCTTTAACTAAAGATCATTAGTTAATGCTCTTTTAAAAACTGTTCTGACACGTCCTTGATACTTGTTTTAATAGGTGTAAAGCTAAAGTTTAGTGCCTCAACAATTTTATTATTATTATAATTAGTTATTGTTAATGCAGTATTGGCATTCTGTTTTGTTAAGCTTCTGGGCTTACCAGTTATAAAGCTTTTTAGCCAATCAAATCGCCAAGCTATTTTTAGCATTAAAGGCGTTACAGATTTCTTCGGAGCTTTCACCATTAAATACTTTGATGCCATTTCTGTAAACTGTTTGAAGCTTAAATTTTCAGAAACCACAATAAAGCGTTCGTTTATAATTTTACTTTCCATGAGTTGCGTCATGCACTTAATAACATCTTTAACACTAACATAACCTGAGGTTCCAGTAACATAATGCGATAAACCTCGATGTACTTTTGTAAATAACATGCCACTTCCAGACTCCCAAAAACCAGCACCTATTATTAATCCAGGGTTAATAATTACAGCGCCTAGTCCTTCTTGAGTTCCTCGCCAAACCTCCATTTCTGCGCCATACTTTGTAATGCCATAAACACTATTATCTGCTTCTGGACTCCAATAAGTTTCTTCACTAATTAAACTATGATCATCACAAGTTCCTAAAGTAGAAATTGAACTTACATAGCATAGTTTTTTAATGCTGTTTGCAACACTTAAATTAACAATATTCGCGGTACCATCAATATTAATTTGTCTTAACTCATAATAATCTTTTGGGTCAAAAGAAATGAATGCAGCACAATGATAGACGTAGTTTATGTTTTGAAAAGCCTCAGTTAAAGCAGGAATATCAAGTATATTAGCTTCTACCCAGTCAATTTTATTGAAAAGTAAATCAGCGTCATCAGAAAAATAAGAAAACACTTTTTTTACGACTTCAAGTTTTTGCTTAGTTCTATATATAGCACGAACGTTTTGGTTACTACTTGCCAATTCAAAAAGTAAATGCGAACCTACTAATCCTGTTCCTCCTGTAACTAAAATCATAAAACAAAAATAGTCTTTTTTGGTATTCGCTTTTCTCTTTTGTTTGATAAACATATCTTTGTTGCACTTTAGAATAATAAACAGAAAATGAACTATAATTTAGTAGAAGAATTAACGTGGCGTGGAATGGTACATGATATCATGCCTGGAACGGAAGCACAATTAAATAAAGAGATGACCACAGCCTATATTGGTTTTGATCCTACGTCTGATTCTTTACATATTGGCAGTATGGTTCCTATTATTTTATTAATGCATTTAGAAAAAGCTGGACATAAACCTATAGCATTGGTTGGTGGCGCAACAGGAATGATTGGAGATCCTTCTGGTAAAAGTGATGAACGTAATTTATTAGATGAGGAAACACTTAATCATAATGTGGATGGTATAAAAAAGGTATTGTCTCGATTTTTGAATTTTAATTCAAAAGAAAAAAATGCACCAGTTTTAGTGAATAATTATGACTGGATGAAAACATTTTCATTTATTGATTTTGCTCGTGATGTTGGAAAGCGTATTACAGTAAACTACATGATGTCTAAAGACTCTGTAAAAAAGCGTTTAAGTGGCGAAGAAGGCAGTATTGGAATGTCTTTTACAGAGTTTACCTATCAGCTTATTCAAGGCTATGATTTTTATCATTTACATAAAAACCATAATTGTTTATTGCAAATGGGAGGAAGTGATCAATGGGGAAATATAACAACTGGAACCGAATTAGTAAGACGCATGAATGTAGGTGAAGAGGCTAAAGCCTTTGCTATGACTTGTCCGTTAATCACTAAAGCAGATGGTTCTAAATTTGGGAAAAGTGAAAGTGGAAACGTTTGGTTAGATGCCGATAAAACTTCTGTTTATAAGTTCTATCAGTTTTGGTTAAATACCAGTGATGAAGACGCAGAAAAATATATTAAGATATTTACTTTTTTAGATCAAAAGACAATTGAAGCTTTGGTTCTTGAACATAAAGAAATGCCACATTTACGTCTGTTACAAAAACGTTTAGCAGAAGAAGTAACAATTTTAGTGCACTCTAAAAGCGATTTTGAAAATGCTGAGCGTGCATCTAATATTTTATTTTGCAAATCCTTTAAAGAAGATATCAATACTTTAGATGAAAACACCTTTTTAGATGTTTTTGAAGGTGTACCTCAAGCTGAAGTTTCTAAACAAGAAATTGAAGGCGGTTTAGATATGATTGCAGCGCTATCTGCACAAACGAACTTCTTAGCATCAAATGGTGAAGCACGTCGTGCTTTAAAAGAGAATTCAGTTTCTGTAAACAAAGAAAAAGTAACTGAAGATTATAAAATTACTACACAAGATTTAATTAATAATACCTATGTTGTCATCAACAAAGGGAAACGAAATACATATATTATTAAGGTTGTTTAAATTCAAAGCCTGACTGCTATTAGCAGCCAGGCTTCAAAAAACTAACCAATCAACTAAAAAAAAATTCTAGTACTGTGTTAGTCGTATTTTTATAGGTTTACTTACAATACCATAAGGTTACAACCACGAATATCACTTTGATCAAATCGTCCTAAAATTTCAAAAGACCGATTATTGTGTGTTCGACCCAAATCTTGAGTAGCTATAAAGGAACAGGAGTAAATATTTGCTAAATCTATAATATTTAGTCCTCCAGTTTTCTTAGGGCTTTGTATGGTTAATGCATCTTCTGTATCACGAGTTAAAACACGCATCCAATTAGGGCAATTAAAAAAACCATTTCCATTTGAATAAGCTTGACTTAATAATTCGGTCATGCCGTATTCGCTATGTATAGTATTTACACCAAAGCCTTCTTTTAAAATTGCATGTAATTCATCTCGAATCAATTCCTTTCGTTTACCTTTCATGCCACCTGTTTCCATAATTATAGTGTTTTTTAATTGAAACTGATGGACTTCCACTAAATCTAATAGAGCAAAAGAAACACCAATGAGTAATACCTTTTCTCCTTGCTGATCTAAAGTTTCAAGCGTATTTGTTAATGAAGAAAGTTGATCTAAATAAAAACCGCTTTTAGGTTTATGAGATTGTTTTATTAAATCATCTACCATATAGACTAAAGAAGAGCCTTCACGCTCTAAATAACTAGGCAATAAAGCAAGAACAGTATAATCCTTGATATTTCCATAAAACTGTTTAAAACCACTTCTAAAACTGTTTTCATAAATTGATATATCTGAAATATGATGTTTACTTGTTACACTTCCTGTTGTTCCACTACTCGTAAATGTTTGGACAATATTTTTATTTGAACATAACACCTGATGCGATTTAAAAAATTGAATAGGAAGAAATGGAATGTCTTCAATGCGTTTCACATCACTTGGATGCTTATATAATAAATCACAAAACGACCGATAGACAGAATTATTCTCAAACTGAAACTTGAAAATGCGTAATGCTATATTTTCAAATTCAGCATCAGTATTAATGCTAAATATGTCTTTTGAATTGATCATGTTTTATAAAACAAAAATAGATAAAATAAAAAAGCGCTACCAATTGGCAGCGCTTTTTATATGTTGAAAAATAGAAACTATTTTATCACTAATTTCTTAGTCGATACATTTCCATTTTGAGACATTTTAAGAATATAAACCCCACTATTTAAACGAGAAACGTTTAACACATTGTTAGTGATAGTTTGATTAAGAACTTGTTTTCCAAGAATATCATAAACACTAACTAAGATCGCTTCATTTTTAGAGCTTGTAATATTTACTATTCCAGTTGAAGTTGGATTAGGATATACATTAAAAGAAGACAAATCAAAAGAATCTACAGATAATGAGTTTGGAGCTCCAGGAGTTCCAAAATCTCCTAAACCTATATCAGTCGTAGAATTTTGCCAATTCATTCCATCATTATTACTTACATCGTCAAAAGCAGTATCTATAAGCTCCATAGAAGTTCCAGTAGTATCAGGGAAATCTGCATCTGTATAAGCTACAGCATCTATTATAGTTCCTGAACATTCTAATTGTACTTCATCATCACCATTAGATAAGGTATAACTAGAGTATTGATAATCTACATTTACACCTCCATTAGTTGCAAAATCACTGTTAATTCCTAATACAGCATAGCCTGAAGCAGGTACGATTAATGTAGCAGCAATAGTATGAGACTCTCCGTCAGCATCAGTAATATCCCAACCTTGCATATCAATTGGGCTTCCTGTGGTATTATAAACTTCAAAATATTCACCTAGACCATCAGCTACAGCATTTGGGTTCTTCATGATTTCAGTCACAATAATATCACCAACATTCGGACATACAAGTGTTCCTATACATACAGGGCTATTAATTGTTCTACTTAAGTCACAGCTACTATCAGCTGAATCTCCAGTTACCGTTACAGTAACGTTTGTGCCTTCAGGAATATCATTAATCAATATGGTACCATCAGTCATAACCGAAGGATTATCACCTCCTACAGAACCAACACCACCAGTATCGATAGTGTAAGTAGAAGACCCACCACCAGTAAATTCAATTGATGCTGTATAATTATCTACACCACTTGTTTCAGTATCACAAACAGCGTCTAATGTTCCTAAAAACAAATCACAAGGAAATGCAACAGAAAATGTAACCGTAGCATTAACCGCAGGAGTTATTGGTGTATGAGAATTATCTACTAATTGCATAAAAACCACATAAGTTTCTCCATCAACAGTTGCAATCATTTCATCATCAACATCATATTTCATTGGTTGAGCTACACCATTAATAGTCCAATGTATATGGCCATCAATGCCTGCGCCAGGATCACCAACAATAAAGTTTTCTACAGAAACTGATAAATCAACATTTGTAGTACCAGAAGGGAAAACTGCCATATCAGCTGGTGCGCCAATTGTTAAAACAGGATCACTTAAACAACCAGAAAATGCACCTATATTTCCCCAACCAGAATCACTTGCTCCAACAATCCATTCAGAAGAGTCAGCGTCAACACCTGCAGAATCAGCCCAATCATTATTTGGTCCGCAAACAGAAGATTTTCTTGTTAGAGTATTGTCTGTTGTAGCATTTGAAACTCCAGCAACGTCCCATGGACCATCACCTTGCCAAGTTCCTATCCAGTCTAAAATTGTAAATCCAGTCATTTCACCTGGATCTACTTGATCATCCATATCAGCATCATCCCATGTTCCATCATTTGCAACTAAAGCAAAACCATCATCACCATTACTTAAAAAGTTGAACAACATATCTGCTTCATCTGTAATTGCTGTATCAGCACTTGAATGAGCAATAACAAAAACATCACCATCAGCTAACATCGTTCCCTCTGGAAAAGTATTCCAAAATTCATACTCACCAGCTGTTGTTGGAGCATTAGATACATTTGGAAAAGCATAGTTGTCTAGATTGACAGCTGCTCCAGTACCATTATAAATTTCTAAAAATTTATTATTACTTGATCCTTCTCCATACATACTAAAATATAAGTCTGAAGTTTGACCAAAAGACACTGCACTAATTAATAATGCGAATAAAAAGTAAATTTTTTTCATAATTGTTTTTTTATAAATATAAATTAAGACTACAAATATAAGGAGAATATAGGTTTAAACGATGATAAACACATAAAATAAATACCTTTTTACAATTATTTAACATGCTTTATTGGCTTAGTTATCAGTTTTGTAATGTAAAATATGTCTTTTAATTAAAGTGCCTCTGCGAAATAAATTTCAATATTACCTTATTGTTATTTGTGTGTAAAGTTTGTGTGTATCTTTATGATTAATTTTATCTTTACTTCATCTTAAAACTAACTTTAAAATTAATGAAGAAGAAAGACATAAAAATCCTATTGGTAGATGATGAACCAGATATTCTCGAAATTGTGGGTTATAACCTAACTTCTGAAGGCTATCAAGTCCTAACTGCCGAAAACGGAATACAAGCTGTTAAGAAAGCAAAAAAGGAACATCCTCACCTTATTATACTTGACGTTATGATGCCTGAAATGGATGGCATAGAGGCCTGCGAACAAATCCGTAAAATAGATAGCCTAAACAATACGATTATTACTTTTTTAACCGCTAGAGGTGAAGATTATTCACAAATGGCTGGTTTTGATGCTGGCGCAGACGATTATATCACAAAACCTATTAAGCCAAAAGTTTTAGTGAGTAAAGTAAAAGCTTTATTAAGACGCTTTAAAGAAGATGATACCGAAATTAATGTTGTAAAAATAGGAAGTCTCGTTATTAACAGAGATGAATATAAAATAGAACTTAAAGGAAAAGAAATTATTTTACCACGAAAAGAATTTGAATTATTATCTTTACTAGCATCTAAGCCAGGTAAAGTTTTTAAGCGCGAAGATATTCTTGACAAAGTATGGGGAAATGAAGTCGTTGTTGGCGGAAGAACCATAGATGTGCATATTAGAAAACTTAGAGAAAAAATAGGCGACAATTACTTTAAAACCGTTAAAGGTGTAGGCTATAAGTTCGTAGATTAATGCAAAGACAATTAAAAAAGACGTATAAGTTTGCTTTTAAAACAGCACTATACATCACTATTTTTCTAACGCTCTTAATGAGTGTTTTTTTGTATAAATTTTATGCTGTAGATTGGATACAGATTGTATTTATTGCACTGACTTGCTATGTGTCCTCTTTTATCATCATTCAATATCGTGTAGAACAATTCATTTACAAACGTGTAAAAAAAATATACGATGACTTAACGCTTTTAGAGTCTTCTAGTTTACGTAAAAATAGAATTACTACAGACATGGCGACCCTAACAGAAGAAATAGATAAATACGCCAAAGACCGAAAGTTAGAAATAGAAACCCTGAAAGTTCGTGAGGAATATCGAAAAGAATTTTTAGGGAATGTATCTCACGAACTCAAAACCCCTTTGTTTACTGTGCAAGGCTATATTCTTACCTTGTTAGATGGCGCTATTAAAGACAAAGCTGTTCGAGATAAATATTTAAATAATGCGAATAAAGGCGTCGAACGACTTATCTATATTGTTAAAGATTTAGATATGATAACTAAGTTAGAGATTGGCGATTTAAGGTTAAATATAGAAACTTTCGATATCGTTGAACTCGTTCAAAGTGTTTTTGAACTTTTTGAAATGAAAGCGAGTAAAAAGCAAATTAGCTTGACATTTGATTTAGATTATAAAAATCCAATTTATGTTAAAGCAGATAAAGAACGCATTCAACAAGTGCTTACGAATCTTATTGTAAATTCTATAAAATACGGAAGATCTCAAGGAACAACGGAAGTTAGTATTGAAAACCTTATAAAAAACAAAGTCATTGTTCGTGTTACCGATAATGGCGAAGGTATCGCAAAACAACACATTCCGCGCTTATTCGAACGTTTTTACCGCGTCGATAAAAGCGGTTCTCGTAAAGTTGGTGGCTCTGGATTAGGACTGGCCATTGTAAAACACATTATAGAAGCTCACGACGAAAAAATATATGTCGAAAGTGAATTAGAAGTTGGAAGCGAATTTTCATTTACCCTTGAAAAGACCGAATAGTTTTTTGTAGTTAATCTGGTAGTCAGCGTTTTTTAAACCTCGACTTCTACTTACACGGTTTAACATATCTAGTGTAAAATCAGCTTGTTTACAACTTGGCACCATACTTAAATCATCTAATCGCTGTGCTAAATATTCTTGTTCATATTGACCAGGAGTTGGAATAAAAAAAGCTTTTTTCTCTAGTTTAGCTAAATCCATAATTGTAGTATAACCAGAGCGTGATAAGACCATAGCACTTTCATTTATGGCTTGCTCAAGTTCAGTACTCGTCATAAAATTGTAGATTACAATATTATCATTTACAATTCTTGATTGTACTTTCTCAACAACACCTCTTACAAAAAGCACCTGACCTCGAAAGTCTTTTAATCTCTTTAATAATGTATCTTCTAATAAGCTACGCTGAGGTTCTGGACCAGATAATAACACCAATAAATCATAAATAACTTTTGTATTTTTTTTAGAAAATCGACTTATAGGTCCAAGATATTTAATAGTCATTTCATCTATAGAAACATGGCCAAGCTTACCGCTTAAATTAGTGTCATTTTTGTTGTCAGGAACCCAGCATTCATCATATTGTTTAATGATTTTTTGATGCATTTTAGTGCTTAGCCAAGTTGTATTTCCACTTAAAACTTGTAATTGATGCGTCATAAACACACAAGGGATGCTCTTACTGTGCACACCTAACCTGTTATCACTAATTAAACCATCAATTTTATACGCTTTAATAATCGTTTTTACAGCTTTCTTTTCAGCTTTAATCGCTTTTATTAATTTAGGAGAACCCTTTAGTAATTTCCATTTAAAAAGCTGCGAATTTTTAGCATAAGTAATATTATAGCTCGGGAGCTCAACCGTGTCTAAATCTGGAAATTCTTTTCTTAATAAATCTAAAGCAACACCATCACTAGCTAAGACAACATCAAAATGATGATGTAAAAGCGCATGAATAATCGGTATGCAGCGCGTCGCATGACCTAAACCCCAATTTAAAGGTGCAACAAGAATTCTTTTTTTCATATGTGTTTTTGGGCGTGACCAAGACCATGTTAACTCATGGTCTTCGTCGGGCTTTACGTTAAATCTTTTTTATACTAAACAAGGTTCAGCATAAAAAAGGATACCACTGCAATCCCTCACGCAAAATTTTATCTAAAATTCAAAGATAAGCATAATATAGGCTCGCTATATTTCCTTAATTTTGCCAAAAGATTAAATTAATCGTGGGAAGTAAAAATAAACTCAAACGCTTTAAAGAAAACGAGACCTTTAAGAATGTGTTTCAACCAACAAGAGAAGAACTTGTTGAGCAAGACTATAAATTAAAAGGACAGTGGAATGCTTCTTTTTTTAAGAATAGTAACCCATTAATTTTAGAATTGGGTTGCGGTAAAGGAGAGTACAGTGTGGCTTTGGCAAAAATATATCCAAATAAAAACTTCATTGGTATCGATATCAAAGGAGCACGATTCTGGCGAGGTGCAAAAACAGCTATTGAAGAGAACTTACCTAATGTGGCTTTTATTCGTACCCAAATAGAACTAGTTGAATTCGTCTTCGCTCAAAATGAAGTCGATGAAATTTGGATTACGTTCCCAGATCCACAGATTAAATATAAGCGTACGAAGCATAGAATGACGAATACCACATTCTTACAACGCTATAAAAACATTCTTAAACCAGAAGGTGTGGTGAACCTTAAAACAGATAGCGAGTTTATGCATGGTTATACTTTAGGGCTGTTGCATGGCGAAGGCCATGAGGTGCTATATGCAAATCATAATGTGTATAAACAAGAAGGGAGTCCAGAAGAAGTAACCAACATACAAACCTATTACGAAAGTCAATATCTTAAAGAAGACAAAGCAATTACGTATATTAGATTTAAATTAAAATAGTTTGAATATTACTATCGTCTTTTTTATTGGGTTTGTCGTTGCATTGGTTGGTGTAGTTCCTCCTGGATTACTCAACATGACTGCTGCTAAAATTAGCCTAAAAGATGGTTATGCTAGAGGAATTACCTTTTCTATAGGTGCTTGTGTTATTATTGTTTTTCAAACTTATATTGGGACTCTTTTTGCACGTTATTTAAGTAATCATCAAGATGTTGTAGATGTTCTGCAACGCGTCGCATTCGTCATTTTTGTATTAATTACGATTTACTTTTTAGTCATTGCTAAAAGTGAAGATAAACCCAAAGCCGAACTCAAAGTAAAGAGTAAAAAGAGTCGTTTTTTTCAAGGCATGTTGCTTTCGGCATTAAATGTGTTTCCAATTCCATATTATGCGTACATGAGTATAACTGTAGCCTCATTTGGTTGGATGGATTTCGAAAAAACTAGTATTATCTCTTATGTTGCTGGAGCTACCATGGGAAGTTTTGTCGCTTTTTATTTTTATATTTTCTTTTTCGATAAAATTAAAAGCAAGACGCTGACTTCTCAAAAAAGCATGAATTATCTTATAGGAACAGTAACAGGAGTTATTTCTATTATTACTTTGGTTAATATTATTAAAGAAATGTAATGCAAGAAAAAACTTTAAATTTCTTCGACAAAGTTTATCAAGTTGCCAAGTTAATTCCTTATGGTCGCGTAACGAGTTATGGTGCTATTGCAAAATACTTAGGTGCAGCAAAAAGCGCACGCATGGTGGGTTATGCGATGAACGGTTCAGGAGGCAAAGATGTACCAGCACATCGTGTGGTGAATAGAAAAGGCTTACTGACTGGCAAATTTCATTTTGATGGCACTAATCTCATGCAACAACTTTTAGAAAATGAAGGTGTTAAAGTTATAGACAACCAAATTCAAGATTTTGAAGCCTTGTTTTGGGATCCTGCAAAAGAGCTTTAATTAGTTTTTACACACTTTTTTAGAAAATCCGTTTTGTACTGCATTCGGATGGATCGAAATAAATTTCAGCTTCATTTTCAAAGGTATCATCTAAGACGAAAGTGAAAGTAAATTAAACCATCAATCATTTCAATAAAAGGGTTTCTAATTCTAAACATTTCGCTGTATATTTGCACTTTAGAATTAATCTAAATTGAGAGCATGAAGTTGAATAAACAAGACATATATAAAGCCCTTGAAACCATTACAGTGCCTGGAGAAGGACAAAATATGGTAGAGAGTGGCGCCATCACAAACGTGATTACTTTTGGCGATGAAGTTATTGTAGATATTACTATAAAAAACCCAAGCCTTCAAGCCAAAAAGAGAACAGAAGTCGATATCCTTAAAACCATACATGAAAAAGTGTATGAAAAAGCTAAAATAAAAATCAACATTAAAGTTGAGGCTCCTGCAAAAGCGGCAACCAACGTTATTAAAGGGAAATCAATTCCTGGCATTCAAAATATTGTGGCTATTGCTTCAGGAAAAGGTGGTGTAGGGAAATCTACAGTCACTGCAAACTTAGCAGTGTCATTAGCCAAAATGGGCTTTAAAGTTGGTGTTCTAGATGCCGATATTTACGGACCTTCAATTCCTATCATGTTTGATGTCGAAAACGAACGGCCTTTGGCGGTTAATATCGATGGCAAATCTAAAATGAAGCCTGTAGAAAACTATGGTGTTAAGGTCTTGTCTATTGGGTTTTTTACAAAACCAGATCAGGCTGTCGTGTGGCGAGGACCAATGGCTGCTAAAGCCTTAAACCAAATGATTTTTGATGCGCATTGGGGCGAACTTGATTTTATGTTAATAGACTTACCTCCTGGTACAGGAGACATTCATTTAAGTATTATGCAATCGCTTCCAATTACAGGCGCTGTTGTGGTGAGTACACCTCAAAATGTCGCTTTAGCAGATGCTAAAAAAGGCGTCGCGATGTTTCAGCAAGATAGTATTCAAGTCCCTGTTTTAGGTATTATTGAGAATATGGCTTACTTTACACCAGAAGAATTACCAAACAATAAATATTATATCTTCGGAAAAGAAGGCGCAAAGAACCTTGCCGAAGACTTAAAGGTGCCATTTTTAGGTCATCTTCCATTAGTGCAAAGTATTAGAGAAGCAGGTGATGTTGGTCGTCCTGCAGCATTACAAACAGCAACAATTTTAGAACAAGCTTTTGAAAAGCTTACTCAAAATGTAGTTCAGGAAGTCGTGCGAAGAAATGACACATTACCTCCAACCGAGGCGATTAAAATAACAACTATGGCTGGCTGTTCAGCTGTTAAAAAATAGCATATGAGTTCAGAAGAATTAAGGCTTAATATAGAAAAAGCCCTAGATGAAATTCGCCCTTTTTTGCAAAGCGATGGAGGCGATATTTCGTTATTGTCTATCGAAGACGATAAGTTGGTAAAGGTCCAATTACAAGGCGCTTGTGTTGGATGCAGTGTCAATCAAATGACGCTTAAATCTGGTGTAGAAATGACCATTAAAAAGTATGCGCCTCAGATAGAACAGGTTATTAATATTGAATCTTAGTTGGGCGTGACCACAAGGGTCAGGCTTTCGGCAGTCGCTTTTTTACTGTCACCTTGAGCGCAATCGATAGGTCTATAGTAAAGTAAAAAGAGCTCCAACAAAGCCTCAATCCTTCACGCAAACTGACAAATGTCATAAAAACTAAAAGATAAAAAATAGAACTTTGCAGAGTTAAAGTTAAAATAAAAAGCACCCATTTTTAAGGGTATTTATATGATTAAAACAGACATACTTATAATTGGCGCAGGCCCAACTGGACTTTTTACTGTTTTTGAAGCAGGCTTACTCAAATTAAAATGCCATTTAATCGATGCACTTCCTCAGGCTGGCGGACAATGCTCAGAGATTTATCCTAAAAAACCTATTTACGATATTCCCGCCTATCCAGAAATTCTTGCAGGCGATTTAACCGATAAGTTATTAGAACAATGCAAGCAATTCGAGCCAGGATTTACCCTAGGAGAACGTGCCGAAACGATAGAGAAACAAGACGATGGTACCTTTATTGTAACCACCAATAAAGGAACAAAACACCATGCTCCTGTAGTAGCAATTGCTGGTGGATTAGGAAGTTTTGAGCCTAGAAAGCCATTGATTCATAATATTACAGATTTTGAAGATAAAGGTGTAGAATACATTATAAAAGATCCAGAAATCTATAGAAATAAAAAAGTAGTTATTGCTGGTGGAGGTGATTCTGCTTTAGATTGGAGTATTTTTCTAAGTGATGTGGCTAGCGAAGTAACTTTAATTCACAGACGAAATGAATTTCGTGGCCATTTAGATTCTGTTGAAAAAGTACAAGAATTAAAAAATGCAGGGAAGATTAATTTAATCACTCCTGCAGAAGTTGTAGGTATTGTAGGCGATCACCAGGTGAAAGCAATAGTGGTTAAACAAGCGGAGCATATCGAAAAAGAATTTGAGTTAGAGTGTGACCATTTTGTCCCTCTATTTGGCTTATCGCCAAAGCTAGGGCCAATTGCAAATTGGGGACTAGAAATTGAAAAAAATGCGATTAAAGTTAATAATGCTCTAGATTACCAAACGAATATTCCTGGTATTTTCGCCATAGGTGATGTGAATACCTATCCTGGAAAATTAAAATTAATTTTATGCGGTTTTCATGAAGCCACATTAATGTGTCAAGCGGCTTATCAAATTATAAATCCAGGAAAACGGTATGTGTTAAAATATACCACTGTAAGTGGTATTGATGGTTTTGATGGTACACGAAAAGAAGCGCCAAAAGCAGTGGTTAAAAAAATAGAATAGTGGAACAAGACGTAAATATTAAAATCACAGATCGTGATGGTGTCATTCATGAGGTGTTAGCACCTACAGATATGGCTATGAACTTAATGGAAGTGGTACGTTCTTATGAACTTGCTCCAGAAGGTACCATTGGTATTTGTGGTGGTATGGCCATGTGCGCTTCTTGTCAATGCTATGTCAATTCTAATCATGAATTGCCAGAGATGCAAGACGATGAAGAAGCCATGTTAAGTGAAGCGTTCCATGTGAAAGACAATTCGCGATTAGGCTGTCAAATACAAATAACACCTGAAATGGAAGGTTTGGAAATTGAGCTAGCTCCAGAAAGTTAAATATTAAACCTAAGCCTTGCGTTAAGGATTGAAATGGCATCCTTTTTATGTTTGTTCTTGTGTTTGTTTTGAAATAGGATGGAGAAGACATAAAAAGATATAATGTAAAGCCTGACCTTTTGAAAAAAGGGAACGCCCAAAAACTAATTATTCTGTTTTATAATCGATTAATTTTTTAGGGCCTTCAAGTAAAACTCTTACTATTTTGAGTGTGCCATCCTCACTCGTTGCAATTTGCCATTTGATTAATGAAATGGCACCATTTTCAATTTCTATTCCTGTAATACTGCGAGGATGTACGCAGCTTCCATCATTAAAAAAAGCAATATCGCCTGGTTCTGGAAAACGCGGTCTATGTGTATGACCAACAATGGTAATGAGGTTATTGTTTTCGATAATCCATTTTTTGGTGCGACGCTCTACTTTAATTAATTCTTTGTAGTTTTTTGCTGGACTTGTAGGGTCTGCAATTCCCATAACATTTAATGGTTTCCATAAAACACGAACCATAAAACGGCTCCATTTCCAAAACGTGTAATTCCACCAATCTGCTTGGTGACCATGAGTTAAAAACAATTCTTGCTGAGTTTTGGTGTGCTTTAAAATAATACCTTCATGATATTTAATATTGGTAAAGAGTGCGACATCTTCTCCAATTTTTGGGTCAAAATAAGTCGATAAATTTTTCTTAACATACTCAGGGTCTCTATATACCATGTCGTGGTTTCCCCAAATCATGTGCAGTCTGTTTTGCTCATGAAAAAGTTTCATGAGCATATACACATTTTTATGTGCTTCTAGAATAGGTGTAAAGGACAAGTTTTCCCAAAGTTCATCACCATCACCAATTTCACAATAATTAAAGCCTTCTGCATAATAGTGTTTTAAGGCATGAAAGTATATGTTTCTGTTGTTGGCAAAATCATCAGCAAAACTATTGTCACCTCGATGACAATCGCTAAATAGGATAAATTTAGAATTATCGTCAAAGTCAACAATTTTTGAATCATTGTAGGCTTTATCTAATCGTTTTTTTGCTGAAAACATAAAGTAAATGTAATTAAAAAGCATAAAAAAAGCGAACCTTTTAAGCTCGCTTTTTTATACTTTTATAATTGGTTATTCTATAATAATCTTTTTTGTTAGATGTCCATTGGAAGTATATACTTTAAGCAAATACACACCAACAGGTAGTTGATTGACACGAATTTGATTGGTTTGCTTTGTTTCAAGAACACGTTTACCTGTGATATCAAATAATTGCGTTGATTGAATTTGATAAGATGACGAGATATTAATAAGCTCAGAAGTTGGATTCGGATAAATCTGAATGCTTGCATTATCCAGTGTGATGTCTTCAACAGTAAGCGTAGAGAACATAAAGCTATCTAGTCCAGCCGCAGGCGAAGAAAAGTAATCTTGAGTTGATGTGGCATCAATATTAGAGTTGTAAAAGCTATCTAAAACGCCTCCAGCTCCCATTGCAATAGGGTCAGAATTTAAAAGAAAATACATTTCGCCAGAAGTAGGGTTATTCGTTATTTGAAAACTTACTAAGTCTATTTGTTGTCCAGAGGTATGAGCTAGAATACTTTGTCCTGGTGGTAAATTAAATTGAAATACATCTTTTGAACCATCACCTAAACCAAGACCTGTTAAAAAAGCGGCGTCATATTGCTGAACATCCCATGGTCTTCCTGTTAATAAACCTACTTGATTAGCGACATCATCAGCGCCAGCAGGAAGTACTAATGTAAAACCAACATCAGAAGCATCTGTATTTCCAGAGGAATCAAAATCTGGAATGGCTACGATTTTAAAGTCATAATTAGAAACATGTATTATACCAAATTCATAGCTTTGAGCGTAACTAAAAATGGTTGTCAATGTTAGAATAATAATTAAATAATTTTTTTTCATAATGGTAAATATATAAATTTTATAATAAGTGGTTTAGATTAATCTTGAGGTACTGCACTATTAATAGTAAAAGTTGGTGAATTAAACCCATTTCCTGGGTGAGATAAGACATTGTCTTTAATAATATTTCCGTCGTTGTTAGCGCCAGAGAATTTTCCGTTACCATCCATATTTAAATCATAATTTAAATATCCAGACGATGTAAATGTCGCCGAGTTAAAGCCGTTAGCAGGATCGTCAAGGACGCCATCTTTTATGGCATTGGCATCATTATTAGAGCCAGAAAATTTAATTTGACCATCACCACCAACATCACCAGTCCATAAAGCAAAGGTTCCGCTCATGTTAACTAAAGCATTCGCGCCTAAAACAGTCGTGCTTCCATTCATATAATTTTGTGTCTGATTAAGCGGGAAAGGTTGCTTAAGACTTGTTATTACGCCAACATGATTACGGTGTTTTAGCACCACATTATAATGTTTGGCCTGTTGTGAAAATACTAATGGGCTCACACCATCTGGAGCGACAATATCACCATCGCGTTGTAAAAGAGCAGATTGCCCTTCTATGACTAGAGTGTTATCTGTATCATCACGTAACTCTACCCAAACCCAATCTACAATGGCATCTGTGCCAATCGTACTAAAAGGTGTGCCAATAAGAGGCGCATTATCTGCATAAGGTGAGGTTGATGGTAAATAGCCATTGGCGCGTAAATCGTCACGCATAAAAGCTTCTTCACCAACACGAGGGTTTAAAAAGGCACCTTGTAAATACGCAGAGGCTTCTACAACAACCTCCCCACAATTGGCACTAAATTGGGTTTGAGGGTCAACAGAAAAGTTGATTGGCGTATTAATTACATTATTCCAGTCGTTTGCAATGCTCTGATTATCTACTTGAATACAAGTGAGATTAGGGTTGAAGTTAACAACTAACTCTAATAAACTAGTGTTGAAATTGTTGTTAATATTTAAGTTTTCTAGTAGATTTCCGAAACAATGCAATGAAATTATATCTGAATTCTGACTGACATCTAATGTTGTTAATTGATTTATCGAACAGTTCAAATAAACTAAAAATGAATTCTGACTGACATTTAATGTTGTTAAATAATTGTCATGACAATACAAAACAGATAGATTTGTAAATCCTTCAATCCCTGTTAAGTCATAAATATCTTGATTTGATACTTCTAAAACATCTACTGTATTAATTCTATTATTAAGCACAAAATCATCGTTAGCAATACCATTTCCCATACTTGTTGGGTCGCCTAGAGGCACAACCGTTCCTAAAGCATCATGAGTTTCTAGGTGGTTTTCAAAATTATCATCTGGCACATACGTGCTGATTGCAGGATTTCTATAGGCAGAAATTTTAAAGGTGCCTAAGTTGTTATTTTCATAATCCCAGGCACGAGCATAAATAACTTCTCCTGGTGTACGATTTGTTAAAGTGATGATTGAATAAAAATCATTATTATCTATATCAACATCGTCATTACAAGTTATTTGGATAAGGCTCCCTGGTAAGCCAGAATAAACTGCTAAACCAGTGTCGTCGATACTAGATCCACTATTTAATTCTGTTTCAATAATAACACTCCCGTCATCTGGAATGGTAACTTCATACCATAAATCACCACCAAGATAGCCTGCAGAATCACTAAAAGTACCACAACCTGTTGGTATTGGAATAGAGGAATCTATAAGCTCAGACGCTGTAGCAATGGTATTATCTGCAATTTGTGCTTGATCTTCAAAATCATGACCAACGTTTAATGTATAAGCTTTTTTAGGAATGTTATTAAAGTTGCAATCGATACTAAAATAGGATTGAGGATCTATATTTATCCAGTTGGTCGTTGAGTATACTGTGTTGTCAACCTGAATACATTGTAAATTAGAATTAGATCTACTATCAAAAGAAGTGAAATTAACATTATTATTATTCCTAACATTTAAAGAATTAAGATTATTAAATCTACAATTTAAAGAAGTTAACGAAGTATTATTGCTCACATCCAAAGTGGTTAGATTACTATTAAAAGAACAATCTAAAGAAGTTAATACAGTATTATTGCTCACATCCAAAGTGGTTATATTAGTATAAGAACAATCTAAAGAAGTTAACGCGGTATTATTGCTAACATTCAAAGTGATTAGACTATTATTAAAAGAACAATCCAAAAAAGTTAGAGCAGTATTATTGCTAAAGTCCAGAGAAGTTAGGCTCATATCACTGCATCGTAAATCAGTTAACGCAGTATTATGACTCAAATCTAAAGTATCCAGACTATTGTTGTCACAATTTAAAACTGTAAGACTTGTAAAGTCTTCAATTCCAGTTAAATCATCAATATCTTCATCGTTTACATCTAAGGTTGTTACTGTGTTTATATTAGCAGTTGTCACATAATTGTCGTTGGCAATACCATTACCCATACTGGTTGGGTCTGCTAATGGGACCACTGCCCCTGAAGCATCATGGGTTTCTAGATAGTTTTCAAAATTATCATCGGGAACGTATGTGCCACAATCTTCACTAAAAGAAGAAGTAGGGTCAATAAGTGTCCAATTAGTAGTCGAGTAGGTCGTATCATCTACTTCTATACAGCTTAAATTAGGATTGCCATCACTTCTAAAATAAACAAAGCTTGTGTTATTTCCATTAGCAACGTTTAAATAACTAAGTTGGTTATTAAAACACCGTAGGTTATTTAAAACGATATTATTGGTTAGATCTAGAAATTCCAAATTATTATTGCCACAATCTAAATAGGTTAGACTAACATTATTACTTACATCTAATTCACTAATATTAATTCCTTTAATATCCAAAGTTTCTAAAGCGCTATTATTAGTTACATCTAAAGTTCCAAGGTTATTTAATATAAGCCATAAATATTTTAATTCTAAATTATGACTAAGGTTTAAATTTGTTACAGTATTAGCAGTAATGTCAAATGCTTCTAAATTAATATTAGTATCAACATTTATGGCAGTTAATGAATTTGATCTTAAAGAAAGATTTTTTAGATTAATATTATTCGATACGTTAATGGTTGCTAGATTGTTATTGTCACCATTTAAAATTTCAAGAGCAATAAAATCTTCTATTCCAGTAAGGTCTGATATGCCTAGGGTACTAACATTTAAATGTGTAACCGTATCAATTTTTGAAGTAGGTACAAAATTATCATTAACTGTACCATTTCCCATACTTGTTGGGTCGCCTAGAGGTACGACAGCTCCAGAAGCATCATGCGTTTCTAGGTAGTTTTCAAAATTATCATCTGGGACATAAGTGTCATTAGCGTAAGCAGAAATTTGAAAGTCACCAAAGTTGTTGTTATTGAATTCCCAGACTCTTACAATGTAAGGACTACCAGGGTTTAATCCGCCTACTTCAATTTTAGAAAAGAAATCTGAACCACTTTTATCATCATTACAAGCAATGAGGTTATTAGATGTGTCATAAATAGCGATGGCTGTATCTGTCACATCAGAACCAGGAACGGCAGCAGTTTCTATGGTTATGGTTCCGTTATTAGAAGCCCAAGATTCAAACCATAAATCACCACCAAAATAACCACCATTATCAATGGTGCCACATCCTGTTGGAATATCTAAATTGGTCCAATCATTAATTTCAGAAGCTGTTGCTCCTGTATTATTAGCAGTAATAGGATCATCTGAAAATTGCTCACCAGGTACTATTAAATTAAGTGGTCCTATAAAATTATCATTTTCATTATAACCTGCAAACGTAATAGACCAAGAGTTAAGTGTACCTGTATCAAATTCATAAGCATCACAAACAATTAATAACCATTCGCTATTTGGGTCAAGGCTATCAAAAGCACTTAAGCTGTTTTCAGGTAAATACCCGGCTCTATATGGTGCAACACCAAGTGTAATACTAGTATTAGAGCCTCTAGTAAAAACGGTATTTGTATAATTGTCTCCATTATCTGTTGCATCAGGGTTAACTAAAACGACTGAAGTTCCAGAATTTACATGCGTTAGTGTTAATGAGATATCACCAATATAGGTATGTGTTATATCGATATCGATATGT
The DNA here is from genome assembly GCF_042686125.1 of Lacinutrix iliipiscaria. Taxonomy (NCBI): domain Bacteria; kingdom Pseudomonadati; phylum Bacteroidota; class Flavobacteriia; order Flavobacteriales; family Flavobacteriaceae; genus Lacinutrix; species Lacinutrix iliipiscaria. The sequence goes on from NZ_JBHUOV010000001.1 coordinate 955,670, forward strand.
GCCAGATTTGATGACGTTGCACCTGTAACTGTGGTTGAAAACGTATTAGGTGTAGTCGCACAATTGTTGTCAGTTATTGGCCCTGTTGTCCCATTAAAAGTTTGAGAAAATGAAAATATAGTTGTGAAGAACACCACAAAAATTGTGGAAATGTAGTTTTTGATCATTGGTTAGTTGGTTTTAAAACTTGATATATATCTAGTTTATAACACCAATAGGTAGCTTAGTAGAAAAGGTAACTATACATCAAAAACAATAAGAATAAGTAATAATTAATTAGTACTTAAAACAAGAATGGTTGATTAATAGCTGAGCTAATTTATGAAAAAAAAACATACAAAGTTGATAATTAGTTTATTATGCATTAATTTTTTTTAGAATTGTATATTTAAAGGGGATATTAAAAAAAATGCTCCTCAATATAGAGAAGCTTTTTTGTAAATTATATCAACCCGGTTAGTAGTAAATTTTATTTCTACCATTAGATTTTCACATTCGTTGAGATTTTACTTAAAAGCATTTAAGCCAGTCACATCTAAACCAGTAATTAATAAATGAATATCGTGTGTCCCTTCATAAGTAATCACACTTTCTAGGTTCATTGAATGCCTCATAATTGAGTATTCTCCAGAAATCCCCATGCCGCCAAGCATTTGTCGTGCTTCACGAGCAATATTTATTGCCATATCTACATTATTACGTTTAGCCATAGATATTTGAGCAGAAGTTGCTGTACCATTATTACGCATAACTCCTAATTTCCAAGCTAATAATTGTGCTTTAGTAATCTCTGTAATCATTTCGGCTAATTTCTTTTGTTGTAATTGAAATTGTCCAATAGGTTTTCCAAATTGCATGCGTTCTTTACTATAGCGTAAAGCAGTATCGTAACAGTCCATAGCAGCACCAATTGCTCCCCAAGCAATTCCAAAACGAGCTGAATCTAAGCAACCAAGAGGTGCGCCCAATCCAGATTTATTAGGCAATAAATTTTCTTTAGGAACCTTAACATTGTCAAAAATAAGCTCACCAGTAGCAGATGCTCTTAAAGACCATTTGTTGTGTGTTTCTGGAGTAGAAAATCCTTCCATACCACGCTCAACAATTAAACCGTGAATTCGGCCTTCTTCATTTTTGGCCCAAACGACAGCAACTTGAGCAAAAGGCGCATTAGAAATCCACATCTTAGCTCCATTTAAAAGATAATGATCGCCCATATCTTTAAAATTAGTCACCATGCCTCCAGGGTTAGAGCCATGGTCGGGTTCTGTTAATCCGAAACAGCCCATCCATTCACCAGAAGCTAGTTTAGGAAGATATTTTTGGCGTTGTTCTTCATTTCCATATTTCCAAATAGGATACATGACTAAAGAGGACTGTACAGAAGCTGTACTTCTAACTCCAGAATCTCCACGTTCTATTTCTTGCATGATTAACCCATAAGAGATTTGATCTAATCCAGCACCTCCATATTCATGTGGAATATATGGACCAAAAGCGCCAATTTCGGCTAATCCTTTAATAATTTGAGAAGGGAATTCAGCTTTTTGAGCATAGTCTTCAATAATAGGAGATACATCTCGTTTTACCCAATCTCTAGCGGCATCACGAACAAGTTTATGTTCGTCAGTTAGCAACTCATCGAGGTTATAATAATCTGGTGCTTGAAATAAATCTGGTTTCATCTAGTTGTTGTTATAGTTTTAGAGGTCAGATGTCATTCACAATAAATGTTCATTTCATTTATTCCTCTATGCTCTTAATTTTTAATTGAATAATAGAAAAACTATTAATGAAAGCAAATGTAACAAAATGCTACATTTTAAGATAGAAATCTTTCACCAAATTTATATACGCTTCTGTATATTTATGTCTTTGGGTTTCTATAATAAGCTCTTCTGTTTTGATATCACTTTTGTGGAAAGAAAATTCAATCAAACTACGCTTTATTTCAGATGAAGGCGAGCCTTTTACATGTAAAATTCTATTAGGTATGAGTTTGACTTCTGAAGCTAAAGAAATAAAATAGGCCTCTTCTTTAAACGGAAGCACCACAGAAAATATACCATCGTCAGATAATAATTTTGAGACGCCTTCAACTAAATGTTTAAAAGGTAAGGCGTCAACAAAGCGCGCTAAATCACGTTTAGAGTTCTCCGTTTTATAATTTTCCGAATAAAAAGGAGGGTTAGAAATGATAAGGTTATATTGATCGTCTATTTCGTTAACAAACTCTTCCAAAGATGCATGATAACAAAAAAGCCGATCTGCCCAAGGCGAGTTTTCAAAATTCGTCACGCATTGCTCGTAGGCATTAGTGTCTATTTCAATAGCATCAATAAGTTCCGCTTGACTACGTTGGGCTAGTATAAGCCCAAGAATACCTGTGCCTGAGCCAATATCTAAAGCAGCAAAAGGATTGTTTTTTAGCGAAACCCATGCGCCAAGCAATACAGCATCTGTGCCAATTTTCATAGCACATTGGTCTTGCTGTACTTTAAATTGTTTAAATGTAAAAGGTTTGTCTGACACTATTCTTCTAAATATAAATCAATAAGACCTTCAGGTGTTTCTACTGTAATAGTTTTATTGACTTTATCGACTTTCTTAATAAAATGATCATTCATCGGAATTAAAATTTCAATCCCATTTCTATCTATTTCAAAAAGGGCTTGTGCAGTCGAATCATTAACACCAGTAATAATGCCAACTTGCCCAAAGTTTACATCTTCAATAGTAAAACCTATAATCTCATGATAGTAAAATTTATCATCATCTAGTTTAGGTAAAAACTCTAAGGGCAAATAAAGATTACTTTTCATAATAGAATCTACATCAGCTTCAGTATCTACATCTTCAAATTTTATGCGAAGTAATTCCGATTTATGTAATTGTGCATGCTCAATAAAAAAAGGAACAAGGTGGCCTTTTAAATCTACAAAAACAGAGTCAAGTCCATCATATATTTCAGGTTCATCTGTATCGAGTTTTACAAGGATTTCACCTTTAAAGCTGTATTTTTTTACAATTTTGCCAAGAAAAAAACAATCTTCTTTTTTCATGTGTTTATATTTATTGTTTTTCAATGGTCACATGTAGCATCCATTTAATCATAATCCTTGAGTATTAAATTTATTGTATGGATGTTTCATAATATTAAATAAAAAACTCCGATACATGTATCGGAGTTTAAAAGTATAAAAAATAATTTTTTTATTCTTCTTCGTTTGATGCTTTTGCTTCTTCTTCAGCTTCGGCAACTTCTTCAACAACAGGAGCTGCTGCTGCGATTCTAGCTTCGTTAGCTGCTTTTTCAGCTTCAAAAGCTTTTGCTTTTGCATCAGCTTCAGCTTTAGCTAATTCATCAGTTTTAGAACCAATTTTATTAGCTTTTTCTTCTAACCAAGCATTAAATTTAGCTTCAGCTTGTTCCTCAGTTAAAGCTCCTTTTGCTACACCACCTTTTAAGTGTTTTTTTAACATAACACCTCTGTAAGATAATATAGCTCTTGCAGTATCGGTTGGCTGTGCACCATTTTCTAACCAAGTTACAGCACCATCAACATTTAATTCAATTGTTGCTGGATTTGTGTTTGGATTGTAAGCACCTAATTTTTCTAGGTATTTACCATCTCTCTTCGCGCGAGCATCTGCTGCTACGATCCAGTAATAAGGTTTTCCTTTCTTACCGTGTCTTTGTAATCTAATTTTTACAGGCATAATAATTAATTAATTGAGGTTCACGACCTCGGGTTATTAATAAGTGCGCAAAGATACTGTATTTTTTTTATTTAAAAGTTTTCTGTTAATCATTTTTTTTATCTTATTTTTAGAGTCTTAAAAAATGAGATGAAATGAGAAAATTATTAATATGTTTACTTGGAGTGTTTTTACTTCATGGATGTGCAGAAGAAATAGAATTTAATAACCCTTCAGTTCAGGCGAATAAAGATGGTCAATTTTGGAGAGCAACTAATTATCAAGTAGATATTGATGATGGTGCAATTATTATTAGAGGAGGCTATAATTCTGAAGCTATTTGGTTGTTGCCTAATGATGATGTTCGTGGGACTTATGTGTTAGGAGAAAATGCAATTAGCGAAGCAAGATTTGTTGATGAAAACGATTTAGAGTATTCTACAAGGTATGAGCCAGATCCTTCAGTGCAATTGTATCCCGCTGACGGACAAATTATTATAGAGAGTTTTGATGAGGTCGATGGTCGTAATACAGTTACAGGAACGTTTTGGTTTAATGCTTTTACTCCTGATGGACTTCAAAAGATTAACTTTAATGAAGGCCATTTTTACAGGATTCCATTTACAGGTGGATTAGTTGTAGACCCTATATTGTCTTGTGACGAATCTGTTGCGGCATCTGCCGCTGCATTAGAAACATACAATGCAACAGATGAGGCGAGTGAAGAGTTCCCAGCAGTATGTAATGCTTATATTGCTGCTTTAATGAATCAAATTACGAGTTGTGGAGATGAAACTAATGTCATTCAAGACATTATTGATGGACTTGATTGCTCAGAAATTGTAGTGCCTGGCGAGTGTCAAACCTGTACTGGTGGAGTTATACCAGATTCAGAATATTGTGACAATGGCGATGGAACTATGGATGTAACTACTGGAGGGTCTACTACTACAGTTGATTTAGGTGGTGTTAGTTTTGAATTTTACATTGAGGCTTTAGAGTCTAGTGGCTCTACATGTAACTAAGTGAAATAGTAAATAATACAAAAAAGCACAACATTTATGTTGTGCTTTTTTGTTTACAACTGTTTATAACTTTAAACAAATTAGAAGGTCAATTTTTCTTATTTTTAACCTCCTTATTTATTTTGAAGAACAGACTCTATGTACTTAATTTTTGATACTGAAACTACTGGCTTACCTAAGCGATGGGATGCACCAATTACTGATACAGATAATTGGCCTCGATGCATACAAATTGCATGGCAACTTCACGATGCCCTTGGGAATTGTATAGAACATCAAGACTATTTAGTGCAACCTGAAGGTTTCAATATCCCTTATGATGCTGAGAAAATTCATGGGATTTCAACAGAGCTAGCGCAAGAGCAAGGAGCACCACTGTTAGAGGTTTTAGAGAAATTCAATGAGGCACTGAGCAAAACCAAATTTGTTGTAGGTCAAAATGTGGGATTTGACTTAAATATTATGGGAGCTGAGTTTGTTCGTGAAGATATAGCTAACCAGTTGCAAGAATTACCAATATTAGATACTTGTACAGAGCATACGGCTAGTCTGTGTCAAATTCCTGGAGGCCGAGGAGGGAAATTTAAATTACCAACTTTAACTGAATTACACCAGTTTTTATTTCAACAACCTTTTGCTGAAGCACACAATGCAACCGCTGACGTGGAAGCAACAACACGATGCTTTTTTGAACTGATTCGTCGAGGCGAGTACACCAAAGAACAGCTTGATGTACAGCCTGATTATTTTCAGAAATTTTCTGAAGCCAATCCTAAAACAATTCAGCTTATAGGCTTGAAACATATTAATCTCAAGCAGGAAAGCGCTAAGATTAATGAAAGGCTACAACAGGCTCAAGTTAGTGACCTCTCTTCAGAAGATTTAAAACAAAACGTTTCGGCTTTAGAAGCTGTCGATTTTGCTCATCTACATAACCATTCTCAGTTTTCAGTATTACAATCTACTATAAGTATTCAAGATTTAGTGGCTTCGGCCGCAGAACATAATATGTCTGCTGTTGCACTTACAGATCATGCAAATATGATGGGGGCTTTTCATTTTGTAAAGGCAATTAATAATCATAATAAGAGTGTAAAAACTAAAAACGCTGAGGCCATAGAACAAGGTGAACCAACACGATTAAAAGAAATTAAACCTATTATTGGTTGTGAGTTTTTTGTTTGTGAAGATCACTTAGATAAAACCAGAAAAGATAATGGCTATCAAATTGTTCTTATTGCAAAGAATAAAAATGGCTACCATAATTTAGCGAAATTGTCTTCACATGCTTTTGTTGATGGATTTTATTATTTGCCTAGAATTGATAAACAACTTATTCAACAATACAAAGAAGACCTCATTGTACTTACAGGAAATTTATATGGTGAAGTGCCTAGTAAAGTTTTGAATGTTGGTGAAAGTCAAGCCGAAGAAGCTTTGCTTTGGTGGAAATCGGAGTTTAAAGACGACTTGTACATTGAGCTCATGCGTCATAATCAGGAAGATGAAAATCGCGTAAATCCTGTCCTTATAGATTTTTCTAAAAAACACAATATAAAACTTATAGCTACAAACAATACCTATTATTGCAATAAGGAAGATGCCAATGCACACGATATTTTATTATGTGTGAAAGATGGTGAGAAGCAAGCGACACCAATTGGAAGAGGACGAGGCTATAGGTATGGATTGCCAAATCAAGAATATTATTTTAAGTCTTCTGAAGACATGAAAGCTTTATTTCATGATGTTCCCGAAGCGATTATTAATATTCAAGAGGTGGTTGATAAAATTGAAGCTTATCAATTAGCAAGAGAGGTCTTATTACCTGCTTTTGATATCCCTGAAGAATTTCAAGACATAGCAGATCAAACCGATGGTGGCAAACGAGGAGAAAATAAATTCCTCCGCCATTTAACCTATCAAGGTGCTAAAGAACGTTACGAAGAACTTACTGAAGAGATTACAGAACGTCTCGATTTTGAGTTGAGTGTTATTGAAAATACAGGTTATCCAGGGTACTTTTTAATTGTCGAAGATTTTATTAGGGAGGCGAGGAATATGGATGTGTCTGTTGGTCCAGGTCGTGGTTCAGCTGCAGGATCTGTGGTTGCCTATTGTTTGAAGATTACAAATATCGACCCTTTAAAGTATAATCTGCTTTTTGAGCGTTTCTTAAATCCGGATCGTATTAGTATGCCAGATATTGATATCGATTTTGATGATGAAGGTCGAGGGCGTGTCATGGATTATGTAATTGATAAATATGGAAGTAATCAGGTTGCACAAATTATTACTTACGGTACCATGGCAGCCAAGTCATCTATTCGTGATACAGCACGTGTATTAGATTTGCCTCTATTTGATGCCGATCGTATTGCAAAACTTATTCCTACCATGTCTAAACTAGGTAAGATATTTGGTGCAGACGAAAAGAAGTTAAAAGGCATGTTTCGTGCTGAGGACCTAGAAAAAGTCAATCAACTCCTTAATATTTCTGAAGGTGAAGACTTAGAAGCTGAAACTGTCAATTTAGCTAGAACATTAGAAGGCTCTGTTCGTAATACTGGAATTCATGCGTGTGGCGTCATCATTACACCAGACGATATTACCAAGTTTGTACCTGTAGCTACTGCAAAAGATTCCGATTTATACGTGACACAGTTTGATAATTCTGTGGTTGAAGATGCTGGGCTATTAAAAATGGATTTCTTAGGATTAAAAACCTTAACCTTAATCAAAGATACCGTAAAAATCGTTAAGGCTAAACACAATATTTTATTAGATCCAGACAATTTTCCACTTGATGATGAAAAAACCTATGAGCTCTTCCAAAGAGGTGAAACTGTTGGTGTGTTTCAGTACGAATCTCCTGGAATGCAAAAACATCTTAAAGAATTAAAACCAACAGTTTTTGAAGATTTAATTGCTATGAATGCCTTGTACCGTCCTGGTCCGATGGAATATATTCCAAGTTTTACAAGACGTAAACATGGCGACGAAGAGATCGAATATGACCTTCCAGCTATGGAGGAATATTTAAAAGAAACTTACGGAATTACGGTCTATCAAGAGCAAGTAATGCTGTTATCTCAAAAACTTGCTGACTTTACTAAAGGTGAAGCTGATGTCCTACGTAAAGCTATGGGGAAAAAGCAAATAGCGGTTCTTAATAAAATGAAACCAAAATTTATCGAGCAAGCAAATGCGAATGGACACGATACAGATAAGCTTGAAAAAATCTGGAAAGATTGGGAAGCCTTTGCTAGTTATGCTTTTAACAAGTCTCACTCTACGTGTTATGCATGGATTGCTTACCAAACCGCGTATTTAAAAGCGCATTATCCAGCAGAATATATGGCAGCTGTGTTGTCTAATAACATGAACGATATTAAACAGGTTACCTTCTTCATGGAAGAATGTAAACGTATGCGATTAGAAGTATTAGGGCCAGATGTGAATGAGAGTTATTATAAATTTTCTGTTAATCAAAATAACGCGGTACGTTTCGGAATGGGAGCCATCAAAGGTGTTGGGCATGGTGCTGTAAAAACCATTGTGCAAAACAGAAAAGAAGACGGACATTATACTTCAATTTTTGATTTGTCTAAACGTATTGACTTACGTGCAGCAAATAAAAAAGCTTTCGAAAATTTAGCACTAGCTGGTGGATTTGATTGCTTTAAAAATACTCATAGAGCACAATATTTTCATAGCGAAGGTGATGGCATCACCTTTTTAGAAAAAGCTATTAAATATGGAGCAAAACATCAAGAAAATGAAAACTCAGCACAAGTGAGTTTGTTTGGCGATGCTAGCGATGTGCAAATTGCAGAGCCTCAAGTACCACCATGTGAAGAATGGGGAACCATGGAAAAATTAGCACGTGAAAAAGAAGTGGTTGGAATTTATATTTCAGGGCATCCATTAGACGATTTTAAAACTGAAATGAAAACCTTCTGTAATGCCAATTTAGCATTGTTTAATGATTTAGAAACGTATGTCAATCGAGAATTGACTTTTGGAGGAGTGGTTACAGATATTCAGCATCGTGTAAGTAAACAAGGTAAAGGCTGGGCTTCTTTTACAGTTGAAGATTACACAGATAGTTTTGAATTTCGAATTTTTGGCGAAGAGTATTTAAAGTTTAGACATTTTTTGATGCAAAATAACTTTGTGTTTGTTAAGACGTATGTGAAAGAAGGTTGGACCAATCGTGAAACAGGTAAAAAAGGTGAGCCACGACTCCAGTTTAATAGCTTCCAATTATTGCATGATGTCATGGATCAGTATGCAAAGAAATTATCAATACAATTAAACATTAAAGAACTCGCCGAAGATAAAATACAAACTCTAAAAGAGACCTTACAAATGCATCCAGGAAATCAGATGCTCAATTTTGTCATCTATGATAATGCCGACCAAATTAAACTGCAAATGCCAAGTCGAAAACAAAAAGTAAAAGTCTCTCAAGAACTATTAGATGAGTTAGATGAGCAACAGGTGTTTTATAAGTTGAATTAAATATGTATGTAACATTTTTAATGAAACAAATACGTATTACGTATAACTAAAACAGTATAAGTTATGAAAAATACAAAATACATATTATTGATTATTGGGCTTCTCGCTATTGCTTCAACTGTGTATTTCCTAATACAAGGAGAACCATTTGTAGAGCAAATTATGTCATTGGTTTGTGGTTCAAGTTTAATTTATGGATATTTTGAACTCAATAAGACCTCCAAATAAGGCATAGAGCAAAACAATACACTAATAAACTAAACAAATTGTTAGTATGTAAGCTTTGGCAAAATTTTTGACTAATATTGCATATTAATATGAAGTAAAACACAATTAAATTATAATATTATGGCATTAGAAATCACAGATGCAAATTTTGAAGAAACAGTATTAAAAAGTGATAAACCAGTAATGGTTGACTTTTGGGCAGCTTGGTGTGGACCATGTAGAATGGTTGGACCAATCATTGACGAAATTAGTAAAGAATACGATGGTAAAGCTGTTGTTGGTAAAGTAGATGTAGATGCAAATCAAGAATTTGCTGCTAAATATGGTGTGCGTAACATTCCTACTGTTTTGGTATTTCAAAACGGAGAGGTTGTTGGACGTCAAGTTGGTGTAGCGCCTAAAAATGCATACTCCGATGCGATTGATGCACTTTTATAAATCATTACGCAAAAGAAATCTTAAAAGGTTTGTCATTATGGCAAACCTTTTTTAGTTTAGACCAATTGCAATATGGGCGTTTCTCTACGTCGCCAAAGCGACCTAGAGTCAGGCTTTTCGCTATATCTTTTTTCTTGCAACTTCTCGACTACACTCGAAGGACAAGAAAAAAGGATGCCGCTGCAATCCTTAACGCAAAACAAGATAGATTGAACTTAAGAGACGAACTTAATAAAGCTGGAGGATTTAAAAACCTAGAACTACTTGCCAAACAAGTGGTAGAAGGGTTTATTTCTGGGATGCATAAAAGTCCGTTTCATGGCTTTTCTGCAGAATTTGCTGAGCATAAAATTTATAATCAAGGCGAAAGCACCAGACATATAGACTGGAAACTCTTTGCTAAAACCGACAAGCTATATACCAAACGTTATGACGACGAAACTAATTTACGGTGTCATATTATACTAGACAATAGTAGCTCGATGCATTATCCAGAAATGCGCGAGTTTTCTATTGATGACCTCAATAAAATTGCCTTTTCAGCATTAGCGTCTGCTGCTTTAATGCACATGCTAAAAAAACAACGTGATGCTGTAGGTCTAAGTATTTACAGTGATGCCTACGATTTTTATGCACCAGAAAAAGGCAGTGAGCGTCATCATCAAATGTTATTAAGTCAGTTAAGCCAAACTGTAACCACGAAAACACTTAACAAGAAAACCGAAACCTATACCTATCTACATCAAATTGCAGAAAAGATTCATAGACGCTCTATGATTTTCCTGTTTACAGATATGTTTCAAACGAGTGAAGACGAGACTAAATTATTTGAGGCTCTACGACATTTAAAGCATAATAAACATGAAGTGGTTCTGTTTCATGTTTTTGATAAATCTAAAGAACTCACTTTCGATTTTGATAACAAACCCAAACGTTATGTAGATGTAGAAACAGGAGAGTATATTAATTTGTATTCAGAAAGTATAAAGGATAATTACGAAAAAGCAGTACAAGTTTATTTTGATAATTTACGCTTAAAGTGTGGGCAATATCGCATTAAATATGTTGAGGCAGACATTAATAAAAATTTCGATAATATCCTCACAACTTATATGATAGAGCGTCAACGATTTGTTTAAACGTTATTTTTTTAAAAAAACTTAATAAAAGATTTGACATATTAAATTTGCAATGTATATTTGCCCTCGCAATAATGCAACGGTTTGGTAGTTCAGTTGGTTAGAATACCTGCCTGTCACGCAGGGGGTCGCGGGTTCGAGTCCCGTCCAGACCGCAAAAATTGCTAAAAGCTTCTCTTAGGAGAAGCTTTTTTTAGCAATACAAAGAAGTTGTGTTGTTTTACCTTAATGAAAGTTAGGGTGAAAGTTGTAAGAAACCCAATTTTGTTGGGACTTACCAATGGAAAGCTTTCCTTTTTTCTTTTTAGAAGATTGGGATGCTTTTTTGTTTTAGTGAAATGTGTAAATTTTTAATAATATTATAATTTACCTCTTTTTTAGTGTAAATAATAACAAAAAATACATTTCATCGATAAAATGCATCATTTCATCGATTATATTTTATATGTCATTTCACTTTAACCTATATTTACAACCCTTCATAAGTCCCCAAAAGATTTATTCTCAGCTTATCAAGGCATAAATTAATCCATTTTATTACTTCCCTCATTAAATAGATTATTAGTTAGTTACTAATAGCACTATTTTAAAATTTAAGTTAATTATCCATTTTTCCCTCAATTAAGGATTTTTGCTATGCAATAATCTGTATTTAAAACAATAAGAAAAATAATTATAAATAACTTAAACCTAAATTAACATGAAATCCCTAAAAATTACATTAGCAGTTGCAGTTGTATGTGCAGTATTTGCATCATTAACGCCACAAAACCAACCTACAGAAGAATTAGATAAAAACAATGAGACTATTGTTAAGGTTACTTTTAAGAAAGAAAAGAAAAAATATCAAGTACCTTCTCAATCGTAAACAAAAAATATCATTTTATTATAGCCCTTTGTATCATATACAAGGGGCTTTTTTTTATCTTTAGTCAAATTGTATTTGATAAAATATTATAAATTTGATTACTAAATAAAATATATTGAAGCCTTACCTTACTTTTCTATTACTATTATTCTTTTTTAATGTTGGCTATGCGCAAAAGAACAAAGCGTTTCAAGATCAATTGAATCGTATCCAAAACTATAGAAGTTTATCTTCAGATGGAGCATTAACCATGGAAGAAAGACTTGATTATGCCGAAAAGGCCGTTGAACTTTCGCTACAAACTAAGGAAGATACAATCATCTTAAAAAGCAAAAGAAACCTTTCGTTGTTATACATGCAAAAAGGCGACTTAGAGATTTTTAAAACGATGAGTTTAGAAAGCTTAGATAATGCAATTAAAATAAAAGATACTTTTTCAATAGCTATTGCAAATTACTATTTAGGTTCATATTATCATATCAACGAGAAGCATGATAGTGCTTATTATCATTATTTCAATTCTGCAAAATTATATAAAATATTAAATGACATTCAAAGTGAAGGAGAAGTGCTCTCTAACATGGCTGATATACAAGAAACTGAAAGAGATTATGTTGGTTGTGAAAATAATGCTATTAAGGCAATTGCTTTAATAGAACAGCTTCCTGAAACAGAAAGGAACTTGCTTTATTTGTGGAGTACACATAATCTAATAGCATTAGTTTCGGCAGAACTAGAACAATATCAAAAAGGCTTAGAGTATCATAATAAAGCCTTAGCTATTTGTGAAAGAATGGAAGACCCTTATGAAAGTCAGTTGTTTTCAAACATTAATATCGCAGCTTTATATAGAAGAAAGGGCGATTATGAAACGGCACAAAAGCTTTATGAAAAACTAAAAGAAGACGAATTGGTTTATGAATTTGATCCGACTTCATATTCTATCATTTTGTCTGGTTTAGCTCATGCCAAGTTTAAAAATGGAAATAAAAATTATGACGAAATAACAACCCTTTTTCATAAGGCCTATTCTATTAGTAAAAAAGAGGATGATCAATTTGGGCTTTTATCTATAAGTATGGATATGTCCGAATTTTACTTCAATACCAAAAACATGGATAGTGCCAGATACTATGTCGACAATGCCTATGTTATTGGAAAAGATTTAAAAGCCAATGAAACCATATTAGAAGCCTTATTATTAAAGTCTGAAATAGAAACTGGAGCGGAAGCTAAAGCGAGTTTAAATAGATACATAAGTTTAAGCGATAGTCTTCAAAAAGCAGAACGCTCTATTAGAAATAAATTTGCTAGAATTGATTATGAAACCGATCAAATAAAAGCAGAAAAAGAACAGGTCACTAAAGAACGCTTACTGTTTTTAATCCTTTCTATAGGGTTATTTATAACACTAGCCTTATTGTATATCGTAATCACTCAACGATCAAAAAATAAGGAGTTAAAATTTATTCAGCAGCAGCAAGAAACAAATGAAGAGATATATAACCTTATGCTTTCACAACAAGATAATATTGAAGAAGCTAGAACTATAGAAAAAAGAAGAATTTCTGAAGAACTTCATGATGGTATACTTGGTAGATTGTTTGGTACACGATTAAGTTTAGATAGCTTAAATATGAGTAACACTGAAGAAGCCATGAAATCTCGTGAAGGCTATATAGATGAATTACAATCCATAGAACAAGAGATTAGAAAAGTATCTCATGATTTAAATTCAGATTTTGTTTCAGGTTCAGGATTTACAGATATAATTAAAACACTGTTAGAAACACAAACAGAAGCTTATAAATTAAAATATGAATTTACAAAAGACGATGCGATTCAATGGGATTCAATATCCAATAAAACCAAAATACACATATACAGGATATTACAAGAATCATTACAGAATATCTACAAACATGCTAATGCAACACTCGTTGAAATTAGTTTTAGTTTAAAAAATAATGTAATTTGTATCACGATTAAAGATGATGGAACTGGTTTTGATGTTAACAAATCAAGAAAAGGTATTGGCATTAAAAACATTACATCACGAGTTAAAGAAATTGATGGCGAACTCACTATAGAATCTCAAAAAGACATAGGAACAAGTATCATGATTACAGTTCCAACCAAATGAAAAAAGCCTAACAAACATGGAAGAAACTATACGTATCTTAATGACAGATGATCATCCGATAATTATTGAAGGTTACCAAAATACGTTACTTGCCACAAAAAAAGAAAGTCAGAACTTAATTATCGATATTGCTAATAATTGCGACCAATCTATAGCGTTTATGAATAAATCTATAGAAGAAGAAAATCCTTACCAAATTCTTTTTATGGATATTAGTTTACCGCCTTCATCTGACGGAACCATTACCTCTGGTGAAGATTTGTCGAAATTTGCAAGAGAGATTTTACCTGATGCAAAAATTATTATTCTCACGATGTTTAATGAACCGTTTAGAATTCACAATATTATTAAGGAAATTAATCCTGAAGGCTTTGTCGTTAAAAGCGATTTAACTTCTAGAGAATTAGCAAGTGCATTTCAAGCCGTTGTAAATAATCCGCCATTTTATAGTACGACTGTTACAAGTTATCTTAGAAAAACACACGCTTCTGAAATTGAGATTGACGACAAGGATAGGAAGATATTATATTTGCTGTCTCAAGGTATTAAAACAAAGAGCTTAACAAAACATTTAGGTATTTCTACAAGTTCTGTTGAAAAACGAAAAAAACAACTCAAAGAAATTTTTTCTATTACAGATGGTCAAGATGAAACACTTCTAAGTGAAGCTAAAAAATTGGGATTTTTATAGATTTTGAAGCGATTTACTGGATGTAAATGTTAAAGTTTCATTTTTTTTCATTTTTTTTCAATGCTTATAAGCCCTATTAAGCATAAATAGTACGGTTTTCCCGTAAACACTGTACGGAAAAACCGTAACCAAGATTCGTGTAAATTTTTATATTGGTACCAGTCAACAAGCATAATTAGTTAATCCCTCGAGTGAAATTATGTTGGTTATAGCATGTAGAGCCTTATGGTATTTAATATTTTGTTGAATACTGTGAGGTTTCTTCATTTATAGTATTATAGTGTGAAAATAGCACTCCAATGACTAATAAGTGTATTTATAAAAAACCCTGCATAAATTACCGCTACAATAAACTTCATAAATGTTCCAGTTAAAAAACCTAAAAATGAACCAAAAGCGGCTTTTATTGCTGTTGCCGAATCTGCTTTGTTCGAGAGTTCGCCAATTAAAGCACCTAAAAAAGGACCTATAATTATACCAAAAGGAATTGGAGCAATAATACCAACGATTAAACCTACAGTAGTTCCAATCATACCAGCTTTTGTTCCACCAAATTTTTTTGTTCCTATAGCTGGGATAATATAATCTAAGGCAAATACAATTAATGCAACAACAAGTGTAATGCCTAAAAACCACCAGTCATCAGGTACTGCTTGTGTTAAATATATAAGTAATAAACCAACCCAACTCATTGGAGGACCAGGAAGTATAGGTAAAAAGCTACCAATAATTCCAATTATAATAAAAACCACTCCAATTAAAACTAAAAAGATATCCATTGTGAATTTTTAATATAAGACGAGAATTTATAAATATTGTTACAAAGTTTTCCAGAAGCTATTTTTTAAATTAAATCAAAAAAAATTGTACATTTCGGTTTGACTAAAATTTATGCAAAGAATATTCTTTTTTTTGATATTTATAAGTGTTACTTCCTGTAATTATTTTAAAGCAAAGAAAACATCTTCAGAGGCTATTTTAAATGAAGAGATGCAAGCCTTTAATTGGAATGAAGTTGATGAATATCCTAATTTTTCTTCATGTGTTACTGCTCTAGAAAAAGAAGAAAAAAAGGAGTGTTTTGAAAACACTTTGATAGATAATATATATAGTAATCTTTCTTCAGAAAAAATAATAGTTACTCAAGATATTCATGATACTATTTTAGTTCAATTTTTAATATCTGAAACAGGTGAAATAAAGTTTGTTGAGGCTAAAATAGATTCAATAACAAGATTGGAAATTCCAAATATTGAAGAGTTAATTACCCAAAGTTTGGAGTCTCTGCCAGAAATTTATCCAGCTATAAAAAGAAGTCAACAGGTTAAAACTCAATTTACTTTACCAATTCTTATTCAGGTGAATTAAAATCGAATGGCTAGTTTTTTCATAAGTCTTAAGGTCTCTGCATACAACCATACTAAGGAAACTAAAAGTCCCCAAGTGGCTATCCATTCTTTACTTTTTGGCGCTTTGTTTTTTTGTTTTTCAATATAATCAAAGTCTAAAAGTAAACTTAGAGACGCAAAAATTGCAGCTACAAAGTTAAAAAGAATTGCAACCCATGATGTTCCCCAGACAAATGATTTTATACCAAAAAAACCTAAAATCCAAGAAATAATATAGACTAAAAAGATACTAGCACAAGCAGTAATAATAATACTTCGTATTTTTTTTGAAACAACAATAAGTCGGGTTTGGTAAAGGAGTAAAACAGTTATAAATGTTATTATAGTTACACCTATAGCTTGATATGGTAAATTAGGAAATTTCGCATGTGCATAACTGCTTATTCCTCCTAAAAAGAACCCTTTAGCAATAGCGTATAATGGCACTAAAAATGAAGCCCAATGTTGCCTAACTGAAATGACGATGCTAATAATAATAGCAGATAGCATACCACCAGAAATATACCATTTTATTGAGTTGCCTTCAGAGTATAGTTTCCAGATTCCAACAGTTATGATTGCTATTAAAAGGATACAAAATATAGATTTATAAAATATCCCAGAAACGGTCATCTTATTAGAAGACGATTTATTATCATCCCAAAAATAATTAGAAAATGCTGGATTTGAAGTTTGATTTAAAAGCACTATAATTTCATTTTATAGCCAATAGCAAAATCTATAGGGAAATTCCCTTCATTATCTATAAAGACTGCGAATAACTCATTATAAGCAAATGTTATAAAGCCATTTTTTCCAACTTTTATATCTGAGCCAATTCCAAAAATAAAAGGCACATCAAAAGACGATTCGCTTTCATCTAAGAATTTAGAAAATGTATAGGTTGCAAATTTCACATTAGCATAAATATTGAAACTAGGCTGATTAATAAATCGATATCTATAGCCCAAAGCTAATTGCGTTGCAGAGTATTTATAATCTGAGTGTTCTAAAGCATGTCTCATACTAAAAAAACCAGCATGTCTTGGCATTTTATTAGCTTCTAATATCTCAAATTCGATACCAAAAAATGGGGTTGATTTATTGTCAGGATTTTCAACAAAAGGATGGTTTGTTAATCCACCAAAAACACCAATTCTAGATTCTAGTCTGGCTTTTTCAGAAACTTGATAATCTATGTTTTTAGAAACATTGTAGTCATCAAAAAACTGTCTTAAGCTAGAGAGTGTTAGGTTGACTTTATCTGTAGAAATTGAATTTCCTGTTAGGCGATTTAAAACAGTTTTATATTCTTCTTTGTAGGTTTTAGATTCTGAGTCTTTCGTGTTTTTTAGTTCTTGTATTGCGTCACTATCATCCTTTACAAAGTATCTAAATTCACCATCAATTGTATTCCAGAGGAGGTCAAGAGTACCTTCAACTTCTGTTTTAAGCTCTAAAGTTTCATTGTTTACAGTGAATGTGTTTTGCGCAATTGAAGACGTTGTTATAGTAAATAGAAAAACTAAAATTAGGCATTTTTTCATCTCAAATTTTTATTATGATTCTTGTAAAACTACAAAAATTTATACTGATATACTATTATTTACGAAACGCTCTACCTTTCCATTTATAGTGTGAGAATAGACTAATAAAGGCTATATAAACACAAAAAATTGGATATAGTAATCCGCAGAATAAATAAGAAGATAAATAAGATTCTTGATTAAAAAATCGAGCTGTTTTAAAGAGGAGTAAAAAATCAATACTCAACTTAATAAAAAATAAATACAGTAAAATTTTAATAGGAAAAATACCAATAGAACTTAATGTTAATCCAACAATAAGACTAGCATTCATCATTAATATAATAAGTCCTGTTATTTTAGCAAATAGGCTTTTGTATTTTGATGTTTTTGAAGCCCAACGAACACGTTGAGAAATTAATTGTTTTACATCTGGTTCGGCCTTAGTGGTTACAATGGCCTTTTCAGATTTTAAATAATGTACAGTACTAGACTTTTGCTTAAGGGCTTTTTCTAGTAGAAAGATATCATCACCACTCGCAATATGATCGTTCCCAATAAAACCATTTACAGATTTAAAAAGCTTTGTTTTGTAAGCTAGATTTGCTCCATTGCATAAAAAAGGACGATGTATTCCAAAGCCGCCAATGGTTGCTCCTTGAAGGCTTAAAAAATCAAGTAGTTGAAAGCGTTTTAAAAACGAATCAACTTTACTGTATGTCACTGGCGCTACAATTAAATCGGTGTTATTTTTCTGTATAAAAGCATCGAAAGAGGCTAACCAATATTTTGGTAAAATACAGTCGGCATCTGTAGTGACAATCCATTCGTTGGACGCTAAATGTATTGCCGAAGTGATAGCATCTTTTTTTGGAGAAAGGCTTTGACGGTCATTTTTTATAAGATGAACAGATATCTTTGATTTAGAGATAAATTGAGTTACAATATCAATTGATTCATCGTCTGAGGCATCATCTACAAGAAATACTTCAATGAGATGCTTCGGATAGTGTATTACACTTAAAGATTTCAAAAGTTCAGGTAAGTTTTCGGCTTCATTTCTAAATGGAATAATGACCGAAAACGATGTTGTAGCTTGCACATCGTATACATAAAAAGATTTCACTTTATCAAAACCTAGAGCCAAACTTCCTATTAAAAACAGGTAAATTATAGTAATACAGACCAATAACAAAACCATCATATTGCATTGTTTTTAGGAAGCTTAAAAGTAAGCACATAGAAACTCCCAATTAGGCTTGGTAAAACAAAGTTTAAAATCCACATTAATAGTACAATACTTAAAATAGTAAACTCATGCACACCATAAGCTGAGAAAATATATACAGCAACACTTCCTTTTATAAGAACATCAAAAATAAAAACAGAAGGTATAATAGAGGCTAATAAATATAGGCTTGAAATGAGTACCATGGCATCCATATAAAAAATATCAACATTAAAAATATGAAGTAAAAAGTAAAACTGAAACGAAAAAATTAAATACCTCAATAAAGAAAACACAAAACCAAGTAGTTTGGTTTTAGAGGGAAGATTTTTAATAAATTCAATAATTTTTTTGATAGAAAATCCTTTAATTCTAAACCTTTTTTGTTTGGCACCAAATACAGAAAATGCAAATATGATAACAATAATTAAAAAAAATCTGACGACTTTTTGTGGGCTAAACTCAATGTTATAATCAGTAACAAAATAGTATATAGCAATAACTCCAAACAGAACAGTTATACTCATTTGTAAGACATTACCAATAAAGTTTAAAAGTAGAATGCGTTTTCTATAATTTGAACTATAGTATAATGCTTTTGCGCCATATTCTCCTATTCTATTTGGTGTTAAAAGTGATGCTGTTAAGGATCCTAAGCTTTGTTTTAAGGCTTCAAAAAAGGTGATTTTTTTGACAGAATCGACTAAATATTGCCATTTTATAATTTCGAAAAACCAATTAAAAATGCTTAAAACAATTAAAAAACTTACATTTTTTAAAGAAAAAAGCCTGTTTTTGCTTAAAATCGAGACAAAATCAGAAAAACGCAAATCAGGATTAGAAGTGACTTTATTATAAATAAAGTAAAAAGCACCAATAACAATACTTAATTTAATAAGTACAAAAAAGAATTGTTTAGTTTTGTAAGGCAGTGCTCGATTCATCATTACTGAATTAATCAGTTTAGTACAAATTAAAACAATATTGCCTTATGAACACATCATTTAAAACATTTAAGTTCGCATCTACAATTTTGCTCATAGTTGTATGTTATTTTTCAGGATATTCACAAAGTGAAACGAGTACTTGGAAAGCTCAATTTGCAGTCGGCATTAATAGTCCAAGTCAAAATGCATTTGTGACTCCTTTTGAAGCCAAACCTGTGAATTTTCCAACCTTCAATATTGGATTACAGCGAATGCTTAGTAAAAGTTTAGGAGTAAAATTAGACTTTGGCTATAATCGATTTTCAAACGCTTCTAATTCACCAGATTTTAAAGTTAACTATTCTAGAATAAATGCTCAAGCTGTTTACGACCCTAGTGATATGATTAATTTTTTGCCTCCAAGAATATCTGTAATTGCTCATGGTGGACCAGGATTTACTTTTGTTAAACCTCTTGGTAATTACGTAGATTATAATACTTCTTTTTTAAATGCTATGGTTGGCTTAGAGGTTCATTATGGTATTTCACAAACCCTTTCTTTATACTTTGATACCTCATACATTTATAGTTTTGGTCGTACACATGATAGTTTAGGAGATGGCTTTTATAACGGAAACCTTTTAACAGCAACTGTAGGGATTTCTATTTCTTTAAGTGGTTGTTATTACTGCGAATAATGAGTAACGAAAGAATTATATTAGGTATAGATCCAGGGACGACTATTATGGGTTTTGGACTCATAAGAGTTAAAAATAAAAAGATGGAGTTCTTGCAGTTAAATGAACTCGATTTAAAAAAATATAGTGATCATTACTTAAAACTCAAGCTTATTTTTGAACGTACTATTGAGTTGATTGACACGCATAATCCTGATGAAATAGCCATTGAGGCGCCTTTTTTTGGAAAGAATGTACAAAGTATGTTAAAGCTTGGTCGAGCTCAAGGTGTTGCCATGGCAGCAGGCTTGTCGCGTGAAATTCCTATTACCGAATATTTACCTAAGAAAATAAAAATGGCAATTACAGGAAACGGTAATGCAAGTAAAGAACAAGTAGCTAAAATGCTACAAAGTCTTTTAGGCTTAAAAACCTTACCAAAAAATTTAGATGCTACAGATGGCTTAGCAGCTGCAGTGTGTCATTTCTATAATTCAGGGAAAATCAATGTTGGAAAAAGCTACTCAGGATGGAGTGCCTTTGTAAAACAGAATGAAGGTCGAGTTAAAAAATAAGAAAGTTAATGCATCCTTAATATCAGTTAATCATCGCAGGAATTTATATTCATATCCCATTTTGTAAACAAGCGTGTTACTATTGCGACTTTCATTTTTCGACGTCGTTTAAGAAAAAAGACGAACTCATTCAAGCTTTAATTAAAGAACTTGAATTGAGAAAAGATGAACTGCAAAATCAAATTATCGAAACTATTTATTTTGGAGGTGGTACACCTTCACTATTAAATAATAACGAGTTACAAACAGTGATTGAAGCTGTTTATAATAACTATAAAGTAATTGATAAACCTGAAATTACTTTAGAGGCTAATCCAGACGATTTGTCAAAGGATAAAATCATTCAATTATCAAACACACCAATCAATAGACTGAGTATTGGTATTCAATCTTTTTTTGAAGACGATTTAAAAAGTATGAATCGTGCACATAACGCTCAAGAAGCAGTAAAATGTCTTGGAAATGCAACGCAATATTACGATAATATCACTGTTGATTTGATTTATGGAATCCCGAATATGGCTCTAGAAAAATGGAATAAAAATCTAGAAATAGCTTTTAACTTCGGAATTAACCACATTTCTAGTTACGCTTTAACAGTCGAACCTAAAACAGCTTTAGCCAATTTTATAAAGAATGGAAAATATCCACCAATTGACGAGGCCTTAGCGTTAGAGCATTTTAATCATTTAGTTGAAGCTACCCAAAACCAAGGTTTTATACATTATGAAATCTCAAATTTTGGAAAACCGCACTATTTTTCAAAGCACAACTCAAGTTATTGGCTAGGAAAAACCTATCTAGGAATAGGACCCTCGGCGCATTCATTTAATAAAACACAGCGCAGTTGGAACGTTTCTAATAACATAAAATATATTGAGGCGATTCAAAATAATACTTTACCCAATACGATTGAAACCTTAACCATAGAAAATCAATATAATGAGTATATCATGACTAGTTTACGAACTATTTGGGGAGTGTCTCTGGAGAAAGTTGAATCAGATTTTGGTGTGCACTATAAATCATATCTTCTACAAATGGCCAAAAAGTATATTGGTAAAAATCAACTATATATTGAAAATCAAAAATTAAAGACGACTCAAAAAGGAAAATTTTTAGTCGATGGAATTGCTTCAGAACTCTTCATGATTTAGTATATTTGAGTATGATTGCAACTATAGAAACAAATTCAAAAAAATATAAGATAGATTTAACAAAGCCTTTAGATTTGTCTATTCCACTTATCGCATCCAAAAAAAATGTAAACGCCTGGTATCTAGATGAACCAAAAATAGAACCTGTTCAAGATAAAGGATGGATAGCAAGTGTAAAAGAAGGTGCTAGTATTAATTTTAATAATATTTTTTTTAATCCTCATGGACATGGTACTCATACAGAGTGTATAGGTCATATAACCGAAAAAGTACATTCTGTAAACAAAAACTTGAAACAGTTTTTCTTTTTAGCTGAAGTGGTTACTGTAGCACCTGAGAAATTAGATGGTGATTTTGTGATTTCCAAAAAACAATTGCAATTTGCTATTGGGAACAAAAAAAGAAAAGCAATCATTATTCGTACTTTACCTAATACTAAAGAAAAACTATCAGCTCAATACTCTCATACTAATCCACCTTATTTGTTAGAAGCTGCTGCCATCTACTTGAAAGATAAAGGTATTGAACATCTATTAATAGACTTACCAAGTGTAGATAAAGAAAAAGATGAAGGGAAACTATTAGCGCACAATGCATTTTGGAATACAAAAGGTAAGAAAAGGGTAAATGCAACTATTACAGAATTAATTTTTGTGCCAAATACGGTTAATGATGGTACTTATTTCCTCAATTTACAAATTGCCCCTTTTGAAAATGATGCATCGCCAAGTAAGCCCATCTTATATGCACTATTAAACGATTAAATTTATGGTACATATATTGATAATATAAGTTCAAAGAATTAAATTGATATGGAAGCATTTTTAGGAATTATTATTGGTGTTTTAGCAAGTTTAGGCGTTGTGACTTATTTTAAATCACGTCATAAAAAACAGCTTGTAAATTCACAATCATTATTGCTTTTAGATAAAATAAAAACGGTTTGTAAGTTCATCACTGTAGAAGGTGATTTTGCTGAAATATACCACTATGAAGACGTTAAAGAACGCTTCTTAAAGTTGGTGTCAAGTAAAAAGAAAGCGCTAGTTGTTATTAATGCGAAAGCACATGTTGGTTATGATTTGAGTAAAATTCAACTACAAGCAGATAAGGAAAATAAGAAAATTATTCTTGAACATTTTCCACAACCTGAAGTTTTAACTGTAGAAACCAACTTAAATTATTACGATAAAAAAGATGGTTATTTTAATAAGTTTGATGCTTCAGATTTAACAGAGTTGCATGTAGAAGCGAAGCAACATATCATTGATAAAGTTCCAGAAAGCGGTTTAATACAAGTAGCGCAGAAAGAAGCTCTAGACACCATTTTACTTATGGAAAACATTGTAGAAACGATTGGCTGGAAGTTAGATTATTCTGCTTTAAAATTAGAAGACAAAGCCTCTAAATTACTTAAATGAACATAGAACAACTTCGCGAGTATTGCCTGAGTAAAAAAGGAGTTACTGAAGATTTCCCTTTTGACGAAACCACATTAGTCTTTAAAGTGCTTGGTAAAATGTTTGTATTAACATCATTAACAGGTTGGGAAGCAGGTACAGCATCTGTAAATTTAAAATGTGACCCAGATTATGCACAAGAACTTCGCGCGGAATACGAAAGTATAGAGCCAGGCTTTCACATGAGTAAAAAACACTGGAATACCATTAGATTATACAAATTAGAATGCCCTCCAAAATTTATTTTCGAACTCATCGATCATTCTTATGAAATGGTAATCAGTGGTTTACCAAAAAAAATGAGAGCCACTTTAAATTAGCAATCGATTTTATCGAAGATTTCTAACCCTTCATCTGAAAGTTTTTAAAAGTCCTTTTTTTCAACAATTTTAATAGTCATTCATCGTAATTTTGAGGTGGATTGAAAAATAATATTGATATTTACATTGATTAATAGCGCTATTTACTTAATATATAATTTTTAAAACTATGGCACTAGAAATCTCTAACTTCAATGAAGCGTTTGAAATTAAAGGAACCCTTAATGAATCAAACGTCAAAAAATTTCAATCGCATTTTAAAGATATTTTTAATACCACGAATCAACTGGTTATTAATATAGACCAATTAGAAAGTGTTGATCAAGTAGGTGTTTTAGCTTTCGAGGAGCTATATAAACAGTCTTTAATAAAACACAAACGCTTTTATATTACTGGACTAGGTAGTAGAGATATGTTTGAACATTTAAGAACTATTGATGCCGCTTAGCTCTATAAAAGAATAGTCGTTCCAAATTTATTTTATTAATTAAAAACAATAACCTATGACCCTAACAATTACAAATAATAACAACGTTTACAAAGTAAAAGGCCAATTAGTCAAATTTAATATTCGTGCTTTTCAAAATGAATTAAAAAATATTTTTGAAGAAGCAGATCATATTATTTTAAACTTAAGAGACTTAATTAATATTGATAGTCATGGCATAAATGCTATAGCAAAGCTACATAATGAAGCGCTTTCAAAAAAGAAAAAACTTGCCATCATTGGTTTTGGTAATAATGAGTTGGTTCATCACTTTAAAACCAATAAAGTCGCTTAAACTTTTTCTTCTTGTTGCACTGCAATAATAAATGTACTTTTACACTTCAAAAAATACATTTACATGAGTCTAGAAAGAGAACTGCAAAAGCGTAGTAACTCGCAATGCGAATTATGTTCAAGTCCAGAACATCTTAAAGTTTATCAAGTCCTTCCAACTCAAAAAGGAGGGTTAGACGAAAGTCTTATGGCATGTTCTACATGCATCAACCAAATTGAAAACCCAGAAACCACAGATGCTAATCATTGGCGTTGTTTAAATGATAGTATGTGGAGTGAGCATAAAGCCGTTCAGGTAGTCGCTTGGAGGATGCTTTCACGCTTACGTGCAGAAGGTTGGCCACAAGATCTATTAGATATGATGTATTTAGACGAAGAGACAATAGAATGGGCAAAAGCAACTGGAGAAGGCGAAGACGAAGCAGATCAAGTTGTACATCGTGATGTTAATGGTGTTGTTCTTGAAACTGGAGATTCTGTAGTACTTATCAAAGATCTTAAAGTTAAGGGCTCTAGTATGGTTGCCAAGCAAGGTACAGCGGTTAGAAATATTCGATTAGATCGTGAAAATGAAAATTATATCGAAGGTAAAGTGGGCCCAACACAAATTGTTATTATTACAGAATATGTAAAGAAAATTTAATTTTTTGGGCGTTACCTAAAGGTCAGGCTTTCGGGACTCGCTTTTTTTAAGAAAAATAAAAAAGAGCTCAAACAGATACCTCAATCCTTAACGCAAACACATGCTAGAAATAAGACCAACGTGCGAACATTGCAATAAAGTACTGCCTAACGATTCCCAGGAAGCTGTAATTTGTACCTTTGAATGTACCTATTGTAAAACTTGTGCAGAATCAGTTTTTAAAAATGTCTGTCCTAATTGTGGAGGTAACTTTTCGCCAAGACCTATTCGTCCGAATCACTTATTAGAAAAATATCCTGTATCTACAAAAGTGATTTACAACCCAAAAGACATCAAATCACATTTAAAAAAATATAATTTATAAAATCTTTGTTTGTTTATTGTAGAAGGCTTCTTGCTGCTTTTTCATTAGTTCTTGAGCCATTTTCTTTTTGTAGGTGTACAGTTCTTCTTCTTGAGCAAGGTCTTTATATACTTTGTCATTTAAAAGATGGTCAGCTTCAAGTAAAGTCTTTTCTTGGTAGACTTGTTGTGTAGTCCACGTTTTAACCTTGTGCTCTTCATTTTCAAATTTAAAATCGTACTCACCTTTAGGCGACAACAACTTCGCAATTATAGGCGACGTTTCAATAGCTAAAAAGAGTAAAAAAATAAATAAACTTGGCAACCAAGGCAATTCATTTAACGCATTTACACGCGCCATTAAACCATCAAAACCATCAATAATGGGTTGAGTTGTAGAGACCTGAGTATCGTAATCTGTTTTAAGTTGAAGAATTTGAGCTTCAGTAGCGGCTATTTTTTCTTTGTTTTCAATTTTAAGTTGTTGTAATTCTGCTAAAGCGGCATCATGCTTGTCGCGTTTTTCTTTATAGACAGGGCCTTTGCCTAGTAGTTTTGTGCCAGCAGTACCTTCAGCTTCATTAATGTATATATCATACAAAGCATTAACTTCTGCCTCTTTGGTATCAATACTGTTTTGTAAGGTAGTAATACTGTTTTGTAATGCGATTATACTTGGTGTAAACTGTTGAGCAATTTGATCTTTATTAGCTAGCGTAAGTTCATTTTTCTGTTCTAAAAGGACTTGATTAATTTCTTTCTCAAAAATCTTTAATTCTAAAGGTTTAGAAATCACAATGGCAATAATAATGGCTAATACAATTCGAGGAGAAGCTTGAATAAGTTCATCAAAAAAATGATCACGGTTTTTGATTGTTGAAACTATAAAACGATCGAGATTAAAAATGAGTAAACCCCAAATGAGTCCAAAAAACACAGCAGCATAAAGATTGTCAAAGACAGTATATAATGCATAACTAGAAGCTATAAAAGCCATTACAGCAGTAAAGAATACAGTAGCTCCTATACCTGCATATTTGTTTTGTTCGCCATTTGAGCAACTATTAATAATAGAAATGTCAGCTCCAGAGCAGATGATAAAGAATTGTTTAAGCATAACGTTTGATTTTTGATTGATTGACTATTAGAACGTAAAAGTTTAGGATTTGTTACAAAAAAAGCCTCGATTAACGAGGCTTTAACTTTTAGTAGAATAGGAAAGGCGGTCTTTAGACTAAGACTTTCTTATAATGACAACATTACTTGCAGTAGAAGATGTAACATCAGCATCTCTATGCTTTCTTACCTGTTTTAAAGCGTCTTCAAACGAGATTTTTTTATCCTCTAAATAAAAAGTTGTACCATGTCTATTCATGAATTTAATATGGCTTTTTATATTTACAGCTGTTGGTTTAGGAACGTCTTGTTTATTAATTTTTTATAGGCTCTGTTGATAAGTGTACTGTAGGATTTTTACCATTAGAGTTTTTTGAAGAAATATTAATATTATTATTTTCTTTTAAAAGTTTAATCGCTTCATCCGATGAGATTTTTTTTCCTTCATAGAAGAAAGTAGCTCCTTTCTTAGTCATATCGATAACATGGTCTAATGGTGATTTCGGCGGCGGCGGTGGAGGAGGTAATTCTGCTTTTCTCTTTTCCATTAATAATCGTCGCTCTTGCACAACTTGTTCTCTCTCTTGTTTACGTGCAATCATTTTAGCCTCTCTTTCTGCCATTTCGGCTTCCCTTTTGACCATCTTTGATTCTTTATCAACCATACGTCGTTCATGTTCTTTTTCAGCCAACTCCCTTTTTTTCATCTCCGAAGCTCTTCTTGCCATCAAATGTTCTCTCATCTCCACTTTTTTAGAATATTCAATTCGTGCTGCTTCATACCTCTTTTTTTGTTCTGGAGTAGCATTTGCAGGAATGGGTGGAGGTGGCGGAGGTAATCGTTTACTAACCTCACCATTTTTTATTTCATATTTCCTATTATATTCTTCATGAATCTTTTGGTATTTTACTTTTTGCTCAGCTGTTGCATTTGCTGGAATTGGAGGAGGTGGTGGAGGAATATTAGATTCTTCGCCTTTTATTACCTTTCCATATTTCTTTTCATCTCGTTTATTAACAAGACTAATCAATATTGGAGATAGTTTTTGTTTGTCAATTTTTATATCAAAAATTTGAATAATTTCTCCATGTTTTGATTCATATAAAAATTTGATGGCTTCATCATTTAATTTGTTGCCTTTAATGGTGAGTGTTGGTTTTTTAGGAAACTTTACCTTAAAGCTTTTAATATCATCATGTGTTGTTGTTGCAACTTTAGCGTTTATTATAAAAGTTCTATCTGCATGAATAGGCTCGCCTTTAAAAACAGAGTTGCCAAACATAGGAAGTGTTTCTTGGCGTTCCGCATTCTTTTGTTCAATATCTGTTTTATTGTCTTTTATATAAAGAACACTGTCTAATATAATATTTTCAAGATTAGGTTTTAAAGCATCTCCTATTTTCTCTAATAATTTATAATCAATATGTTCATCATCAGAATTAACTTTTAAATTAGATTTTTCACCATTTGTGAGGTTGAAAAAATCTTCGTTTAAGGATTCTAAACTAGTTTCTTTTCCATTCAGTGTAAGGCTAAATGGATTTTGCTTTAAATCCAATATTGGAATATCAGTTTGATGGTTGTCATTAGTGATAACCACTTTTGAAGCCAATTCTTTTTCTACTTTCTTAGTAGTGCTAAAACCAAAAATAAGGATGGCTAAAAGTGGCAATAATAAGAGGCTACGTAGCCATAAGCTTTGTTTAGATGTTTTTGTTTTCATAACTGTGAATCGTTTTTTGATTAATGAATAATTAATGGCATTAGCCAATTGATTGATAGAAGAATTTGATGAGAATTCTAATAGTAATTCTTGATAATTGGCAGTATTTATGCCTTGGTTAATCACTGCTTGATCTGCTAAAAATTCGTGATTGAGTTTAATGTCTTTTTTAAGAATGTATATTAAAGGGTTAAACCAAAATGCGATTTGAAGCACTTCAATAAACAAGACATCTAAACTATGTTTTTGTTTAGCATGTGTTTGCTCATGAAGCAAAACTTCACTCGGAATTTCTTTGTTTTCAAATTTGTTTTTATTTAAAAATATATAGTTGAAAAAGGTATGAGGAATTACCAAATCTTTAAGTAACACACCAATAAAATTAGAGGTTTTAAGTTTCGGGTTCTTTTTTATTTTTAAATAAGTTTGAGTAAGATTATAGCCAAACCTAATGCTAAATAATACAACGCCCAATCCATAAAGACTCCATAATACTATTGATAGATAATTTATTGGTACTTCTTGTAACTCTGTAACGTCATTTGTCAAATAAGTGGTTGCATTAAAATCATTTAAAATGAATTGTGGTTCTATATATTCAATAAAGGTTATTAAAGGAATTCCAATGGAAACTAAAACAACACTCAATAAGTAAAAACGCTTAAACTGATGGTTACTAGTACGCTCTAAAAACACTTTGTAAAAAGCGATTAGCGCTAATAAACATGCACTAGATTTTAAAAGTAATACCTCCATGACTATTTGTTTTTTAGTTCTTGGTCTATAATGGATCTTAAATCTTCTAATTCTTTTTTTGAAAGATTAGTTTCTTTAGTGAAAAATGAAGCAAATTGAGAACTACTATCGTTAAAGAAATTCTTAATTAATCCGTTAACGTGTTTAGAGAAATAATCTTTTTTCTTCACCAAAGGAAAATATTCACGCGAATTCCCATAACGTTTATAATCTATGAATTGTTTATCTGTCATACGCTTTAATAACGTGGCAACAGTAGTTGTTGCTGGCTTAGGTTCTGGATAAGCTTCTAATAAATCTTTCATAAACGCTTTTTCTAGCTTCCAGAGATAATTCATTAATTCTTCTTCAGATTTTGATAGTTGCATTTTCTACAATTTTAGAATGTTCTCTACAAATGTAGAATAAATATTTTAATTCTACAAACGTAGAGTAAAAATTATCTATTATATGGATATTCGTTTATCCAATTAAACCCACGATGGTTTAATCTAAAATCATTAAGGTCTTTCTTAGAAAAGAGTATATGTAAGGTGTCGTCTTCAATTTTCCCGTCGAATTCAAGAAAATAAGGGTTAGGTTTTTGGTATTTAAAATTAAAGCTATCTAGTAACTCTTCTTCTTTTTCATGCATTCTAATTTGACGCGTTAGAGTGTCTATACTAAACTTATAATGTTTGTTAGAATCGTCCATGGTTTTGACAGTAACTCTATCTTTAAAATCAATAATGAGGTATCTCCAGCGGTCATGGTTGGTGGTTAGAGGAGGTAGTGTATCATCATTTTTTATAAAGAGAGCAACTTCCCATATACCATAAAGCAAAGGTTTTTCTTTTTGGAAACGTCTTCGGGAAGAAAATAAGGTAAACAATCCTATGAATGCAATTAAAAAGATAACCTTAATTCCATTAACAATTTTTTTGTCGTCTTTATCTAAATAAAAGGGCCTATAATGTTTAACCTTAGGAGCTGTTTTGTTTTTTATAAAGATGTAAATGAATCTTTTAATATCAGTTAAGAAAATAATACTGGCAAATACTATAAAATGAAATGAAAAGAGTTTTACAGGAATGTCATAACTCAGATTCATAATAAACACGTTAAGCATAACTCCAATAGTTATAAAAGCACCTAAGGTTTTAGTGCGCTTACTTATTAAAAGTACACCTCCAATAACTTCAGCTAAGCCTGTAAAAATATTATACAGATTAGAATACCCCATAAAAGTCCAAGCTAGTCCCATAGGAGACATATCTCCTACAGGTTGTAATAGTCTTGTTAGGTGAGGATAAGGGAATTGCGATTTAAAAACTTTGGCAAAGCCATAGCTTAGCATAAAGAAAATAAGGAATATCCGAATTCCTAGTCTTAACCAATAAAATAAAGCATTATATGAGGGTCTTTTTCTATCTAAAATAGACCATATTATGGTAGTTATTACTGAAATACTAAGTATAAATAAAACGAGTATATATTGATAGGTTGTATCTCCACTTCCATTACCAACAGAACTAAACGTATATTTTAATTGAATAATATCACTTCCAATCCACTGAATGATAGGGCTCCAAATTGCAGGAGCAAAAACTGAAAACATATAAATGCTACAGTAAGTAAAAATAAACCTGAAACTTATTTTATTAAGAGGGCTCCAAAGTTCTTTTCCTTCTCTAGTGAAAATCATGTAAAGGATGCAAAATTATTGAGATAGCTCAGTAAAATATTTATAAAATAAAGGAATCGTTTCTATTCCTTTAAAATAATTCCAAACTCCAAAGTGCTCATTAGGAGAGTGTATAGCATCACTATCAAGCCCAAATCCCATAAGAATTGTTTTGCTTTTTAATTCTTGCTCAAATAAAGAAACAATAGGAATACTACCACCACTGCGTTGTGGAATAGGTGTTTTACCAAAAGTATCAGAATAGGCTTTGCTTGCAGCTTGATAACCAATGCTATCAATAGGTGTTACATAACCTTGTCCGCCATGATGCGGTGTTACTTTTACAGTCACGCCTTTAGGAGCAATACTTTCAAAATAATTTTTAAACAGCTCGGTAATTTCTATCCAATCTTGATGAGGTACCAAGCGCATAGAAATTTTAGCAAAAGCTTGGCTGGCAATAACCGTTTTTGCACCTTCACCAGTATAGCCTCCCCAAATGCCATTAACATCTAGAGTTGGTCTTATGGAGTTGCGTTCGTTGGTGGTATATCCAGCTTCACCATAAACAGCTTCAATATCGAGTGCTTTTTTATAATGTTCTAAAGAAAAAGGTGCTTTGGCCATTTCAGCTCTCTCTTCTTTGGAAAGTTCTTCTACTTTATCATAAAAACCAGGAATAGTGATGTGATTATTTTCATCATGTAAAGAGGCTATCATTTTGGTTAATATATTAATAGGATTCGCTACAGCACCACCATATAAACCAGAATGTAAATCACGATTCGGACCAGTAACTTCTACTTCTACATAACTTAAACCGCGAAGCCCTGTTGTTATCGATGGAGTGTCTTTAGCAATCATTCCTGTGTCAGAAATAAGAATCACATCGTTGCTTAGTTTGTCTTGATTTTCTTTAACAAAATCAGCAAGACTTGCACTACCAACTTCTTCCTCGCCTTCTATCATAAACTTAACATTGCAAGGAAGTTGATTAGTTGCCGTCATAAACTCCATTGCCTTTACATGCATAAACATTTGCCCTTTATCATCACAAGCACCACGAGCAAAAATTGCGCCTTCTGGATGTAGTTCAGTGTTTTTTATAACAGGTTCGAAAGGAGGTGAATCCCATAAATCTAAAGGGTCTGGTGGCTGCACATCATAATGTCCATACACTAAAACAGTTGGTAGGTTTTTATCTATAATTTTTTCACCATATACAATTGGGTAGCCTTTTGTTTGGCAAATTTCTACAGTATTACAACCCGCTTTTTCAAGGCTGTTTTTAATTTCCTCTGCAGTTTTTAGGACTTCAGATTCATAAGCTGAGTCAGCACTAATCGATGGAATTTTTAAGAGTTCAAGAAGCTCGTTTAAGAAGCGATCTTTATGTTGATTTACGTATGCTTGAATGTTTTTCATGTATAAATTTTGATTTATGTAAAAGTACAAAAATGAAAATTATTTTCTTTAAATGGATGTTATGAATATTGAAACTATTGTTTATATTTGCAGTCCGAAATTATCGGAATAAGTTGCAGGCGTGGTGGAATTGGTAGACACGCTAGACTTAGGATCTAGTGCCGCGAGGTGTGAGAGTTCGAGTCTCTCCGCCTGTACAAAGTAAAAAGCTTCTTGGAAACAAGAAGCTTTTCTTTTTTAAGACACTTTGTATGTTATATTATTACTCCCTGTACGACTAATCATTATAATTCGTATTTTTATATTTCCAATAAGGCATCAATAATGAAAAGTTTAAATCTATCTGAATCCCCAATGTTACTTAAGATTAGCTTTAATAAGCTATTAGAGCAGTATGAGGACTTAGCAAATCATTCAGATGAATTTATTTCTAAAAAGGCAAAACGTGTTTTAAATACTGCTGCAGCTTATCCTGAATTACGTGAAGGGTTTACAGATTATTCTTTATTGCATAAATATAAAGATGAAATTCAGATTATTTTACAAGACTCTTTTAGCCCTGTTTTAACTAATAATGAAATTAAAACAGCATCTGTACCTTTTGAAAATGTGATTTTTAATTCTTCAGAACGCTTTAAAAATATAGTAAAAACGGCAGGAAAAGACTTTGAATTAACCATCAAGAATATGCCAAAAGATGACAAGTATATTATTGCTTGTACCATCATTCTTAATTTTTGTTATGGATATACTTTAAATTTTAAACGCCCTTTTTATTACGAAATTCCTGATGCTAATGGTATTATGCGTTATTATAAAATATTATATAATGCAGATTTTACTGAAATTATTCCTCATAAAAATGCGCCAAAAATAACCAGAAAAGATTACGATGAGTTATTAGATAATTTTGAGAATATTGCTCTTTGGAAAGAAAAGTTTCCTCCAGAGAGTTACACTTTTAAAGGTTTTGTGATTTCAAATATTTTTGATGTTACTGATGACCAATCGATTTCTAATATTAAATCAACATTAATAGGTGAAGATAAAAGAAAAGATGAAGGTTTTATGGAAGACTTTTATGACATTTTTCGTTCACTTTTAGGACTTAAAGACATTAAAGTTGGCTTTTCTATTTACAATAAAGAAGAAGATAATTTTGAACGTGTATATGGTGAAGGCATGAATAGTTTTTTACTGAACAACAAAGAAGTTTCTAATTGTGCGGATGCTTTATGTAACTGGTCATATAACCGATTATTGATAGAGAAAAAATATTTTTCTGTGTCTCACGTTGAGCGTATGTTTGAGAAATCTAAAGGACAAGCGCCACATATTAAAGTTTTACACGAGCAAGGCATACAAAGTGCTATTTTTGCGCCAATTGCAAATGATGAAGGCGTTATGGGAATTCTTGAAATAGTTTCAGAAAAACCTTATATTCTTAATAGTATAAATGCACAAAAGCTTGAAGATATTATGCCTTATATTGTTTCGGCAGTAGAGCGTTCTAAAAATGAAGAAGAACATTTAATTGAAGCAATTATTCAGCAAGAATGTACCTCTATTCATCCAAGTGTAAATTGGCGATTTGTAAAAGAAGCTAAAAATTTTATAAGAGCTCAAGCTGAAGGCAAAGAGCCAAGTTTTAATAAAATTGCATTCGATAATATATATCCTTTATACGGACAAATAGATATTAAAGGGTCTTCAGAAGCTAGAAATTCAGCCACACAGCAAGACTTAATTTTGCAATTAAATGCAGCTAAATCTATTTTAGAAAAGGCATCAAAAATTGAAGAGCTTCCTATTTACGATCAGTTTATTTTTCAGATAGATGAATATTTAATTGGGTTGACAACTCATTTTCAAGTCGATAGCGAACAGCAAATCACTTCGTTTTTTAATCATGATATCGAGCCTGTTTTATCGCATCTTACTTCAGTAAAAACTTTGCAAAATGAAATTGAAAGCTATTATAAAAATATAGATGATACTGTTAAAGTGGTTTACAAACACAGAAAGCAATATGACGATACAGTAGCCTTAATTAATAAGGAAATGGCCTCGTTTTTAGACAAAAAACAGGTGAGTGCCCAAAAGATGTATCCTCATTATTTTGAGCGTTTTAAAACAGATGGCGTAGAGCATAATATGTATATAGGCGAATCTATTACAAAGGAAGAGAGTTTTAATCCTATTTACTTGTATAATTTAAGACTTTGGCAATTGCAAGTAATGTGCGAAATGGAAAATGTGTATTACCAATCACAATCTACTCTACCTATACCTTTAGATGTGGCTTCAATGATATTAGTATTTAATCAACCCTTATCTATAAGTTTTAGAATGGATGAAAAACAATTTGATGTTGATGGAACGTATAACGCTAGATATGAAATCGTTAAAAAGAGAGTAGATAAAGCATACATTAAAGGCACAAATAAGCGTATAACCGAAAAAGGTAAAATTACTATTGTTTATTCTCAAAAAGAAGATGAAAAAGAATACTTACGATATATTAAATTTTTGCAGTCTAAACATTATTTAGATGCAGATGTTGAAATCCTAGAGCTTCAGGATTTACAGGCAGTAACAGGCTTAAAGGCGATTCGAGTAAGTGTGTTATATCATAAAGATAAAAAAGACAAAACGTTTTATACATATAACGACTTAATGAAAGAATTAAAAGCTTAATTTCCTGCGAATTTAAAAGCTACAATAAACGACACAACGCTAATAATCATCCCTATCATAAAAACAGTATACGTTAATCTTAGTAAGCTGTATTTTCTATTTAGAACTAAGCCAAGGAAGTATAAATCTTTAGTAAGAGAACTGTATAAATAATCTCTGTCTTTCATCATCTCACTCATTGCCCATTCAAATTCATCTAATTTCATTTTATGGAAATTTCCAAAAAAAAGTAGGTTTACCTTTTTATCTTCAACATCTTTTTTGCTAAACTTACCTTGTGTTACATTAGGTCTTGTAGCTAAAACTGATAGTATTATTGATGCAACAGTGAATAGCATAAATATTAATGTAGGATAAATAAGATAATGATTAGAAGGGTTATCTAGTTTAGGAATTAAATTAGATAGTGCAACAGATATAATAATAGCATTTACCGAAAGTAATATGTTTGCCTTAGTATCTGCAATATCACTTAAAGTAATATGGTTTCTTAAAGCTACGCGAAACATCGTTTCTACACCTCGTTCTGGTAAATCTACTTTCTGTTTTTTTAAATGTAATTCTCTTTTCTTTTGTTCGAATTTTTTAGCCTCCTTTTCAAGTTTTTCTTTTGTTTTTAAGAGTCGAGCTATATTCTTGTCTTTAGTTTGTGACCAATTTTTTAATGCATAATCAGAATAAAAGGAATGTTTATTAGTTAAAAAGTTAATGTTACCATCTATCCATTCTAAATCACCACTTGCTTTAATTCCTATAAGTTCCCATTCTTTTCTAAGTAATTCACTTATTTCAAAATAACTTTTTTTACCAAAATGAGAATTGTCAGCATCTTTAATTATTTTTTCAAGAACATTAGTGGGTTCATATCCTAACCTTGTCGCTAGTATAATATCAGAAATTGCAGTAATCCTTTCCTTATCTATTTCGTGGGATATTAAAAAACGACTTGCTATTTTACTGCCAACAATTTCATTTTGTTCGTATTTTTCTACAAAACCAGTATCATGAAACCATGCAGCAATAATTAAGTTTTCTTTATCTGTTTCGGTTAGTTCTGTAGCTTCAGCTATTTCTATAACACTATTTACAACACGCTGTGTATGACTTAAATTATGGTATAAATATGTGTTAGGTAATTTCTCGCTAAATAAATTAGTTACATATTTTTCAGATGCGAGAACTAATGTACTCGTATGATTAGCTGGTTTCATAAAAACAAAAAAAATTAAAGTATGTTAAAGATACATTTTTTAATGGAAGAGAAATTCTTAATGTATTCAAGATTCCTTAATTTAACAGAATTATTTTTTCATTGATTAATTTCAATTTATTCTAACTAAAAAAATTGTTTATAAATGAGGCGTTTTTGTAAATCCATTTGCTTGATTTTAGCTTTATTATTGTTTAATGCCTGCGCAACATATAAAAAACAATATAATAGCGAATCACATTTAAAGACTTTTCCACAAGATCGAGACATAGTGCATTCGTTTTATTTCATTGGTGACGCAGGCAATTCTGATTTTGGAAAGCCTTCACCTGCACTTGAAGCTTTTGAAAAGGAATTAAATAACGCATCTAAAAATAGTACTGCTGTTTTTTTAGGGGATAATATATATCCTAAGGGTTTACCTAAAAAAGAGCAAGAAGGTAGAGCTTTTGCTGAAAATCAATTACAGATTCAAACCGATGTTGTGAAAGATTTTAAAGGAAACACTATTTTTATACCTGGAAATCATGATTGGTATTCCGATGGCTTAAAAGGACTTAAAAGACAAGAAAAATATATTGAAGATCGACTTGGTAAAAACACCTTCTTACCTGAAAATGGATGTCCGATTGAAAAAGTAAACATCAATGAAGAGATTGTACTCATTATTATTGACTCTCAATGGTATTTAGAAAATTGGGACAATCATCCAACTATAAATGATGATTGCCAAATAAAAACAAAAGCAAACTTTTTTGATGAATTTGAAGGACAAATTAAAAAAGCCATTGGTAAGACAACTATTGTTGCGATGCATCATCCCTTATTTAGTAATGGTCCGCATGGTGGACAATATTCAATAAAACAGCAGCTTTTTCCATTAAACAATAATATTCCTTTGCCTATTATTGGCTCATTAATAAATGTGGTTAGACGAACTGGAGGCCTTTCTAATGCAGATTTACAAAACAAAAAATATATCGAGCTCAAAAAACGTATTATTACTTTAGCTCAAGAAAATAGAAATGTGATCTTTGCTTCTGGGCATGAGCATAGTTTACAATATCTTGTAGAAGATAATATTCCTCAAATCATTAGTGGCTCTGGTTCTAAAACTTCAGAAACTAGAGCTGTTGGAACTGGGCAATTCTCTTACGGTACTCAAGGCTATGCTAGATTAGATGTGTTTAAAGATGGCTCTTCTTATGTAAGGTATTATAGTGTGAATGATAATCGTGTTGTATTTGAAATTGAAGTTATTCCTCCTCAAAAAAAAGAGGCTACACAAAATTATTCAAACGAATTTCCAGCAACCAAAAAAGCGTCTATTTATACTGAAGAGGAAACCAACAAAAGTGCTTTGTATAAAATCATTTGGGGAAAACGTTATAGAAAATATTACAACACAGACGTTGAGGCTCCAATAGTAAATTTAGATACTCTTTTTGGAGGTTTAACACCTGTAAGAAAAGGAGGTGGTCATCAATCAAATTCACTCCGACTTAAAGATAAGGAAGGAAAAGAATACGTGATGAGAGCGTTGAGAAAAAACGCGTTAAGATACATACAATCTACCGCATTCAAAGACCAATATATTGCTGGTCAGTTCGATGATACATTTACAGAAAACTTAATCCTTGACGTTTTTACAGGGTCGCATCCTTATGCGCCTTTTACAATTGGTAAAATGGCTGATGCTATAGGTGTGTTTCACACCAATCCAGTTTTGTATTATGTGCCTAAACAAAATGCATTATCGCAATTTAACGATGATTTTGGAGATGAATTATATATGATTGAAGAACGTGCGGCATCAGGACATGGTGATCAAGCTAGTTTTGGGTTTTCTAACAAAGTGATTAGCACCAATGATATGTTAGAAAAACTTCGAGAGGATGAAAGTTATATTGTAGATGAAGAAGCATACATTAGAGCTCGCTTATTTGATATGCTTATTGGCGATTGGGATAGACATGAAGATCAATGGCGTTGGGCAGAGTTTAACGAAAATGGGCGTACAGTATACAGACCAATGCCTAGGGATCGTGATCAAGCGTATTCTATTTTAGCTGATGGCGTATTACTAAATCTTTTAACTCGAATTATTCCAGGCTTAAGATTATTACATTCTTATGAAGAAAAGTTAAGAAGCCCTAAATGGTTTAATGTAGAACCTTACCCTTTAGATATGGCACTCATTAATCGCGCAAATAAAGACTTGTGGGATGCACAAGTAAAATATATTCAAACACACATAACAGATGAGGTTATAGAAGATGCTTTTAATTTTTTCCCTACAGAAGTTTATGATGAAACTATTCATGAAATTGCAGAGAAATTAAAAGGGAGAAGAGCTAAGCTTCAAAAAACATCAGACACCTATTTTAAGCATTTGCATAAATTTGCGGCTATTAAAGGTACAGACAAAGATGATTGGTTTGATATTAAACGCTTGCCAAATGGAGAAACACAAGTCATAGCATATAGAATTATAAAGGGAGAAAAAGGAAAAGTTTTTCACAATAAAACATATAATAAAAAAATCACTAAAGAAATATGGATTTATGGTTTAGATGATGAAGATACCTTTCATGTGTTTGGCGATGGAAATCATAAAATAAAGATTAGAATTATTGGAGGTCAGAATAAAGATACATACACCATTGATAATAATGAAAACATTGTAGTTTATGATTTTGAAACCAAAAAGAGTGAATTCACTACTAATATTAAAAACAAAAGACTAAAAGACGATTACGAAACTAATATATACGATCACAAAAAACTCAAAAATAGTCAAAACCAACTTATACCAAGTATTGGATACAATCCAGATGATGGATTCAAAATGGGCATAAATAATACTTATACAACCTATAGTTTTGAGCGTAACCCATATACTACTCAACATGTTCTTGGCGCAGCGTTCTACTTCGCTACAAATGGCTTTGATTTGAATTATAAAGGCGAGTTTGCTAATGTTTTAGGCGAATGGAATTTAGGCATGAAGGCCGATTATACAAGCTCCAATTACAGTATTAACTTTTTTGGATATGGAAATTCAACACTGAATCCTAATAAAGAAGATAAAAATACTTTTGATAGAAACTATAATCGTGTAAAATATAGTACAATTAAAGTGGCACCTTCATTAATTTGGTATGGCGAATTAGGCTCTCGAATTGAAGGGTCTTTAATTTATGAATCTATTGAAGTTGAAGAAACACAAGACCGTTTTATAAATACTTTTTATGTCGCTAATGGTGAGGAAAATAATAATAATTTTATAGGTGCTGAAGCTGATTATTCTTTTGTTAATTTAGATAATAAAGCCTTTCCAACCATGGGCTTACAGGCTCACCTTACTTTAGGCTATAAAACGAATTTAAAAGAAGCGAAAAGTTTTGGTTACATTATTCCCTCTTTAGCATTTAACTATAAGCTTATCCCAAACGGACAATTAGTTTTAGCGACTAAATTAAAAGGGCATGTTAATTTAGGACATGATTTTGAGTTTTATCAAGCAGCAAGCTTAGGTGCAAGTGATGGACTTAGAGGTTATAGAAATCAGCGTTTTGCAGGACAAAATGCGTTTTATCAAAATATAGATGTAAGATTAAATTTAAGAAAAGTCAAAACAAGTCTATTGCCATTAAATATTGGGATTTATGGAGGCTTCGATTATGGACGCGTTTGGATTGATGATAAATTTGTTATGGATCCAAGTTTTAATAAAAATGAATGGAATAAATCTCTTGGTGGTGGATTTTTCTTGAATGCAGCAGATTTTATGACAGCTAATCTTTCCGTATTTAATAGTGATGATGGTATTCGTTTAGCCTTTAAAATGGGGTTTGGCTTTTAGTTTAAGTCATACAGATAAATATTACTGTTTTTATTGCTTTCATCTGTAATGAGAACCTCATTTTCGTTTTTAAAACACACACCTTCCTTTTGAGAATTATGATTAAAATTATGTGATTGTATCTTTCCAGAAAAAAAATCATCAGATTCAAACTGAGACAGTTTCCATAGTTTATCATGATTTAATAGAACAACTGTTTTACCATCTTCACTAATATCAGCCGAAGTCACTTTGTTGTTTTCTCCTTTAAACTCATGTTTAGAAATGAATTCAGCAACATGGTTTCCAATCCGATTTGGAACTTTAAATAATTGACATGTTTTAGCATCTTTACTAAAGATATAAAACGCATTTTTCCATAAAAAAAACGATTCAAAATTTAAAGATTTAACAGTTACAGGTAGTTTAAAATTAATGGTCTTTGCTGTCGTTTTATTATTGGTTGTATCTAAGTTTTCTACTTTATAGATTTTAAAATATTTTCGTTTTTTATTGTTATTTCCAAAATCACCAACATATAAATTTCCTGTCGAATCCGTTGTTAAGTCCTCCCAATCTTTATTTTTTGAATTGCTAATTTGAATAGACGTCTCAATACTCCCATTAGTGTTTAGACCATAAATAATAGGTTGGTTTCCTGCGTCTTCTACAACCCAAAGTAAATCCAAATTTGAAACGGTTTCAATGGCAGAAACTTCAGTTAAACTTGGCGAAATATCGCCTATAACTTCAAGATTCCCAGATTGACACGATAATAACACGCCTAAAAATATAATGTAGTAATATATATTAATCATATTCGAATATAAAAAAGACTCAACTAATGTCGAAGTATTTCTGATTATTTTTTTACCTTTTGTAAGAAAGGATCACTTACTTTTAAAATGTAAGTTTTTTAATGTTTTTACGACTATATTTAAGTTCAAAAAGCATATTTATTAATTTAACAAAGAAAGGTGCTAGTCATATGCTAACTTGGAAACATGTAATTAATTTTACAGTAAACGGAAATCCAACGCCAGATTTTAGAATCGAAAAAACGGAAAACGAATGGAGAACACTACTCACTCCAGAACAATTTAGAATTACTAGACATAAAGGAACTGAAGCACCACATAGTGGAACGCTTTGTAGTATTTATGATGAAGGACAATACAACTGTGTGTGTTGTAATACACCTTTATTCGACTCTACAATTAAGTTTAGTTCTGGTTCTGGTTGGCCAAGTTTTACACAACCTATTAAAGAAAACGCTATAAAATATGAAAAGGATACGGCCTTTGGTATGGTTCGCGTTGAGGTTATGTGTAATACATGTGATGCGCATTTAGGGCATGTTTTTCCTGATGGCCCAGAACCAAGCGGATTGCGATATTGTATTAATTCTGAGTCTATGCAATTAGAGAAGGAGGCTACAAATGACAACTAGAAATATGCAATTAGCAACTCTTGGAGCTGGCTGTTTTTGGTGTACAGAAGCTGTATTTCAGAAAGTAAAAGGTGTAGAAAAAGTAGTGTCTGGTTATTCTGGAGGAACAGTTCCAGGACATCCAACCTATCGTGAAATTTGTTCTGGTTTAACAGGTCATGCTGAAGTCATACAAATTACTTTTGATGCTAATGTGATATCGTATGAAGATATTTTAGTCATTTTTATGACTACTCATGATCCAACAACGTTGAACCGACAAGGCGCAGATCGTGGCACGCAATATCGTTCTGTGATTTTTTATCATGATGAACAGCAAAAAGAAATTGCAGAGGTTGTAATCAAGGAGGTGGCTCCTTATTTTGAAAGTAAAATAGTAACAGAAATCAGTCCTTTAACGATGTTCTATGAAGCTGAAAAAGCACATCAAGATTACTATAGAAACAATGAAGGAAATGGCTATTGTAGCTTTGTAATTACTCCAAAATTGACAAAGCTTCGCAAGCTTCATGCTGATAAATTAAAGTAGCTCATTGAGGTAAATAATCGAAAGACTATGAAGAACACAAAATTAAATATTGAAAATAAAAAAGGGCACGCACTACAAGCCTATTTAGAACTTCCAGCCAACCAAAAACCTAATCATTATGCCATTTTCGCACATTGCTTTACATGTACGAGTACCTTAAGTGCAGTGAAAAATATTAGTCGTGCTTTAACAACACATGGTTTTGGGGTTATTCGTTTCGATTTTACGGGGCTTGGAAAAAGTGAAGGGGAATTTGCAGAGAGTTATTTTTCAGCTAATGTTGAGGATTTAATTGCTGTGAGCGATTATATTGAGCTGCATTATAAAGCACCTTCGTTGTTAGTTGGTCATTCTCTTGGTGGCGCAGCAGTAATTTCTGCAGGAGCAAAATTAAACCATGTTAAAGCTATTGCAACTATTGGTGCACCATCAAATGTGAATCATGTGACACACTTATTTTCACATGGTTTTGATGAAGTGGAAGAAAAAGGAGAAGCCGAAGTTAATATTGGAGGAAGACCTTTTAAAATCAATAAAGAATTTGTAGAAGATTTTAGTAAATCTAATTTACCTTCTATTGTTAAAAACTTAAGGAAGCCATTGTTAGTCATGCATTCGCCAATTGATACTATAGTAGGCATCAAAAACGCAGAACAAATTTATCATGAAGCACATCATCCTAAAAGTTTTGTAACCCTTGATCAAGCAGATCATTTGTTAACTAATTCTAGGGATAGTCAATATGCTGGAAATGTTATAGGCACTTGGGTGAAACGTTATTTTGAGCCTCAAGAAAATGAAATGTTAGAAACGAATGGAGAACAATTGGTTGGTTATTTAAATCTTATAGAAGATAATTTTACAACGTCTATTCAAACAAAAAACCATAGTATGATTGCCGATGAGCCAGCTTCTATTGGAGGCGATGATTTTGGACCTTCGCCTTATGAATATCTAAATGCAGGTTTAGTGGCTTGTACAGCAATGACATTAAAAATGTATGCGCAGCGAAAACAATGGGACCTAAAGGAAGTCTTTGTGTATGTAACACATTCTAGAAAGCATAGCGACGATCTAAATATTGAAACTGATAATCCAACATATTTAGATCATATTAGTAAAAAACTAAAATTAGTTGGTAATTTAGATGCCAAACAAAAAGAACGTTTAAAAGAAATTGCATCCAAATGTCCTGTGCATAAAACCCTGGCAAGTGAAGTCGTTTTTGACACTATAGTAATGTGAAATATGAAAAGTAGAACATGATAAATTATGATGTTTTAATTGTTGGAGGTGGAGCAGCTGGTTTTTTTGCTGCTATAAATTGTGCCGAAAATAATCCTAAATTAAAGATTGCTATTCTCGAAAAAGCAAAAGAAGGCTTGCAAAAGGTGAAAATTTCTGGAGGTGGACGTTGTAATGTGACACATGCTGAGTTTGTTCCTCAGGATTTAGTTCTTAATTATCCTAGAGGTGAAAAAGAATTATTAGGTCCTTTTCATCAATTTATGACTGGAGATACTATTGAATGGTTTGAAAAACGAGGTGTTGTATTAAAAATTGAAGAAGATGGCAGAATGTTTCCAGAAAGTAATTCTTCGCAAACGATTATTGAATGTTTTTTAAACGAAACTCGAAAGCATGATATAGATGTTTTATACAGTCAAACGGTGAAGCAGATTAAAAAAGAAAATGAAGTATGGGAAGTGGTCACACAAGCGGATGAGTTTTCAACCAAAAAATTACTTATCGCAACAGGCAGCAGTCCTAAAATGTGGAAACTACTTGAAAGCTTATATCATAACATAGTACCACCTGTTCCATCACTATTTACATTTGATATTAAAGACCAACGCATTGCAGATATTCCTGGTGTTGTTGCTTTAGATGTTGAGGTTAAAGTTTTAGAAACTGATCTGGTTTCAGAGGGTCCATTGCTTATTACTCACGTAGGAATGAGCGCTCCAGCTATTTTAAAATTGTCGGCTTTTGGAGCTCTTGAGCTAGCAAAAAGGGACTATAAATTTAGTATAGAAGTTAATTTTGTGAAAATGCTTTTTGAAGATTGCATAGAAACTTTAAAGCAGTTAAAATTAAACTTAGCGAAGAAAAAGGTCTATAATTCTACGCAGTTTAATTTACCAAAACGCTTATGGCAACAATTGGTGTTAGCATCAGAAATGTCTAATGAAACACGTTGGGCAGATATGAATAAAAAACAGTTAGAAGCATTGACGAATCAGCTTACAAAAGCTATATTTAAAGTGAATGGAAAAAGCACTTTTAAAGATGAGTTTGTAACTGCTGGAGGCATCGATTTAAAGGAAGTCAATTTTAAAACTTTTGAAAGTAAGCGTCATAAAAACCTGTATTTTGCAGGTGAAATATTAAATATTGATGCTGTTACAGGAGGCTTTAATTTTCAAAATGCGTGGACAGGTGCATATATTGCAGCGTTGAATATTTCAAAATAAACCATGATGATCAGTTATATTGCTTTATTAAGAGGAATTAATGTTGGTGGCCATAAGAAAATTCCGATGGCAGATTTACGTGAATTACTTGCAAATTTAGGATTAAAAAATGTACAAACTTATATTCAAAGTGGGAATGTGGTTTTTAAATCTACTGAGAAAAATGCTCAAAAACTAGAGAAAGTCATTTATAACGCAATAAGATCTCATTTCGGATTTGAAGTGCCAGTG
Organism: Lacinutrix iliipiscaria; assembly: GCF_042686125.1. NCBI lineage: Bacteria > Pseudomonadati > Bacteroidota > Flavobacteriia > Flavobacteriales > Flavobacteriaceae > Lacinutrix > Lacinutrix iliipiscaria. The sequence continues at coordinate 1,000,567 of NZ_JBHUOV010000001.1, forward strand.
TTGATAAAAACGACTCAAGATATACAACGTATTTTTAAAGCTTGTCCATTTTCAGAAGAAGAAAAAAAAGCGAGTTATTTTATGATGTTGAGCGATACACCAGACCAAGATTTAATAAAAAAAGCCTCTGAAAAAGTGTACGAAGGCGAGGTATATAAAATTATAAATGATTGCATTTATTTGTATTGTGATAAAGGATATGGTCGTGCTAAATTCAATATGAATTTTTTTGAACGTCAGCTAAAAACAACAGGAACGGCGAGAAATTATAATACGATGCTGAAGCTAATCGCAATGTCTTCAGAAAATGAAATAAACCAATAGATATTTCTTATTTTTGCGTCATAATATAGCTTATGTTAGAAGAACAATTTATACTTAAAACGCATAGTGATAGTACAGAAAAAGGAGCTTTTACTTGGTCTTCACCTAGTAATATCGCGTTGATAAAATATTGGGGAAAAAAGGAGGATCAAATTCCCGAAAACCCATCAATTAGTTTCACGCTAGATGCTTGTAAGACAACGACAACGTTAAGTTATTCTAAAAAAGAATCCTCTAATTTGTTTTCATTTGAAGTGATTTTTGAAGGAAAAAAGCATGATGATTTTAAACCTAAAATCGAAACTTTTTTTAGGCGTATAGAAGTTTATGTGCCATTTTTAAAAGAGTATCATTTTATAATTGAAACCTCAAACACCTTTCCTCATAGCTCTGGTATTGCTTCTTCTGCTTCAGGAATGAGCGCTTTAGCATTATGTATTATGAGTATCGAAAAAGCACTAAACCCAGAAATAACAGAGTCGTATTTTAATCAAAAAGCGTCATTTTTAGCACGTTTAGGTTCTGGAAGTGCATGTAGAAGTATTGAAGGCGATTTAATTGTTTGGGGAAACCATAAGCATATTGAAGGAAGTTCTGATTTGTTTGGCGTAAAATATCCTTTTAAAGTTCATAATCATTTTAAAAATTATCACGACACCATTCTGTTAGTCGATAAAGGTGAAAAGCAAGTCAGTAGTACAGTTGGTCATAATTTAATGCATAATCATGATTTTGCGCAGCAGCGATTTATTCAAGCTAATAAGAATATGACTACGCTTATTGAGGTCTTAAAAACAGGAGATTTAAATACTTTTATAGAGCTTATTGAAAGTGAAGCATTAACGCTTCATGCTATGATGATGACGAGCAGACCTTATTTCATTTTAATGAAACCCAATACACTTAAAATAATAAATGCCATTTGGGCGTTTAGAAAACAGTCTGGTTTACACATCAGTTTTACATTAGATGCTGGTGCAAATGTGCATGTTCTATATCCTGAAAATGAAGCAGAACAATGCATTGAATTTATTCAAAATGAATTAGTTGCGTATTGTCAAAATGGACATTATATTTGCGATAGAATTGGTTTTGGTGCAAAACAGTTGTAACTTTATCATTCCAAAATAAGACAGTAGATGAAAGGACCGCTTTTTTACTCAAAAATTTTACTCTTTGGTGAATACGGAATCATTAAAGATTCTAAAGGATTATCGATACCTTATAGCTTTTATAATGGTGCTTTAAAGATCGGAAATGACAGCGAAGAGGCCATAAAATCTAATGAAAGTTTAAAAGATTTTGTGTCACATTTAAAGCAAATTGAAGCCGAAGTGGTTGCTTTTGACTTTGAGAGATTACAAGCAGATGTTAATGCAGGAATGTATTTTGATTCGTCTATACCTCAAGGCTATGGTGTTGGTAGTTCTGGCGCTTTAGTGGCTGCGATTTATGATAAATATGCTCAAGATAAAATTACAGTTCTTGAAAACTTAACACGTGAAAAGCTACTTAAATTAAAGCTTATTTTTTCTGAAATGGAATCTTTTTTCCATGGAAAATCCTCTGGATTAGACCCTTTAAATAGCTATTTAAGTATTCCAATTCTTATTAATTCTAAAGATAATATTGAGGCCACCGGAATTCCTTCTCAAAAAACTCAAGGTAAAGGTGCAGTGTTTTTATTAGATAGTGGCATTACAGGAGAAACCGCTCCAATGGTTCGTATTTTTATGGATAATATGAAGCAGGAAGGCTTTCGCAACATGATCAAAGACCAATTCATAAAGCATACAGATGCATGTGTTGATGACTTTTTAAAAGGAGACATCAAGTCATTATTTAAAAACACAAAACAATTATCTAAAGTCGTTTTGAGTAATTTTAAACCGATGATTCCTAGCCAGTTTCATGACCTTTGGAAAAAAGGCATTGAAACGAATGAATATTATTTAAAACTTTGTGGTTCTGGCGGAGGTGGTTACATTCTTGGGTTCACTGAGAATATTGAAAAAGCCAAACAATCACTTAAAGCTTATAAATTAGAAGTGGTATACAACTTCTAAAACTTCTTTTATGCTTTCTCGAAAACAAAAACATATTTTGCTAAAATTTTTTAGCATGTTTTCTGTTGTTAGAGGCTATAATGTTTTAATAGTAGTTATTGCACAATACCTAACTTCTATATACATTTTAGCACATGACAAGTCGTTAGGACAAGTTGTTTTTGATTTGAATCTACTCATGCTGGTTTTGGCTTCAGCAGTAACTATAGCAGGAGGGTATATCATTAATAATTTTTACGATTCAGAAAAAGATTTAATTAATAGGCCACAAAAATCAATGTTAGATAGATTAGTGAGTCAAAACACAAAATTGTCTTTCTATTTTGTGCTTAACTTTCTAGCGGTTATTATGGCTAGCTTTGTGTCATTTAATGCCGTTTTATTTTTTTCGGCCTACATTTTTGCAATTTGGTTGTATTCACATAAGCTTAAAAAACTGCCTATTATTGGAAACTTAACGTCTGCTATTTTAACGATTACTCCGTTTTTTGCAATTTTCATGTATTATAAAAATTATGAGCCTGTCATTTTTGTTCACGCTAGCTTTTTGTTTATAATTATTTCAATGCGAGAACTCACTAAAGACTTAGAAAATTTAAAAGGAGACTTGGCATTAAACTATAAAACTATTCCTATTGTTTACGGAGAGAAAGCCTCAAAAATCATGCTTACAATATTAGGCGTATTCACTCTAATACCAGCATATTTTTTGGTTAATAGCTTTCAAATAGGCAAGATGAATTACTTTTTTTATTTCAGTGTTTCCTTGATTATTTTGTTTTTGATTTTCTTGTGGAAATCTAAAACAAAAACGCATTATCTACTACTCCATAATATTCTGAAAATAATAATAGTTGTAGGTGTTTTTAGTATTTTATTAATTGATGTTAATGTGCTTATAAAACATTTATAATTCAAGAGTATAAATAATATTTATACTCTATCTTTGCGGAAAATTTAAGTCATGAGCAGACAACAAGGAAGTCAAGGAAAAGGAAAATCTTCAAGTCGAGGAAAAGATGTTAAAAAAGGAAAAACTTCTGCAAGAGGCGAAGCTTCTGGTAAACCTAAAAGTTTTGCTAGAGGGAATGCACCAATAAAAAAGAAGAGCACACCTCAAAAATCATCTAATCCTGATGAAATTCGTTTAAATAAATATGTTGCAAATTCTGGCATGTGCTCACGTCGTGAAGCGGATGTACATATTGCAACGGGTTTAGTTTCTGTTAACGGGAAAATTGTTACAGAAATGGGTTATAAAGTTAAGCTAGATGATGAGGTTCGTTATGATGGAGCACGCATTAATCCTGAGAAAAAAGCTTATGTCTTATTAAATAAACCTAAAGGATTTGCGACAACTACTAGTGAAGGTAAAGGACGTACAGTAATGGATTTAGTGGCAAATGCAACGAATTCACGTATTAAGCCTATTGGTCGTTTGGGTAGAAATAGTAAAGGCCTTTTACTGTTTACAAATGATGATGCAATTACTAAAAAATTTACCAATTCTAAACATGGAGTAGCACGTTTATTTCATGTAGAATTAGACAAAAACCTCAAGCTAGAAGATCTTAAAAAAATAAGAGATGGCTTTAAAGTGCAAGGAAAACTAATAGCTGTTGAAGAGGTAAGTTATATTGAAGGCGCTTCAAAAAAAGAAGTTGGGTTAAAAATTAAAAACACAGGAAACACAATTATTCGTACTATTTTTGATTATCTAAAATATGATATTATCAGTTTAGATTGTGTAGCGATAGGACATCTTACCAAAAAAGATATTCCAAGAGGCCATTGGAAACATTTAACAGAGCAAGAAGTTAATACACTTAAGATGCTATAAATGAGTGGCTAAAAAAAAATAATTTTTTTTTCAAAAAAAGCTTGTAATTCAATTTTTTGTATTTCATTTGTACTGTTATTAGCTGAACAAATTGAAACCTGTTTCTGTGTTCGGGCTTTTGAAAATTAGGAAGTCATATTCAAAAGCAGCTTACCGATTAAGCGACCGAATTTTAAAGCTAACTTCCGTTTTCTGCACTATCGTTGCTAGCCAGCATCAGTATGCCTTTGTGCCTACTACTGAGCTTAAAATCCAAGTTTGATTACTCATTATTTTTTGTTTTTCACAGCACAATACACGCTGTTTCTTATTTAAATTTCAACATTTTTAAAAATAATAATGAATACAAAATATATTGATCTAATCAATCAAACTTTCGATTTCCCTCAAGAAGAATTTAAACTTGAGGAAAGCAAACTTCATTTCCATGATATTAATCTAATGCAATTGGTTGAGCAGTATGGAGCACCTTTAAAATTCACCTATTTGCCACAAATATCAAATAACATTCAACGCGCAAAACAATGGTTTAATTCAGCCATTAAGAAGCATGATTATAAAGGAAAATACAACTATTGTTATTGTACTAAAAGCTCACATTTTAAACATGTTTTGCATGAAGCTTTAAAGAATGATATTCATATTGAAACATCATCAGCTTTTGATATTGATATTGTTGAAAACTTGAAAGCCGAAGGTAAAATTAACAACAACACTTTTATTATTAGTAATGGGTTTAAGCGTGCTCAGTATGTTACAAATATTGCGAGACTTATTAATGAAGGACATAAAAATTGCATTCCAATAATAGATAACTACGAGGAAATCGATTTGCTTTCCCAAGAAATAAAGGGCAAGTTTAATATTGGAATACGTATTGCTTCAGAAGAAGAACCAAAATTTGAATTTTATACCTCACGTTTAGGGATTGGCTATAAAAACATTGTGCCATTTTATAAAAATCAAATTGCAGGGAATAAAAAAGTAGAACTTAAAATGTTGCACTTTTTTATTAATACTGGAATTCGAGACAATGCTTATTATTGGAATGAACTCTTAAAATGTTTAAAAGTTTATACAAGCTTAAAAAAGATTTGCCCTAGTTTAAACAGCTTAAATATTGGAGGTGGTTTTCCTATAAAAAATTCTTTAGCTTTTGATTTTGATTATGAATATTTAGTTGATGAAATTGTAAATCAAATTAAAACGACTTGTGAAGAAGAAGAGGTCGATGTTCCTAACATCTTTACTGAATTTGGTAGCTTTACCGTTGGTGAAAGTGGAGGTGCAGTTTATGAAGTATTATATCAAAAACAACAAAATGATCGTGAAAAATGGAATATGATTAACTCATCTTTTATTACAACACTACCTGATACTTGGGCTATAAATAAGCGTTTTATCATGCTTCCAATTAACCGTTGGGATCAAAGTTATGAACGCGTATTACTAGGTGGATTAACCTGCGATAGTGATGATTATTACAATAGCGAACAACACATGAACGCGATTTATTTACCAAAATATAACAAAGAGAAACCATTATACATTGGCTTTTTTAATACAGGAGCTTATCAGGAAACTATTGGTGGATTTGGTGGTTTACAACACTGTCTAATTCCGTCACCAAAGCATATATTAATCAATCGAGATGCAAGCGGAAACATTTCAACAGAACTATTTAGTGAACAACAAAAAAGTGAAGACTTACTTAAAATTTTAGGTTATGCAAACTAGAACTTATGCTGGGATTCCAGAAGAATTAGCAAAATTAGAACAAGCAAAAATCGTTTTAATTCCTGTGCCTTATGATGGCACAAGTACTTGGCAAAAGGGTGCAGATAAAGGCCCTGAAGCCTTTTTAAATGCTTCAGAAAATATGGAGCTTTATGATATTGAAACCGAAACAGAAGTGTACAAACAAGGTGTGTTTTTAGCCGATGCTGTAACAGAAAATAATTCACCAGAAAGTATGGTTGAAGCAGTGCATCAAGCCACAAAAAAGTACATTAAAAAGAATAAGTTTGTTACCATTTTTGGAGGTGAACACTCAGTTTCTATTGGTACAGTTCGCGCTTTTAATGAAATGTATCCAAGCTTAACTGTTTTGCAACTCGATGCTCATGCAGATTTACGTAAAACCTATGAAGGTTCTACTTGCAATCACGCTTGTGCAATGTATGAAGCTAGTCAAACCACAAACTTAATTCAAGTTGGTATTCGTTCTATGGATGTGATGGAAAAAACAGTAATGGATGAAGAGAAAACTTATTTTGCACATGAAATGGCTTTAGATGATACCTGGATGGATTCTGCCGTAGACCAAATGACAGATAACGTTTTTATTACCATAGATTTAGATGCTTTTGATCCTTCTATTATGCCAAGTACAGGAACACCAGAACCTGGAGGCTTATTGTGGTATGAAACCTTAGAGTTTTTAAAACAAGTTTTTGAGGAAAAAAATGTGGTAGGTTTTGATATTGTGGAATTATGTCCAAATACAAAAGAAAAATCTTCCGATTTTCTAGCTGCTAAATTGTATTATAAAATGCTTAGTTATAAGTTTCAAAATGATGAAGTTGAAGCGGATTATGATAATGCTTTCGACAATTCATTAAATAAAAACACTAATTCTAAATTCCAAGATGACGATGACTACTAAAGGACCAATTTCTCAATTTATTGAAAAACACTACTTGCACTTTAATGCTGCTGCTTTAGTTGATGCTGCAAAAGGGTATGAAACTCAATTAGAGTCTGGAGCAAAAATGCTAGTGTCTTTAGCAGGTGCTATGAGTACAGCAGAATTAGGTAAAAGTTTTGCCGAAATGATTCGACAAGATAAAGTACATATTATTTCATGTACTGGTGCAAATTTAGAAGAGGATATCATGAATTTAGTTGCACACTCACATTATAAACGCGTGCCTAATTACCGTGATTTAACGCCTCAAGAAGAATGGGATCTATTAGAAAAAGGCTTGAATCGTGTTACAGATACGTGCATTCCAGAACATGAAGCTTTTAGACGCTTACAAGAACATATTTATAAAATATGGAAGGATGCTGAAGCCAACGGTGAACGCTATTTACCTCATGAGTACATGTATAAAATGCTACTGTCGGGTGTTTTAGAACAATATTATGAAATTGATTTAAAAGACTCATGGATGTATGCTGCTGCAGAAAAGAATTTACCTATTGTTTGCCCAGGATGGGAAGATAGTACCATGGGAAATATTTTTGCAAGCTATGTGCTTAAAGGCGAACTTAAAGCAAGTACGATGAAATCTGGAATTGAGTATATGACTTTCCTTGCAGATTGGTACACCAACAATTCGCAAAAAGGAATTGGTTTCTTTCAAATTGGAGGTGGAATTGCTGGTGATTTCCCAATATGTGTGGTGCCTATGTTATACCAAGATATGGAACGTACAGAAACCCCATTTTGGAGCTATTTTTGTCAGATAAGCGATTCTACAACAAGTTACGGTTCGTATTCTGGAGCTGTACCAAATGAAAAAATCACTTGGGGAAAACTAGACATCAACACTCCTAAATTTATTATTGAAAGTGACGCTACTATTGTAGCGCCATTAATTTTTGCGTATTTACTCGGACAATAATCATGGAATCAAACAAAATAGATAACATCGAACTTAAGTACTTAACAGTTGATGATTTTGAGGAATTAAAAGCCGCAACTTTAGAGTCTTATGGAGGTGTACTTGATTCGTATTGGAAAAAAGATCATATTCAAAAGTTAACAACCATGTTCCCTGAAGGACAAGTGGTTATTAAAGTTGATGGAAATCTAGCAGGTTGTGCTTTGTCACTTATTGTAGATTATGATAAGATAGACGATAACCATACGTATAATGATATTATTTCAGGGGAATCGTTTAAAAATCATAATCCTGAAGGCGATGTGCTTTATGGAATCGATGTATTTATAAAGCCAGAATATCGAGGATTGCGATTAGGAAGACGACTCTATGATTACAGAAAGGAAGTTTGTGAAAACTTAAATTTAAAAGGTATTGTTTTTGGAGGCAGAATGCCTAACTATCATAAATATAAAGACATTACTCCTAAACAATATATCGAAAAAGTAAAACGTAAAGAAATTCATGACCCAGTTTTAAACTTTCAAATTTCTAACGATTTTCATCCTGTTCGTATCTTAAAAGGTTATTTAGAAGGTGATACTGCGTCAAACGAATATGCTGTTTTAATGGAGTGGGATAATATTTATTATACGAAACCAAGTAAAAAAGCAAGTGCTGTAAAAACGGTGGTTAGACTTGGGCTTATTCAATGGCAAATGCGTCCATATAAAGACTTGAGTGATTTAATGCAACAAGTGGAATATTTTATTGATAGCGTGGCTGCTTATCGATCAGATTTTGCGGTGTTTCCAGAGTTTTTTAATGCACCTTTAATGGCAGAATTTAACCATCTGCATGAACCTGATGCCATTAGAGAATTAGCAAAATTTACTCAAACTATAGTTAATAAATTAAAGCAGTTATCTATTTCATATAATATTAATATTATTTCTGGGAGTATGCCAGAAGTGGTTGATGATAAGTTATATAACGTAGGTTATTTATGTCGTAGAGATGGTAGTGCAGAGCGTTACGAAAAAATACATGTCACTCCAGATGAAGCCAAAGTTTGGGGCATGCAAAGAGGCAATAAATTACAAACTTTTCAAACAGATGCAGGTAAAATAGGGATATTAATTTGTTACGATTCAGAATTTCCTGAATTGTCACGTTTGTTAGCAGATGAAGGTATGGACATCCTTTTTGTTCCTTTTTTAACAGATACACAAAATGGTTATTCTCGTGTGCGACTCTGTGCCCAAGCTCGTGCAATTGAAAATGAATGTTATGTTGCGATTTCTGGAAGTGTTGGGAATTTGCCTAATGTAAATAATATGGATATTCAATATGCGCAATCTGCAGTATTTACACCTTGCGATTTTTCATTTCCAAGTAATGGTATTAAAGCAGAAGCCACAACAAATACAGAAATGATCTTGGTTGCAGATGTCGATTTAAGTTTACTAAAAGAGCTCCATTCTTTTGGTGCAGTTAAAAATTTAAAAGATAGACGAAAAGATTTTTACGATGTTATTAGAATTAATAACAATAAATAATATCTTTAAATCTAGAAAACATTAATAATAAGATTAGATTTTCGCTAAAGCGGAAATGAAAATGATTTTTCAATGGAAAAAAGAAAAGACAATTTAAAACGTGTTATTGTAGATTTTAAAAAACTCACACCAGAAATCCTTGCGTTATTAGTAGAAAAATATCCTGATGGTTATGATGAAGATCAAATTATATCTTTCAGGAATATAAAAAACGAAATTATTGAGGCTGTTGAAGTGGTTACTGAAGATACCAAGTACTTAGTTAAAGTGAGTACTAAACTTGCTGTAACTATGGAGAATTACGATGAGGATGATTATGAAGATTTTGATGATAATGACCCTGAAGCTGTTCAAGACCCAAATATTGTTGATGAAGACACAGAAGATTTTGATTAAAATTGAAATCGGATAATTTTATTTTGTACTTTACTATAAGTAAAAAAGTATAACCTTTAAAAGTTAAGCGTATGGAAACTTCATTTCACATGTCATTGCCTTGTTTAAGTGTCACAAAGACTAAAAACTTTTATACGAACATTATTGGCGCTTCCTCAGGAAGAATGGCGCAACATTGGGTAGATATTAATCTGTTTAATCATCAATTAACTTTTATTAAAGCAGAAAAATTTCACTTTAATAATCCTAATTATGTGTTTGAAGGCAAAATTTTACCTTCTTTCCATTTTGGTGTGATTGTAGATGTCGAAACTTGGGGAAAAATCTACGCAAAACTTAATGAACAAAACCTAGAGGTAGTCACTCAAACTACATTTTTAAAGGATAAACCTGGCGAACATTTATCTTTTTTTGTTAAAGACCCTAATGATTATATGTTAGAATTTAAGAGCTTTAAAGACCCAAAACAAATGTTTGAGTCTTAAACTTAAAGAGTTACAAAATCACTTTCAATAAATCATAATACGCTTTTGTAATATGCAACCCATTATGGCCTGCATCTGTAATAGGATGAAGAGTTATCTGGTCTGGTTGAATCGCCTTTAATTTTTTGGCGTTGGTCTCTGGATGAATTAAAAAATCACGTGTACCATAACAAATATGAATAGGACAAGTCACTTCTTTTATAAATTGATAAGATGGAATGTCATACCTTATAATATACTTAGGAACAGGAGGTGCTATTTCTTCTGCAATTAATGTTTTCCAAGAATAATAAGGAGCATTTAAAATGAGCATTTTAGGCTTGTTTTTTGAAGCCACATAACTCGCCATTCCTGAGCCTAATGAAAAACCAAGAACAGTAATTTCATCTTCACTATATTGTGTTTTAGTATAATTGTAAACCTTTTGAGCATCACTTAAAAGTTGATCGCTATTGCTATAACAACCTTCACTTTTACCATAGTCTCTATAATCCACAAATAGCACATCGTAATTATTTTCAAGGAATAAGTGTGCGCGTTTTCCCCAATCGTGAATGGCTCCAGCATTCCCGTGAAAATATAAAATAACACCTTTAGACACTTCAGCTTTAAAAAGGACAGCATTTAAAAAGAGATCTTTTTCTACTTCAATATTTACTTCTTCAAAAGGCTCAGTAAATTCAAAAACGTAATTTTCATCTAAGTGTTTTGGATTAAAAAAGAAGCGTTCTTGTTTAAAATAAAAGAAAATTAAAGTCAATACATAAAGCACAATAAGACCTACAATGGTTCTTGCGGTACGTCTCAATATTTTTTTAAAATTAATATGCAATGGGTTTCTTTTTTAAAAGTTCGTACAAAAATACACTAAAAACAATACCATACTCTAATGCAATAAACCATAAGTTTTCAGATTTATCTGCGGAGTTGAGATTGATATAGGCTAAATAACTTAAAACGATAACAAGACTCCAAATTAAAGGAAATTTATAATTAGTAAAGACACTAAGAATTAAAAGTGTTGCAATGTACCAAGGATGAACCGTTGTACTTAAAAATAAGTAAATACTGAACGCAAATACCATTGAGGTTATTAACTCAATGGTAGTTTTATTTCTTTTAAAAACAGCCAGAGAGATTACAAAAAGGATTACGATAATAGGTAATACTTTACCAATAACAGCGATTTCATTATAACCTCTTACCCAGTAGCCAACTTCTCTAGCGAGATAATAAATACTAGCATTAAACTCGAATTTTTGAAACCATAAACCAACAGTTTGTGCATAATTAGTTACAAAGGTTGAAGAGTAAAATGGAAGAAAAAAAGTGAGCGTGATTAGACCAATTAAAACGTAGAATGTGAATAAATTCATCATCGCTTTAGGTCTCGATTTCGCTCGACCTGACAACAATTTTGAATTGTCTCCTGGAGTGTAGTCGGGAGGTTTAACAAACCACTTAAAAAACAAAGGTAAAAACAGTAACGGTATTAATTTTACAGCAACGGAACAAGCAAAAACGACTGCAGCTTGTTTCCATCTACTATTGTGAAGCAAATACAAACTCCATACTAAAAAGAAAATCATAACGCCTTCAAAGTGGAGGTTGCCTGTAAGTTCTATAATGATAAACGGATTTAATAGGTACCAAAAAATATGATGTGCTGGGAGTTTTAATTTTTCTAAGAGCTGTCTTCCAAAATAGAGTGTGCCAAAATCTGCAGCAATAATAATAAGGCGTAATACAATGGCCGAACCCAGAATACTTTGCCCAGAAAGCAGTCCAGCAATAACAAAACACAACTGATTTAACGGTGGATAATTACTAAAATGACTTCCATTCAGGTTGCCCATTCCAGCATATAATTCTTGCGCTTGAAATACAGGTAATTCGTTTTGAATTAAAAATGATTCTGGTGTAAACAAGTAAGGATTAAAGCCTTCTAAAATCATACGTCCATCCCAAATGAATCTGTAAAAATCTTGTGATAAATTCGGAATGGCAAAAATAAATACAACTCGAAAAACAAAGGCTGTATAGGTTAGAAACTTGATGTTTTTTTTGTTGATTTGAATCAGTTTATAAAACAAAAAGAAAAGTGCAATATAGAGGGTTACCAATTTTATATAATCTGTTCTCACAAGATTATAAGCGAAAGTGAAATAAAACAAAACACTAGCTAAGGCTAATAGAATAGAAATTTTATTGCGTTTAAATACAGTTGTGTTTAACATTGCGTTAGCGATTGCAGTGGTATCCTTTTTGCGTTAGTTTGAGTGTTTAATGTATTAAAATTTATGGAGAATAGGCAAAAAGATTTAAACGTAAAGCGCGACCCTTGTGGTAACGCCCAAAACATTAAGCTTTAGAAGTTAACGATTTGAAAAATACAAAGCCAAAGCCTAAGAATAGCATAAGGTGAAAAGGGAATAATCCAAAGTCACCACCTTGATCGCCAACTACAAATGCGCTATACATACCAAAGGCAAAATAGAGCATGAGTAGGCCTTCTAAAATGACATGTGTCGAAATATTTTTCTTTAAATATTTATTGCCTTTCCAGCTATCTGTAACTTTGCTAATATTAAATTTAGGTGTACGTACAAAATCACTTCGCTTTCCTAAATGGCCTTCTATAACAGCAATAGAGTTATGTAAGGAAAAGCCCATGGCAATAGAGAAAAAAGTAAAAAATAACACGAAGTATTGTATGAAATTTTTAACGCCATTTCCGTAGGTTTTTTTATACATATACCAATAACAGATAAAGAAAATCACAGTACTAATCACAAAGAAACTCATGACATAAAAATATGGTTTTAGATGCGCATATTCGTTTTTGATGTAGAGCATTGGAATGCTTAAAAGCGCGACAATTAGTACATTTAAAAACATGGTTGAGTTGAGTAAATGTAAAAGGCCGTGAACTTTAGTTTTAGCAGAAATGTGTTTGTTTTTTAGTACTTTCCACATCATTTTTCTGAAGTTTTCTGCACCACCTTTGTTCCATCTAAACTGTTGTGAACGTGCTGCACTGATGACCACAGGGAGTTCGGCAGGCGTTTCTACATCTTCAAGGTATTTAAATTTCCAGTGTTTTAATTGGGCTCTGTAACTTAAGTCTAAATCTTCGGTAAGCGTGTCGCCTTCCCAATTTCCAGCATCGAGAATACAGGTTTTTCGCCATACACCAGCTGTGCCATTAAAATTAATAAAATGCCCTTTACTGTTTCTGCCGACTTGCTCTAAGGTAAAGTGAGCATCTAGTGCAAAGGCTTGAATTTTAGTTAGCACCGAATAGTTTCTGTTAAGATGACTCCAACGGGTTTGAACTACGCCAATCGCTTCGTCTTTAAAATGCGGAATAGTTTTTTGTAACCAGTTTTTTTGAGGAAGAAAATCGGCATCAAAAATGGCAATAAATTCACCTTTAGCAACAGCTAAACCTTCTTTAAGTGCGCCTGCTTTAAAGCCTTTTCTGTTGGTTCTGCAAATATGTGTAATGTCTAATCCAGAAGCTTTAAGTATTGTTATTTGAGCTGCAGTGGTTTCAAGAGTTTCATCTGTAGAATCATCTAAAACTTGGATTTCTAACTTGTCTTTAGGGTAATCAATTTTGGAGATATTGTTTAGTAAACGCTCCATAACATATAACTCATTATAGACAGGTAGTTGTATGGTTACATAAGGTATTTCTTCTGAAATAGATAGATTTAAGGGTTCTGATTTATCTTCATTTTTATGCGCAGAAATATAATTAAAGAGCAGGTTGAGTTGTGCTAATGCATATAAAAATATAAGCACTAATGCTATAGAATAAATAATGATGATGGTGGTTTCTAAAATCATTTTTTGAAGCTGTATTTAAAAATCCAGCCTAAAATTTTTATACCAGCAAAGATACTTCCTTTTACCGTTCCAGAAACTTTAGAAACACCTATTCTGTTTCTATAATTCACAGGAATTTCAATATAAGTTAATTTTTGCTTTAAGGCTTTAAGTTGCATTTCTACAGTCCAACCATACGTTTTGTCTTCCATATTTAAAGCTAAAAGCTTTTCGTATTTAATTGCTCTAAATGGGCCGAGATCTGTAAATTTTGCACCAAAAAACATTTTCATTAAAAAGGTGGCTAACCAGTTTCCAAAAATTTGTTGAGGTGTCATAGCGCCTTGCTCACGAAGTTGTTTTACACGTGCTCCTATAACAAAGTCGATGTTATTTTTTAGAATAGGATCCACGATTTTTGTCAGTTCTTCGGGATAATCGCTGTAGTCTCCATCTAGAAATACAATTATATCAGGTTTTTGGTTTTGTTTACTAATATAGTTCATGCCTTTTAAGCACGCATAGCCATAACCTTTTTGGTGTTCGGTTAAAACGGTTGCTCCAGCTTGTTTCGCGTTAGCTTCAGTAGCATCGGTAGAGTTATTACTAACGACAATGATTTCATCTACACTTTTAGGAATCTCATGAATGACTTTAGCAATAGATTCCGCTTCATTAAAAGCAGGAATAATGACTTTTATTTTGGGCATTATTTTTTTCTTTGAAGGTGCAAATTTACAATTGTTTTTAGCATTATTTCTGATTAATTAAATCGATTAAATCGACATCATTTCCTAATAAAATTTCTGTAGGATTAATGCGTCCTTTCATGGTGTCATTTTCTAATTTTAAAACCCCTCTAGGACAAACTGCAGAACAAATGCCACAGCCTACACAGCTTGAACGGACGATGTTTTCGCCTTTTTGAGCATAAGCTCTAACGTCAATTCCCATTTCACAATAAGTAGAACAATTACCACAAGAAATGCATTGTCCACCATTGGTTGTAATTCTAAATTTTGAAAATAAACGCTGTTGAAATCCTAAAATTGCAGCCATCGGACAGCCAAATCTACACCAAACTCGATTGCCTAAAATAGGATAAAAGCCAGTGCCTATAACACCAGAAAAAATAGAACCTATATAAAACCCATAAGCAGATCTTAATGTGCTTCCTTGAATAAAAAACACTTCGTTTGTAGTACTGGTAAAATGCAAAAGGAGTAATGCTACCAAAACAACAAAGTAACCTATTGCACCATATTTAGCATCCTTCCCTAAAGCTTTGCGTTTAAAAATCATAACTAATGAAAAGACAAGTGTTAAGAACGCTATTACTAAAGCGATGAATAGACCTTTGGTTAACCAAAAGTTATTATGCTCATATCCTAAGTATGTGTAAACCATTGCAACAGTCATAACTACAGAAAATACTAATACAGTATGTACTAGCCAGCGTTCTATTTTCCATGCTGACATTTTTTTAGAGGATAGTTGTCTGAAGGAATCTCCAGCAGTTTCTGCGAGTCCACCACAACCACAAACCCAAGAGCAATACCAGCGTTTTCCATATTTATAAGTAAGTATAGGAGTGATTACAAAAATAGAAAGGATACCAAAAACAAGTAATATTAGACCAATATTTCCATTCGATAAAAAGGCTTTTACAGACCATTCATCAAAAAGATAATAGTTAAGAGGCCAGATACTTTTTAAATCATAGTAAGGCAAATTAGAATTCATACGATACATGAATTCAGGAATTAGAAAAGCAAATGCCAATTGAAAAAACATCACAGAACCTGTACGAATTTGTTCATAACGATTGTGTCGATATTTTAAAATAAATTTGTAACCAAAGATTAAAATAGCAACTGTATATAAGGTTCCATATACAAACCACTGACTTGCTGGTCTGCCACTAAGCAATTGACTTAACGGATCGAACAATGAAATTAACCCAGTATTTGCTGCGCCATCTTTTCCTAAGCCTAATAAGTTAGGATAGAAATACAAAACAATGTAAAAAGAGGTTAATACAATTCCTGATATCCAGCCTAAAAGCCCTCGAGAAGATATAGATTTAAACCAAACACCATCGTTTTTTACACCTTCTAATTTGTTTAAATAAGCATCTCTAGAGTAAATGATTGTTCCAATTGTAATTAACCCTAAGGCAAGCGTTAAAAACAATTCTTTGTTTGGAAAACTTGTATTAAATAAAGCTAAGGTTAAAATAAAGAGTCCAACAACGCCTAAAACGACTGCTATTTTTTGTTTTAATGATAAGCTAACCAAATCAGGTTTAACTAATGACATGCTTGTGTTTAATTTGTTACTCATCGTTATGCTGTTTGTAATTGGTGGTTAAAAGCCGAACGGATTTCGGTTTCATTGTGTTTGTAAAATTCTGGATCGAAATTGGCTTCAGCTAAATGTTTGACTACATAATTTACATCGCGTTT
This sequence comes from Lacinutrix iliipiscaria, assembly GCF_042686125.1. Taxonomy (NCBI): domain Bacteria; kingdom Pseudomonadati; phylum Bacteroidota; class Flavobacteriia; order Flavobacteriales; family Flavobacteriaceae; genus Lacinutrix; species Lacinutrix iliipiscaria. The sequence goes on from NZ_JBHUOV010000001.1 coordinate 1,017,141, forward strand.
TTCAGTTAACCAAGTGTCAAAAACCTCATGTCGCATGCGAATTCCAAAGGTGTTAATTCCTAAAAAGGCATTGGTATTTTTATTAAATGCAATTGTAATGCATTTGGTGTCATCATCATGTTTCCAATGAAAATGAGTTTCGTACTCTGGTTTTCCTTTATTTCCATGAACCCAACCATAAGTTTGGTATTCAATATCTAAAAACTTTGCAGAATTAAACCAATGTCCAGGTTTATATTCGCGTTTATTTCCACAAATAGTTTGTGCTACAGTTTCTCCCATCATACGTCCTGTGTACCAGACTGCTTCAATAGGTCTTCTGTTTCCAATGGCTTTATGTTGCTCAGCACAATCGCCAATAGCATATATATCTGGAATATTTGTTTCTAGAAATCGATTCACTAGTACACCACGATTGGTTTCTATAGAAGAGGTTTTTATGAAATCTATGTTTGGTGAAACACCAGCAGTTAATCCAACAAGATCACAAGCGATTTCTTCTCCAGTTTCTTCAATAATAATAGATTTTACTTTTCCGTTTTCATCCGAAATAATTTCTTTTAAATTGGTGTTTAAACGCAAATCGATATGATGGTTTTTGATGTGTCTGTTAATCATTTCACTTTCACCATTTGGCAAAACACCGTTCCAAAAACTGGATTCACGAACTAGAAAAGTGACAGGAATCTGGCGTGAGTGAAGCATTTCGGCAAGCTCAATTCCTATTAATCCACCACCAACAATAACAGCACGTTTGCAGGTTTTGTTATTTGGTGCATAGGCTTCTAAGTGGTCTAAGTCTTGCTTGCTATATAGACCTTGAACCCCTTTTAAATCTTGTCCTGGCCAACCAAATTTATTAGGTTTGCTTCCTGTTGCAACAACTAATTTATCATATTGTAAAGTATCGCCTTCAGCAAAATTTAGGGTTTTAGAATCTGTATGAATAGATTTTACAAAGCCTTTTTTAAGTTCGATTCTATTTTTTTTCCAAAACCAATCTTCATAAGGCTTGGTGTGTTCATACTTCATGTGTCCCATGTATATGTACATAAGTGCAGTTCGTGAAAAGAAATGTTCGGATTCAGCAGAAATAATAGTGATTTTTTTATCAGAATTTTTTCTAATATGCCGAGCCGCTGTCACACCCGAAATTCCATTTCCAATAATAACAATATGTTCCATTTAATTGGTTTAGTTCTTGTTTTTGTCGAAGCTAATGTTAAAACCTTAATTCAAGACATTCAATTTGTTTAAATTTAAACATTAAATAGTGTTATGCGAATATTTTTTCAATCCTTTATTTTTATTCTACTCTGTTCTTGTAGTATGATTCCAGTTAATTCTCAAAAAATTAATGGTGTGAGTTTTGTCGCTTCAAGAGATAGTATTCATGAAAAACATGTTAATCCAATAGTACAAATAAATGCCAATTATGCAGCTATTATGCCTTTTGGTTTTATAAAAAATTTAACACATCCTGTAATTATTCATAATACAAACCGACAATGGTATGGAGAAACTAAAGCAGGTTCTAAGCAATATATAAATGAATTGAGGAAAAAAAATATAAAGATTATGATTAAGCCTCATATTTGGGTTCGTGGAGGAGAATTTACAGGTCATGTTAAGATGGAAAATGAAACAGATTGGAAGTTGTTCGAAGATTCTTACACTCAATTTATATTAAAATATGCCGTTTTGGCCGAAGAAACACAGGCTGAGATTTTATGCATAGGAACAGAGTTAGAACAGTTTGTAATGCATAGACCAGAGTATTGGAACTATTTAATTGTTGAAATAAGAAAAGTGTATAATGGGAAATTGACGTATGCTGCTAATTGGGATGAATTTAAACGTACACCATTCTGGAATGCTATAGATTATATTGGAATTGATGCTTATTTTCCTGTGAGTGATTCTAAAACACCAACAGTTTTAGAATGTATAGAAGGTTGGAAACCTCATGTTGATATTATAAAATCGCTATCTAAAAAGGAAGAAAAACCAATATTGTTTACAGAGTTTGGTTATAGAAGTGTTGATTATTCGGGAAAAGAACCTTGGAAATCAGATAGAAGCATGACCAACGTAAATATGGAAGCCCAAGTCAATACAACACAGGCACTATTTGAAACCTTTTGGAAGGAAGATTGGTTTGCAGGTGGATTTATATGGAAATGGTTTCATAATTACGAAGAGGTTGGTGGTGTTGCTAATCATCAGTTTACACCACAAAATAAACCCGTTGAAACAGTAATACGGAACTTTTATAAAAGATGAAAAAAACCTTAACGTATCTCATTGTTTTATGTTCATTTTATATGAATGCTCAAGAACTTTTGGTTGCCGATTTTAAAGTGCAAGGGAACAAGAAGCTGAAATCGTCTTTTGTCAAGAAAATATCTAATATTAAAGTTGGTGAGAAACTGGATTCAACAATTATTGAAGCAGATATTAAACTTTTAAAACGCTTGCCTTCTATCTCTCATGCTTACTATGAAATCTTAAGGTCTGAGGGAAATACATGTACTGTGTTTTATACAATTGAAGAGAATTTCACGATTATACCTTCAGTAAATGTTTACACCACAAACGACGATGAGTTTGCTTATCGATTAGGTTTATACGAGTTTAATTTACTTGGGCAGAATATGATCTTTGGTGGCTTTTATCAAAAAGATATATACAGTTCTTACGCCATAAATTTTAGAGCACCATATCTGTTTTCAAAACAACTTGGCTTAGCAGTCAATTATCAGGATTTGACAACACAGGAGCCAGTTTTTTTTAATAATACTTCTGCAGATTATAAATATAAAAATGTCTCTACGGAAGTATTAGGGCTTTATCAATTAAATTTTAATAACCGATTTGAGATTGGCCTTAATTTTTTCACAGAAGATTACAATTATAAATCTGGAGCCACGCAGCCTAACATTTCGCAAGAATTAAGTGCGCATAAATTAATGTATAAACTTATTTATGAGTACAATAATTTAAACTATGATTATCAGTATGTTGAAGGTTTTAAAAGCCTTTTGAATTTTCAGCATGTAACGTCTAGAAAAGAAGAACAATTACCAGGCTTTACGATTGGGTGGAATGATTTTTTGTACTTTAAACGTCTTAGAAGTAAAGGGAATTGGGCAAGTAGATTGCGATTGGGTGTTTCGACTAATAATGATACGCCTTTTGCACCATTTTCTGTCGATAATAATCTTAATATTAGAGGTGTAGGTAATACCATTGATAGAGGTACTGGCTCTATTGTATTGAATACTGAATATCGTTATACACTTTATGAAAAAGGATGGTTTGCGTTACAAGGAAACACTTTTGTTGATGCAGGAACATGGCGAAACCCAGGAGGCGATTTTGGAGATTTTGTTGATTCTCAAAACCTTCGCGTCTATCCTGGTGTAGGGTTACGATTGATTCACAAAAAAATATTTAATGCGATTTTAAGAATTGATTATGGTGTAGGAATTACCAAAAATTCAACTCAAGGATTTGTATTTGGTATTGGGCAGTATTTTTAAGTGATATACTTCTTATAATAAGCATATAATTCATCAGCAGTCGCACCAAACCATTTTTTGACATAGATGGTCCAAAAGTGATATTGTAAAGTCCATACACCATGTTTTTTGTAAAGCCTCGCTGAGGTTTTTATTTTCTTCGGAATGACAACAAATTGCTTTCTAGCATATAACTCATTAATTAATATGTTGTCTTCATAAATGATATAACTCTCGTCAAAACCTCCAATCTCATCAAATAATTTTTTGGTGATAAACTGACTCTGGTCTCCACCTCGACACGCTCTCCAAGAAAATTGTGTGAGCCAACTCGCTAAACGTAACCACCAATGTGAACTATCAAATTGCATTCTAAAACAGCCCGCGAGATTTTCTTTTTCAATTTCATTAATGATGAATTGATCAAAGTTTTTAGGCGGAATAGAATCGGCATGAAGGAAATATAGAATGGTTCCCGTTGTATTTTTTGCGCCAAGATTCATTTGTTTGGCTCTACCTTTTTCAGAATTAATAAGGCGTGTTTTTGTCTCTTCGGATGCAGTCGAGAGGTTTTTTATAGGTCTCGACTGTGCTTGATCTGACAAGAAATTCGAAACAATCTCTTTAGAGCCATCAGTACTTCCACCATCAACTACAATAATTTCAGAAATGTTCTCTTTTAATGAATTTGATAACAAATGTTGAAGCAGATGCTCAATAGTATTTGCTTCATTAAGTATTGGAATAATGACAGAAATTTTATTCATTCAAATCCCAGTTGTAATCTTTATAACTCTTTTTAGCTTTAGGTGAAATTTGAAGATCAGAATATTGATTTAAGAAATCGATAAGACTTCCATTTTGTTTAAAATCTTTAGAAAACCATTGAAATATTTTTGAAATTTTAATGCTCTTTTGAGAGATTTCATTCCTGTTTTTATCAGCTAAAAATTCTTTGGCGGCTTGTGTTAATTGCTCTTCTAGATTGATGGCTGTAAACGCTTCGTTTTGAAGTTTGGGACAAGAAAAAGAGGCGCAAACAATAGCAAAATGAATGCGAGGTTCATCCATTTTACGTAAAATATCATGTTCAATTTCATTTAAATTATACCATTTATCACCTAACTTCCATAGACGTTGGTCCCAAGGGTCTTTAATATCTTTAATACTGCTTAAGGGATAATTTTGAACAATTAAATCTATGGTCATTGCATTATAGGCATTTATCCAATAAGCTAGTTTTTCTTCCTTAGTCCAATCCGCAGTAGGCCGATTTTCTGCTAAGAATTTAATATAGTTTTTTAGGGCTTTTTGATCTGTTTTAAATCCTTTGTAATTTACATTCCCAGCATCAGACACATATTTTTGTAACAAGGTATTCCATTGTGTGTGGTTTAAAACATAGGAGTTTACTAAGCCAATCATATCTTGGGGTGTTGTTTCTTGGCGAATTATAATTTTTGAATCATCTTCTTCAAATGGTGGAATGGTTTTAGTTACTGTAGTGTCTTCTATTTTAGCGTTATTTTTTATTGAAGTGACTTGCGCGATATCATTTTGAGAAGTGTTTGTTAATTGTTTAGCACTACAGCATGACGACATGAAGAAGGTAATCAATAAAAGACTTAAATATTTCATTTCTTTTTTAAAGGATATAATTCTTGACTCATAAAATCTTTTGGAAATGTTTCATCGTCTTCAAAACCTAACTCAATATATGTGCCATCATAAGGCACATAATTGGTTTTAAAGAGATAATCCCATAGACTTAAGGTTAGTCCGTAATTCACACCATACCTTACATGCTTAGGCAGTTCTTTAGCGTGATGCCAAATATGCATTTTAGGATTGTTGAATACGTATTTCAAAATCCCATAATCCCAGCCTAAATTGGCATGGTTTAGATGCCCAATAATTATAGTAAAGAAATAAACGATAGCCACATCTTGAGCATCGAATCCACCAATAATAGCAATAGGAATATAGAGTAATGATTTATAAACTACAGGCTCCATCCAGTGGTAACGTAAGTGCGCTGCAAATCCCATTTGTTTTACAGAGTGGTGTACTTTATGAAAGTTCCAAAGCCAAGGCCATCGATGTAATAAGCGATGTGTATTCCATTGCACAAAATCACTAACTAAAAAGAAAATAAGTAAGCCTAGAGCTTTTGGGAGATCATCGACATCAAAAAGTTGAAAGCTAGCTATAGATAAGCCTACAGGTTTTAAAAGATCATTGAAGAATTCTGCAATCACATTAGACAGTGCAATAAGGATAATTAAATTCAACAAAAAGAAGTTGAAGAACATATAAAAAGTGTCTAGCCAAAAATCTTTTCTAAATATAGCTTGGTTTTTTCGCCAAGGAAAAGCGATTTCTAATCCCCAAACCACTAAAGAAATAAGGATTAAGCCGTAAAAATAATTATCCCAGTGGTTAATAGAAATGATCTCGTTTTTGAGGTAATTCCAGTAACCAGAATAAGAATTTTTAATAATGTCTAAATATTTTTCCATAGCAGTAAAATTAATACTATTTTTTGGTTAGCTATGTGACTTTTGATACCTAACAGCAACCTCCACCATCATAATGAAAGGTAGATTCGCTAATAAAAATATCATCTCTATTTAAGTTTGCTATAGCACCAGCTGTTTTATCGCAGATAGCTAATGGCTGATTTTTGAGTAAAACATGTCCAGCGTTATCATCAAAATAATCATTATCACCAAAATAAATTGCTGCTTTTCCAGTAAAGATACATGGTCCATCATTAGGCATAGGATCTTTTATTGCGGCAACTTCAATAGATTCTATATAAATTAACTCGTCTGTAGCATAGTTTTTAGGATCTAAAATTCTGTAAGGCTTACGCGCTCGAATTTCAATAGTTCCAAAACCTGCATCAGTAAGGGCTTTCACATATTCTGCAATAGTTAAGCTACCACTTAAACACAATGCGCGAAGTCTGTCGTCGTTGCGTAATTCGTCATTCATTGGTTGTTCGCAGGTAGGATCGCTCATCACTAATCGTCCATGAGGTTTTAAAACACGATACATTTCTGCGATGGCTTTTTGTAAATCGTCTGCCTTAAAAATATTAAACAAACAATTTTGAGCAGCAACATCAATACTATTATCTTCTACAGGAAGATGCATGGCATCGCCTTTTTTAAGGTCAACAAACTCAGACTTAAACCAAGGGTTTAGAGCTTCGGCTTCTATAAAGTTTTTACGAGAAGCTTCTAGCATTTCATCGACCACATCAATACCAATGACACCATTTTTTTGACGATTAAAATAGGCGAATTGTAATAATTCCATACCACCACCAACACCAACATAAAGTGTTTTAGGATTGTTGGTTAAATCACGAGCATGCACAGTTGAGCCACAACCATAATTCATTTCTTGCATGATGCGCGGAATTTTAAGTCCAGGTAATTCCCAAATAGGGTTTGTTGTACAGCACAGACCAATATCTGGTGTGAGTGCAGCATCTTTATAAACGTCGTGTGTGGTTTCTAGATAACTCATATTTTTTAAGACTTTAGAGGTTAGACCGCATTATGTTTGGTGTCTAAAATTAATATTGCATGTTGAATTTGCGTTAAGGATTGCAGCATTTGTCGGAGCTCTTTTTTGAGATTTCGTATGAATGTACGACATGGCATGACTAAAAAAAGCGACTGCGGAAAGCCTGACCAACCGAGGCTTAAGCATTGGTTGGTAACGCCCCAATTAAAGGGTTTTAATTAACTCTTTAAATAAGGTAATCATATTCGGTTCGGCTTTTGCAGCCATAGCAATAATTTCATTAATATTTACTGGTTTTAGATTATCTGGGTCGCATTCATCGGTTAAAACTGACACTGCAGCCACATTTAATTTTAAATGATTGGCCACGATAATTTCTGGAACCGTACTCATGCCGACAGCATCTGCGCCAATAATTTTAAGCATTCTGTATTCTGCTCGTGTTTCAAGTTGCGGTCCGACGACACTCGCATAAACACCTTCGTGTAATTTGATGTTATTAGCTTTTGCAATAGACTTGAATGTTTGATTAATGGTATGGTTGTAAGGCGCACTCATATCTGCAAAACGTTCGCCTAATTCTGAAACGCCTTTGAAAGCGAGAGGTGAACTGCCTTGAAGATTTATATGGTCTTCTATAAGCATGAGTTCTCCTTTTTTAAAATTAAGGTTGATGGCTCCAGAAGCATTAGAGACGAGTAAGGTTTTAATGCCTAGTTTTTCCATAATGCGGACAGGATAAGTCACGTCCTGTAAAGAATAGCCTTCGTATAAATGAAAGCGTCCTTGCATGACAATAATTTTTTTGCCAGCAAGTTCACCATAAATTAATTTCCCTTTATGAAACTCAACAGTCGCCGTTGGAAAGTTTGGAATATGGTTATAACTTACTTCATTTATAATCGTTATTTCATCTATAAGTTTGCCTAATCCAGTGCCAAGAATGATTCCTATTTCTGGTTGGTCAAAGCCTTTTTCTTGTAGATATTCAACGGTTTTATTGATGTGTTTAATCATGTATTAATTGTTTTAATGTGGAATTGTTTTTCATGTCTTCAAAAGTATCGATATCGTTTAGGGTCTCAAGTTGGTGTACTTTAATTTTATGTAAATCTTTTAAGGTATCTTTTAAAACTGAAGACGTTCCCCATGTTTTGTTTTCAAAAATATGTGCGTGTAAAGCCTTCATTCCTAATAAATAATAGCCACCATCTTTTGCAGGGCCAATCACTACATCACGTTTATTTAAACTTTGGAATGCTTCAGTGACGTGTTTTTGTTTTAAATCGAATAAATCACTGCCAATAATCATGACCTTTTCGTAATTATTTTGAAAGGCATTTAGAAAAGCATTGCTCATTCTGGCGCCTAAGTCTGTGCCATTTTGAAGGTGTTTTTGATATATTTTTGGGTTCCAAATATCTTTTTCTTGAATAGCTTCTGAGTAATATACAGCTTTGTCACAAGCTAAATCTCTAATGATTTTTTCAGTATGCTCTAATAAGAAGGAATAAATGTTTAAAGCAGAAGCTTCGCCAATTGTTTGTGCTAAACGCGTTTTTACTTTGCCAAGCTCTGGGTTTCTAGTGAATATAATAATGAGGTTTTTACTCATATATTTTAATGCCTTTAGTTAACCAAGTACTCCATATTTTAGAAAAGACATGAACATTATGTGTTTCTTCGTCTTTCAAATTGAATAGAGGTAAGTCGTTATTTTTCCACTCAAAAATACCACCATATAAGTTATATACGTTAGTATATCCTTCTTTTTTAAGTTTTTCAGCAATATCTTCAGAGCGTATGCCAAGTGAGCAATAAATAACAATGAATTGTTGTTTATTGGGTAACTGTTTAGTTGTTTTCTTTAAATCAAATTTATTAAAACCAACATGTATGGCATTTTTAAGATGACTAACGTTATATTCTTCTAACTCTCTAGCATCTAATAGAATGGGTTCTGTGTTATTCTCTGTTAATTCTTCAATTGAAATATAAGGAATGCTGTTTTTATTGTGCTTGTCTAATAATTCTGCAAGTGTATCTTGAGAGAAACTAGAGAAAGTGCATATAACGCATATGTAAAATAGGAGTGTTTTCATATTAAGCAACTGTTCCTTGGCAACTACTTCCAGCTCCAGCTGTACAGCCATAACAGTGTTGCGAAATTACAATATTTCTATCTTGAAGTAAAGTTTCGTTATAGTCTGAAATATGTTTTACAGAGCTATTTACAGGCAGCTCTAACATTTGATTAAAATCACAATCGTATAAATAGCCATCCCAACTTATTGAAATGGTATTCGTACACATCACGTTTGTAACTGCGCTAGGATTGTAGGCTTCAACTAAAGCATACATATAATCTTCATAATTTTCTGAAGCGATAAGATAATCTAAAAAGCGACTAATTGGAAGATTTGTGATGGCAAATAAATTATGAAATTGGATATTAAAATCATCTATAAGTGCTTTTTTAAAATCACGTTCCATAGCCATTTGATCGCCAGGCAAAAAAGCACCAGAAGGATTGTAAACTAAGTCGAGTTTCAAGTTGCTATTAGGCATACCATAACCTACTTTATTCAGTTCTTGTAGAGCCTTAATTGATTGGTCGAAGACACCATTGCCTCTTTGTTTGTCAGTTTTTCCGCGTGTCCAGTGTGGCATTGAAGACACCACGTGAACATTATGCTTTTTAAAAAACGCAGGCAAGTCGTGATATTTTTTATTGGCGCGAATAATGGTTAAGTTAGAACGAACGATAAAATCTTTAATTCCAGCTTTAGATGCTTCTTCGACAAACCATCTAAAATTTGGATTCATTTCTGGTGCGCCACCTGTAAGGTCTAAAGTATGCGCTCCTGTTGTTTTTATTACATTAAGACACTGTTGCATGGTCTCTTTAGTCATAATTTCTGTGCGATCTGGTCCTGCATCAACATGGCAATGTGTACAAACTTGGTTGCACATATAACCTACATTAATTTGAAGTATTTCTAGTTTTTTAGGACGTAGAGGAAACTGATTTGTTTCCTTTATTTTATTCGAAAATGTTGGGAGTTCTCCACTTTTAAAAATGCCGTTAGATAGAATTTCTAATTGTTTATTTGCTTTTGCTAAATCGCTATCTCGTTTATGAAGCGATTGTGTTTTTATTTTCGTCATATTTTATTCTGAAAATTTCAGATGATTTATTAAGATTTGCGTTAAGGATTGCAGCATGTGTTGGAGCTCTTTTTTGGGGTTCGGCATTGCAGTGCGGAATGGCAAATCAAAAAAAGCGACTGCGAAAAGCCTGACACTACAATGCTTAGGCGTTGTAGTGAAACGCCCAAAAATTAACCATCTAATTTATTTACTTTATTCATCATTTGAACACCATGCACTAACGAGGCTCCTCCTCTAATAGCACCAGAAACATGTAAGGCCTCCATCATTTCTTCTTTTGTTATGCCACGTTGTAAGCCATCTCCTGTATATGCATCAATGCAATAAGGGCATTGGATGGTATGTGCGACGGCTAAGGCAATTAATGATTTTTCTCTTTCAGAAAGCGCGCCTTTTTTAAAAACAGAATTATAGTATTCAAAGAATTTAGAGCCTAACTCTTCATTCCATTCAGATATTTTACCGAATTTTTTTAAGTCTGCTGGATCGTAATATGTTTTTTGCATGTTTTGATTTGCTATTTATAATTGTATACGTAAAAAATGAATATACAGTTTTATGTCGTAAACTGTTTAGAAACTTAACAAAAAAACTAGAATTAGTTGAAATGTGATTTTTAAAAGGTTTCTGCCTTTAAAACGTCACTTTGTGAAGTCATTTATAGCGTTAAAATTTTAACTCTTAAAAGATATAAATTTTTAACTTAGCATGAAATATATAAGTCATGGATTATTTTGTTATTGCTTCAATATTGGTACTTATTTCGGCAGTTTTTGGGTACATTAATGTACGGTTCTTAAAATTGCCAAATACGATTGGCTTAATGCTAATTACCATACTATTTACATTAGCTGTCTTCGCTTTAAGTTATTTTGATGACACGTTATTAAATGCGGAACGGTTTATTATTAAACAGATTGATTTTAAAGCGATCTTGCTTGATGTTATGTTAAGCTTCTTGCTTTTTGCAGGCGCATTACACACGAATTTCGAGCAGTTAAAAGTGCAGCGTTGGCCTGTTTTAGTATTTGCTACTTTTGGTGTTTTGACCTCTACTTTTTTAGTAGGAATTGTGATGTTTTATATGTTGCAATTAATAGGTCTTGATGTGCAGTTTATTTATTGTTTGTTATTTGGTGCATTAATTTCTCCAACTGATCCAATTGCAGTTTTAGGAATTCTTAAAAAGGCTGGAGTTCCCAAAAAATTAGAAACAAAAATTGTTGGTGAATCTTTATTTAATGATGGTGTTGGCGTTGTTGTGTTTTTAACTATTTACAAGATTGCCGATTTAGGAATTGATAACGTAAGCACTCTTGAGGTTGCAGAACTATTTGGAAAGGAAGTCTTTGGCGGAATTGTATTAGGACTTATTTTAGGATGGATTACTTACAGAGCCATGCGATCTATTAACGATTACGACATAGAAGTTATTATAACATTAGCTGCTGTTATGGCTGGAACCGTTATTGCGCAAAAGTTGCACGTTTCAGCACCTTTAGCTATGGTAACTGCTGGTTTAGTTGTTGGGAATGATACGGTTAGAAATTCAGCCATGTCTGAAACTACAGAAATTTATGTGGATAAGTTTTGGGAGCTGATTGATATTCTTTTAAACACGATTCTTTTTGTGCTCATTGGTATGGAAATGTTAGTGTTGTCTGTTGAAGGAGATTATTTAATCGCTGGACTTTTGGCCATTCCATTAGTGTTGTTATGTCGATATACCTCTTTATTATTGCCAATAAATTTCTTTAAAAAGCGATTAGATTTTGTTCCAAAAACGAATTTAATTATGACTTGGGGAGGACTGCGAGGTGGTATTTCTATTGCACTGGCTTTAGGTTTAACTGAAACTATGGAGCGTGATTTGTTTTTAGTTATTACTTATGTCGTGGTTGTGTTTTCTATTTTAGTTCAAGGGATGACTGTAGGGAAATTGGTAAAAAAAGTAGAAGTTAAATAGTCTTTATGCAAAATTGGATTGAATTATTAGCAAGCTTTAAAGCAAAGCAAGAACCTGTAGCATTAGTTACTGTAACTAAATGCTTGGGTTCAACGCCTTGTGTCGTCGGATCAAGAATGATTGTCACTCAAGAGAAGAAAATTCACGGAACAATTGGTGGCGGGAAACTCGAATTCAAAGCAATTGAAGAAGCTTTAACATCATTAGAAGCTAATGAGATTATAGAATCAAACTACACATTAGGTCCAGAATTTGAACAATGTTGTGGCGGACAAGTAGAATTTATTATAGAACCCATGAATCAATCACCAGAATTATTTTTATTTGGCGCAGGACATATAGGCGTTGAAATTTGTCAGCTTTTAATAAACACGCCCTTTAAAGTTACTTTAATTGATTCTCGTGAGGATTGGTTTTCTAGTATCGATTTAGATGAATCTATAGTACGAACTGCAGTAAAAGAAACCGATTTTAAAACCTTTAAAGATGCTGTAAAATGGGGAAAAAACTGTTATGTTTTGGTGTTAACTCATGATCATGGTATTGACTTTAATATTATTGCAATGGCTTTACAAAATGAGACTAAATACTTAGGTTTGATTGGAAGTAAGACCAAACGCGTTCGGTTTAACAATATGCTTATTAAAGAGATGAATATTAAAGAAGGTATGCAGCATGTTGTTTGTCCGATTGGACTAGAAACTGGAGGTGACTCACCAAAAGAAATAGCCATTAGTGTCGTTGCACAATTATTGCAAGTACATTATAGTAAATGAAAAACAATAAATCCATTATAGATAAATTAACTGCGCTTTGGGCGTTAAATGAATCAGGTCTTGGTGGATTTTTACATGTGTTTAATTCACCATTTACAGGGTTAATTGTTGGAGGGATTGCGATATTACTTATTAGTCTCATTGCGTTTTACGCAGAAAAAAAATGGCAAGCTATTTTAAAAGCATTGATAATTGTCTTAATTATAAAAATGGCAGTAAGTCCTTACTCACCATTTACTGCTTACATTTCTGTAAGTTTTCAAGCTATTTTTGGGGCTTTTTTATTTTCTAATTTTTCATGGAAAGGAATAACCTTAATAGTTTTAGGAATGGTCACATTTTTACAGTCTGCACTTCAGAAATTACTTAAGCTAACTATTATTTATGGTACAGAATTTTGGGAAGCAATAAATATATATGGAGCATGGATTCAGCAAAAAATGAATTACATCATCGAAAGCTCTACAACGTCTGTTATAGTAACCATTTATCTTTTAATTTATGGCATCTGCGGATTACTTACTGGACTTTTTATTAAAAGTATAATGCAGATTATTTCTAAAAAGAAAGAAACTGATTTTTATCTAGAACCTATAAAACAGCCAGCTAAAACAAAACCTTCAAAAGGAAAAATGAAAGCTAAAATCGTTTGGGTTTGGTTAATTACAGTTGCTATTATTGTTTTAGCATTCACTTTTTTTGGTGGTACCTTAATTGGATGGCAAAAAGCTATTTACCTTATTTTACGAAGCTTCTTAATTTTAATGCTCTGGTATTTAGTTTTAGGACCTTTTGTATTGAGATTAATTAGAAAATACCTTCAAAAAAAAGAATCAAAATATCAGGAAGATATTGCAAATGCAATGGATTTATTTCCATATTTCAGACAAATCATTTTATTTACATGGAAAGAAACTAAAGGCTTAAAAGGCTATACAAGATTCAAGTATTTTATGGCTAATAGTATTTCAAATTGTATTCATTTTAAAATGCCTTCGGAATGATTTACATTCTTACAGATGAGATTAGAACAGGAAAGACTACAGCTTTATTAGAGTGGGTCAGTGGTAGAGCAGGTGTTGATGGATTACTTTGTCCAGATGATGACAATGGGAAACGCTATTTTTTAAAAATAAAATCAAAAGAAGGATTTAAACTTGAAGCTGATTTTGAAACAGAAGCGATCATCAACATAGGAAGCTTCAAATTTTTACAGTCAGCATTCAAAAAAGCCAATGATTACATAATAAAAGTGGCTGAAGAAAGAGCGTTTCAATATCTTGTCATAGACGAAATAGGCAAACTAGAATTAAAAAAGGAAGGACTACATGTTTCGGCTGAAAGATTAATCTCTACATTTATATCTGATAAAAAACAACATGTTATTTTGGTTGTCCGCGATTACTTACTTGATTCTATTTTGCAACATTATGATATTTCAGAATATCAGCTAATTTCGAAATCAGATTTAACTAAAAATAGTTTCGCTTAAAGCATAATAAATTGCCATAAGTGCAGAAAAAATAGCACTTGCCATGAAACGCCATTTCAGTTTAAATTTATTTTGAATAATATAGTTTGCAATAAAAGATATTGGGATATTCACTAAAAAAGACCAAAAAGCAATTTCTAAAAGATTAAAACCAATCGATTCAAACTGCCCAGAAAATAATTTTATAAACAACAAATGTCTTGCAATCCAAAGCGGATTAAAATACAGAATAGCCAAAAGCGTTTTGCTTAAAGTAGCTTTAATGCCTTTTGAAATTTGTGTTTTTTTATCAATCCAATCAAAGTAATTTGGGATTTCAAAGGCGTAAAAACTAGCTCCAACTAAAATCATTCCTAACAAACGATACCAAGAAAACTCATCCAATACTAAGGCAGCAAAAGTGTCTCCAGCACTATAAATTATAGCGCCTTTTATTGTGTTTTGTTTTTTATAGTGAAGTGCGATAATGTTTAATTTTGGTACAAACTCATTAAAACTTTCTCAGGCGTCATTGGAGCGTGAAATTTTAAATTGTAGTTTGGGTTATAGGCTTTAATGGCATTCTGAATAGCGAAATAAGCACCAATGCCATACATTAAAGGTGGTTCTCCTACAGCTTTTGATTTTAAAATAGCCAGTTCATGACCTTTAGTTTCCAGAGGAATAACTTCTACATTTTTAGGCACCGAAAATAAATCAGGAATTTTATAGGTCGATAAAGCATTAGAAAGTAATCGTCCGTCTTTATTATAAGCTATTTCTTCCATGGTCATCCAACCAATACCTTGAGCTAAAGCACCTTCAACTTGACCTAGATCAATACCTTTGCTCATGCTTTTTCCATAGTCATGAACAATTTTAACGGAATCAAATTCATAAGTGCCACGAGTACAATCTACAGTCGTGATAACAATAGCTGTACCATAAACATGATAGGCAAAAGGATGCCCTTTTTCTTTGGTTTTATCGAAGTGAATTTCTGGTGTAGCGTAATGTGCATTTTCGGTTAGAGCTACACGTTTTAACATGGCTTTATTGATGAGGTCTGTCCACGATAATTTAGATTTTTCACCATTAGTATAAACACATTCATCTTTTAAAGAAATGCTATCTTCTGGAGCATTTAAGTCTTCTGAAGCCACTTTTTTTAAGCGTTCCAAAAGTGAATTACAAGCCATTAAGGTTGCTTTTCCGTTTAAATCTGCAGTAGAACTTGCCGCAGAAGGCGAGGTGTTTGCAACTCGAGTTGTATTGGTGGTTTCAATCTTTGTTTTTTCAATAGGAACAGAAAACACTTCAGCAGCAATTTGCATCATTTTAGTGTTAACACCTTGTCCCATTTCTACAGCAGCAGTACTTATTCCAATACTTCCGTCTAAGTAAATATGAACCAAGGCACGAGCGTGATTCATGGGTGTGTTGGTAAATGAAATTCCAAAAGCAATAGGCATTAGCGCTAGGCCTTTTTTAAAGGCTTTATTAGTCCTGTTGAAATTTTCAATATCACGTTCTAACGCTTCAATATTAAAGATGTTTTTTGCAGAATTCCAAGAGGTTTTGGCCTCTACTTGTTTTGCGATTTGGCCATAAGAGAACGTGTCGTTTTCATCCAACAAATTAGCTTCTTGAATTTGCCTAGGACTTACACCAATTTCTGACGCGGCCTTAGCGATAGCAGATTCTATAACGAACATGCCTTGAGGACCACCAAAACCTCTAAATGCTGTATTGGGTGGTAAATTAGTTTTACAGCTCAACACTTTTGTGGTTACGTTTGGAACATAATAACTATTGGTGGCATGAAATAATGTACGCTCAGCAATTGCAGGCGATAAATCTGCTGCAGCACCAGAATTTTGGAGAAATTCAGCTTCGTAAGCTAAAATCTTTAAATCTTTAGATAAGCCAATTTTATAAGAGCTTTCATAAGGATGACGCTTTCCTGTCATGCGTAAATCGTCATGACGATTTAGAATTAGTTTAACAGATTGATTTAAATGATGCGTGGCCAATGCAGCCATAACAGCCCAAGGTGTGGCTTGATCTTCTTTGCCGCCAAAACCACCGCCAAGTCGTGTTACATCAATTTCAATTTTATGCATCGATACACCTAAAACTTGAGCTACTGTTTTTTGAACAGCAGTTGGACCTTGCGTAGATGATGTAATTTTTATATTGCCATTTTCTAGAGGTTCTGCATAAGCGCCTTGAGCTTCGATGTACAGATGTTCTTGTCCGTTTGAAAAGGTTTCACCTTCAAAAATAAAGTCACAATCTTTATAGGCATTTTCGGTATCACCCAAACTGAAGGATCTAGGCGCATTGATAAAACTCCCTTTTGTTTTAGCTTCTTTTGCTGTGGTAATAACAGGTAAGTCTTCAATATTTATGTCGATTAAATCCCTTGCTTTTCTTGCAATAAATTCGGTTTCAGCGACAATTAAAGCAATAGGCATTCCCCAAAAATGAACTTCGTTTTCAGCAAATAGAGGTTCATCTGGAATAATGCCACCAATTTCATTTTTACCAGGAATATCTTTGTAGGTAAAAATACGTATAACACCTTCTAAGGCTTCTGCTTTAGAATAATCAATATGTTTTATTTTTCCATGCGCTTTTGGTGAATCAAAAACGACTGCATGAAACGTACCTTGCCTGATATTAACATCATCAACATACAACGATTCCCCTCTAACATGTGTATATGAGTCTAAGTTTTTAATGCTTTCTTTTAAGTCTTTTGAAACAGCATTTAATTTTGTTTTTAGTATGTTATTTGATGTGTCTTTAAGCATGCTGAACAAAATCGTTTAAGGTGAATTGCTTTGGAAATAACTCAGTAAAATGTGCAAAAAATAATTGTCTTCCTAAAAGGCGTTTATAATCGCTTGACCCACGAACATCACTAATTGGTGCAATTTCCTTTTGAAGCCTCTCGTTAGCTTCCAATATGGTTTCTGAAGTCAGTGATTTTCCTGTTAAAAAAGCAGAAGTTTCATGTAAGTACTTAGGAATTGCAGCAACTCCACCTAGAGAAACATGTGCTTCAGTAATGGTGTCGTTTTCCACTGAAATATAAATTGCTGAGTTTACACTTGCTATATCCAAATGGGTTCGTTTGCAGACTTTTTCAAAATTGAAAAAGGCGTTTTTATTAGGTAATTTAAAGTGAATGCTTTTTAAAAGTTCATCCGCATTTAAGTCGTATGTTTTATAGGCTTGATAAAAGTTTTTAAGTGCAACCGTTCTTTCTTTTCCTTCTGAATTAATAATTGTTATAGTACTATTTAGCGCTAAAAAGAAAATGGTCATATCACCAATTGGCGAGGCGTTTACTAGGTTTCCACCTAAGGATGCCATATTTCTAATTTGCTCAGAAGATACTAGCTTTAGATGTGTTCTTAAGTTTGGTAAAATACTATTTAATTTGCTGTGATTCCATAAATCGGAAACGGTTGAATTGGTTCCAATAGTGCAATTTCCGTTTTCTATTGCAATGCCTTTTAAATACTCTTTTTCAGCAATAAGATGAACATCATTATCTGCTAAATGGTCAGCTTGTTGTACATATAAATCAGTTCCACCAGAAACATATTTTCCTTTAGGTTGATTTAAATCTTTAATTTCAATATCTTTTAAACGTTTTGGAATGCTTTCAAAATACTCAGGAATAAATTTATTTTCAATTAACCACTTGAAATTTGTTTTAGAATTGTAATGTTTCAGTTTTTCAACCACTTGATGTGCTGCTTTTTCAATAGACTTGTAGCCTGTGCATCTGCAAATATTTCCACTAATAGCATTTAACGCATTGTTATAATTGTTCTCTGAATAAGATAAAGCAAAACCTGTTAAAGCAACCACAAAACCAGGTGTGCAAAAGCCACATTGTGTCGCGTAATTTGCTTTCATGGCCTCTTGAGTAGCCGTTAATTTGTTTTTTAGATTGGTGCCTTCAATAGTAACAATATGTTTACCATGCGCATTTCCTAAAGGAGATATACAGGAGGTAATGCTTTGATAGCTTATAGTTTCATCCTTATTTAAAGTGCCAACTAAAATGGTGCATGCTCCACAATCACCTTCACGACAGCCTATTTTAGTTCCTGTAAGACGCTGCTCGTAGCGTACAAAATCTAGTAACGTCATTCCAGAATGTTCAGACGTTTTTATAGTTTTATTGTTGAGGATGAAGGTTATCATTTATTAGTATTCGGTTTTATCTTCTTTTCTGGTCCATTCTTGAAAAGGCTCTAATGCAATTTCACGTGCTAGTTGTTCAAACGGAATACTACGTTCAGCATAAGGTAATGGAATTTCTTTGTAAATAAACTCGTCATCAAACCCAATATTGGCAGCGTCAACTTGATTGCTTCCGTAGTACACTTTATCTGGTCGTGCCCAATAAATAGCACCTAAGCACATTGGGCAAGGCTCGCAAGAGGTATAAATTTCGCAACCATCTAACTGAAAAGAATCTAAGTTTTTACATGCATCTCTTATAGCTGTGACCTCTGCATGTGCAGTTGGATCGTTAGTCGAAGTGACTTTATTATTTCCACGTCCAACGATTTTTCCATTTTTAACAATGACACAACCAAAAGGCCCACCTTCATTATTATTCATTCCTTTTAAGGCAGCATTTACAGCTTCTTTCATGAATTGTTCTTTATTACTCATATTAAATTTAAGTTGTTTTTATTGATAAAAAGTTGAACAAGCTAATATACTATTTTTTATAATGAATTTTTAGTTTAGCTTTTGTTGTTATAACCAAAAAACCCGAACATATTGTTCGGGTTTTTAGTGGTGGTGCCTCCAGGAATCGAACCAGGGACACAAGGATTTTCAGTCCTTTGCTCTACCAACTGAGCTAAGGCACCAGTCGCTTAATTGCGGATGCAAATATATATTCATTTTTATTATTACCCAAGAGAAAATTATAAAAAATCGTTTCATTTAAAATAATACATTTTTATTATTCAGTCTTAGCTCTTTAGCTTTGGATATTATTTTGATTATAATAATAAATGTTAATGCCATTTTGTAAATTTGCATCTTTAAGAAATGGTATGAACTTAATTATTGATGTTGGAAATTCTTTTGTAAAACTCGCTGTGTTTGAAAAAGATAAAATGCTGATTAGGCATAAAGTACAAAGTAAAGACGTTCTAAAAACTTTGCGCTTGTTAAGAAAAGAATACAAAAACCTTCAAAAAGCCATTATTTCTTCAGTAGGGAAATTGCGACAAACAGATGTTGCTTATGTTGAAAAATACTTTGAGACGATTGTTTTAAATTCTGAAACCAAACTTCCTTTTGAAAATTTATATAGTACACCAAAAACTTTAGGGATCGATCGAATTGCTTTAGTAAGCGCTTCAGTAGAACAATTTCCAGATAAAAATGTCTTAATAATTGATGCTGGGACGTGCATTACTTTCGACTTTATTACTAAAGAAAATCATTATTTGGGTGGAGCTATTTCACCAGGAATTAGAATGCGTTATAAAGCTTTGCATAATTTTACAGCTAATTTACCGTTATTAGAAACTGAAATCCCAAAAAATAGTATTGGCAATTCTACGGCAAACTCAATGCATTCAGGAGTAGTGCAAGGTGTTTTATTAGAAATTGAAGGTGCAATTCAAAAATATAAGTTAAAATATCCTGATTTAACAGTTATTTTAACAGGAGGAGACACTAATTTTTTGTCTAAACAATTAAAAAGTAGCATATTTGCCAACTCTAATTTCCTTTTAGAAGGATTGAACTATTTATTACAATTTAATACACACTAATGATAAAAAAACTTGTATTAGTTTTTATTGCAATAATTGCAATTCAAAGTCAGGCTCAAGAAGGCACAGCTTCACCATATTCGTTTTATGGTATTGGTAGCCTTAAATTTAAAGGTACTGTTGAAAATCGAAGTATGGGAGGGTTGAGTATTTACACAGACAGTATCCATGTTAATTTAAGAAATCCTGCTTCTTATGGTGGAAATAACCTTGCAATATATAACGACGAAGGAAGGCCAATGAAGTTTTCTGTTGGTGGCAGCCATACAAGTACAAAATTAAAAAGTGATTCAAGTAGCGATCGTGTTTCTTCATCTACTTTTGACTACTTATCAATAGCATTACCAATAGGGAAATTAGGCGTAGGATTTGGCTTATTACCTTATACTTCGGTAGGCTATAAGCTAGAAAATTTTGAAGATAACGGAGATTTATCCACACGCTTTAGTGGAGAAGGAGGTATTAATAAAACTTATTTGTCTCTAGGATATCAAATTACTGATGGTTTAAGTATTGGTGTTGATGCCAATTATAATTTTGGGAATATAAAAGGAAGTACGATTAAGTATGTTTATAATGATGAAGGCGAACTCGTTCAATATCAATCACGCGAAAATAACAGGTCAGATTTAAGTGGACTAAACTTTAATCTTGGACTTTTATATAAAACAAAAATAAAAGGAAAACTTGAATTGGTTTCTGGGTTAACGTATTCTCCTAAAAGTGATTTGAAATCTCGAAATGAAAGATCTTTCAATACGATTACAATTAATAATTCCACTGGTCAAGAATTTGTTGTTAACACTATTGAAGCTGACCTAGAATCGCAAGACCTAAAAGAAACAAAATTAGTGCTTCCATCTAAGTTTTCTTTTGGAGTTGGTATAGGTCAACCAAGAAAATGGTTTGTTGGAGCAGAAAGCACTTTTCTTCAAACAAGTAAATTTGAAAATGAACTTTATAGTTCAGTTAATACTAGCTATGAAAATAGCAGTACGTTTTCTTTTGGAGGCTTTTATATACCTAATTACAATTCGTTTAGAGGCTACTGGAAACGTATTGTTTATCGTGCAGGATTTAGAACCGAAAAAACAGGGTTGAAAATCAATGGAGAGTCCATAAATGAGTTTGGCATGTCTTTTGGAGTAGGATTACCAGTTGGAAATAATTTGTTATCAAATATGAATCTTGGATTTGAATTTGGAAAAAGAGGAACAACTAACAAAAACTTAATAAAAGAGAATTTTATTAATTTCCAATTAAGTCTATCTTTGAACGATAGATGGTTCCAAAAAAGAAAATTTGACTAACTGCATAAATATTAAGAAGATGAAAACGAAAATTACATTAATAACTATCTTATTCCTAGGTCTAGGATTTGGTTTCTCACAAGGTAACGAAGAAGCAATGATGAAGTTGTCTATATTTCACGAGTATGTGAAAGCTGGAAACTATGATGCTGCATATGAACCATGGATGGAAGTAAGAACAAAATGGCCTAAATTTAATAATGCAATTCCAGTAGATGGACAAAAGATTTTAGAACATAAAATTGAAAACTCAACTGGTGCTGAGAAAGTAGCATATATTAGAGATTTGTTAAAGCTTTGGGATGAAAAGCGTGAAAACTTCCCAAGCAAAACTAAAGTTGGAGATTTATTATCTGATAAGGCTCAATTAATGTATGATTATAAAACAGAATTAGGCTTAACAGATGCTCAAATATATGATGCTTTTGACGAAGCATATAAAACAGATTTAAAAACCTTTAAAAATGCCAAGTCATTATATACTTACTTTTCTTTAATGGTTGATTTATATGATGCTGGAAGTAAAACAGATCAGCAATTATTTGATAAGTATGATGACATTGTTGATAAAATAGAAACTGAAGTAAAGAGTAATTCTGAAGGATTAAATAAACTTATTGCTAAAGAAGATGCAGGAACACCATTAACCAAAAAAGATGGTCAGTATAAAAGATATTATGAAAGTTCATTAAAAGCTTTTGATCAAATCTCAGGTAGTGTTGATGCTAAATTAGGAGATAGAGCTAATTGCGCAAACTTAATTCCATTATATCAAAAAGACTTTGAAAATAATAAAACTAATGGTGTTTGGTTACAAAGAGCAATGAACAAATTATATGAAAAGGGTTGTAAAGAAGATCCAATGTTTGTTAAAGTTGTAAAACAAAAAAATAGCATCGAGCCAAATGCTAAAACATCTTATTACTTATACTTAATCACTGGAGAGCAACAATATTTTGACCAAACACTAGAGTTAGAAACAGACCCTTTCAGAAAAGCTAAATTGTACACCACTATTGCTGAAGATTTTAAATCTAAAGGAAGCTATAGTAAAGCGAGACAATATTATGAGAAGGCATTACAATTAAATCCATCAAATGGAAAACCTCATTTACGTATTGCTTCAATGTATGCTAGAAGTGCAAACGATTGTGGAGATACCAACTTTAATAAACGTGCCGTTTATTGGTTAGCAGCTATTGAAGCAGAAAAAGCAGGTCGAGTAGATCCAACTTTAAAAAGCGCAGCAACACAAACTGCAGCTAGTTATAGAGCAAAAGCGCCAAGTAAATCAGAGATTTTCTCTGAAGGAAAAGCAGGACAAACGATTAAAATTGGTTGTTGGATTGGTAGAAGTGTAACAGTACCAAAAATCTAATGCGACATTTAAATTTATATCTAAAAAGCATAGTCTCAATATTTATTGTGACTATGCTTTTTTCATGTAAAAACAATTTTAATGAAGTTCAGAAAATAGGTGTCTCTGAAGACCAACCAATTGGTGTTGCAGAAGATATAGATTTAAAACATACAGACTCAGGACGCGTTACCGCAAACCTTATAAGTCCGAAAATGTTAGATTTTACAAACCGACCTTTTGGATATAATGAATTTCCTGATGGCGTGGTTTTACATTTATACGATGAAAACAATGAAAAGAGCACAGTAATCGCAGATTATGCAATTTCTTACTCTAAAACTGGACTTATAGATATGCAAGGTAACGTTGTGCTATCATCTCATAATAAAGACACCTTATTTGCCGAACAATTGTATTATGACCAAAATAGAGAATGGTTGTTTACAAATCAGCCAGTTACGTTTAGACAAGGTAGAGACTTAATTAATGGTAATGGCTTCGATTCGGATTCTAAGTTTAAACAAGCTCAAGTGTTAGAAATTGATGGTATTATAACACTTAATGAATAGCATTTAATATCTTTGTTTAAAACTAATCATAATAGACCAATGAAGACTATTAAAATTTTTCAATACGCATACTTGTTTTTTGCAGTACTATTTATATATGATGCAATAAGTAATTGGACTACAGACAGGTCAAGATCATATATTTCTTTAGGATTTACTGCGTTGGCCATCTTTATGTATTTTTTTAGAAAAAAGTTTAATAAAAAATTTGAAGATAAAAACAACACGAAATAAATGAGTACGTATGTCCTTATTATTGTTGTTTCTTTATTGCTTTCCGCTTTTTTTTCAGGCATGGAAATAGCTTATGTGTCTTCAAACAAAATTCATATAGAAATAGAAAAAAAGCAAGAAGGCTTTCTTGCAAAAATCCTCTCAAAACTTACAACAAAACCCTCTAAGTTTATTGCTACGATGCTTATTGGAAATAATATAGCATTGGTTATTTATGGGTTTTTTATGGGAGATTTACTCCTTAATTGGTTTCAATCTCTATTGCCAACAAATTCAGGTTTTATAAACTATTTACTTACAGATTTTAATTTATTAACTCAAACTATAATCTCAACATTAGTTATTTTAATAACTGCCGAGTTTTTACCAAAAGTATTCTTTCAAATTTATGCGAACTCGTTATTAAAAATATTAGCCTTTCCAGCATATCTGTTTTACATGCTGTTTACATTTATATCTGATTTTGTATTATGGATAACAGATTTTGTGCTGAAAAAGTTCTTTAAAACCGAAGGAGACCAAGTGCAATTAGCTTTTACAAAAGTTGAATTAGGCAATTATATTAGCGAACAAATGGAATCTGTCGAAGAGCATGATGAAATAGATTCTGAAATACAAATTTTTCAAAACGCCTTAGAATTTTCGGAAGTAAAAGCTAGGGAAGTTATGGTGCCAAGAACCGAAATTATTGCTGTTGAATTGAATGAAACTTTAAAAAACTTAAATACCACTTTTACCGAAACAGGCTGTTCAAAAATACTTGTTTATAAAGATAATATTGATGATATTCTGGGTTATGTACATTCTTTCGAGCTCTTCAAAAAACCTAAAACAATCAAATCAATAATCCTTCCTGTTGAGTTTGTTCCTGAAACAATGCTTATAAATGATGTGCTTAACGTACTTATAAAAAAGCGTAAAAGTATTTCTGTTGTGCTTGATGAATATGGAGGTACCTCTGGAATTATGACTGTTGAAGATATCGTTGAAGAACTTTTTGGCGAAATTGAAGACGAGCATGATAGTGTAGATTTAATCGAAGAAAAATTAGGCGATCATCACTATAAATTTTCCGCACGTTTAGAAGTAGATTATATTAATGAAACGTATAAAATGAATCTTCCTGAAGGTGAAAATTATGAAACACTCAGTGGATTAATTGTAGCACATACTGAAGAAATTCCGCTTCAAAATGAAATGGTTGAGGTTGAAAACTTTCAATTTACAATACTAGAAGTCTCTAACACAAAAATTGACTTGGTAGAACTTAAAATTTTAGAGGAAGATTAGCGCAATTCTCGTATTAAAATCTTCAATAATTATGAAAGCTTCTTCTAAGTCGAAATAATCCCAAAGAACCCTTTTATAATTAAATAGAAAATGGTATTTTCGCGCACTATATTGAATAAAAAATTATACCAAAAATGGCAATTTTAAATAAAATTAGAAAACAATCATTAGTACTAATTGCAGTTATTGCTTTAGCATTATTCTCTTTTGTATTAGCAGATTTATTTAGAAATAGTGATGCGCTTTCTTCTAAGTCACAAAACATTGTGGCTACAATTAATGGCAAAGACATTACTCGTGAAGATTTCATGCAAAAAGTTGAAGCTGCTCAACGTCAATCTGGAAACAGAGGAACAACAACGCAAGCAATGAACAATGTATGGAACCAAGAGGTAAGACTTGCAGTTATGCAAACGCAATATGATGCTTTAGGATTTACAGTTGAGAAAGATCAAATGAGAGATCTGTTAAAATCAAACTTAGCGAATAGTCCTGATTTTCAAAATGAAGCAGGTTTATTTGATGAAAATAAACTAAATGAATATATCGCTAACTTAAAAGAAACCTCTGCTGTTGCTTATCAACAATGGGTAGATTATGAAGAAAGTGTCGCGGCTACTGCACTTAACCAAAACTATATAAATATGGTTAAAGCTGGTATGATTGGAACATTAGCAGAAGGCGAATTACAACATAAATTAGAAGGTGATCAAGTAGATATTAAATATGTACAAGTTCCTTTTTCTTCAATTCCAGACAGTACAATTACAGTTTCTAATAGCGATATTACAAGCTATATGAATGCACATAAAAAACAGTTTACTGTTGAAGAATCTAGAAACCTTAATTATGTGGAGTTTAAAGAAGTAGCTTCATTAGAAGACGAAAATGCGATTAAGCAAAGCTTATCAAGCATGTTAAATGATAATGTAGTTTATAACGAAACTACAAAGTCAAACGATACCATTGTGAGTTTCTTAAAAGTCACTGATAACGAAGCCTATATTAATGCAAATTCGGATATTAAATTCGATAATCGCTTTATCAAAAAAACAGATTTACCTACAGCTGTTGCAGATTCTATATTTAATTTAAATGTAGGTGAAGCTTTCGGACCATATAAAGATGGGAATCACTTTAAAATTTCTAAAGTAGTTGCAGTCACTCAAATGCCAGATTCTGTAAAAGCTAGACATATATTAATTCCTTTTATTGGTTCTCGTTCTGCAACTGAAGAAACCGTTCAAACTAAAGAACAAGCAAAAATAACTGCAGATAGTTTAATGGGTATCGTTAAAGCAAGTCCATCTAAATTTGTAAGCTTATTAGATTTTTCAGTCGATACAGTAAGTAATGAAAAAGAAGGTGTTTTAGATTGGTACACTTATAACGCTATGGTTCCTGAATTTAGAGATTTTACCTTTGAAAATAAAACAGGAGATTTTGGTGTTGTTGAATCACCATTTGGATATCACGTTATTGAAATATTAGGACAAAAAAATCATCAACGTACAATAAAAGTTGGGACTATAGCTAGAGTTATTGAACCAAGTGAGGCGACTATTTCAAAGGTGTTTAGAGATGCTGCAAGTTTTGAGAATGCAGTTGAAAATACCGCTTTTGCTGATGTTGCAAAAGAAAATAATTATGAGGTTCGTCCTGTAGATGGAATTAAAATTTTAGATGAAAATATACCAGGATTAAACGCTCAACGTGCTATTGTGCGTTGGACATTTGAAGACGAAACAGAAGTTGGTGATGTTAAAAAATTTCCAATTGCAAGTGGTTTTGCTGTTGTACAATTAACAGGAAAAAACAAAGCAGGAATGATGAATACTCAAGATGCCTCAGTTACTGCATTACCTGCAATTCGTAAAGACAAAAAAGCAGAAATGATTAAAAGTAGAGTTTCTGCAACAACATTAGAGGATTTAGCTGCAGCTGAAGGACAAACTGTAAAAACGGCTTTAGCATTGAATATGAAAACACCTACGGTTTCTGGGGCAGGTAGAGAGCCTAAAGTTGTTGGTACAGCTTTTGGTTTACAAGAAGGAGAAACTTCTAAATTAATAGTTGGTGAAAATGGCGTGTACATGGTTGAAGTGACTAAAGCTACGCCAGCAGTAAAGCTCGATAATTACCAAGCTTTCGCTAATCAAGTTACACAACAAAAACAATC
This sequence comes from Lacinutrix iliipiscaria, assembly GCF_042686125.1. NCBI lineage: Bacteria > Pseudomonadati > Bacteroidota > Flavobacteriia > Flavobacteriales > Flavobacteriaceae > Lacinutrix > Lacinutrix iliipiscaria. The sequence continues at coordinate 1,044,347 of NZ_JBHUOV010000001.1, forward strand.
TGCAGTAAATACAAGATTATACAATGCTTTAAAAGAAGCAGCAGATATTGAAGATAATAGAGCAAAGACAGTTCAGTAATTAAGAACTCTTTCGTTCATAAAAAAAGCGACTCATAACGAGTCGCTTTTTTTATGAAATTATAAGACTTAAATAGGATTAGTTGATCATCTCATCAAAACTCAAAATAGTCTCAAAGCCTTTGTTTTTAAAATAGGATTTAGGATCAGTTTTACTGGTTGCCAACACAAAATCTCCTCCCCAAGCTCCAAGACTTTTAATACTTCCCTTAAAGTCACTAAAAAATAATTTTTTAATGGGTTCTTTTTTTATGATTTTAGAAATAATAAGCTCATGTTTTTCGATGCAATTATTAAAATCATCTAATGTTTCACAGGTCATTATTTTGTTTGTAATGCTATTTATTTCGGAAATAACTTTAGCTAAATGACTAGAATTTTTTCTGTATTGAGCAATGCCAGCTCTACTGTTTTGTTTTTTATTTAAATGAACAAAATAAAGATGAGCTTTGAATTCTGGATTGAAATCTACAGGTTTAATTATGCGTTTATTGTCCGTTTTTGCTTTAGGTGAATTTAGAATGTTTTGCACTAGTTGATAGGTGATTCCTGTATGGTATTGAGCGCAAGCAATATCGTAGCCACTACCTCCAAAAGTCATTTCAAGTAAAGTGAAAGGGTTAACCTTAGCCCAAAGCGCGATGTTGTTTATAAGTGTAGACGATGTGCCAAGACCCCAGTTTTTAGGAAACTCTAATAACGTTGTAACTTTAAAACCATTGTTTGTATTTAAGAAATTTGGGTTAAGCTGTTGAACAGCTTGTAATATTTTAAATAATTGAATAGAGATTTCTGATGTATTCCGACTAGAGCAAACAATGGTATTATTTTTAATTTCGAATTCATCTTCAAACCAAACAGCTTCTTTTTCATCTTTGCTAATCCAAATCAATTTTGAATCTTCAATGACTTCAACTCTTAAATGCTGTCCATATCGTGTTGGTAAAGCTAAAGCTATAGCACCATCAAGGACCACGTATTCTCCAGTGAGTAATAATTTTCCGCTGCTGTAATAACTTTTCACGATTTATTTTTCTGTCTTAATTTCTCTAATGCTTCAATAACTGAGCCATGAGTTACAGTATGTTTTTTAAAGTGATTTACAAGTGTTTCTTTTTCGGCTTCAGTAGCATCAAACTGATTTAAAATGTTCATTAAATGCATTTTCATGTGTCCTTCTTGGATTCCTGTAGTCGTTAAAGAACGTAAAGCTGCGAAATTTTGAGCCAAACCAGCTACTGCAACAATTTGCATCAATTCTTTTGCTGAAGGTTTGTGTAATAGCTCTAAGGCTAGTTTTACCAATGGATGTAAATTGGTTAATCCACCAACTGTGCCAAGCGCTAAAGGGATTTCCATCCAAAAGGTAAAGATGCCGTGTTCAATTTTTGCGTGAGTTAAACTGCTGTATTTTCCATGGCGTGAAGCGTAAGCATGTACACCAGCTTCAATAGCTCTGAAATCGTTTCCAGTAGCTAAAACGACAGCATCAATACCATTCATGATGCCTTTGTTGTGTGTGACAGCTCTATAAGGTTCAACTTCGGCAATACGAACAGCTTGTATAAATTTTTCAGCATTAAAATCATCTTTTGGTAAGTCTTTTAAAGCGCAACTAACTTCAGCTCTAACCAAACATTCGGGAACATAATTAGATAAAATACTCATAACAATTTCTATGGTTTTATCTAATTGTTTTTCAGCTTCAGTTTTAAACGTTTTTGCAAATTGCTCTAAGCAGGAGTTTATAAAATTAGCTCCCATTGCATCTAAAGTCTCAAAAGTGGCGTGAAGTTGGTAGTAACCTTTTATGTCTTTGGTTTTGTCTATTAAAACAATGTCTAAAATACCTCCACCACGTTTTTCCATATTCTTAGTAATAGGTTTTGTGGCATGAATGAGTTGAGGTTTCACGCTGTCAAAAAACTTTTGAAGCGTTTTAAAATCGCCATGATACATAAAATGAACTTGTCCGATTTTAGTCGTTGAAATCACTTCAGTTTTAAATCCGCCATAGTCTAACCAGAACTTTGCGGCCTTACTTGCAGCGGCAACAACCGAGCTTTCCTCGATAGCCATAGGAATGGTATACACCTTCCCATTAATCAAGAAATTAGGAGCAACACCAAGAGGTAAATAATAATTAGTTATCGTGTTTTCTATAAACTCATCATGAAGAGTTTGGAGTCTGTTGTTCTTGTTCCAATATTGTTTTAAAACCTGTTTAGCTTCGTCTTTGTTAGAAAAATAGGTATCAACAATCCAATCAATTTTTTTAGATTTAGATAATTTTGAAAACCCTGAAATAGATGCACACATGTACTATAGTTTTGAAAACACAAAGATACTATTCTTGGTACTATAATTGTGTGAGTTGGTATAATATTGAGTATTTAACTGTTAATATTTACGGTTTTTTGCTTAATTTTTAGTAAACTTGACATCTATTTGTCATAAAGATTTATAATTGATGAGAACATTTAAATTCTTCCTATTAAGTTGTTTTTTTATAACAACAATTTCAAAAGCACAAACAAAAGACATTTCACTCGAAGATATTTGGAGTGGTTCATTTAGAACAGAAAGAATGGATGCACTGCATTCTATGAAAAATGGACAACAATATTCGGTTTTAAATTTTGATAGAGCAACAAGAACGACAACTATTGATGTTTATGATTATAAAACCTTAAACAAGGTTGAAACCATTGTGAATTCTGCAAATATTGAAGCTATTCCTTATTTTACTGATTATACGTTTAGTGATGATGAGAGTAAAATTATACTTGCTACTGATGTAGAATCTATTTTTAGAAGATCGACATTAGGAAAGTTTTACGTGTATGATACTAAAGATAATTCGGTAAAATTAATTGCTGAAGATAAAATTCAAGAACCAACTTTTTCTCCAGATGCGACTAAAGTTGCTTACGGCTTGAATAATAATTTATATGTAACTGATTTGATCTCTGGTGAAACTAAACAAATCACTTTTGATGGCATAAAAAATAAAATTATTAACGGAATAACAGACTGGGTTTATGAAGAAGAATTTGGTTTTGTTCGTGCGTTTCAATGGAATGCCAATAGTGATAGAATCGCCTTTATTCGTTTTGACGAAACTAATGTTCCTGAATTTTCAATGGATGTTTATGGTAAAGGTTTATACCAAACCCAACAAGTGTTTAAATACCCAAAAGCTGGTGAAAAAAATGCCATAGTATCTCTTCATTTATATGATTTAAAAACGAATAAGACTTCAGAAGTAGATTTAGATAAGGATTATAACGATTTCTACATCCCTAGAATTAAATGGACTAATGACTCTGATGTGCTAAGTGCTCAATACATGAATAGACATCAAAATGAATTAGATTTATGGATGATTAATGCCAAAAAAGGGAGTGCTAATTTAGTGCTTGCTGAAAAGGATAACGCTTATATTGATGTGACCGATAATTTAACGTTCTTAAAAGATGATAGCTTTATTTGGACAAGTGAAAAAGATGGTTACAATCATATTTACCATTACGATAAAGACGGAGAGTTAATTAATCAAATTACTAAAGGCAATTGGGAAGTCACTAATTACTATGGCTTTGACCAAAAGGCAGGAAAAATTTACTACCAGTCTGTTGAGAATGGATCTATAAACCGTGATGTTTATGCCATTGATTTAGATGGACGAAACAAAACACGCTTGACAAAAAGCAGAGGAACTAACAACGCGTCTTTTAGCGCAGATTTCACCTATTATATTAATACATTTTCAAGTGCAACAACACCTCCAGAATATACTTTAAACGATGCTAAGTCTGGAAATTTAGTAAAAAGTATAAAAGATAATGATGCACTTTCTAAAAAGATATTAGATTATAAAACCTCAAAAAAAGAATTTAGTACCATAGAGATTAATGGTAATAATTTAAACATGTGGATGATTAAGCCTGCTGATTTTGATGCGTCAAAAAAATATCCATTATTTATGTATCAATATTCTGGGCCAGGATCACAACAGGTAGCAAACCGTTGGAATAGCGCTAATGATTATTGGTATCAGCATTTGGCTCAACAAGGTTACATTGTTGTCTGTATTGATGGAAGAGGAACAGGTTTTAAAGGTGCGGCGTTTAAAAAAGTAACTCAAAATGAATTAGGAAAATATGAAGTAGAAGACCAAATTGAAGCGGCTAGGCAATTAGGTAAAAGACCTTATATTGATGAGTCTAGAATAGGAATTTGGGGATGGAGTTATGGTGGTTTTATGAGTAGCAATGCCTTATTTAAAGGTAACGATGTCTTTAAAATGGCAATTGCAGTGGCTCCAGTTACTAGTTGGAGATTCTATGATACTATTTATACCGAACGCTATATGGCAACGCCACAAGAAAATCCAAGTGGTTATGATGAAAATTCACCAATCAATCATGTCGATAAATTAAAAGGCGACTTTTTGTTAATACATGGTTCAGGAGACGATAATGTACATTTACAAAACACTATGCGCATGGTAGATGCTTTAATTCAAGCAGATAAGCAATTTGAATGGATGGTCTATCCAGATAATAATCATGGCATATATGGAGGGAACACCAGATTGCATTTGTATAAAAAAATGACCAATTTTATCAACAAAACCCTTGGAGATAAAATTGAAAAGCAAGACGTTAAAGAAGAACAGAAAGCTGAAATTAAAGGATAAAATATTAAATACTAACTAATAAATATAAACATGGAATTTAAATTTGGAGGTTCTGCAGAGAATCAAAAAACAGTTTTAGGACATCCTTCAGGGTTGTTTGTACTCTTCTTTACTGAAATGTGGGAACGCTTCTCTTATTATGGAATGCGTGCATTGCTGGTATTATTTTTAGTATCAACTGTATTAGATGGAGGCTGGGAATGGTCAAGAGCTGATGCCTTAGTGCTTTATGGATGGTATACAGGACTAGTATATCTAACACCAATAATTGGTGGATTTATTGCGGATAAATTTATGGGTTATAGAAAAGCAGTCGTTCTAGGGGCTTTTATTATGACTTTAGGTCATGCAGCTATGGCATTAGAAGGTATGACATCTATGTTTTTCTATGCTGGACTAACTTTTTTAATTATTGGGAATGGATTTTTTAAACCAAACATTTCATCAATGGTTGGGCAACTATACAAGACTCAAGGCAAAGAGAAAGATGGAGGATATACCATATTCTATATGGGAATTAACGCTGGTGCCTTTTTAGGTATTTTACTATGTGGTTATATTGGTGAAAATATTGGTTGGCATTATGGCTTTGGTCTTGCTGGTATCTTTATGTTCTTAGGGATGTTGCAATTTTACTTTACTCAAAAAATATTTGGAAAAATTGGATTGACTCCAAAACAAGCAGAAGATTTTGATGACGTAATTGAAGACGGTGTTGAAAAAATTGGAGAGGATATCAAAGAAGCAATTGAAGAAGCGGAAAGCTCTAAAGTGGTTAGAGATAGAATGATTGTAATAGGAGTATTTTCTTTATTTGTAGTGTTCTTTTGGTGGGCGTTTGAACAAGCTGGTGGATCCATGACCGTTTTTGCAGCAGATTATACAGATAGAGCTTTAGAAGGAAGTGCAGCAATGACATTTAAAATCGTAAATACTATTATTACTGTAGTGCCAATGTTGGTTATTACTTGGGTTTTGGTTATGTTATTTAAACAAACGTTTAGCAAATTTAGTTTAGCAAGTATCTTGTTAGGTTTAAGCTTTGTTATTATTTGGGGTATTGTTATTTGGATGTTAAACAGAGAGTTTCAATCAGATGCAACCGAAGTACCAGCATCGTGGTTCTCGGTTCTAAACTCCTTATTTATTATTCTATTTGCGCCTGTTTTCTCTAAAATATGGGAAAGTAAATTAAACCCTTCTGGACCAGTTAAGTTTGCCATAGGTCTGTTATTAGTAGGCCTAGGGTTTGGAATTTTAGCTTATGGTGCTGCTGGGATACCTGATGGAGCTAAAACAGCTTCTGTGAGTTTAATGTTCTTAGTTGGAGCGTATTTCTTACATACTATGGGCGAACTATGTGTGTCACCAGTTGGATTATCTTATGTTAGTAAACTAGCGCCTGTTAAATTTGTAAGTTTAATGTTTGGAATTTGGTTCACAGCTAATTTCTTCGCTAATCTTTTAGGAGGTGTTACAGGAAGTTTTATTGATCCAATTTCTGAAGAGTATGGACTATCCACATTTTTCTTAATATTTACAATTATACCTATAGCAGCAGCGATAATAATGATGTTGTTAAATCCTATGCTTAAAAGAAAAATGCATGGTATTAAATAAGGTTAAAATATATACAAAAACGCCTCAATGAGGCGTTTTTTATTTTTTTTGTAATTTTGGAATAATAATTGACACTATATAAAGTATGAAAAATTTAGTACTTACACTTTTACTTGCAGTTTTTACAGTAGGCACTGTTGCTGCTCAAAAAATAAATTGGGTAACTCTTGAAGAAGCCATGGAACTTCAAAAGAAAAAGCCTAAAAAAATTATGATAGACATGTACACAGTTTGGTGTGGACCATGTAAAATGTTAGATAAAAACACGTTCCAAAATAAGGATGTTGTTGACTATGTGAATAAAAATTATTACGCCGTTAAATTTAATGCAGAAGGTAATGATATTGTGAAGTTTAGAGGCAAAGAATATACAAATCCAAATTATGACCCTGCCAAGGCTAGCAGACGAAATAATGCACATCAGTTGACACGATTATTTGGTATTACTGCGTATCCAACCATTGTTTATTTAGATGAAAAAGGCGAAGTTATTGCTCCAATTAAAGGCTATCAAAAACCTGATCAAATAGAACTGTATTTAAAGATGTTTGCTACAGATGATTATAAAGAATTAACAGATCAGCAGGCATTTAGCGATTACTATTTAGCCTTTAAACCAGAGTTTAAAAGCTAATTAGTTTAGTCACTTAATATAAAAGCTCCCGTTTTACCAGTTTGGTAAAATGGGAGCTTTCTTTTTTTACAAGACGATTCCCATCGTGTTATATAGGATTTGTAATTGCTACCATCTGCAATGATGCCTTTTGGTTGTAGTGAATCCATGAGCCGCTCTAAATTAATTTTAGGCGAATTGTAAAGTAAAACATAATCTGGATTTATAGTTTTAATATTATAAACACCTAAACTATCAACTAAGAAAATAGTTTTGTTTTTGTAAACAAATAGATCTTGTAAAGTATCTTCGGTCACGTGATGAATATAATTTGCTACTAAATAATCAGAGACTACTTCGTTGTATTTTATTGTGTCTAAATTATGAAAAATATCTAATCTCTTATGGTGCTTTTGGGCAATTACAGTATGCCTGCTTTTGTAAAAAATAATGAATGCATCATTACTGTTTTTATATTTGGTATATACAGACGCTGCCTGTAAACTTATAATTGAAATACAGAAAGCAATTATTGATTTGTGGCTTCGGTTTATGTATAAACTGATTAAAGTTATTATGATAAAATAAGAAGTAAAAACATGAAGCAGACTAAATGAAATATCTTTAATTATAAATTGATCTTGTTTTGCAATCCAACCAAAAAAAGTATTCATTAAGCTAATAACTTCCCCAAAACAATCCGCTAATAGTTGTGGTAAGATATTTAATGATGCCATGATAATGATAATAATACCAGTTGTTAGAATTAATCCTAATAATGGAATAATAATAATATTTGACAACCAAAATAGCCCAGGAAACTGATGAAAATAAAAGAAGCTTATAGGTAACACACCAAATTGTGCTGCTAGTGTTACTGTTAGAATTTGCCATAGCTTATCTGGAAGCCAAAATTTTGGCTTCCAGATGTTGTATAGTATTGGCTGTATTGAAACGATTGCAAGTACTGCTAAATAGCTTAGCTGAAAACCAACATCAAATAAAAATAAAGGCTTGAAAAGTAAAATAAAAAATACAGAAATAGCGAGTGTATTATAAATGTTACTAGGACGCTTTAAATGCATACCAATTGCAACAATACTAAACATGGTAGATGCTCTAATGACGGAAGCAGATGCGCCAGCTATTAGAGCATATGACCATAACAATAGTATTATTAATACCATTTTTATGGTCTTGCCATGTTTTAAGCGTTCTAGAGGTTTGAAAAAACCATTTAAAATGAGTAACAGAATTCCAATATGTAACCCAGAGACAGCAAGAATATGTACAGCTCCTGCATTTATATAATTGGTGTAAACGGCTTTATCTATATTTTGCCTCTGACCTAAAATTAGTGCGTTAATAATCGCTAATTCATCAGATTTAAAATGATAAAGTTGAAGCTTTTGGTTAATGGTGTTTCTTAATTTATTTGCGTAACCATTAAGTGTATGAATGTTGTCACTGACGTGGAAAAGTGTCTTGGGACTAACAAATAGTTGATGATAAATATATTGTTTTTCTAAATACGCTTTATAATCAAATTGATTTGGGTTTAAAGCCGAATTGATATCTGTGAAACGCTCACTAGTGTTATAAATAGCATCAACGTTTAATGGTTTTGTTAAATGATCTTTCGGAATATTTAATAAGGCTTTACCTGAAGTTTTTTCACTTGCAATTTGAAGAATCTCAATTATATATTTATCATGATAAAATCCAGACTTTAAAACCTTCTTAATTCTAAAAGTAATTGGTGTAACAGAATCATTTTTAAAAGAATAATTATGAGTGTAATGATTTGAAAAGTGCTTTTGATTATGAAAGTTTGTACTTGTAATTCCAATAAAAATAGTCGTTATATAAGTAGTAACACCAAACCAAATGGTTTTGTTAAACTGTTTTTTAGCAACATATAATAAAAGACTAAGAATTGTTAATAATATAATAGCGATAAGACTAATTAGCGCTGTAGAAATAGAAAATGTTTGTGCTATTAGAATACCAACGATTAAACAAGCACATAATTTTATAATTGTAAAATTAATAAGTTTCACATTATAAATATAGTAAATATTCTCTATTTATAAAGAAAATAATCTACAAAATGCGTCTAGCCTGCACATAAGCTAAATACCAATAACGCTCTGCAAGATTTGAAATCATAACTCCTTTGCTGGTAGAAGCATGAATAAACTCAACATAACCTGTTCTTGATGTTGTGACAATACCAACATGATTTACAGACCGACTATTTTTTTTTGTTGCAAAGAATAGTAAATCACCTTCTTGTACTCGCTTTAAGTCAACCCAGTCGCCTGTTTTAGCTAAATCTTTAGTAGTTCTTGGTAAATTTATATGCTCTTTTTTAAAAGAAGTATAGACTAATCCTGAGCAATCCATTCCCTTTTTTGTTGTCCCACCATACTTGTAACGTACACCTTCAAAGGTTTTGGCATAATCAACTATATTCGATATGCTTTTGCTGCTTGATGGTTGAGGTGCTGAGGAATTGGTTGTGGTTTTGGTTATACGTGTTTTTTTAGTTGTAATACGCTTGCTTTTAGAAGACTTACAGGAAGAAATAGAAACTAACAATATAAGAAAGAGGGCAATTTTTTTCATAAAGATATTTAAGTATTTATAGCATCAAATATAAGTTTAGCTGTTTTTTTACTCGCACCTTTTCCACCAAGTTTTTTTTCAAGTTCATAATACGCAATAAAATATTTAGTGCGTTCATATTCATCAAGGATGTGATCTAATTCTTTTTGTAATCGTTTGGTATTGAAATCATTTTGAATTAACTCCGTAACCACTTCTTTATTCATAATCAAATTCACCAAAGAAATAAAATCTAAATTTACAACACGTTTACCAATTTGATAGGATAGCCAGCTTCCTTTATAGCAAACAACTTGTGGAACTTTAAATAAAGCAGTCTCTAAAGTTGCTGTACCTGATGTCACTAAAGCGGCAAATGAAACACTTAGTAAATCATAAGTCTTATTAGAAATAAAATGAACGTTTTGATTGCTTATAAACTGCTCGTAAAAACTGTAATCTTGACTAGGTGCACCAGCAATGACAAACTGATAATTAGGATAATTAGAAACCACACTTAACATGACAGAAAGCATTTTTTTAATTTCTTGCTTTCTGCTTCCTGGTAATAATGCAATAATGGGTTTGTCATCTAATTCATGTTCTGCTCTAAAAGTATATTCATCAACTTGAGTTCTGTTTGCAATAGCATCAATTAAAGGATGACCAACAAAATGAATTGGGTAGTTGTGTTTTTCTTCATAGAATTTTTTTTCAAAAGGAAGAATAACATACATTTCATCTACATCACGTTTTATAGCTTTAATTCTATTTTCTTTCCATGCCCAAATTTGAGGAGAAATATAATAATGTGTTTTGTAACCTTTTAATTTTGCCCATTTAGCAATTCGAAGATTAAAGCCTGGATAGTCAATAAAAATAATAACATCTGGATTATAGACTTCAATATCTTTTTTGCAAAATGTTAAGTTTCTAGTGATTGTTCTTAAATTCATGACAACTTCAAGAAACCCCATGAATGCTAAATCTCTATAATGTTTTACTAAAGTATTACTGACTTGAAGCATCAAATCTCCTCCCCAAAATCTAAAGTCAGCATTAACATCTTCTACTTGTAATGCTTTCATTAAATTTGAGCCGTGTAAATCACCTGAAGCTTCTCCAGCAATGATGTAATACTTCATTTAATTATAAAAATTTAAAAGCAAAGGTTAATACTGCAATTAAAATAGTTGCAATAAGTACACCTCGTGCGCGTGCATCTTGTTTTTTTCTTAAAAAATAAAAAAAAGCAATAAGGTTTAAAATAGCTCCAAGACTTATAAGTTTTCCGATAAAACCTTGAGCATTTGCTGTTTTAATAACTTGTATAAAGCCATCACCTTTTCCTAAAAAATGCGCAGCTAAAAACAAACCAATTCCGTTAGTAATTAACCCAACAATTAACCCAATTATAGTTTCTTTTCTAGTCATTAAAATTCCAAGTATTTAAGTTTTGTATGCAATAATGTGCTGTTAAGTCAAATTGAACAGGAACAATAGAAACATAACCATTATCTAAAGCCCATTCGTCTGTGTCTTCGCCATGGTCTAAATTTACAAATTTTCCTGTAAGCCAATAATAAGCCTTGCCTTGAGGACTAATGCGTTTGTCAAATTCTTCAACCCAATTTGCTTTTGCCTGCCTACAAATTCTTACGCCTTTAATGTCTTTTTGCTCAAGTTTTGGGAAATTCACATTTAATACTACGCCAGATGCTAAACCGTTTTTTAATACATTTTGGACTATTGTTTTGGCGAAATATTGGGCAGCTTCAAAATTAGCGTTCCAATTATAATCTAATAATGAAAACCCAATAGAAGGAATGCCTTCAATTCCAGCTTCAAGAGCAGCGCTCATAGTCCCAGAATAAATTACATTTATAGAAGAGTTTGAGCCATGGTTAATCCCTGAAACACATAAGTCAGGTCTGCGGTCTAAAATCTCGCTAATAGCGAGTTTAACACAATCTGCAGGCGTGCCAGAGCAATTGTATTCTATTTGTTTGCCTTCATCAATATAAACTCGCTCTAAATATAGAGTAGAGTCTAAGGTTATCGCATGTCCCATTCCACTTTGTGGGCTGTCTGGCGCAACAACAACAACATCACCTATGGTATTCATGGTTTGTATAAGTGCTCTTATTCCAGGTGCAGTTATACCATCATCATTGGTGACTAATATAAGCGGTTTTTTTGGCATGTTTTTGAAGGTTTTCAGCACTGCTAAAATACATATTTTATTAAGTAAATTATTAATTTACTCAGTTTAACAAAAAATTAGTATCAAATGATTTTCATTGGCACGGTTTTTTCTTTAAATTAGTCAATTCGCATGAAGTCATAATCTTGAATCATTGCATAGTGTTAAATGGATATGATAGGTGATAATAATAAATAATAAAAGAACAGATGAAAAGAAAATATAATGTATTAATTCTATTGCTTTTACTCGCTTTTGCATCGTGTAGTTTTACAAGCAAAACATTTGATGATCCTGACAAGGACAAGTTATTAGTACAAGTGATAACTTATGTTTTAGAACGTGGGCATTTTGATCCAAAAGAAATGAATGATGAGTTTTCTGCTGGAGTTTATGCAGATTACCTAGAACAATTAGACCCTTTAAAGCGTTATTTTCATAAATCAGATATTGAAGAATTTCAGAAGTTTGAAACCTTGTTAGATGACCAACTAAAAGAATATGACATCGCTTTTTTTAATTTGACTCATGAAAGATTATTAAAGCGTATTGAAGAATCTAAAGATATTTATAAAGACATATTAAAACATCCTTTTGATTATAGTATCGATGAATCTTATAATACAGATTATAAGGAGATGGAGTATCTGAAGAATAAAAAACAACTTAAAGAACGCTGGAGAAAGCAACTTAAATTTTCTACCATTTCAAATTATGATGAATTAGTTTCTGAAAATGAAAAAAGCGAAACAGAAAAGAAATCATTAAAACAATTAGAAGAAGAAGCTCGTGAAGAAACATTGAAGTCAATAAACATGTATTATAACGACTACGTAGATGATATGCAACGTAAAGATTGGTTCTCTATGTATGTAAATGCAATTGTTGAAGAATTCGATCCTCATACATTTTATTTTGCTCCAGAAGACAAAGATCGTTTTGACCAATTAATGTCTGGTAAATTAGAAGGTATAGGAGCAAGACTACAAAAACGAATGGACAATACTAAAATTGTTGAACTTATTTCTGGAGGTCCAGCTTGGAGAGGAAACGAACTAGAAGTTGGTGATATTATCATGAAAGTACGTCAAGAAGATGAATTAGAGCCTGTAAACATCGTTGGGATGCGTTTAGATGACGCCATTAAACTTATAAAAGGACCTAAAGGGACTAAGGTTATACTCACGATAAAAAAAGTAGATGGTATGGTCGAAGATATTACCATCACTCGAGATTTGGTTGAACTTGAAGAAACCTATGCGAAATCATCTGTAGTTAACAAAAATGACAAACGCTTTGGTGTTATTAATCTCCCTAAATTTTATGTTGACTTTGAAGATTATAGAAAAAGAAATGCAGCAAGTGATATTAAAAAAGAAATCGAGCGTTTAAAAGCTGAAGGTATGGAAGGCTTAGTGTTAGACCTTCGTAATAATGGTGGAGGATCGCTTCAAACAGTTGTTGATATGGCTGGACTTTTTATTAAAGATGGTCCTGTAGTTCAGGTAAGATCAACAGGAGAGCCTAAAGAAGTATTAAAAGATAAAGATAAATCTATAATTTGGGATGGTCCTTTGGTTATTTTAGTAAATGAGTTATCTGCATCAGCATCAGAAATTTTAGCTGCAGCGATGCAAGATTATAAACGCGCTATTATTATTGGAAGCAAACAAACCTATGGAAAAGGAACCGTTCAGAATGTCTTAGACTTAAATAGAATGGTGCGTAATAATTCTAATGGAGATTTAGGGGCTTTAAAATTAACCACTCAAAAGTTCTATAGAATCAATGGTGGCTCAACACAATTAGAAGGAGTTAAAAGTGACGTGATCGTTCCAGATCGTTATAGCTTTATTGATGTTGGCGAAAAAGATCAAGAAAATCCATTGCCTTGGGATAAGATTGAAGCTGTAGATTATGCGTTTTGGGATAGTTATTTTGATTATGATAAAACAATTAAAAATAGCCAAGAGCGCATGAGTAATAATAAACAACTTAAATTAATTGAAGAAAATGCAAAATGGGTAAAAGAGAGAATGGATGAAAATATACTTTCTTTAAACTATGAAAAATATAAGCAGAAGTTAGACTTAAACGAAGAAGAAGCTAAACGCTTTGATATCATATCAGATTATCAAACAAGTTTAACTTTTGAATCTTTACCTTATGAAAAAGCTCTTTTTGAAACAGATACAATTTTAAAAGAAAAACGCACACGTTGGCATCAAAGCCTTAGTCAAGATGTCTATATTGAGGAAGCTTTAAATGTTTTAGAAGACTTGAAAATGAGTTATGCTATTAAAAAAGTAGCAACTACTGTTAAAGATTAAATAAATTTATGAGTCGTAAAACCAACTCATTAAGTGCTTTAGCGCTCCAAAAATTTAAAAGTAATTTTTGGGGCGTTTTTAGTTTTTGGTTTATAATAGTTATTGGGTTCGTTTCTGTTTTTGCTTATGCTTTTGCTCCAGATAACTCGCAATATGCAAATCAAATGCATTTGTCAATTCACTCAAAAAAACCAGGGTTTAAAGTGCAAATGTTAAGCTTACCTTCTCCTATTAAAAGCGAACAGTCTTTTTTTAATCAATTATTCTTTGGAAAAAAAAATACGACAACCGAAATTCCAATTTCTAATTTTAATGTTGAAAATAAAAGTTTAAATTATACCGAATATGCTTCAGATGGATTGGAAGGCGTTACAAAAACTGTTGAATTTCAGACACTAAATGAAGAGGAAATAAGAGCTTTAATTTCAGAAAATAAATTTCTCTTTGGGACAGATAAATATGGACGAGATCTTTTAAGTAGAATTTTGGTAGGCGCTAGAATCTCATTTTTTATTGGTTTTGTAGCAGTTTTTATCTCTTTGGTAATAGGTATTTTCATGGGTAGCGTGGCTGGTTATTTTGGCGGAAAAATAGACGCTCTTATAATGTGGATAATTAATGTTACTTGGTCTATTCCAACTCTATTGTTAGTTATAGCTATTACCTTGGCTCTTGGAAAAGGGTTTTGGCAAGTTTTTATTGCTGTTGGTTTAACAATGTGGGTTGAAGTTGCTAGAGTGGTTCGAGGACAAATCATTAGCGCAAAAGAAATGCAATATATTACAGCTGCTAAAGCTTTAGGGTTTAATCATTTTAGAATTATTACTAGACACATCTTACCTAATATTATGGCTCCAGTTATCGTTATTTCTGCAGCTAATTTTGCAGCTGCAATTTTAATAGAAAGTGGTTTAAGTTTTTTAGGGATTGGTGCACAGCCACCTATGGCAAGTTGGGGTGCTATGATTAAGGATCATTACAATTACATTATTTTAGGAAAACCTTATTTAGCTTTAATTCCTGGATTGTGTATTATGACTTTAGTAATGGCTTTTATGCTTATTGGTAATGCACTTCGTGATGCACTAGATGTCAAGACTTAATCTAATATCATGTTAGAGTTTAAAGAATCAATATATTCTAATACATCTTCTTTGCCAATATTTTTAGATGATGAGGTGATAAAATAATTTGGCATTTCTTCCCAAGTTTCAAGCAGTACATTCTTATAGCTTTCAATATGATTGTCAATAGCTTTTGGTTTTAGTTTATCAGCTTTAGTGAAAATGATTGAAAAAGGAATTCCATGTTCTCCCAACCATTGCATAAATTCTAAGTCAATTGGTTGAGGATTGTGCCTTATATCTACAAGGACAAATGCAGAAACAAGTTGCTCGCGTAAAGCAAAGTATTGCGTTATAAATTTTTGAAATGTTTTTTTTGAAGTTTTAGAAACTCGTGCATAACCATAGCCTGGTAAATCAACCAAATACCAATTGTCATTAATGATAAAATGGTTTATGAGTTGTGTTTTCCCAGGTCTTCCTGAAGTTTTTGCTAAGCTTTTTCGACTCGTCAACATGTTTATTAGAGACGATTTGCCAACATTACTTCTGCCTATAAAAGCATATTCAGGGATGCTGTTTTTAGGACATTTTGAAACATCAGAATTACTTACAACAAACTCTGCAGACTTAATTTTCATCATCAAGAAATTACATATTGCGTTTAGTCAACCATGTGTCTAATATCGAATTAAATTCATCTGGATGTTCCATCATTGCAGCATGGCCACACTTATCTATCCAAAATAAATCAGAATCAGGAAGCAAGCTGTTGAACTCATCAGCTACTTCTGGAGGTGTAACATTATCATTTTTCCCCCAAATAATACAAGTAGGTGTTGTCATTTTAGGTAAATCCTTTGCCATATTATGCCTAATAGCACTTTTGGCAATGGCAAGTGTTTTTATAAGTTTATTTCTATCGTTTACCGTTTCATAAACTTCATCTACTATTTCTTTGGTCGCCACTGCAGGATCATAAAAAACATCTTGAGCTTTCTTTTTAATGACCTCATAATCGCTTCGTTTGGTATAACCTCCACCCATGGCACTTTCATACAAGCCAGAACTACCAGTTATTACTAAAGCTTTTACTTTTTCTGGGTAAAGCTTTGTATGGTATAAGCCAATATGACCTCCAAGCGAATTACCTAATAAAATAACTTCCTTAAATCCTTTAAACTCTATAAAGTCATGCAAGTATTTTGCAAAACTTTTCACGTTCGTTTTAAGTAAAGACATGCTGTAAATAGGAAGTTCAGGAATAAGTACTTTATAGCCTTTCTCGCTAAAGTAATTGGTAACGGCATCAAAATTACTCAAGCCTCCCATAAGACCATGGAGTACAATAATTGGTGTGCCTTCACCAACCTCAATGTAGTTGTAATTCTTTTCTTTTTTTAAGCGATGAGCCATGTATTAATTAGTCATTTCTTTAAAAACAAATATAGGTAATTCATTCATATTATAGTGATTAAAATTAAAAGTCCCTAAGGACTTTCTTAAATGAGATGTTAACAATGCTTTATTGAAAATCTTGATTTAATGTAATCTATTGATATTGAGTGATTAACATTTTTTAAGCCTTTTTAAAATCGATATTAATCATCTTTTAATCGAAAATTTATTAACAAAGTGGTAAAATGTGGTAAAATGTGGTATATTTTTCAATATATTTGAAGCTTAAACGTTCAAGAAGTAATAAATCACAGTGAACTCATTAATAGGAACATACGAATGTAAAGTAGATGCCAAAGGAAGGCTTATGCTTCCTGCTGCTCTAAAAAAACAGTTGTCTCCTGTGCTGCAAAACGGATTTGTATTGAAGCGTGCGGTTTTTCAATCGTGTTTAGAGTTGTATCCAATGAGTGAGTGGCAAGCTTTAATGAGTAAAGTGAATAAGCTTAATCGTTTTAAAAAGAAGAATAATGATTTCATAAGGCGTTTCACGGCTGGTGTAAAAATGATTGAAGTCGACGCAACAGGACGTTTATTAATCCCTAAAGATTTAGTGGTTTTCGCCAATATTTCAAAAGACATCGTAGTGTCTTCGGCTGTTAACATTATTGAAATTTGGGATAAAGATAAGTACGAGCAAGCTATAGATGATGCAACCGTAGATTTTGCTGATTTAGCTGAAGAGGTTATGGGACAAGACGATATTGACGATGGAATATCATAATCCAGTTTTGCTGAAAGAAACCGTTGATGGCTTAAACATTATAGAAAATGGTGTTTATGTTGATGTTACTTTCGGTGGTGGTGGACATAGTAAAGAAATATTAAAACGACTTGGTACTAATGGGAAATTGTATGCCTTTGACCAAGATCAAGATGCTCTTAAAAATGCAATTGATGATGAGCGATTTACATTAATACATGAGAATTTTAGATATGTAAAACGCTTTTTGAGATTCTATGGTGTTAAGCAAGTTGATGGTATTCTAGCCGATTTTGGCGTGTCATCTCATCAATTTGATGTTGCTGAACGCGGTTTTTCAACTCGATTTGAAGCCGATTTAGATATGCGAATGAATCAACAAAGTAAGTTGTCCGCATATCATGTGGTTAATGAATATGATGAAGAACAATTAAGACAAGTCTTGTGGCAATATGGTGAATTAAGACAAGCGCCAGCAATGGCAAGAGTGATAGTAGAACATAGAGCAAATGAAATTATAAAAACGAGCGAACAATTAAAAACTGTTTTAAAACGCTTTTTGCAACATAAAAAAGAAAATAAAGTTTTAGCTCAAATTTATCAAGCCATTCGTATAGAAGTGAATCAGGAAATTGAAGCTTTAAAGGAATTTTTAACACAAACTCCAGACGTATTGAAACCGTCTGGACGTTTAAGTTTTATATCATATCACTCTCTAGAAGATAGGTTGGTGAAACGTTTTATAAGAAACGGACTGTTTGAAGGTGAGCCAGAACGTGATGTATTCGGAAATTTTGAAGTGCCTTTAAAGAAAGTAAATGGGCTAATAGTTCCAAGTAAAGAAGAAATAAGTAAAAACAATAGAGCTAGAAGTGCAAAGCTTCGAATTGCTGAAAAACTGTAAAAATTTGTGATTTAAAGATTTTAGAAATCACATAAATAAAAATGAAAAAAAACATCTATAGCATATTAAAAGGAAAGTTTCTCGTTAGTGACGATGCTTTTAAAAACTGGAGAATGATTTTGTTCATTTCTGGTTTAGCTATTGTAATGATTGCAAGTTCTCATAGTGCAGATAAAAAAGTACATGAAATTGCAAAGCTCAATAATGAAGTGAAAGAATTAAGGTCTGCCATGATAGATGGTCGAGGCAGGCTCATGAAACTCAAAAAAGAATCTTTTTTAGAAAATATAATGGCAGAAAAAGGAATTGCGATTTCAGAAATTCCGCCACAAAAAATTAAAGTTAAATCACAAAACTAGTTCACCTTGGCAGTAAGCGAGAAGAACATATTAAATCGATTGTATTTTATAGCAGGATGTATGTTCATCTTCGCTCTAGCAGTCGTGTTTAAATTGTTAAGTATTCAGTTTATTCAAGGCGATAAATATAGAGATATAGCACATAAACGAACCATTAAGGAAATTCCTATTCCTGCAAATCGTGGTAATGTATATTCTGTAAACGGAAACCTGCTTGCTACTTCAATTCCTAAATATGATATTAGAATTGATGCCTTGACGCCTTCATCAAAAACCTTTGAAGAAAACTTAAAACCATTAAGTGATGCACTAGCTAAACATACAGGAAAAACATCATCTTATTATCAAAAAGAATTACGTAAAGCAAGAGCGAATAAAAACAGATACTATTTGTTAGCTCGTAACATTGGTTACTCCGATTATATCAAATTTCGAAATTTTCCAATGTTAAAATTAGGCGCCTATAAAGGCGGTTTAATTGTTGAGCAAACTACAAAACGAGAACACCCAATGGGTGGAATTGCAGAAAGATCCATTGGTTATGAGCGTTTTGACGATAAAGGCAATGTGACAAGAGCAGGTATAGATGGCGCTTTTGGAGTGAAATATTTAAGAGGGAAAGATGGTAAGCGTTTAAAACAAAAAATAGGAAAAGGCCAATGGAAACCTATTGTAGATTACAATCAAGTTGAACCAAAAGATGGCTATGACGTCTATACCACTATTGATGTGAATGTTCAAGATATTGCACATCATGCATTACTGAAACAACTGGAAATGTACGAAGCCGAACATGGTTGTGTTGTTGTAATGGAAGTTGAAACAGGCGAAATAAGAGCGATATCTAACCTTGCTAAAAGTGAATCGGGGAAATATTATGAAAAGCGAAACTATGCCGTTTGGGAATCTCATGAGCCTGGCTCTACGTTTAAAGTGATGGCTCTAATGGCAGCTTTAGAAGATAAAGTTATTGATACGTCTACTATTGTTGATACTCAAAATGGAAAGAAAAGATTTTATGGTAGAGATATTAATGATTCGCATCGAGGTGGTTATGGAAAGATTTCAGCAGCACGAGCACTTGAGGTGTCTTCTAATATAGGACTGGCTTCAATTATTGATGAACATTATTCTAAAACACCTGAAAAATTCATCAATAGATTAAAAAAGTGGCGATTAGATCAACCGCTTGGAGTTTCAATAATGGGAGAAGGTCATCCTGTAATTCCTAAACCTGGAGATGAAATTTGGAGTAAAAATGCATTGCCATCTATGGCTTATGGTTACAATCTTCAGTTAACACCTCTGCAAACTTTGGCGTTTTACAATGCCATTGCAAATAATGGTGAATTAGTAAAACCTCGCTTTTTAAGAGCTGTTAAAGAGTTTGATAAAGAGATAGAAACCTTTGAAAAAGAAGTGCTGGTTGATAAGATTTGTACTGATAAAACTTTACTTGAGATAAAAGATATTTTAAAAAACATTGTGGTTCGAGGTACTGGAAAGAAGCTTTATTCTAAAACTTTCTCAATGGCAGGAAAAACAGGAACAGCCAGAACAGACTACAGTAATAGTGAAGAATGGGAAAAAGACCGCAAATACATCTCGTCTTTTGCAGGATATTTTCCTGCTGAAAAACCAAAGTATTCATGCATCGTTATTATTCATAAACCAAGTACTAAGGTTGGTTATTATGGTGCAGATGTTACTGGTCCTGTGTTTAAAAGAATTGCTCAAAAAATATTTACAGATACACCAATCATTGATGAGGTGCATTCTTTGGAAGTTGTAAATGCTTCAGTAGAAAATGAATTTGAAAGCTATTACAATACTGCGCAAACGTTTAAAACGATTATGCCAAATGTTGTCGGCTTGCCTGCTATGGATGCTCTTTCATTATTAGAAAATATGGATGTAGATATTGAGGTGAAAATTACTGGGACAGGTGTTGTTAAAAAACAATCCATCGATAAAAATACAAAACTTAAAAACAAACAAACTATTCTTTTAGAAGCATCGTGATAGATTTTAAAGACATATTATATACTGTAAATATCAATGCCGTAGTTGGTAGTACTAACGTGTTTATTAGAAACATCGATTTCGATTCACGTAAAATTGCTATTAATGACGCGTTTGTTGCGATTAAAGGAACTGCTGTAGATGGACATGATTTTATCAACTTAGCCATTAAACAAGGTGCTATGGTTGTGGTTTGTGAAAAACTACCTCATAACCTTAACCCTAAAGTAACTTACGTTCAAGTCAATGATACGACTAAAGCATTAGCTATCATGGCATCTAATTATTATGACTCGCCTTCTAAAAATTTAAAACTTGTTGGTGTTACAGGAACTAATGGAAAGACTACAATAGCAACACTTTTATATCAGTTATTTAAAGATGCTGGTTATAAAGTAGGCTTGCTGTCTACCGTAAAAATAATGGTTAACGATTTAGAGTATAAAGCGACGCATACTACTCCAGATTCACTAACTATTAATCGCTATTTAAAGGAAATGAATGACGAAGGTGTTGAGTTTTGCTTTATGGAAGTAAGCTCTCATGGCATTCATCAAAACAGAACAGAAGCTCTTTATTTTGAAGGTGGAATATTTACCAATTTATCTCATGACCATCTGGATTATCACGATACATTTGATGAGTATAGAGATGTTAAAAAATCGTTTTTTGATAAGCTGCCACGTGAGTCATTTGCACTTGTAAATGTTGATGATAAAAATGGCTTAGTGATGCTTCAAAACACTAAGGCAAGAAAGTTTACTTATGCTTTAAAAAATTATGCAGATTATAAAGCGCAAATTTTAGAAAATCAATTTAGTGGTTTATTACTTAAAATTAATAACGCTGAAGTTTGGACGCGATTAATTGGAAATTTCAATGCTTACAATGTGTTAGCTATTTATGCAACAGCAGATTTATTAGGCTTAGAAAAAGTAGAAACTTTAAGATTAATAAGCGGCTTAGAAAGTGTAAGTGGTCGCTTTCAATACCTTATATCTGACGAAAAAATTACTGCAATTATTGATTATGCTCATACACCTGATGCCTTAAAAAATGTCTTAGAAACAATTAATAGTATTCGCACCAAAAATGAAGAACTTATAACTGTGGTTGGTTGTGGTGGTGATCGTGATAAAACCAAAAGACCAAAAATGGGCAATATTGCTTCAGCATTAAGCACTAAAGTCATTTTTACAAGTGATAATCCTCGTAGCGAGGTTCCTGAAATGATAATTTCAGAGATAGAAAAAGGTGTAGATCCAATAAACTATAAAAAAACAATGTCTATTGTCGACAGGAAACAAGCTATTAAAACAGCTTGCCAGTTAGCAGGTCCAAACGATATCATTTTAATAGCTGGAAAAGGCCACGAAACCTATCAGGAAGTTAATGGGGAACGCCATGATTTTGATGATTATAAAACGGTACAAGAATTTTTAAAACAATTACAAAAGTAGTATGCTGTATTATTTATTTGAATATTTAGAACAACAATACCAATTTCCAGGAGCATCTCTTTTTGGGTTCATTACCTTTAGAGCTGCTGTTGCTATTATCTTATCTCTGTTGTTTTCTACAATATTTGGAAAACGTATCATACGCTTTTTACAAAAACAACAAGTTGGTGAGACCATTAGAGATTTAGGGCTTGATGGACAAGCAGAAAAAGCTGGAACGCCTACTATGGGTGGAATCATTATTATTATGGCGACGTTAATCCCAGTTTTACTACTCGCTAAACTTGAAAATATTTATATCATCCTATTAATAGTTACCACATTATGGATGGGAACTATTGGTTTTATTGACGATTATATTAAAAAATTTAAAAATGATAAGGAAGGTTTAAAAGGCCGATTTAAAGTGTTAGGCCAAGTTGGTTTAGGGATTATTGTTGGAGCAACGTTATATTTCAGTCCTAATGTAACCATTAAAGAAAAGCTTCCTATCGCTCAACAACAAGAGATTTTAGCTGAAAACCCTAATGCTTTACCTTCAAAGTTTTTTCAAGCGGAAGAGCAATCTACTAAAACAACAATTCCTTTTGTAAAAGGAAATGAATTTGATTATGCAGATTTAATCACTTGGATAAACCCTGAATGGTCTAAATACGCTTGGCTAATTTTCATTCTAGCATCTATATTCATTATTACAGCGGTGTCAAATGGCGCAAATTTAACCGATGGTATAGATGGTCTCGCCGCAGGAACGTCAGCAATTATAGTCCTCACTTTAGGCATATTCGCTTTTGTGTCTGGTCATATTGTGTTTTCAGATTACCTGAATATCATGTTCATACCAAGAATTGAAGAAATCACTATTTATATCGCAGCATTTGTTGGAGCGCTTATTGGGTTTTTGTGGTACAATTCGTATCCAGCTCAAGTGTTTATGGGAGATACAGGAAGCTTAACTATTGGAGGAATTATCGCAGTAATTGCTATTGCAGTAAGAAAAGAATGGCTTATTCCTGTGTTATGTGGCATCTTTTTAGCCGAAAACCTCTCGGTGGTTATGCAAGTGAGTTGGTTTAAATATACAAGAAAAAAATATGGTGAAGGACGACGTATTTTTAAAATGTCGCCTTTACATCATCATTATCAAAAGTCAGGATATCATGAAAGTAAAATTGTTACAAGGTTCTGGATTGTCGGAATTCTGCTAGCAATACTTTCTATAGTGACACTAAAAATAAGATAGCGTTTGTCATTCCGCACTTGATGCGGAATCCATATAAATGAAAGTAAGATTCTATAACAAAATATAGAATGACAAAATAATGAAGAAGCAGAGGTTAGTCATATTAGGAGGAGGAGAAAGTGGTGTAGGTACAGCGCTTTTAGGAAAAGATAAAGGCTATGATGTTTTTGTTTCAGATAAAGGAACAATAAAAGAGAAATATAAAGAAGTTCTTATACATAATGAGATTGAATGGGAAGACAATCAGCATACAGAATCAAAAATTCTGAATGCCAATGTTGTAATGAAAAGCCCAGGAATTCCTGATGCAGTTGCTATTGTTCAGCAATTGATAAAAAAGGGCATTCCTGTAATTTCTGAAATTGAATTTGCGGCACAGTATACTAAGGCAACATTAATTGGTATAACTGGTAGCAATGGTAAAACGACAACAGCTTCACTAACACATCACCTTTTAAAACAGGTGTTAAATGTTGGTTTAGCTGGAAATATTGGCGACAGTTTTGCTAAGCAGATTATTGAAGAAGGTTTTGAAAATTACGTGTTGGAGATTAGCAGTTTTCAGTTAGATGGAATCATCAATTTTAAACCAAAAATTGCCATAATCACTAATATCACACCAGACCATTTAGATCGATATGATTATCAATTTGAAAATTATATCGCTTCAAAATTCAGAATTGCTATGAATCAAACGAAAGATGATTTTTTGATTTATGATGCAGATGACGACGTCATCACTAATTGGTTAAAATCACATCCAGTTCAATCCACATTATTGCCATTTTCATTAACAAAAGTTATCGAAAACGGCGCGTATTTAGATAAAGAAAACATAATAATAACAATAGATAACAACCAGATCAACATGTCAACATCCAATCTAGCATTAGAAGGTAAACATAACATTAAAAATGCAATGGCTGCTTCAACAGTGGCTCATTTGCTAAAAATTAGAAAGCAAACGATTCGAGAAAGTTTAGAAAATTTCCAAGGTGTAGAGCATCGTTTGGAACATGTATTGAAAATTAATAAAGTGCAATACATAAACGATTCAAAAGCAACTAATGTCAATGCGACTTATTATGCTTTAGAAAGTATGGACGCACCAACCATTTGGATTGTTGGTGGTGTAGATAAAGGGAATGACTATAAGGAGCTTTTTCCTTTTGTTAACGAAAAAGTCAAAGCCATTATTTGCTTAGGAGTCGATAATGAAAAGTTGCTAAGCACTTTCGTGAATATGGTTGATGTTATAGTTGAAACACAATTTATGAGTGAAGCAATAAAAATTGCTTACAAAATAGCAGATGCAGGCGATAATGTTTTGCTTTCTCCTGCTTGTGCAAGTTTTGATTTATTCGAAAACTATGAAGACAGAGGTAGACAATTTAAAGACGCTGTAAGAAATTTATAAAAAGTAAAGATGGCCTCGAGCGATGCCATTAAAAACACAAAATGCAAACACTATTTAAAAACATAAAAGGAGACAGATTAATTTGGGCAATAGCTGCTCTATTGGCTATTTTCTCATTTCTTCCTGTGTATAGTGCTGCGAGTAATTTAGTAAACGTTGGAGGAGGAAACACCTTCTCTTATTTTGTAAAACACTTCATGCATTTGTTTTTAGGTTTCACCATCATGTTTGGAGTTCATAAAATTCCGTATAGATATTTTAGAGGATTATCCATGGTTATGATTCCTGTAGTATTAGTGTTATTGGTTGTTACAATGCTACAAGGAACTACAATAGAAGGCGCAAATGCAAGTCGTTGGATACAAATTCCAATCGTAAACATGTCGTTTCAAACCTCTACACTTGCAGCTGTAGTGTTAATGGTTTACGTGGCTAGGTATATGTCTAAAATTCAAGATCAAAATATCACTTTCGTAGAATCTATTTTGCCACTTTGGGTACCTGTATTTTTAGTCCTCATACTCATTCTTCCTGCTAATTTTTCTACAGCAGCTATTATGTTTGTTATGGCTGTGATGTTAGTTTTTTTAGGAGGATATCCTATTCGTTATTTAGCAGTCATTATTGGTTCTGGAATAGTAGCATTAATCTTATTTGTATTAGTAGCTAAAGCATTTCCTGAGGTGATGCCAAATAGAATAGATACCTGGATGAGTCGAATAGATAACTTTTCTAATGGTGAAGATACAGAAGCAGATTACCAAATTGAAAAAGCAAAAATCGCTATAGCTTCAGGAGGTGTTCAAGGCGTTGGTCCTGGAAAAAGTATTCAAAAGAACTTTTTGCCTCAATCATCTTCCGATTTTATTTATGCCATTATTGTTGAAGAATATGGACTTATAGGAGGTTTCTTTCTTATGATATTATATATGTGGCTGCTCTTTAGAATAGTTATTGTAGCACAAAAATCAGAAACCATTTTCGGAAAATTATTAGTCCTAGGTGTTGGTTTACCTATAGTATTTCAAGCCTTAATAAATATGGCTGTTGCTGTAGAGTTGTTTCCAGTTACTGGACAAACCTTGCCGCTTATTAGTAGTGGTGGAACATCAATTTGGATGACGTGTTTGGCTATTGGAATTATTTTAAGTGTGAGTGCCAAACGTGAAGAAGATAAAGACAAAGAGAATAAAGAGGATAATCCATTGGAAATATTAAGCGAAGCAATTTAATGAGCAACTATAAAATCATATTGTCTGGAGGAGGAACAGGAGGTCATATTTATCCTGCAATTGCCATTGCTAATGAGCTAAAGTCTCGTTATCCTAATGCAGAGTTTTTATTTGTTGGCGCGAAAGATAGAATGGAAATGGAAAAAGTCCCTGAAGCGGGCTATCCTATAAAAGGACTTTGGATTTCTGGTATTCAACGAGAGATAACGTTTAAAAATTTAATGTTTCCTTTTAAACTATTAAGTAGCCTATGGAAGGCTAGAAAAATTGTAAAACAATTCAAGCCTGACGTTGCTATTGGTACAGGAGGATTTGCTAGTGGCCCTTTATTACAAATGGCTGTTGTAAAAGGCATACCAAGTCTTATACAGGAACAGAATTCTTTTCCAGGGATTACTAATAAATTATTGTCCAAAAAGGTGAATAAAATTTGTGTGGCTTATGATGGTTTAGAACGCTTTTTTCCTAAAGAAAAAATAGTAAAAACAGGAAATCCTGTACGTCAAGATTTGTTAGATATAGACTCTAAAGTGGCTGAAGCTAAAAAACATTTTAATCTTATTGAAGGCAAGAAAACACTTTTAGTAATAGGCGGAAGTCTAGGTGCAAGACGTATAAATGAATTGATTAAAGATGAGCTTGACTATTTTAATACGCTGAATATGCAAGTCATTTGGCAATGTGGAAAGCTATACTACAAAGCGCATAAAATTGATGGTAACGAAAAGCAAGTACAATTGCATGAATTTATAAATACAATGGATTTAGCGTATGCTGCTGCTGATGTAATTATATCTCGTGCTGGTGCAAGTTCGGTAAGTGAATTATGTATTGTTGGTAAACCAGTAATTTTTATTCCATCACCAAATGTTGCTGAAGATCATCAAACCAAGAATGCGATGGCTATTGTAAATGAAAAAGCTGCCATATTAATTAAAGAAAGTGACTTAGAGGTTGATTTTGAAAATAAGTTCACTCAGCTTATGGCATCGCCTGAAAAACAAAAAGAATTAGGAGAAAATATAAAAAAATTAGCATTAATAAATGCAACTAAACAAATAGCAAACGAAGTTGAAAAACTATTGAATTAATGAATCTTAATCATATACATAACATTTATTTTATTGGTATTGGTGGTATTGGTATGAGTGCACTTGCTCGCTATTTCCATGCTAATCATAAGCAAGTTGCTGGATATGATAAAACATCAACTGAAATTACTGATAGTTTGATTGATTTAGGGATTCATGTACATTTTGAAGATTCAATAGCAAATGTAGATGATTCATATTTAAATTATGAGACTACCTTAGTGGTGTACACACCTGCTATTCCTAAAGATCATAAGGAATTAACTTATTTTAAAAATAACAAAAACTTTACGGTTTTAAAACGCTCAGAAGTCCTCGGATTAATTACAGAACACACCTTTTGTTTAGCTGTTGCAGGAACACATGGTAAAACCACTACAACTAGTATTTTAGGGCATTTATTATATGAATGTGATGTTAAATTGACTGCTTTTTTAGGCGGATTAAGCGAAAATTATAATTCTAATCTTATTATAAATGGTACAGATGTTTCTGTGGTTGAAGCAGATGAATTTGATCGCTCCTTTTTAACCTTGTCTCCAAATCTAGCATGTATTACTTCAATGGATGCAGATCATTTAGATATTTATGGTGATGCTTCAGAACTCCTTAAATCATTTGAAGATTTTTCAAAAAAAATAAAACCTAAAGGTAAATTATTTATTAGAAATGGTTTGCCTCTAAAGGGAATAACATACGGAATAGAAGATGATTCAGACTATTCTGCTCAAAACATAAAAATAATAAATGGTGCTTATGTTTTTGATGTGAAAACACCAAAAACAACACTAGAAAGAGTTTTATTTAACCTACCTGGTAGACATAATTTGTCGAATGCTATAATAGCCTTGGCGATGGCTGTAGAATATGGCTGCCCTCAACCGCAGCTCGTCAAGGCATTAGCATCTTATAAAGGTGTGAAACGCAGATTCACCTATCAAATTAAAACTAAAGATTTAGTTTTTATAGACGATTATGCGCATCATCCAGAAGAGATTAATGCAGTACACCAAGCAATTCGTGAAATGTATCCAAATCAAAAAGTACTTGCTGTCTTTCAACCCCATTTGTATTCAAGAACTCAAGATTTTGTAGATGATTTTGCAAAAAGTTTGTCTCAATTTGATGAAATCTTATTGCTTGATATTTATCCAGCTAGAGAATTACCTATCAAAGGCGTGACTTCAGATTGGTTAATGCAAAAAATAAATAATAAAAACAAACAACTTATTAGTAAACAAGAAATCGTTTCTAAGATAAAAGAAAGTCGAGCACAAATAATTTTAACTATTGGTGCTGGAGATATTGGAGAAGAAGTTAAACATATTAAAAAAGCATTAAGCCTTGCGAGTTAATTGGAACTACATAAAAATGGTAATTCTACTAGTGTTAGTAGTGTTTTTATATGCTTTTTCATCATTGAAAAATGAAGTTAGATTGGTTTCTGAACCTCATGTTCAATTTCTGGGAGATAACAACTTATTTATCACTCATGAGACTGTTAGTAAATTGTTAATACAAAATCAACAAGGGATTAAAAAGGCGTCTAAAGAAATTTTAGATTTGAACCAATTGGAATCTGCCCTGAATTCTAACCCAATGATAAAATCAGCAGAAGTCTCTATCGCAGTAAACGGAGTACTTAAGGCTGATATTATACAGAAAAAACCTATTGCAAGAGTAAGTACTAATGCATCTTATTATATCGATGATGAAGGTCGTTATATGCCGTTATCATCTAATTTTTCGGCAAGAGTACCATTAATTACTGGTTCTGTAAATAAGGAAGCGCTTTCTAATGTGTTTCAAATTGCACAGAAAGTATATAATGATGAATTTTTAAAAAAGTATGTCATAGAAATTCATCAAAACGATGATAATAGTATTGATTTAAAATTAAGACAGTCACCATTTACAGTGCATTTAGGACGTTTAAATCAATTAGAAAAAAAAATAAATAACCTAAAGGTATTTTACCAAAAGGCATTAAAAGAAAAGACACTTAATAAGTATAGTAAAGTTAATTTACAGTTTGATAACCAAGTAGTGTGCACCAAAGCGTAAACTATGGAAAATAATATAGCAGTAGGATTAGATATCGGAACCACAAAAATTGTGGCTATGATTGGTCGTAAAAATGAATATGGAAAGGTTGAAATTTTAGGCATTGGAAAGTCTAAAAGCCTTGGTGTTCATCGTGGTGTAGTAAATAATATTACACAAACTATTCAGTCTATTCAATTAGCTGTTCAGGAGGCAGAAGCTTCTGCTACAACAAAAATTGAAGGCGTAACAGTTGGAATTGCTGGTCAACATATTCGAAGCCTACAACATAGTGATTATATCACAAGAGCAAATTCTGATTTGGTTATTGATGAAGAAGATATTGAACGTTTAATTAACCAAGTGCATAAATTAGTAATGCTTCCAGGAGAAGAAATTATTCATGTATTACCTCAGGAATATAAAGTTGATGGTCAAGCTGAAATAAAAGAACCTATTGGAATGTATGGCGGAAGACTTGAAGCAAATTTTCATGTAGTGGTTGGGCAAGTGTCATCCATTAGAAATATAGGAAGATGTGTAAAAAGTGCTGGGCTAAACCTTGAAGGAATAACACTAGAGCCTTTAGCATCATCAAATGCAGTTTTAAGTCAAGAAGAAAAAGAAGCAGGTGTCGCTTTAATTGACATTGGTGGTGGAACGACGGATTTAGCCATTTTTAGAGATGGTATTATTCGTCATACTGCAGTCATTCCGTTTGGAGGAAATGTGATTACCGAAGACATAAAAGAAGGTTGTTCTATTATCGAAAAGCAAGCCGAACTTTTAAAAATAAAATTTGGATCTGCATGGCCAGGAGAAAATAAAGACAATGAAATTGTTTCTATTCCTGGACTTAGAGGAAGAGAACCCAAAGAGATCACATTAAAAAATCTTTCAAAAATCATTCATGCTCGTGTAGTAGAAATTATAGAGCAGGTGTATGTAGAGATTAAAAATTATGGTCATGAAGAACAAAAAAAGAAATTAATTGCAGGAATTGTTTTAACAGGAGGAGGAGCTCAGTTAAAACATTTAAAACAATTAGTAGAATATATAACAGGAATGGATACCAGAGTTGGTTTCCCTAACGAACACCTCGCAGGAGATAGTGATGATGAAATTACAAGTCCTCTTTTTGCAACTGCTGTAGGATTAGTTATGGATGGCCTAAAACGCAATGAAAGAAAAAAAGCAGATACTGTTTTTGAAGAAGTAAATGTTGAAGATGAAGCTTTAGAAACAGAAGAAGAGGTGGTAGCCAATACTAAACAAACAGTAAAAGAAAGACGTTCGTTTTTAGATAAACTAACAGAACGTGTTAAAGATTTTTTAGATAACGCAGAGTAATTTAGAACAAGAAAAATAGAATTTATGAGCAGCAACAAAGAATTCGAAACCAATATTGCATTTGATTTGCCAAAGAACCAATCAAACGTCATTAAAGTTATTGGTGTTGGTGGTGGTGGTAGTAACGCTATCAATCACATGTTCCAACAAGGTATTAAAGGTGTAGATTTTGTTATTTGTAATACAGATGCACAAGCACTACAAAATAGTGGTGTGCCAAATAAAATCCAACTCGGACTTAGCCTTACGGAAGGTTTAGGAGCAGGTGCTAATCCAGAAGTGGGAGAGCAATCTGCTATAGAGAGTTTTGAGGACCTTCAACGTATGTTAGATACTAATACTAAAATGATTTTTATCACTGCAGGAATGGGCGGAGGTACGGGAACTGGAGCAGCACCTATTATTGCTAAAATGGCTAAAGATTTAGATATTTTAACAGTGGGTATTGTAACAATGCCTTTTCAATTCGAAGGAAAAATGCGTAATGAACAAGCGCAAATAGGTATTGAAAATTTACGTAATGTCGTCGATTCATTAATTGTAATTAATAATAATAAACTTCGCGAGGTTTATGGAAATTTAGGCTTTAAAGCTGGGTTTTCTAAAGCAGATGAAGTACTATCGACTGCTGCTCGTGGTATTGCTGAAGTTATTACACATCATTATACTCAAAATATAGATTTACGTGATGCTAAAACAGTATTAAGTAGTAGTGGTACTGCAATTATGGGATCAGGAAGTTCTTCTGGTCAAAATCGTGCCCATGAAGCCATTCGTAAAGCTTTAGATTCACCATTGCTTAATGATAATAAAATTATTGGTGCTAAAAATGTGTTATTACTTATTGTTTCTGGTTCACAAGAGATTACCATCGATGAGATAGGAGAAATCAATGACCATATTCAAAATGAAGCAGGTCATGGTGCTAATATTATTATGGGTGTTGGTGAAGATGAATCTTTAGACGAGTCTATTGCTGTAACAATTATTGCAACTGGATTTGATATTGAACAGCAAGATGAAATATCAAATACAGAAACTAAAAAAGTAGTCCACTCTTTAGAAGAAGAGCAAACCTTAGAGCAAGATTTGACTAAGAAAGAAACGAATCCTGTTATCATTACACCAAATATTGAGTTAGAGACTAAACAAGAACAACCTATTGTTAAACATACTTTAGATTTGGATGAAGTAGATGAGTTTGAAGCCCCAAAAAACGAGGCTTTAAATCACACAAATCTTATTCCAACGACAGAAATAATTAGAGATATAAATGTAGTTTATGAAGAGGTTATAGGCGCAACTCCAATCCAAGAAGAATGTATTCAAGATCAAGTTGAAGACGATGATTTTGTAATTACAGAGGTCGCTCCAGTACAAGATGAAACTCATGATTTTGAAGATGAAGAAGAACAACAAATTACATTAACCTTTGATATGCCTTTAAGCATAAATGAGCCTGTTGTTGATGAAGTTATTGAAGATAAAGTTGTGCATGATTTAGATCAAGATGACATAAAAAAAATGCCTGTAAAAGACTTTATTGAGTTAATAACGGTTACAGAAACTAATGAAAAAGGAGAAACGCGTTACGCCCTTGATGATTATTTAGAGTTTGAATCTTCTATCAATGAACCTAAAAAAACACCAGTAACTGAGGTTTTAGATAAAGAACTAGATCAAGAAGTTGTTTTTGAAAAGCAAATTATAGAATCAAATACTACTGAAGAAAAAGTTGAAGAAATTGATCCTATGAATAGCCCAATTTCTGACTTACTTAAAGAAAGAGCAGAAGAACGCAGACGTAAAATGAAAGACTTTAACTATAAATTCAATAATGCAAAAATTGATGATATAGAAAAAATCCCTGCGTATAAGCGTCAAGGCGTATATTTAGATGACGCACAACACTCATCTGAAGATACAAGTATTTCTACTACAAGTTTAAGTACAGATGAAAACGATGACATACAATTAAGAAGTAACAATTCGTTTTTACACGATAATGTAGATTAGTAAGTTAAGTTTAGTGTTTAGCTTCGACTAACCCGAGGAATTCCCCAAATTTTCTTCGGGTTTTTTATGCGCTTTACTGAAGCTTAAACACTCCGCGAGATACTAGAATCTTAAATTTCTTAGTATCTTCGCTTTTTATCAATAAAGAAAGTATTATGAGTTTACAACAAGATATTATGACAGCAATGAAAGCTGCCATGAAAATTAAAGATCAAACAGCTTTATCTGCTTTACGTGCTGTAAAGTCAGAAATATTATTAGCTCAAACAGAAACAGGATCAAAAGAAGAAATTACGGAAGAGCAAGAAATAAAAATATTATCTAAATTAGTAAAGCAAAGAAAAGATAGCGCAGCTATTTTTACAGAGCAAAATAGAAACGATTTAGCTGAACCTGAATTAGCCCAAGCTGAGGTGATTAGCCAATTTTTACCTGCACAATTAAGCGAAACTGAAATAGAAAAAGTTGTTGTTGATGCGATTGCAACTTTAGGTGCTGATGGAATGAAAGATATGGGCAAAGTCATGGGAATGGTCAATCAAAAATTAGCAGGTCAGGCTGATGGTAAGACCATTTCTACTATTGTGAAAGCTAAACTGTCTTAAGCTTTTATTTGGCTGCGTAGCTCAATTGGATAGAGCACTGGATTTCGGCTCCAGCGGTTGTAGGTTCGACTCCTATCGCAGTCACTAATACTATACATGAACCACGTGTTATTGTCTTTTATAGAAGAACAAGATCCGCCTTTAATTTTTAAAGTTGTTTTAGCGATTTTAATAGCAGCTACACTTTTTCTTTTTCTTTTTGTTC
This sequence comes from Lacinutrix iliipiscaria, assembly GCF_042686125.1. Taxonomy (NCBI): domain Bacteria; kingdom Pseudomonadati; phylum Bacteroidota; class Flavobacteriia; order Flavobacteriales; family Flavobacteriaceae; genus Lacinutrix; species Lacinutrix iliipiscaria. Next base: position 1,077,672 of record NZ_JBHUOV010000001.1, read on the forward strand.
TTACTCGTGGCATTTTTAATTTTTTAGAAATGGCTTATGTTGAGTTTTTTAAAAAAAAGCTATTCTTTAATCATGTCTATGTTAAAAGAAAAAAGCTTCCCGAAGACTATAGGCTTATATTAAGGCAAGAATTTTCTTTCTATAATCGACTAACAGATTTAGAAAAAAAGAATTTTGAACACAGACTTAACCACTATTTGAAAAGTTGGGAGTTTATAGGTAAAGAAATTGTGGTGACTAATACCATGAAAATACTTATTTCTGCAACCGCCGCAAAACTCACTTTTGGTTTAAGAGATTATAAAATTAGAAGTATTGATAAAATAATAATTTACCCCGATGAATATTATTCTACGATTAACAAGGTCATGCATAAAGGGGAATTTAATATGGCATATAATGCTTTAATTTTTTCATGGGAAGACTTTAAAATTGGCTACGACGTTCATAATGATAATTTAAACTTAGGTGTTCATGAATGTATCCATGCTATGCATTTTACTTTTTTAAAATCTAGAAGGCATAGTACAAGCGCAGCAGTGTTCTTAGAGTCGTTTCAGGAACTAACGGTTTTAATTGATGAAAACATTTCTTTGAAACAAAAATTAATAAATTCTGATTACATTAGAGATTATGCTTTTGAAAACCAATTCGAATTCATTTCTGTGCTTGTCGAAAATTTCATAGAAACACCTGTAGAATTTCGCTCCCATTTTCCTAAAATTTACTCTAAAGTCAAACAAATGCTTAACTTTAATTTTGCAGGTTATTAAAATGGTTTTACTACTTTTAATGAATAATACTATATATCATGAAATTTAAAACAACATTTATCATCTTACTAACGTGCCTAGGAATGCAGTTTTCTTATGGACAAACAGAACACGAAAAAATTACAAAAACCTTAATGGATTATATTGAAGGTACAGCTAATGGAGAACCCGATAGAGTAAGACGAGCGTTTCATAAAGATTTAAACTTATACACAATTGCGAATGATAGTGTTAAGGTATGGTATGGTCAAAATTATATTAATGGTATAAAGGAAGGCAACAAGAGTAATCGTATTGGTAGAATTGTATCTATAGATATAGAAAATGATGCAGCTTCTGCAAAAATTGAAATTTTAATGCCAAGTAGAAAACGAAAATACACCGATTACCTTCTACTCTTAAAATACCAAGGGCAATGGAAAATTATTCATAAGTCTTATACTTATGTGCAATATCCAGAATAAATAAGATGATAAAAAACGATTATGAATTAGCAAGTGCTTTTAAGTCAGCTATCGTTTTCGTTTGATCATTACTTCTAAAAACATGACTTCCAGCAACAAAAGTATCTGCGCCAGCATCTACTAATTGCTTGATATTTTTATCAGTTACACCACCATCAATTTCTATACGCGTGTCTAAACCACGTTCATCAATCATTTTACGTAATTTTCTCACTTTGTCATAAGTGATGGTTTCAAATTTCTGACCACCAAATCCTGGGTTTATAGACATTATTAATACCATAAAGCACTTTGGTAAAATATCTTCTAAAACAGACACAGGAGTCGTTAAATTAAGCACTACTCCAGCTTTACAGCCAGCATCTTCAATTTGTGTAAGTGTTCTATGTAAATGGACTGTAGATTCGTAATGCACTGTAATAATATCTGCACCAACTTTCGCAAATTCTTCTATATAACGTTCTGGCTTTTCAATCATTAAATGCACATCCAAAGGTTTAGTCGCGTGTTTTTTTATAGCTTGTATGACTGGCATTCCGTAGGAGATGTTAGGCACAAAATGCCCATCCATAACATCAATGTGAAACCAATCGGCATCACTATTATTAACCATTTCTGTATCACGTTGTAAGTTGCCAAAATCGGCAGCAAGCATAGAAGGTGCAATTAATTTTTCAGCCATTGTGAGGAGTTGTGTTGTTTATACAAAGATAAATAAAAAAAGAAGTTCCATCACTTTGTAACCATAAGATAAGTATAAAAATGAGTGAACCCAGAGTAATCAGCTCTGGGTTCTTTCATCAATCAAAAAACGAACAGTTATGTGTAACTGTTTGTTGCTGTAAATTTAGTCGTAATTTATATAAATTACTATCCTAAATATGTTTTTAATATTTTACTTCTAGACGTATGTTTTAATCTACGAATCGCTTTTTCTTTAATTTGTCTAACACGCTCTCGAGTTAAATCAAATGTTTCTCCAATTTCTTCTAAAGTCATAGGATGTTGATTTCCTAAACCAAAGTACAAACGAATCACATCAGCTTCACGAGGTGTTAATGTTTCTAAAGCACGCTCAATCTCAGTACGTAAAGACTCATGTAATAAGTCCTTATCAGGATTAGGAGACTCTCCAGAATTTAAGACATCGTATAAGTTAGAATCTTCACCTTCAACTAAAGGTGCATCCATACTTACGTGACGCCCAGAATTTTTCATAGACTCCTTAACATCGTTAATCGTCATGTCTAATTCTTTAGCAATTTCTTCAGCACTTGGCGGACGCTCATGAGCTTGCTCTAAAAAGGCGAAGGTTTTATTTATCTTGTTAATAGAACCAATCTTATTTAAAGGCAAACGTACAATTCTAGATTGTTCAGCTAAAGCTTGTAAAATAGATTGTCTAATCCACCAAACAGCATAAGATATAAATTTAAAACCACGAGTTTCATCAAAACGTTGAGCCGCTTTAATAAGTCCTAAATTACCTTCATTAATTAAATCTGGTAAGGTTAATCCTTGATTTTGGTATTGCTTAGCTACAGAAACTACGAAACGTAAATTAGCCTTGGTCAACTTTTCTAAAGCGACTTGATCACCTGCTTTAATGCGTTGTGCTAATTCTACTTCTTCGTCTGCTGTAATTAAGTCAACTTTTCCTATTTCTTGTAGATATTTATCTAACGAAGCGGTCTCTCTATTAGTAACCTGCTTGGTAATTTTAAGTTGTCTCATCTAATGTTCTCCTGTAAAAATTAAGTGTGAATAAAACGTTCTATATAATTATACGTACAAAAGACAATAAATGTTACAAAAAGTTTCATTTTATTTTTATGGGCATTCCCATTTTTCGTTTTAAACTCCAAATGGTCGCGCTATACGTTATATCTTTTCTTTTTGTCATTTTGCGCTACACGGCAAAATTTATTTCAACAAAAAGAAAAGGATGCCACTGCTATCGCTAATGCAAAAAGCCTATTCTAATTAAAGAATAGGCTTTTTAATATAGATTAAAAACTAGTGTTTAGTTTTCTTTCTTATCGTCTCTTGGTTTACGATCGTCACGACGGTTATCACGTCCGCGATTATCTCGACCTCTGTTATCACGTCCACCAGAACGTTTATCATCTCTTGGTGGTCTAGCAACATAACCTTCAGGTTTCGGTAAAATGGCTTTACGCGAAACTTTTTCTTTACGCGTTCTAGAATCTACACCAAAGTATTTGACATCAAATACATCGCCCATGTTAACCACATCAGATACATTTTCTGTGCGTTCCCAAGCTAATTCACTTACGTGTAATAAGACTTCATTTCCAGGGGCTTCAGTATATTCTACAACAGCACCAAAATCAAGCATTTTAATGACTTTAACTTCGTAAATACTACCTACTTCAGGCTTAAATAGCAAGGCATCAATTTTTGCCATGACCGCATCAATCCCTTTTTTACCAACACCTAAAATTTCAACAATACCTTCTTCAGTAACAGGATCTTCGTTAATAACGATAGTTGTTTCAGTTTCTTTTTGCATTTCCTGAATCACTTTTCCTCCAGGGCCAATTAAAGCGCCAATAAATTCATTAGGAATACGTCTGGTTACCATTGTAGGCGCATGATCTTTTACGTCTGTATTTGGTGTAGCAATCGTATCAGTCAATTTCTCTAAGATATGCAAACGACCATCACGTGCTTGTTTTAGTGCATTCACTAAAATTTCGTAAGACAATCCTTTTACTTTAATGTCCATTTGGCAAGCTGTAATACCATCAGCAGTTCCAGTCACTTTAAAATCCATATCACCTAAATGATCTTCATCACCTAAAATATCAGACAATACTGCATACTTTCCAGAATCTGCATCAGAAATTAATCCCATTGCAATTCCAGAAACTGGTTTCTTTAACTGAACACCAGCATCCATAAGTGCCATAGTACCAGAACAAACTGTAGCCATAGATGACGAACCGTTAGATTCTAACACTTCAGATACAACACGAACAGTATAAGGGCAATCTTCAGGGACCATACCTTTTAGTGCACGTTGTGCTAAGTTACCATGACCAACTTCACGTCTAGACGTTCCACGAATTGGTCGTGCTTCACCAGTTGAAAAAGGAGGGAAGTTATAATGTAAATAGAAACGCTCTTCACCTTCAAAAGATGGCATATCTATTTGGTTTGCTTCTCTAGATGTACCTAAAGTAACGGTTGCTAATGCTTGAGTCTCTCCACGTGTAAATATTGCAGATCCATGAGTAGATGGTAAATAATCAACCTCACACCAAATAGGTCTTATGTCAGTTGTTTTACGTCCATCTAAACGTAAGCCTTCGTTTAAAGTTAAGTCTCTTACAGCAGCTTTTTCAGCTTTAGAGTAATATTTAGAAATTAATCCGCCAATATCTTCTAATTCTTCTTCAGTAAATGTTGCTTTAATTTCTTCTTTAATTTCAGAAAAAGCAGCACTACGCTCATGTTTAGCAGAACCTGCTTTTGCAACGGCATATACTTTATCGTAAGCTAAATCATGAATTTTTTGTGCTAAATCGGCATCTTCTCTTTCTGGCTCGTACTCACGGACTTCTTTTTTACCGAAAGCTTCAGCTAATTTTACTTGAGCAGCACATTGTACTTTAATCGCTTCGTGGGCAAACTTAATGGCTTCGGTCATTTCTTCTTCAGAAATCTCGTCCATTTCACCTTCAACCATCATTACAGAATCTGCAGAGGCACCAATCATCATATCAATATCAGAAATCTCTAATTGCGATCGTGTTGGATTGATTACAAATTCGCCATTTACACGACCAACTCTAGCTTCAGAAATTGGGCATTCAAACGGAAAATCTGATAATTGTATAGCTGCCGAAGCTGCTAAACCTGCCATAGCGTCTGGCATAACATCATCATCATGAGACATTAATTGAATCATTACTTGCGTTTCTGAATGATAATCTTTTGGAAATAATGGGCGTAATACACGATCTACTAAACGCATCGTTAAAACTTCTCCATCACTAGGTCTTGCTTCTCTTTTAAAGAAACCTCCAGGATAACGTCCTGCAGCAGCAAATTTTTCACGATAATCTACCGTTAAAGGTAAAAAGTCAACATCTGCTTGTTTGTAATTGGAAACAACAGTACATAATAACATACATTTTCCAGATTGAACCACAACAGAACCATGTGCCTGTTTTGCTAATTTTCCGGTTTCAATGGAGATTTCTCTTCCATCACCAAGGTCAATAACCTCTTTAAATACTTTTGGAATCATAAATTTTTTTAATTCTAATTAAACAATGGTCGCTGTGTTGTTGTAGTTGTTGTTGTGAATGACATGTGATGTCTGACCAATGAAAAACTGTAATTAGCTTCTTATTTACGATATTTATACTCTTTCGTACGAGTTTAATATTAATGAAAAAAAGAGGCGTGAAGCCTCTTTTTTGTTATTTTCTTAATCCTAATTCTTTCACTATTGCACGATATCTTAAGATATCTTTCTTAGTTAAGTAATCTAGTAATGAACGACGCTTACCTACTAATTTTACTAAAGAACGCTCTGTATTGTAATCTTTACGATTGTTTTTTAAGTGTTCTGTTAAGTGATTAATTCTTTCTGTGAATAATGCAATCTGTCCTTCTGCAGAACCAGTGTTTTTTGCATCACCACCATGTTTTTTAAAGATTTTCTCTTTTGCTTTTTGATCTAAATACATGCTAATATTATTGTAAATGATTGTTATGTACACGAAAGTATTTCTTTCGAGCGGCAAATATAGTAATTTTTAATGATTTACAAGAGATTGTAAAAATTGTTTAACGATTTATATACTTAATTTTAAAATTGTTTAACGATTTATATACTTAATTTTAAACCTTTCCGTTCTAATGTGGTCTTAACATTATATTAACATTAAAAAAAGTAATGATGAAAACATTTAATTTAACAACAAAGGTTGTGTTAGTTCTTGTGGTTTTAGGATTGACATTTACAGGCTGTACTTCAGACGCATCAGACGATCCTGAAATACAAGAACAAGATTATTCAGAAGTTGTGATGGCCTCTGAAATGGACAGAGTTTCTGCTTCTCTTGAAGATTTTTTAATTGAAGTTTATGAAGATCAGGAAGATAGTGAAACTCGAGTAGGTTATTCGAGAACTGCTTTCCCAGGTTGTACGACGATAACTGTTGTTGCCGAACTAGGATACAGGCAACTTACAGTAGATTTTGGTGAAGGTTGTGTGATTAGAGGACACCTTTATCAAGGGAAAATTATTATCACTTACGACAGAGATATTGACGAGCAACAAGTGTCTATTGGGTATGTGCTTGAAGATTTTTACTTTGATGCAAAGCAGGTGATTGGGAGTAATTCTATTTTAAGAGAACTTTCTAATGATGATGGTAACCCTCAATTTACACACACCTTAGATCTTACTGTAGTTTGGCCAAGTGGAGTTCAGGCGTCTAGAGAAGGACTTAAAGTGAGAGAATGGGTTGAAGGATTTGGTTCTGGAGTTTTTAGCGACAATGTTTTTGAGGTTACAGGATATTGGGTCGCTAACTTTGTGAGTGGACATACACATAGTTATGAAATAGACATTCCTTTAAGACGAGAAGTGGTGTGCTACTATTTTGTAAGTGGTAGTGTTAATGTTGAACGTACAGCTTTTGGTGGTGTGTTTGATTATGGTGAAGGTGATTGTGATAATCAAGCAACATTTACATTTAATAGTGGTGATGTTGTTAATATAACGCTAAATTAACTGCTGTGTAAAAAGCATAAAAAAAGCGACCAATTGGTCGCTTTTTTTATGCTCTTAAAGGCTGATTTGTAATTAAATCAATATATTGATTTAATCTGTCTTTTAAATCTTTACGATGTGTGATAAAATCTAGGAAACCATGTTCTAATAAAAACTCAGAGGTTTGAAACCCTTCAGGTAAATCTTGACCTGTAGTGTCTTTTACAACGCGTGGTCCTGCAAACCCAATTAAAGCACCTGGTTCTGAAATATTAATATCTCCAAGCATGGCAAAAGATGCTGTAGTTCCTCCAGTAGTTGGATCTGTACATAAAGAAACATAAGGTATTCCTGCATCTGCTAATTGTGCTAACTTAACTGATGTTTTTGCCAATTGCATTAAAGATAATGCGGCTTCCATCATACGTGCACCTCCAGATTTAGAAATAATCATAAACGGAATTTTCTTTTTAAGTGAATAATCTGCTGCACGAGCAATTTTTTCACCTACTACAGAACCCATTGAGCCTCCAATAAAACTGAAATCCATACAAGCAATAACAAGGTCTTTTCCTTTAGATTTGCCAACAGCTGTGCGTACGGCATCTTTAAGTTTGGTTTTTTCTTGAGCCGCTTTTAAGCGCTCTGGATATTTTTTAGTGTCTTCAAACTTTAAAGGGTCTTTAGACTCTAATTTTTCATCAAGTTCTTTGTATTTATTATCGTCAAATAATATTTCGAAGTATTCATTACTGCCAATACGAACATGATACCCATCTTCTGGACTTACGTAATAATTTTTTTCTAATTCTTTAGCATCTACTATTTTTCCTGTAGGTGATTTATACCACAAGCCTTTAGGAGTGTCCTTTTTTTCTTGTGTTGAGGTGGTGATGCCTTTTTCTTTTCTTTTAAACCAAGCCATAGTGTATAAGGTTTTGCGTTAAGGATTGCGCCATTTGTTTGAGCTCTTTACTTTTTGTTAAACATTTTAAAATGCACTTAAAGTGACAAAAAGTAAAAGCGAGTGGCAAAAGCCTGACGCCAAAATTAAGAACTTTGTTTTTAATTTTGGGGAAACGCCCTAATTATTTTATAAAGTGTTTACGTTATTTAAATCTTCAAATGCCTTTTTTAAGCGTTCGACAAAAGCATTTTCGCCTTTACGCAACCATACTCTTGGGTCGTAATATTTTTTATTTGGCACGTCCTCGCCTTCAGGATTACCGATTTGCGATTTTAAATATTCTGCTTTTTCATTCATATAATCTCGTACACCACTCATAAATGCGTACTGCATATCTGTGTCGATATTCATTTTTATGACACCATAACCAATAGCTTCACGGATTTCTTCTACAGAAGAACCAGAACCACCATGAAATACAAAATCGATATGATTGTGAGGTAAATTATATTTTTGAGACACGTACTCTTGCGAATTTTTAAGAATTTTTGGGGTAAGCTTTACATTGCCAGGTTTGTAAACACCATGTACATTTCCGAAAGCTGCAGCAATGGTAAATTGGTCGCTAACTTTACTTAATTCTTCATAAGCGTATGCAACTTCTTCTGGTTGTGTGTATAATTTTGAGTCATCAACATCTGTATTGTCAACACCATCTTCTTCGCCTCCAGTGATGCCTAATTCTATTTCTAGTGTCATACCCATTTTACTCATGCGTTGAAGGTATTGTTTGCAGATTTCGATATTTTCTTCGATAGGTTCTTCGCTTAAATCGATCATGTGCGAACTGTATAATGGTTTGCCTGTATCTTTAAAGTGCTTTTCACTAGCCTCAAGTAAACCATCTATCCAAGGCAATAATTTTTTTGCACAATGATCGGTATGTAAAATTACAGGAACACCATAGGCTTCTGCCATGTGGTGTACATGCTTAGCTCCAGCAATAGACCCAGCAATTGCAGCCTTTTGGTTGTCGTTACTTAAGCCTTTACCAGCATTAAAAGCTCCTCCACCATTTGAAAACTGAATAATTACAGGTGCATTTAATGCCGCAGCAGTTTCTAAAACTCCGTTAATACTATCTGATCCGATAACATTAACAGCTGGAAGCGCAAATGCTTTTTCTTTAGCCAATTTAAAAATCTCTTGAACTTCACGACCTGTTGCAACTCCTGGTTTTATATTATGTGCCATTTTACGGTAAATTTTTGTTAAAAATTGATTACTCAAAAGTACACATTTTTTTCAGAATTTATTTTGAGATTTAGAAGTTTATTAATGAAAATGGCATGATAAGCTTTTAGTGATTTTTAAATTGTATTAAGTTTTCGTTAATAAACGAAAGACCATTATATAAGAAGTCCTAATTCTGAATATACTGAGGACTATTTTTTAATTAGAAAGGATAATTTATACCAATATTATATACAGCATTACCAAAGTTATAATCTGTAAACCAGCGATTGCCTTCATCTAAAGAAGGGTTGTAAGTTTTAAATCCTATATCTAAACGAGCGACTGCGAAGCCAAAATCGTAACGAATACCAAAACCAGTACCGACAGCTATATCTTTTAAGGATGAAAAGCTATCAAAAGTTGCCTTAGGGTCTTCAACGTCATCAAAAACATTCCAGATATTACCAACATCGATAAATAGAGCAGCATTAACATTGCCAAAGACATTGAATCTGTTTTCTAAGTTAAAGGCAAGCTTTAAATTAGCTTCATTAAATTCGTTATTAGAACTCGAGCTTCCTGGACCTAAGTTATAAGCGGTCCATGCGCGATTATCGTTAGTTCCTCCAGCAAAGAAACTCTTAGAAAAAGGAATGTTTGTTGAGTTTCCATAAGGAATTGCAATACCTAAAAAGCCACGCGCTGCAAGAACATTTTTTTTGCCTAAATCCCAATGACGAATATAATCAAACTCTGTTTTTACATATTGAGAGTAGGCTACATTAAAAAGTTCATAACGATCATCGCTGTTTTTTTCTAAACCAAAAAGTTTTGAAGCTGTGGAGAAGATGTTACCAGCAAGCTCTAATTTAAATCGAAAAATAGAAAAGGTTTCATCAAATAAATTTTCTCGTCGATCTAATGTATAGTTGTAATTTGAGGAGAATATCAGGTTGTTTTCTGTTAATCGGTCTTTACGTTCATTTATGGCAGAAATAGTTTGATAGTCGTCATCAGTAGAAGTTAAAGTCGTATTTCCTGTTAAGACGTCATTTATAAATAAATCGGTTTCAACTGGAATAGATAAGTTTTCACCATCTTCATTATAGTTTAAGTCAAGTGCAATGCTATTTAAATTGTCATAAGAGTTTTGGTAAACACCAAAATAGTTATCTGTGTTTAAGTTTCGGACGTATTGAATGTTAAAAACATCTAATCTGTTTGTCGTACTTTTATTAGGAAACCATTTGTAGTTAAAAGCACCAGTAAAGGACTGTTTATCTAATCCGATATTAGTTTGACTAGTCATTGCTAAAGAAATTCTGGTGCTAGGGAACATGTATTTAGGGATGATCTTCTCAGTATTGAATGGAGAAAAAAGCCTAGGAATGGTTAGTTTTAAATCGGCTCCAATTTCGTTAATATCAAAAAACTGGTCACGTTCGTTGCCTGCATCTTTAGAAGCGCCAATTGAACCAATAGCTGATATTTCAAGGGTTTCGGCACCTCTAAATATATTACGCATCAATAAATAAGGACTAAAAGCAAAGCCAACAGTCTGGATATTACTTTGAGAGACTTCTGCACTAAATCCTAATTTAAACTTTTTTTCTGGTGCTAAGTATATGTTAGCGGTTAAGGTGGTGTCTCGATTTTCGACATATTCGATGTTTGGATATTTAAATGTTCTTAAATTACTTAAATGTCGATATGAACGAGTTCTATTAATGTCTCTAAAAGTGCTATTAGGTGTAATAAAAATAGCATCAGTAAGTGCTTTTGGTTTAAAGCGCATTTTGCCAATGCTGTAAAGATTATAATTGTTGTATGTTACTGAATCTGTAATTGCTTTATTCCTATTTTCATAAGAATTATCTGTGTAAATATTAACGTCTTTTACCTTATAAACTTTAAAAGGGGTTCGATAAGCAGAGTCTTGTTTTCTTACGACTCTGTTTTTTATTTGTATTTCGATAGGCATTTTATGGTCTATGTCAATAGAATCCATTTTAAAATACACATAGTCCTGACTAAAATGAAAGATTCCAGAATTTCTAAAATGATCTGTAATGCGTTCGCGTTCTTGTTGGAAGTTTACAGTTTTATATTGTTCTTTTTTAATAAATGATTTGTGTTTTTCTGTTTCATACAGCGAATCTAAAACAGGAGTATCTATAGCAGTAGTTATAGAATCAATTGTGTATGGTTTGCCTTTTATAACAGTATAATTAACAGCAGCCTTTTTATTATCCAAAGTGTCTGTTTTTGCAGTAGCTTTAGCATTAAACCAGCCATTATTAATGTAATAGCTTTCTAAACGATTTATAGATTTTTCTGTTCGAGCATCATTAAGTATTACAGGTGCTTCTCCTGTTTTTTTTAGCCACGAATTAAAATTTATTTTAGATTGTAAATATTTATCGAGCTGTTTTTTAGATAAGAAGCGTTCTAATCTTGCTTTTCGTTTAGGGTTTCTATTAATTTTTTCATGCACAATAGAATCTATATTAGGTCTTGCAGTATTGTATATGAATAATCTTAAAGGAATATTATTAAATAATAATGTTCTGTTAGGTCTTTGGTATAATAAGTTGTTAATTCTTTCAGAATTATCTTTTTTACCATCAACAAGAATTGTGTTTTTGGTGAGTAGATGTTGATTTTCACCAACTCTTTTAACGGCATTACAAGACGTAAAAAATAGTGCTATAAAAACAAGTAATACTATTTTAAGATGCAATAATTTCAAGTCTTTTTAAATGATAAATTAATACTAATTTTGTTTTTAAGAATTTAAGATATAATCTTTATATAAAATATCCTGTTAAAGGATTCAAAAATACACTATTTGCATGGTATCAAAAAGCCAAATAAAACTAATAACACGATTAAAGCAAAAAAAGTTTAGACAGCAAGAAGGCTTGTTTGTTGCCGAAGGCCTAAAAACTATTAATGAACTTTTAAACTCTTCTTTAAAGCTTCATCATGTATTTTCGACTAAGACCTTCAATTTTGGTGCCAAGAATGAAACTTTGATTACTGAGAATGAATTAAAAAAAATCAGCTTTTTAACCACGCCAAATCAAGCCTTAGCCATTTTTGAAATCCCAAAATCGCAAGCTATTCAAGGCAATAGCTTAATTGTTGCTTTAGATAATGTTAGAGATCCAGGCAATTTAGGAACCATCATAAGACTTTGTGATTGGTTTGGTATTCCGGATTTAGTTTGTAGCGAAACAACTGTTGATTGTTATAACCCAAAGGTTATTCAAGCTACAATGGGTTCTATTACACGTGTTAATGTGAGTTATATTGATTTAGAACATTTTTTAAAGACTACCGAATCTGAAGTTTTTGGGACGTTTATGGATGGTGAAAATGTGTACGAATCTAGCTTGCCTAGCCAAGGTGTTTTGGTGTTGGGAAATGAAGCAAATGGTATTTCTGCTGCTATTGAAGCTTGGGTTGATAAAAGGATTACGATTCCAAGATTTGGCACACTTCAAGCGACTGAAAGTTTAAATGTCGCAACAGCAACAGCAATAATGCTAAGTGAATTTAAGCGCTAGGTTATTGGAAAGTTAAGTTAATAAACAAGCCTCTAGTTTTCATGCTTTTTACATTTCCTGTCCATGGACTATTAGGATCCACATCAGGAACAATTTCATTGTTAAAAGAAAATACACCACGAACGGAAGGTGTAAACTTAAAGAAGAACAGGTAAAAATCTATCCCAAAACCAAGTTCATAAAAATATAAATTCTTATTTGTTCTAAATTCTCCAGCGCTGTTATCGTCTGGGTTATCTTGATTACTAGATAAGTTTAATGCAGTAGAAAATCCACCAACAATAAAAGGTTTAAAGTTATTGATTCTTTTAGTCGATAATTTTAAAAGTAAAGGCACGTGAATGTAAGTTGCTTTTACCTCTCGAATTAAATCTGAGTCTGTATATTCTAATCCGCTAAAATAGCTTTCATCATAGATTAAATTACGAGTTGTGATATACAAACCAGGCTCTAATCTTACATCTATATAATCATTTATGCGTAAGTTTCCTATAAGACCAACACTAAAGCCAATGCTTTTTTCTACAAGGATATCTTTTCTGTCTTGATAATAATCAAAATTAAAATCGTAACTATTAAAACCAAGAAAATAGCCATAGCTTAATGTTTTTTTATCTACATTTTCATTGTTTTTAATTTTCTCTTTGTCAAATAATTGAGCAGAAGCAGATTGAATGCAAAAAAAAGTAATAAGTATTGCAAGTATATTCTTCATATTTATTTAGACGATTTATAAATAGTTGCCACTCCAAAAGTTTGTGGAAAATCTTTCACATTAATAAACCCAATTTCTCTTAAAATATTGTTTAATGCTTCACCAAAAGGAAACACAGAAGCAGATTCACATAGATACTTATATGCGCTTCGGTCTTTTGAGAATATTTTCCCAATTAGAGGCAGTATGTTTTTTGTATATAAATTATAGCCTTGTTTAAAAGGTGTTTTTGTAGGCATAGAAGTTTCTAAAATCACAAATGTACCTTGAGGTTTTAAGACACGATATATTTCTTTTAAGCCTTTTTCAAGGGTTTCAAAATTACGCACACCAAATGCAACAGTAATTGCATCAAAAGAATTATCTTCAAAAGGCATGTGCTCGCTATCGCCTAAAACCATTTCAATAGTGTTTTCTAAAGCACGCTTTTTAACTTTGTCTTTGCCAATATCTAACATGCCACTACTAATGTCTAGACCAATAATTTTTTCAGCATTAGTTTGAGCTAAATTAATAGCTAAATCTCCTGTTCCTGTAGCGATATCTAAAATGGTTTTTGGTTGAGCTTCTTTGACCATAGCTACCACTTTTTTTCTCCATTTCACATCAATACCAAATGAGATAACACGATTTAAACCATCGTAATCTTTTGATATGGTGTCAAACATTTTGGTAACCTGTTCTTTCTTACCTAAATCGCTATCCTTATATGGTTTAACTTTCGACAAATCTATTTTTTTGGCAAACCTACATATTTTTTTTTATTTATATCCTTCCGAAGTCATCAAATCAAATGCTTGTCTATCATTTATATCTTAATATTTTGCAGTATATTTGCTTACTTTTTTATTATAATACAGATGAAAATAATTATTGCTGGAGCTGGTGAAGTAGGATTTCATTTAGCAAAATTATTGTCTTACGAATCGCAAGAAATAACCTTATTAGACACTAATAAAGAAAGTCTGACTTATGCAGACAATCACTTAGATATAAAAGTTATCAAAGGAGATGCTACATCCATAGCAATTTTAAAAGAAGCTAAAGTTGATCAAAGTGATTTGGTAATAGCGGTTACTGCTTCAGAAACGACTAATATTACAGTCTGTGTTCTAGCAAAGCAATTAGGTTCAAAACGTACTATTGCTCGAATTTCGAATACAGAGTTTATTAATCATAAAGATGAAGTAGGATTTACTAAATTTGGAATTGATGAACTTATTTCTCCAGAATCTTTAGCTGCTTCAGAAATTGAATTGTTACTCAATCAATCAGCGTTTAATGATAGTTACGAATTTGATGAAGGCGCTCTAACCATGGTTGGCTTAAGCTTATCGAGAACTGCATCTTTTGTTGGAAAAACAGTTCGTGAAGCCGCTCAATTATTTTCTGAAATCCATTTCGTTCCTATTGCAATTCAGCGCTTTGGAACACAGTATACAATTATTCCAAGAGGAGATACTCAGTTTAAAGAAGGTGATAATGTTGTATTTATTACTAGTGAAGGTGGTGGTGATGAGTTGTGTAAAATGACTGGAAAAAGTAATACCGAAATTAAAAATGTAATGATCTTAGGAGGTAGTAAGATTGGGTTTAAAACTTCTAGAGATTTATATGAAAATGGATTTAATGTAAAGCTCATTGAAAAAGACAAAGAACGTGCTTTCGACTTAGCAGATATACTTCCGCGTGTTTTGGTTATTAATGGTGATGGCCGAAATGTTGATTTACTAGATGAAGAAAGTATTCATGAAATGGATGCGTTTATTTCTGTTACAGGAAATTCTGAAACCAATATTATGTCCTGTTTAGTCGCAAAGTCTAAAGGGGTAAAGAAAACCATTGCCTTGGTTGAAAACATGGATTATTTCGAATTGTCTCAATCTATTGGAATTGACACATTAATTAACAAAAAGCTTTTAGCAGCAAACAACATTTTTAGATATATTAGAAAAGGAGAAGTGGTTGCTATGACCAAATTGAATAATATGAATGCGGAGTTGTTGGAGTTTAAAGTGAAAGCCAACTCAGAAATAACAAATAAGTTTATTAAAGATGTTGATTTTCCGCGTTCAGCCATTATTGGTGGTGTAGTAAGAGATGGAGAAGGCTATATAGCTCTTGGGAGCTTTAGAATTCAAGAAGGAGATAAAGTCGTTGTTTGTTGCCTTCCAAGGTCTATAAAACGTGTAGAAAAAATCTTTTTGTAATGAGAAGAATAAAGCTTAATTACAAAATTATCTTCCATTTTTTTGGTTTGCTCTTATTGTTTAATGGTGGCTTTATGCTATTGTCTTCACTCATTAGCTTGATTTATAAAGATGGGGTTACTTTTAAATTATTCCTTTCAGGTATCGTCACTCTTTCTGTAGGCGTTTTAGCTATGATATTGACTCGGAAACATTCCAAAGAAATGAACAAGCGAGAAGGATATATCGTTGTTACTTTTGGATGGATTGTTATGGCATTATCTGGAACTTTACCTTATGTGTTTACTGAAAGTATTCCACAATTTACAGATGCATTTTTTGAAACCATGTCTGGTTTTACGACAACTGGAGCTTCTATTTTAAATGATATTGAAGTTGTGCCTAAAGGTGTTTTGTTTTGGAGAAGTTTAACACATTGGATTGGTGGTATGGGAATTATTGTTCTTGCTATAGCTATTTTGCCCTTATTAGGTATTGGAGGAATGCAGCTTTTTGCGGCTGAAGCTCCTGGCCCTAGTACAGATAAATTACACCCTAGAATTACTGATACAGCAAAACGGTTATGGTTAATTTATGTAGGGTATACTGCTGCTGAAACGATTCTGCTTCAAGTTGCAGGCATGTCATTTTTTGACGCGATAAATCACGCGTTATCCACGTTGTCAACTGGAGGCTTTTCAACAAAAAATGCGAGTGTAGCACATTGGAATAATCAGCCTATTATTCAGTATATTATTATCGTCTTTATGTTTTTAGCAGGAACCAATTTTGTATTAAGCTACTTTGCTTTTAAAGGAAAAGTGCAAAAAATTATTAAAGATGAAGAGTTTAAACTTTACTTTAAGTTTATTGCTATTTTTACATTAATAGCTGCGGTAATTATTTACTTTAGAGCAGATATTGCTGCGTCTAGCATTGCGCATCCTATGGTCTTAGGAGAGGCAGAAAGTGCCTTTCGCCATGCATTATTTCAGGTGTTAGCGATAGTTACTACAACTGGTTTTGTTACTGCAGATTATACCATGTGGACACCTTTTCTAATAGTGTTCTTTTTCGGACTTATGTTTTTAGGTGGTTCGGCAGGTAGTACTTCTGGAGGAGTTAAAGTCGTGCGTCATTTGGTTTTAATTAAAAATGGTTTTTTAGAGTTTAAAAGAACGTTACATCCTAACGCTGTTTTACCAGTTCGCTATAATAAAAAAGCAATTTCTGGAGATATTGTATTTAATATTCTTGCTTTTTTTATTCTTTATATGTTATCCTTTATTGTAGGTTCTTTAGTGTTTTCAATGTTTGGTATTGACTTTGAATCTTCTGTTGGCTTGGCAGCTTCTAGTCTAGGGAATGTTGGTCCAGCTCTTGGAGATTTTGGCCCAGTAAATAATTATTCAGCTTTACCTAATTTAGGAAAATGGTGGTGTAGCTTTTTAATGCTCATTGGTCGTTTAGAATTGTTCACTGTGCTTATTTTATTTACGCCTTTTTTCTGGCGAAATAGATAAGTTTTGCAAAATAATTTATTCTTAAATTCTTGAGTATTTATAGGTGTTTTGTCGCTATAGCTGAGTTTCAAGATGATTTGAATTGTAACATTTTTTAAATTGGCTCGTCTATATTATACAAACCAATTAAAAACACAATCATGGAATTATTAATCACATCTCAAGATTTAGAACCGCTTCCCAAGTACAATGAAGACCAAGTAAATCAACCTTTAGGGTTTTTAAATTCAAACTACCAACAAATTGTTAGACACACTTATAATAAAATGAACTCTGGTTCAGTTTTTGGAATAAGACAGCGTCTTAAAAGTAAGCAATACAATTCCTGTTGCTCTATTGAAACGACTTTAAAAGTGTCTTTGTTTTTAGTAATATTTCTTATAGCCATTTTATAATTTATAGTTTCAAAATATTTTTTTGGATTTATAGCGTAACGTTTTTGCGTAAAGTATTACTTATAATATAAAGCAGCTTTTTTATAGATTGTTAACTGATGATCTTTTGAGCTAATCTCAAAAATAATCTTTTATACCATTACATAGAAATTCAAGAATATTAATTCTTGCTCAAGTATTCTATGCTCTAAACTTTAATGTTTCACTTTTAAAAACTAGAACTTATGAGCTTCGGTGTTGTGCAATCGGGAATAACTACCTTAAAGAATAACAGAAATCTATTATCAAAAAGGAAAAAACTAAAAAACAATTTAGGAAACAATAGTAGTAAACGATTAACAGACTATAATTTACCTAAGTCTAATCCAATGGTTTTAAAACAATTAAAAGAAAAAATTAGGTTAGAACATAAGAAGACTACACAAAAGCAGTTACTTGTTTTTTGCTTGGTAATTATACCTTTAATTACACTATTAATCATTTATATATAAAAGCCATATATTAATGGCTTTTATGTTTATTAATTCACAGTGTCTTTAATTCGTTTAATAGCTTCAGTTAATTGTTCTTGACTAGCTGCGTAAGAAATACGAATACAGTTTGGGTTTCCAAAAGCTTCACCTGTAACAGTTGCTACAAGAGCTTCTTCTAAAAGATATAATGAGAAATCGGTAGCATTTGTTATTGTTCTGCCACGTAAGGTTTTTCCAAAGAAATAAGAGATGTCAGGAAATACATAAAAAGCACCTTCAGGAGTATTATTATTAAATCCTTTGATTTCATTTAATAAATCTAGGACTAAATCTCGTCTTATTTTAAACTCGTCAATCATAAATTGGACACGAGAAGGCGGCTCATTTAAAGCCGTAATAACCGCTCGTTGAGCAATGCAATTAGCGCCACTTGTAACTTGACCTTGCATTTTGTTACAAGCGCGAGCTATAGCTTCAGGAGCACCAATATAGCCAATTCTCCAGCCTGTCATAGCAAAGGCCTTAGAGACTCCGTTAACTGTAATGGTGCGATCAAACATACCATCAATTTGTGCCATGCTTACATGACCACCAACAAAGTTAATATGTTCGTAAATTTCATCAGAAACGACATATATATTTGGATGATTTTTTAAAACTTCTGCTAGTGCTTCTAGCTCTTCTTTGCTGTAAACAGATCCACTTGGATTGCAAGGCGAAGAAAACCAAAGCATTTTTGTATTTGGAGTTATAGCAGCTTCAAGCTGAGCAGCTGTCATTTTGAAATCATTTTCAATAGACGTTTGTACTTCCACAGGCACACCTTCTGCAACTTTAACAATATCGCTATAGCTTACCCAATAAGGACAAGGTAAAATCACTTCATCACCTTTGTTAATCATTACCATTGCTACATTAGACAGGCATTGTTTTGCGCCTGTTGAAACTACAATTTGAGGTAAGGAGTAATTTAAATTATTATCACGTTTAAACTTGGTAATAATAGCTTCTTTTAATTCAACATAGCCATCAACAGGAGTGTATGAATTATAATTGTCATGTATCGCTTGAATAGCAGCGTCTTTTATATAATCAGGTGTATTAAAATCGGGTTCACCAAGACTTAATCCTATAATGTCTTTTCCTTCAGCTTTTAACTCTCTGGTTTTTGCGGCCATTGCAAGAGTAGCAGAAGTTGACATATTTAAGACCCTTTCTGAAAGTAGGCTCATCGTGTGTGATTAGTTATTTATAAAGTAGAATTGTATTAAGCCATGCTAGGTTTTCTACCTAATGCTTTTAATTGCTGATAATGTTCTGAAATAGCAGTCCAAATTGAATTGTATTCGTTATAAGGTAAGCTAAATTCGTGAGCAGTTTCTCTTACTATTTTTGCTATGTTTTTATAATGAACATGACTTATATTAGAAAATAAGTGATGCTCTACTTGTCTGTTTAAACCTCCAGTATAAAACTCCACAATCCAACTTTTAGGTGAAAAATTAGAGGTTGTAAATAATTGGTGAATTGCCCAAGTGTTTTTCATATTACCATTTTTATCTGGTAAAGGCATTTCAGTATTTGGCATCACATGCGCTAATTGAAAAATAACACTAAGAATAATTCCAGCGGTATAATGCATGATAAGGAAACCAATTAAAACTTGCCACCAAGCATACCCTAAAGCTATAGGTAGTACAACCCAAATAGAATAGTAAATTATTTTACCAATAATTAACTTTGTCCATTGTGTTGCTGGATTTGGAAAATCGCCATAAGATAATTTTCTTTTTAAGTATATGTAAGTTTGTTTAAAATCGGTTGTTATAGCCCAATTAACAGTTAATAAACCATATAAGAAAAATGCATAATACTTTTGATATTGGTGAATTTTCAACCATTTAGAATGTTTTGAAAAACGAATTATTCTACCAGCATCAATATCTTCATCGTGACCTTGAATATTTGTATAGGTATGGTGTAATACATTATGCTGTACTTTCCAATTGTAATCGTTTCCAGCTAATATATGTATGCTGCTTCCCATGAGTTTATTAACCCATTTTTTACTAGAAAAAGAACCATGGTTGGCATCATGCATCACATTCATTCCTACTCCAGCCATTCCAATGCCAATAACCATCATACAAATTACCTGTAACCAGGTTGGTAAATCAACAGTTAATAAAAGAACTAATGGACCCAATAATAATGTGAACATTATTATGGCTTTGCTATATAACTTCCAGTTTCCTGTTTTCTTAATGTTATTATCTTTAAAGTAAGCATTTACACGCTTGTTTAAAGTTCTAAAAAACTTCGCAGAATCAGTTCTAGAGAAAGTTAGAGTTTGGTTTGACATACTTTTAGGGTTTAAAATAGAATAACGTAATTAATTACTAAATGTTATTGTGACCAAAGATAAATAAATAAGCCTTTTATCTTACTAAAGAATTCACAAAAATATAAA
Source organism: Lacinutrix iliipiscaria (assembly GCF_042686125.1). Taxonomy (NCBI): domain Bacteria; kingdom Pseudomonadati; phylum Bacteroidota; class Flavobacteriia; order Flavobacteriales; family Flavobacteriaceae; genus Lacinutrix; species Lacinutrix iliipiscaria. The sequence continues at coordinate 1,098,138 of NZ_JBHUOV010000001.1, forward strand.
CAATAAAGTCTATTTTTGTGGAAAAATAATAAAATGGAGCTCATTTTAAAGTACTTTCCTGATCTTACAGAAGATCAAATTGATAAATTTACAAGACTAGAAGCCTTATACCAGGATTGGAATTTAAAGATAAATGTCGTGTCTAGAAAAGACATAGATGAGTTGTATTTACGCCACGTATTACATTCGCTTGCTATTTCTAAAGTGATACAATTTAAGCCGCACACCAAGATTATGGATGTAGGTACTGGAGGAGGATTTCCAGGAATACCTTTAGCCATTTTATATCCAGAATGTTCTTTTCATTTGGTAGATAGTATTAATAAAAAACTAAATGTTGTAAGAGAAGTTGTCGCTGGTTTAGGTCTAGAGAATGTGAAAACTACACATACTCGTGTAGAAGAAATTAAGGACACCTATGATTTTATTGTGAGTCGAGCTGTTGCTGCAATGCCTACATTTGTGCATTGGGTAAAGGGAAAGGTTGCAAAAAAGCAAAATCATCAACTTAAAAATGGAATTATTTATTTAAAAGGAGGTGATTTAACTCTAGAATTGCAAGATTACCCTAAAGCTACGATTTATGATATACCAGATTTTTTTAGTGAAGATTTTTTCGAGACTAAGAAAATAGTACACTTACCTTTAAAGTATAAAGGTTAAGCCTTATTTTTCTAACGCGCTCCATTCTTCGTCTGTGGCTGCATTTTTTTGATGCTCCATTACACCTAGCCATTTACCATTGCGTTTAATGAGTAACATTTCAAAGTGTATGGTATATTCTGCTATAAGTTTACCGTCTAATTCTTTAGATGTAAATCGAAAAATCCCAGTTTCATGCGCAGTCGTTTCATTACCTATTCTTTGAGAAAACCGAAATTGAACGGCATCATTTTGTTTTCCTTCTTTAGTTTTTATAAAGCCTTCTTTCCAGCCATCTAATGCTTGACTCAAAGCAACTGATGTTTTGTTTTTGCCAGTTGCAAATACAACCACTGCATCTTTATGGTAAGTTGCTGCATAAGCTTCAAAATCTCCTTCTTTCACGGTTCTTGATAATTCAGCCCAATAACGATCTAGTTCTGCTAATCGTGTAGAGTCATTTAGGGTTTCATTAATAAGTATTAAATCACTTTTATAATTATTTGCTAGAGAGACTTCAAGGTTAGAAATTATTACTAGTGTAAATAGGATGATGATTTTTTTCATGATAATTTATTTGACTACAAATTTGGTTTTTAAATTATAGTTCTCTGGAGTTTCAATGTTTAAAATATATAAACCAGAAGAAATATTTAAAGGAATATGAGTGCGTTCTTGTAGATTTAAAATGTTATTATATATCATTTTTCCTGTAAGATCTACAACCGAAACACTGGCTTGATCAACAGTCTTAGTACATAAAATAGTTAAAACGTTTGAAATAGGATTTTGCTCAAGACTAATCGAGTTTTGGTTATTTGTGTCTGTGCTTAGAGTTTCTTGAAAGATTTCATTAAGCGCAAAAGCTACATTTTGTTCTGTTAAAGTCACATGTGGTTCATTTTCTTGAGGCATAAACCAAGCGTCAAAAGGTGTGATATTGGTGGTGGCTCTAGTAGGCCCAAACGGTGTATGAAACCAGTTGATTTGATCTGCTGTGATTTCAAAAGCCATTGCACTTATACTTGGGATAAAGTTGAAATGATCTGTGCTTAAAGAGGCTAAGAATTCACCAACAAGACCATCTGTAGATAAGTCCTCAGTCAAACCAATGATGTCAAAAAGACCTCCTGACGCAGCATCAATGCCATCAGAATAACTAAAAGCTCTAGAACTTGCATTATTGATTCTGTCGTTTGCTAATGGAAACCAAATCGGAAAATCTAAATGAACTTGGCTTGTTTCAATTTGTGTGCCTGCATTAGGTGTAAAAAAAGTATTAGCTTTTAATTCTGCAACACCAAAAAGTTCAATATTAGCATCTACAATTTGGCTGCCAGGAACCAAATCGTTTGCTCCTGAAGTGTTGTCTGGATAACGGTTATTTTCGCCACTACCATTAATAATTGAGATGTTTCTGGTTAATTCGGGAAACCCAGAACCTGTTAAAAGGTTCATTCTTGCATCAAAATCGCTTTTATAAGGATGAGCTCTAGGTAATGATAATGACCCATTAAAAGTTACACCATCGCTATCTGTAATGTGCGGTTCAAACTGATCTGTTAGCATTTGTCTAGCTGCTGAAGACCTTAGCATACCATCAATAATTGGTTGTAATTCTTCAACATTTTGGTCGCCAAGAACCCAGAAATCATCTAAACCAAAAGCAAGAAAATTAAATTGATGTTGAAATCCAATAGGGACATTTGCACCATGATGAGGTGCATCAAAAGAAATCCACAACCTTGTGTCGTGATCCATAGATTCATTATTTTCCATATAATTTAATGCATATCTAGAAATTAATCCACCCATACTCGGACCAATTATTACATTTTGTTCGGTACCTTCTTTATCTTCATTAATTATATTTATTAATTCAACTAATAGCATTGCATTACGTTCAATAAAATCAACACCTCCATCAATAACAGCGCCATCAGCATCTCTAGTATAGATTGGGAAATTTAAATACACAACATCAAAGTCTTCAGCCTTAACTAAGTCTTCAAGATTTGACGTCGATCCTCCATCATCAAAATTTAATAACTCACGTAAACCAGTAATATCGCGACCATCTCCAGGGTCAAATCCATCTACTAAAATAATAGGCTTGTTTAAAACGCCATCAGCACCCAAGAATATTTCATATTCACCTGTTCCAAAATTATCTGGTTCATTGTCGTAGTCTGACAGGTCAGGAGCAATGCTAGAGGTGAATGTGTTAACCACACGATTAAAATGCGTATATAAATCAGCATTAGAATATTTAATGTCAATTTTTGAGCTGCGGCTTATAATATCTCCATTATCCAAAGTCATTTGAAAGGTTAAAGTTTTTTTACCAATTTCAGAATAGTCTACAACAATATTTTGATTAAAGCGGATTGTTCTAAAACCTTCACCATCATCAAAATCAATTGCGACACTTTGAATTGTTTGGTCTGTTGTATTATAAATATTAGATGACGCTAAATTAAAGGTGGTCTGCAAGCCTTTAGTTTTTACTCTTAAAGGAGAAGCAAGCGTTATGTGTTTTTTTTCGAAGATAGGTGCTTCAGTATTTGTTCTCATTAAATACCCTTGAGCATCTCTAGAAACTGCGTTGCTTTGTAAAGCATCATCGCTAATTGATTCAAAATCACTATGTATTATTGCTAATGGGATAACATTTGTGAAATAACTCTGTTTAGTTTGTTCTTTTATGTTTTCAAGTGGACTTAAACGTTGATTTAAATCGGCTTGAGCAATACTTTTATAAGCTTGATAAAAGCTGAAAGAATTTATAACTTTTTCGTTATAAGTGGTAATATCTGAAATAGGTGATTTATGCACTAAAATTGTAGTCTCCATACCAGAAGTATCAAACTTGTTTAATGCGTTTTTTTTGTCTTGTGAATAAAGGCTAATAGAGATGAGGAAAGCGAGTAGAAAGTAGTTTTTTTGCATTTCGTTGGATATTAATTAATCTCTTAAATATAAGAAGTTCTATCAATATTTTATAATGCGGAGGAGTTTTTAAGTTAAACCGCATAAAAAAACCCTTAAAACGATATTGTTTTAAGGGTTTGAATTTTAATTATTTAGGGTTTTATCCTAAAAATGGATATCTGTAATCTGTTGGCGTTACAAATGTTTCTTTAATAAGTCTTGGTGAAACCCAACGTAATAAGTTTTGAGCAGAACCTGCTTTATCATTTGTTCCAGATGCTCTTGCGCCACCAAATGGTTGCTGACCAACAACAGCTCCAGTAGGTTTGTCATTAATATAGAAGTTTCCAGCTGCATTTTGTAACGCATCTGTAGCCTCAGTAACAGCATATCTGTCAGTTGCTAAAATAGCTCCAGTTAATGCGTATTCACTAGTTTCATCAACTAGTTTTAAAGTTTCAGAATAAGCATCATCCTCATACACATAAATAGTGATCACAGGACCAAATAATTCTGTGCACATTGTTGTGTATTTAGGGTCTTTTGTAACTATAACTGTTGGTTCAATAAAGTAACCTTTGCTTTTGTCATAATTTCCACCAGCAATAATTTCTGCGTCATTATCATTTTTAGCTTGATCAATGTATTTAGCTAACTTATCGAAAGAGCCTTCATGAATTACTGCAGTAATAAAATTACTCATGTCTTCAGGAGAGCCCATTTTAAAAGAAGCAATGTCTTCTTGAACATATTTCTTTACATCGCTCCAAATACTTTTTGGAATATAAGCTCTAGATGCTGCACTACATTTTTGTCCTTGAAATTCAAATGCACCACGAGAAATAGCAGTAGCTACCTGTTTTGGGTTAGCTGATTTATGTGCGACAATGAAATCTTTTCCTCCTGTTTCGCCAACAATTCTTGGGTAGGTTTTGTAGTTATGAATGTTATTACCAATTTGTTTCCATAATTCTTTAAAAATAAATGTAGACCCAGTAAAGTGTAAGCCAGAAAAATCAGGGCTTGCTAAAACAGTATTGGTTATCATAACAGGATCTCCAAAAACCACATTAATAACACCATCTGGAACGCCAGCTTCTTTAAATACGTCCATAATGATTTTAGCAGAATAAACCTGACTATCACTAGGTTTCCAAACTACAACATTTCCCATCATAGCCATACAAGCTGGTAAGTTGGCTGCAATGGCTGTAAAGTTAAAAGGAGTTACTGCATAAGTGAAGCCTTCTAAAGGTCTGTATTCAACTCTGTTCCATGCATCACTTGTACTTTCAGGTTGTTCATGATAAATGTCTGTCATGAATTGTACATTGAATCGTAAAAAATCTATAAGTTCACATGAAGCATCTATTTCGGCTTGATGGATGGTTTTTGATTGAGCCATCATGGTTGCAGCATTAATTTTCGCTCTATAAGGTCCCGCAATTAATTCAGCAGCTTTTAAAAAGATACCTGCGCGTTGTTCCCAAGGTGTTTTAGACCATTTTTTTCTGGCTTCTAACGCTGTAGAAATTGCATCGTCAATATGCTTTTGCTCTGCTAAATGATAGGTTCCAACCACATGTTTATGGTCGTGAGGAGGAGACATTGTTCTCGTGTTTCCAGTGGTAATGTCTTTTCCGTTTATATATAATGGTACATCAATAGTACGATTAAACATTGCTGAATATTCTTTTTTAACTGCTTCTCGCTCTGGGCTTCCAGGAGCATAAGATTTAACGGGTTCGTTAATAGCAATTGGTACATTAAAAAATCCTTTTCCCATGATTGTTTTTGGTTTTGTGATTTGTAAAATTTTGAAGTGCAAAGTTACAATTTTTTTAATGATTTTTTTTGTAAGTTGTCATCCAGTTTGTAGACTACAAAAACCATGTGTACAGTAACAATTATACCTAAAGGTGAAAATGATTTTGTGCTAACTTCTAATCGGGATGAAGCACCTAATCGTGTGTCTTTATCTCCTGATTTTTATACTATAAATAGTACTAAAATGTTGTTTCCAAAAGATGAAAAAGCTGGAGGAACATGGATTGGTATAAGTGAACACAATAGGTTAATTTGTTTGTTGAATGGAGGTTTTAAATACCATGAACGGCAAAATAAATATAGAATAAGTCGAGGGACTGTGGTTACCGATTTATTAGCTTCCGAAGATATTATAACTAAAATTAAGGCCTATAATCTTTTAGATATTGAACCTTTTACTTTAGTGATAGCAGATTGGAATGATCATTTAAAGTTTTTTGAGTTGGTATGGGATGGCTTTCAAAAGCATTTTAAAACACTACCCAAAGAACCTAGAATTTGGTCGTCTTCTACGTTATATTCTCAGCGTATGAAAGAAGAACGAGAACAATGGTTTCATGCTTTTAAAAGCAATAACGAATTAAATTCCGCGAAAGCGTTACAATTTCATAAAAACACCCATGTTGAAAATTTAGATTATGGAATTGTTATGAATCGTCATGTTGTAAAAACAACAAGTATAACGCAAGTAGAAAAAACAAATGAAGAAATTATGATGAATTTTGAAAATCTTCAAGACAACACTTCTACTTCAACTATTTTTTTATTTCCTGAAACAATTCATGAATAACAATACAGGTATTATTTTAACTCTTGCATATCCAGAAACTATTGTAATGGTTTCTGAAGAGTGGTTTTCTCCATTTCTGCGCTATTTAGGTGTTGGTAAAAAGAATTATTTGCGTGCAGGACATGCTGCATTAGTCCTTATTGAAAAAGCTACAGGTGTTTTAGAGTATCATGATTTTGGAAGATATATAACCCCAGAACCTAACGGAAGAGTGAGAGGCCGAGATACAGATCATGAGCTGCATTTTCCTATTGTTGCTCATATTGAAAACAATACCATCCAAAACTTAAACGATATTCTAGAATTCCTGGGAATACACCCTAAATTAACCCATGGAGATGGTAAACTTATAGCATCTGTTTGTGATCAAGTCGATTATAGCTTAGCAAGACAACATATTACAAAAATGCAACAACGTGATTTTATTAGATATGCAGCTTTTATTAAAGATGCCTGTAATTGTGCTCGTTTTGTAACCGATTCTTTGATTGCTTCAGTAACCAATACTAATATTAAGAAGAAATTGATTAGCTCTAAATGGTTTACACCTAGTACAGTTGGTAATGTGGTGATTGCTAATACTGGAGACCAAATATTTGAAGTGAGTGAAGCAGGAGTGATTTCTGAGTATAAATCATCTGTAAGCAAAGATAATAGACGCTATTTTTTAGATCGATTAAAAAATCATGAGCCTACTTTTGTTGGAACCTTAGAACCAAAACCTGTTGATGATTTGCATGAAAAAGCACAATGGCTTTCAGGTATTGCTGCTGGAGCTTGGTATGAACTGCATCAAACAGACCACACTTTAGAATATGCCTACAGACGTATTTCTCCTTATGGCAATATTGATGTTCATGCCATATATGAAATTGATGAGACAGGATTTAATTATCATGAAGAGTTTGAATTTATACACTATTCAAATTGTAAATTCTTTCATGTAAAACAGAATGAAAAGGTGTATAGATTTAAAATTAAGGAGGGTTAATTTATGGCGAAAGGTGCACTAAGTTTAAAAGTAGGTATAGTTACATTAAACTTTTTAGTGTTTGTAAAGTTTACCATTTCGTAATGCCCTTGCATAGCTCCAAAAGGCGATGTTAATAAACAACCAGAGTTATAAGTATGAGATTCTCCTGGTTTTAAAACAGGCTTTTTCCCAATAACGCCTTCACCTGAAACAACTTCTATATTATTTAAAGCGTCTAAGATAGTCCAATGTCTTGCATTAAGCTGTACAGAGTCTTTGCTCTGGTTTTCAATAGTAACTCGATATCCAAAGGCAAATTGTATTTTATAATTTTTATAAAATGTGCCTTCAAAGGTAGTTTCTACCGAAATTTTAATGCCTTTTGTGACTTGTTGAACCATATTAACTATTGAGAATCAATGATTTTTAAAAAATCAAAAATAATAAAATTAATGATATGAAAATTTATTATTGTGGTGCTTTAAACGATAAATATAGGTTAATTAACTAATTAATTAGTAATATTTACAGAATTGCCTTCACCCAATCCAACAATTTTATCATAACGAGCTCCTAAGTCTCTGTAGTAAACTAATACTTTGTAATTGTTTTCAGTTTGATAAAAGTTTCCACTTATTGCTCCTTCGTCTATAGTGCCATCAGGTTCTACAACGACATATTTATAATTATAAAACCCTTGTTTTAATAAGATTTGCTTTTCATATTTATAATCTTCTGCATTAAAGATCATTTTAGTACTCTCGTCAATGGTGTAATTATTAAAATTACCATAAACATGAAGCTCTTGACCTTTAGAGAGTTCTCCTACTAATAAAGAAAAATGCATCCAAACATAATCCGCTTCAATGCTAGGATTTTCAGCATCAATTGCTGTTACTAAAAAATTACCATTAATGTCTGGATTGTACGTGTAAGGTTGATTGTGTCTAATAACATTGGTGTATAAATAATTATGGTATAATTCCTTTAAATCAATAAACTGTATGCCTGTATTTGAAGCTCTAATATCTTTGTTTTCAAACCATAAAAACTCATTTCCAGACCAGAAGCTAGACTCAGTATCATATTTATAAATAAGTTCGTTGCCTATGGTGTACATTGGTTTTAACCCAGAAATAGTAGTGTTTAAATTGTTATTTTGAATAATAACTGTTTTTACAGTTTGTTTTGGGTTAGTAAAACGCATACTTGTTGAAGAGATACTAATATCTACACTTTGCTTTTCTTGAATAGTTCTAACATCACGAGATCTTTTTATGGCCACGCCAACATTAGCTTTATTTTCATATACCATAAATTTTCTAGAGAATACTAACTCGTCATAATCATTATATATTTTTATCATGTAATTTCCAGAAATCTTTAAACGACGTACACGTTGATTTGGGATCGTAAGCTTGTAATTTGAATAAATTTGTAAGGTGTTAAATGAGTTTTCATAAGATAAAATTCGCTGGTTGTCAAAGCCTTCTAAGTATTCTACTTTAGATAATACTGATGGCGTCCAATCGTAATTAAAATGTTCAATTACATAATAATAATCTTCTTCATCGCCATTTAAAGCGTCAAATTCTAATTTTAAGTATTCACCAAGTTTTAAAATAGGCAATTGACTTTCTGGCGTATTACCTTTAAAAGTAATTGTTTTTATATAGTCTGGAGGAGCAACTTCTGTTTGTACTTGACTAAATGCTGATGTAATACAAAAAAGAAAAATGAAAAGAGTTTTAAAATTCACAAGTGTAATGTTTTTGTTTGACAGTAAATATAAACAAAATTTATGCCTAAAAACTCCATTGCGAATTAATGAGTTATTTATTAAGCTCTTTGTCAATAATTTCTAATATAGCTTTTGTCTGATCTAACATACTTTGCTGTCTTGCTAATCTATTATTTTCATCATAAGACTTGGCAAGTAGGTTCCCGAAAAATGAATCATTAGTGAAGAATTTTTTTGCAACGACTAAAGTGTCTTTAGGTCTTGGGTTTAAGTTAGAACGTTTTCGATACTTATTACTCGTAATTTTTAATAAAATATCACTACTTGTCTTAGTGAGCTCATGTAACAAATTCATTGCGGTTTGTTGATCTTCAAAACCAGATTCTAAATCAGCTGAGAATTGTGCGAGTATATTTCTTAGTTTTTCATTTTTTATTAAATCAACTTTGCCTGCACTTATTAAGGCATTATAGGCTCCAGTAACAGGTTCTGCCCTATACCAAGATTTTCCATAAACAATAAGGTTGTCTAAAGAGTCGAGATTTGTATCGAAATATTTAAATTCTTTTTCATCTTGGCGTTCATGAATATTAATAAGTGTAGCGCTATGATTCAATGCTTTTTGTTGCATAGACATGGTTTTTTCTATCCTTATTTTAGAATCTTTAAAATCTGTTCGTAGCGCAGTTAATATTTTAGTTTCTTCATTGGACGCTCTTCTATTTTCATTCCAAGTATTAATCTGCAGCGCTATTAATATTCCAATAACAACAAGTATAATTTCACCAAAGGCATATTTAAAATATTTTGATGTTTTGTTTTTCATGAGAAGATTTTTGCGAATTTTACTAAAGAATTTAATCATAAATGATTTTATAGAATCTGAGCTAAAGGTAAACAATTTTTAAAGCTGAAAATTGACGTGGTTGATTGTGATTAAATTTCTATTCAATTTATTATGAAAACGGATTAGTTATTCTTAAATTTGCATCGATTTTTAAAACACTTAAAAATTAAAGTCAATATAACTATTAACAAATAGATTTATAATATGTCAAACGACATTAAGATTAAAAAAGGTCTAGACATTAAATTAAAAGGCGCTGCAGAAAAGGCAAAAGAAAATGCCATTATTAGCAACTTTTATTCAGTAAGACCAGAAGACTTCCACAGTGTTATCCCAAAATTAATTGCAAAAGTTGGAACTAAAGTAAAAGCAGGTGAGCCTATTTTTTACGATAAATCTAACGAAAATGTAAAATTTGTTTCTCCAGTTTCTGGTGAAATTATTGATATACCTCGTGGAGAGAAGCGTAAAATTTTAGCCGTTAAACTTCAAGCAGACAAAGAACAAACTTATGTAGACCATGGTAAGTTTAATTTAGATGCTGCAAAACCTGAAGATGTTAAAGCACATTTATTAGCTTCAGGATGCTGGCCATTTATTAAGCAACGTCCTTATGACGTTATTGCTAATCCAGAGAAATCACCTAAAGCTATTTTTGTTTCAGGATATGCCTCTGCTCCTTTAGCTGCAGATTTAGATTTTACGTTACAAGGTAAAGACGCCGAATTGCAAGTAGCTATTACTGCACTAAGCAAACTTACAGAAGGTGAAGTTCATATTAGCGTAGGTAAGAATGGAAATTCACCTCTAGCAAATATTTCTGGAGCTACTATTCATAAAGTTTCTGGACCGCATCCTTCAGGTAATGTTGGTACACAAATCAATAAAATAGATCCTGTAAATAAAGGTGAAATCGTTTGGACTGTTAATCCGCAAGATCTTGTAATTATTGGTGAGTTGCTATTAACTGGAAAATTTAATGCCGAGCGTATTATTGCTTTAACCGGTTCTTCAGTAAAAAAGCCAAGATACTTTGTTACTAAATTAGGTGCTGAAGTGGCGTCAATGATTTATGATAATGGTGTAGATAAGAATGATAATATTCGTATTATATCAGGGAACGTATTAACTGGAAAGCAAGTACAGCCTGATGGTTTCTTAGATTATTACAGCAACACAATTACTGTAATACCTGAAGGGAATGATTATGAATTTTTTGGATGGAATAAGCCAATTTTCAATAAAATATCTACTTCAAGAGCCTTAACGTTTTCATGGCTCTTCCCTAAAAAAGAATTCGATTTAAATACAAATACTAACGGAGAGCATCGTGCTTTTGTAACCACAGGAACATATGAAGAAGTATTTCCTTTGGATATCTTTCCTATGCAAATCCTTAAAGCTTGTATGTATAAAGACTTAGACGAAATGGAAGCTTTAGGGATGTACGAAGTTGCTCCTGAAGATTTCGCATTAACAGAATTTGTATGTGTATCTAAACAACCACATCAAGATATTATTAGAAAAGGTTTAGACTTAATGCTTAAAGAGATAGGATAATGGGTTTAAAAAGTAGTTTACATAATTTAAAAGAAAAGTATAAAGGCACTAAAATGGCTCCTGCGTTTAACGCAATCCATACCTTTTTATACTTGCCAAATGAGACCACTCATAATGGCACACACATAAAAGTAGCAGACGATTTAAAACGTACCATGAATACAGTAATCATGGCGTTAATACCTTGTCTAATTTTTGGGATGTTTAATGCAGGTTATCAACATCACTTAGCTTCTGGAGCTATTGAAGCTGCTAACGGTTTCTTTAGTACATCGTTTTGGACTTGGGACAATTTAGTTGTTGGACTTTGGAAAGTACTTCCACTTGTTGCGGTGTCTTATGGCGTAGGTTTAGCTGTCGAATTTATTTTTGCAGTTATTAAAGGTCATGAAGTAGAAGAAGGTTACTTAGTTACGGGAATGTTAGTTCCGTTAATTGTGCCAATTGATATTCCTTTATGGATGCTAACTGTTGCAGTTATCTTTGGTGTTGTTATTGGAAAGGAAGTTTTTGGTGGAACAGGAATGAATATTTTAAACCCTGCACTAACCATTCGTGCGTTCTTATTCTTTGCTTATCCTACTTGGATGTCTGGAGATAAAGTTTGGGTTCATGGTGCTGTTGAAAAAGCAGGAACACCTGATGCTATTTCTGGTGAAACCATCTTAGGAAGCTTAGCGCAAAATAACGAGATCACTCATTCGGTTGCTGATATGTTCTTCGGATTTATTCCTGGTTCAGTTGGAGAGACTTCTACATTGTTAATCCTATTGGGCGGATTATTCTTAATCTTCGCTAAAATAGGAAGCTGGAGAATCATGTTGTCTTCAGCTATTGGAGCAATTGTAATGGGGTTAATTTTTAATTTTGTTGTTGATTCTGGGTGGATTTCAGAGAGCAGTAAATTCTTCGGATTAATGAGCACAACATGGTGGCATCATTTACTTATAGGAGGTTTTGCCTTTGGTACAGTATATATGGCCACAGATCCTGTAACAGCTTCTCAAACCAATAAAGGAAAATGGATTTATGGATTTTTAATTGGATTCATCTCCATATTAATTCGTGTATTCAACCCAGCATACCCAGAAGGTGTGATGCTAGCTATCTTATTAATGAATGTGTTTGCACCAACTATAGACCATTATGTGGTTCAAGGCAATGTGAAAAGAAGACTGAAACGTTTAAAAACTAAAGTGGCTTAAACATGGAAAAAAGAACAGATAAAAATTCATATACGATACTATTTGCTATTGGAATGGTATTGATAGTTGGTTCATTGTTAGCTTATGCTGCTTCAGCTTTGAAACCAAATATTGATGAAAATAAACGTTTAGAAAAGCAACAAAACATTTTGTATGCTATGGGTGTTAATGAAAATGAAGGTAATTCTGCTGTTTTCGTTTCTACCGATAAGGCACCAGAAATGTTCAATCAATATATCAAGCAACAATTGGTCATTACTAATGGGACTACTGTTACCGAAGATGATCAAGCCTATTTAATTGATGTTAAAAAGGAACAAGCAAGTGCTAAGGCTGGTAACGAAAGAAGATTACCATTGTTTATTGGTGAAAAGGATGGGAAAACATTCTATATCGCACCAATTCGTGGTAAAGGACTTTGGGATGCTATTTGGGCTTATGTTGCTATGGATGAAAACATGGTAGTACAAGGGGCTTATTTCGACCATAAAGGTGAAACTCCTGGCCTTGGTGCTAACATCAAACAACGTTACTTTATGGACGATTTTATTGGTGAAAACCTTAAAAGTAATGGGGAATTTAAAGGGATTACTGTCTCTAAAAGTAATAATGACCCAACGAATAATGATAAATCAGATAATGAGGTAGATGCCATTGCTGGAGCAACCATTACAGGCGATGGTGTAGCAGCGATGATTAGAAGCGATTTGAAGCTTTATGTAGCTTATTTTGAAAACTTAAAAAAGAATTAATTTATGGGACTTTTATCAAAAAAAGACGTAGCATTAATTAAAGATCCATTAGCAGATAATAACCCTATTACTATACAAGTATTAGGTATTTGTTCTGCCTTAGCAATTACTGCGGAATTAGAAGCTTCTATAGTTATGGCAATATCTGTATTGTTTGTACTAGGTGTTGGTAATGTTGTCATTTCTTTAATGAGAAATATTATTCCTTCTAAGATTAGAATTATAGTACAACTTATTGTAGTTGCAACTTTGGTGATTATAGTAGATTTAGTCTTAAAAGCTTTTGCTTACGAACTTAGTAAAACACTTTCAGTATTTGTAGGATTAATCATTACAAACTGTATCATTATGGGACGTTTTGAGGCTTTTGCTTTAGCCAATGGACCTTGGCGTTCATTTCTAGATGGTATAGGAAACTCTTTAGGATATGGGGTTATACTAATTATAGTAGGATTTTTTAGAGAATTATTAGGCGCTGGTACATTATTAGGTATCCCTGTATTAGGTGATCCTATTGCTAAAACAGGTTTATATGCCTTTGGTTATGAAAATAATGGATTTATGTTATTATCGCCAATGGCATTAATAGTTGTTGGAATCATTATTTGGGTACAACGTAGTAGAAACAAAGCATTAATTGAGGATTAAATTGACTTGTCATCCTGAACTTGATTCAGGATCTCATCAAAATAAATAATTATGGAACATATAGAATTATTTTTCAAATCAATATTTATAGATAACATGGTATTTGCTACATTCTTAGGAATGTGTTCTTACCTTGCTGTTTCTAAAAAAGTAAGTACAGCAGTTGGTTTAGGAGCTGCGGTAATTTTTGTATTAGCAATCACAGTGCCTTTAAACTGGTTGTTAGATCAGTATATTTTACAGCCAGGCGCATTGTCTTGGTTAGGTGAAGAATATGCATCTTATGACTTAAGCTTCTTGTCATTTATCATGTTTATAGCCACTATCGCTACTATGGTACAATTGGTGGAAATCATAGTCGAGAAATTTTCGCCTTCTTTATATAATTCATTAGGGATTTTCTTACCATTAATTGCTGTAAACTGTGCTATTTTAGGAGGCTCTTTATTTATGCAGTCTAGAGAAATAGCGACTTTTGGTTTGGCTTTAAATTATGGGGTTTCTTCAGGAATTGGTTGGTTCTTAGCTATACTTGCTATTGCTGCCATTCGTGAGAAAATAAGATATTCAAATGTACCACCTGCTTTAAGAGGTTTAGGTATTACATTTATAATTACAGGATTAATGGCTATCGGGTTTATGAGTTTTGGAGGTATGTTAACAGGAGGAGATGAAGAAACTACTGAAGAAAAAACAGCACAAATTGAAACTGTAAAAAATGATTCTGAAAAAGAGTTAGCTAACAATACAACAATAAATGAGTAACATGATATTAGCAGCAAGTACATTAGGAACAATTATAGCAACTGTAGCAGCTTTCTTACTAGTCACTTTAGTATTAGTATCTCTGTTGTTGTTTGTAAAACAAAAATTATCACCATCAGGTCCTGTTAAGATTATGATTAATGGTGAACGCGAAATTGAAGTCGCATCTGGAGATACACTATTAACAACTTTAGGTGCTCAGAAAATATTCTTACCATCTGCTTGTGGTGGTGGTGGAACATGTATTCAATGTGAATGTCATGTCTTATCTGGTGGAGGTGAAGCGCTTCCAACCGAAACGCCTCATTTTACAAGAAAAGAATTACAACATGGCGCACGTTTATCTTGTCAGGTAAAAGTGAAACAAGACATGGAAATTACAATTCCTGAAGAAGTCTTCGGAATTAAAAAATGGGAAGCTACTGTTGTACGTAACTATAATGTTGCTTCTTTTATTAAAGAATTTGTTGTTGAGATTCCCGAAGATATGGGCTATAAAGCTGGTGGATATATTCAAATTGAAATTCCTCCATGTGAAATTAAGTTTCAAGAAATGGATATTACGGCACATCCTGAAGAACATGAAACGCCTGATAAATTTCAAGCAGAATGGGATAAATTCAATTTATGGCCATTAGTAATGAAAAATACAGAAACTGTAGAGCGTGCTTATTCTATGGCCTCTTATCCTGCTGAAGGACGTGAGATTATGCTAAACGTTCGTATTGCAACACCTCCTTGGGATCGCGCTAAAAATGGATGGATGGATGTTAACCCTGGAATTGCATCGTCCTATATTTTTAACCAAAAACCTGGAGATAAAGTAACTATTTCTGGACCTTATGGTGAGTTCTTTATTAATGAGTCTGAGTCTGAAATGTTATATGTTGGTGGAGGTGCAGGAATGGCACCAATGCGTTCACATTTATACCATTTATTCAGAACCATTAAAACTGGACGTAAAGTTACGTATTGGTATGGTGGACGTTCAAAACGTGAGTTGTTCTATATCGAGCACTTTAGAAAGTTAGAAAAAGACTTTCCTAATTTTAAGTTTTATATGGCTCTATCTGAACCTATGGAAGAAGATAATTGGAAAGTTAAAACAGATATTAATGATGAAGCTGGAGATGGTTTTGTTGGATTTATTCATAATTGTGTAATTGACAATTATTTAAATCATCATGAGTCGCCTGAAGATATAGAATTATACTTCTGCGGACCACCATTAATGAATCAAGCTGTTCAAAAAATGGGAGAGGACTTTGGTATTCCAGATGAGCATATTAGATTTGATGACTTTGGAGGATAGACTTTCATTTAAAATAAATAAAAAGCCCAACATAATATGTTGGGCTTTTTTGTTTTTATAACAATGGTCTTTTATTAATTAATAACCTAAGCGCTAAAGTTTTTTAAAGGGACATGTGCTGGATTAAAATGAATTCCTAAATCCTGTTTTGCGGCATCATTTTGATAAAACATTTTTGCTTTCCCTTTTGGAGTTTCATTATTAAGCATAGCAGATATGTCTGAGACTTTCCAACTTTCACTACTTAAAATATAGTTTTTACCATGTAATCCTTTTGTTGTTCCTGATTTAAAAATAGCTTGAGAAACATCCTTTACATCAACCATTGCAAATTCGGCATCAGTATCATAAAGCATTTGTACGAATGGGTTAGGAGCTATTTTGTTTTTAAATAAAAACTGCATACCTGCTGAAGTAGAATCTTCTCGATTTGATAAAGGCTTTCCTGTTACAAAAACAGGGGAAACACTTGAAATTTCAAAGGATAAATTAGGGTGATCTTGAATGAACTTTGAAACTGTTTGATTGGCAATAAACTTTGCTTGTGCATAAGGATGACTTGCTTCACTTGTAAATGGAGTATCGTTTTCGTTAAAAGTATCCTCAGGGTTTTTATGGCCTGGAGGCATTGGAAAATCTGTATTATAGGCTGCAATAGAAGCTATAAATACAACCTTTTTCACCTCTTTAGATTGGTTAATAATCTCAAGAAAGTTTTCGGTGCCTTTTATCGTTGGGTCAAATAATTCTGCCTTAGCATCTTCAAAATCTAATTTAAATGGCGTGCCACCATGAACTACAATTTCGCAACCACTTATAAATTTTTTTAATTGCTCTTTGTTTTCAACTTTAAGTGGAACAATTTCTAAATGTTTAGCATTTGGTAACTGTTTCAAGTGCTCGTATTTTTCTGGTTTAGAAATATCAGTTGCAGACACTTTTACATGATAGCCTTGCTCTAAAAATTGTTTTGTAGTGTGACTTCCTATAAAGCCAGATCCACCAATAAGACCTACTGTTTTCATATTTTTATTTTTTAAATTTTTAAAATATATTATTTGCTTTTTTCGAGTTCTATACCTACTACTTTAGATAGGTCAAGAATACTCTTTTATAAACTGTATAGTTCCGTTGCGCAACAAAAGTACAATGAAAAGGCTAGAGCATTTTTAACGTATTTGAATGCTTTGTTCCATAAGGTATAACAAAATTTATCATTTATAGAGCTCAATTTGATGAATAAGTTTTGATCCCGTTTTTTGCAATTGATTATACTTTTCAAACAAGGTTTTTAAATTTGACATTCTAAAGTTAGCACCTGCAAATGCATGATGCTGAAATATTTTATGTGTTTTATCAATATCATTGGGTTCATTAAAACCTCTACGTAGCATTTTTAATAACGCTCTCACAACATTGTCTTTGAACATTTCATTTTCCATTTCTTCAACAAAATTATTGACACTACTTTCTTCAGCTGCAATCACGTCTATTGTTTCATAGTATTTAAATAGTAATGTTTCAATATTTGAATTGTGAAGTTTACCAATATATCCTGAATTTTTTAAGGCTTCAAAACCGCTAAGGTCTGCTCTAAAATAGGTATCGAAAATGGCTAAATAATTGCTGTGATTTTTAAAATAATTTTTAATATCTTCAGAAGAAACTGAAGGACTGTCAGCTATTTTTAGAAATTCTATTGCAGATAATTTTACACTATTTCTAAAGAGTAAAAGCGTGTCAAGGTTTGAAAGATCTGTTTTTATATTTTTAGAAATATTATTCAGATAGCCTTTCAGTTCAATATGTTCTTGTTTTTTGGTGTTCCAGTTGTTAATTTGAAGAGCAATCAAAATGCCAATAACAACAAGTATGATTTCGCCAATGGCATATTTAAAGTATTTCCCTGTTTGATTCTTATTCAAAAGGGTATAACGTATTTTCCGAAAGAATTTTATCATAGACTAACTTTAAGTTAGCAGATAAGTTGATAGCGTAAATCTGGTTCGATTATAAATTTACACTTTTTTATCTATTTTATAGTAATTCAATTTTGCTGCCTATCTTTTTATTATTTTTGTACCATGAGTAAATCGCTTACAAATCAAGAATTACACAATCTTGCCATGAACCATGTTGGGAAGGAATTAGAGGAACGTGGTTTTGAGTTTATCGCTATTAATAGTAAATTAAAAAAGCACCCACAATTTGTGTGTATAGATAAAAATAACCAATATTTTTTTGTTATTGTTCGAGCTGTGATGTTACCAGAAAACCCAAATAATTATGATGTGGTTTGGATGGAAACTTTTAAGAAACATGCTTATGAAAAAGATGCTAAAGTCCTTTATGCTGGAGTTGGACTAGGCAATCCTAATGGTAAAGACTTACCCATTTATTTAAATGAAGATTACCTTATTGAATATAATGGCATTCAAGTCATTGAAACGCATTTGAATTAGATGAAAAAAATAGTTTTTTTAGTGGTTATGCTTATGGTGTTTTCTTGTCAGCAAGAGCAAAAAAACACTAAGCTTTCTGGAGCTATTTTTGGAACTAGTTATTCCATCATATATAATGGAGAAACAAATTATCAAAGCCAAGTTGATAGCTTGTTTTATGTGATTAATAAATCCATGTCAACCTACCAAGCTAATTCAGATATTTCTAAACTAAATAGGAATGAATCTAAAGAAGTTGACGCGCATTTTGTAAAAGTGTTTGAAGCTTCAAAGAGATTCCACGAACAAACCAATGGTGTTTTCGACCCAACCATTGGAACGATTGTAAATGCACTAGGTTTTGGACCTAAACAAAAAATGGAACGCATAGACAGTCTTAAAATTGACAGTTTAATGCAGTATGTAGGTTTTGATAATGTGTATAAAGCAGATCGATTTGTCATAAAAAAATATCCTCAGACGTTTATCGATTTTAATGCCATAGCCAAAGGCTATGCTGTTGATGTGGTTGCTGATTTTTTAGAAAGTAAACGTACTGTAGATTACTTAGTTGAAATTGGTGGAGAGATACGTTCTAAAGGCATGAATCGAGTTAAAGAAGCCGCTTGGTCTGTTGGAATAGATCAGCCTAATTTTGATGGTACACAATCGGTTTTAAAAGCCATTGCTTTACATGATGATGCAATGGCAACTTCTGGAACGTATCGAAAATTTAAAATTGACGAAAATGGTAAGCGCTTTGCACATATTATTGATGCAAAAACAGGCTATCCTAGTAAGTCAAATTTATTAAGCGTTTCGGTTTTAGCACCTAACTGTATGACTGCTGATGCATTTGCTACGGCTTTCCAAGCCATGGGAATTAAAAAAACAAAAGCCTTTTTAAAGAACCATCCAGAGCTTAAAGCTTTTTTAGTTTTTGAAAATGAAAAGCATGAACTAGAAACTATAGCTTTAAATGAATTTCCACTAAACTGATTCGTATTTTATTTATGAACCACAGGAATAATTTCACCTTTGGCTAAACAGTATTTAATTTGATCTGTTTCGGATATTGTAGAGGTGTAATCTATTTCTTCAACTTTAAAGCCAATACCTCTTAGCTTGTCAAAATAATCTCTGCCATACACACGCACATGATCGTATTGGCCAAAGATTTTAGCACGTTCTTTTTTATCTGTAATGCTGTCGTCTTCAAAAGTTTTTGCTCTTGACAAGTCCTGCGGAATTTGAAATATACCATAACCGCCAGGTTTTAACACACGATATAATTCTTGCATCGCTTTTGTATCGTCTGGAATATGCTCTAAAACATGATTACATAAAATAATATCATAGCTATTATCTTCAAACGGAAGATTACAAATATCGGCTTTCACATCAGCTATTGGAGATTCTAAATCTGTAGTCGTATAATCTAAGTGTTTCAATTTTTTAAAGCGTTTTAAAAAGCATTGTTCTGGAGCAAAATGCAACACTTTTTTTTTAGCTGAAAAGAAATCGGTTTCATTTTTCAAATACAACCACAATAACCTATGGCGTTCTAAACTAAGCGTAGAAGGCGATAAGACATTGTTGCGCTGTGTGCCATAACCATAGGGTAAAAAGCTTTTGAAGCTTTTGCCATCAATTGGATCAGTATACGTATTGCCTCTTAAAAAAAAAGCTAAAATCGGACGAGCTATATAACTTAACCTGATTAGTAGAGGTCTAGGAATAATATTTAGAATTATTTTGAAGAGTTTCTTCATAGTAAACTAAAGCACTAAGGCTTTTTGTCTAAACTCATTTTCCTCATCAGTTGTAATGCCTAGTGCTTCATAAATATAAGCAAAGGTTGAAAGTAGTTCAGGCTTACCATCTATAATGGCAACGTCATGCTCAAAATGTGCTGAAGGTTTTCCGTCTAGCGTCGTAATAGTCCAGCCATCGCGATGTTGCTTAATGCGTTGTGTGCCTAAATTAATCATAGGCTCGATAGCCACAACCATACCTTCAATAAATTTCTTACCACGACCTCGTTTTCCATAGTTTGGCATTTCTGGGTCTTCATGCATTTTTCGTCCTAAGCCATGACCAACTAATTCACGAACAACACCATAGCCATAATCTTCACAGTACTTTTGGATAGCATAACCAACATCACCTACACGATTGCCTAATTTGAATTCTTTAATCCCTACATAAAGAGAAGCTTTAGTTACTTCTAGAAGCTTTTGAGTTTCAGGAGCAATTTCACCAACAGGAAAGGTGTAGGCATGATCGCCATAAAAACCATTTTTAATAGCGCCACAATCAATAGAAATTATATCGCCTTCCACTAAGGGTGTGTCATTTGGAATGCCGTGCACTACTTGGGCATTTGGACTCATGCAAAGCGTGTTAGGGAAGTCGTATAAACCTAAAAATCCTGGAATTGCACCTTGATCTCTAATACAAGTTTCTGCAATTTTATCGAGTTCTAAGGTTGTGACTCCTGGTGTTACAGCTTTAGCAACTTCACCTAAAGTTTTAGATACAACTAATGCAGCTTCGCGCATTAACTCAATCTCTTCTCTTGTCTTTACTATAATCATATTATCGCTTAAAAAATGAAAAGAAACCTTTCTTTTTAGCCAAATTATTTGGACTATATTTTGGGTTAGAAAGGCGTTGATAGACTTCTCCCCAGCCTAAAAAGCCTCCTATGTTTCTATCGTCTATAAATAAATCAGCATGAATTTTTCGACTTTTAGTATCGTCATATTGCTCTTCTGGAAAGCTTTTGTTTACAGCATAAAATGTAATGCCTTTACTTTTACAGAAAGCAACAGCTTCTTCTAAAGGTTTACCGCTTCTGTAAGTCCATAATATCAGACGATGACCATCTTGTTGTAATTTTTTCAAAGTTTCAATGGCAAACAGTTTTGGCTTTCCAACTTTAGGGTAAGCATCATCTACAATGGTACCATCAAAATCTATAGCAAGTATAAGTTTATCGTTGAAATTCATTTTTGTTATAATAGGTTGCAAAAATACAATAAATATTGATTTTATAGCAAAGCATGTTGTGTCATTGATTTAGGTTGTTCTATTCCCATTAATTTTAAGACAGTTGGAGCAATATCACCTAAAATACCATCCTTTATGTGCTTTAATTCCTTATCAATTAAAATAATTGGAACAGGATTGGTCGTGTGCGCAGTGTTAGGAGTGCCATCAGGATTTATCATTGTTTCACAATTACCATGGTCAGCTATTAGTATAGTTGTATAATTGTTATTTAAAGCAGTTGTAATGACTTTTTCTACACAGGTGTCAACAGCTTCGCAAGCTTTAATTGCTGCATCCATAACTCCTGTGTGCCCAACCATATCTCCATTAGCAAAATTTAAACACACAAAATCAACTTCTCCTTTTTCTAATTCAGGAACTAAAGCATCTGTTAATTCAAAAGCACTCATTTCAGGTTTTAAATCGTAAGTAGCTACTTTAGGTGAGTTTCTAAGTATTCTGGTTTCTCCTTGAAATGTTTTTTCGCGACCTCCAGAAAAGAAAAAAGTAACATGAGGGTATTTCTCAGTTTCTGCTATTCGAATTTGTTTTTTATGATGTTTTTCTAAGACTTCGCCTAACGTTTCAGTGAGGTTGTCTTTATCGTAAATTACATGTAATCCTTTAAAAGAATCATCATAATTAGTCATTGTAACATAATGCAAATGAAGATGATGCATATTTTGTTCATGAAAATCTTTTTGAGATAAAGCTTCAGTAAGCTGTCGTCCTCGATCTGTCCTAAAGTTGAAAAAGACCACAACATCATCATCTTTAATTGTTGTTATTGGCTGATTTGAATCGTTAACTTTTATTATAGGCTGTATAAATTCATCAGTCACATCATCAGCGTAACTTTCTTTAATAGATTTTAATATATTTTTTGAATACTCTCCTTTTCCATTCACCAAAGCATCATAAACGCGTTTAATGCGTTCCCAACGATGGTCACGATCCATAGCGTAATAACGCCCAGTTATAGTTGCTATTTTGGTCTTTTTATTTTCAAGATACTCTTCTAATTCTGTAATAAATCCGTAACCAGATTTTGGATCAACATCGCGTCCATCTGTAAAGGCATGAATAAATGATTTTTGAATTCCGAAATCTTCAACTGCATCAATTAAACCCAATAAATGATTAATATGAGAATGTACGCCGCCATCGCTAACCAAGCCTAAAAAATGCACAGCTTTATTATTGTTTTTAGCATAGGTAAAGGCATCAATAAGCGCTTGTTCTTTAGCTAAAGTTTTGTTTTTAACAGCTAAATTAATTTTCACCAAATCTTGATACACAATACGCCCAGCTCCAAGGTTCATATGTCCTACTTCACTATTTCCCATCTGCCCTTCTGGAAGCCCAACATGTAAGCCATCTGTTCTTAGAGTTGCATGAGAGAATTTAGTGTATAACGAATCTATAAAAGGGGTTTTTGCATGTTCTATTGCAGATACATTTGGATTAGGAGATTTCCCCCAACCATCTAAAATCATTAAAATAACTTTCTTGTTCATATTATAAAAAGTGTATGTTTTCAAAGATACTTGTTTAAATAGATATTTAAAATGAAAACAGTATTTGTTAACGACAAATATCTAATACTGAATGTTAGTAAAGACCTGAATAAGACATATAAAATTTTAACATATTTGCCCTCAAGGTGTTAAATAAATGTTATCGTTCTGTTTTATTGTAACAATTAGTATTTGGTATCGTCTTTTAGTTATATCAATAACAAATCATTAATCAATAAAAATCATTCATCATGAAAAAAACAATCATTATTTCGGCAATCGCATTATGCTTTACTTTAGCAACAAATGCAAAAACAGTTAGTGAAAACAACAATCCTTATCAAATAGAAGCTGTATTCGACGTTAGTCCTTTATGTGCTTCTATTGTTAAAGGTGACTTTGAAACTGTAAAAAAGTTAGTAGGCTTAGGTGTAGATGTTAATGAAAAGTCAAAAGGTATGACTCCAGCTATGTATGCTGCAAGATACAACCAAGTTGATATTTTAAAGTATTTAATAGATCATGGCGCGAAGTTAAAAACAAGGTCTAATAAAGGGCTTACTGCAAAAAAATATGCTGAAATTTCAAAGGCTAATGGTGCGATTTCTGTTATAGAAAATGCACTAAAAAAAGATTAAATTTATTTCAGTCTAAAAAAAAGCCCTGAATTTTCAGGGCTTTTTTTATTGTTGACTGTATTTTTTTATTGACGCTCTTATTTCTTCGATGCGATTATCGGGATCTGGATGAGAGCTTTGGAATTCTGGAACACGATTTGGCCCAGCAGCAGCTTTCAAGATTTCCATGACATCAATCATTTCTTCAGGATCATAGCCAGCTCTAATCATAAAACGAACTCCAAGGTCATCACTTTCTAATTCATCGCCTCTTCCATTTTTAAGCAAAATACTTTGTCCGCCTTGAGCTATAAGTCCGCCAATATCACCACCAACAGAACCAGCAGTAGAAAGACCTTGCCAAAGCTCGCTATTAGCAATACGTTCAGCACTATGCTTTCCAAGAACATGACCAATTTCATGACCTAAAACACCAGCAAGCTGATCTTCATTTTCTAATTGAGAAAATAAGGCATAAGTGATAAAAATTTGACCACCAGGTAATGCAAAAGCATTAATGGTTTGAGGGTCTGCTAATAAATGAAACTCATACTTGTAGGGTGTTTCTCTAGCAATACTGTTGTTGACTAATTTGTTCCCAACATTATCTACCAAAGCTTGATAACTTTCATTTGGATATAAGCCACCATGTTGTGCTGCCATTTGGTCCCGACTTTGTAAGCCCATTTGAATTTCTTCATCAACGGTCATTGAAATGGCTTGTTTTTTTCCTGTATAAGGATTTATCTCTTGCGATGAAAAATATTTAATACCAAAATAAGCAGCTATAACTAAACCTATTAGTAGTCTAAATTTTAAACTTTTACCTCTCATTTTTTCTTTGTTTTGTATATGTTTTAAAGTTACAAAAGTTCTGGATTAATATCTAAAATATTTTCTTTTAGGTACATGTCCATAAAGGCTTCATTGAAAAAAGCACTCCCAATGAGTTTTTCTTGTAGAAGAATGTCCTTAATATTTAGTTTTTTATAACTAAACAGATATGGTTTTGATAGTGGTTTGTAGCTGTAGTGCCAAGGTTCATATTTAAACCCTTTTCGATTTGATTGGTTAGTATAAACCAAATGAAAGCCATAAGTAGAGGCGTGTTCTTCCATCCATTGTCTCAAATATATGAAAGCTCCATCTCTATGAAAATGATCGGCTCTAAGTACATTTTTTGGAGGATGTACATGGCCATCAATAATGTCGATATCTGTCCCCCAATGATGTCGAGAAGTTCCAGGTATGGTTGAGTATTCTATTATCTTCTTTATAATTTTTTCGCCAGACAAACCTTGAGAGCTGTAGCGTTTATATTTTCTTTCCCATATTCTTTTTTGGTGCTCAAAATTTCTATAACTAGACACAATTTGTATAAGAATATTATCTTTTAAAGCTGCCTTTTTCATTTTTTGAAATGCAAAATGAGCATCTTCTTGTAATTTATATGCGCTTCCAAATAATTTTGGATTTCCTTTACCTATAAGTAATTCTATTGGGTTTGTGTTTTGAGAAAGCGTAAATTGCGGTATAGCTGTTATTGCTATTCCTGATAAACTCGTCTTTATTATGAAGTCTCTTCTTTTCAATCTAATTGGGGTTACACAAAAGTTAAGCCAAAATATATAATTTAATTATTAAAAAAGCTTTAGTTTTTTTCATTAAAGAGAAAGGGTTTTTTATATTTGCCGAAGAATGCGGGAGTAGCTCAGTTGGTAGAGCGTCAGCCTTCCAAGCTGAATGTCGCCAGTTCGAACCTGGTCTCCCGCTCTAAAGCTTCATCAATAACGATGAGGCTTTTTTATTTTAAATTATCTAATTGAGTATTCGGATCTATCTCATACGGTGCTTTATTATGTTCAAAAACGCGAGCTTGCAAATGCCCTTTTAATGTTATTGTGCTTCCGTTTACTTCAAGCCAGCTGCCTTCTCTTAAACCTATTACAGGTTGAGTATTAAAGGCATGAAACTCTTTAATTCTAGTTTCACGTGTTTCTCCATTATGTTTAGAATTAGGGTCTGGGTCTAGATAATGTGGATTAATATTAAAAGGGACTAAGCCTAAAGTTTTAAAACTTGGAGGTTGCACTATAGGCATATCATTTGTGGTATTCATTGTTAGGCCACAAACATTGCTTCCAGCGCTAGTGCCTAAATAAGGAATGCCTTTTTCTACAGTTTCTTTTAAAGGGGTTAGTATTTTATTTTTATATAATTGATTTACTAATACAAAAGTATTTCCTCCACCAACAAAAATAGCTTCAGCATTTTTTATAGCTTTAACAGGGTCTTTAAGTGTATGGATGCCTACAATGTGTTTGTTTATTTTTAAAAAAGCATCCTGTACTTTGTTAGTGTAATCATCATGAGAGATTCCACTTGGTCTAGCATAAGGGATAAATAGGATGGTTGAAGCGTCTTTAAAAAACGATACTAGTTCGTCTAATATGTAGCCTAAATAATTAGATTCATGTAGTGTCGAAGTACTTGCAATTATGATGTGTTTCATTAAAATAAGCGTTATTTCAGTAAAAATACTGAAAAGCTTTTAACAAAAGTTTAATTGGCTTTTTCATTTTCTTTAAGAATTGAAAACCGTTCTTTACTTATAAAATTTAATGAGCTTGAGGATACTATTATTTTTTGTAATTTTTTTAACTACAACTTTAATCATCGCGCAAACTAATCATCGTGTGATGATTACTGGTAAAATTGCTTCAAAAAGTAAAGATGTTGAAGGCATAACACTTTATAATACCACTTCAAAAAAAGGAACAATTACAAATCATGAAGGCCTTTTTTTTATTGAAGCAGCAATTGGTGACTCTGTAGAAATTTCTGCCCTTTTATATGAGCAGATAACTATTGTTATTGATGCAGAAACCATAAAGAATAAAAAGTTAACGATACAATTAGTTGAAGAAGTAAATACTTTAGACGAAGTTTTAATTTTAACTCATGATTTAACAGGAGATTTAACGACAGATATAGATAATGTAGAGCCATTGAATCTAATAAGTTTTAATGGCATAAATACTGATAATATAGCGCCAGGTGATATACGAATGACTAAACCAGATAATCCGTTTATGAAACAAGGTCAATTTTATAATGGATTAAACATCATTGAGCTTTTAAAGTTATTTGGCGTTAAATTTAAAAAGAAGAAAAAACGCTCTTATATTGAAGTTCAGAAAATGAAAGCTAGTGAAATGCTAGATTTAGCCGATAAATACTCGCCTTCATTTATGGTTGAAAATTTTAAAATCCCAAAAGAAAAGTTAGAACTATTTTATGCGTTTTGTTACCATCAAAATTTTGATAATAACCTTCTTAAAACAGAAAATGAAGTTGCTTTAATTGAGTTTTTAGTCAAAAAAAGTAAAATGTTTTTAAATACGTTAGATGAAGAAAACTAAGTATATTTTCATATTGTTTTTTATGTGTCTTCATGTTGTTTGGTCACAAACGATATTAATCGAAGGGCAAATTAACAGTTCTAATGATGTCGAAAACATTCATATTATAAATAAAACAGAACAAAAATTTACTATTACAAACCAAAAAGGGGAATTTCAAATTTCGGTAAAAGTTAATGATACTTTAGTGGTATCTTCAATTCAAAATAAATTAAAAACCCTAGTTATTAATAAAACACATATCCTATCAAAAAAAATTACGATTACTCTAGACGAACAAATTAATCAGCTAGATGAGGTTGTCGTTGGTAAAATACTGACTGGCGATTTAGCTAAAGACTTGCAAAATGTAGAAGGTAAGGCTGTTACAAGCAAAAGTCTAGGAATACCTAGCTATCAAGGACCCTTAAAAACTCAAAATGAAAGACAGCTCAATGAGGCTACAACTGGCAGCGGATTAATTCCACTTTTTCCCATTATAAATGCCATCTCTGGAAGAACCAAAAAACTAAAGCTTCAGATTAAACTTGAACGAAGAGAAGAACTTATGTATGAAGTGAAAACTAGGTTATCAGAAGACTTGTTTAAAGATAATCCGCTTCATGAAGATTATATTATGGATTATTTTTATTTTGTTTCTGATGATGAGAAGTTTACAGCAATTTGCAGCAGTAAAAGTGATTTAGAAATACTAGTTTTTTTAAAGGAAAAATTAAAACAATATAAAAACAACCAGAAGCAAAATGAAGATTAATTTGCTTTGGAATACTTTTTGAATTGATAAAATAAATTACTTTTACAAAAACTAAATGATTTAAATGAAGACCTTTAGAATTGCTTTAATAATATTTATACTTCCATTGTTAGCCTATACAACAATGCATAAATATTATGTTAGCGTAACAAAAATTGAATATGTTAAAGAAAAAGAATCTGTTCAAATCATTAGCCGCATTTTTATTGATGATTTCGAGAAATTACTACGAGAACGTTATGATGAAAATATTACTTTAAGTACTAAAAATGAATTGAGTACAATTGATAGTTATATTGAACGTTACTTAACCGAAAAGCTTAAAATTGATATAAATGACAAGCCTTCAAATTTCAATTATCTAGGAAAAGAATATGAAGATGATATTATTTTTTGCTACTTAGAAATTGAAAATGTAAAAGCCATTAATACGTTTCAAGTCTCTAATAAAATCTTACTAGATTTGTTTAAAGAACAAGAAAATATTGTTCGCACAAATATTAATGGGAAACGTAAAAGTTTTATTCTCAAAAAAGGAAATGATAAAGGCGTGTTAAACTTTAATTAAAAAAAGTTAAAACCCTTTTTTTTTATTAATTTACGCATCATTTTATAACAAAACTTTCACAATGAATAAATTAAAGTATGTATTCCTTTCTTTTGTTTTTATTTCTGTAAGTGCATTTGCACAAGATCAAGAACAACCAGAAAGAGAACAAGGCCACACAAACAACAACAAATTCAAGCAACTTTATGATGAGTTCTCTACACCTAACATGTATAGAGCAGCTTCTGGTGCTCCAGGTTCCGCTTATTATCAGCAACAAGCAGATTATAAAATGGATTTAGTGCTTGATGATGTTAATGCAAAATTATCTGGTTTCGAGACGATTACTTATACCAACAACTCGCCAGACGTATTAAAATATCTTTGGGTTCAGCTTGATCAAAATATGAGAGCTAAAGATTCTAAAACACCTTTAATTCAAAACGATGCATCTCAACCAGCTGAAATGCCAGGAACTTTTGCAAATAAATACCTTTCTGAGCCTTTTGATGGTGGATTTAACATACAAGAAGTAAAAGATGTTAATGGTAAGCCTTTACAGCACATGATAAATCGTACAATGATGCGTGTTGAATTGCCTAAACCATTAGCAACAGGAGAGAAATTTTCATTCTCTATTAAATGGTGGTATAATATTAACGACCATGTTAATGGTAGAGGCCGTTCGGGTTACGAATATTTTCCTGAAGATGATAATAGAGCCTATGTTATTGCACAATTTTATCCAAGAATGGCTGTATATAACGATGTAGAAGGCTGGCAAAATTCACAATTCTGGGGAAGAGATGAGTTTGCTTTACCTTTCGGAAATTTTGAAGTTAACATTACTGTTCCAGCCGATCATATTTTAGATGGTACTGGACGTTTAATGAATAGAAAAGAAGTTTATACCAAAGAACAAATGAAACGTTATGAACAGGCTAAAAAATCTTATGATGAGCCTGTAGTAATTGTTACTCAAGCTGAAGCTGAAGCTGCTGAAAAAACTAAATCGACTCAAACTAAAACATGGAAGCTATATGCTGAAAATGTTCGTGATTTTGGTTTTGCTACTTCAAGACGTTGGATTTGGGATATGATGGCTGTTAAGATTGGAAATAAAGATGTTATGGCAGTTTCATTATATCCAAAAGAAGGTAACCCTCTTTGGGAAGATTGGTCTACTAAAGCGGTTGCCAGTACTTTAAAGTCTTACTCAAGAATGACCTTTGATTACCCTTACCATAAAGCCATTTCTGTACATGCCAAAAATCAAGGGATGGAATACCCAATGATTTGCTGGAATTATGGACGCCCTGATAAAGACGGAAATTATAGCGATAGAACTAAATACGGAATGATGAGTGTGATTATTCATGAAGTCGGTCATAACTTCTTTCCTATGATTGTAAATAGTGATGAACGTCAATGGACATGGATGGATGAAGGATTAAATACGTTTGTACAGTATGTTGCAGAACAAGATTTTGGAGAGTGGTATCCTGATGCGCTATCAGAAGGCCATGATAAATATCCTTCTCGTCGTGGACCTGCAGCTAAAATTGTAAATTATATGGGAGGCGATCAAGATTTTATCGCACCAATTATGACTAAAGGATTAAATACATACCAATTTGGTAATAATGCTTATGGTAAACCAGGAACTGCTCTTAATATATTAAGAGAAACAGTTATGGGACGTGAATTATTTGATTATGCTTTTAGAGAATATGCACAACGTTGGATGTTTAAACACCCAACACCAGAAGATTTCTTTAGAACTATGGAAGATGCTTCTGCCTTTGATTTAGACTGGTACTGGAGAGGTTGGTTTTATACCACAGATTATGTAGATATTGGTATTAAAGAAGTGAAAAAGTACTACGTGTCTAACGAACCTAATGCTGAAGTAAAAGAAATCGTTAAACAACGTGGAATGAAAATGAGTGACTTACCTCCATTAGTTTACTTGGTTGAAGAAGGTAGTGAAGATTTTAATGAAGACTTACGTAATGGTTCTGCAATGGAAAATTCTAAGAATTTAAAAGAGTACATAATGGATAATTTTACTCCTGAAGAACGTGCTAAAATAAAAGAGCCAAAATTCTTCTATAAAGTTACTTTTGAAAAACCTGGAGGTTTAGTAATGCCTATCATTGCTGAATATACTTATGCAGATGGAACTTCTAAAACCATTAAATATCCAGCGCAAATATGGAGATTAAATGACAAAGAAGTAAGTAAAGCAATAGCTTCTGAAAAAGAAATTGTGTCTATTAAAGTCGATCCAAATTTGGAAACTGCAGATGTAGATACATCAAACAATGCTTGGCCAAAAGAAATTGAACAAAGCCAATTTGATAAATTTAAAAACGAAGTTAAAGACTAAGTTTATATCATGTAAAAAAAGCCAACTTTAATAGTTGGCTTTTTTTATTCCTATAAAACAAAACTCACTATATTTGTATTGTGATTATACAACCAACATTATTATTCATTAGTAGCACAGAAATAGCATTTATTCTATTTGTTGTTATAATGGTTTTTGGTGCAGACAAAATTCCTGACATCGCAAGAGGTTTAGGCAAAGGTATGCGTACACTAAAAGACGCTACAAATGGAATAAAACAAGAAATTACTAAGAGTGCTGAAAATCATGGTATAGACACTAGTATTACCAAGGGAGTCGATGATGAGCTGAAAAAAGTAAAAGAAGATCTAGAAGATTTTACAGGCTCAGTAAGACGAAAACTTTAACCATAACTCTCGATTTTTCACTCAACGAACTTCATGTGAAAATGTTTAAGAACCTATGTATTACTACTAAAAAATTTTGTGGTTTCATCCATTTTGCTATATTTGATTGACCCAAATCGAATTAAAAGTGAAAAATTACCTACTTATATTTTTCATTCTACTTGCGCTATCTCCTATTTTTAGCCAGAATGAGCGTGCCATTATTAGCAGAATTGATAGCTTAAATACAACAGCTATCGAACTTTATGATAATAGCCAAATCGCACTTTCAATAGACCATTTTAAACACGCCATTAAATTATCAGATTCTATTGAAGATAATTACGGCAAAGCTATAGCCAATAGTACTTTAGGTAGTATCTATTTTAAAATGACTGAAAATGAAGACGCAGAAAAATCGTACTTAAAAGCACTCGATGCTGCCCAAAACATTAATGAAAATTATTTAATTGCAAATGCATACTTAAAAATTGGGAATATCTATGCGAATGGATATTTGATGAAAAATGAAGCTCTAACTTATTATAAAAAAGCACTGGCTGCTGCTAAAAATATAAACAGTTTAGCTAAAGAAAATAGAAAGGACAAAAAGCAAATACTATCTAATATCTTCCTTAGTATAAGCTCTATATACTTAGACTATAAACAACCAGAAGACGCCATCACATATATATTAAGAGCGCAACAAGAACAAGACTCTATTGGCATTTCTCCATACGAAAAAAGTCAATTGGCTTTCGTATTTGGCAGGTATTATGCTCAAAAAGGAGCCCTCTATAATTCAATCTTAAATTATGATAACGCTATCATTATTTTAAAACGATTAGATGAAAATAATAGTCAGAGGAATCTTATGATTTCAAAAATTTACAAACAATACGCAGCGTCATTAGCAAGCTTAAATAATAACGAAAAAGCTTATGAAGCACTATTAAATCACAATAAATTTAGAGAAAAAGTCATCAACGAAGAAAAAGTAAAACAATCAAAATTCGCAAAGGCTAAGTTTGAAATAGAAGATTATAAGCGTGATGCAAAAGAAGCTAATGAAGAGAAAAATGTCTTTGCCAAAACTACAGAGAATGTGCAAAGAGTTAATACAATTTTTATTATAGCTGTTGTCTTTTTATGTTTTAGTTTAATAGCATTATTTATTAATTACCAATCTAAAAGAAAACTAACAGCAACTTTACAAACTAGAAATGAACAATTAGAAATTGCTAAAAATGAAGCAGAAAAGGTGTCAGAGCTTAAATCTGGTTTTATTTCTAATGTCAGTCATGAGTTAAGAACTCCTTTATATGGTGTTGTTGGTTTAACATCATTATTATTAAAAAACAATGATTTAAATACTCAAGATAGTAAGTATTTAAGATCCTTAAAATATTCTGGAGATTACCTGCTAAACTTAATTAATGATGTTTTACAAATCGGAAAGATTGAGTCTAAAAAAATTGAGCTTCATAGTAATTCAATACACTTGAAACAAATGGTTATTAATATAACCGATTCGTTTGAGTATCAATTAGAAGAAAAATCAAACAAGTTGTTTTTAGAGTTTGATAATAAAATTCCGCAATACCTTTTTGCAGATAATATTCGTTTAAGTCAAATATTAATCAACCTATTAGGGAATAGCTTAAAATTCACGAATAAAGGCAATGTGTGGCTAAAAATTATCTTATTAAAAGAGAATAAAGATTTAGCAAAAATTCGCTTTGAAGTTATTGATGATGGACCTGGAATACCAGAAAGTCAACAAAAAGTGATATTCGAAAACTTCTCTCAACTCAATAGAAAGCATGATAGCGATTACCAAGGAACTGGTTTAGGGCTTTCAATTGTGAAAAACTTGGTAGAACTCTTTGGTAGCAAAATAGAACTAGTCAGTAATGAAGGTCTTGGCTCTAAATTCTCGTTTAATATTACATTTAAAATTGATAATGAAGCCAGAGCAATAGAAGATAAAAAATCGTTTAAACAACGTTTAGAGGAAAGTAGTGGTAGAAAAATTTTAATTGTAGAAGACAATAAAATCAATCAAATCGTAACACAAAATATTTTAAAAAAGGAAAACTTTAAAAGTGATATTGTTGAAAACGGCCTTTTAGCTTTAGAAGCTGTCAAAGAACAAGATTACGATATTGTTTTAATGGACTTAAACATGCCTGTAATGGATGGATTTCAAGCAACTAAAGCCATAAGGGCTTTTGATAAAGAATTGCCAATTATTGCGCTAACAGCTTCAAATATTGAAGAGGTTAAAGCGCAAGTATTCTCCTCTGGATTTGATGATATTATTATTAAACCTTATGATGATTACGAGTTTTTTCAAACCATCATAAAAAATATTCAAGTTAGAAACTCCATTAGTTTAGAGTAATTGTTTATTTTATTTCTTCCGACTAATAGTTAAACCATCTCTTATAGGTAATAAAACGGTTTCTATTCTATCATCTTCTTTCAAAAGTGTATTGTATTCTAAAAGTGTTTTTGTAGAAAGGTCTTTGTCCTTTAGAGGTTCTACAACCTTACCATGCCATAAAACATTATCTGATATAATAATCCCTCCAGGATTTAACTTGTCTATAATTAAATGAAAATAGTTCACATAGTTAGGTTTATCAGCATCAATAAAGACCAAATCAAAAGAAGCTTCCAGAGTTGGAATAATATTTAAAGCATTTCCTAAATGTTGATGAATGTGTTGTCCAAATTCAGATTGATCAAAATACTTCCGCTGAAAATCAAGAAGTTCTTCATTAACATCTATGGTGTGAATTTCACCTGAAGCGTCTAAGCCTTCAGCTAAACACAAAGTAGCATATCCTGTAAAAGTACCGAGTTCTAAAATAGTTTTAGGACGTATTAACTTTGAAATCATACTGAGCACACGACCTTGATATGGTCCACTAAGCATAATAGGCTGCAATATTTTTTGATAGGTTTCTCGAGTGAGTTGTTGAAGCAATTCAGGCTCGTCCTGACTGTGATTAACAATGTAATCATCTAATTTTTCAGATAAAAAATTCATTAGCCTAAAATTCTGTTAATCAACTTTTCTTTAGCATCATCATTATCACCACACAACCATTGAATAACATTATCTTCCCAAATTGCATCGCGTTCGGATTCTGTAATAATGTGACGATCTATTGCTAGGTCTAAAATTTTTCCTGGATAAGACGATTGTTTAGCGCTTTCCATTTCACCTAAAGGATAAGGGTCGTCAAGTCCCATTAGCACTTGTTTTGAGCCTTGATTCTTAATTAATAATTCTAAGCCTCCAGTATCATGTACTAAAGTATCAAAAAAGATGTTTTTGTGTCCTACTGCTTTTCTAGGATGGCTTTTGCCTTCAAATAAATCAGGACGTCCATCAAAACCTTGAATACGTCGCCCTAAGTTAATTTGTGCTAATTGTCCACCATGAGCAAAACAGGTTCGCATATTAGGATACTTATCTTGTAAGCCGTTTAACGTTAAAAAATGATAAGCATCAGCACATTGAGCAAGCATCCAAATTAAATGAAATCGCCAAGAGGTGTTTTCTAATTTGATGAATTTTTCTCCATCGTAAGGATGTATTTCTACAGCTAAATTGTATTTGTTAGCCAGTTCAAAAATAGGCTCGTTTTCTTCATCAAAAATACTTCGCCATGTCCCAATTGTATCCATGTAATGTGTTGGTAGGCATAAGAGTTGTAAACCTAGTTGCTCTACACAGCGTTCAATTTCCCAACATGCACCACGAACAAAACCAGGATGGACCACAAAACCACATGTAAATTTAGTAGGATTTTCATGCTGTATTCTTGCATTAAAATCATTTTGAAATCGTAGCGCTTGTTTCATTTCTTCTAAACGCAAACCATTACCATAGAGTTGTGATAGATTTAAAACCACAGCATGATCTATCTTAAAACGTTCCATCCATGCTAATTTTTCATTTAGAAAAAAGCTTGAATCGGTTACAGGACGACTCCAATCTTTCTGAAGCATGAATTTTCGGTCTTTATCTACCCAAAAAATCCCTTTATCTTTCATAAACTGAGGAATTTCCTCAGGATATGGCAAAAGATGTGAGTGGCCATTTATGCGAAGTTTTCTTTTCATATACAATTAATCTATTTGCACTTTCTTTGGTGGTTGCATGACTTCACCACAATTCGGACAACTACGTTTTTCTTTATCGCTATAATATTTGTCAAAAATAACCGGCATATCAGTCTCAATATTTTCTACAGTAAAATCTTCTTCATATAGTTTAGTGACACAATTTTCGCAAAACCAAAGGAGTGCATCACGCATACCTTCAGGCCTTTTGTATTCAATAACTAAGCCTACAGTATTTGCGCCACGTTGAGGCGAATGCGGTACTTTTGGAGGTAATAAGTAAATATCACCTTCTTTTATATGTACGTCTTTTGGTGTGCCTTTATCAATAATTTTTAAGACGATATCACCTTCTATTTGATAGAAAAATTCAGGTGTTTCATTGTAGTGATAATCTTTTCTGCTATTCGGACCACCAACAACCATAACGATAAAATCACCATCTTTCCAGACGCATTTATTGCCTACTGGAGGTTTTAAAAGATGTCTGTTTTCTTCAATCCAAGCTTTAAAATTTAAAGGAGAAACAAGTTTACTCATGATGTTTTTGTCTTTTGGGCGTTACTCTACTACGCTAAAGCTTTGTAGAGTCAGGCTTTCCGTTATATCTTTTTTGTCTTTTAGGTTTTGGCTATGCTCAACCAGACAAAAAAGGATGTCACTTCAATCCTTAACGCAATTTTTAATTGTTATAAAGTTACAAACTTTTTGTTCTTCCACCATCAACTGGTAGGTTAATTCCATTAATATAACTTGCAGGTTCACTTGCTAAAAAAGTAATTGCAGAGGCTATTTCTTCAGGTTTAGCAAACCGCTTTGCTGGTACAGCACTTTTCATAGCATTAGCAGCTTCCTCTTCTGTGTTTCCAGTTTTAGCGGATTTATTTTTAATAATTTCAGCTAAACGTTCTGTTCCTGTAGCACCAGGAAGTACGTTATTTACGGTCACACCAAATTGACCAAGCTCATTAGCTAAGGTTTTGCTCCAATTGGCTACAGCACCTCGAATGGTGTTGCTCACGCCTAAGCCATCTAAAGGTTGCTTAACTGAAGTTGAAATTACATTAATAATTCTGCCATAAGCTTCACTTTTCATAAATGGAACAACAGCTTGGGCTAATACGTGATTGCATTTTAAGTGTTGAGTAAAAGCGCTTTCAAATTCTTCAACGTTGGCAGCAAATACAGGACCTCCTTTTGGACCGCCTGTATTATTCACCAAAATATGAAATCCATGATGCTTGTCAATATACTCTAAAACCTTACTTTGCAAGGTCTTAGGATTTGAGAAATCGGCAACAATATAATCATGATTTTTATGTTGAGGTAATTCAGATAAAGCCATTTTAAGCTTATCTTCATTTCTTGCTATAAGTGTGACTTGCACGCCTTCTTCAGCTAAAGCCAAGGCTGTTGCTTTTCCTATGCCTGCAGTGCTTCCGCAGACTAAAGCGTATTTGTTATTTAAGTTTAGATTCATAATGGTTATTCCAACGAAAGCAGGAATCTTTTTAATTGTTTCTTAATTTTATGAGATGCTGAAACACGTTCAGCATGACGCTAAGCGTCAATATTTTATACACACATTCTTCGCTTCGGTAAAAAAGCGTAAGGCTTCAAAACCACCTTCACGACCAACACCAGAAGCTTTAACACCTCCAAAAGGAGTTCGTAAATCACGCATCATCCATGTGTTCACCCATACAATCCCAGAATGTAATTGATTGCTCATACGCATGGTACGCTTTAAATCGTTAGTCCAAAGCGTTGCCGACAAGCCATATTTTACTTTGTTTGCCATTTGCAGCACTTCGTCTTCACTATTAAAAGGCATAATTGTCACTACTGGACCAAAAATTTCTTCTTGATTTACTCGGCACTCATCATTTTGAACTTCAATAACTGTAGGTTCTAAATAATAACCATTTTCATAATCTTTGATGCTGACTTTATTTCCGCCACAAAGAATGGTGCCATTTTCGGATTTGGCAATATTAATATATTCAAGAACTTTTTCTAAATGTGGCTTGGAAACTAAAGCTCCAATATTTGTGGTTTGATCTGAAGGATGCCCAACTTTTAAGGCGCTTACTTTTGCTACAAAATCAGTTTTAAATTTTTCATAAATTGAGGCTTCTACAAAAATACGACTACCACATAAACAAATTTGACCTTGATTGGCAAAAGATGAACGAACAGAGGTTTCTAGCATATTATTATAGTCACAGTCAGCGAAAATAATATTCGGGTTTTTTCCACCAAGCTCTAAGGATAATTTTTTAAACATTGGTGCTGCGACTTTTGCAATATGTGCTCCAGTTGCTGTGCCGCCAGTAAACGAAATGGCTTTAATGTCAGGATGTTCTATAATGGCTTGCCCTGTTGTAGTCCCTAAACCATGAACAATATTTAAAACGCCTTTAGGTAAGCCAGCTTCTGTACAAATTTCACCTAATAAATAAGCTGTCATAGGAGTAACTTCACTCGGTTTAGCTACCACGCAATTTCCTGCAGCAATTGCAGGAGCGATTTTCCAGGTAAATAAATAGAGAGGAAGGTTCCAAGGCGAAATACAGCCTACAACACCAATAGCTTGACGCAAGGTGTAGTTAATAGCTTGTTGTCCAACACTTTCATGACTTTCGCTAGCAAATTGCGTAATTGCGTTACCAAAGAATCTAAAATTACTCGCTGCTCTAGGAATATCAATAGCCTTTGCTAAGCTGACTGGTTTACCATTGTCTTTGCTTTCAGCTTCAGCGAAACGTTGTAAGTTTGTTTCTAATAATTCAGATATCTTAATCATAATTCTGCTACGTTCTTCAAAAGTGGTTTGTGACCATATTGGAAAAGCAGATTTTGCTGCGATATAGGCATTCTCCACATCTTCTTTGGATGAGTTTGGAATTTGCCCGTAGATGTCTCCATTCGATGGATTGTAATTATCTATCCAATTGTTTTGAATGGGATTATGAAAATTGCCGTTGATGTAGTTTTGTATGTTTTTCATTATTGTTGTCCTGTATTTGATTCAGGATCTTTTTAATTAAAACTCAATTCCCACAACGAATGTGGAATGACAAGTTACTATTATTCTAAATAATTTTCTATATCTTTTTTTAATTGCTTTGCTTCATTTTCAACGTTGTTTAAAGTTTCAAAATATGCAATGTTTACGCTTAGAAAAGTTTTAATTGATTGAATATATTCTTTGTCTTTTTTTAAAGCATCAAAATCATTAGGGACTAATTTTTCAACAGAGTTATTAATGATGATTATTGTGAATTTTTTTCTATAATAATCTAACATATAGCTATAAAAATCTAAATGTACTTCTTGAAAACTTCCTTTAGAATCATCAATAGATGAAGTGTGGAATTTCCCAATAGATGAACGTAGCTCTGGGTTCTCAATTAAATCTGTTCCTATAGATACTAAAGATTGATAACCACTCGTTTTAAAATCAATAGCATCGTAAGCGTTAGTTGCTCTAAAGTAAAATGCCAAAGAATCATGATAGGGTTTATCTTTTTCAAGGACATCAATTATTGTATTAATTGAATTGATAGTTCTTTTTAAATTGTTTGTTCTTTTATTGATAACGCGATCTAAATCTTGAAGTGTAAATTCTAAATCTGAAACAATTTCAGTTAATACTTGACGCTCTTTTTCTTTGATTTTTTTAGTTTCATTCCAATTATTAATCTGCAAGGCAATGAGAATACCAATAACCACCAAAATAATTTCACCAATAGCATATTTAAAGTACTTGCCTGTTTTGTTTTCCATAAGAAGGGATTTACGAATATGTCTGAAGAATTTAATCATACTATAATATATCTCCTCGAGCGTAGTCGAGAGGTTTTAATTAGGTCTTGACTCTGCTCGACCTGACTATGGATGTATATAAAAAAATTAATCATTGTTCATGTTTGTAGTATTGATTTTCCCGCAAGCGGCTATTTTCACCAAATGTCCACTGGACATCTGATTTTGTTTCTCAAAATTACGTTTCAATAATCTACTTTTATAAATTCATAATCTATATCTAAAAGCTTGACAAGTAATCCACTAATGTTTTTAGACTCATTTTTTATAATAGTAGCTTCACTATGGTTTCCATATAGATTGTTGTTATCTTTAAAGTAAAAATTAACAGTGTAATCATAATTTATATCAGAAAACTCTAAAATATGATTGTTAACTTTCATAATAAAAGGGTCCTCTAATGTTATAATGTCTCCATTACTATATTTAATTTTAATTAATTTGTAATTCCCAGTAAGCGCTTCAAATTGTTGCGGAGTTACATCTATTAAATGATGAGGAATAAAATCTGGTAATTCTTCTGGATAACCTGTAAGCTCTGCAATTTTTTGATATGTATTGATTGCGTTTTGGTTAAACGCTAAAACATTAGCTGTTAAATTTTGTGATGCATTACTATATAGATATAGTGCATTTTTATATAATGAATCATTAAGAAAATAATGGATGGCCTCCTCACTTATTTGATTTCGATTCATACCATAATACCAAGGTTTTGTTGCTGCGAGATGATCTATTAAGCGATCCGTAATTTTATCTAATCGCAGATCAAATTTGTCTATTTCGTATTTATTGTAGGTGTAAATTTCGTTGAGAGGTGCAATGATTTCTGTAAATTTTTCTGGAATATCATCCAAATGATCAGTTAAGTTTTTATAACCGTTGCTGTGAATTTTAAGATGGAAGGCATTCATTGCAACATAAAGGTATGTAATGTTATTAGTACCTAAATAATCTTCACGAGTCAGCTTGTTATCTATAGCCAATTGTATTATGGAGTCCCTACTTTTATAATACGCGAACAAAGCTTTGGATTTAATAATATCTTCTCCCAAGTCTTTTTGCACCTCTTTTAAAATGGACACTATTTTGTTTTCTGTTTTCTGTTTTTCACTCCAATTATTAAGTTGCAATGCAATAAAAATACCAATAACAACAAGAATAATTTCACCAATGGCATATTTAAAGTATTTGCCTGTTTTGCCTTCGTGAAGAAGGTTTTGACGGATTTTTCTAAAAAATTTAATCATACTTTGTTTTTTGTCTGGTCGAGCGCAGTCGAGACCTCCTTTAGTTCAGGGTTATACTTTAAGTGCGTAGCATTTCTACATTCAGCTAAAATTTGAATCATTTTAAAATCTCCTTTAGCTAAAGCTAACTTTTTCTTCCCACTCCAGTTTTTAATTTTCTTTTCAAAATAGATAGCCTGATTTATATCATTGAATTCTTGTGTAAATATTAACTTCAATGGTCTTCTTTTAAATGTGAAACAATTTTTATTTAATCCAGTTTGATGTTCTTCAAATCGTCTTGAAATATTATTTGTTATTCCAGTGTAAGTTAACCCATCTGAACATTTTAATATGTAAACATAATATAGTTTCATAATAGACCTCTCGACTGCGCTCGAGGAGACATTTAGTTTATTATTTATTCCCCACGTATGCCATCACTTTAATTTCAACCACTAAATCTGGATGTGGTAATTGGTGTACGGCAACGGTTGTTCGTGTTGGTCCGGTTTCCTTTTCGAAGAATTCTGCATAGGCTTTATTATAACCTGCGAAATCATTCATGTTGACTAAAAAGGTGGTGACATCAACCACATCTTTTATTGAAGCCCCTACTTTTTTTAAATTAGAATCAATATTCTTTAAGACTTCTCGGGTTTGGGTTTCGATATTAAGGCGTTTGGTTCCCATGTCGTCAATAATATCAACACCAGCAATGGTGTTATCTGGTCGTCTTGAACTGGTTCCTGAAACAAAAATAAAGTCGCCTACACGTTTTGTGTGTGGATAGGCTCCTCGTGGTGTTACTATTTTTTCGCTCATAATTTTGTTTTCTATTGTTGTTTCGCGTTAAGGATTGAGGCATTTGTTGAAGCTCTTTTTTGTGGATTCCGCATCGAAGTGCGGAATGACAAGTCAAAAAAAGCGACTGCCGAAAGCCTGACTCTACGTCGCTTAAGCGATGTAGAGTAACGCCCAAATTATTTTAATCCAGCAATTCTGTCATCTTCTAGAATGGCTTCTGTTTCTTGTTTTACTTTTTCTAAAATTGATTTTAAATCATCATCAGTTTTTAGTGTGCCATCAGAAAGCATATTCAATATGGCTTTGTCTTGAGCACGACCTTTTAGCATGGCGTCTCTATACGTTACATTTTCATTAAAGGTGACTAGTGAATATTTTGAAGAATATTCATCTGGAAAATTTTGCTCTAAAGCCATTTCAATCTTGCGCTTTTCTTGAAAAATAGGATTAGCAACGTGACTTTTCATTTCGTGAAAGTTATCTATTGCCAAATCTGCTATAGCATCAGTGTCTTTTTTGCGGTTGGCTTCATAGGTTTCAAAAACGGCTTCCCAGTTGTCTAAGTTTTGATCTAGAACTTTGTCAAATTCAACCACATCTTCAAAAGAGGCATTCATCCCTTGTCCGTAAAACGGCACAATCGCATGAGCAGAATCGCCCATTAATAGCGTGTTGCCTTTATAATGCCAAGGCGAACATTTTACAGTTCCCAGAGGTGCTGTTGGGTTGCTAAAGAAATCTTCTACCAAATTAGGCATTAATTCTAAGGCGTCTGGAAATTCTTTTTGGAAGAATTCAGTGACCTTTTCAGGTGTGGTTAAATTATTAAAATTATATTCACCTTGATTAAAACTCAAAAACAAAGTGACTGTAAAGCTGCCATCTAAATTAGGAAGAGCAATGACCATAAAATCGCCTCTAGGCCAAATGTGTAATGCATTTTTATAGGTTTTGTAATCGCCTGTTTCAGTGGGTAAAATGCTTAATTCTTTATAGCCATGAGTTAGGTAGTCTTGCGAAAAACTAAACAAAAATTTCTTTCCCAAATAGTAGCTTTTTCGCATCGCAGAGCCTGCGCCATCTGTTGCGATTATAAGGTCTGCATCTTCAACAAATTCGGTATTAGATTCATAGTCTTTGAATAAAGCTGTCGTTTTTTCAAAATCAACTGATTTGCATTTTTTGTTGAAATGAATTTTTACATTTTCATGTTTTTCTGCTTCGGTTAAAAGTAAACCGTTAAGCTCACCACGAGAGATAGAGTTAATGTATTCGTGGTCTCTTCCGCTGTAATTAGATAGCATGGTGTTGCCTTCGCGATCATGAAGCATGCGACCATTCATAGGAATGCAAAGCGCTTTAACTTTATCTTCTATACCAACCAATTTCATGGCTTTATTGCCACGATCTGAGAATGCAAGATTTATAGAGCGTCCAGCAGAAATATCGACTTTACGTAAATCTTGGCGCATTTCCATAACAGTTACGTTGTAACCACGTTGCCCTAGGCGTAAGGCTAAAAGACTTCCGCAAAGTCCAGCGCCAATAATAAGTATGTTTTGTTGTTTATTCATTCAAAATAAATTTCAATTTTTCAACCATTTTATAGACGTCTTTAAAGGAGTTATAAAAAGGGACAGGCGCACAACGAATCACATCAGGCTCTCTCCAATCTGTAATGATATGTGCTTCAGTTAATTTTTGATGCAAACGTTTGTCAGCATTTTTGACTTGAATAGACAGTTGACAACCACGTTCCTTTGGATTAGAAGGTGTGATAATTTGTATTTGGTCATTGTTTAGCTCATGAATTAAAAACTCAAAGTATCCTGTTAGTTTTTCAGACTTTAGTCTTAAAGCCTCCATGCCAACGCTATTAAATAAATCTAATGATGCTTTTATAGCAGCCATTGATAGAATAGGAGGGTTGCTTAATTGCCAACCTTCAGCGCCAGGCATAACGTCTAATGGTTGTCTCATATTAAAGCGTGTGGATTTGTTATGACTCCACCAACCAGCAAATCGTTTTAAATCTTTGTTATATGCATGCTTTTCGTGTACAAATAATCCGCCTAAACTTCCAGGTCCAGAATTTAAATATTTATAAGTACACCAAGCGGCAAAATCTACACCAGAATGATGAAGTTCAGGTGTTATATTTCCAGCGCCATGTGCTAAAT
Source organism: Lacinutrix iliipiscaria (assembly GCF_042686125.1). Classification (NCBI taxonomy): domain Bacteria; kingdom Pseudomonadati; phylum Bacteroidota; class Flavobacteriia; order Flavobacteriales; family Flavobacteriaceae; genus Lacinutrix; species Lacinutrix iliipiscaria. Next base: position 1,141,400 of record NZ_JBHUOV010000001.1, read on the forward strand.
CGATACCAACCATACAATTTTTTGCATGACCTAATTCAGCAATTTTTTTTAAATCTAAATATTGACCAGTATAATAGTTAACACCTCCAATTAAAAGTAATGCAATCTCATCGCCTTGTTCTTCAAGAATAGTCTCTAAGTCTTCAATACGTAAAAGGTCTTCTCCAGGTCTTGGTTTCCATTCAATTAAGCCTTCATTGGCATCAAATCCATGAAACTCTAATTGTGTTTGAACAGCATACCGATCAGAAGGGAAAGCATCACTTTCAATAACTATTTTATATTTGGTTTTCGTAGGTTGATAAAAAGATACCATTAACAAATGTAGATTCGTTGTTAAGGTATTCATGATAACCACTTCAATCGGTTTAGCACCTACAATTTTCGCCATAGACTCGGTTAAGAATTCATGATAAGGCATCCATGGGTTTTTAGCCTCGAAGTGCCCTTCTACGCCAAAATTAGCCCAATCGTCAAGTTCTTGTTGAATGTATTTTTGAGTGTTTTTTGGTTGTAATCCAAGGGAATTTCCAGTAAAATATAACCAGTCATTTCCGTCTTTGTCTTTTGGAATATGAAATTGATTTCTATACTGTGCTAATGGGTCTTTTTGATCCTGTTCATTTGCGTAATCAAGACCTAATTTATAGTTGGACAAAGTGAATTGTTTTTCGGTTTCCAACAAAAATAAGAATTATTATCTTAGAAATGAAGCATTAAAAGCGGCATCATTAAAAATGAGTTTTTTTGTATATTTAATAAAATATTAAGGTCATGAGCAAAATAAAAGAATACTCTAACGGAGAGGTTACTGTAGTTTGGGAAGCAGAAAAATGTATTCATTCTGCTATTTGTGCTAAAGGTTTACCACGTGTTTTTCGCCCTAAGGATAGGCCTTGGGTAAAGATTGATGCAGCTGAAACAGAAGCGATAGTTGAACAAGTGAAACAGTGTCCTTCAGGAGCTTTAGGTTTTTATATGAATAATGAAGCTGACAAAACATCTGAGCATTTAGAAACTAAAGTGGAAGTCTTAGAAAATGGCCCTTTATTAGTCTATGGCACGTTAAAGGTGACTCATAAAGATGGAAATCAAGAAACGAAGAATAGAACAACAGCCTTTTGTCGGTGTGGATTATCAAATAATAAACCATTTTGTGATGGAACACATGTAAAGGAAAACTTTATAGGATAACAAAACGAACCAAAAAAAAGCGCTTTGTATATTGTAATACAAAGCGCTTTTCAATTTATATATAGACGCAATAAATATGCGGAAGCTTTTATTTATATACGTTTAAAATGTGTATTTTGGATGTTTGAAAATAAAAAAATATTTTATTGTGAGTGATTTAAATCAATTTTTTAGTACAAATAAAGCGACTTGGAATGATAAAGTGAAAGTGCATGCAGAAAGTGATATGTATGCTTTAGAACGCTTTAAAAAGGGGAAAACGTCGTTAATGCCTTACGAATTAAAAGCCTTAGGTGATGTTAAAGGAAAGTCTCTTTTACATTTGCAATGTCATTTTGGACAAGATACTTTAAGTTGGAGTCGGTTAGGTGCTAAATGTGTTGGAGTTGATTTAAGTGATGAAGGCATCGCTTTAGCAAAGGCATTGAACGATGAATTAAAATTAGATGCTGAATTTGTGTGTTGTAATGTTTTAGACACTTCAAAACACATTAAAGATACATTTGACATTGTGTTTACGAGTTATGGTGTTATTGGTTGGTTGCCAGATTTGAAACCTTGGGGAAAAATGATTGCTGAGCGTTTAAAAAAAGGGGGTGTGTTCTATATTGCTGAGTTTCATCCTATTGTTTGGATGTATGACTACATCATGGAAAAACCAGAGATGAAATATGCTTATAATAGACGTGAAGTGATTTATGAAGAAGAAACAGGAACCTATGCTGATGAAAATGCAGATATAGAATCAAAAACCTATTGTTGGAATCATGGTTTAAGTGAAGTTATTAATGCCTTAACCGAAGCAGGTTTACATATTGACTACTTAAATGAGTATGACGAAAGTCCGTATGATGTGTTGCCAGATTTAATAAAAACAAAATCTGGTATGTACGAAACTAAAGATAAATTATACCCTTTAATTTTTGAATTGAAAGCCACAAAACTTTAGTGATTTGCTTTTAAAACTTCAGGCATTTTAGCTTGAAAACGTTTTAATCTTGGTATAGAGACATTTCTAATATAGCCATGATTTGGATTTAACTTCTCAAAATTTTGATGGTAGTCTTCAGCAATCCAAAATTTTTGAAAAGGATACACTTCTGCTGCAATCGTTTCACCCAAAGTTTTAGCTAAAGCCTCTTTTTTATTCATTATGATTTGTTTCTGCGTGTCGTTTTGATAAAAAATAATAGAACGATATTGCGAGCCATTATCTGGGCCTTGACCATTTACTTGTGTAGGGTCTTGGGAAGCAAAATACACATCAACTAGAGTTTCAAAACTTACGATTTCAGGATTATAAATAACCTCTACAGCTTCAGCATGACCCGTTTTACCTGTGTTACTAGCTTCATAAGTTGGGCTTTTAGTAAATCCGCCAGAATACCCAGAAATTACTTCATCAACACCTTTTACGCTTTCGTAAATAGCTTCAACACACCAGAAGCAACCACTTGCAAAATAAGCTCTAGCTTTCCCGTTTACTAATTCAACTTCAATAGGTTTAGCATCTATAACAGCTTGTTGTTTAGGGTTGATTTGTGCTATGTTTTTACAGCTAAAAAGGATGATTAATAAGAAGGAGGAAAGATAAGTTTTGTAAGAATACATATGATTTAATTTTTTTAAAGTTTGTCGTAAAATGCATTTAAACCTTAACTTTGAAGCAAAAAAAAGCCTTTAAACATTTGTTTAAAGGCTTTTTTATATTAGGATTGGTTATAGTTTCTTGAAAAGTTTATCCATTTTAGTTTTCTGTTCTTCAGCTAAAGCTGCATCCACTAAAATACGACCACTATGCTCATCTGTAATAATTTTTTTACGAGCAGCAATTTCCATTTGTACTTGAGGTGGAATTGTAAAGAAAGATCCTCCAGAAGCACCTCTTTCAATAGGCACAACTGCTAAACCATTTTTTACATTGACACGGATTCTAGAATAAGCAGATACTAAACGCTCTTCAATAGATTGTTTATAATCATCAGATTTTTTAATGAGTGCTTTTTCTTCTTTTTCAGTTTCAGCTAAAATTGCATCTAATTCACCTTGCTTATGCTTTAAGTGTGTTTGGCGTTCTTTTAAACGCTCTTTAGTTTCAGAAATAACTTCTTTCTTCTGATCTATTTGCGCTTTAAATTCTTTGATGTGTTTTTCAGCTAATTGAATTTCTAATTCTTGAAATTCAACTTCTTTAGTCAGTGAGTTAAACTCTCTATTATTTCTAACATTTTTTTGTTGCTCAGCATACTTTTTAATTAAAGCTTTTGCTTCTTCAATTAAATTCTTTTTTAAGCTAATGTCATTATTGATAGTCTCTAAGCTTAATTCTAATTTTTCTAATCTCGTGTTTAAACCAGCAACTTCATCTTCTAAATCACGAACCTCTAAAGGAAGTTCTCCACGCACGTTTCTAATTTCATCTATTCTAGAATCGATGAGTTGTAAATCATATAAAGCTCTTAAACGATCTTCAACAGTAACTTCTTTCTTCTTTGCCATACTTTAAAAATATTGAACAGGATTGGTATTTGTCTTTGATAAAACGACTGCAAAATTAGTAATTTTTTTTGTAAGATGCGCTACTAAACCATTTTTTGTGAACTGTTCACTTTCATAATGACCAATATCTGCTAATATTATATTGTTTTCTGCTGAAAAAAAGTCGTGATATTTCAAGTCGGAAGTCACTAAAACATCTGCGCCTGAGTTTATTGCAGCTTGAATTGCAAAGCTGCCAGAACCACCTAAAACAGCAACTTTCTTTATAGGCTTACATAATAAATTTGAATGTCTGATACATTTTGTATTCATTTTAGCTTTAAGCATGTTTAAAAAATCTGTTTCAGATAGTGCGACTTTAAGTTCGCCATACATGCCCATGCCTATATGTTGATTGGTGTTTTCTAATGTTATAATTTCATAAGCAACTTCTTCATAAGGATGAGTCTTAAATAAAGCTTTTAAGATTTGGGATTCTAAATGTTTAGTATAAGTCACAGAAATTTGAGTCTCTGCTTCTTCATGAGTAATGCCTCTTTCACCAATGGTAGGATTCGCGTTTTCATTGCCTTGGTAAGTTCCAAAGCCATCACTGTTAAAACTACAATTGGTGTAATTCCCAATGGTTCCTGCTCCAGCTGTAAATAAAGCTTTTCGGACGATTTCAGCTTGTGTTTTAGGGACAAATGTTGTTAGCTTTTTTATCGTTTGTTTTTGTGGTATTAAGACGCTTCTATTGCTTAATTCTAATTGGTTGCAAATCATATTGTTTACTCCTTGCCAGGCATTATCTAAAGCAGTATGCATCGAGAAGATAGCAATGTCATGTTTAATGGCTTTCATGACCACACGTTCTACATAGGTTTTTCCTGTTATTTTTTTTAAGCCTTTAAAAATAATTGGATGAAAGCTAACAATAAGATTGCAGTTGTTTTCTATAGCTTCGTCAACAACAGCTTCAAGCGTGTCTAATGTTACTAAAATTCCTGTAATTGGATTGTTTTTGTTACCTACTAGTAATCCTACATTGTCAAAATCTTCAGCATAAGCCAAAGGCGAAAGTTCTTCTAAATAATTAATAACGTCTTGAACAATCATAATTTTTATGTTTAACTTCAAAGATAAAATAATTACTTTCGTTGCTGTGAAGCTTTTAAGAAAAATATTTTTCCTCATTGTTCCCATTTACTATTTAGTAACTTGGTTACGCAATGTGTTTTATGATTTAGGTGTTTTTAAATCTAAAGCATATGATTTCCCAGTAATATGTGTTGGTAATTTAAGTGTAGGAGGTACAGGGAAAACACCAATGATTGAGTATTTAATTCGGTTATTAAAAGATGAGAATCAGGTTGCGACTTTAAGTAGAGGTTATAAGCGAAGCACTGAAGGGTTTTATTTAGCTAATGAAGCTGCTAATGCCAAAACGCTTGGAGATGAGCCTTTTCAGTTTTATAAAAAGTTTAAAAATGAGATTCAGGTAGCAGTAGATTCCGACAGACAAAACGGAATAGCAACTTTAAGCTTGCAAGAACGTATTCCAGACGTTATTTTATTAGATGATGCTTTTCAGCATAGAAAAGTACAAGCAGGTTTAAATATTTTATTGACAACATATAACAATTTATATGTTAATGATTGGGTTTTACCAACAGGGAATTTACGCGAACCAAAATCAGGAGCCAAGCGTGCTCAGATTATTGTAGTAACTAAATGCCCTAAAGACTTAAAAGCTTCAGATAAAGAAAGGGTTGTGAAACGCATTCAACCTCAATCTAATCAAAAGGTGTTTTTTAGTTCTATAGTTTATGCAAAAGAGGTGTTTTCGGAAGCAAAAAAAATGGAATTAAAGGCATTGAAAGATTTTACTTTAGTTACAGGAATTGCTAATGCAGAACCTTTAGTCCATCACTTAGAATCAAATGGATTAAAGTTTGAACATTTAAATTTTAAAGATCATCATAGTTTTACAGCGCAAGACATTGAGTTGTTTGAAAGTAAATCTCTAATTATTACCACAGAAAAAGATTATGTAAGACTTTATAATTATGAGTCTTTAAAAGATAAATTATTTTATTTGCCAATAGAGGTAGTTATTGATAAATCTGATGATTTTAATGCCTTAATTAAAGTATTTGTTACGCCTTAACTGTAGCAGATTCTTCATTAATTAATGCTGAATAGAGTTTTTTCTCGAAGTCTTCTTGTTTAAAAGGTTTAGAAATGATATCATCAAAACCAGCTTCATCAAATTCATGCATTTTATCTTCAAGGGTAACAGCAGTTAAAGCAAAAATAGTAAGCTCTTTATTAAATGTTCTAATTATTTTTGTGGCTTCTAAACCGCTAATGCCTGGCATGTGAATATCCATTAAAACAACATCGTAGTTTACCATCTTAACCTGTTCTACAGCATCTTCTCCGTTTTCAACGACATCACAGTTTAAGTTCATTTTATTGAGGATTTTTTTGGTAATCATTTGGTTGATTTTATTATCCTCAACAATTAAAATTTTAATGGTACTTAATTCTATTTCACTTATATCTTTAAAATAGCTTTTCTTAGGTTCTGGCGCTACAACTTGTTTGGTGTGTTTTAAAGGCACTTCAAAGGTGAAAGTTGATCCTTTTCCGAGTTCACTTTTTAGATAAATTTTTCCGTTTAATATATCAATTAACCCTTTAACAATTGAAAGTCCTAAACCAGTTCCTCCATACTTTCTGTTAATTTGAATTGAGCCTTGAGAAAAGCTTTCGAACATGTGTTCTTGTTTCTCTTTACTTATTCCAATTCCATTATCTTCAACTTCAAAGCGAACAGAGTAAGAATCATTGTCTTGATTGATTTTATAAACACGAACCCAAATATCTCCATCTTTAGTAAACTTAATTGAGTTCCCTATTAAATTGATTAAGATTTGAGAAATTTTAAGCTGATCGGCATTGTAGCTTTCAGGCAAGTCTTTATCGTATTCAAAATGTATTTTAATATTATTGTCTACTGCTGAATTGTTTAAAGCTGCAATCACGTTTGCAACTTTCTTTTTTAAATTAAAGACCTCAGGTTCGACTTCAACTTTATTAGCTTCAATTTTATTAATTTGAAGGATGTCATTAATAAAAGTTAATAGATAATCACCAGAAAATTTTAAAGATTTTAAATGCTGTACTTGTTCAGGTTTCGGGTTTTCATCTAATAACATATTACTTAAACCAGTAACTGCATATAAAGGTGTTCTTAGTTCATGTGTTACAGTAGATAAGAAGTTGGCTTTTGTTTTTGAAGCTAATTCTGCTTTTTCCTTAGCTAGAATCAATTCGCCATTCTTTTTGTGTAACATGTTGTTGGTTTTTAACCTAATTCTATTGTTTTTGTATAATGACAAGGTTAATAAAGAAAGTATGGTAATTAAAGCCACACTAAGTATTGCAGTTAATTTGCTTAAATTTTTCGAGTCCTGTAATTCTTCAAGATCTGCTGCCTGTTGTTTTTGATATTCTGTTTGACTATTTAATAAGAACTCTAATCTTTTTTCAGGCGATAAACTTTCTCGTTTTACTTTTAAAAGTGAATCTGATAATTTGATGTGTTTTCTCAGGTATTCGTTGGCAAGTTTATAGTTGTTGGATTCTTGGTTTAAGTCGCTTAAAATTAAATACCCTTCGTTTAAAACATTGACATAGTTGTTTTTTAGAGCTTCAGAAACTCCAGCATTAGTCACTTCTAGTGCTTTGTCTATGTTTTTTAGATTTGAATGCGCAATACCTAAATTTATTTGTGCACTACTGTGAATTTTCTTTAAGTTATATCTATTCGCAAGGGCTAGAGACTGACCTAAATAGTTCTCTGCCATTTTAAAATCTTTTAAGGCAATATAAGTTTGACCTTGATTTAGCAAGACTTCAGCAACATATTCATCTAAACCTTCCTGTTCAAATAGGTTTTTTGATGACTTATAATACTCTAAAGCAGTTTTGTATTCTTTTTTAGCAGCATAAACATTGCCAAAGATTTTATAAGATTCGGCAAGATTAATTCTGTCTTCATTAAAGCGTTGAATTTCAACAGCTTTTACGAGGCTTTTTATGGCTTCATCTGGTTCTTCAACACTATATTTAATTTTACCCATTTTAGAGTAAATTAAACCAATACTTTTCTTATCATCTATAGCGATTGCAGGTTCTATCGCACTTTCAAGATTTTTTTGAGCTTCGTAGTAATTTGAGTTATCAATATTGTTTTGTGCTTGTTTAAGAAGATTGTTTACATTTTGAAGTATAGCATCTTTCTCTTGAGCACTTGCGTTTTGAGAAAACACATTGCAACTCAACACCATGATAATAGCACATATATAGTAGTTGATTCGGAACATTTTAATAACTATAATAAAAGCAAATATAAATATTTATTCGATAAAAGTCATTTTTTTACCGATAAATTGCTAATTAAGTCAATAATTCGACTAGAATACCCTGTTTCATTATCATACCAACCAATAATTTTTACCATGTTTCCAATGGTGGAAGTCATTTGCGCATCAAAAATACAAGAATGCGTGTTACCTACGATATCTATTGACACTATTGGGTCTTCAGTATATTCTAAAATACCTTTGTATTTTCCTTGTGAAGCGACTTTGAAAGCATTGTTTATTTGGGTAATACTAACATTTCTTTCAACATTAAAGGTTATGTCAGTAAGTGAGCCATTTGCTACTGGAACACGAATACCACATCCACCAATAACATTTGATAGGTCTGGAAACACCTTTGTTAATGCCTTCGCAGCGCCTGTAGTTGTTGGTACAATAGATTGTCCAGCTGCTCTTGCTCGGCGTAAATCACGATGAGGTTGGTCATGTAAACTTTGATCAGTCGTGTAGGAGTGTACTGTAGTAATGTAGGCTTGTTTAATACCACAAAGTTCGTTCATGATAGCAATCATAGGAGCAGCATTGTTGGTTGTGCAGGATGCTGCTGAAATTATACTTTCATTTCCAAGAAGAATATGTTCATTGACACCTAAAACAACCGTTTTAATATCATCGGCAATTGGAGGAACACTAAGAATAACCCGTTTTGCTCCATTTTTAACATGCCAATTTAAGGACTCTTTGACTTTAAATTTACCAGAAGATTCAATGACAATATCAACATCATGAGTTTCCCAGTTAATATCTTTTGGATGCTGCTTATTAAGTAGAGGTATGCTTCTTCCGTTAACCTTAATAATACTGCCTTCATGGGATACATTTTCATTAAAAACACCATGAATACTATCGTATTTTAATAAATGACTTAAAGTTTTTGCATCTGCTAAATCATTTATAGCTACTACTTGTATGTTTGGATTGTTTTGTAAGAGTCTAAAAACACGTCTGCCTATTCGGCCAAAACCATTTATCGCAACATGAATCATTAGTTAATATGTTTTTGGGCTTTATATGATGAACGCACTAATGCACTACTTTCAACATGTCGAAATCCAAGTTCTAATCCAATATTTTTATATTCTTCAAATTGATCTGGATTAATAAAATGTTTTACAGGTAAATGTTTTTTACTTGGTTGAAGATATTGACCTATGGTAACTACATCAACATCATTTTCTCTTAAATCATGAAGAGTTGTAATAACTTCTTCACGAGTTTCACCTAAACCTAGCATAATACCTGATTTAGTACGTCTCTGACCTTGTTGTTTTAGATACTTTAAAACACCTAGGCTTCTGTCGTACTTTGCTTGAATACGTACTTCACGTGTTAAGCGTCTAACCGTTTCTATATTATGAGAAACCACTTCTGGTGCAACCTCAATAATTCTATCAATATGTTGTTCTAGTCCTTGAAAGTCAGGAATAAGCGTTTCTAGAGTAGTTTCAGGATTCATTCTACGTACAGCTTTAACAGTTTCGCTCCACATAATACTTCCCATGTCTTTAAGATCGTCACGATCTACACTAGTTAAAACCGCATGTTTAATATTCATAATTTTTATAGAACGTGCAACTTTCTCAGGTTCATCCCAATCTACAGATTCTGGACGTCCAGTTTTTACACCACAAAAACCACAAGATCGTGTGCAAACATTACCAAGAATCATAAATGTAGCTGTGCCTTCTCCCCAACATTCTCCCATATTTGGGCAACTTCCAGAAGTGCAGATAGTGTTTAGTTTGTATTTATCTACTAAACCACGAAGTTCAGTATATTTTTTACCTGTAGGTAATTTAACACGAAGCCATTTTGGTTTTGGTTGACGTTCAGGCAATATATTTGAAGCAGTTTCTGTATTCATTTCATTCAATTTCCTAAAGACAAAGATACAAAGTATTCTATAAAATTAGTGCTTATAAAGGTGAAGTTACTTTTCTTTAATTATTTCGGATAATAGCTTTTTAGCACGTAATAGTTTTACCTTTACATTATTGATAGGTTCATTTAATTCTGAAGAAATTTCTTTGTAACTTAATTCTTGAAAGTACCGTAGATTAATAACCTTCTGGTAATGAGGTTTTAGTTTTTTTATATCTCGAAGTAGCTTGGCAAGATTTTGTTCTGTAATGAGTTTGTCTTCTACTGAAGGCGATTCATCTAGAATTTGAAAAACTGAATTATCATCAGTATTAGGAGTTATTGTTGAAATTGAGCGTTTTTCTTTTCGAATAATATCAATATGAATATTTTTTGAAATCGTGATCAGCCAAGTTTTAAAACTGTAATCCTTGTTATAAGTTTCAATTTTGTCAAAAGCTCTAGAAAAAGTCTGTATCGTTACATCTTCAGCATCATTTTCATTTTGAATACGTTTTAATTGAAATCCATAGACATCGTCCCAAAATGTATCTAACAAGAAGTTAAATGCTTTTTGGTCATTATTTTTTGCTTGTTCTATAGCATGTTCTATTTCCAATGTTTAGGTTTTGTCAAAAGATTGGTTATAAATATAGCTAATTGCGTGCCAATTAAAAAAAACTCTAAAAAAGGTAGAAATAAAATGAGGTCTTTCTCATTGAGTTTTTTTGAGGTTTCACTAAATATAATGAAGAAAATCAAAAATCGAATCCCTATTAATGGCAAAACTAATTGCCATTTAAAAAGTGTTAATACAAAGGTGATGGATAAAAACCAAAATAGGAATTGCGATATATAGAACAAAGCAAGTAGCGTTTTGTGTATTGACTTATAATGCTTTGCTGTTGAGATATGCCTTCTTTTTTGAGTTAGCCAATCTTTAAAAGTGGTTTTAGGATTAGAGATGGTAAAACTATTTTTACTAAAACAGATGGTCGTGTTTTCTTTTGATGCGACTTGATTTATAAATATATCATCATCTCCAGACGGAATTTGCATATGATTTTGAAATCCGTTAGCATTAAAAAACAAGTCTTTCCTGTAGGCTAAATTCCTGCCTACACCCATAAATGGTATTCCAGATTTAGAGAATGAAAAGTATTGTAAAGCTGTTAAAACCGTTTCAAAACGTATAAGTTTGTTTAGAAATGAATTTTCAATTTTGGCATAAGCTCCGTAGCCTAATACAATAGTTTTAGTGTTGCTAAAATGAGAACTCATTTCTTTTAACCAATATTTCGAGTTTGGTTTGCAATCGGCATCAGTAAGTAATAAAAAATTGTGTTTAGAAGCTTTAATGCCTAATGTTAAGGCATATTTTTTACTGCCTAAAAATCTATCGTTTCTTGCTACATTAACCATTTTCACGTTGTTGTATTGTGCAGCATATGTTTCCATTACACTTAGAGTGTCATCTTGAGAATCGTCATTGATTAATAGAACTTCAAATTTTGGATACTCTTGATTGAGAATAAAGGGAAGGTTTTTATTTAAATTTTCAGCTTCATTTTTTGCACAAATAAGAATAGAAACAGCAATATCTTTTTGGGTTGCTTTCTTAGGTTTTAAAAAAGCAAATTTTGAAAATATGAAAAGGTAGTAAACAACTTGGACTACAACTACAACGACAAAAATGTAGAAAGCAATATCAAGTAAAGGCATGAACAATTAAGAATGTTGAGGTTCGTTACAATCTTGAAATTGGTCTGGTGTTTTTCCGCAAAAACCACAAGCTTCGCCTTTCGTATTTAGCATTGGGTTTTGACTTGCACAAGTCCCTGCAAATTCACCGTCTTTTTTTGCCCAAATTTTAATAGCGATACCAGCAATAGCTAACCCTAAAAGGATTAAAGTGAGGACTAATAGTTTCATGTGTTTAATTTTTTACAAAGATACTATTTTTTAGTCATTGATATATTCAAAAATGCCTCGTTTTGTATAACGAGGCATTCTTTTTTGATAATGGGTTTTTATTGAAATATTACTTTTTTAAAGTAATTTCTGCTACAGTTTTTTCAATTGAAGCATTTTTATTTCCTCCTTTAGGTTCAATAGTAATGTTTAATCCTAAAGCATTTTCTGTATATGGTAGCGGAATAAGCTGACTGTCAGATTCACTTAAAACACCTAAACTAACCATTTTGTCTTGTACTTCTGCCCAGATTTGATAGCATTGTTCTTCAGGTAATTGTGGTAAAGAAACCACATCAATCATTGATGTTTTTTCAATAGGATTAATGTATGCAACAGTTTTTAAATTCTTAGCTCTTTCATTACCTTTAATAATATACTTGTGAGTTTCAGGGTTGTTAAGCTGTTTAAATTGTTGCATGATATCACTTAGCATTTTGTTATTCTGCTCAATGTCATTACGTAAATCAAAAATTTCATCTGCTATGATTTCATTTTCACGCAAAAGGTCTTGATTATTCATATAGAACATAAAAGTAGATCCAGCAAAAATTAATGCAGCAATACTAGCAGCAACACCAAAACTATACCAAGACTTGCGTTTAGGTTTAGTTTCTAAAGTGATAACTGGTTGATCATCTAATGCGTTAAGAATGTCGTTTAATAGATGCATAGGCGCATCTACAGCATTACTTTTTGCAACAACTTCTAAGTTTTGTTGTAAAGTTGTATAAGCATCCTTAACCTCTGGATATTTAGAAATATAAGATTCTACCATTTCTGTTTCATCAACAGTAGTTGTTCCTATTAGGTACTTATCTAATAGATCTGAATTTAAAAATGTAATTATTTTATCATTCATGACTTTTTTAATTCTGGATTGTAAATTTTTTTTAATTCACGTAATCCAATTTTTAATCTAGATTTAATCGTTCCAAGTGGAATATCTAATTCATCACTTGCTTCTTGTTGTGTTAAACCTTCAAAAAAGAGTGCGTTTATTACTATTTGATATTTTTCATCTATACTTTTTAGATGCGTTTTTATATCAATAACATCTTCGTTTAAACTCTTTGTTGTTAATCTATATACGTTTGAAGTTTCAATTTGGACTTCTTTACTTGTTTTATTTGATTGAGAACGGACTTTATCTATTGCAGTATTGTAAGCAATTCTATATAACCAAGTAAAGAGTTTTGCTTTTTTTACATCGTAAGTTTTGCCTTTTTTCCAGACTTTAACAAAGGTTTCTTGTAAAGCATCTTGAGCTAGATCAGTATCTGTAATCACCTTTAGTATCACACCATACAATGTGTCTGAGTAATTTTCATACAGCAAGGTAATGGCTTTTTTGTCGCCATTATGTAATAGTTTTACGATCTCTTGTTCTATAGATGTACTCAAAAGTTGATATGATTTAGTTATTTGCTAACTGATAGGCTATCAAAGTTATAGATTTATTTTTGAATATTACAGAATATTTACTTCTGCTTCAATAGAAATATTAAAAATGCGTTTTACTGTTTTTTGAATCAGTTGAGAGAGTTTCAAAATATCTGAGCCTTTTGCATTGTCATAATTTACTAATACTAATGCTTGTTTTTCATGAACACCATAATCACCGAAACGTTTCCCTTTAAAACCAGCTTTCTCAATTAGCCAACCAGCAGGAACCTTTATGGTTGTATTTGACACAGGATAGCTTGGCGCATTAGGGAAATTTTGCTTTAGAGTTTCAAATGATTTTAGCGATATTACAGGGTTCTTAAAAAAACTGCCACTATTTCCAATTTCTTTTGGGTTAGGGAGTTTGCTTTCGCGAATAGCAATCACAGCGTTAGATATATCTTTAATTGTAGGTTTTTTAATTTTCATAGTTTCTAATTGTAACGCAATTGCGCCATAATTAGTATGTAAGCTGTGATTTTGTTTGCTTAATTTAAAAGTTACACTTGTTATAATATACTGCCCTTTTAGTTCTTGTTTGAATATTGAATTTCTATAATCAAATTTACAGTCGGCATTTGAGAAGGACTTTGTTTTAAGTGATGAAATTTCAATGGCTTCACAAGACACAAAATGGTCTTTTAATTCTATACCATAAGCACCTATATTTTGTATAGGAGCTGTGCCAACATTTCCAGGAATTAGAGACAGATTCTCTAATCCGCCAAAATTGTGATTAAGACACCATAAAACAAATTCATGCCAATTTTCTCCTGCCTGTGCTTTTACAATTACAGACGAATCACTTTCAGAAACAATATTAATACCTTTTAAATTGATATGCATTACAAGTGCATCAATATCTTTGGTAAGTAACATATTGCTTCCACCTCCAAGTATAAACCGTTCTTGATACTCCTGAAGTTGTAAGGTGTTTATTAAATCTTCAATAGTATTAATAGAGGTAAAGTGCTTAGCATAGGCATTTATACCAAAAGTATTATAGCCTTTTAAGGATATGTTGTGTTGAACTTGCACTAGTCTTTATATACTTTTAAAGCTTCTTTGATAATGTTTACAGCCTTTATAAGGCTCTCTTTTTTGAGAACATAGGCAATTCTTATTTGGTTTAAACCTACACCTGGAGTTGAGTAAAAACCGCCAGCTGGTGCAACCATAACCGTTTCACCATCTACATCAAAATGCTCTAATAACCATTGTGCAAAAGCATCACTATTTTTTACCGGTAATTCTGCAATACAATAAAAAGCTCCTTTAGGATTGGCCACTTTTACACCTTCAATTTTTTGTAGTTCAGAGATTAAGGTGTTTCTTCTTTCTACATACTCTTCAATAACAGCATCAAAATAGCTTTGAGGCGTTTCTAGAGCAGCTTCACTAGCAATTTGAGCTAAAGTTGGAGGGCTTAATCGTGCCTGAGCAAATTTTAAAGCGGTTTGAATAAGTGCTTTGTTTTTTGAAACTATACAGCCTATCCTAGCGCCACACATACTATAGCGTTTAGAAACAGAATCAATCATTATGGCATGTTCCTCTAAACCTTCTTCTTGCATCACTGAATAATGTGTGTTTCCATCATAGGCAAATTCACGATAAACTTCATCAGCAATTAAAAAGAGATTATGCTTTTTAACGATATGAGCTAATTTTTTAATTTCTTCTTTTGAATATAAATAACCAGTTGGATTTCCTGGGTTACAAATTAGAATAGCTTTAGTTCTTGGTGTAATTAATTTTTCAAACTCTTCGATTGGAGGTAAAGCAAAATTGTCTTCAATTTTTGAAATTACGGGAACAACTTTTACGCCTGAAGCTGTTGAGAAACCATTATAATTGGCATAGAATGGTTCGGGAATGATGATTTCATCATCAGTATCCATAATGCTTCCAAAGGCAAAAAGTAAAGCCTCACTACCTCCAGTTGTTACAATAATGTCATTATGTGAAAGATTAATATGATGTTTCTTATAGTAATTAGCAATTTTTCTTCTATACTCTTCAGAGCCTTCAGATCTCGTATAAGCTAGAACTTCTAATGAATGCGTTTTTACAGCATCTAATGCAATTTGAGGGGTTTTAATATCAGGCTGTCCAATATTAAGATAGTATATCGTTTTTCCTTCTTTTGTAGCTTCTTCAGCAAAAGGAACTAATTTCCTAATAGGAGATTGTGGCATTTGCTGCCCTTTTCTTGAAATTGTTGGCATTTCTTATAATGTTAGTCCACAAAGTTGCAAAAATTATCTTAAAGTTTTTTTAAAAAGCTATACTAAATATTGATTTCAGAATAAAGAATTGTAAATTGATTATTATAAATAATAGCAGTAGCTAATGAAAAAAAAATATTTCTTTTTATGGTTTCTTTTTAGTTTCTGCACTTTTACTTTTTCTCAAAGCAAATTTGTAATTCAAAACAAAAAAAATGCGGATAAAATAAAGTTCAAACTTATTAATAATTTAATCTTAATACCTGTTGAAATTAATGGTGTTGAATTGTCTTTTATTCTTGATACTGGTGTTAGCAAGCCAATTGTATTTAATATTTTAAATGTAAGTGAAACGCTTAAAATAAACAATACAGAAAAAATATTCCTAAGAGGGCTTGGAGAAGGAGAACCTGTTGAAGCCTTACGCTCAAGGAATAATATTATAAAAATTGGAGACGCTATTAATGTGAGTTTAGATTTGTATGCTGTTTATAATTCTAAATTAAATTTTGCACCAAGACTTGGTATGCCTGTGCATGGTATTATTGGCTATGATTTCTTTAAAGATTTTATTGTCGAAATTAATTATTCAGGGAAATATATTAAAATCTATGAAAATGATAAATATCAACATATCGATTGTAAAAACTGCGAGACCTTAAGTCTGGATTTTTTTAATAAAAAACCCTATATACAAGCAGATGTTACTGTAGATGCAGAAAAAATCCCAGTAAAATTATTAATAGATTCTGGAGGTAGCGACGCTTTATGGCTATTTAAAGATAAGGCTCTAGGATTAACTGTTGGTGAAAAAAGTTTTGAAGATTTTTTAGGTCATGGCTTAAATGGAAGCGTGTATGGCCAGCGCTCGAAAATGGAAGCGTTCTCTATAAAAAGTTTTAAATTACCTAATGCTAATGTTGCCTTTCCAGATTCTACTTCTATTTCTTTTGCCAAGAATCATAAGGATAGAAACGGAAGTCTTGCAGGAAACATTTTAAAACGATTTAATATTATAATAGATTATAAAAGAGCTACAATTCAACTTAAAAAGAGCAAGTATTTTAATGAACCGTTTAGCTATAATAAAAGTGGTATCGAACTTGAACATAACGGAATTAGACTTGTACAAGAAGAAAAAAACATAGTGCCAGATATTCGCTCACAAAGATCTAATAAAGATCACACAACACCTGGCGGAAGACTTGTTTTTAGTCGAGAGTATAGGTATTCTATTAAACCAGCGTTTGTTATTGTGGAGTTGCGAAAAGATTCTCCTGCCGAAAAGGTAGGCTTACGGATTAATGATGTTATTTTAAGAGTGAACTCTAAAGATGCATCAGATTATACTTTGCAAGAAGTAACCCAATTCTTTTATGAAAAGGCAGGAAAGACCATAAGGTTAAAAATTGATAGAGATGGTGAAATGTTAAATTTTCAATTTAAATTAGAAAGTGTATTAGAATAAAAAAAGCTGTTTGCAGAGTGCAAACAGCTTTTTTTAAAGAGTTATTAAAAAACCTAGTTTTCCATAACACTTTTTTCTCTTTTTTCAAGAACACTTGTTTTTTCAGGATCAATAACCTCACCTTTAATTTTTAAGGCTACTGTAGGTGTGTCTGCGTTAGAAAGTACAGTAATGGTCTTTCTAATTGGCATTACACGCTTTGTATCGTATTTAACTTGAATTTCACCATCTTCTCCTGGCATAATTGGGCCATCAGGCTTTTTAGGCACAGTGCAACCACAACTAGAAGAAACCTTAGAAATAATAAGTGGCGCATCTCCTGTATTTGTGAACACGAATGTTCTAACACCATCAGCACCTTTTTCTATAGTTCCATAATCTATAGTAGTGTCTTTAAATTCAATCTTAGCTACTTTGTCTTGAGCACTAATTGAAAAACTAAATAATCCGATAAATAAAATTGTTATTAATTGTTTCATCATTTTGATTTTTAATTTGATTGTAAACTTACTTACTTTTTAAGCAATCTGCAAAATTATTAGACGTAATGCATGAGTGTGAATGCAATCAGCCTATATAAATGTATATTAATTACTTTAATATAATTTCACAAAACACAAAATATAAGTACTTTTGCATGATATATTTCAAAAACTATTCCAAAGTATGAGTATTCCATCAAAATATGATGCAAATAGCGTAGAAAGCAAGTGGTACAGCTACTGGATGAAACATAATTATTTTCACTCCACGCCAGATGACAGAGAGCCCTATACGATTGTTATTCCTCCACCAAATGTTACTGGTGTGCTACACATGGGACACATGCTTAATAATACGATTCAAGATGTTCTTATTCGTCGAGCACGTTTATTAGGAAAAAATGCATGTTGGGTTCCTGGTACAGATCATGCATCTATTGCGACTGAAGCTAAGGTGGTTGCTAAATTAAAGGAGCAAGGTATTGACAAAAATGATTTGTCAAGAGATGAGTTTTTAGCTCACGCTTGGGATTGGACCCACGAGTATGGTGGCGTTATTTTAGAGCAGCTAAAAAAATTAGGTTGTTCTTGTGATTGGGATAGAACAAAATTCACAATGGATGACGATATGTCTGAAGCTGTCATTAAAGTGTTTGTTGATTTGTTTGATAAAGGCTTGATTTATCGTGGTTATCGCATGGTAAATTGGGATCCTGAAGCTAAAACAACCTTATCTGATGAAGAAGTGATTCATGAAGAGCGTCAAGGGTTATTGTATTATATCAATTATAAAATTGAAGGCAGTAATGATGTATTAACCATTGCAACCACACGTCCAGAAACTATTTTTGGAGATACAGCAATTTGTATTAATCCTAATGATGAACGTTTCTCTCACTTACGTGGAAAAAAAGCCATTGTGCCTATTTGTAATCGTGTCATTCCAATTATTGAAGACGCGTATGTTGATGTTGAATTTGGTACAGGATGTTTGAAGGTGACACCTGCTCATGATGAAAATGATAAGAATTTAGGTGATAAGCACAATTTAGAAGTAATAGATATCTTTAATGAAGATGCGTCATTAAATAGCTTCGGATTGCATTATGAAGGGCAAGATCGTTTTGTGGCGAGAAAAGCAGTGGCTAAAGAGTTAGAAGATAATGAGGCTTTAGTTAAAACTGAAACTCATATTAATAAAGTAGGGACTTCAGAGCGTACCAAAGCAGTTATCGAACCGCGTTTAAGTGACCAATGGTTTCTTAAAATGGAAGATTTAGTAAAACCTGCAATTAAAGCAGTTCTTGGTGAAGATGCCGAAATTAAATTGTTTCCAAAAAAATTCGAAAACACGTATCGTCACTGGATGGAGAATATTCGTGATTGGAATATCTCACGTCAATTGCTTTGGGGACAACAAATTCCTGCCTATTTCTATGGTGATGGAAAAGAAGATTTTGTCGTTGCAGAAACTATTGAACAAGCTTTAGAAAAAGCAAAAAAAATAACCAACAACCAACACTTAACCACTAACGATTTAAAGCAAGACACAGACGCTTTAGATACGTGGTTCTCTTCTTGGTTATGGCCAATGTCTGTCTTTGATGGTATTCGTAATCCTGAAAACGAAGAGATTAAATATTATTATCCGACCAACGATTTAGTAACTGGTCCAGATATTTTATTTTTTTGGGTCGCACGTATGATTATTGCTGGTTACGAGTATAAAGACGAAAAGCCTTTTAATAATGTGTATCTCACAGGTTTGGTTCGCGATAAGCAACGCCGAAAGATGAGTAAATCTTTAGGAAACTCTCCTGATGCTTTAAAATTAATTGAAGATTATGGCGCTGGAGGTGTTCGTGTTGGCTTGTTATTAAGCTCTGCTGCTGGAAACGATTTGATGTTTGACGAAGCCTTATGCCAACAAGGAAAAGGTTTTGGGAATAAAATATGGAATGCCTATCGTTTAGTTGATGGTTGGGAAGTTGATGAAAACATTGAGCAACCAAAAGCAAGTCAAATAGCTATTGAATGGTATGAATCTAAGTTTCAAAAAGCGTTAATAGATATTGAAGATCATTTCAGCAAATATAGATTGAGTGATGCTTTAATGACAACTTATAAATTAATATATGATGATTTCTGTGGTTGGTTTTTAGAAATGGTAAAACCAGGATATCAACAACCTATCGATGCAAAAACATTAAAAAGTGTGATTACTATTTTTGAAGATAATTTAAAAATAGTACATCCTTTTATGCCATTTATAACAGAAGATATTTGGCATTATATTGCTGAAAGAACACCAGAGGAAGCGTTAATCATTTCAAAATGGCCTGAAACTAAAGCCATTAATGAAACTTTAATTTCTGAATTTGATTTTGCTTCTGAAGTCATTTCTGGAATACGTACCATTCGAAAAGAAAAGAATATAGCCTTTAAAGATACTATTGGTTTCTCTGTAATAAATAATGAAAGAGCGAGTACAACCTTTGATGCTGTTATTGCTAAATTAGGAAACCTTGAAGCTATAAATTACACCACAGAAACTATAGAAGGTGCTTTAACCTATCGTGTGAAATCAAATGAGTATTTTATACCTATGGTTGGTGCAATAGATATCGAGGCTGAGGTTAAAAAACTAACAGAAGAACTCAACTATACAGAAGGGTTCTTAAAATCGGTTCAAAAGAAATTATCTAATGAGCGTTTTGTTGCTGGTGCTCCAGAACAAGTTGTCGCTAGTGAGAAGAAAAAAGAAGCTGATGCATTAGCTAAAATTGAAACTTTAAAAACGAGTTTAGCCTCTTTAAACTAAAATGACTAAAAGAAAGCTATACACTTTTATTGCTATTATAATTCTAGTAGGTGTGTATGCTTATGATGCCTATTTTGACCATCAAGTAGCAGAAGAAATTATTGAAGAAGGTACTTCTGTAAAAACAGAGACCAACGCGTATTTTTTGCCAACAAGTACAACTGGACAAGTTGTCCACCATGAAGGCTATTCTTTAAGCTATAGCGAGCCTCATGAACAGGCTGAATGGGTGGCTTACGAATTAAAAAAATCGCATTTATCTAGTACAAATTTTAAACGCCCTTATTTTGAAATAGATAAAGCGGTGAAATCAGGTGCTGCTCATTGGCGTAATTATAAAAACTCTGGTTATGATCGAGGGCATCTTTGTCCTGCAGGAGATCGTAAATACAGTCAATTTGCACATGATGAAACTTTTTTAACCTCTAATATTTCTCCTCAAAAGCATGATTTTAATTCAGGTGTTTGGAATCGTTTAGAGCAAAAAACACGCTATTGGGCAAATAAATATGATGGTGTATTTGTAGTGTCTGGAGGAATTTTAAAAGGACAAATGAAAACGATTGGTGAAGAAAAAGTGTCTGTGCCTAATCAGTTTTATAAAGTGTTAATCGATAATAATTCTGGACAGACTAAAATGTTAGCTTTTTTAATGCCTCATAAAAATTCTGACGAGCCTCTATACAAATTTGTGGTTTCTGTTGATGAGGTGGAAGAACTTACAGGCATTGATTTTTTTGCAGAATTAGATGATGCTGTAGAAAATAAATTAGAAGCATCGAATAGCTATAAAAATTGGAGTTTTAATTAAACTTGTTAAGAATACCTTTCCATCGCAGCTTTCTAATAAAATCACCTTGATCTTTAGTGACTAAATAATCAGCCTTGTTTTTTTTAGCTTTAAAATATCCAGAAATATAATCTCTAAATAGTGAAAAACGTTTCTTTTTATAAGCGAGTTTTAATGCAGAAATAAGAGTGATTATAAAGCCGTATCGCATTTTATACATGGCTTCGCCTTGTAAATATTTAGAGGATTCATTATAGCTAAGACCTGTTGGTTTTAAATGCTTCACATGTAGTGACTCATCAGTTAAAATTTCCCAGTTATGATATTTTGCTAATAACTCATCAACAGTATCCCAACCCATAGATGTTTTTAGTTGTCCGATCTGGTTAAAGCACTCTTTTTTGTATGCTTTAAGAGCGCCGCGAATGTGATCTTTACGAGTTAAATTCTCTAAAATCCATTCATTATTCTTTTCAATATAACAGAAACCTGAAGCCATTCCTAGCTTTTCGTTTGCTTTAAAATGATTCGCTAATTGTTCTAAATAATTTTTAGGAAAGATTAAATCGGCATCAAATTTACATATCACATCATAGTTGTTATCTAAAGATTCAAAACCTTTATAAAAGGCATTTATAATTTTGCTTCCTGGCAAATGTTGGTCTGAAGATTTTGAATGCAATAGCTTAACCCAATCATATGTTGAAGTGTAACGTTCGACAATAGATTGTGTGAGGTCTGAAGAGTTATCATTCACAACCACAACACGTTTTGGAAGTAAAGTTTGACTGGCTATGGATTCTAAAGTTTGCGCTATAAAATCTTGCTCGTTATGTGCAGGAATGATGATGTAAAAATTCAAAATTTAATTTTAGATAACAAATTTGGAGATTAAATGTAACTTAGATTCAGGTACAAAGAAACAATTTCTTATGCCATCATCAACATTACGCTTAATTGTAGGTACTTTTTTTAATCCTTTAGGAGTATGATTAAAAAAGTAATAATTTATTGAATTAAAATAAAAATCTAATTCAGGCTCAATATTATTAAATAAAGTTTCACAAATAATAATAGGCTGAAATTTTACTATACTTTCTTTTCCGGAGTTTAAAATATCTACCTCAGTGCCCTCAGTATCAATCTTTATAAGATCAATGTTCTCAATAGATTCATCCTCAATGAATTTGTTTAGGGTTTCAGAATGCACTGAGTTTTTAATGAAATTACGAGAGGTTGTTTTTGTACCTGCATTTCCTTCTCCTGCTAAATTATACTTTAAGTATTGATATTTTACATTTTCAACTTCATAAAAATCTATTTTTCCAGTAGTATTAGATAGTGCAATATTTTTATGTATTATATTATTTTCAAAATGGTTAAGCTTAATATTTTTCTGTAAATAATGCTTAGGCCCTTTTGCTGGTTCAAAAGCATAAGCCTTAATTTTAGGATTAGCTTTAATTGCTAATAAAGAGTAGTATCCAATATTAGACCCAATATCTAAAAAAACACTTATGTCTTTAGATAGAGATTCAAATATTTTAGAATATTCAAAAGATTTATAGCCATTCCAAAATAACAATTGAGTTAAATAGCTAGTTTGATTAGTCTCCATTTTTAAATTACCCGAATCAGTTTTTAAATTAATTATTCCTGATGGAGGAATTTTTATTTTATTTAATAGTAAATCTTTAAATAAATAATTTAAATTTCTAATGATATAATTTAATTTAGGATGATAAATAAGTCTATAGAAGATATTTATAAAAAAATTCATTATTGTTTTTTTTATTACCTTGTAAATATATATACATTATAAAGAAGATTAAAATAATTTTATTTCTTAAAACTTGAGAAAAATGTAAAAACAAATGAAGCTCATATACATTATATTCTTTCTTGTATGCACTAATTTATTTCCTCAAGATTTAAACGACAATTTACTCCTTCATTATTCATTTAATGGCGATGTTATTGATGCAAGCATAAATGATAATCATGGTGTTAACTTTGGGGCAACTTTCGGTATTGACCGATTAGGTAACCCTAATTCTGCTATATATTTTGATGGTGTTAATGACTATATTAATTTCCCAAATACTGCGCAATTAAAGCCTGAATTACCAATTTCTTTTTCGTTTTGGATTAAATATGAAAGTTTTAGTTTAGATGATAGAGAGGTGTTTAATACTTCTTTTGAAGAAGATAGAAATACAGGAGTGTTTTTTAATTCTCAAGCATCTACAGGTAATTATGCAATCAATTTTGGTGATGGATCATATAGCTATTTATCTTCAACGAGAAGAAGTTTTGTTACAAATGTAGCTATTGACACTAATGTTTGGCATCATATTATCATAATTGTCAATTCTGCGACTAATATGAAAATATATGTTGATTGTTTAGAAAATGGAGGAAGTTATTCAGGTACTGGAGGTGCTCTACAATACTCAACAGGTCCTGGCTGTATAGGAAGACATGATAGAGATTTAGGTGTTCCTGCTAATTATTTTAAAGGGGCAATTGATGATTTTAGATATTGGGATAGGGCACTTACAGATGATAATATTGCTGAGTTATTAGGTGTAAGCTATAGCCTTTTTAATTCAGAAGACCCAACAGATTGTTCTTTAGCTGATGGTAGTATTACCATTTCAGATTTGAATGCAAGTACAGACTACACCGTGACTTATAATTATTTAGGAACACCAGTAACAGTGATGCAAATGT